>NZ_JARBDA010000001.1:0-1135135 GCF_036577645.1 Paenibacillus sp. GYB006 | reverse complement strand
GATCACCCTCTCAGGTCGGCTACGCATCGTCGCCTTGGTAGGCCTTTACCCCACCAACTAGCTAATGCGCCGCAGGCCCATCCATAAGTGACAGATTGCTCCGTCTTTCTTTCTTCTCTCATGCGAGAAAAGAACCTATCCGGTATTAGCTACCGTTTCCGGTAGTTATCCCAGTCTTATGGGCAGGTTGCCTACGTGTTACTCACCCGTCCGCCGCTAAGTTCGGTGAAACAAGTTTCACCTTACTCCGCTCGACTTGCATGTATTAGGCACGCCGCCAGCGTTCGTCCTGAGCCAGGATCAAACTCTCCAATATAGATTTTTCGAGTCAAATACTTCTTGAATTACTTCGAGAAAATATCTAACCTTCAAAACATCGTTGAGAGCGATAAGCTCATTTAAAAAATGCTGACGAGAACTTGAAGTTCTCTATTCAATTTGTTATGACCAACAAATTGAATTTGTATTAATTCACTCACGAGTTTTACTTACGTAAAACTCCTCGTTGTTCAGTTTTCAAAGATCAATCTTCCCGGCGTTTTCCGACCGGATTTATAATCTATCATATTTCAAAAACATATTCAACCGGTAATAAAAACCATTAATCACAATGAATTGAATATTTTAATTACTGCATCAGATACACATTGTAATTGTCTTGTCTCTTTCTTAAGAGCACATAAGTAATATATCATAATGAACAGTGTTTTTCTAATTGTAAATTATCCCATATGAATATAGTTAATTTATATCTATTAAAACAGAATTCTTAGCTAGTATGAAGCAATAATAACTAAGTTTGTTATTAGATATAAAGTTCCCCTTCTTTCTATGCATGAAAATTAATACTCAACTCTCCATCTGTACACTTATTAGAGGATATCATTAATTGATAATTTAGAACCTCAGTTCAAATATCAAAGTGATTGAAGATGCACATATCTACATAGTAAAAAACTCCTGATCAAATTATCATCTTCAAATACAAACAGTTCTTTTATTCATTAGATCACAACCCTCAGGAACAGCTGTTAAGTGGTCTTTCCTATGCTGGATATTTCATAAAAAAATAACTTTATCAAATAACCAAAGGCATTCAATTTTTAATGTCAGAAACCTCGATTAGTGACTCCTCTATGAAAAACAAAAAGCGCAGGACCATCCTGCGCTTACTACACTAAGATTACCATTATAGATCTAATCTGTACGTATTAGTTTGACTTGTTTTCTTACTATTATATTTAAACGATAAATCCAATCCCCTTGGCTACTGATCTAATCAAACATAATTACATGGTCCTACTCCATTTCATTATTTTATAGCTTGACTGAAGGGAAGCCAGTCATCGCTACCGGATAGAATGTGATTCACCGTATACTCAGATGCTTCCTCCTCAGTCAGCATCGTAGCCCAGGAGACCCGCCCAGTTTTACTCCCAGCTCCCGGACCAGTACTATTAAATTCAGCAAACAATGCGGTAGATTCTGCATCCGTTTTGTTCCAGTTATGCCAGCCCTCCTGTTTCACATGAGCACCCATCCAGCAGTTCAGGAAACATACTTTGGCATGATTTCGCCACGGCCTGCCGAGGTATACCGATTGCGGGGGAGCATTACTCTCCAGCGTACAATCCATGAATACATAACCATAACGGACACCTTCCGGTGTAGAGGCCGCTGTAATCCAGCCATTCACCTCGTTCTCTACTGCTGCAATTTTGGATAAACGATTCTTGGCAAAGATTTCACAGCCCTTAAATACAGCCGTAGCCGAGCCAAAAATAAAATCAACATCACCTTCAATATAACAATCCTCATAATACTGACGCAGTTTTCGGCGTTCTGCGCCATCGCGCGGTCCCCCGAAAAAGCTCCGATCAATGGGCTGCGGCGGGAGCGGTCCGGTGAAAATTGTATCTTGATGCCCGATAAAGCGGCAACTTCGGAAGGCTGCACGGTCCCCATCCACATATATGGCAAGGGCCTGCCCAACATCCTTGCCGGGACCAGCAGAATTCACAAAGGAAAGTCCCTCTGCTGTGAAATCATCTTCTCCAATGAAAGCCGTATATGAATGGAAAGTATGATACATCTCCCCGTCAGGGAACTTCTTCAACGCATGATCATCATAAGTAATAATCGTTTGTTCAGCTCCCTCACCGATTAGATGAATCTTAGGCTTTTCGATATGAAGCTTCTCATAGTAAACACCTTGCTTAATCCGGATCTCCGACTCATCACTAGCATTGTCCGGCACCGCGTTAATCGCAGCCTGTATGGTAGAAAAATCACCACTTCCATCCTGAGCCACCGTATAGTGACGAGATGGACAGCCTTTTGACGCCTGCTTTTTCATAGCTTCTTCCTCACTTTTATTCAGACCAGATGTGCTTTTGTATATCTGCATATCTCACCTCTTCTTAGAGTCGCTATTAATCAAACAGCTCTCCCCGGTATACTGCCGTTCAATTACGGTGACTTAGCTGCGGTTGGATTACGATCGGATAATCCACCTCTTCATCACGGATCAACGATACGATTAGTTCTGCGGCCTGAATAGCCAGTTTAGACACCATTCGTACAATGGAGAGCGCAATTTTTTTATAAAAAAAGCTGTCACCACTCCCTAACACACCGAGTGGGACAGCTTTTGTATTCCAACTTACTCTAGATGTTGTATTCTCCGCTTTTAATCTGCCTTTACTCCACTTTGCTGACCTTCATAATAATGCGCGATCTCTACGATTAAAGCACCCATCCGTTCTTTCTCCGGCACGATAATTCGGCCCACCCCTTTATCCTGGAGTGCTTCAGCCGTTACTTTGCCGACAGCGGCAGCCAGTACATCTTGTTCAAAGACGGATTTCAACTCTTCTTCACGTCCATGTTCTTTCGCGTAATCAAATAAATATCCGACTTGAACTCTTGTCGTGAAACAAACGGCATCCACTTCTCGCTGAATCAGTTCATTCATAAGCGTTGCAAGCGTCTCCTGCTCAGGAGCATGATAACGATAAGGCAGTACGGCCTGAACATCCATGCTGCCCTTGCTTTGGATAAACTGATATAACTGCGAAGACAACTCGCCATGAAGCTGAATCCATACCTTTTGATCGGTAAAATCAAACACTTCAAGCTTTTCGATCATACTAGCAATCGTTCCATCATCATCACAGACGACCGGATGAATACCAGATTTCTTTAAAAAAGCGTTTGTTTTGTAACCGCGGCAGGCAATTTTGGTTTCTTTCAATCTCTCTTCAAATTCAGATACAACGTTAAGTCTCTCCGCAGCTTGAATCATGGCTTCAAATCCAATACCTGTCGTGAAAATAAACCAATCTGCCCCCTGCTGGATAAAACGCTTTACATCCTCTTCGACTTCAACCGGATCAGAATCCGTTAATCCCTGAAGTGACCGGACAAGGGGGACTCCACCTCTTCGTTCAATAATCTCAGCCATTTCTTCCGTCTTTTGCGACCCGGCAATGACAATTTTTTTGTTCTGAAGATCTTTACTCATGGAACAGCCCTCCCCCATTCTTAAGTAATCCAACTCGTACCTCGTTTCCGAGAACATGAACCGGATAGGTCCGAACCTGACCCGTATCAGGATCTAGCACCTGACCATCCGTCAGCGAAATTTTCCAGTCACAGATCGGGTCGAACAAGACCTCCCCGGATATAATTCCTTCAGCAATTGTGCCTCCGCGCGGCCCAGGGCTTTTATTCTCAAGTGCATAGATTTGTCCGTCCGTTGTCTTGAATACCGCAATTTCTTCCTTACCCAAGCGCACAACCCGTCCCAATCTCTCTGTGAAATCATCCACATTGCCAACCAGGTAATACGTATATTCGTCTCTATTCAATATCGGTTCCATCTTGCAGCCCCTTTCTATTTCTAGTCCTGTTTCGTGGAGACACTGATCTCTTCAAACATTCGTTCCCTTAAATTTGAATTATTCAGGATTTCACTCCAAGGTTCCTTCACCTGCGCCAGGGCGACCTCCATTCGCTCAGCCAAAGCCCGGCGGTTATCCAGATCATTGACTACAGCTTCGGTAACGGACTCTAGTCCTATCCGTTCGATCCAATCCGAGGTCCGCTCCAAGTATTTGCCTGTCTCCCGGTAGTACTGCATGAACGCGGAGACAATCTCCAGAAGTTCTTCATCTGTTCGCACCTTGCACAGCAGTTCTGCAAGTCGGGCTTTAATCCCGCCATTACCGCCAACATAAATTTCCCAAGCCCCCTCATTGCCGACGATCCCAATATCCTTGGTTGATGACTCTGCGCAGTTACGAGGACAGCCGTTTACAGCAAGCTTGAATTTGGCTGGCATATCTAACCGCTCGAATTTCTTCTCGAGCAATATTCCCATTCCCATCGAATCTTTCGTGCCAAAACGACAGAACTGCGATCCCACGCAAGTTTTGACCGTACGCAGCGCCTTCGCATACGCATAACCGGACGGCATGCCAAGGTCCTTCCAGATCTTCGGCAGGTCCTCCTTTTTGACCCCCAGCAGGTCAAGCCGCTGACCACCGGTTACCTTAACCAGCTTGACGTTGTATTTCACCGCAATATCAGCAATAAGTCTGAGATCATCTGGTGTGGTTACCCCGCCATACATCCGCGGCACAACGCCAAATGTTCCGTCCTTTTGGATGTTCGCATGCATGCGTTCATTCACGAAACGTGAATCCTTCTCGTCCACATGCTCAGCCGGCCAGATCATACCCAGATAGTAGTTCAGTGCAGGTCGACATTTGGAGCAACCCTCCGGATTATCCCATTCCAGCGCATACCTTACTTCTTTAGATGTGATCAGCCCCTTTTCTTTAATGGCCGTCACAACTTCATCTCTGCTCAGTTTGGTACAGGAACAGATTGCTTCCTGTTTCGCCGCCGCTGAATCATATTTGTCCCCGAGCACATATTGAAGAATCTGCTCTACGACAGGCCTGCAGCCTCCACAAGAACGCGATGCACTTGTTGCCACCTTGATCTCTTCCACCGTGGTTAATCCTTTTTCGTTAATGGCATCCACAATGTGTTTCTTCGTCACACCATTACAACCGCATACGATTTCCTCATCCGCCAGCTCTGCGGCCGTATTCTCGGTTTCGACCGAGGCTTGCCCCACAATCGCATTATGAATGGCTTCTGTCATCACGGTGCCTGTTCGAATCCATTGCTGCAGTCTGGAGGATTCCTTTCCGTCACCGACCAGAACACCTCCGACGATCCGTCCGCCGCGCAGCAGCACTTTTTTGTAAATACGTAGCCAGTCATCATGCATCCGCACTATAGACAGCCCTTCTGCATCCATAAACTCACCAGCGGAGAACACGTCTACGCCAGATATTTTCAGCTGAGTAGATACCACAGATCCTTCATACGGCTTCGTATCCACTCCGCACAGATACTTCGCAAGAACAGCCCCCTGCTCAAACAGCGGAGCTACGAGCCCATATGTAGTGCCCCGATGCTCGTTACACTCCCCTACCGCATATACATCCGGTGCTGAAGTACGCATATAATCATCCACAAGAATACCGCGATTAACCGTAATGCCGCTTTCCTTGGCTAATGCAGTGTTTGGCCTGATCCCTACCGCCATGACTACAAATTCCGCATCCAGCGTCGTTCCGTCGGAAAAACGAAGACCGCTGACCCGGTCATCACCCAGAAACTCTTCGGTCTGTTTGCCGGTAGCAAATTTCAAGCCCTGGCTTTCCAGCTCTGCCTGAAGCATCAGTGAGGCGGTATGATCAAGCTGTCGTTCCATTATCTCCTCAAACAGATGGACCACTGTCACATCCATCCCCAGTTTAAGCAGCCCCTTGGCCGCCTCCAAGCCGAGCAAGCCCCCGCCAATAACAGCAGCCTTCTTGTACTGATCTGCTGCATGCAGCATGTTCTCACAATCTGCGATATCTCGGAAACCTACAATTCCTTCTTTATCCGCTCCTGGAACCGGAAGCATAAACGGGTTGGAACCGGTTGCAATAATAAGTGCGTCATATGGAACCTCTATACCATTGTCTGCCTTCACGATTTTTTGTTCCGTATCAATATGCGTTACTGTCGTTCCCGTATACAGCTCTATTTCGTTCTCTAAATACCAATCCCAGTCGTTTAGAATGATGTCTTCTACGGCTTTACTCTTCTCTAGCACGTACGATAACTGAATACGATTGTAGTTGGGATAAGGCTCGCTCCCAAATACGGTGATCCTGTAGGTGCTGGGCGCCAGTTTTAATATCTGTTCCACCGTGTTGATCCCAGCCATCCCGTTGCCAATTAAGACTAGATGCCGACGTTCTTGTACTTTCACCATGCAGAAACCTCCTCAATATATATTCCTATCCATGCAAAGAGAACTTGTAACCTACTAAACATCATACGTATATTCGAACCATTTTTAGCAGATTTTCTCTATTCCCATCATAAGAAAAGAAGGTTATAAAATAAACCCTTTTACTTTAAATTTAACTAAATGATTCATATTATGGTAACCCAATGTCTCTCCTCCAGCTTTGGCATGGAAAAAAGCAGCTTCGGTTAGTCCGAAGCTGCTTTAACTAATTAATTATCTTGTTCTACCCGTTTAATGAATTCTTTCAATTTGGAATGATTTTTGATACTAAGCGTAAATCCCCCTATGTCTTTGTTAGCCTCCCAACCTTCTTGTTTTATTCATTGATAAAAAATCTGCTTAGCTGCTAGTCCGATATACATCAGAACGTTTGATCCATAAATAGGATGAAAACCATAGACCTGATATATCCCATGATCCTTCGAATAATCATTCACCTTACTTAATTCTGTTAGTTTATAAGGACCTTGCCAATCCAGGTCAACTCTTTGCATTCTGCTCTCCCCCGTTTAATAGATACAATATAAGTGGAATCGTTATTTCACACAGACCCAATTCAACTAGAAGGTGTACTGTCAACATTAATTCAGACAACTTTTTTAAGGGATGTAGCTTTGTACTGAATTGGGGTCATGTATCCTAATGCGCATGAATGCGTTGCTTGTTGAACCAATTCACATAATCATATATTTCTAACTCTAGATGATGAAGACTTTAAAAATTCATTTGATTTACAAATTCCGTTTTCATCACTTTGTAGGTGGCTTCAGCTACGGCGTTGTCGTTGGGACAATCCTTCATACTTAAAGAGCACCCGATTTGGAATGTCGTAAGAGTCTCATCGATCAATCTATTCTTCAATTCACTTCCACGGTCCGTGTGAAACCATTGAATGTCGCTCAAGTTGCCTTTTACCGAGGCGAAGGCACGAGAAATTAGAGCAGCGTCTTTATGGGACCTACACTTTGTCCAATGATTTCGCGATTAAATAAATCAATGTGCACACAAACATAGTGCCACTTGTGCTGAACATTGATATACGTAAGATCGCTGACCACAAAGCGTTTCGCTTCTGTTTGATCGAACTTAAATTTCAACACATTCGCTGTTGTTGCTTCGTTGCAAGGTCTTATGCGGCTTATACTGCGCTTTCGTGTACGTAGACACAAGGCCCTCTTCTTTCATGATACGACCGAATCGGCGTCTGGAAACGATGAATCCTTGTTCCTTAAGTTTGACTTTGATCTTATGTGTTCCGTATGCTTTTCGATTGGTATGGAAGATTTCTACCATAGCCCTAGTCACTGCCTCTTCATGATCTTTCTCTTTCGCTTCATAGTAGAACGTGCTTCTTGCGATTTGCAGGACTTCGCACATTGCTGATACTTAATATTTATCACTGTTGATCTTTACTTTCGTCCCATGATCATCGCGGCTTGTTTTAAAATGTCACTCTCCATTTCGAGCCGCTGAACTCGTTTGCGAAGAGCGATGAGCTCATTCTCTTCAGTGGATCGGTTATCTTTTTCCGAAAACGATCTTGAGGATTGAGCTTGTTTAATCCAACGATCGAGTGCAGATGGACTAAGCTCATACTCTCTCAAAATAGTTGCTTTTGGCTTTCCGTTTTCATATAACTGAACCATTTGTCTTTTGAAATCTGCTGTAAATGTGCGTCTTTGCTTTGGCATAGTAGATCCGCTCCTAATAGTATTCTTTTCATTCTACTAGCCATTATTTTTTCTGTTCAATTAATTGTAGACGATCCATAAACGTATAACAGTTATAGAAAATAAGCTTGAAGCTGGGGAATGTTATACCTTTGTTGATTGAGGTATATGTTCGCGCTTAAGCTTGTGACTTTTCTTCTTGTCCTAAGTCTTACGGTACATTAATTGTTCATTCTGTACATGGACAAGTTGCAAGTAAATTGGTTTAGTCATCAACAGGATATTGATATCGAGTCTCCTTATATTATTAAAGCACGTACAGAAATACTAGAAGGCTTTAACTTTCTTTGGTATTTCAAAGGATTATCTATTACTAATGTTTATGAACTGTTATTATTGATAAATAAAGCAACATTATCAAAAGTTAGGTTGCGTAAAGTCCTTAAAGACTCAATAATCTTATTGGGTGATATTCACTAATTGGAGGTGTAGACTGATGAATTAAGATTCTTCCGTGAGGACACTACAAGAATTGGAGAAGCACAAGTTAGTCTACTTGATGATGTCGCTTGGTGCATGGCTGCTAAAGAAGGACATTTATTGATTGAGCATGGCCACATCTTTAAGCGAATTAAGTCCTACGAAGAAGATGTAACTTACTATCATTTATTGGAAAGTTCTCCAATATTTGTGAGTTGGAAAAGATGCTTCTAAAAAGATATGGTATTCCTACTGATATTAATCGGTACTCTTCGATCCCATATAGTCCTAAGAAGGAAATCGCAGAGCGCAGTTTGATAACAATTAAAAGGGCTATTAAGAACGAGAATAAAACTCATAATAAGTACTCCGTGTATATGTCTATTATGATTCCCTATTTGCTATGCTCTGCTGATATCAGAATTTCAGACTCTATGCATCTGAACGCCTTATTTAGGATGGAGTTGAAAGGTCGTATATCTGATAGACATACCTGTCAAATGATTAATGAATTTTAGTACGTTAAAGAGCATTGGAAAAGAATTCCTCCTCCAGTAGAGCAACTGAAGTTATCTATTTAGGAATTAATTTGGGAGGCCCACCTCCTTTTTAAGAACAACGATGAGAGGAGTGAATGAGGTGGCGGTAACAGTTATTAATGAAGACAGTAAGCTGGATAGAATACCTAGATTTAATACGGGTGAGTCAGATTTCAAGTCTATTATCTTAGGGGATTTTGCTTATGTGGATAAAACTCACTTTATTAAAAGATGGTGGGATAGCGGTACTAAGATTAGTTTGATTGTAAGGCCACGTAGGTTCTCTAAGACTACTATTATGAGTACTGTCAAGTATTACTTCTCAGCTAAAGATTTAAAGTTCCTTTTTGGGGATACATACATCTATAAAAACGCACCAGTGGACTTAGTTGCTGCTCGAGAAGAAGTAATTCCTATTATGTTGACTTTTAAAGGGATAGTTGGTAAGACTCCAAGGAAGTTGTTTAAAGGTTTGCACATACAAATACGACTAACCACTATGGATTATCCAGAACTTTATAGTGAGTTCGGTGAAGAGTATGAGAAGTTTCCTAGTATTGGAGAAACTTTGGAGGATTGTGAAGATTTGTTAGCTCTCTTTACCCTCTTCTTGCATTATATCTATAAATCCACAGATAAGAAGCTTATCGTACTGATAGATGAGTATGATAAGTTTCTTGCTGATGCGGCTTTAGTTTCAGAGAAGGGCGAGCATCCGGATTATTTTGACGAAGTGCTGGATGTGTATAGAAGTTTTCTTGTTAGTTTGCTGAAAGACACTGAATTTGTCGAGCGGGCTATACTTACAGGGGTATTGCCACTGGCAGCCAATAGTGTGTTGAGTGCTTTCAATAATGCTGTTAAGGATACTTTTTTGCAGACTACGTATGAGGATGTTTTTGGCTTCACTATTAAGGAATTGACTGCTATATTTTCTGCGGCAAAGGGAGAAGAATGGAAACAGGCTATTCAATATTTTGATAGTTACAACTCTGGCACTAGACCTGTTTATAATACTTGGAGCATCATAAATATGTCACCTGAAAAGGATGACATCTGGGAATTATATACAACCGGTATGAATACTTGGGTAACATCTGGTAGTTCAGACTGGATTGAGTATGGTAAAAATCTATCGTCTGATGAACTTGATATTGTGTATAATCTAATAAGTGGTGGAGAACATACCGTTAGACTTAACCACGAATTGAATTACAAAGATCGCAAAGATTCATTGGATAACTTCTTGACCTATGCCTTTTATACAGGCTATCTTACGTTCACTTCGCACGAAAAGGATAGTGTAAGTTTGGCTATTCCAAATGCAGAAGTTAAAGATGCTTGGGTTCGTAACCTTAACAAATTGGTGATTGCTCCCGACAAGTCGGTTAATTGGGGTAAAATTCTGGCTGATTTGGAAGAGGGTGCTCATAGTGAAAGGAAATTTGAAGCACTACTTATGGACTTCTTGGAGCAATGCACAAGTACTTGGGACCTACAAGAACGCGATAAAGAGAACAGTTATCACATGTATGTGTTGGGGTTATTGAGCTCTCTTGTAGGGAGTCACAATGTAAAGTCTAATAGAGAAGCTGGTAAGGGTAGATTTGATATAGCAGTCGAGCCAACCTCTTTTAATTATAAAGCCCGCAATTATGTGTTTGAGATAAAACGTTCCAGTAGCGAGAATAAGCTGCAGTCAGACGTGGATGACGCTGTTGCTCAAGTGGCAGAGAATAACTATCGTCAGTTTTTCGAGAATAGTAATGATATGGTTGTGATTGGGTTAGCGGCACATAAGAAGAAAGTGAAAGTTAAAATTAAAGTTATTCCGTATGAAATTAGTCCAATAAAACAGGCTCTTAGGTGAGTAGATAATAATAATAGGGCAAATAGTTAGGAGGTAGTGGAATGCGGTTGTGGCATCCAGACTTACTATCTAAGTTATCACCAATGCAACTTAACGGACAGTACAGGGAATGTTGTGCTTTAAGGGGACTAAGTTGTGGAAAACCGCATTCTACTGTTAACTACGTGTTTAGGTATAATCTTATTCGATTAGTTGCTTATCATCACTTAGTGTTGCAGGAGAAAAGAAGGCGGGGGCCTAGTTGGGCAGACCCAAATGGAATGAACTTCAGTATAGGGGCATTACCGCAGAACCTTGGTTGAAACAGGAGTTGGATCTTGATTGGTATGTCAACTGGAAAGGCCTGCTTTATCCTGAACACGATGATGATTATATACGAGAGTGTTTGCTTAACTTAGGGGCGAAAGGTGCAGTGCTATATAATGGGTAAGAGTGGTAATTTTACGTACAAATAAGGTCTTCAACTATCTTCCGTCTGATGACTCTCTTATCGTGATTACTGAAGCTTATGAGGACGGTAAGAGGGTTGAGTACTTTCGTTTGATTAGACCGAAAAGGTTTGGTTTTAGTTTCAGTAATAGATATTATTGGAACTATGAGTTTATCACATCACGAAGTGAAGAAGAGGAATAAATTTGTTAGGAAACTGGATGTTTATAAACCCTAGTAGTGGAGCCGTGTAACTTATTTAAAGTTGAAATAAACAGGATTGTTGGTAGCGCCTGCATTGTTAAGAAAAGTTGCCATGTCCTTGCCTGGTATTATCTCCCCTCATGGTAGACAGTGAAAAAAGAGAACATGTTACAATGAACTCAAACACTGGAAAACCGGAGGCCAAATTACGGAGTATATTTCATTTTACAATAAGGAACGTTTCCAAAACAAACTCGGCGACCTCTCCCCAATCGAATTTCGGGAAAATGTCGCCGCGTAAATGGAACAAAAGGGTTATTTGACCGGATTTACTTGAGCTCGTGTTTTGGTTGTTTTTTTAATTCCATACCTCTCGTAAAAAACACAACGCCAATAGCAGCAAAAGTTACATAATTACTTATTTTAGATATCACTGCTTCATCGTCTTCATAATTAATCCAATACAGCAGGGCAAATGGGGAGATGACCATCAATATCTTCATCGATAACATAAAAATATAATGAAACTTTTGATTTTTCGGGTTTCCTTCTGTTCTAGCTATTTGGTAACCTACTTTAGAAGAGTCATAGATTGTAATAAATAAGGCGAGGATACTGCTATATGCAGTAATCTTTGTACCGATCTGCACCCAAGGAATAAAAGATACAATTGCGATACCAATGTATATTCCCGCAGCTACATAAAAAAGGTTTGACTTCATTGTCCTGTACAATCTCTTCTTATTCCTTTCTATTTCAAATAGGGCATTTTTCCCTTGTCTTCATTAAAATTAATCTATTATAAAGAAAAATATGACTTATACCTCTCCCCAAAACACCTGAGTCTTATAATCAAAATAAACTTCGTTATTCTTCTGAGTTCGATCAAATAAAGACTGCAGTTCATGGAGCATTGGTTCATGTTTGGGATGTCCTGGGACTGGACTATATGAAGAGGAGAGGAGTCTGCCTTTTAGCCCGTCAAAATCAAAAATTTGTCTATTTGCAAATTCTTTCAGCTGCAGTGTTCCTTCCTTAAAAAATGAATCAAACTGATCGGTTGTTATATTCGTATGTTTTACCTCTTTGTAGTCTGTACCGTATTCATGTAAGAGCTGTTCATATTCAGTCAGAAATTCGCTTCCTTCCGTTAGCCTAGAATTCCATATGAGTACTGCTCTGCCTTTCGGCTTTAAAATGCGCTGAAATTCAAGTTTTGCGGCCTGTTTATCGAACCAATGAAAAGATTGCGCACAAATGATAGCATCAACGGATTGATCATCGAGTCCGGTTTCTTCAGCTGGACAAGGCTGGATCCGAAAGTTTGGATTATTAGAAAGACGTTTTTCAGCCTTTTGACGCATGTCTGCGTTAGGTTCTACAGCAATAACCTTGCTGCCTCTAGCAAGCAATAATTCGGACATAATTCCGGTACCAGCGCCAATATCAGCTACGATACTTTTCTGACTTATCCCGACTGTATCATATAGGTAATCCACCGCCTCTACCGGATAACTAGGACGATACTTCACATAGGTATCTACACGTTCTGAGAATCTTTCTTTCGAATCCATCTAATAGTTCACGCTCCCTCTGTTTAATACACATATCATAGCTTCAACCCGTTGTTATTGGCAAATTTTTGAATTAAAAAAGACGGTACAGGAACTCATTCCGGTACCGCCTTGTTACAGATATTTTGCCATACAATATTCATCTATGTATTCGCCGTCCATAACGAGCGAGTGCATCTTTGAACCTTCTATTCTAAATCCAGTCTTCTCATACAAACGTAATGCAGCTATGTTATGTTTCATCACGGTAAGCTCTAAACGATGCACACCTTTCTCCCTACACCATCCCTCCATAGCAGAGAAAAGTTTACTGCCGAGTCCCTGACCCGTAAATTCCTGTTTAATTCCAATTACTATATAAGCCGTATGCTTCTTTCTTGCTAGTGATGAACCAATGACCATGATCTGCCCAGCGAGTGTTCCATCCTGTTCAGCAACAAAGATCGTAGAGTGACCACTATCCAGTAATGAACAAATTGCTTTTTTCTGCGATTCAACTGTCGCTTTTCTCTCCCCGGGTTCATACAACATAAACTTGGTTTCTTCATCTAATTGTTTGTTCAAACGTAAGAATGGTTCTGCATCCAGTGGAGTAATCATTCGAATCAGCATGGGGATCTCCTCCTTTTCTTTCTCAATCCAAAAAAAGACCGTGATTCTATTAACCTACGGTCCGCTCCTTACTTTATCACTATGTACATCGGCATGGCATCTGACCGAATAGTTATGTTCCCGGAACACCAAGCTCTTTCACAAAATACAGAAGCAAATCGTCGTTCACTTGGACCGTTTCCCCTTCGGAAACTTCCCGGTGTTCATACATGACTCCATTTCCGTCAGGAACATATCCTCTTTTACAGTAAATACGCTGTGCCGCACCAAATTCCTTATGTAATCCCATTCCGATTCCGATACTATCATATGCATTGTAAGCGGCAATGCTTTCAAATTCTTCAATCAACTGGTTTCCAATCCCTCTTCGGCGAAATTCCGGGAAAATATTAACATCATTAATTTCAGGAATTCCTTGTGACTTAAAATAGAGGTAATCGGATTCAAATTTCAAATGCGCACACCCCGCAAGCTTCCCTCCGTCCAAATAGACGAGCAAAGTAACCCGAAGTCCAATTCTATTTTCATGCAAACACTGTTCATAAAAAGAGTCTGGACGCACAATTTTATGTTGTTCAAACGCTTTCTTCCAACTTAGAGCCGTTTCTTCTGAATCCAGTCTTTCAATGATCATGGACATAATCAACCTCACATTTATGGAATTTAAGCACTAACATGGTTGAGAACAAGGAAGATGATAGTAAAAGATTCACGATTCATAAATTGTTAATAATAATTCATTATATTCCTTTTTCTCCTGCGAGGCTATAGAAGATGTAATAATTGCCTTTACATTCGCGGAATGAAACAAACGATAGCTATAAGCTATCGTTTGAGATTGATCTTCTTGACTAGTTAGCACGTATTTCCAAAGGATAGCGAGAACTCCAATATTTAAGCATCCATTTTCGGATGTATTTCGCACACTGTTCTGGAGAGTGCTGTGAAGTATCGATTGTTGAAATAGGCGGAGTAAAAGCAGAATCGGCATTTTGGATAAACCAGTTCGCAAGAATAGCATGCTTTTGGATATGTCCCTCTTCTGCCCCTTTCTCTCGTAAACGTTTTGCACGTACTTCATCATCACAATGCAGATTTATATAGTAGATATGGCTGAATCGATTTTTGATCTCACTTTTTTGCACGGCTTCGGGGGTGATGGTTCCAAATAGAACGGTTCCCCGATCACTTAATGAGATCTGATGAGCAACTTTCAACCAGTGGTCGATCGCATGCTCAGGGGTTAGTGATCCCTCTAAATCCATATCAAACACATCAAATTCTGAAAGCTGACTACGCACATAAGGGATAACAGACGTTTTACCAACACAACTTGCACCTGTCACGATAAATAACGGAGTTTTCGGCATCGTTACATCTCCTCTACTTTAGAAATGATATCGCTTTCGTAAGAGTTCTAAGGCATAGAAGCCGCCTTTTTAAAAGATTACCATATCATGCAAAGGATTTAAATAAGAAGATCACAAAAATGACAAATTCCCCCTCTTTTTTTCTATGATTTTGTGATATTTATCCTACTTTTGTGCATTGCTTTATCTTTCAGACGATTTAATCGGTCCGCAAATATAACGTTTTCTCGCTCATAAAATCGAATAAAATTCGTTAACATCTCATGATCACCATATTCAGGATGGTTACGATACGGAACCCAAAAATGTGCAGGCGGATTTCCGATCCCCGGGTTATCATTCCTCCAAGTCATCAGATACGCAACGTATTTTGCTTTCTCACTTGCGATAAGATGATCATGGAGCAAAGTGAACCAGTCAGGCACTGTATTGCCGTCTAATTTGAGCCCATCTTCCGCATTCCAGCGCATACCTACTTCGGTAATGGCCGCTACTTTGGATTTCGCTGCCGCAAGGCTAACGACGATCTCAGCATCTTTCACTGTTTTCTTCATCCAATCACTATCATAAGTAGGTTTGTCATCGTATACGTCAAACCCCAAGATATCTACATAATCATCTCCAGGATAACGATCGAGATACTCCTCTGTACTCGCAAAGTGACCATTAGGAGAATAAGCATATAAAAATTGATGCACCCCGCAGATATCTCTTAAATAATGAACGGTGAAATGCCATAACTGAATAAACTGTTCCTTTGTCGCTGAGGAAGCACCCCACCAAAACCAAGAACCTGAATTTTCATGAAAAGGTCGATAAATGATAGGAATAGGTGTCCCGTCTGTATCAACTGCCTCCTTCACTGCCAGTGCCGTCTGATCGAGCCGCTGCAAAAAAGCAGCATGATCTTTTCCGCCTGGGAGTATATAAGGTACACAAGGGGTGACATCATAAAAACTGTTCCCGGTAGTAAAGTTCGGCATATGATCCTCGAGAGTTATCATCCCGCCTTTTTTATGCAGATCTTGAATTAAACTTGTAAGCCCCTTGGTATCACTTGTCATACTAACTCCAAATACCGCTGGATAAGCACCTACTGAGTTAAACGTATCTGAATCTCCGATCGCACTCGGCACTACTCTTTCTGTTGTATCGTTTTGGTGACCAAAGAGCATATACTCTCCCGATATATTCCTTAAAAAAGTAAACAAAGATTTCGCTTCTTCTGTTACTTGTCCATCCACATACTTTATACTATTGTGAGGTTGTACATCATTCAGCATTAGATTACTCCCCCTTCCTCATATAGAACACATGACTTCCAAAATCACCGTAAGGAGCGGGGATCGTTAATCCAACATTCATCAGAAGATCTCCACCATATGTGCCTGCACCTTCGATATCATAGGAGCCATCGGGGTCAAGTCCTTGCAGTTTGATAATGTTAGGAAGCGCATAAGGCTCTGCTAGTACTTTAAAATAAAACAATATCGCTTCACTTTGATCAGCGGAGACAAACATCCAGGAAGCTTCATTGCCTTCAAATGGGCTAAGCAGTCGGAATTGATCACCCTGCTGAACTAGACTGCGGAACCTTTTGTACTCTGCAACCTGATCTCGAACTTCTTCTTTCTCCTCTTCCGAAAACTTGGTCAAATCCAGTTCATACCCAAAATTACCGGACATCGCTACATTGCCTCTCATCGAGAGTGATGTAGACCTTCCTAACTGATGATTCGGTACAGCCGAGACGTGCGCACCGATCGCACTTGCAGGGTATACAAGGCTTGTCCCATACTGGATTTTTAATCTTTCTACCGCATCCGTATTATCACTTGTCCATGTTTGCGGCATATAGTAGAGCATCCCCGGATCAAATCTACCTCCACCACTTGCGCAGCTTTCAAAAAGAATG
Organism: Paenibacillus sp. GYB006; assembly: GCF_036577645.1. Lineage (NCBI taxonomy): Bacteria > Bacillati > Bacillota > Bacilli > Caryophanales > Paenibacillaceae > Paenibacillus > Paenibacillus sp. GYB006. Next base: position 1,118,090 of record NZ_JARBDA010000001.1, on the reverse strand, counting down.
TGCGGAAACTTCGTCGTCAGTTTTGCTAGCAGATCATACAAACCGAGTACATACCTATGAGCAATTTCACCCTGATGTTCTGGAGATGCTGCTGCTGATGCGATTTCAGATAGACCACGGTTCATATCCCATTTGATATACGAGATCGGTACACTTTCAAAAATATCGCTTAATGCCTGATAAAGATATTCTCTCACCTCTGTTCGGGACAGATCGAGTACAAGCTGTGTTCTCGCTAATGTTCTCCTTCTACCTTCTACATGGAGACACCAGTCCGGATGGCTTCGATATAAATCACTGTCTGGCGATACCATCTCCGGCTCCACCCATAGTCCAAACTGAAGCCCTTTCTGATTGATCTTCTCAGCTAAGTCTGTTAGACCATTTGGCAGTTTGTTTCGGTCTACCGTCCAATCTCCTAGTGAGGTGGTATCATCATTTCGTTTGCCGAACCAACCGTCGTCTAGAACAAAGAGTTCAATGCCGAGATCCGCCCCCACCTTCGCAATATCTTCAATCTTGTCAGCAGTAAAGTTAAAATAAGTTGCTTCCCAGTTATTCACGAGAATCGGACGTTCTTTATCACGATACTCGCCTCTCGCAAGTCTAGTTCGGTAAAGCTTATGGTACGTTCTTGACATTCCGCCAAATCCTTCAGAAGAATAAACCATGACTACTTCCGGGGTCTGGAAGGACTCACCTGGTGAAAGTACCCAATCAAAATCAAACGGATTAATTCCCATTTGAATTCTTACTTTTCGATGAGGGTCTACTTCCGCTGATCCGATGAAATTACCGCTGTAAACCAGACTAAAACCATACACTTCTCCCGCAGCTTCATTCGTTCCTTTGCTCGCAAGTGCCATGAAAGGATTGAGCTGATGGCTGCTCATTCCACGTTTGCTCTCAATTCGTGTACTCCCTGGTCCAAGAGGCCGTTTAACAATGTTTGCTTCTCTAGCCCATGCCCCGCTTAAATAGACAAACTCATAATCCGATACATTCATATCCACACTCATGCTGAGTGCACGAAGCAGGCGCAGTTTGTCTTTTCCTTTATGTTCATATCGAACGGATCGAATAATGGAATCCATATGATGAAAAACGCTGTAACTCACAAAAACAGACAATCCCGTGTAAACATCCTTAAGTTCAATCGTAAGTGTCTGAGCCTCTTCATTAGATTCGGTATATACAGCAGGAAGACCAACAAGTGCAGGTTTCCCTTCTGTAATCTCATACGAAGAGTAGACAAGTTCTGTAATGCGTGTTCCATCTGTTAATTGAACCTGATAAGCAGGTTCCCTAAAATCACCGCTGCCGTACTGCGGATATTCTTGTGTAATGAGGTCAAGATTTTGGTGATTCGGCACGCCTGGTACATGACTTAAATCCTGTTCATGTCTTATTTTCTTTCCCCAATATAAATGAACCAGATAACCATCGACTACTTGCATTAGATAACTTGTTGTTTTTCCTTGTAGATGGAATCGTAATGTTTCTTTCTCTATGTAAATCGGCATTTTTTCTTGCTCCTCTCAAATCCCATATTAGTATGAATATGAATACTGCTAAGGGAAAGCAGAATGCTATGTCCCTTAGCATCAGACTTCTTTTACCTAAAAAAAATTCACCTAGTCTTTAAGCCAACGACTTGCTTGCTTCTTAAAATTCGGTTATTTCTTGAATTTCTTTTTCCAATCCGGAAGCTCATCCATCGTAATCACATAAGGACTCTCATATACCTTCACAAGATGCTCCCGTTCATTCTGTAAACCATCATTGATAAAGTTCCCGTTCCACGTGACAAACCAGCTCCAGTCTGCCCGGTAAATCTGCAGTAAATCCGGATCTGGAATAGGTCCATTCTCCGTCAGTGCAACCAGCTTTCGATCATTAACAAGGGTTTTTAGATTCTCATACCGGTTGCTGACCGGACCATAATCGCCTGCAGCCGGGTAACTATCCACACTTACAATATCGACATATTCATCGCCAGGATACCATTCTGGATTTTCTGAGTTCCACACCCAGATGAGATTGTTCAATTTGTGTACATTGGTAAAACGGTCATACATGATACGGTACAGTTCTTTAGCAGGCTCAGGACCTTTAGCTCCCCACCAGAACCAGCCGCCTTCTGCTTCATGCAGAGGTCTCCAAAGGACAGGTACTTTCGCTTTCTCCAGTCGTTTGAGTTCCTCTGCAATGACATCCATATCCCGAATCAAAAGCTTATAATCTTCTGAGTTTTTGTTAGCTAAAGCATTTTCGAGATCAAAAGTAGTGGCATCTGTATAGAAACCTCTCCACCATTCTTTTCCCGGTTCATCAATCAGATCTTTAGGTGCGTTCCAGTGCCAGGCAAAAGTAACAATTCCGCCTTCCTGATCCCACTGAATGGCATGCTCAACATCAGATGAAGTCGTCCCTCTTTCTACACGTGAAGGTGAATAATCCATTAGGTCAAGTCCCAATACCGCCGGTTTCTTACCGATATTCTCTTCAATCCAATTCGCATCTGCCAGAGTCTGCTGCCCAGATAAGATATGATTGCCATATTCAGATTTCAAGTAGTTATAAAGTGCCTTCGCTTCTTTGGAAGCTTTCGAATTAACAAGCTCTTTATTAATGTTATGTGGCGGTGGACTAGAAGCTTGTTCTAACCGAATGTAATCGATAAAATACCATCCCCAATTCGTTAGAAAGCTAATTTGGTTCGTACCTTCTTGCAGAAGGATTTTACCAGCCTGGGTTTGTGTGAATTCTGAGTTTTGTCTTAGTGCCACTTCGCCTTGAGATTTATTATTAATCATGAGTGAAGTGTACTTATCGCCATAAGGTGAAGAATATCCGATCTCAAGGTTATATAGAGCTGTTTCTGGAACAGAAACTTCAAATGTTAGTATATCTTCCGCTAGATCGAAACCACCCACATATCCAGTGCCGGAATATCCCTCCACTTCAGTTAAAACTTCAACACCAGATAGAACCGCTTCTTCTGCCTCATAAACAATAGGGGCTGCTGTAAGTTTAGATTCGTTAGCCGGCATCAATACAGCCATCATGGACAACACTAGAAAGATCACTAAAGGTTTTCGTTTCATACATTCCCTCCTGAGTACGATTGGATGAATCAGATTATCTTCAAGCACAACCGTGAAGCGCTTTCAAATTAGGCAGCACCTCCTCTCACAACTTTCTATGTATAGATCTGATTTCAACACTCACAGTCACAGTTGGTAGTCCAACAAATAAATCAAACAACTATACCAAACCCATTAATATTTTGTTATTTATATAAAATAACATTTAATATATTCATTGTATATTGTTATTCTACATTTCTTTAAAGCTACATATATAAAATACCTTATTGATACTGATTATAAAGCATTGCTTACCGATTTCATACCTTTTTTCGAAAATAATTCAACAAATTAACATTTCTGATCTCGAACAGTATAATTGCAAATATGGATAATAACAGAATAACAAAACAATAACAAAAAAAATAAGAAGGACCGAAGACTTTTCATCTTCAGTCCTTCTATTTCAATTTCTGTTCCTTTATCTTTTGGAACAAAGCCTTTTCTAAAAGCGGATTGGCAGACAAATTCATATACGATTGAGGCGGCGTGAATTGATAACCTCCCTTTAGTAACTCTAATGATAGAGGCGCGAATTCGGTAAAGGAAAGAATCGGAATGGCATACCCTGAATTTAGTCCCTTAAAGTACTCCTGCAAGCTCTCTCCGGTCCCTGGATTCATTTTTTCTGATATAGATACCAAAGTAGATATTTCCTCGTGCTCCGGCTTACCAAACTCGATATAAGCTTTAATTTGTTTGATAGGCGACGAGACATAAATAAAAGCTCCTACAGGTTCATTTATGAATCTTCGGCGAAATTCTATCTTCTTTTGACCCTTTCGTATTTCCTCGTAAGGTCCGGGCTGAAGACTTAAAATAATGGTTCTTTGTGGTAAATCAAGTGAAAGGAGCAGCTGTTCATACATATTTTCTTTCATTCCTTTCGTTTTACTACCAAGTTATTTCGGTAATATAACGAAAATCCCTTCTATTAATAGTTAGGAAATTTGATTTAATCATTTATAATAGTGCTTCGCCCCGTCTCCGATACTTGGAAAACTGTTTGATGATGAACAGAAGGACCATTCCATTATCTATTCCAATCCTCTGCTGATCTATCAATTAGAAAAGAAGAAGAAGGCCAGTTCATTAACTTTACTGGCCTCCTCTACATTTTTATCATTTGAATGCAATTTGATTTTCTTGTGCCGATAGTCCAAGGGCCAGCGCACCACATAATCCGGCCTGTTGTCCTTGTCCTGGTGAAACAATATAATCATCGATGCGCTCCAAAATTTCACTTGAGCTCACATAACCATTCAGGTTTTGGAGTACAGCCTGCCTTATAAGCGGGAACAACTGCGACTGTTGCATTACACCACCACCCAGAATGATTTTCTGAGGCGAGTTTAACAAAATGGCACCCGTTATCGACTGAGCTATATAAAAAGCTTCTATTTCCCATGCCTTGTGATCCACCGGAAGTTCATGACCTTTCTGCCCCCATCTTGCTTCAATAGCAGGACCTGCGGCCATTCCTTCTAGACAATCACCATGATAAGGACATGTACCAGCGAAATGGTCGTCAGGATGACGCCTTGTAAGGATATGTCCACCTTCTGGATGAACAAGCCCGTGAACGAGTTTACCTTCTGAATACACGCCAACACCTATGCCTGTGCCGACGGTATAATACAAGCAACTGGACAATCCCTTCGCAGCACCCCACTTAGCCTCACCAAATGCCGCCCCATTAACGTCTGTGTCCCAGCCAAAGGGGACGGAGAAAACTCTTTTCAAAGTTCCGAGCATATCGTAATTTCCCCAACCAGGCTTAGGCGTCGTTGTAACATAACCATATGTAGGGCTGTCTGGACAGATATCAATCGGACCGAACGATCCAATTCCGATCGCATCTACTTGTTTGTCCTGAAAATACTGAATTACTTTCGGCATCGTTAGATCCGGATGTTCCGTTGGAAAACTAATCTGATCATCAACTTTCCCGTTTTCATCCCCGATGCCACACACGAACTTCGTTCCACCCGCTTCAATCGCTCCTATACGCATCTAAATTAACCCCTGCCGCTGGCGAGTTTCTGTTTTCTCAGAAGATGGAGTTAACTTATAGACATCGACTGAAATGATCAAGTCATCCTCATGATCAGAAAATACTGCAAGACCCGTAGATTCACGCCTAGGGAAAATGAGATCTGTAATAACCGCTTGACCTCCATTACTGAACACTTCCACTGAAGAGCAATCCACAAAAATGTGAAGATCATTTGACTCACCAAGTGCTTCTAATTTTGCAGGATGGTGACCAAGGAAATGCTCGTGGAAATCATGCTGGCCTGAAACCATCCGATCTACATATAGTTCTTCCGTCTTCGCATTAATACCGATAACGGTTTGTTCATCTGCCCCTACTCTAACTTTGAAACCAACAGACTTACCTCGAGTAAACACGGCTTTGATCTCATATGATTCCAAGTGAAGCTCAGCAAGAGATGTATTGAGTTCTCTTACAGTTGTATCCTGTAACGAGAGAATAGGAACCCGGGCCGCTTCCAGTTCTTTTGCCGGTTTCTGAACAAGAAGGGTTCTCCCAGCTCTCGATTCCAAGTAAAGTTCTCTTGCAATGGTCATCGCACCGCGGAAAATTCCTGTTGGCGTTTGGTTCGCATACATCCAGTTACTCATCCAGCCGATAAAAAGTCGTCTGCCATCTTCAGCAGGAACATCTGACCAGCTTACACCAGCATAATTATCTCTCCCATAATCAATCCAACGGGTTGAATGAGAATCTTCATCCGGCGTGAAAACTTCTCCATCAAATTCACCCGTAAAATACTGCGTTCTTGAACCTTCTATAAAAGCAGGATCAGCACCAATACTTACCAGCATCACCCATTTTGAGTTCGATTTGTCGCCATCAATTGCAAGCGGGAACAAATCCGGGCATTCCCATACTCCATCGTGCGAACCGATTCCTTCGCCAAACTCGCTGGCAAACGTCCAATGGATTAAATCTGGGGAATGGTATAGACATACTGTTTGCCCACAAGCAATGATCATTATCCAATTACTCGTCTCCTTGTTCCAGAACACTTTCGGATCACGGAAATCAATGAATCTAGCATCTTCTAATACCGGGTTCCCTTCATACTTCGTCCAGCTTCTTCCGTTATCTTTGCTATAAGCTAAACTTTGACGCTGAATGGCTGGTTTACCCTCCGGCATTTCCAAATGATGTGTAAAGATGGCAACGAGCCCTGGCTTATCTCCAAAAAATCCAGTTGTATTGTTCCAATCCACAACAGCACTTCCTGAAAAAATCATTCCCAGTTCATCTGGCGCGAGCGCAATAGGAAGTTCTTCCCAGGTAACAAGATCCTTACTTACTGCATGACCCCAATGCATGGGACCCCAAGTCATCCCGTCTGGATGGTGCTGGAAGAACAAATGATACTCTCCTTCAAAATAAACCATACCGTTTGGATCGTTCATCCAGTTTTCCTTTGGCGAAAAATGATAGATACCTCGGTAATTTTGTTTCGCAATCGTAGACATCATCGTTTATCTCCTTTTCTCCTATAATTAGGTCCTGGTTCAAGGACCATCTCTCTATTAATAGAAGAAGGTCGTGTACAGTAGTGTGACTGCTTGAACACGTCCTTCACCGTTATAAGTTAGAATTATTTATTCTGTCGCTCTGTCATAGCCGTTTTGCTTGATTTGTAACCATTCTTGCAAACCAAGACGATCCAGTTCTTTCAGGTATTCATCCCACTGCGCGTCAATTTTACCGTTTTGGTACCACTCAGAACGCAACCTAAGCACATAGGCGAAAAGGTCTGCTTCAATTGTCGAAAGACGATCAAGCTCTTCAATGGAATTAAATACGCTTGGCATTACATTCTCCGCTTTCATATTTGGTGCCATGACGTTCTTGATAATATCCATTCTGCCTTTTGCATCATCTGGCATGGTTGTGTATTTACCATAATAAGAATCAAGTATGGCAAGCGGTCCACCAATACTTGTTTTCTCACGCAGTTCAACAGGAGCTGCACCATCTAGTGGCAAGTGTTTCAGCATACCCTTTGCTTCATCAAATTCGAAGATGTTCTGCTGTGTGTCGTCCCCAAAAGTTCCCCAGTTATTCTGTACGGATTGTACCGGATCGTATAGCTGATCAACCCATTTCGCTGTCGTCTCCAGGTTTTTATTGGCACTAGTAATAACCATTTTACCTCTGCCGAGTCCAAGAGCGTTCGTTCTTGTTACGTTAACTTCCCCGTCCGGACCCGCAAGAGGAGGCATCACATCGTAAGTATCATTTGCTCCCGTAATGTTAGCCTTATCCCAAGAGAAATATAGTCCATATCTCTGATCCTTCCCTTTTGCAAGGTAAGTACTCCAGTCTTGAGTGTAGGCTTCGATATCGATAAGTCCTTCTTTATATAATTCATTAATAAATGAAACCGCTTCTTTATAGTCTTCTTGTGCCGCTGTAAATATCACTTTTCCATCATCGCTTACAACCGCATGGTCAGGATTCTCTCCGAGTCCAAACGAGCCAAAGAGGAATACTAGATCTTCCGGTCCTGGCTTGTTAATAAAGGACAAAGGAATTTCATCTGCCTTACCATTACCATTCGGATCTTTTGTTTTAAATGCAATCAACACTTCTTTTAATTCTTCAGTAGTCTTAGGCATTTCTAGATCTAGCTTATTAAGCCACTCCATATTGATCCAAGGCATACTGTCTACAGCCTGAATTCTTTCTTTACCGTTACCAAGCTCTTCAATCCAAGGGAATGCATAAATGTTGCCGTCTGGAGCCGTAATCATGCTCTTGTATTCAGGTGCCTCTTCTAGTACTTTTTTTAAGTTTGGCATATTGTTCTCAATGAGTTCATTCAACGGAATAATAGCACCGTCTTTTGCAAGTTTAAGCAACTCATAGTCACTGTAATCTGCATTGAAAATAGCATCGGGCAGATCACCGCTGGCTACAGCTAAGTTTCTTTTTTCAACAAATACATCACTCGTAAAATTCTTCCAATTAATATGAACATTCGTCTTTTCTTCGAGACGTTTATTAATCAGTTTCTCGTTCGGATCAGCTGGTGCGAGTGCAGAGCTTTGCGTAATAAAGTTAAGGGTTACTTTACCGTTTGGGTCCTGCTCTTCACTCGCTGCGTTTCCTCCTCCACCGCCACAGGCAGTCAGGAACATCAGAGAAGCAAGAACAGAGGCGGAAGCTACTTTTGTTGAAACTCTTGATTTTTTTATTCTTTTCATCGGATATGACCTCCACAAATTTGGGTATGAATGACTTGTCCTTATCTATGTGCAAGCCTGTTTCCTATTTAAGGGAACCGACCATGACACCTTTTTCAAAGTACTTCTGAAAGAAGGGGTACATAATGATAAGCGGCAAACTGGAAACAACAATAGCAGCATACTTAATAATTTCAGACAATCGTTTCATTTCTGCCATAGCTAGTTGATCACTGATCATGCCCGGATCTACCTGATTTTGAATCAAGATAGAACGCAATACGAGTTGCAGTGGATGAAGATTGGGATTATCCAAATAGATCATTGCGTCAAAGTACGAATTCCACTGACCAACGAATGCATAGAGAGCGAGTACGAAAATAATTGGTTTTGATAGCGGTAATACAATACTGAAGAATATTCGCATCTCTGACGCTCCATCCACATTAGCAGCTTCCTTCAGTTCATTTGGTACACCTTTGAAGAATGTTCTAGAGAGAATAATGTTCCAGACACTCACTGCCCCCGGTATGATGACCGCCCAAACCGTATCAAGTAAACCAAGGTTCTTAACGAGAAGGTAAGTTGGTATCAGTCCTCCACCAAAAAACATGGTAATGATGAACAGTGTCATAAAAAAACCTTTTCCTTTCAACCTGTCATCAGACAAGGCATAACCAGCACAGATCGAGACAAGGACCGTAATGATAGCAAATGAAACGGAGTATAAAACAGCGTTTCCAAAACCACGAATCATAGCCGGATTAGAGAGAATCTTTTGATACCCTTCTATAGACCAGTCTGAGAATTTGAAGGATAAACCTTGACTAAGCAGTACCGACGGATCCATAAAGGAAGCGACTACAACATAGACCAAAGGAAGAACAACAATAAGTACGGAAAATGTTAGAAAGATAGCATTCAGTACAAGAATAAAGCGATCGAGTCCGGAATGTTTAATGGGCATGACTTGTTGCTCCTTTCTTAGTAGAGACCATCGCCGTCATTGAGTTTCTTCACGATGAAGTTAACCGTAACGAGCAAGATGACATTAATGAGAGAGTTAAATAATCCTACAGCTGTAGAGTAAGCATAGTCACCAGATTGCAGACCAATTTTGTAAACATAAGTCGGAATGATTTCAGATGTTGGTAAATTCATTGCTGTCTGCATCAAATAGGCTTTCTCGAATCCGATAGACATGATACCACCGGCTGCAAGGATGAACACAATAGCCATTATTGGGCGAATCGTTGGCAGATCGATATGACGTATTCTTTGAAGTAGATTAGCACCATCTAGATTGGCTGCATTATGTAACTCAGGATCGACATTAGCTAGAGCTGCAACATATATAATGGAAGCCCAACCCGCTCCAGTCCAAATATCCGATAGTATGTAGATCCAGCGGAAGTACTCAGGACGAGACATGAACATAATAGGTTCACCAGTAATCCAGCTAAAGAGTTGATTAATCGGACCTGTTGGAGACAAGAAAATAAATAACATCCCAACCACGACGACGACGGATATAAAGTTAGGGGCGTATAAGAACAATTGAATGTTCTTTTTGATTCCAGCTCTGCGCACCTGATTCAACATCAAAGCAAGCAAGATCGGAACTGGAAAACTCAAAATTAAACCAAAGAAACTTAATTTAAGCGTATTCATAAAGATTAATTCAAAATTCGGAGAAGAAAGAAATTTCTCAAAGTTGTAAAACCCTACCCACTCACTCCCCATAATTCCTTTGATTGGGCTAAAATCTTTAAAGGCGATGATTGCACCGTACATAGGACCATATTTAAAAATAAGGGTCAGAATCACAGCCGGTGCGAGCAAGATATAAAGAAAGTAATGCTTCTTTATGTAGTCAAGCAACGAGCTCTTATGTCTCGACATCACAGGACTATGTTTGGCTTCTAATGAATTATGCAATGCCTTTACCTCCGTTCATATAAATTCATAGTTTACATTTCGCACAGTATTGAAGGGCTTTCATTTCCACTTCTATCCTGTTGCATAACAACTTACCAAATACACCATCGTTCGTCAACACATTTGTAAAAAAATATTTGTGTATTTGAACATAATACATGTATGCAAAACCCTTTTTTATTTTACATTTAAACAAAATAAACAGATTTAACATGAATTTCATTATAACTACGTATAAATAAATGATTTAACCTAGAGATTAAACTTTACATATTTGCAGTTATCAGCAATTAAAATGACATATATCTCATGTCATTTATATGATTTTTGTAAACTTGATTGTGCATTTGTAAAAATAATATTGCTATTTAAAGCAAACTATTATACATTTAAAAGGATTAAAATAATGACAAATAGTGCACTATTTGTGGTAAATATAATGTTCAGAATAAAGAGGTGAATTTACATACATGGCTAGGGAGAAAGTGACCATACAAGACATCGCAGATGCTTTGGGAATCTCCAGAAACACTGCTTCCAAAGCCTTGAATGGAACAAGCAGTATACCTGATGAAACCAGAAACAAAGTGATAAAAAAAGCGATTGAGTTAAAATATAAGCAGTTTGCTTTTATGGAGATAGAAAACATTTTATCTAAAAACTCTGGTAACATCGCTTTATTAACAGAAAACTTACCTAACACTTCCCACTTTGGTTCAGCACTGATCAGTGGTCTTGAAAAGCGCATTAGTACAGAGGGATATAATTTATCGATTCACATTATAAGAGACATTGATCAAGAGTCCTTTTCTCTTCCCAATAACTTTGATGTCTCCAATGTGGATGGTATTATTTGTATCGAGTTATTCAATTTGGAATATAGCAAGCTGATTACAAGTCTTGATATTCCGACGATTTTCATCGATTGCTCTGCACATATCTGTTACCCTGAATTTCAAGCAGATGTACTGCTTATGGAGAATGAAAATAGTACTTATCAACTCACCAAAAAGTTAATAGATGGCGGTTACAAAACATTAGGCTTTATCGGGGATTATAACCATTGTAGAAGTTTTAATGAGAGATGGGTTGGCTTTAATCGTGCTCTGACGGAATCAGGAGTTCAGCTTGATCTCTCACAGTGCATTCTTGATGAGGATCGTTTATTCTTTTCAAGCCCGGAGTGGGCAGATAATAGACTGAGGCAAATCAGTGAGTTTCCTTCTGGTTTTGTCTGTGCTAACGATCACATCGCCGTTACCTTTATGAAATCAATCAAAAATACACTATCTGTTCCTGATGACATCGTCATTTGTGGTTTTGATAATGGTCCAGAATCAAGAATTGTTGAGCCCCAACTGACTACGGTTCATATTTATAGAAATGAAATGGGTGTAAAGGCAGCAGAAATGCTTCTGTCTCGAATTAAAGATCCTAAGCAACCCTATCAGGTCTCCCATATTTATACAAAACCGATCATAAGAGAATCCACACCAAATATTAGCTGATTTATTCGCAAGAAATGCCAAAACCACTCTACTCTCCAAGAGAATAGGGTGGTTTTGACATTAAAACATTACTTATTTCATTGATTAAAGTAGGAAACGACAAATACAGCAGGTGAATTCCAGTAGATCGTAATCTCGTTGCCTGCATAACTGTCTTCATGATCAATAAAACTTGCTGCAGCCGGTTTTCCTTTTAAAGTACGCTCCATAATCTCATCATTCAGATTTCGATTAGGGCCTCCTGCTACCATCCCGGGAACCGGTGCATCTACATCATCTCCTACCGATGGACGATGATGCGGGTTCATAACAGAATGTGTTCCAAAGCCTGTGACATACGATAAGTGAAGAGTATTTTGGCCTAACAAATAATGCAAATGCTGAGCAGCTGCTTTTCCATATTCCGGTTTGGGGGACCACTTCATTGCGATTAGCAATAACATCGCTCGGTTCATAAGAACCATATTACTGCCCCAAATATAATCTTTCTCTTCAAGAGAGATACCATATCCATCATTATCGCAAATATGTAAAAGACGCTCAGCCTCCGAAATCAGTTCTTGCTGTAATGAGGTGTAAAGAGCTTGGTTCTCTTCTGTCTTTCCTTTACGCAAGTAGCTAATTGTGCCGTATCCTCCAACATCTGCCCAACCTAGCTCACATTTAGGAAAAGATTCCTTGGCATATTGCTGAAAAGCGGAATGATATTTTTCTAGGCTAGTTGTATGATATAGTTCTGCAGCAGCCCAGTACTTCTCGTCATATACACAATCATCTCCATACTCCCCCGTTGTAATATCCGGTGGATTCTTAAATCCACCTGCTTCCGGATGTTTCACGAGCCACTCCCAAGCATACTCAGCAGAACGTAGACATCGATCCGCATAGGAAGGATCATACGAGCGATATATACGGGATGCAAAGGCCATGATCGCTGCATAACTTGCTGTCGCGGCAGCAGATATGGGTGAAAAGACCAGTTCAGCAAGGTCCTCTTCTGGCATTACAGATAGGCCGGGGAAGTGCCTAGTTGTCAATTTGTGATACACTCCTCCACTTCTTTTGTCCTGCATTTTGAACAAAAAATCCAGCTCCACTTTACATTCATGCAGTACATCTGGCATAACTTGATCCGATTCTGGAAGAGGAATAGATTCACCGAATGCATTCGGGTACATTTCAAATGCTAGCAGTAAATCAGCCACTGCTTTCGCCCCCGCAACAACATACTTTCCATAATCTCCTGCATCGTGCCATCCTCCATTTCCGTCAAGGTATAACCCTTCTTCCCCATGAACTGCGCCTCTTTTTGTATGACAAGATTCATGTCTCCATTCCCCTGCATACTTCTCATCTAGTGTTTCTCCACAGCGTAAATAATAAAACGCTTTCAACAATCCTTTATGTAATTCATTGTAAGGTCTTTCTTCCAAGGCAAAAGGAGTAGATCGATTTCCTTCATCATCCACTACAACATAAGTCCCTGGCTTAGCCAGTTCGGAAAAATCGGCTGTTCTCACTTCACTCCCTGAGGATTGATCAAAAGTAGGCTGCGAGGTTCTTCCTCGATAGACAATCTTTTTCGTCCCTTCCTCTTCAATATGAAATTCTGATGACTTCTCAGTGAGAATAGCTGTTTTCTGTCCGTTTATCGGATATCCAATTTGGTTTACCGCTGCTTCGTACTTTATCTCGTCCATCATATATTTCCCCTCCGAAAATAAGTTATAACAATTCCCGGCTGTGAATAAACAGCCGGGAATTGATCAGCCATTATTATATAATTACTGATTCTGTACTTGTGTTTCTTCAATAAAATCAGACATAGATCGTACCTTCAGTTCTCCTGGATTTGCAAGTTCAAATGCATGCTCCCCACCCTTACGCGCAAAGAAAGATACTTCTTTTGTCTCGCCTGGGATAAGATCAAAGTAATTATCACTGAAGATTCCTTCTTGGTTACTATCAAGCCATACTTGTTTGGCTAGAACAGAGGTTTTCAAGTGGAATTTAGTTCCTTCTGAACCCTCTACTTCTGTGATTTCGATTTGGGCCTTGGTTAATTTCATATCCTTGAAAGGTACAAAGTAGTGTTTCTGACTATCGATCACTTCGCCCTTACGGACAAGTTCCACAACCATTACAGTACGCTGCTCGTCTCTTCCACTAAGAAGCTCTTCTCTATCTAGTGAAAGGACCAGTCCTGTTGTATTCCCTGCTATACTTACCATATGTGTCTGAACTTCATGCAGCGTACCGTCAAAATCAGCAATACGAATACTGATATCTCCTTCCAGCGGCCGAAGTACATCGGATAGCAGATATAGATCTACTCTTCCCGGCTTCGTATCATCAATAGAGATCATTTCATCAGCAAAACTTCGTTTTGCGTAGTAATGTAGCGCTTTCCAGTTGCCGTAATAATCCATACCTGCCCAGGAAGCAACAGGCCAAGTGTCATTCATCTGCCAATACAATGTTCCCATCACGAAAGGACGATTTCTTCGGTGCGCTTCAATTGCCACTTTCATAGCATCTGCCTGCAAGACTTGACTCATATACAAAAAGGAAGGGAAATCCTTCGGCTCTGTCATATACATATCCATATACTTTTTAATCAGACGGTTCCCATCCCCATTCTTCTGGTGAGCCATCATGACTTCCGAAGTCAGTTCCAGATCAGAAGGCTCTGCATACCTTAGTACAGATTTATGTTCAGGGAAGGATTGGAAACCATATTCACTCATGAATCTTCCAAGCTGCAGGTTGTAGTTCTCAAATGGCTCTGCGTTATGCCATACGCCCCAGTAATGTACATCGCCTGTAACCGAACTCGTTGTTGCATGTTGATTAATGTCATTTGAGATCGATACAATTGGAGAGGAAGGCCAGTAGTCCGCACCCGGTACAAGCTCTTCTATTACTTCGGGAAGCAGGTGATGGAAAATAGCTTCATAGTCTGCCCAAATTTTTTCACGTTGCTCTTGGGTAAAGTCTTTCTTCCAGCCCCATCCACCATTTTCGTTATAATGAGCCCATGCGGAGTCCATCTCGTTATTACCACACCATAGAGCAATACTCGGATGATTCCGCAGACGTTTAATATTATCTGCAGCTTCATGTCGCACACTGGCTAAGAACGCTTCATCTCCCGGATACATACTGCAAGCAAACATGAAGTCCTGCCATACCAAGATTCCATATTCATCACACAGATCATAAAAAACATCCTGCTCGTATATTCCTCCGCCCCAAACCCGCAGCATATTCATATTCGCCAGCGCAGCTGACTCGATCTCATGACGATATCTTTCGTAAGTCACCTCTGTGATAAAGCTGTCATTCGGAATATGGTTGGCCCCTTTAGCAAAGACAGGAACTCCATTTAATTCAAAATAGAACGATGTGCCATATTCATCTGCTTCTTGTACAAGACGAATACTACGAATACCTGTTTTGATACAGCGCTCTGCTTTGGCGAGACTTCCTGTAGTATCCAATATTTGAACTTTAAAGGTATACATATGAGGTTCACCAAGACCTCGAGACCACCACAGCTTCGGCGATTCAAGTTCAAAGTCGATATTCAATTTCGATTCCCCAGCAGGGAGATCAACTTCTTTTGTCCATTCGCCGCCATCTGTTTCGATCCGAATCACTCTCGGGCCTGCCTGATCAACGTTAACTTCTAATACTGCTGTAAGTGCAGCCGCACTTTCGCTTACTTTATTCTGATGAATATAGGCATCTGCAATGTAATCTTCAGACCAGGCTCTTAGCTCAATATCACGCCAAATCCCACTTGTCACAAATCTTGGACCCCAGTCCCAACCATAATGATAAGGTGCTTTTCTTGCGAAAATACTTACTCTCTTCTTGCCCAATTCACCTACTTCGGATTGATCATTTGCAGCCGGCAGCTGATATCCGAGCGCTTCTAGCTTAGGTAAATCTTCTTGAATAGGGGAACGAAATACAATACGAAGTTCGTTATCAACCGCTTTCAAAACGGTTTTTACATTCACTTCCCATACACGAAACATATTATCAGCAGATAAAATATGTACACCGTTTAGATAGACATCCGCATAGGTATCTAGTCCATGAAAAATGAGATCCACATGTTCCTCACTTAAAATCTCATCTGTAACCTGAAACGTAGTTTTATACTCCCAGTCTTTCTTATCAATCCATTGAACGAGTTTTTCATTCGTACCATAGAAAGGATCTTGAATCCGTTCATTTTTAAGCAAGTCTGTATGAACAAAACCAGGAACGACTGCGTTTTCCCAATCCTGCTCGTCACATGCCTTAAAAGTCCAAGCTTTGTTTAAAACTACCTTTGTTTCATGCATGGTTTGAAATCCTCCAATTATGTTAAATTTCCTTGAAGCGTTTCATATGAATCTTTAACCAAAGAAGACTGAAAATTGGACCGATCAAAAGATCAACCCAATTTTCTAAGCTTCTTTCCTACAGATAATGTTTTCCTCTGCTCATTGTCTCATGTTATCGAAAACGTTTCAATTCTTTTTGTTATCCTAATTTTAGGTTTTCAAATAACTAAAGTAATATTGTTATGTTAGCTAGCAAATTAACCTACAACTCCCGTTCTCTCTACACTTTCGACGAAATAACGTTGTACAAATAGATACAGTAAAATGAGTGGGGCAATCGCGAGCAATATTCCCGTATCCACAAGCATCGCTACATGGTTCGGATCTGCTTTAATATCCGTCCCCGCGAGTCCGAGTAACTGCGGAATAATCAGATTAATCTGCGAAGGAAGAGATGCAACCTTTAATGACATCAAATTCGTCTCACTCATAAACAGCGAAGGATAGAAGGTGTCATTGTAAGTCCATACAAACGAAAACAGCATAACCGTGATCATCGGCGGAACCGCATTAGGAAGCATAATTCGTATAAATGTCTTAATTCCTCCTGCACCATCAATCAGAGCAGCTTCTTCGATTTCTTTTGGCATTCCTTTGAAAAACTGACGGAAAATATAGATGAAAAGTCCCGCTTTCAGTCCTGTTGCTGTACCTGCAGTAATCATGGATGGCCAGTAGGTGTTAAGTAGATTCACTCCTTCTTTTCCAGTGAAAAGCGATATCATACCAAGCACATCAAAACTTCGAAAGTGCAAATACATCGGTACCATGAGCGTACTTGAAGGCACAAGGATGGTGAGGATCACCATTCCGAATAAGATTTTGCTTCCTGGAAATTCGAATCTAGCAAACCCGTATCCTGCAAGAGCAGTGGATGCCGTCGTAAGAACCATCATTACAAATACATAGAGCAGCGTGTTACCGAGCAGCGGGAAGTAGTTCAACACCTCGGACGCAAGCTTTATATTATCCAGTGTAAAATGGACAGGAATCATATAGATGGTGGGATTGTAAATATCTGCCTTATCTTTAAAGGCTGTCGAGATTTTCATCAGAATCGGGTACAAAATGACAAATGATATACCAATGATGAGCACATAGCGAAAAATGGACCAAAGGGCATCGAGCAATTTATTTTTCGTTCGCTGCATTTTAAATACTATGGCCTCACTTCTGCCCTGTTTTGTTGCCGTTTCCATGAGCCTCCACCTCCCCATTCGTGATCTAATGTGACCTCAGTTATAATGAACTTTTTTGGAAATCAGGAATCCAATGATGAGGAGCAGTATGCCGACGACAATCGTATAGAGCCAGGACATAGAAGCACTCAGCCCAAAATTTTGTGTTTGAAATGCCGTCGTATAGATTGTTTGGGTAATTGGACTTGTTGTAAAAGAATCAATTACCGTATAGATGACATTCGTCAGAATTAATGGACTTACCATTGGAAATGTAATTTTCCAAAAAGACTCATAACCTGTAGCGCCCTCCATTTTGGCTACTTCATACATCGTAGTAGGTACAGATTGAAGTGCGGCAAGAAAAATAAGGATCTGTACGCCTGAGCTGCGGATGATATCGTAGATACGCATGACGGCATCAACGATATAATCGGTCATGACCAGCGGCATGCCTGCTTCTGCAAGCAAATTCACCATTGCCATTGTATTAAACTGAGAAGACGATAGGCCTGCTTCCTCAGCAGCCGTAGCGTTACCAATCAGATTAATCAGGCCGGCTGCTTCAGCGGAAGCAACGGCTCCTGATGCAAGAATAACAGGCAAAAAGAAAATGGCTCTTGCAAGAGAACGTCCTCTGAACTTCTGATTCAGCAGCACAGCAGAGAAGAGGCTGAAGAATAAAATCAACGGTACATTTACAATCATTTGTAACACGGATTCAGTTAAGATCCGATTATAATTCGCATCAATAAACAGCGCTTCCCGGAAGTTATTCCAAGCTGTAAATTTCAGCTCATATCCTCCTGGAACAACACTTAGATCACTCATGCTGAACCGAATCGATTGAATCATTGGCATGAGGAACAGGAAGATAAATCCCACCAGCCAAGGCGATATGAAAAGTAACCCGAGGAGGGATCTTTTTCTGGTCAGAGTCAGTCCCATCCCTTTCATGATTCATCACCGCCTACGAAGTAATGCTGTGCTGGGATAGAAACCTTGCCTATAACAACCGGCTTATCGTTATAATTAATCCATATATGAGTTCCATTACTGTACTGCATTTCAATCACTCCCGGCTGATGAACTACGCGTTCATCGATATGAACGGTACGAAGAGGAGCTAGAATTTCGCTTACTTCCTGATACATCTTCGTCGCTTCATCAATCCATGCCTCATAATCGGTAGAATACATTTTGTCGTGACGAGTAAATTTAAGTTCTGAAGCGGGTTCTGAACTCCATAGAAAATGAGGTGCTTTTCCTTGTTCCAAACTTTGGAGCAGCTGTGATTTAACATCCGTATCTGCCGCCAAATTCATAGGTTCACCTGTGTAATCTTTATATCCATGGATCACCATTTGATAAAAAGGGACGGATTCATCGGTTAGCTGAAAACCACTTGATCCGGCAGGAGTATTAATAATATGTTTGGCTGAGCCAAGTGCATATATATTGCCCCCAGATATCATCAGATTTGGGTATTCAGCTGCTAAGAGAGCTGTCTGTTCTTCTGATATTTGTCTTGCTGTTTCTTTAAAAATGATGCGTTTATTTCGATAATCCGAATGCAGCGAATCTCCCAGATCGCGAAGTGAAAGACCTGTGATCTCTTTGCTTTCGTATTCCTCCATAAACTTAGAAACGACGTCCGGTACTTTTGATGGAGACAACAGATAATAACTATCAAGTCTGGTTGACATCCGATTCAGCGCTCTGTCGTAAGGGGATAATAATGCTTCTTCTTTCGTAATAAATCGGGAAGCATCCCTCGAAGTACTGAATCCATTTCCTTTATGATAGACATGTAAGAAAGCAACATCGGGATAAAGACCGCCGCCATTCTTTTGAAGCAAATCATTAAGCGATCTTAACTCTTTTGTACTTCCAAGTCCTGAAGATTGAAGCCTGACAGGGAGTTCATGCTCGATCCCTTCCCCAAACCAACCAAGATAACGCATCTGTATACTTGATATGCCTTCCTTCTGAAGCGCTTCCGTTATTTGCTTCGCTTCTTCAAAAGTGGTCATCGGTACCGTTGCGTTGTAAGGTACGCCGAGGAAAGATTCCCTCATGTCGACAGAACCTAGTACATCCACATAGAAAGGAAGATCTCCCTCTTCTGTTGTTTGAGTCAATTTTCCCGCCTTCACCAGCATCTCCTGATATGTTCTTGCCATGCCCGAATAGTTCGCCTCATCGCCGGATAAGAAAGCGTACTTCACCTGCACATCGCCTGTATATTTGTCATCAGATAAGAGCTGAATTTCTTGAATTTTGCTGCCTGTATAAAGTTCGAGTTCATCTTCGCCTCTAACAATAAAACGGCTGTACACATGATTGTAGGAATTTTGTTTTCCACTGATATCAGCAGCAACACTAGCATTCCCATCGCCTTTTTCGATGACGGCAAAAAATGCGCGATCACCGCTCACCAGACCATAAACCGGCATACGTGCTTTTTCCGCCACCTGACCTCTTGACCTGCTGTTATCATTCGTATCGGCACCATATAGCGGCTGTACGTACTGCTCTTCTTTGGTTTTGCCGTTATCTAGATAGATCAAGCTGCCCGTTCCATCCGGAACAAGCATATATCCTTCTTCACCTGCTTTAGCTGCGCCAAAATAAGCAAGTAAATCGATACTTTGAATGCGCTGCCCTTCACTTTCTTCCACCTGACTTAATGGAACAGTTGCCGTAAGTGTCTCACCTTCAAGGCGATATTCAAGCGGAATTTTAAACTTCGCCTTCCCTTGCCCACCAGACGCGGCAATTCCATTCTCTTCGTTATCCGCAGCAAGATCTTCTGCGGTATATCCTGCCTCTTCAAAAGCAGCCATCATTTTCCGAAGTACGAGTGGACGCCCAACTTGAGCATCAGCCCTCTCCAGTATTTCGGGACTAGCGTCCGACACCAGGTATCTTGTCTCTACATATTTCGCAGTTGCTGGACTTAGTTTATCAAGCACTTTCTCTTGCAGACGCTGTTTGCTAATCAGTTTAGGGAGAGCATCAATGCCCAGCTCCGTATCACCGATCGTATACTCAATACGGACCCCGTCCTGAATGCTAAACAATTCGAACTGCTCTTTTTCTATACTGAGTTTATGATTCGTATACGTATCTTGCACGCCAAGTGTGTTACGGAAAGATATGGATAGCTGTGATGACATGACATCCTTCTCAAAAGCCGTCGCGATTGAATCTTCCGCACGCTCTTCGGGATTGGAGTACCATATATCTCCTGATTTATCATCTTTCACCGCGATTACTGTCGTCTTCGGATCGATGTAGAGACTCAGCGCATCATTCGTTGCAGCAAGCGTCATCCCTGGAATCCCCTTACTCTGATCACTCATCGCCCGAAAAGGTTCATATTCTCCCTGTTCTGACGTCACCGACTGAAGATAACTTTGCGGTTCAATGCTGCTAATACGCCCGCTTCCGAGCAAGAAAAATACAGAACTCGCAAGCAAAAGGACGCAAGCCAGTATGATATAAGCGCTTTTTTTGATGTTCACTAGACTTACGCCTCCTTTATATTCGGAATACCAGTTCTCGGTAGATATTAACGACAAATTCGATTATTTGCTGAATTAGACTAAAGACGAGGGTACCTAGAAAAACCATGATCCCCATTGTTACAACCGTTAACAGCATCGTAATAACTGTCTTCGCTGGGGTATATTGATGGACCGTCATCGTACCCACAAATAATAGATACAAGAACCATATGATCGCAAACGTATTGAGTAAGTAATAAAAGGAGCTCTCCTCTGTGGTCAAAAACCGGCTAATCAAAGTCATCGGTAAATAAATCATAATGATAGGCACAAGAGAGTAGGCTGTAGCCATCAGAATTTCTCGAAATTTCCCCTCTCCCTCCATAAGCGTCGTAATTGACCAGCCCGAAACGCACCATAGAAAAAAGGGAAGGATGACATATTGAAGTTCAGCTAAACTGTTCAGCGTTCTTGGGTCATTATAGTTGACTAGAAAACCTGCATATTGACGCTGAAGGACAAATGTAAGAAAAAGAACGAATACAATAACGAGTGCAACTTTGACTTTTCCTTTTCCTTCATATTTCAAATCCCAGAAACCATCAAATGGATGTACGATCAGATGCATTGGGAACTTAAAAAAGTCCTGCTTCATTTTGCTCCCCCCTCCTTCTGCTCCGTGAACGGACTGCCCGTAAAGCAATAATGAGTACAACCCCGCCTGTAGTCACCGTTAAAAAGGTGCCGAAGTGTTCCTGCAGGACTTCTTTCCGATATCTTTTAAAGGCAACTGAATAATTTTTACGGTCCATTCCAAGCTTAAAATACTCCATTGCTGCTTTATTTTGCTTATCATATAAAAGTGATTTTCCAATTCCGATATATGCGATATCATAGTTTGCGTTAAGACGCAAAACCTCTCTCCATTTTTCAACTGCTTTTTTATCATCACCCGCATGATGGTTGGCAACGGCTTCTTGAATCGCAGCTCCATATTCGGTCGGCTTAAAAATGGTAATCGTTTCTTTTCCCTGATCCAATATCAGCTGCTTATCTCCTATTCGGTCTAATGCTACGGGTGTACGGAAAGTTCCGACCTGCGTACCGATTCCTCCAAAGATGTACAATAGATTACCTTCGTCATCATAAGTGAACACCCGGCCCCGAAGCGCATCAAGAACACTATACATCCCGTTACCCCAGTATTTAATATCAACGAGTCTCGAAGGACCTCCCGATGCACCTCTTAAGCGATACACAAGATCACCTTTGACATCAAAGTAACCATAACGCTTCAGCACATCTTCTCCGGAGGGATTCAGTCTTTTTACAGGTTCCGTTGATCCTGGATCCACGTTAGTGGCATACAGAAAACCTTTATTTCCCATATCTAGATTCGAAAACTCGGTTGGTATATATAATTGCATCTGTTTCTTTTGCGCATCACTTGCAAGGAGCCTCCATATGTAGTCTGCAAAATCACGCCGAACTTTGTTGGTTCCAGAGTATCCAATGAATTCACCACTTTTATCAAATTGCAGCATTCCTTCATATGCCCCTCTAGCGATGACAAAAATCCGACCTCCGGCGTCTACTGACAACTTAAGTGGTACAAAGGAAAAGGAAGATCCCAGCAGATCAGACTGAGGATTTTCAATAATTTGAATTAATTTTCCTTCTGGTGACAGAACAACCACTCGTTTATGTTCCGTATCTGCTACATACAAATTTCCTTCTTCACTTACGACAACCCCGCTTGGGGATAAAAAAGTATCTTCTTTCGAATCATGCTGGAAGGTGGTGATCACTTTTTTGACCTTCCAGTCATCCGCCAAAATCACAACCCGGTTATTTCCCGTATCTGCAATGTAAATCTCTCCCCTGCTAGACACGAAGAGATCCTGAGGTGTAGAAAAGCTGCCGATTCCGAGATCGATCCCTGATATGCTTCTTTCAGGCAAATATGCATCTGGAGCAGGTACTGCTTCCTCATAATAATTGTAGGTATAACTCTCATAAGGAGCTTTAGCTAGTACTGCGGTGCCATGGGAAGCAAGTGCCATGGAACAAACAGCAACACCCAGAATCGTGCGGCTGAGAAGACGTTTATATGCTTGCTTCATTGGTATCCACCCCTCCTCATTCCTTCATTCCGGATGTGGCCATTGTTTCAATTATCCGGCTTTGTGAGAAGACAAAAATCGTAATCGGCACACTCATCATCATCAGTGCAACCGCTGCCCCAACCCCAGCTCTTGCGATCCCGCCTTGTACGATATTGGTGGTTGCCGAAGTTAGTGTCTTGAGCTGCTCACTATAAATAAAGCCGTTGCCATCCGTTCCCCATAAAATTTGAAATAGTAAAATAATTAAAGTCAGCCATGCAGGCTTTACGTTAGGCATTACGATGGTCCAAAAAATCCGATATTCCGTTGCACCATCGATTTTCGCTGCTTCGATCAGTGCATCAGGAATCTGTTCCATGAACTGTTTCATAAGATACAGCCCCAGTGGATAAGAGAATGCCGGGATAATGACAGCCCAGTAAGTGTCAACCCATCCTAAAAACGACATGATCATGTACGTAGGAATAGCAGTTACAGCAGGAGTAAACATCAGTGAGAGCACAATGAGTTTAAACGTTACGTTACTCCCTGGAAAACGATGTTTCGCCAGCGGGTAAGCAGCTGCTGATGCTAAAAGTACGTGCCCAACGATCCCTACTCCTGTGATAAATATCGTATTAAAGATGTACCTTGTAAAAGGAACCCACGAAGCCCCCAGCAGATTTATTAAGTCTGCAAAGTTATCTAAGGTAGGATTTCTCACAAACAATGTCGGTGGAAAAATAAAGATTTCATCCAGCGGTTTAAAGGCGGCATTGATCGCATAGACCAAAGGCAGGACCATAAACGCACCGATAACGGCAAGGAGCAGGAAGAGGAAGAAGCTGCCCCAGAAAGAGCGATTCACTCTTTTCTTACGGAACATGCCGAGCGTAAAATTCATCGCTTTACTCACCCACTTTCCTGAGCAGTTTTTGAATAATCATGTTAGAACCAACCATTAACATGAACAAGACGGTTGCAATGGCGGATGCAAAGCCCATCTCAAACCGAATGGTTCCGAAATCCATTAAGTGAGTAACGACCGTTTCTGCAGCATAGTTGACGCTCGGAAAACCTGCCAGCTGGATGGATACATCGGCCACGGCAAACGAGGAAGTAATCTGAATTACAGCACCAAACATCAACTGTGGTTTCATCGAAGGCAGGGTGATATACCAAAGCTCTTGCCAGCGGTTTTTTATTCCGTCCACTGCACCTGCTTCATACAAGGTCTTATCTACCGTTTGCAGTCCCGCAATAAATGCCAAGAAACCAGTTCCAAGACTTAGCCAAAGCTGAACAAGTATGATAATAGGCATGATATAAGCTTCTGTTTTGAGCCACTGGATCGGTTCTAGCAGAATGCCCAGCTTAATAAGCAAACCATTGATAATTCCGTAACGGTCTCCCGAAAAGATTAGGAGCCAGATAAAAAATACGTTTCCTGAAATAGAAGGTGCGTAAAAAATCAGGGTCATAAATGCCCGTAATTTCGGGCTGAGTTCATTAATAATCCATGCGAAAATAAAACAAGCCAAGTAACTGACAGGACCTGTGATGGCAGCGAATAAAAATGTATTTTTCAAAGCAATAAGAAAAATATCATCTTCTAAAAACAATCTTGTATAATTCTGCCACCCTACAAATTTGGGCATTTCGAGCATATTAAAATAGGTAAAGCTAATCACAATAGATAATAGAACAGGCAATACCGTAAACATTAAAAACAGAATCATGTAAGGCGCCATCAAGATATACAAATGTTTATTAATTTTGATCTGATGAAGCTTTTGTTTCCGCCGTTCACGGCGCCGAAGCGAACGTTCCTCTGGAGGGACGCCCCTCACCTTATTTTTAAGTTGTAAATCAGACATGACGTCTCACCCTCCTTTACTCCGGCAGACCGAATTCATTACGTTTAACTCGAATTTCATCCTGGATATACTGTACATAGTCCATGAGTGCTTCTCTTGGTTCGATCTTTCCATCAACGGAACGATAGAAGGCATTAATGAGATGGCGACCCGTAAAATATCCACCTGGTACTTCCGGTATTCCCCTTACCCACTCCATTTGCTTTTGCAGGTTTTCATAATCTTCGACTGGCCAAGGCAGTTTCTCTAGTGCCGCAATATTCGCCGTTGGATATCTGGCTGCTGCACCCATAAGCCCTTCCATTTCTCTTCCGAATTTGACCTGCGTTTCTTCACTTGTCCACCACTTCATATATTCCCATGCCGCTTGTTTGTCTGCTGCATCTTCGAGCATCAGGACACCGCTTCCACCGCTGGCAACCGTATGGTCAGTAGATCCATCTGCTTGCACGGTACCAGGAATCATAGTGAATCCCCACATTCCGCGAATCTCGGGAGCAAACACAGTCAATTGGTTATAAGTAGTGTAATCTGCGATGCCAATCGGCATTTCACCTGTTCTGAATCGGTTCGCAAAGTCGTATTCACGCTCCAACTTGTAGTCCGTATAAAATTCAGTCCACTGTTTAAACGCTTCCATTCCGATTTTTGAGTCCAGGTTGGATTCCTTGCTTCCATCTCTGTAGAACTCACCGCCGCCTTGGAATAAGAGCATCGAGTACACGGAATTCGGCGGAACGTTTTCACCAGGATATTGCGGCTGAGTGACCAGCGGTAAGCCGAAGTCCATATGATTTTTATCAAGCACGGTCAGCAGGCTTCCTACTTCTTCCCACGTTTGCGGTATTTGAAGCCCAAGCTCTTCTAGTACGTCTTTTCGGTAAAATAACATATTAAAAGTCTGCGTTTCAGGTAACGCATATACTCCATCCTCAAATGTGTACGGTACCATAGCACTCTCTCTGAACTGCTGTTTCACTTCATTAAAATCATCAAACTGAGACAAATCGGCCGCTGCTTTCCTCATCGCATAGTTCACAGGAACATCATTCCCCATCTGCATTGCTACATCGGGTCCTTCACCCGAAAGAGTAGCAGGTAGCAGGGAATTCATCGGAACAAGCTTAAGGTTAACTTGTATTCCAGATTCCGGCGTAAACGTTTCATCAATCATCGCCTTAATGGTATTGGCCTGATCACGTCCGCTTCCAATCCAAACCGTAATTGTCTTTTGTGTATTGTCCGTTGCGGCATTACCAATTTGGTCATAATCAATAAAGAAAGAATAGAAGAAGGTTACGATCTCATGCCAAGTTCGAGCAAACCATCCCATCCCTTTTTCGGAAACTTTTTTTCCAGGAGAAGTAACATAGATTGCATCAATTTCGAGTGGCTGTTCCCTTGTTTGCTGCAACCAAGTTCCAAGTCCTCCTGTATTGGTTTTATAAGCCGATAACCTTCTTGGTATTGTATCTGGATCTTCAATCATTTCATCGAGCTGCAAAGCCATCGTCTTGAGCAGCGCATCTTGATCTCCTTTTTCGTCAGACAACTCTCGCAAACGTTTTCCTACTGCTTTTAAACGCTCGCTTTCACTCGCAAAAACATCAAGAATATTAGGCACTCGTTCACTAAGTCTATAGTCTCGAACTTCATCTGGAGCTGTACCTGTGATCATTAATATCTTTCGGTACATGGCATTCAGTTCAGTCAAACTTTCTTGTACCTCTCTAATCAGTGAAGCAAATTCACCTAAGCTAACTTCCATTCGGATGACGTTTGTTCCCTTTTTCAAATGATATAAATAAGGTGTCTCATCCCCCATAACCTGCATCGCATAGCTGCTCTTGTAACGGAAGGATACTCTATTCATTTCCTGAAAAGGAACTTCTCCGTTAATCATAATTTTTCGAGTAGAATAGACGCCTCGTGAGAAGTTTTGCTTTGCTTTAAAAGCGAGCTCGTACATGCCTTCCTCGGGAACTTCTACATTCCATTCAATCCACTGTCCAGGAATTCTCCAGTTATATCCGCCTATCGTATTGATTTTAGATACAGATGGACTATAAGGCTCTACTGCCGGCGAAGAACGATCCATTAGCGGATAAAGAGTAGGTGAGGATTTGGCTGACGCTTTCTCAGCTTGAAGTTCTATGGACACATCGTCAGGCGTACGCTGCACCTGATCCTTATACTCTGCAGCATATGTAGTATATTCGGGCGGAAGCTCCTCATGTAACAGTCTGATTTCACTGATCACTACTGGCTCACGCTGGGATGTAAGTGTTAATGTGTGTTTTCCTTTGCTAAAATAAAAAGTAAATGGCTCTTCATAATAACCATTGGAATCTTTAAACAAAGTCGTTTGCCATACTGGTTTTTCCTGCTGTTGAGGCCTCAGATCATTTCCTCGATTATCTTGCTGCGGCTCATCTTTTACATTGCCCCATACTCTGTCCATCTGAATGAAAGCTGCTTCTTGAAAAGGAAGTTTTCCATCAATCAGAACACTTCGTTCTATGGCAGAACTTTTCCCTTCGATTGGATAATAGCTCGTTTCCAGCTGATACAAACCTGGATCTGCTACTTCAAAAGTCCACGTGACACTGCTTTTTTCTCCGGTTTTCACGGACTTTCCGGTTTTCCCTTCAAAATCAGTGATGATTTCGCTGTCTTCCCCAGTCAGTTCACTTACCTTATCCGCACCTAATACGATTTCGCTTGTAGGGAAAGGTTCATCTTTATGCTTCTCCATATATTCACTGTAGAATTCGGTACTGGAAAGTTGAAAGCTATTATCTTCTATCGTTGAAGCAGGCGATGATGACAAATCAGCCTTTTCCAATTCAACATGATCCGTGTTTACTGAAGTAGCAAAGGCCAATTGACTGTTACCTCCGGCAAGTACAAGCGATACACAACCCGCAACAATGATACTTTTCATGATCCATAAGCGGACTCTTCTCTGGCCCTTCAATAGTAACTCCCCCCTCTGCTATCTTAGGCAGATGAATCTACGGAAAAGGGAGCTAGTTTTAATAACGCTCCCCTGTTCTCGTAGATTGCTAAACTTCATACTTATTTGGCTGCTCCCAGCTTGTCGATCGAAGCTTGCGCCTGTTGTTTAAATTTCTCTGCTGCAGATGCAACGGAGGCATTATTCACAATCACATCAGCAATAAAATCATTGAATGGATACTCTGGGTAAGCTTCATCCAACCCTACAAGTCCTGTGCCTGTAATATGTTCACGAATAATACGTGTGTCATCTTCCGTGGAGTATAAGCTCTCCAAATAGTTTTGCGTTGGATACTCTTCTAATTGAGGAACGTCAAATAGTTCTTCAAACACTTGATATACCGCTTCTGGATCTTTTACGCCTTTCGGAATGAAATATGCATTCAAACCTGTATCCGCATAAGTGACTTCCGGGCTTCCTTGTGGTCCGACTGGATAAGGGACAACACCAACTTCAAAGTTCAGATCACCGATCATCCACTGTGCTCCATGGAACATCGCAACGTCTCCGTCTTTAAAGGTGTCGCCTTCTTCCCAATTCACTTTGTCTCCCGTTTTCACTTTTACTACATTGTTGCTATATAAAGATGCCAAGAATTCAATGGCTTCAATTGCTTTTGGATCTGTAAACCCTTCTTTAGCATTCGATTCCCCATCTTCTGGATCGAGAACAGTGTTTCCACCATTTGCTGCAATAAAGTTACGTCCGACTACAGCTGCCCATCCAGAGAATCCATAAGTATCCATTTTTCCGTCGTTATTTGTATCTTTCGTTGCTTGTTTGGCTATTTCAAGGAATTTACTCCAGGTCCACTCGCCATTGTCATACAATTGTTGGAGGTCAGGAAGCCCAAGTTTTTCAAATAGGTCACGATTATAATGAATTCCATGACCCCCGTTTCCTTTGACTCCGCCATTGAAAGCGTATAACTCTCCAAGAAGCGGTGGTGCTGGATTAGCTAGCCGCTGATCCGTGTTTATACTAGAGTTTGGTGTTGTAAATTCAGAAATTTTGAGAAGCTGGCCTTTCAGAATGGTTGGCAAGGCACTTTTGTATTCAAGGAAGGCAATATCGGAGAATGGTTCCCCTGCAAGAACGGATGTAGTAAACTTATCCATGTACTCTTCAAAAGGTACGTTAACGTATTCGATTTTCACATTATACTTTTCTTCTACTTTCTTCTGTTGCTCAACCAATGCTTGCCCTGTAGCATCTGCATCGGTAGGTGCAAGGTCCCACCATGCTGACAGCTTGATTGTTCTACCACCAAGATCAACAGCAGGTGCTTGTGGTTCTTCCGTCTTTTCTGGAGTTTTTTCTTCCACTTCTTTTTGCGGAGCTGGATTTTCTGCTGTTTTTCCTCCGCTGCATCCGGCTACAATCACAAAACACGACACCAACAATAGAATTAAAAGCGCTTTCATGTTTCTCAAAGTACATAGCCCCCTTCGTAATGATGACACCTTATTACAGTATAGCTAACTGTTATCTAAAAATGATCGCACCCTTAAAAATCAGTGGAATCATTTTACAAAACAACAATAACACCACTATCTAATGTTAGTCAAACAATATTTTACACAGGTGGTATTTTGTTATCCAAATAGTATGTATCTGTATTTTTTATCATGTTTTTAGTTTTTTCTTGTGGCGAGCATACAACCATCTTGTAGGTCTCTATCTTTATAACTTTGTCTATATTATGACAGGTTAGATCCTTCAAGTTCCCGGTGATATTTATACATTTAACTAATTCATGAATTCTAATTACAGATTTCATATCCCGATCGGGTCATTTATGATACATAACAAAATTGATTCATTATCT
The DNA here is from genome assembly GCF_036577645.1 of Paenibacillus sp. GYB006. Classification (NCBI taxonomy): domain Bacteria; kingdom Bacillati; phylum Bacillota; class Bacilli; order Caryophanales; family Paenibacillaceae; genus Paenibacillus; species Paenibacillus sp. GYB006. The sequence continues at coordinate 1,088,350 of NZ_JARBDA010000001.1, read as the reverse complement.
TTTTTGTTATCAATTTTAAAGAAAACAAAAAGCAAAAAAACCATTAATCATGGAAAATATATTCCATCACTAATGGTTCTCGTATGGTTAGCTTATCCTCTTTTTGCTGTCATATATGTATCCCTGAATATGAGATCTGCATGGATCAGAAGACGTTCCACCGGCAAAGACGGATGATCTACTCTCCATAACAATTGATCCACTGCCCTTCTTCCAAGTAATGACTTATTCACATCAACTGTAGCCAGCAGCGGAAGATCTGTTTCCACATTATCAAAACCCGTCACAGCGCAATCTTCCGGTACGGACACATCTTGGTTGGATAATTGCTCCAGGACAAACAGTGCGGTTGAATCATTTACACACACAAATACTTCGGGAAGCTGACTTTTGGGAATCTCACTTACCGCTCCCATGAGTCCCTCCGTTTCTTCGTGGAACAATTTCATGTTCTGCTCTAAAGGAATGTTATGCTCATCGAGAGTCATTCGAAACGCCGTCCATCGTTCTAAAAAGCTGGGTGCATCATAAATATTCCCTACAAACTGAAACTTGCGATAACCGGTTGCAATTAGTTGATTCATCATCTCTCTCATGAGACTAATATTGTCACTAAAAACGGTGTCACAGTGAAATGCGGAATCCGAATGATCTAACATCACAACCGGAATCTGCATGCGCTGAAATTCAAGCAATAACGCAGAAGATACAGCACCCACCGTGATTACTCCTTGAATTGCATCGGGATTAAGTAACGAAAACACTTTATCTGAAGAAGGTTCAGTTAAGGTCAGAATATCGAATCCCTTCTCATTGAGCCTAGCAGATATGCCTTCGAACATAGGACCCCAGTACAGAGAATCTTTGTTCTGATATCTTATATTCGGAAATAGAACCAAGACTGTACCCGTCTGTTTTCGCCATTCGGGGGTTAACTCTTTCTCCTTTTCCTGCTCTAATGCAGCAACTCTTGAAGCACCGCCAAATCCATTCTTAAAATAACCCAGCTGTCCCGCCGTACGAATGATCTTATCTCTTGTTTGTTCGCTAACTCCAGATTTGCCTGTGAGTGCTCTAGATACAGCGAATTTAGACACACCGACCGTATCCGCGATTTGCTGCATTGTCACTTTTTTTCGCATCTTCTCACCTGTTTTCTATGGTCAAAATGTTCACAATATAGCGACATCTTATCATATTCCAGAGTAAGAAGCCTACTCTATGTCTGATAATCTACAATGTACGGCTTTAGATTTGTGTTATAGTAACCAATACTCCACTCTATGGCATGATTCCTCTCATCATACGTATACCGATGTCTTTGAAGCACGATCTGGCCTTCTTGCATCGCAAGTTCCCCGGCAACCTCTGCAGGCAGCGGACCAATCGTAAATTGATCCTGATAACGTTCCGCTACGAGATTTTGCTCTTCCAGCCACTCATACAAAGAAAAATCAGCACCCTGAATCCAGTCTAGTCTGCCTGCTACTCCAGGTGAAACTCGGTGTTCATAAAAGATATAAGGTACTTCATTCAAATAGTAAAGTCGCTTTATGCAGAGACATGAGGGGCCGAATAAATGGTATGCCTCGCTGTCTGGACGGTTTTGCTCCACTTTTTTATCAATTAATTTCTTATCAATTCGATCCCCTTGCTCCACCAGGATTTCTGTAAATCTCTTACCTTTGGATAGTGGAGGTGAAGCCGCATTTCGAAGCACCGTCGTACCGACTCCGCTCTGTTTCTGTACATACCCCTCTTGTTTTAACTCCTGAATCGCATTGCGCACCGTCATTTTACTCACTTTAAATTCTTCTTCCAATTGCGGTTCTGAGGGAATAAGTGAACCCACTGGATATATGCCGTGAACAATGCGATCACGAATCGTTTTTTTCAGCTGTAAATAAAGCGGCCCTTTTTTTCTTGACAGGGACACAGAATCACTACCTTTCAATATCTAACACTTGCTCATTCATCACCTGAAGAATATCCTCTTCTGAAGACGGAGCTGTATCTCCGACGATGGTATGGGCAAGGACGGAAGCAGCGGTTGCATACTGAACCGTGTACCCTGGATCGTATCCACAAATCTCCCCATGAATCACGCCAGCAGTATAGGCATCCCCTGCACCAATTCGGTCAAGGACTTGTACCTTCATCGGTTTTCCAAACGTAAGCCCTTTATCTTTGTGATATAAAAAACCTTGGATATAATGGCTGTCTGCTTCAATCGTTCTCTGTGTTCCCGAAATGACACGAATATCATAATCTTTCGCAATCTGTGGAATAAGTTCCTTGATTTGCTCTATTCGGTCAGCAGAAGATGACTTATATCCTAGCAAAGAGATTGCATCACGTTCGTTCATCATCACAATATCGGCAAGATGCAGCATATCTTCGTAATGAGTCTTCGCCTGCTTCTTATCCTCCTCTGACCATAGAGATGCCCGAAAGTTGCAATCAAAGATGACGGATCCGCCTTTTGATTTTACCACGTTTGCCAGTGTTTTCATTATGTATCTCATCTCTTCATTCATCGCGAGTCCAATCCCGCATAGATGAAAATAATGACTGTCTTCAGCAAAAGATAAGTCTGTGTAAGCATGATGTGAAGTTGTGTTAAACGCACTATTGACACGGCTTGCATAGGTTACTTTACTTTTTCTAGACCCATATCCTGTTTCAAGAAAATAAGATCCGAGCAGCTGCCCATCCCTTCGTACGTACTTCATATCAAAACCGAGTCCTCGAAGAGCTGCCTCTGCAGCATCTCCTAATGAATTGGCAGGCAGTGTGGTTACGATAGCGCCTTTATGCCCAAGCTTTATAAGAGCTGCAACCACATTGACTCCCGTTCCCGAGAAGGAATAGTTCAGCGAGCGGCTTTGACTCAAAGTCAGATGGGAGGGAATCTCCAGCCGCATCATGACTTCTCCAAATGATGTAATCTGCTTACGGTTACCCATTGTCATAAGCATCCACCTCGAACTTGAGAATATTCGTTAGCTCTTGAACATCCTGAATGATCGTCTGACCTGTCGTTTTGTCAATAATGGATGAATATACGTGAGGAATCACTGCAGGGACTCCGGCTTTTAGTGCAATCTTTAGAATTTCACGGAAATTCTCTTTATCTATTCCTCCGGTTGGTTCTAGTGCAAATCCTGCTTTGGCACAAGCACTCGCTACAGCCATATATTCTTCTTTTGTATCCAGTCCGTTCATTGGATAATACTTCAATGCATTTCCGCCCATATCAGATACAAGAGCTATGGCTGCTTCCACAGGTACAATGGCCTTCTCCGCGGCAGAAGAACTTAGTGGGCCTGTCGAGAGATTTACATACCCCGGTTTTCCACAAGGAGAAACAAGGCTGTTAATCCAGCTTGCTTTTCCGTTCAGACTCGCACGAGTTGCACCTACTCCAGTAAACACTTGGTTGATATGTGTACCCGCATATTCTCTTGCAATTTCAGTTACAACTTCAGACTGTCTTGGATCCCCTGCACCAAGTCCAATGGATACTGCATCTTCACATACTTCCCCATATTGTTTCATTGCTTCCACTGCAGAACTTGCATCTGGATAATTTTTAGATAAAACACCGATGACTACATATCCATCCGCTGCTTCAAAGATTTCTTTGGCATTTTGCACACTGCCAGCCAGTACATTCAGGGCCGCCCTGCCTTTATATAAACGTTTCTCCATAGTCGTCATATAGCTCTATTCCCCCGATATAATTTGATGAATACGTGAGTAAATGATGTTCATATCATCTTCTTTTAGCGATCTTGGATCGATATCAAAATAGCCCTGTCTTACCCCGTAATCACGGGTATAAATTGCTATCTCTCCAGTACGAAGCTGCTCTGCAACCTCAGCAGCGCTAATTCCTGTTATCTGTTCCTGAATCCGAATACGACCGCGATATATAAGTCTGCCTGCTTCATCTTGTACGATCGACATCTCTACTCCATTAAGTTTGGAAAGAGGAGCAAGCTGCTGCAGTTCTTGTTTCTCCTGATCACTTTTGTCTGTTTTCATCTGGTATTCGTCTAATGCTTTCAGCAGTCCAAACGTCGTTTCTTTCCCCACTTTCATACTCCGCCCAATACCGGACAGCTGAACTTTCAACCAATCTATATACTGCTTTTTGCCTGCTACAATCCCCGAAGTAGGACCTTCAATCGCTTTGGATCCGCTAAATATAACCAGGTCCGATATCCGGACATAGCTCGTCAAATCTTCTTCTGCTGCTGCATCAATAATGAGAGGAATTTGGTACATTTGTGCTACTTCATAGACTTCCTCTGCGGATATCATATTTTTCTGGACACAATGATGGGATTTGACATATAAAATAGCGGCTGTTCGCTCATTAATTGCTTCTTCGATATGTTCCTTTTTCCCTTCGTTCGCGTAACCAACTTCCAGAAGTTTGCCCCCGCCAAGATAAACCATCGTTTCAACCGGGGCCCCGTACTGCACATTATGACCTTTCAGCATAACGATTTCATTCTTTTGAATGGGTTCCTGATGTAATTTTTCGCTTTTTCTCTTGTTTCCTTGGGTAACCATTGCAGCGACCGAAAGGGCGATCCCGCTTGATGCGGAATTCACTACAACTGCTGACTCCGAGCCTAATACACATGCAATGTGATCTCCTGCTTTGTTCGTCAGATCCGCAATTTCTACGTACTGCTGCCCACCCTGTTTCATTGCCTCCATAACCGTGTCTGTTGGTGCCGATACGCCAAGAATACTCATTCTCCCACTTGCATTAATTACACGTTTTAATCCGTATTGCTCAAGAATAGAACTTGTCACCGATAATTGCTCCCTTCGTTTCAATTATTGTCTGTGTGTTACGAATCTCGCCCATGGAATCGGCCAATAAATATTGTCCTTGAACAAGTCTAAATAAAGTGAGGTTCGCTTTATCCCCTACTTGAATTCGTCCGAGTTCAGGCCGCTTCAGCCAAGTCGCAGCTTGCACTGTAACCGCATTAACGATATCCGTTAGAGAATAGCCAAGTAGTAAAAATTTGCTCATGACCTCAGCTAAGCTATGTACAGGGCCATTTATTCGATTACCCCGGTATATATCGGAGCTGATCGTACCCGGATGAATGCCCGATTTTTTCACCCTTTCCGCTACCTGATAAGAGAAGCTTGCGGTACCGTGACCCACATCTAAATGCACTCCCCGTTTTATAGCAGCAAGCAAAGCAGGTAACACTTCCCCTTTACCATCTAGAACGTTATTTTCCTTGCCATTCAAATAATGAGTAATGATATCTTTACTCTGAAGCAAGTTCAGCACTTCTTCGATTCCAGGCGGTCCTGAACCGATATGTACCATAAGAGGCAATCCTGTTTTGTCAGACATAGATCTTGCCATATGAAGCGGGCGAATACCTTCATCCTTAACCACACTTCTGCTGATCCGGGCTTTAAGTCCAACGATAAAGGAACCCAACTCACGAATAGACGTTTCTATTGCCCTCTCATTAATCCATCCTGCAGAACTAAGCTCATCCTGCCGTTCTCCCAGCCCTATGCGCGAAATGTTAAGAAAGGAGAGTACCCTCGTAGCCGTTATTTTACTCAGCTCAGCCAGTTTCCCGATATCATCAGCTCCACAGCTGCCAGCGTCAACGATGGTAGTGACACCTTGCCGTACTCCAATCTCATCGATTTCATCTCCATAAGGCCGATAACTTTCCATTGCATGGACATGCATATCAATCCAGCCGCTGGATACGAACAAATCACTAAAGTCCAATATTTCGTCTCCACACGCTGTACCTGCAGCTGATTTTTCCGCAATTATGCCATCTTTAATTATTAAATCAAAGCGTTCTGGATGATCTACCGTTCGTACGGAGCGAAGGATTGTTGTACCCATATCACTCCTCCTTATTCCTATATTTTCTAATTATTTATGAGATTAGGGTAACACAGTTTTCCTATTAGGTAAATATAACGTTATAATGTTTATGAAAAAATAAAAAGATCGTCTATGTCGACGATCCTTCACTAAGATTTATTTCAACACCTATTTGTTCTGTGTGTTTTTGTTTTCTAAACCGCTGAGGCAAACGCGGGGTAATCTCTGTAAGCAGCACCCCTGATAAGATTAAACACGCACCAACGAACCCATTCCAAGGCAAGCGTTCTCCGTAGAAAACAAAAGCAAATCCGGCTGCAAATACAGGCTCAAGTGAGAATATCAGTCCTGCACGCGTTGAAGTCATATGCCGCTGTGCTAGAATTTGAAGTGTATAAGCTGCTGCACTGCACAGTATAGTCAGCCCCATAACTGCTATCCATGCTCCGCTTGAATTCGGAAGTTTTGGCTGTTCAAATAGGAATGAAAAGATGAAAGCAATCCCGCCGGCGAAACCAAGCTGTAAAATACTGAGTACGATAGCATCACCTTTTCGCACCATTACTCCAGAGACAATAATATATACCGCATACATCATCGCCCCTAGAATACATAATAGATCTCCTGATCCAATACTCAATCTTTGATCTAGTGTTAATAAAGATATTCCGATTACAGCCAGCATAATGCACCCTGTCATTTTTCTGCTTGGGAGCTTTCGTCCCCATAATGAGGTAAACAGTGGTACAAAGACGACAGATAAACTGATTAGAAAACCTGCCTGAGAAGTACTTGTCCGTTTGACGCCATAAGTTATAAATACAAAGGCCATAAACAGAACTGCACCTAATATAAATCCTTGTCCTACAAGCCTTACAGTCACATAAGACCATTTTTTATAAAACAATAGACCAAGCAGCAGAAATGCAAAACCAAACCGTAAGGCAATTAGGTTGATTTCTTGAATACTGCCTAGACCTTCTTTCATAAACAAATAGGAAGACCCCCATAAAAGAGTGACTAACAGCATTTGCAAATCCGCTTGTTTTTTTGTATCCATTCCCCTAAACATGTCTTTCTTCTTCTCCCTTATTCCCTGTTATATATGTCAGCTAGCCGCTCTCATAAGAGCAAGACAAAGTATATAACAAGTCTTTCCATTAGAAAAATGAATGTTTATAATACATAACATGAAACATTTTCATGTAAGGAGAAATCGTTGTGAGTATAACTAAATATGCGATTTTATGTACTGTCGTTGAAGTCGGCAGCTTGACGAAAGCGGCCACCATCCTTAACTTAACGCAATCTGCTGTTAGTCACGCCATTTTAAGCCTAGAAAAAGACTGCGGATTCCCCCTTCTTATCCGGGCGAAGTCTGGAATTCAGCTCACCACAAATGGGGAAAGAATCTACCAATACATGAGAGAAATTCTAAAGTGGCAGGAAATGCTGCAGCAAGAAATTCATTTACTTCATGGAATTCAGACAGGCACAGTACGCGTAGGTACCTTTACCAGCGTCTCTTCTCAGTGGCTTCCTGGTGTCATAAAATCTTTTCACCAAGAATTTCCTGCGATACAAATTAAACTGAGAGAAGGTGACTATGCGGAAATTAAAAACTGGATTACTTCTGGTGTCGTTGATTTTGGCTTTATTACACTGCAAGGACAATCCCAGCTAGACAACATTCCTTTGAAGAAAGATCGCATGGTATGTATCGTTTCAAGTGAACATCCGCTTGCCGAAGCCCCTTCTGTTTCTCTTACTGCGCTGAGTAATGAACCCTTCATTATGCCAAAATGGGGAGGTGATGATGAGATTGAGACGATGATCAAAGAACATAAAACAAAGCTGAATATAAAATATGAAATTGCCGAAGAACAGGCGATCATTGGGATGGTTCAACATGGACTTGGTATCAGCATTTTGCCTGAAATGGTACTTTCCAGACTCCCTGATACCGTCCGTGTTATCCCCATTGAAGAAGAACCCTACCGTCTAATCGGGATTGCGGCCCCTTCATTATCAGAACTTTCCCCAGCTGCCAGCAGGTTTCTCCAAGCAATTCAAGACTGGTTACGTCTACAACATTTACTGGATGACTCTCGAAGTTGAATCTAATTTTCGTCGTTCAAGTAACATAAAGTATATACAGTAACCTAGCAGTACTACGGCGACCATCCACTGGAGCAATGAAGCGGAAACGACGGCTGATTTCACATTTTGAAATTCAGCAAACCTGCTAATCAACCAGATCATAATCATCTCAAGAAAGGACTGAATTAAGCTGTAAACACTCGTAACTCTACCAATCATAGAGACAGGAATTTCATTCTGGATGTATGTATAATAACCTGTATTCATAAAGGCTTGGAAGAATGACAAGATAACAAACCCCATACCTGCAACAACCAAATGATGTGAAAAACTGTAAACAACATAACCTGTTGAAAATAGTAACGCACCATAGCCCAGCAATGACATGGTATGCAGTCTATCTACCATACGAGTCTGAATAAATGAACCTAGCAAAAAACTAATTCCGGTGATGCTTAAGAGCATGCTGTACTGTGAATCACTGCTGTGAATGACTTGTGTTATAAAAGAAACTTCCAGTGAATCCAAAGCAGCAGCCATGATCATGATCCCGTGAAATAGTCCATAGATCATGATTACTTTTACATGTGTTTTACTAAAGTGCCATACGACCCACCAGTCTTTTTTTAGTATCCTCCACTTTTTAGTTATATGACCATGACTTTGCTCTGCTTCTTCCTGAGCAAGCGTAGAGGCAGGTCCCAGTTTAGGTAAACCTGTAAGAAGAAGTGCTGACAATAGAAATGAGATCCCATTTACCATAATCGCAGTTTTACTGCTGGAAATGGCAAACAATCCACCTGCTGCCGCAGGACCTATAACATAAGCACCTGACTGAGTCAAAGAAACCCATGCATTATATTTCTTACGTAAAGCAGTAGGAATTAAAGAAACGGTGAAGGCGAGTGAAGCCGGTTCGAACAAAGAACTAGCCATACTGATGAGAAATACGAAGATATAAATAAGAGGTAAAGAAGGTAAAAAGGGAACTGCGAGGATCAAAACAGCCCGAAATAGATCAAGCCAAATCATCATATTCCGTGTATTCCACCGATCCACCAAACTTCCGGCAAATCCTGCCGTAATCATCGTAGCAATGGGCCTAAGAATATACAATAGCCCGACCGCTGCCGGGGATTCTGTCATATGAAGAATCATTAAATTAATAGCAATCAGATAGATCCAATCGCCAATATGAGAAATTCCTATACTTGTGAGCAAAAAGTGAGCATGTCTCTTTTTAAATGCATACAAATTCATGGTTACATCCCTCTCTATGTAGAGGGCATATGGCTATATACGTTACACCGGATGCCCTGCATTAACTTTGTTCATCATGATCTCCTCCTTTTCTCATCATTCTCTGTCGTTTGTTACTGTTCATAAGACATGTAATGTTCATTATTATCTCCCCCTAGAAATTTTATCCATTAGCATAACGTATTCTGGTTCATATGACAACCTAAAGTTAAGCCGCGCCCAAATTACGGGCAGATTATCAAGTAGCCCAATCTTCTGCCGCCCTCCATACATAAGATGCAGGAGGTTGTTGAAGGGAGGTCAGTTCTTATGAGCAATGATCAACGTAGTGGTGGATTCGATTGTGGTTGTAGTAATTTTGGATATGGCGGAGGATCTAAGTCGTCGATTGGTGCAATTTTAGTACTCTTTATCCTTCTTGTTATTATCGCCAGTGCATTTTGCAGTTACTAAGCAGATGAGAATCGTAAAGAAGACCCCTTAAATATACGGGAGTCTTCTTTTCTTTTGCTCAAAAATCAGCACGAATCAGATCCATGTTGATCCCAATTGCCGCCCTACTTCCTTCTCCTGCGGCAATGACTAGCTGGGTTGGTGTGATAACAGAATTATCTCCAGCAGCATAGATTCCGCGAATCGAAGTACGACCGTAACCATCCGTCTGAATGGCTCCTTTGTCATTCAATTGGCAACATAGTTTGTAGCTAAGATGACCTGAATGTGACAGCTGTGGAGTAACAAAGCCTGCTTCGCAGGAAATCTTATCTCCATTGGTAAATACAATGCCTGCTAATTGGCCATCTTTACCAAGTAACTGATGAATGGGCTGATCTGTTACCTGGATTCCTCGGACTTGCAGCATCCGGTATTGATCTGGTGTTACTATGGAATGTCCATTCGTACATAACACTAATGCTTTACTCCAATGTTGAATGATCTGTGCTGTTGCAAAAGCATTCTTAGATTCCGTAATGAGAACAAGCTTCTTCCCTCTTATTTCATAACCATCACAGTAAGGACAACTGAACAAACTCTGACCATAAAAAGAATCTAAGCCTCTGATTTGAGGTAATATTTCCTGAATCCCGTTGCTTAAAAGTAATGTTCTGGCTGTTTCGCGCGTTCCATTGGAAGACAGCACTTCAAATCCTCCGCGATGATGATGGCGGACATCTATTACTTCTTCCTCTTTCTTTTCTATAGAAGGGTAAGCACTTAGATCCTTATAAGCTAGTCTTCTGAACTCCGCTGGTGTTACTCCATCCCTGGTTATAAAACCATGAGAATGAAGGGCAGGTGCATGTCTTGGTTTTCCATGATCAAATAGGAGGACTTCCCGCATGGATCGTCCAAGGACTAACGCTGCGCTCAGTCCTGCGGGTCCTCCCCCGATAATAATACAATCATACATATTTACACCTCTTTTATCTCGCGATCTCACTAGGCATTATATGCAGTAGGTAATCGTTCTACGTCCTCTATAACTTCATTATTGTTTCATGGATTTTTCAGCTAAGTTTACATTTCCGTACATGTTCAGTTCATATGAACACCGTAAAATAGACTCATGAAATCTTAAAAACCACATACATTGAAGGAGAATTGGATTATGAAACGAAAAAAAAGCTCAATCCTTGCGTCTTTGAGCCTAGCGAGTGCATTACTTCTCACCTTGTTATCAGGCTGCGGATCAACTACAGACGATGCACAGTCGAATTCATCCGCAGTAACAGAAACGGATACTTCCACTTCTGCAAATGCAAACGGCTCAGAAACACAGGGCACCCTGTTACTGGGTAAAGTTAAATCGATCGAAGGAAGTACACTAACCATCTATACTTCTTCTACCCAGCCAAGTGAAGGGAATGGAGGGAAACCTCCTGCAGGTGAAGCTCCACAAGGCGAAGCTCCACAAGGTGAAGCTCCGCAAGGTGAAGCTCCGCAAGGTGAAGCTCCGCAAGGTGAAGTGCCTACTGGCTCAGGAACAGGAACCCCGCCAGAACAAGGAGAAGCTCCTGAAGGAACAGTCCCTGCAATGCCAGCGGATGGAGTTGCACCGCCAAGTATGGACAATCTATTTACGGATGAAACAATGGAAATTACGATTACAGACTCTACTACTATGCCTTCAACCGAACTAGAAGCTGACGACATTGTGAATATTACTCTTGAAGAGGGAACTCAGAATGCAATATCTATACAAGTTCATGAAGGATTCGGAGGACCCGCACAGAACGGCGCAGTAAATACTACTACAGAGACAGACACACCTTAATAATCTTCCATAACAATGTTTATCCGTCGCCTTAATAACGAAAAGCCCCTTACCTAGTAGGAAGGGGCTTTTCGTTATTAAAGACGGCTATTGATTCATCAATTTCGTTTTAAAAACTTCAATTTTTTTGTTGCTCCTTAACTATATCTTTTATTTCTTGCTTGAATTGTTCTACAGAGACTGGAGTTATTTCGGTTTGAAAAGTAGTGATTCCATTATATTCAGATGCTTTATATTCGACATTGTTGTTTTCATCAATGTTAAACTTCCCTTGATAAGCCCCTATAATTACAAAAGCTTCCTCCTCATAGACTGGTCCTTCATATTTTTCTAGAAACAATATAAAACGATTCCCATCTTCTAAGGTTCGATTAATATCAAAAGATTTCACTTCAAACAACTCGATCTCTTCATTGCTATATGATCTATCTCCTGAAATCACATCAACTACTGTTGCATCAGATAATACAAAATCGGCACCACCGTAAGTTATTTCCTCTGTTGTACCGGGGATTTCTACTTCAACGATAAGTGCTGAATCTTCTACTATTCCACCTATATCTCCATAAATATTAGCTAGGTCCATTAGACCATAATCTACTTGGCTAGTAGTTTCTGATGTTTCTGAAGTTGTTGGTGTATCTGGAGTTTGAGCATTATTATTCTCACCTGAACATGCTATCAAAGCAAGGCACAAAAATACGCTAAATGTTAAACTTATAAAATTCTTCATAATTCCCTCCTATAAATCTCATTTAATGTGTGTACAAACTGTTTACACCATTAATATCATCAGTTTGTGGTTTATACCAACCGTTTGCATGGCGCTGTAACTGATTACGCTTAACTGATGGAACACCAGTAGATGCATGAGCTAATCCGAGGGCATGTCCAATTTCGTGGGTAAAGTAATGCTACCCATTCAGCTGACTAGTTTGCCTGCAGTCTGTAACGAAAAGCCCCTTACCTATTAGGAAGGGGCTTTTCGTTATTCTTTTATAATAAACCTTACGTTATAACTTAAGGAATATACTGCTGAACGATTTGAATCACTTCTCCATCTTGAACGGTAACATGATAAGGGAATTGGCTCATATCTAAGTTATCTTTCTGATTGTAGAGAGCGATGAATTTTTCAAGACTGATTTTTTCGTTCCAGTTGATATCAATATCTTCTGGTTGACCTGTACGGTCGTAAATTTGCACCAATACTTCCGCATCAGGAGCAACTTTTAGCTCGTAAGTCGAAGGATCGTCATTAACGATGTAATAACCATCTGGTGCATAGTCGATGCCAGCATTGGGTTCGTTCTTTACAAGAGCTTCATCCGCTGCCTTACCTTCGAACCACTCGATATCATCTGCTTGAATTTCAAGTTGTCCTTCTATGTTATTGATATTTGTTATATAAATAGTTTCTTTGGTTGTATCCGTTATATCTTTATTTTCAGTCTGAACCTCAGGATTAGATGGTTTTGCTAAGACCGTCGATGCCTCATAATTCAAATTTCCATATGTAAAGGAACCCATAAAAATCACGCTTAATAAACTTATTGCCAGTATTGTTTTTTTCATCTTGCATCTCTCCTCATGTTCAGCATGATTCCCCTAATGAAAATCATCTGACTAGTTCCTAGAGTCGAATAAACTGTACATCCATCAAAAACAGGGTGAATTTTCATTTCTGTGCACTTTTCAGCTCTAGATATATTATAAACGTTGTAAATGATGAAAGAGTTTCAAAGTTGTTATTAAAAATATAATAAATTTTCATTTTAATGTTTTTTGGGTCCCCTAAGGGACCCGCCTACAAATGATCCAGATTAATTTTTAACAAACCGCACAAGTATGCTTGCCAGCGTATCTTTCTCCTCTGGATCGGCAACATTCCAAAGTTCCTGAAGCAATTTTTCTTCCCGATTACGCGGTTCTTCCTTCGCTGCTAAAATATCCGCTACTTTTTGGGCTACTTTTGACAACTGTTCTTCATTTAGACCAAGAGATTCACCGAGTGAGACGCGTTTATTAAGATATTGTTTGAACGCATCAAAGCTTTCCAAAATATCTTCTTTCTGCTCGGCATCCATTCGCTCTATCACGTTCTCTACCTGGTCAAGCTTCATTTCTTTATCTTTATTAATCATATGTGTTTGTTCTGACATCAGATATCACTCCAATTTCACATTCTACTTTTTTCCATAACTTGTCTTACTTTTTATTAACCTTGTCTCCATCCTTGAAACAGAAAAAGCTATGGAAAATCACAACTTCCTTTATTTTTTTATTTTACGAAGGGTTTTGTTGATCCAGATTCCACATTAGACTCTGTCACCCATGGCAACTGCAGCTTGTTCTCTGAAAACCACAATGAAATGGAATACATCTTGCGTGATGAACTTAGGGTATTGCATAAAGTATTAGGGGAGTTTCCTCCCCCTATTGCTATTTACTTGTTTCCGCCTTCTGAGTAGGCAGCTGGATCACGGGTGTGTTAGATCCACTTACATACGGTAATACGCCATCCCATTTCTTCACGGTTTCATATTGTACTAATTCATCCGTTAATGATTGCAGCAGCACTTCATTTGCCTTGGCTTGGCCTTCTGCTTCAATTAACAATTTATCAGCATTACCCTGTGCTTCCACTCTTTTTCTATCTGCTTCTTTCTTAGCAATCTCAAGCTCCGTAGTCTTACGTTCAAGTTCTTGAGAAGCTTCTACTCGTTTATCAATAGCTTCTTGTGTTTTGGCATCTGGCTGCGGCACCCCAACCGTTACATTGGAAACAATGAAACCAAGTCCTGCCACGTCATCAGAGAAACGTTGTTGTACATCGATTGCTGCATCCGATGATTTCTCTCCGTATACATCAATTACAGTAAACTTAGAAATTCCTTTACGTGCGGCATCACGAAATCTTGTTTTCAAATAGGTGTCTTCAATTTCTTCGATACTAATCGGGCCAAATTTATTAAAAATGGATGATACCTTATCTGGTTCTACTTGATAGTTGTAAGCAAAATCAATGGTGATACTTTTACCATCGGAAGTTGCAATCTGAATATCCTTGTATTCTACCGTTTGAATACGAATTGGATATTTAGTAACCTTGTCGAATGCCCCTACCAGTTTCCAACCTTGGCTTAGCGTATTATCCTTTACTCCCCCATTTGGTGAATAAACGACGCCAACATAACCGTTTGGGATACGTGTTACAAATAAACTAACCACTATTAAAGCAATAATGATTACAGCTCCGATCACGATTCCGCCAATTTTAAACGTCTTTAGATTCTTCATTCGCACTCTCCTCTTTCGTAAATTGTTTATATTTCTTCGTCACTTTCTCTCCAACTTTAGTAAAGACTGGAGTTAACAGCATCCACACTACAAAAGCTAAAATGATGACTAAAATAATCCCGCCAATAAACGGCATATGATCACTTCCTAAATAGACGTTACTTTATATGTATGTATCAAAATGATGACTAACTACATCTGACGCTGTTTTTGATGGTACATCATTAAAAAACATCAAAAAAATACCCCTCTATAGGACGTGATGTTCCTATTTGAGGGGGATCGTTTTATTTTTTCATATGATGGAGGGTTTTGTTGATCCAGATTCCACACAAGACTCCGTCACCCATGGCAACTGCGGCTTGTTCTGAATGAATGCCAAGATCTCCAGCAATCCATAAATTCTCCACTGTGGACATACGGGATCTTCCATCAGCTGCTACATGTTTATTGTCAGCTACTTCTGCTCCAAGTTGCTCAGCAAGCTCAGAATGAACTTTGTTATTTCCAAAAGCAATAAATCCGCGTTCCGCTTCTATTCTTCTCCCATTTATTAAAATAACAGTGGAAATCATCCCATCTTCTTGTTCTTCTATTTTTTCAATCGGCTCTTCTATATACTCAATCTTTTTATCTTTTAGTTTTTGAAGAATTTCACTTGGGATATCCGCCTGCTCATGATTAATGTATGTCAAATCGGGAGTTTTGCTGGAGAGAATACGAGCCATACCCGCACCCGCTGTTCCCGAACCCATTATGATTGTTTTTTTATTCTTAATCTCATATCCATCGCAATCTGGGCACACATAGACGGACATGCCAAGCGTATTTTTCAGACCTGGAAGTTCAGGATGACGATCCGTTAATCCGGTTGCAAGCAGTAGTGTTTTCGCTTTATATTCTGTGCCGTTTTCTCCTGTTAATGTGAAACCCCCCTCTTCTTTGTGTGCCTTAACGACACGATCATGAATGAACTCTATTCCATAGGATTCCGCTTGATGTCTTCCTCTCTTCCGAAGTTCTTCTCCTGATATTCCGTCCGGAAAACCTAATATATTATGATAGCTTCGGCATAAACTTGATCTGCCTTCTCCGTAATCAATAACGAGCACCTTATGCTCCGCGTAACGCCCTAGCTGTATAGCCGCTTGAAGTCCAGCAATTCCTCCACCTACAATAATGCAATCTTGTATCATCCTATCCCTACCTTCTTTCTCGTTCTATCTATTTATCCAAAAGATCATCTCCATTATCCTTAAACATTTTGGTTTATTTTAAACGTAGGTGTACGAACAACAAAAAAGAGACCATGTTCTGCATGATCTCTACAAACCTACTTTTAAAACGATTTAAGATGGACTTTACTTTCGGTAATCAGCACGGTACTTTTCTTCTGTCGAAGAATTGCTTTTTGTCGCTTCCTTATCTTTTTCTTCCTGCTGTTCTAAATTAAGATCTTCCATGGGAATAGGATCAACATTTAGTTCATCCTCAAAGCGATCAAATAGACTTTCTTTCTCCGTTTTATACTGTTCTGGGTGGTCCATTGTGTTGTGGTTACTCTGTTTTTTATGTTCAGGATCTATGTTCTTGTCTGGTTGATTACGATCTGGAACTTGACTCATTACGAATCCCTCCCTTTCCGTTATACTTGTTATTCATTACCATAAACTAGTAAATTTCAAACATGAGGGTTATTTCAAGATAAAAAAACACTACAGAATGTAACTCCGCAGTGTTCTCATATTTAAACTTCAAACTGGATTTCTGCTTCAAAAATGATCTTTCCTTCTTCGTTTATACCTTTGAACCAGATGGATTTACCTATGAGATCGGAACGTTCGATTATCCCCTGTTCACCAAGTTTCACTTCTCGGTGATAGGTAATCCGAAATCGATTCATACGCAGATTCCGAACTTCATCTGCTTCTAAAGCATCGTAACAGAGATCTGCATACTTGGCATTATTTACATGGCCATTACTGTCCATAAGACTATATGTAGCAATGAATTCATAAGCTTTTTTCATTTCCAACTCTTGTGGAACAGCTACCTTATCGGGAGGTCCCTCTGAAACCTCTCCTTCTACGATCGGAATCTCATATGGAAAAGCAGTTGGACGCATAATTTTTCGTTTGTTAATATCCACAAGCGTCCAGGCCGAACGAGCATATCCTGCCGCTCCTGAAGCTCCTATTAATTCGTAATCTCTTAACCAGACAACTCCCCGGTAACCCTTAGACCACGTGGTCAGTTCCATCTTTTCCTCAAGTACAGGGTGCTGTGTAATTGTCAGATCCATAGTCATCAGCATCCATCCAAAACCGTCACGCAGCATTTCAGAAATCGTAATCCCAAGCTGCTGTAAATGCCGGTCAGCACCATCCTGCAATCGTTCCAGCAAGGCGGATAGTTTTATTTTCGATTCCGTATCAGCTTGACTAGAACTTACAATGAATGTTTCGATTCCTTTTTCATTCATCATTTTATTCTTGATTTCATTGTTCATTTCATTCACGATTTTATTCACATCCTTTATTCACTTTCAAGTAACACTTTACTCCTTATCGTGAAAGAAAGGCAAATCGTGACTGTCATCATCGTATAAAAGATCGTGAGTTAGAATAAAGGAATTAGTTAACGTAAACGGGATACCTGGCTGGTTCGATAAGCTTCAGGTGTGCAGCCCGCCGCTTGCTTAAATGTACGGCTAAAGTGAGAGATCTGTTTGAAACCTGCTTTGCGACTGACTTCCGTTACACTGAGATCAGGCTGAAGGCGAAATAACAGTTTGGCTTGGTTAATCCGTCTTTGATATAAATACTTGATGATCGTTGTACCGGTTAAATCTTTAAACAGGGCAGCCATATAAGGTTTAGATAAATGAAGTGCACTCGAAATATCGGAAAGATTCATTTCTTCCATATAATGTACTTCGAGATAGGTAATGATCCGCTGCAGATGTTCCTCTTTATCTGATAAAATCCTTCGATGCTTCATCGCCGTTTCAGAGAAATGTGCAGTCATCACAAGAAAATCGCATAACTTAAATACAAAACGATCATAGGTCCAATCTTGCCCCTCGTGGTTCAGAAATAACTCATTCATCTGAGTGAAGATCAACTCCACTTCCATTTGCTGTGCTTTAGAGAGATGAATCACTTCGTTGTTTAGTCTTTCAAAAGGTTCAAGGAGCCTTTTTGCTTTCTCGGGCTGTGCATATTCTTCAATTACGGAAGGATAAAAATGAAGCGTAGTACGGACATACGGTACAACAGTTTCGGGGTGTGCCTGATGCAACGTCATTCCATGCATAAGAATCAAATCCCCTGGTTCAAGTACATGAATTCGATCCCCAATAATATAGTTGCATTTACCCGTGTGAAAATAATAAATTTCATAGTAAGGGTGCGAATGAAATCCATCTCCCGCCTCGATATGTAAGGGTTCACAATTTAGGTAATTAAAATTAAGCGGCTCCTTCATCTGCAATGTGTAAGCCAATCGTAAGGTCACTCCTTTAATCGTTACCCTATTCTTAGGCTCCATTGTAACATGATGCGGTCTGCCGCTGTTATAGTCATTGTCCTGCGATCTTACAATTATTTAGCCAAGGTAAGCTGCTCTGCTTGCTGCTGAGCAATCAGACATAATTCAGCTGCTTTAAAAGCATGATCTTGTGTCATCGCGTTCTCCGTCCGATGTAAGCAATCGAGTATCAATTGACCAAAGAAAGGATACCCTACCTTTCCTTTTACTCCGAAGCGATATTCTCCCTCGTGATTCACAAGATATACTTGATCGCCTTCTTGTTCCCTCGCAATATCCGTATACTTTCTTAGTTCAATATATCCGTCTGTACCGAGAATTGTCGTTCTCCCATCTCCCCAGGTAGACAGACCATCTGGCGTGAACCAGTCCACTCGAAAATAACCGGAAGCTCCGTTATTGCCAACGAGTGAAGCTTCTCCAAAGTCTTCAAGCTCCGGATATGCAGGATGATGTAGATTAACAGCCCGGCTGTACATCACTTTTGCGTCCTGACAGGAGGAAAAACTAAGAAACTGCTCCACCTGATGGCTGCCAATGTCACAAAGAATGCCTCCATATTGCGATTTACGAAAAAACCAATCTGGACGACTAGCTGCATTGAGCCTGTGAGGTCCTGTCCCCATGACCTGAATAACGCGTCCAATCGCGCCCTGGTCAATAAGCTGCCCTGCATATACCGCGCTTTCTACATGAAGACGTTCACTATAGTAGACCATATATTTTTGGCCTGTTTCTTTTGTCTTTCTACGAGCAGCTTCCAGCTGATCCAGTGTGGTAAACGGTGTTTTGTCGGTGAAATAATCTTTCCCTGCATCCATTACAGCAAGCCCAAGATCGCTCCGTTCTGAAGGGATGGCCGCTGCCGCCACCATCTTCACATCGGAATCTTGCAATATTTCTTCCAGCGATCTAGCAGCTTTGACTCCGGGATACCGCTGAATGAATGATTTTATTTTCTCAGGGTCTTTGTCGTACACCCATCTAAGTTCTGCCCCCGCCGTAATTAAACTCCCGCACATACCGTAAATATGTCCATGATCCAAAGCTGCTGCGGCAAATATAAATTCTCCAGGACCACATACCGCCTTCTGCGCTGCACTCCGAGGGGAGTATATCATTCCATCCCTTGCACTCATGAGAATCCTCCTATTCTTCTTTGGACATTTACTCGTGTATCAGCTAAATGGTTTTTAGGTAGATCACTTCATCAAATTAGAAGGTACCTTTCAGATCAACGGGTTGTGTCTGTTCGTATCCTTCGGATTTGCTAACCTTAGAATTGCGGATTCGGTCTTGCAGCTGCTCATAAAATAACTCTTCATCGATAGGAAGTTCCACCCAATCATCAGTCCAAGTAGACAAATACATTGCATTCGATAAGGTAAGCCCATTAATCCCTTCTTCTCCTGGAGCGATCAGCGGTTTCTGTTCTAGAATAGCATCGATAAAATTCTGAATAATACCAGGATGTCCTGTCTCGATCCCCGGAGTAGGGATTTTCTTTTTTATATATTCAGGTTTGCCAAAAGCATCCGTGTTTCGTTTGTTAAATTCGCTCTCCGGTTCACTAAGCTGCCAGAATGTCATCTCTCCATCTTCGATTACAATCTTCCCGCGGTCGCCTGTGATCTCAAAACGATTCGTACCCGGAGCATCTCCAGTGGTCGTAACAAATACACCGGTAGCTCCGTTTTCGTACTCTACATAAGCCGTTACGTCATCTTCCACTTCTATATCACGGTATTTACCAAAAGAACAAAATGCACGAATTCGCTTCGGCATCATACCGGTTGCCCACTGCCATAAATCCAGTTGATGAGGATCTTGGTTAATCAGCACCCCGCCGCCTTCACCAGCCCAGGTAGCACGCCAGCCTCCTGAATTGTAATAACACTGCGAGCGGTACCAGTTCGTAATGATCCAGTTCGTTCGTCTAATCTCTCCCAGTTCACCAGATGAGATCAATTCTTTCAGTTTGATATACAGCGGATTCGTACGCTGATTATACATGATGGAAAATACTTTTCCGCTTCTTGCTGCTGCTTCATTCATCTCACGCACTTGCTTGGTATATACACCCGCTGGTTTCTCAATAAGTACATGAATCTTGCTATCGAATGCTGCGATTGCCTGCTCCGCATGGTGATAATGTGGTGTTGCCACGATAACAGCATCGATCATACCCGATTGCAGCATCTCGGAAGGTTCATTATAGAATTTGATACCTTCTGGCAGTGTTTGTTCCGCCCATACCCTGGCTGAATCTCTGGCATCACATACAGCACTTAGAACGGCTCCTTCTATCTGACCTTTCACCAGCGTCAATGCATGTGAAGAGCCCATATTACCGATCCCTATAACGCCAACCCTTACGAATTCCATAACTATACCTCCGCCCGTATCTCGCCAAGAAGCGCTTTCATTTGATGACTGAAATTTTTTAGCATTTCCTCTGAAGAAAGACTTTGACTAAAATCCTCGATCCCTAAATACCCTTTGTAATCTACAGATACCAAGTCTCGGAGCACCTGACTCCACGGCACTATTCCACCAAGTAATGGCGACCAGTTACACTCATACTCCAACTCCACGGAATCAGTAGTGCCACTTATTCCTTCTTTCTTATTCCAAACCGCATTTTTGACATGGACATGTGCAAGATAAGGACCAAGCATCTCGAGACCCATTCTGTAATTCTCAAATCCTTCATGTACCATGTTTCCCGGATCATATAAAACACCCACATGATCGGGATCAAAACGGGACACCAGACGATAAGCGAGCGAAGCACTCGGGGCAATGGTTCCATGGTGTGTTTCGACAAGGGCCTTTACACCATAGGTTCGGGACATTTCCTGAACTTCGGACAAGTAAGCATCCGCCCGTTTATACAATTCATGATAGTTTTCCGTTCTGTTATAAGAAGGAACACCTACTCTCATCATAGAAGCTCCTAAAACACGTGCCGCTTCAAATGCCTGCTCAGTAGAAGAAAGATCTGATACCGATAAATAAGGTACGAGTGCAATAGAGGTCAGTCCTGCTTGCGCTGTTAAGTTTCGTATATCCAGAATGTTATCGTTCGTTCCAGCTGGATCAATCGACGCGAGATTTCTTCCCCAAAAGGAAGGTGTTTCCGCCCGTACCTCATCTGGAATTCCTTTGTATCTCCATTCAATGCCTTCGATTCCGGCAACAGATGCAGCCTTTACCAGTTCCTTTGGCATCATATCCGGGGTTGCTACGGTAAATACGGATAACTTCATTTTGAGCCCTCCTCTCAAATAAAAGCGTATTCATGTACTATCGTAGCATCACTTTAATGGCGCAGATACGTTACCTCCCCAACAGAAGAACCTCAGATAACGAATAGAGGAAGGTGAACACTCTCATGCAAATAAAATAACGCAAACCCCTCTAGTCCTGCGAATAGGGGGTTTGCGTTATTTAGAAAATTTTATAAAAAAGTACGTTTTAAGACTTATGATCATAAAAAACATGTTCTGCATGAATGTCGCCATCGATCGTGATCACGCCATGTGAATATTGCTGTTGTCTTCGTTTGTCTGTCGGTGAACCTGGATTAAACAATATACAGTTACCATGCTGTTTTAATAAAGGGATATGAGAATGTCCAAAAATAATACAATCTACCTCTTCTCCACTGAATGCAGCTAGCGCATTCGCTTCGGTATTCCCTTTTCCAAGATGTCCATGTACGAGCCCAAAACGCTTTCCTCCTGCTTCTACAATCGTTTGCTCAGGTAGAATGCCCCTTAACATAATAAGGTCCGTATTCCCTGTCACCCCATGTACCTTACCCATAGATGAGAGTTCTTCATAGACTGACATGTCACTCCAGTCACCCGCATGAAAGATAAGGTCAGAATCTTGAATATCATGAAGCAGCGGAGCTGGCAGTGCCTTGGACATTCTTGGCATATGTGTATCGGATAGAACAGTTATTTTGATCATATTCGTGTCTCCTTCATTAAAAATGAATGGTTACTATGACTTACTTAGTCAAGATATGGATCTCTCGCTTCCGGCCGAGGCATTTTTCCTTTTAATTGACGAATGCTGTATTCGAGCTGCTTCACTACTTCTTCGAGTTGTTTACGATCAATCAGATTTGGATCTGCTTCCGGTTTTGGAGCATTTTTCATACTTCGAATCGTATACTGCTGCTCTTGCCATTTATCCATCAAATCCGAAATATGGGCATAGAAACGTTCATAATCCTTAATAACAAGGTCCAAAAATTCATCCACCTCATCTGGATCATAACCTCTGAGTTTATAATTAAATTGCTTTTCATGGATTGATAGAGCATCCAGTTGAATGCCGAGCTGTTTAAATAATTGTTTTTGCTTATCTAAACGACGCTTCATATGTTCATCCATCATAACGACCCCCATTACATCTTTCCTAAGGAAACCCCTTCCCTCTTCAGACAAAGGTTCCTTCTATTTTATATCATAATTTACGCGATTAAGAAAACGATTCCGTATAAAACCTGGCTTTATGCGCCATAAATTTACTTCTTATCCAAATATCATAGGTGAAATAGCCGACATTCATAGACTTGGTTGTAATTCCGTAAAACAGGGTAATTAGATGACACAATCGAAATCTTGAAGGGAGACGTTAATCATGACAGCAGCACTTACAAAAACAGAATTAAAAACATTACAAGAACGACTTCTTGAAGAGAAAGAATCCATTCAGAATCATTTTGATATTAACCGAGAGAGCTCTGAGGACGAACCCGACTCTCTTAGGGAATCTATAGGAGAATTATCTGCTGTTGATAATCATCCTGCCGACTTAGGTACAGAAACCTTTGAACGCGCACGTGATCTAGCTGTAGATGAGCACCAAAGCAATGAACTCGATCAAATTAATCATGCTCTTGATCAAATAGAAGCAGGCTCATACGGCAAATGTGAAATATGCGGTAAACCCATCCCCTTTGAAAGACTTGAAGCACTACCGTATACAACACTTTGTGTAGAGGATGCGGCCAAAGTGCAGGAAGGAGATCTTAACGATACACGGCCTGTAGAGGAACAAGTCATGACCCCTCCTCCACGCGGTGCAGGAGAAATCAGCCAGCGTAATGCCGGTAAATTTGATAATGCGAATGCATGGGAAACAGTAGAAGACTTCGGTAACTCCGATTCACCGGCTACTTCAACAAAAAGAGACGTTACAAATTATGATGATATGTAATCCTTGACCACCATGTGAGAAGAACCTTTCCATCTCTGGAAAGGTTCTTCTTCACTGTTATTAATGAGGATTACGGACAAAACTAGCAAAGAGATCATAGCTCGCCTTCTCTTTCTCTTTTTCTTTCCGTTTACTGAAATAAGGTTCACATAATCGAATTATTTCTTGCTGTAAGACTTTTGCTTCTTCCTCTGTCATATACAGCGTACGATTAAACAACTGTACAGAGGAAGCATCCTCGGATGTCCGCTCTACATAGTTGATTTTATGACGGTCAAATAACTCATTCAGGTGCTGAACATTTTCTCCCTTAACTACTTCTTGTATTTCTGCATTTTCTGTATGTTTCTGTCCGATCTCTATTTCTCCAGAAAAAACGGCATAATATTTTGCAATAATCCCGTTAATTTCTTTTGTATTTACCAAAGTTAACAGACCAATTTTCTCTAATTTCTTAACATGATAATGTACTTTAGCAGGAAGTTCTCCAAGTTCATCAGCAATTTCCTTCACCGTAGCCGGCTTACCAAACCGGCGAAATACATGTAAAATCCTCAAACGATAAGGATCCGAATAGATCTTAATCTCTTCCGTAGTAGACAAAACTTTTACATCCATGAATGATCCCACCTTTAATAAGGATTGATGACTATTATAGAGTGTACGGATGCACGGGTCAAAACTACCAAAAACGCCCCTTATGGATATACATCCTATCGGAGGCGTTTTCTATAGATATCTATCATTTTATGGAACAATACTAGAACAGAAGAGTGTTAAAAAACAGGGACCATTGCTGGCAAGGTGACTCGTTCCCTTTTACGAGCAGACGCTAGGCAGGCTTCAATGACCCTTATATTATGAACTGCATCTTCCGGTCCAAAAGGGAGCGGTTTGCCGTCAAGAACAGCATCTGCAAAGGCCTCTGCTTGAAGTACAAAAGAATTCGACACAGAAACTCGTTCTTCCCGAGTGACATGATCGGTATGAATAATAATCTGCGGAGGAATATCGCTGTTCTCCCAGCCGAATACTTTTGGAAGTTCAATTCTTCCTTTTGTCCCGAGTATTTCAAATTCTGCTCTCGCACAAGCCCACATCCCACAATCAAACGTCAGTGCGACTTTGTTCGGAAATTCAACAAGTCCCGATGCCATCATATCAACATCATCATGTTCTGGGGAGAATAAAGCGTGTACGGTAACTGCCTCTGGTTCTTCCTCAAGGAACATACGCGCTGCTGAAATAGGATAGACGCCAACATCGTAAAGAGAACCCCCGCCCATGTCGTTTTTAAAACGAACATTTTCTTTATCATCACAATTATTATAGGTGAAATTGGCATGAATGGCGCGAACCTCTCCAATTTCTCCACTCTCGATGATCTCTTTCACGCGTTGGTGTTTAGGATGATATCGATACATGAAAGCTTCTGCAAAAACGACATTTGCTGTCTTACACGCATCAATCATTTGAGTAACCTGTTCTTCGTTCAGTGCTGCAGGCTTCTCACATAATACGTGTTTACCCGCTTGCGCTGCTCGAATCGTCCACTCCATATGCAGATGATTCGGCACTGGAATATACACAGCATCAATCTCTTCATCTGCAAGCAGTGCATCATAGCTTCCATATGCTTTTGGAATATTTAATTCTGCCGCAATTTCTGCTGCCCGGCTCTCATCCCGGCTGGCAATAGCTACGACCTGACCCCGTTCCGATTGCTGTAAAGCAGGTATCACTGCATTTATGCCAATCTTCGCCGTACTTAAAATTCCCCATCTGATCAGCTCACTCATCGCTATTCTCCCTTTCTGTTACAGATGAACCGCTTTCCCGCGAGTCCTAAAAGTTATCTCGCTCTGCTTTATTAAGCATCCCAAGACACCTGTCCAAATCGACCTTTACCTGCTTTTTATATAAAGAGGCTTTTTCTTCTCCATCATCCGTAAAGTGATATAATACGATCTCTTGGAAATCGACGCGAGGGTCGTTTCCCTTTAATCGCTTGGTTCGATAAAACACACCTTCCTGAACCAATTCATGTAAGGCTCGATAAACTTCACTCTGAGGGGGAACATAACCAAACCCTTTGAATTCATCCTTCATGGCTTCCAGCATTTCATAGCCGTAACCTCTGTGCTGCTCGACCATGGTAATTAAATAAAGTTTAATAAATGCACGCTGGGATATCATAAAAGCCAACTGATGTCCTCCTCTCATTACAATCAAATAACCATCTTTGTTCCATTATAAACCTCTTTTTATGTCTTGACATCCTTCTATTTTTCCGTACATGCATTTTGTGACAGGAAATATAACATAGTGAATATGAGGCAATTTTATGAAGTTTTATATGAAGAGTAGCTGGGGAGCTGTTTTGAACTTCTTTTGTGAATTTTTCATGTATTGAAAATATTGAATAATTTGTGTTTTGTTTCAGCAAATCCATTTTAATTCTTCTCTACTTCCTCTTTTTATGCATCATTTATTGTAAAATAAGGAAATCAAATAAAAGGAGTGGTTATTCTGACGACCCGCATTTATTTTTCTGCTCCGCGAATTACGAACGTTCAGCAGCATACCATTCAAGAGATGTTATCTCGCTGGGCACTCGGTACTTTACACTCCTACAAGCCGACAGAGCACGGAGTTATGAAGCAAACTCTATTTATTCATACCTCAACAGGAGATTATGTATTTAAGGGAAATCCTCTTTACCCAGGACAATGGAAAGAAGAACAGTTTATGATTCAGCAGCTTAAAATACATACCAAAGCTCCCGTTCCAGTGCCTTACATTATCGACTCAGCGGAGGACCTTTTCGGCTATTCGTATGTAATCATGCCTCTTCTGCCTGGGGTTCATTATCATGATCTGGATAAACTTGCTCTGTCTGAAGAAGAAGATCAAGTGATCCTATCTAAGCTTGCTGCTGCGCTTCTTGAACTTCACACCTGGAGAACAAAAGAAGCTGGTGAATATGATCCAGAAACCGAAGATCTACGCCCCTTCCATCAGGGTCTCTACTCCTTTTCTAAGGAGCAAATCTTATACTGGCTCGAAGACGCCAAAAAATACTCCCCTATTGAAGATGCAGATATGGACTGGGTTCACGAAAAAATAAGTGCAGCAGAGCCCTCCTTCTGTGATATAGAGATGTATTCGTTTGTTATGGGAGATTACAAGTCAGAAAATATCTTGATTCAGCAAAATGCCGGCGAATGGGAAGTGAGTGGTATTATTGATTTTACGACCGCTTATTTTGGTGATCCACTCGCAGACGTCGTTAAGTTCACCAATCAACTGCTATGGAAAGGGCAGCAAAAAAGAGCTGGTTTCTTTCTCTCTTCTTATCTTCAAAACGCGGGTCTTCCTAGTTCTCCTAATGATATCTCATCCCGTCTTTCTATCCATTTCTTATACAGTCTGGTTCTCAAATGGGGAGAAATTCATGCTACTGGACAGTATGACAACAAAAATCCAATGACCTTTCGGGAATTTGCTTCTCATCATCTAGATATCGTCACGTCAATATACTAAAAAATCCTGGGTACTCGTATATACGCGAGCACTCAGGATCTTTTCATAACTATTATGAATTTTTCATCATCTGTTATTTTTCCTTGTTGGGATATGAATGCCCACAGCCCACTTTCCAATCTTTAAATAAGCGATTAACCGTGTTGCACCAAGGGATAATAAAGAAGCGATCAACCAGGTAAATAGCATTTTCCACGGTACATTCCAGTTTGGATATAGGACGGCTTCTATCTTATATGTACCGATTAGCATCAGCGCATGCATAAGGTAAGCACCAAATGACAAATTTCCTATAGTAGCAAATAGGCGAGAACATTTTCCTTCAGGCAGTCTCATCGCTATGAAATAAACAACAAATAAGGAGATCACAAGATATAATGCCATGTCCGGTCTCAATAAAGAGACTCGATTAAATTGAATATGCAGTCCATCCGGGGTAAGAAATTGACGAGAAAGATCGTAGACATAGTAAGCCGTGAACAACATAAAGAGAGGAACCATTATCATTCTCGATTTCCATACAATAGACTGCCACCATTTCGGATATAATCCCGCAGCAGCGCCAAGCAAAAAGTAAAAGAAAAAATACAAGACATTTCGATCTGCATATATCGTGAGCCACGGAGTGATGAATGGGATATCAGCAACTTCGGCTATGACTCCAATCTTTCCACGATAAAACATGAGAATAAAATAAATAACACCCATCATCAGCAAAAAGGTAAGTAAGACCGTTTCCCTATATTTATTTCTTAGCAGCAATACACCTTGGCGGATGATCGGAAACAGTAAATAGAGCTGCATAATCATAATGATATACCACAAGTGATAACTGCTTTTTCCCGTCAGCAGCTTCGTGAGGATTCCCCCCAGATCCAATGAACTAAAACCAGCCAGTCCGGCTGTCTGCCACGCATAGAAAAGAATATAAATCAGGGACCATATCAAATAGGGAAGAAAGATATCGGTGATTCTTCGTTTTATAAAAGTACCGCTTGTAAATCGGTCTTCATAATTGTAGAAGAGCACCATGCCCGTAATAAAGAGAAAAGCAGGCACTGCAAATTTTGATAACATAAGAAGCACAGACATCATTACACCATCTGTATAGGTAACTCCAGGTACATATGCATAATGAGCGATAGAGTGCTGTAGAACTACGGCGAGGAAAGACATTCCCCGTAACGTTTCGATCGCTGTTATTCTTGGTTTACTTGACACATATCCTCCATGAATTCATACATTTATTATTTTATTTCGTTGTTAAGAATCAATCATACACGAAATCTAGCATTGACGATATAACAGATAAAACCTCCCTAGCCAGAAGGCTTGAGAGGTTCATATTACTGCTTTATGATGAGATTACTTATTTGTTATCGAATGGTGCGATCCATATTGGTTTTGATTGCTTCCTCTTCCACCCGGTCTCTTGCAACACGATCAGGACCTGGAAGATTATTTTCTTCCTCATAATCACGGTAACGATCTGCATTTAGCGACCGATTATCTCGGAAAATCCCGTGGATTTCACGATCTGTACCTTTTTGATCTACGAGTACGAGGATATGCCCTTCGTCTACATTTCTTTCATATTCCTCAGCTTCATCTTCTGGAATACCAAGACCCACTAATCCGCCAACTAACCCGCCTGCACCAGCACCCACTGCTGCACCGGTTAGAGTAGCTGCTATCGGCCCTGCTGCCAAAATCGGCCCAATTCCTGGAATCGCGAGGGCACCAATTCCTGCAAACAATCCAGCTAGACCACCAAGCACACCGCCCGTAGCTGCACCCGCTGCCACGCCTTCCGGAGCTTTCGTACCCGTCTCCGATTCGATTGCTCTCATATCGTCTTTACTTCGTGTAATCACCGAAATTTCACTGTTGTGATATCCTCGGTCTTGTAACTGTTCAATTGCCCGTGCAGCTTCTTGTTCGGTCTGAAATACCCCTACAACTTTTTTAGTTTTGTTAGCCATTATCATTTCCTCCTCATCAAA
Source organism: Paenibacillus sp. GYB006 (assembly GCF_036577645.1). Taxonomy (NCBI): domain Bacteria; kingdom Bacillati; phylum Bacillota; class Bacilli; order Caryophanales; family Paenibacillaceae; genus Paenibacillus; species Paenibacillus sp. GYB006. The sequence continues at coordinate 1,059,192 of NZ_JARBDA010000001.1, read as the reverse complement.
AAGTAATCTGTGCTTGTTAATTACCCTTCTTTACAAGGTCGAAACAATAAACGCCAAATATAAAGTGCTTCTTGTGGGGTTACCCAGGCTATTTTCCTTTCGGTTTAACACGGTTTGTCGCTACTGCCTGTAGTGGATCTTCCGGCCAGTAATGTTTAGGATAACGCCCTTTCAGATCCTTCTTCACCTCGTAATAACCTTCTCGCCAAAAACTGTTCAGATCCGAAGTAACTTGTACAGGTCTTTGCGCAGGGGATAGTAAATGAAGCGTTAGGGGAACACGCCCTTCTCCCAGTCGCGGGCTTTCTGTAAGTCCAAACATTTCCTGCAGTCTGACAGCAATATATGGAGCCCCTTGTCCATCATATCTGATAGGAATCTTAGAGCCGCTGGGTACGGTGTAATGGGTAGGAGCTTCCTTCTCAAGTGTCTGTCGTTCTTCCCAGGATAAGCTGTCTAAGAGTACGGATGTAATGGATATCTGCTGTAATCCAGCTGCGGAGCGCACCCCTGCCAAGTAAGGCGGGATATGATTAAGTAGGTATTCAAGCAGAGCGGAACCCGAAAGATCCGGCCAAGCAGGATTTACGCTATGCAAAAATTGCATCCGTTCCACTAACTGATGAGTGGTTTTATTCATAGAAAAGACAGACAATCCTTCTTCTCTTATTCCTGTTAATAATGCTTGTAAAATATCTTCTTCAGGCGGACTCGGATAAGCCATTTCTTTCAGGATAATCTCTCCACGTTTCTGCCATTTCAAGGATCGCACACTGCGTGTGTTTTTATCCCAGAACACTTTTTCTTGGGTTGAAATGAGTTCTTTTAAATAAGTGTAGATATCTGCAAGCGCAAGCGGAGCGCATGTTCGAATAAGTCCATCCGCTCCTTGGTCATCAGCTTCTGCAACAACGATATAAGGAGCAGTGAGACCGCTCATCGCAGAAGAGGCCCGCACACCCCGGCCGCTTGCAAGGAAATAGCGGCCATCTTCTCTTCTTTGCCCGATCCGTTCCGGATAGGCAAAGGCAAGCAGTAAGCCGCAGCTTTCCTGCGGAGGTAGAGACTCGCCTTCTGTCTGGAGTGTCTCTACCTCTCTGTACAGCTGGCGGCTCTCTTGGATGAGGCTGCGCAGCGAGGCCTCATCTTGGGAGGCTGCCGAGGCAAAGCCGGCAGCAGAGGTTGTCCGCAGATGTTCTAGCTGCGGACGAAGATCCCATCCCGCCCTCGGGACCAGCAGGCGGGATGATCCTTGCTGCAATAGCGCGCCCAGCAGACTGGCATCCCTGGCCAGTCCTAGCTTCGCAGCTTGCAGCAGCATGTGTCCAATGCGGGGATGTGTCCCCATCCCCGCTATTTGTTTGCCGCGGCTCGTTGCATGGCCGCGGTCATCCAGGCAGCCCAGCTGCTGCAGCAGCGCAGTTGCTGCCTCATAAGCGCCCGCAGGCGGCACATCAAGCCAGCGTAAATCGTCCGGGTTCTGCACGCCCCACACCGCAAGTTCAAGCGCTACAGGAGCAAGATCCGCAGTGAGAATCTCGGGTCGGTTCTTTTCTGGTTTGGCATCCTGCTCTGATGCACTCCATAAGCGGTAGCATATCCCCTCTGCTGTTCTTCCTGCCCGGCCCTTTCGCTGGTCCGCGGAAGCTTTGGAGATCGGAATCGTCACTAATCGGCTCATACCGGAACGTGAAGAAAAGACAGAATCTTTTCTTAAGCCGCTGTCTACTACCGCTCCAATCCCTTCAATGGTTAAACTGGATTCCGCGATAGTGGTAGCAAGAATCACTTTTCGCTCTCCTGTACCTGGAGTTAAGATTGCACGGTCCTGTTCTTGCTGCGATAAAGCACCATAAAGCGGATACACCTTTATATTTGGATCTAAATTCTGTCCTTCTAGCATTCTCATCACGCGGTGAATTTCTTTTGCCCCAGGTAGAAAAGCCAGGACATGCCCTTCTTGCTGACGTAAGGCAAGGGGAATAACCTGTGCCATATGCGCCTCCATATCCATATTATGAAGCTTTGGCATATACTTCGTTTCTACTGGAAAGGTTCTTCCCTTACAAGTAATCAGCGCAGCATCACCGAGCAGAGAAGTTACAGGTTCAGCTTCAAGCGTCGCGGACATGACTAGGATCCGTAAATCTTCCCTGAGTACAGATTGACACTCCAGTGCGAGTGCCAAAGCCAAGTCACCATGTAAATTGCGTTCATGGAACTCATCAAAAATAAGAAGCCCCACCTCTTCGAGTGCCTGATCATGTTGCAGCATTCGCGTTAAGATTCCTTCGGTTACCACTTCGATTCGAGTATCACTGCTTACCTTACTGTCCATCCGAACCCGATAGCCTACTGTTTTCCCAACAGGTTCACCTATACTTTTTGCCATTCTCATTGCGGCATTCCTAGCAGCCAGTCTTCGAGGTTCAAGCATGATTATCTTTTTGTGAATCATCCATTCTTCTTCTAATAAAGCTAGAGGAACGACGGTTGTTTTCCCAGCCCCGGGTTCAGCAACAAGAACAGCCGAAGTTTTTTGCATAAGCGTGCTTTTGATGTCGGGAATGACTTGATGAATCGGAAGGTTGTGATCTTGATTCCATATCGTTTTTCGCATTTTAAATCTCTTTTCTCCATGTCTCCATGATTGTTAATCTTCCAGCTTTGCACGAATCTTAGACTCATACATAGCTAAAGCAGGATTCTGATAAATCCCTCGCTGTTCCAGCAATAAACAAACGTGTAGCTTAGTGTAATGTATATAAAATAGCGAAAAAAACCGCCTCCCGCAAGGGAAACGGTTGAGCTATATGATTTTTGGACAAATAACATATCCCATTCTACGCGATATGCTGCATTAGCTGAGAAGAGACTCCGCTCCATCAATTACAATTTGTGCCCCTGTAATATGCTGCGCAGCATCGGAAGCTAAAAAAGCCACCAGTTCCGCAACTTGATCGGGTGTTCCCGGTCCATGAGAGAGCGGCTGTCTTCCATCAGGAAATTCCATCTTGATCGAAACTTCATTAAGCTCTTCCGATGTGTCTGTACTCTGATCAATATGCGTCGTAATCGCACCCGGGCATATCACATTCACCCGAATTTTAAATTTGGCGAGTTCAAGCGCAGCCATTTTGGCAAAAGCAACTTGACCTGCCTTTGAGGTACTATACGCTGACATTCCTATATTCGAAAATGTGTAATTCCCATTAATGGAGCTGGTAATGATAATACTTCCGCCATTTCTTTTTTTCATATGAGGCAGTACATATTTCACCGTAAAAAATGTGCCTCCTAAGTTTGTGTTGATGGTGTTATGCCAATCCTGAATATCAATGTCTTCAATAGGAGCGACAACACCATTAATACCGGCATTCGCAAACACAATATCAATTCCACCAAACGTATCGATCGTATCATTTACTGATTTCTCCACACGATTTGGATCAGATATATCTACATCATAAGAGACCACTTGACCCAACTTCATCTGTTCAATCGATTTTTTCGTTTCTTCCGTACGTTCATCGATCAGATCAAATAAAGCAATGTTAGCCCCTTCTTTCGCTAGCTTTAACGCCGCTGCTTTGCCGATACCAGAGCCTGCCCCCGTAACAATCGCTGTTTTCCCTGAAAAACGTAATCCATTTTCCGAAGATGATGACATATAAAATCACTCCTTTGAAGTCTCTGATCCAGAGATATATAGAAATTCTCTTAGACAGCCTACCCAAAGGAGTGAATTTTTAACAAATAGTTATGATTTCCAGTTCAATTCGATAAAAGCAGCGTCATCTTCAAGTCCACCTGTATGCGGAGCATCCATCAACACTTGAATTTCCTCATCGGGTAAATGAATTCCAATCGGATCAAGTTCTCCCATACCATCTGTGTATAAACGAAGTACGAAATCTTCGCCAAGTGGAAATGTCTCTTCATACACGTGAGGACTTCCTCCGATGGGTCCTTCTACTGTTGACCACCGCTCTGATGTCCTTCTCGTTTTGTCAAAAGAAAGATCCATCTCTTTCCCGCTGCGAAAAAGCCGAATTCTAGAGTCACCTTGCCAAGCAAGCTGCAAACGGCTTCCTTTTTTACCGGAGCCCAGCTTTATTTTTCCGCAGATATACATGGACTGACTTCCTAATTTTTTCTTCGTTTCAAGCACTTCCTGCAGCATCATAGGAATATTTGCATTCTGACTTCCTGCGTAGTTGCTAAGCTCCCTCGAAGCGGGAATGGTAAGACTCATCAGAAATTGATACAACAAGGAAGAAGACCAGTCTTTGGTTTCGTTCATCCATGCGCATAACGCTTCTCCAAGATACCTGGCAGCAAAATCTCCATGATAACTCATGGACACCCCATCACAGAGTACAAAAGTGCATACATCTCCCTGAATATGAACCGCTGCAAAATCCTGTCCTTTATCACCATAAGATGCTGACTCAAAGGACAAACCGTAACCATAACGACAGAACCATCGTCCTTTATACGTGGATAACGGCTGGTTCGTATGTTGTGAACTTACATAATGGAAAGATTCCTCAGAGAAGAGCGGCTTCCCACGGTCTGGTACCGACGTTCGCAAAGACTTCAAACCGTTCTCCTCCTTACCTTACCGGTGTAGCTGCAGACATTTGGAATCCAATCGAGACCAGTTCTGCGCATGAGCCAGGCAGCATCATTAACGAACCAGGGGATAATAAGTAGTCCGCTTCCATCAACATTTCCCGATAACTTTCCGGAAGAACGGATGACATGTTGCGCAACTTCTCCCCATGTTCATCCTTCAACTCGGTATCTCTTAGAATACCGCCCCATCTTCTTGGCTCTGTAACAGGCACATCTAGAAGATGATCGGAAATAAATATATTTTCAATTAAAACATTTCCATCTGGCACACTCATATCCATAATTCGTTTTGCAATAGGCTCAGGATCATCCCCTGTTGCAACCCCATCTGTCATATGGCAGATAAGCGGTGCAGGACAATCTTGCATATGAGGCAGCTCGCTTTGCAATATTTTCTCCGCTTGTAGAAAAGCTTTGGCTGAATCTGAAAACCGCATCGGCGTCAGGTCTGGGAGTGAGCCAATGGCTGCAATCTCGTCAATTCCTTTCACGCCGCCAAGTAAATCATATACATCATCACTGTAAGCCAGGATGGCAATTCGATATCTTGGAGTCAGTCTATTCCCTTTCGTAGAGCGAAAAACCATTTGGCGTATGGCGAGTGATAAAGCATCATACACAATGTCCATCCGTCTACGATTATCCATCATCATATTCATGGAAGCACTAATATCAATTAAATAAATGATTAGTGCGGGCGTACGCTGTGAGGCTTGTATTGTATAATTCATTTTTGTTCCTTCACCTCTAAATAATTTAGAAATAATAAAATGAGGATGGATCAAATATTGGGTAAACGATAACTTCGATTACTGATAAATTTCTTGATATGTTTTACCCGTTGAGATATTTTTCCGACTCCGTTATAGTAACTGGCATCTTTCTCATAGCGCTCCATAAAATCTCTGGCATACGTTCTCGCATTTTCGATTTTTTTGCCTTTCTGAGCATTGTAAGCCAGATTATAAGAAGCGATGAGCTGCACTACATTTTGGGCACGCTTTTTCTTCAAGGCTGCTGCTTCTTCTGCTTTTTTCTGAGCAGCTTTTTTTTCAGCCGCTTTTTTCTCTGCTGCCTTTTGAGCTGCTAATTTTGCAGCCGCTTCCTTTTGTTTTTGTTCTTCCGCTTGTTTCTGTTGAAGCGCTTGTTTATCTGCCAAATATTTTTCATACTTAACTTGTTTATCGTATTTTGCTTGTAATTCCGCCTTTTTTGCAGCTTCTTTCTTGGCTTCTACCTTAGCAAGATAAGCTTCATATTTTGCTTGCTTATCGTACTTCGCTTGTAATGCCGCTTTCTCCTGTGCTGCTTTTTTAGCAGCTTCTTCATCTGCTTTCTTTTGAGCAAGTGCCGCAGCCTCTTGTTTCTTCTTCTCTTCCGCAAGCTTGGCAGCTTCGGCAGCCTGCTGGGCTTCCTCTTGTTTCTTTATCTGCTCAGCCTCTTGCAAAGCAAGGGCATGTTTTGTCTCTGCACGTTCCGCGAGGGTGTGCACCCCTGGAATAGCGATCGCTGAGACTATCACGACAATTGCTGCCGCAATCGTTAACTTTTTATTGCGCAGCCAGAATGGAGAAACTTTTATAGTATCGCCTTCATCTTTTTTGAGATGATCGGCTTCAAGCTGCTGGATCGCAGCACGAATCTCAACGGATAACGCGCTGCCAGATTCTGTTTTGGAAAGAGCAGAACGATAAGCATCTATAGCAGGTATAACCTCTCCGCTTTTCTCTAAGTCTCTTGCTTTTTGAATCTCATATTGTATTTCTTCGGATGTCCAAACTTTACTAGTCAGTTTCTCATTCTGAGCACTAGATTCTGCTGAAAGCTTAGGCGGAATAGTCAACTCTTGCTGATCTATCGTATGAATGGCTGGTTCAGCTTCCAAAGGTTTAGTGTAGTCTGTGTAGTCTGTATTTCCTGTTAATCCTTCATCAACTGTATCCGCATAAACTTCTCCCTTCTCTTCTTCGGGCTGAAGTTCAACATTGGAAAGGGCAATTAACCATTCTCCAAAAGTAGGACAGCTGCTTAAATCTTGACTATTCCATGCTCTGCTGAATAATTCCGAAATTTTGTGACCATATCTTGTTTCTAAAAAGTGCATAAGTTTCATGTATCTCTCACAGCCCGTTTGAAGTTCGCGCTGATCAAAATAACTTTCACCATATGTTAGATCCACGATATCTTTATCACAGTAACCAAGCATTTCAGCAAGAATTACGGCTCCAGCAAAACGATCTGCATAACTGCTCCATAAACCGCTGTTTACGATACGATGGGCAGCATATCCAGCTGAACCTGCTAATAAAGCATCGGGTCTGTCCATTTTTGGACTATAAATCTGTTCCACATCAACGAGTTCCACAGCTGCAGAGCCTTCAGGCTGTTCATCTTCGGAAAAAAACGGAATAAGTACATTGGGGGCTGATAGATCACAGTGTGCAATCCCTCTTTGCTCCATAGCAGATCCGATCCCGGCAAAAGAGGCCGCAAGTGTCAGACTTTCACTTGGAGTCAAACGTTTTTTGTCACATATGATATCGAACCAGGTAATCCCGCCGATCCATGGCATAAGCACTGAGTATAGTAGATCCCCATGCTCACTAATTAATTTTCCGTTTCTTTCAGGAGTGAGCACGTCACGATTGCAGACCTGCAAGCCTGACACTTCGCTATACTTTTCCATCTGTTCAGATTGATAGACCATAGCGGGGACACGGAACTTAGGGAAAAACACTTTTAAGGCTTTAGATTCATATTCGTTACCGCCGGCAGGAATCAACTTATATACGGTACCTTGCCTTCCCGTCTGTGCATATGCTATGCCAGGGGCAGCCGGATGTTGTCCCACCTGGTAAGTAACTCCATTAATATGGAGCTGATCCCCCGGATTGGGTTGAAAAGACATGAACATCCCTCTCTTTTCGTTGTCGATGCAAGAAAACCGGAAGTTATGTTAACTCCCGGTTTCCAGGTTGATAAAGCTATTATCAAATATAATGAATCCATTTCATAACTCATGTAAGTATAATTAGAATCTTGCGATAATTGATTAGCGAGATTGGTCAACGGAACGGAATTTCTGAGCAATCGCGGTAAGTTCTGTACTGATGCTATTCAAGGTTTGAACAAAGCTTTGCATTTGTTTGCTTGCTTCCTGGAACTCAGTGAAGAAGCGTTGTTTTGTCATCCCTTCCCATTGACCTTCCATACCATTAATGGATTGAGTCAAACTAGAAACGATCTGTTGACTTTGCTCACCGCTTTGTTTAAATTGATTCGCTACTTGATCCACTTGCTCCGGGGAAATGAGAATGCGACCTGACATAGAATGATATTCCTCCTTATTATTCTTCAAAATTTAGTTAATTCCTGAAAAAATTGTACCAAAATGACTTTAGACCTGTCTAAAGTCATTGGTCCTAATTGTAAATAAACCCAATTTAGTAAGAATGAAACTTCCGCAAACAAAGAGTTGGTAAAGGTTTTTCTTACTTATTAGCTCGGCTTCTAATTCTATATTTACACAAATGGGAAGCTAATCGCAGCTAATAAAAGTTTGGTAGATTCGATTAACCCACCTTTTCTCCTATAGCTGGGTCCTTAAAAATCCAACCTCTTGGATTTGTTTCAGAAGCTTGGAGGAGCACGCCGATCCCATTTCCATCATCAGAACTACCCGATTGATGAATTGCCATTAAAGCTGATTTCGGATTAGATACCGCAAAAGATGTCAGCTCGTTATTTCTTAAAGAAGTAATCTGTTGAGATTGCAGCATGCGCATTGGTGAGACGTTAGAATAATCAATATAAGATAAAACGGTATGATAATCTTCGTCTGCACGAGTAAAATCTTCTGCCTTCCGCGACAACTCGGAGCTAAATCTCTCAAGTTCTGTTTCGATAAATGAAGCCAGCTGCTTTGATCTCATCCATTCATAAACGATGCCTTCATGTACAGCTGTATCTCCCTCGATAGTACTGAGAGCTCTCTCCAAAACAACAATAGTTTGCTGAATTTGCTCCGCCGCGAGCTTCAATTGACTGCTAAGCGTTCGAAGCACATTCGGTTCCACACGAATGCGCATAATGCATCACCTTTCTTCTTGATCTAGAGGCTGATTCAGCCAATCGAAAAGCATTTCCTTAAACTGCTCTTTCGTTGCCGGAGAAGCAATGAGCCAATCCCCTTTTCCCATCGTACTCATGCGTAACAACCAATTAACGGAAGTACCGGATATAAACGCAGCAGATTGAGATTCCCACTCCTGTCCGTTCCAGACAAGCAGCTGAAATTCCCCTTCTGTCTGCTTTTCTATAATCGTTTCAGCAAGTGCGTGAGCTCCTTGCCTGTCATGACAATCTTCTGCAAGAGCTTGACTCAAAGAGTCCAATTCCTGGTATTGCTTTATATTCTCATAAAACTTTTTCTTTGAAAACATTAATGCAGGAATATTTTCACTTATTTTCTCTTGACTCCATTTTATTTTATCGACAACAGCTTCACATGCCTGTTCTACGTTACCAAGATCGGATAATTGGTAGGTTACCTGCTCTTCATGTGCCCTGGTCACTTCCACTACGCGCTCATTTGTGCAATGCAGGTACCCTTCATAACTACTACCTTTATCTTCATATTGAAAACGGAATGCTCTCGAGGATAATCCTGCAATGGCAACTCTTGAGAACACGGTCGGTGTCATCGTGATCTCACTGGAGCCTTCATCTTGAATCAAGTAACCTTTTTGCAACAATGCCTCTTTTGCTTTATTCCATTCCTTAGCAATATCATCTGTTAAATAGCCAAGAAAAGGATCTTCAATGCCAAGCAATCGGTCAGACCCTAAGATTCCGGCCAGAAAAAACAGTTCTGTTTGTTCCAATGTTACGACCTTCTGTTTGGAATGATGAACCGTCAACATTATGAGCCACCTCCCTTCAAACTACAACATGCCATCGGTCACGAATTTTTTTAATCCATTCAGCACATTCTTTGGTGTTATTCCATGGCAGAGCAGCTTTAATCCTAGAAAACCTTCGCTTGACATAGTACCCTTGGCCCGGCGGAAGGACTTTTAGACCATTCGATGCCGCACTCGATTCGGAATAAGGTATACGGAAGGAGGATAAATCATTAGGGTCAAGCGTACCAAATAATAATCCACTCTGCGATGCTTTCACATCCGTTACCCAATCCGCTCCAAAGGTCGGAAAGTCAGAAGCCACACCTGCCAGTACGACATGTACACCTCTGTCTCTTCCCTGTCTTACAATCACACCAAGCTGATCTTTCATTGTAAAATCATTCATCTGTTTTGCTAAAGTATCCGCATCATCAATGAACAAGACGATCTCAGGTCCACAAGTATCAGAAGATAGTTTCATCACTCTCTCATATACCTCTTGAATGAGAGGAGCAAGTTCCTCTTCCCTTGCCGCGTGTTTATAAACATGCGGCAGATCCTTTAGTTGACCTAGTCCGTGCTCTCCATACCTTGTATCAATTGTATACATATTTAACTGTTCAGGCGAATGATGATAGGCAAGAGATAACATCCAAGTCATTAAAAAGCTGGATTTACCGCCTTCCATGGGACTTGCCACCATAAAGTGCGGTCCTTCTCTAAGGCTGATATGAAACAAGGAAAGATCGTCTGTCATAAGTCCCACAGGGACTTTATAAATAGCCGTTTCCTCTTGCAGTCTATCTTCTTCAGTAAGAAGCTCCGAGAGCGTTACTACCTCAGGCAGCGGTTCAATTTGTGGAACCTCCGGCCCCAAATACTGATTATTGATTTTTTGAATACGCAATTTAAGCTGTTCTGCCCGCTCTGATTCCTCTCTTCCTCTAACAGGAAGAGCTACTTGAAATTCTAACGGCGGGGTTTGTCCTTTAACTAGTGCTCTGCCTGGCGGATAACCAACCGGCACCCGTGAAGGTCTTCCCACTGCATAGTAATAATCACTTGGATCTGCCATTTCAAAAGAAATCGCATTCGAAATATTGCTTCTTACTTTTTCAAAAATGTCTGTGATCCGATTCGCAGTAATTACAAATGTAATACCTAGGCTTGCTCCTTCTCTTAGCAGAATCTCAAGTTGTTCATTCTCATCAGGATAAGAGTTGCGGAAAGATAAATATCCATCGATAACAACAAGAACTTGCGGGATTCTTTGCCCCGTTCCTCTACGGAAAGCAGAGATGGTTTTGACACCAGCATCTGCGATCATCTCTCTTCTTTGCATAAATACTTTGGACAAGTAACGGAATAAACGTTTAATCCGATCATCATCCTCTGCAGTCATTACACCGCCGATCTGAGGTAAGTTTTTGAACTCTCTCATCATGCGGCCCATGTCAATGACATATCCGTGCCATGGACTGTCGTTATCTTCGGCAAGTGACATCAGGAGAGTTTGAACAAATGTTGTTTTCCCGAGGCCCGGCATACCGTAAATTGCATAATGTCCAGAATGAAGTGAAATTCGCAGCGGTACCTGTTTTTGATTTGGCAGATCATCCAGTAACCCTACAACCGGCTCCCATGACATTCCTTCGTGTGCCTGATCCAAGGTCATAGATCCTTGAGATGTAATCTCTTGAAGTTCGATCAGTTCAGGCAAAGGGGGAAGCCAAGGCCCCTGTAACCTTTTAATTCCCTGCTTTTCAGCAATTTCTGCAATGTAATCTATAAATACCTGGAGCTGTTTAGAAGAACCCTCTGATTTCATCATCGTTACACGTTCTCCCGTCAGCAAAGGTTCCCTTTTGCCATTTAGCCTTACTTCCATCAGCGGAAGGGACGAAGCACTGTCTTCCTCACTGGATGTGTAAGGTGCTCCGCTCCAAGCAAACTGCATTTCCTCAAATACTTCATCACTACCGACCTGAAAATAGCCGCGTCCGGGCTTTGTAATCCAGGCTGCATTCGGTATTTTTATCATATCCCGGCTATCGCCTTCACTTTGTACTCGCAGACAAATGCGGAACCTTGAGTTACTCCATATTTTATCATCGACGACACCTGCTGGTTTCTGAGTAGCTAGGATTAGATGGACGCCCAAGGTTCTGCCGATCGCAGCAATACTGATTAGTTCATCCATAAATTCAGGCTGTTCTCTCTTCAGCTGAGCAAATTCATCAATAATAATGACGAGATGCGGCAGGGGCTCTGCATGGTGTGAGTCAAGCCATTTATAATACTCATCAATATGTTGTAAATTCCCTGCGCCACTCAGAAGCTTTTGTCTTCTAACAAGCTCTGCTCGCAGTGAAATTTTAGCTCTTTCCATTAATGATTGATCAAGATTCGTAATTGTACCTACCACATGAGGCAAGTTATTGAATGTGTTAGACATTCCTCCGCCTTTATAGTCAATTAGCATAAATGCCAGATCATGCGGATGGAACTCAGAAGCAAGCGAAGCTACAATCGATTGAATAACCTCACTCTTCCCTGAACCTGTTGTTCCTGCGATAAGTCCATGAGGACCATGGCCTTGTCTCTCTATTTTATCATGTAAATTAATATATACGCGTTTTCCGCCTGCGCGCACTCCCATAGGAACAGGCAGAGTATTCGGATGACGATTTCCAGCCCATCTGGATTCCACATTTAGCTGCTCGACTCTCGAAACTTCCAGCATATCAAAAAGTGGAAGCAGCGGCGGAATATCAGAGGCCGATGAACGTTTTAATCGAAGCGGCGCTAAGTGCCTTGCACTAATCTCTGCTTCTTCTCTAGTCATTCGATCAGGAACAAATGATCCATGAATGACGTCTGCCTGCTCCGTTTTTTTGGAATAACTTCCTTCTTTTTTTCTTGCTTCAACCACAAGCTGACAATGCATAGGCAGATATTCTTTACGTGAGGCAAGAATGATAGTACATGTAGTGACCGCCTCAGCATCTTCTAGAATGAGGGGAAGTAAAGGTTCCTCTTCAATGATGTCTCTTTCTGACAACAACACCACGTAGCAAGGAAGATCCGGACTTTTCTTTCCTCTTTCTTTTCGAGTCATTTTACGGCGATGAAGTAACGTATATAGATGGTCGGCTAACTGGTGCACTCCGCTGTGCCTGTCAGCCATATACCTCTGATCACGTTCATCATCCCAAAAATGAGGAAACCAGCGCATCCATTCCCATTCATCTGCCTCTTTGTCTTCATAAAAAGCAGCAAGCTTCATTTCATCAGGAGAGTGTCTTGTGGTCAGCTGCGTAACAATTACCCGAAGCATAGACAAGACATCTTCTCGATCGCCGACAATTCCTACCACTTTTGATTCATAGATAGGAAGAACAATGGATGCGTCTTTTACCATACGAAAATCCTCTGCCAGTTCATGTGCTGCCTCAATCAGCGGTTCTTTCTCATATCCGTCTTGTCTAGGCGGTACTACAGAAATACGAAACGGAACCTCTCCGGTTCCTGCACGTACTTGTAAGAAATCATCATCTTCTGGAGACCGTTCCCATAGGGAACTGTGCTTGTTCTTTACGATTTGACTGCAAACTTCAGGGTCACCATGAATTTCATGCATTATCTGTACCTGAAGCTCGGCTTCCCGTGTAAGCTCATCCCGATGTTTCTGAAGTTCAGATCTATACATCTGATCTCGCTCTTCAATCTTTCGCTTATAGTCCTTCTTATTACCTAAATATACGAAAAATGGAATCGTATAGGTCATCAGCATCATCGACATCATAACCATCTGAATTGTCATATAACTGCTGTTACTGAGTTTCCCTGACTTACTTAAATAGAAATACAAACTAACCGTAACGGCGGTCATTACGATCGGTATAATAATAGAAATGAGAGAAAAGGTCGGTTTATTCGGTTCAACCGGAGGACGTAAAATCTCCACGGTTTCTTTTTTGAGCACTTCTTTCATACGGGGGGAACGCTGGTACATAATATTCATCAAAGTTCCTCCTCTTGGCTATGTATGAGATCCTGTTTGAAATAAAAGACGTTTGCCAATAACGGGTGCCTCTTTATCTGTTGTAGAGAACGTTTTTTGTAATCGAACATAACTTCCTTCTCGAAGCCCGGTTTCAGACAGCAGCTTCGTATCCGGCAACACAAACCAATGGGAACCTGGAAATTTAGCTTCTACTATATATTGAACATGATCTTGTGGAGGCTCATTAAAAATTCGAACAGCCAGCACTGATTTCACATATTGAATGGTGCTTTCATCCGGAACTTCTAAGTCAAGCCACTCTGTCCCCTGTCTGCCTTGTACCACTGTGAGAATCATTCCATTCACACCCTTTTTGACTATGTCCATCGTCCTAAATCATATTTCACCTGTATTTACGACTAAGCTCATCCTATAATCTATCATATTTTCTTACAGAAGATACTTAATTGCAATGTTATGATTTCATTTTTAAAGCTAAATACCTAGTTTCAACACGGGAATCTATTACTATTGACTTACTTATTTCCAATTTTTATTTTTAAAAAGAACATTTATCGACATGTTTTTTAAATGTTCTACAATGGAAATCATTAGTTGCTCACAACCAAATTGTGAACACTTTGCAAACATTGGTGTTCTTTATGTTTACATAAGCTTATTTTAAGGTAATTTTAAGCAACGGAATATAGTATTAGCAATATGAAATAACTCTAGTAATCTAGTTGAGGTGATTTCAATGAGAACATTAATCTTTTTTCAAGACAAAAAAATCCCGGTTTACTTTAACACAGAAAACAAACAACCTGTTCAAAAGACATTAAAACTTCTTAGCAGTGCTTTAGAAACAAAGATTAACCACGGTAAACGTGCATTACAGAAATGTTTAAATACGCTGATTAGTATCGAGATTATTGGTAGTGAGGCTATTTTGCACAGCATCAGTGAGAATGACACACTCGCACTATCCCTTTATTAAGGGGTGGTGCTTTTCTCTGTAGAGAGTTGCCCAAAGAAAAGAGGACCTCTCCGATTAGAAGTCCTCAGGCAGCACCTTTTCATTAACATACATAATGATATGCAAATACTGATTTACGCCGACTCATCAGCTCCTCCATTTGTTCTGCCATCTCAATTCGAATCATAAACAGCTCTAAAAGATGCTCTTTCGTATGTTCTTCTTCGCAGCTATTTAATTTCCTTATTATAAAACGGTCTATGGAGTTGGACATACGTGACAGCCTCCTTCTTCATTTGGTATATCCCAAGTGACTGCAAGATACGTGATGTTCCAGTACATCAGAATTACCCATATATTTACATAGTTGAAACAATTACTCTACGTTTTGCTTTATTTTTATTTCTGTGTTGTTAAACGATCCAGATGATCCCATCCAAAAGCAATTTCCCCGAGTTTTACACTGCCGATCTCTATCTCTTCGCGGCCTGTAAGGACTCCTCCAAGTTTTTCATAGAAAGACCGATAGCGATTGTCCTCTAGAGCCCACAAATAGGTGGATTTATACCCTTGATCTGTTAGAAAACTTGTGATTGAAGACATGAGTAGTTCTCCGATGCCCTGTCTTTGATATTCTTCGAGCAAATAGATAGCATAGATTTCACTATCAAAAGGCATACTTTCCAGTCGATTGAGTCCTCCACTCACAAAGCCTACAATCTGACCAGCCTCGTTTTCAGCAACAAATATTTTACTCCCTTCGTTTCCTCCATCTAGCTGCTTTTCCCATAGTAAAGTGCGTTTTGCAACAGATAAGTTATCTAGATACGAATCTGGAACGATTCCTTTATACGTTGTTCTCCAACTGTTCACATGAACTTCAGCAATTTGAACAGCATCTGATTGTATAGCTGAGCGGATTCTCATCTTCTTCTTTCCTTCCTGATCTTAATGGGTATTTATGTAACCAAAACGAATTAATGTACGAATTTCTCCGCGATTTTCAAGAAATCTTGCTTACTGAGCTTACTTTTCTTCGTGTCATGTATATGATAATAAGCCCCTGACGTTTCATCGATCCATTTGATCACTTGATGGGGGTTGTCCCCTTCGTACTTCAAGTAAAGAATCTCTTTTCCATTGACTAGACCTTTTTCGGTAGTCATCCCTGCTTCTTGCTGTACCTCTTGTTTAACTCCATCCGTAAAAGAAGCCAGGACCGTTACATAATCCTCTATATTTTTCCCCTTCCTATAATGTAAGTAAATTGATCTTAGCTGTTCAGATTCCAGTGTCTCTATGAATAATTTTTTGTCTGTTTGATCCGCTTTCGCTTCCTCGATCAAAGCAGTTTGAATCTGTAAATACCTCTCATTCGGAGTACCGTCCGTATTGTATAATTTTGGCATATCTAAATAAATTCCGCCAGAATTAAATGAGTACCCCCCCGCAATTGAACTTGGAATATGAGTTATTGGAGAGTTCAACTTCTCCGCTTCTAGCTCTAAAGTAGGCAGAGTATAATATTCGATCTGATTTCCTTGAAAACCGAGCAATCCCCTGTCAGGATTAACTTCACTTATCAAATGGTTAATCGTATCGTCCTTTATGTAATAAGCAATATGTTGACCCGGAAGAACGGAGCGTAATGCTTGACTCTCGTATGGAGAAGATAACTTATGCAATTGTTCTACTTTATCATTTCGATCCCAGGGAGCCATCGTCTCAAGCAGTATTTTTCCATCCTTTGCACGAAGCTGTAAAAACTCAGTTGCAGCATAAGCGGTAAAGGACAGGAAAATAACGATCAGGAAAGCACCAAAAGTAGATAAGATGGCTCTCGATGCTCTCTGCCTAGGAATTGTGAATTTTGTTCTTGAGCGGTTGGTAGAGACTGCGCCTTCGCTGATTTGATTCATAACCTGAGAACGCACATCAATCTTATAATCTATTCTTTTTTCGTAGGTTCTCAGCTTCTTTTCCAAATGGTCTGCGCGACTTTCCATTCAATTTCCCCCTCACTTTCCTCTATCCATTTCTTAAGCTTCTGTCTTGATCGACTATATTTCTTCTTCACTGATTCCATTGACTTGTTCACAATAGCAGAAATCTCATTAAAACTCTTTTCTTCAAAAATATGCAGAATGACGATGTTCCTTTCATCTGCCGATAGTTTATGAAGTGCCTTTTCGAGCGGTTCGCTGAATATCCATTTTTCAAGTTCCTGCTCAGGACTGTCCGTGAGATTTTTCTCGCTTCTAAACAAAGGTGCGATCCGGTGTAGAAAACGAACCCTTCTGATGACATTCAAACAGTGATGGTAGGCAACCGTGTATAACCAAGACTGAAAATGTGCCTCATCACGATAGTCCTTCAGATTTTGATATGCTTTCATTAAAATCTCTTGAACAGCATCCTCCGCATCTTCCCGGTTTCCGAGTAATCGCCAACAATACATAAATATTCTCTGTTGATATATTTCAACAATAGATAGATAGGCCTCGCTATCTCCTTCTCGTACTCGGTTAATTGCACGAAGTACTTGATTGTCTGCAGTTTGTTCATGGTATTCATCCATATTCCCCCTCCTCTCAATCTCTACTATTTTCACTCTATAAAGTTAGAACACATGAGCACCCAAAAAAGGGACAATTTCAAATAAAGAAAAGTCCGGTCTAATCCCACAGCGTGACTCTAGGGAATAAGATCATTCCGAGATCATTGCGACTTTTGGCTTTGGCTGGACCCCTACTTCTTCGATCTACTTACGTCCAGACAAAACAAGCGGAGCATGAGCACGGAAGGAACGTTTCCCGTCACACTACAGTTACGCTGAGCACGATATCCCCGTTTTCCTACGCTTCCCGACAACGTGACTCCAGAGAATAAGATCATTCCGAGATCATTGCGACTTTTGGCTTTGGCTGGACCGTTACTTCTTCGAGTTTACTTACGTCCAGACAAAACAAGCGGAGCATGAGCACGGAAGGAACGTTTCCCCACGCACAACAGTAACGCTGAGCACGATATCCCCGTTTTCCTACGCCTCCCTACAACGTGACTTCAGGGAATAAGATCATTCCGAGATCATTGCGACTTTTGGCTTTGGCTGGACCCTTACTTCTTCGAGTCTACTTACGTCCAGACAAAACAAGTGGAGCATGAGCACGGAAGGACCGTTTCCCGACACTACTACAGTAACGCTGAGCACGGAAGGAACGTCTCCCAACACATATAAAACCACAATTCTCTGCACTACTTTTAAAAGGGAATATATGTATAAAAAGAGTTGCATGAGGATATATAATTGAATATAATGCAACTACCGTATATATACAATATTTAGAAAGGCGGATACATATTTCGCTTTCCAGCAAACATTGAGGAGGAAAGGAATAATGAAACATGTCTCTATTAAAGGCGTTATTTTTGTCGTATTAGTCGTTCTTTTAAAGGCGTTTCAGGATGCGATACCAAAAATTAACGATCCAACAACGAATATAATCGTATTTTTATTATTTGTAATATTCATTAGTGTATATGGATTATCTAAAGTTAGAAAAAGCAGTTCTGTAAAAACAAAGAAGAGGGATTAACATGCAAATAATTCTTGCTAATAGTTCGAAAGAGCCGATTTATGAACAAATCATGAATCAAATTAAATCGTCTATTTTATCAGGTGATTTAAAGGATGGGGCTGCGTTACCTTCGATGCGCCAACTCGCAAAGGATTTACACATTAGTGTGATCACAACAAAACGCGCCTACGAGGAATTGGAAAAGGCAGGCTTTATATATTCCATTGTCGGCAAAGGTTCTTTTGTCGCTGAACAAAATTTAGAAGTTATTCGAGAACGCAAGCTTACGGCGATCGAGGATCAGCTGAGTGCAGTCATCATGAATAGTAAAGAAATTGGACTATCTCTAGATGAATTACAACAATTATTGAAGATTTTATATGAGGAGTGAAATGTGTGGAAAATACCGTTGAATTAACAAATGTCTCGAAAAATTTTAAAGGTTTTTCCGTTAAAAATATGAATTTGCAGGTGAAACAAGGCTTTGTAACGGGCTTTATCGGCGCAAATGGTGCCGGTAAGTCGACAACGATCAAAATGATCATGAATTTATTAAAACCAGATGATGGGGAAGTTAAGATTTTTGGGTTAGACTACAAGGCACATGAGAAGGCCATCAAGGAGCGCATTGGATTTGTATACGATGGCAATGTGTTTTTTGAAGGGCTGAACTTAAAAGATATCAAGCGCATTGTTGGTCCTGCTTATAAAAACTGGGATGATACCTTGTTTTATCAATATGTAGAGCAATTCAATTTACCACTTAATAAAGCGATAAAGACTTTTTCCAAGGGGATGCAAATGAAGGCATCATTGGCGATTGCTCTGTCCCATCATGCAGAGCTAATCATAATGGACGAACCAACAGCAGGCTTAGACCCTATTTTCAGACGAGAACTGCTGGATCTTTTACAAGAAATAATGATAGATAGTAGTCGTACTCTTTTCTTTTCAACGCATATTACCACAGATTTAGATCGTATCGCAGATTATATTACGTTTATACATAACGGAGAATTGGTATTTAATAAATCCATTATTGATATTGCTGAAAATTATGCGCTTGTGAAAGGCGGCATGGATTTGTTAGATCGAGACACGGAAAAAGCCTTTGTCCATGTGCATTCTGCCCCAACTGGATTTGAGGCATTAACGGATAACATTAAAGCAGTGAAAAACATATTTGGGGATTCGGTTGTCATAGAAAGAGCATCTTTGGAAGACATCATGTATTACATGAAAGGAAGTAAAAGCTATGTTTAATTTAATTAGACGTGATGCCATCCTACAGAAAAGACAGTTATTCGTTTTTATGCCTTTTATCTTATTTTTTATCGTAATGAACTCAGATCCAGCGTTAATTTTTCTAGTTGCAAGTATCTTTATCCCCTTTAACGCATATGCCTACGATGAGAAAGCAGAGACGAATATTTTGCTAAATTCTTTGCCGTATACACGTAAGCAAATTATTGCATCCCGCTATCTAGGTGCGATTGTTTATATGAGCTTATCCATTGGAGTTACAAGTATAGCTTTATTTATCTTAGATAAGCCTTTTACGATTACTGATGTTGCAATTGGTAGTAGCTTATTCTTAGCTTTTGTGGCGCTAACATTCCCTTTATTTTATATATTCAGAGGCAGTATCACAGCAGTTGTTCTCATTACATTTATTGTCTTAACAGGCGCCGCGCCGCCTCTTGTAACGTTTTTAGCTGAACAATTACCAACCATTACCGACTTTATCGTCAGCTTATCTACCCCAGCTTTGTATATGGGAGTGGCAAGTGTGATCGTGCTCCTTTACGCGGTCTCATGGAGCATTACAACGGTCATTTACCAACGAAAAGCGTTCTAAATGCATAAGTAGATTTCCGTATTTGTACTTTAATTGTGTATGCTTCTCAAGATTATCATTTACTAGTCTGCCTCCCCTCTTTCTTCTATGACTCGCTGTTTACCCCAGGGAAACAGCGACGTCCTTTACCCCTCCCTCTCGTGGAGAGGAAGCTTTACCCATTTCAACCCCACAACGTGACTCTAGGGAATAAGATCATTCCGAGATCATTGCGACTTTTCGCTTTGACTGGACCCCACTTCTCCGAATCTACTTACGTCCAGACAAAACAAGCGGAGCATGAGCGCGGAAGAAACGTTTCCCGACGCACAACAGTAACACTGAGCATGGGTTATCTGTCCTTAGCTCCATTGCCATTTACCCACTATCTTCTTATTCACATAACAAATAAAAGGCAGCTATTTACTAGCCTGCCTCCCCTCTTTCTTCTACGACTCGCTGTTTACCCCAGGGAAACAGCGACGTCCTTTACCCCTCCCTCACGTGGAGAGGAAGCTTTGCGCTGCTTTACCCTACAACGTTACTTTAGGGAATAAGATCATTCCGAGATCATAGCGACTTTTGGCTTTGGCTGGACCCTTACTTCTTCGAATCTACATACGTCCAGACAAAACAAGTGGAGCATGAGCACGGAAGGACCGTTTCCCGTCACACTACAGTTACGCTGAGCACGGAAGGAACGTTTCCCGTCACCACTACAGAAACATTAAGCACAGAATAACCACTTACGCGTTAGCAACTGATTAAGAAAACATCAAGGACGAATCGTAACTCTAGTGCCCACCGTTACCTTACTAGCAAGATCAAGTACATCTTCGTTATACATGCGGATGCATCCATGAGATACATTATGACCAATTGATGAGGGGTTATTGGTCCCATGAATACCATAATGTGCTTTCGATAAACCAAGCCAATATGCCCCAAATGGGCCGCCAGGATTCGCTTGTCTATTCACAATTGTAAAATCACCTACGGGCGTTTGTGTAACCATCGCTCCAATTGCTACTGGATACCCCTTCACAACAACATCATTATCTAGCAGATAAAGCATATGATCACTTTGGTCCACAATGATACGATAATTTGGCATGTGCAACTCCTCCTGCCCTATCGTATGCATCTCTTTATTTTGAGGCTCCTAAATCCTCTTCTACTTCAGTGCGCCACTCACCTCTTTTTTTACGCCGTGGAGCATTTTTTGTGAATTTACTATTCCTTTTAGCAGCTTCCGCTTCTTTCCGCTGTTGATAAGCAATCTCACGCTGCATTTTGTGATAATTCGTTAACCGACTTGCATCCACCGTTCCTGTTTCTATTGCTTCTCTTACAGCACAGCCTTTTTCTCTCCCATGCTGACAGTCATCGAAATAGCAATGTTTGGCCCATTGTTCTATATCATCAAATGTGCGTGCTATCCCGTCACCATCATCCCAGATCGACAATTCCCTCATACCAGGTGTATCGATGATAACTCCGCCATCCGGTAATAGGAATAATTCGCGATGCGTTGTCGTGTGTCTTCCTCTGCTGTCATCTTCACGCACCTCTTGTGTGATTTGTTCCTCCTGACCTGTAAGCCAATTAATAATCGTAGATTTACCAGAACCAGATGATCCGATAAGCGCTACCGTCTGTCCATGACAGGCATATTGATCAAGAAGATCTTTACCTATGCCAAGTTTTGCAGATACCGCAATCACGGGGACGCCGGGCGCAATTTCTTCTGTCTCTGCAAGCCTAAATGCTACAGCATCATTTAAATCACTTTTACTAAGCACAATAACGGGATTTGCCCCGCTGTTCCAGGCTAGAATTAGGTATCTTTCTAACCGTCTTACATTGTAGTCTTTATTTAGTGCACACACGATGAATAAGGTGTTCACATTCGTAGCAATAATTTGTTCTTTTGTCTCATTTCCAGCAGCCTGTCTAGCAATGATACTGCTTCGTTCCAAAACCGCATGCACCTTCACATCATCTTGTGCTCCATGAGAAGTAATCACAATAAAATCGCCGACACCGGGTTTCATTCCACCTGCCTCTTGCCTTTGTCTAAATTTACCGGTAAGAGATGCAAACCGGCTTCCTTCCGCTGTAATAACACCAAACTTCTGACCATAATCCGCAATGATACGTGCCGGTTCATAAGTTGCGGTAATTGCTTCTTCTTCCGCGCTCATCAATTCAATCGTTTTTATCCACTTCTTGTTCCACTCTTCTGCCCAGCCCCACTGTTCTAATCGGTTCTTATTCAAAGATAACCCTCCATTTTCACTTTTTTCGTTCTTACGTCATTTTCCACCTCCCCAAACAGACACAAAAAACCGCAGGAAATAACATCCTGCGGTTCTACATTCTTTTCATTTCTATAATCCATGACAAAGAGAACATAAATAGCCGTTCCCCTCTATCATTGTAATATAGCAATAAAAAAAGCATCCACAGGATATTCCCCCTGCGGATGCTGAAGCAGTTTACAAATGAAGTATTACGTATACAACGTACTACTCTTTAGTAAACTGTGGTCCGTTTGGGAGACGATGTGTACAAGCAACTAACAAAATCATCATATGGTTACTCATAGGTATCGCCTCCTTCATCATTTTTCCACATATTACCTGAAATATGTTTTCGTGTCAAATTTTATTTTACTTGGTCCCACCGAGTCCACATTTCAACCGGATTCACTTCATAGACCCCATCTTCCCGGTACATAAACTGGTGCATAATAAATTCCCGACGCAAAGTCGCAAAATCTTCATGATATGTCTTAATGAATTCATTAATTTCTTTCTCTTCATATTTTTTTCCTTGATCAAGCTGCTCCACCATATGCTGAAGCACAATCAATTTTTTCTTATACTGGGCAGGAATCGATCTAAGCTTACCGTCTTTACTGAAAAAATTACGCATTACCGAATCCTTTAACTTCTGGCTCTGATCCATTTCTTCCATTTCAATCTCTCCTTTAAAAATAAAGTGTAAGGATGCTTCGGCATGCTGCTGAATGAAGTAAGGATATAAGCTGAAATATACTGTATTCTTATCTCGCCGTTCTTTAATAAGGCCTGCTCCTCTTAACTTCGCTGCGTGATGTGTAACGGTAGGCTGTGACAAGTTAAGTCGCTTCGCAAGCTGTTGCCCGTTCATTTCCCCATGAGATAAGAGCAGTAACATACGCATTCTTGTCGGGTCAGCCAGTGCCTTGTGGTAATTCACAATTTTATCGAGCTGCATTAAATATCCCTCCTTTGCTATTTAGAAAATTATCTAATTAGATGTTAGTATAATCCCAATTTATTGTCAATTCATATTCCTGACACCTGTTTACTGGCAATCAAATGATGAATACGATAGGATAATAATACCTATGTTTATCCATGAAGTATGGAGAGATAATGATTAAAGGAGGAAATTTGCTTTATGAAAAAAGATGTAATTATTATTGGAGGAGGCCCCTGCGGTCTTTCTGCTGCTATTGAATGTAAAAAGCTTGGCCTATCCGCACACATCATTGAAAAATACAATGTCGTTCAGTCAATCTACCTCTATCCAACAAATATGCAATTCTTCAGTACCGCAGAGTTACTTGAAATTGGGAATGTACCCTTCAGTTCGCCTAATGACAAACCCTATCGTTATGAAGCACTTGCCTATTACCGTAAAGTTGCTTCGCATTATGATTTAGAAATGTCTTTGTATGAAGAAGCTTATGCCATTGAACCTTCTGCTGAGGGAGGTTTTCTTGTTAAAACGAAGAATCGGAAAGATGAAACCGCAATCTATGAGGCACAACATGTGGTTGTTGCCACTGGATATTTTGATCATCCTAATTACCTCGGTATTCCGGGTGAAGAAATGGATAAAGTAACTCATTATTTCCGGGAAGCTCATCCTTATGCACGCACAAAAGTTACGATTATTGGGGGCAGCAATTCAGCCGTTGATGCCGCTCTTGAACTTGCCCGAGTCGATGCAGATATTGACATGGTCTACCGTGGAAACAGTATCTCCGAGCATATCAAACCATGGGTGCGTCCTATTTTTGAAGGGATGGTAGCTAAAGGGAAAATAAAACTGCATCTTTCTTCACGAGTCACCGAAATTCATGAAAATCACGTGGTGGTTACTCCAAATGAAGGCGTTCCTTTCGAGCTTGCCAATGATTTTGTACTCGCCATGACAGGCTTCCGTCCAGATCGCAAGTTACTCACCTCTATAGGGGTTACCATGTCTGAAGATATGGACAAGCCTCTCTTTAACCCGGAAACAATGGAGAGCAGTGTTCCTGGAATTTACATAGCGGGCGTTATTGCTTCGGGACGGAATGCCAATGAAGTATTTATCGAGTCTGGAAGATGGCATGGTAAGCTCATCGCGGAACATATTAAATCCAAAGCTGCCGATGCGGTTAAGGAAGGATGAAAACAATGGATGTCACTTCCCTTTTGCTGTTAGCCTTTGCAGCTCTCGGGATTATCAGCAGTAATACCCCCATTACAATTGCCGTGGTTGTTCTCCTGCTTATCCGGGTAACCGGTATGCAGCAAGCTTTTCCGTGGCTTGAGAAGTACGGTCTGACCATTGGTATTATCATACTTACGATTGGCGTCATGGCTCCTCTGGCCAGTGGGAAGATCAGCCTGGATACGCTAGGCTCTTCTTTTCTGAACTGGAAGTCACTTCTTGCCATTGCTATTGGTATGCTAGTAGCCTACCTTGGTGGACGCGGCGCCAGCCTGATGAGTGGACAACCTACCGTCGTGGCTGGACTGCTTATCGGAACCGTTCTTGGTGTCGCTCTGTTTAAAGGCGTCCCTGTTGGTCCGCTCATTGCTGCGGGGATCTTATCCTTACTGATTGGTAAATCCTAATTCTGCACTATTAGACCATCTCTTTTATCCAAAGAGATGGTCTTTTGTATGCTCCCCGTTGTTAAGCTATATAGCTAAAGTGATATATGGTATACTCATAACAATTGACAAAAACAAGAAAAATACATCGCAGCAGCAGGAGGATTACCCCAATGCCACGAACACTGGTTACGGAAGCCGTGATGATCGCAATATATGGTCAGTTACTGGCGCCATCAGCGCCTGTTGAATATCTGTTACCTTATACCACGGTGGTGGAATTATACGAATTACAAACGAGCCTCGATCCGCTTATGGAATCAAAACACGAGGATCAGCATGTAAAGAAAAAAATAAGTCAGATGCTTCAATACTTTGAAGAACCGCTCAATCAGAAAAAAATACGGAGAGCCCTTCAGATCCCTTGGGCGCTAAGCTCACCAATACTGCTCAGTGATCTGGTTTCAATACGTATCGTGAACGCACTCGATACCGCAGTGTTAGGTGAGTTATTTGATCCAATCGAGACAGAATTGCTTCTTACCTCTCAGCGTTTTAAGACCCCGCTTCTGACAGATCAAGTCGAATGGATTTCACGAATCCTTGAAGCAAAGGTTCCTGTTCAAATTTATGATATTGATGATTTTGAATATGCTGTCGAAAATAACGACTTTACGGAATCATGACTTTTTTTATTGGTATACAGCATAAAAACAGCCTCCCCTGCTGATACAGGAGAGGCTATTTTTGTGTACTTATAGTCGAGAAAGCATCATACTTGTAACTGGACAAAGCTCTGGAGTTTCCTCTTTTGCAAAAAAGCGCAAGGGTCCTTCTTCTTTGACTGCCCCGTAATCTAGTTCCGAAGAGAGCAGGCCTTGAGCAGAATAGACTGCAATCAGATCATACTCTTCGTCTCCAGTAGCAAACGTTCGCTTCAGTTCAGGACCAGACAGCAGTGATTCGAGCTTCATACCCTCCGCTCTAAGTCCTGTTTCTTCCCATAACTCACGTAGCGCAGTCTCTTCTAATATCTCGCCAGGCTTCATGTTGCCAAGAGGTATGCACCATAATCCATCGTCAGCACGCTGTTGAAGCAAAATTTTACCCTGTTTGTTCAAAACGACCACTGCAGCTTTTACTGCAATTAAGGATCTTTTCATTACAAATTGCCCAAGATCTCCTTT
The DNA here is from genome assembly GCF_036577645.1 of Paenibacillus sp. GYB006. Classification (NCBI taxonomy): domain Bacteria; kingdom Bacillati; phylum Bacillota; class Bacilli; order Caryophanales; family Paenibacillaceae; genus Paenibacillus; species Paenibacillus sp. GYB006. The sequence goes on along the minus strand of NZ_JARBDA010000001.1, from coordinate 1,033,189 downwards.
TTTGGAATTCACGAGGACCTCCCTCCTTGTCTATAAGCTACAAGCAATTAAGTGACTTCAACTTGTTTATTCTGTTTCGTATCTGTACAAGATATCATCTTCTGCTTCCACATAGGTTACATCCAAACGGTGACCCTTCAAATACCAGTAGTCTTGCTCTTCCATAAAGAAAGTGATGCCTGAAACCTCTGTGCGTTCAATCGGTTCTTCTGGTTGTTCTACAGCTATGCCGAGTGAGAAGCCCGGATGAAGACCTCCGCCAGAGCTGTACCGAGCAAAAAATCGAATGGCTTCGCCATCTGATATTCCAAGCTCTTTCTTGTACCATTCTGCCGCTGCTTCCGTTACGTGTATGCTCATCGTTATGTCAACTCCTCATCGTTTGTTTTTATATTATCATATTGATTCCCTTCAAGTCATACTTAAGCCGCATGAATGAAGTATAAAATAGAGAACAATTTTTGAAACACCCAACATATGTAATTTATTTGAAATTGTTTGACATATAATTTGTCAGGTGGTAATATTTTTTTCAGACGATTCCTTAGCTAGAATTAATTACCAATTTGAGAAAGGGTGATTCCGATGTTTAGAATTATGGATGATTTATTTACAACCAGACAACTGAATACGGAGCAGCCCATCAATACGATTGGAATTGATTCTGATCAGTGATAAATGTATCTAATGACTTTACACCTGTTTTTCACATCCAATCATTAGCGACTTCTGCTCACGCATGTGACATTTGCTGCGTATGAACCTGAATATAGGAAGGCATACCGTTTAGCGAACGGTATGCCTTTTTTGTGGTTTGTAAGATTGCGCTAGGACCCTGAATCGTATCACAAAACAGCTGAACGAAATTGAAATTCATTTTAGAAAGGATGGGATTCCCTTGTTCGCAGTACTGAAAAATTTAAGCTGGTATTTTAAACAGGAGCAAAAGCGATATATCGTTGGTTTGATGCTGCTAATTCTAGTTGGCATCGCTGAACTGCTTCCACCAAGGCTGATCGGGCATGCTATCGATGAGATTGTCACCGGTTCCATCACCTGGCCCGCACTCACCCGGTATATTTTACTTATTCTTGGTATTATTCTGGCCATCTACTTTATTACATATGTTTGGATGCACAAGCTATTTGGAGGAGCAAACCTCGTTGAAAAATTACTTAGATCAAGGTTCATGGGCCACTTGCTTCGCATGACCCCGCCATTTTTTGAACGAAATCGCACAGGCGATCTGATGGCAAGAGCTACTAACGATTTACGCTCTGTTGCTCAAACCGCAGGATTTGGAATGCTCACCTTAACAGACTCAACGGCATACTTGACGACAGTACTGTTCGCAATGGGATTCCTGATCAGCTGGAAACTCACGCTCGCAGCTACCCTGCCGCTTCCTTTTATAGCCATAGCCATGATGATCTATGGAAAAAAAGTGCATGAGCGCTACTCTCTTGCTCAAGATGCTTTTGGAAATATGAATGACCAAGTCCTTGAATCTGTAGCAGGTGTACGTGTTATTCGGGCCTATGTACAAGAACGACATGATGAAGAACGATTTAATGAGATTACGGATGATGTATATCAGAAAAATTTAGCTGTTGCTAAAATGGATGCTTTATTTGAACCTACCATACGACTATTCGTTGGACTCAGTTATATTATCGGTCTTGGCTTCGGAATCTACCTTGTTTTTCGAAACGAAATTACACTTGGAGAACTTGTGTCTTTTAACATGTATCTTGGAATGATGATCTGGCCGATGTTTGCCATCGGGGAGCTGATCAATGTCATGCAGCGAGGTAATGCCTCCCTTGACCGTGTTAACGAAACATTGCATGTGGCCCCCGATGTGCAAGATCCTAATAATCCGGTACATGTAAATACACCTGAACGTATTCAAATGAAAGGCCTGAACTTCCGTTATCCAACCTCTACTGTCCCCAATCTGACCAACATTAACCTTGATATTCATCAAGGCCAGACGCTTGGTGTGGTTGGAAGAACAGGAAGCGGGAAATCCACTTTACTGAAACAACTTCTTCATGAGTATCCTTCTGGTTCTGGAGATCTTCTAATTAACGATACCAAGATGAATGACATTTCTAAAGACCAACTTCACAGCTGGATCGGATATGTCCCTCAAGAACAGATTTTGTTCTCGAAAACAGTGCGAGAAAACATCCAGTTTGGTAAACCTAACGCTAATGAAGAAATGATCATGGAGGCGATTCGCACCGCGGCGTTTGACGGAGATTTGGGTACGCTCTCCGATGGTCTAGAAACGCTCGTTGGTGAAAAAGGAATTGCTTTATCAGGAGGCCAAAAACAGCGGGTATCTCTCGCAAGGGCATTCATCTCAGATCCCGACATTCTTATTCTCGATGATGCCTTATCAGCGGTGGATGCACGTACAGAAGCAAAAATCATAACCAATATTCGAAAACAGAGATCCGGCAAAACGACGCTTATCTCTACCCATCGTTTATCTGCCGTAGAACATGCGGACCATATCATTGTTCTTGAACAAGGGAAAATCGTAGAACAAGGTACGCACGAACAACTCCTAAACCAAGAGGGTTGGTATAAAGAACAATACGTACGTCAACAAGTCGAATCCAATCTCACTCTTTAAGGAGGTGTCTTCCATATGAATTATACAAAAAACGTAACTAAGAGACTATTTGCCTATGCACTAAAATCGAAAGGTACCTTCATTGCTGCACTTATTATGTTATCGATCGGGGTTGCAGCAGATCTCACTGCTCCGTTTATTGCAAAAAATATGATTGATAATCACGTTCTCTCTATCGAACAACCTTACTTTGAGTCAGAGCCAGGTCAAGATGCTGTTCCCTATCACGGAAAGCATTATAAACGTAATGATCGATTTCATGAAGGAGAAACACAAGGTGAAGAAATTCGTATCTTGCAAAGTGGACGCTCTTTTTATCTCGTAAATGAACCCGTCACCATAGAAAGCGGGAATTCTTCTTATGATAATGGAGTCCTCACCGTAACACGTGGAGAACAGAGCGCGTCTTATCAAGCAACTCCTTTATCTGTAGATGAGCTGTTCGCTTTCTACAAGCCAGAGCTTCCAGGAATTTATAAGCTAGTCGGACTCTATTTTATGTTTCTAGTGATCGCAATCATTATGGATTTTGGAAAAACGTACTGGCTGCAATCTTCAGCAAATAAAGTCATTCAGAGGCTCCGTACGGATGTATACGCTCATATTCAAAGACTTCCTGTTCATTATTTTGATAATTTACCAGCAGGGAAGGTCGTTTCTCGAATTACGAATGATACAGAAGCAGTAAAAGATTTGTTTGTCGCTGTGCTTTCTAATTTTTTCTCCGGAATCATCACCATGATCGGGGTTTATATTGCTCTCTTCATTTTAGATGTAAAGCTAGGACTCATTTCCTTGTTTGTTGTCCCTCTACTCGTGCTGTGGATGGTCCTATATCGCAAAATTGCAACCAAATACAATACAATTATTCGTTCGAGGCTTAGTGAAATTAATGCCATGATTAATGAATCTATTCAAGGGATGTCCATTATTCGTATATTCCGGCGTCAGAAGAAAACATATGAGGAGTTCGAAGCGTTAAACGAAGATTACATGAATCATCAGAACAAAATGCTTAATCTAAACGCATTCACCACTCATAACCTGGTAAACGTACTTCGTAACCTCGCATTCGCCATTGTTCTTCTCTACTTTGGTGCAGGTTCAATAGACGGATCAAGCCTCATCTCTCTTGGTGTACTTTACGCATTCGTTGACGTACTAAGCCGTTTATTTCAGCCGGTTACAGGAATGGTTAATCAGCTGGCTAACCTGGATTCTTCGATGGTGTCTGCGGGTCGTGTCTTTGAACTCATGGATGAGACCGGCGAACAAGTAACGGACGGATCTATGCCAAGATATCGTGGTAATGTGGAATTTAAAGACGTTTCTTTCGCTTATAACAGAGATTATGTGCTCAAAAACATATCATTTGAAGCGAAGCAAGGTGAAACGGTTGCGCTAGTTGGTCATACCGGATCAGGAAAAAGTTCAATTATTAATCTTTTATTTCGTTTTTATGATCCGCAAAAAGGCACGATTACGATTGACGGTCAGGATGTCAAAGATATTCCTAAACAATGGATTAGAGAACATATGGGAATCGTACTACAAGATCCTTATCTTTTTACGGGTACCATTGCTTCTAATGTCAGCTTAAATGATAATAAAATTTCTCGAGATACTATTGAGAAAGCCCTTCGGGATGTGGGTGCTGAACAGTTACTCTCTCATCTTCCGCAAGGTTTTGACGAACCCGTCGTAGAGAAAGGAAGTACCTTATCCGCTGGGCAGCGTCAACTGATTTCTTTTGCAAGAGCACTGGCTTATGATCCTGCCATCCTGATCCTGGATGAAGCGACGGCAAATATCGATACAGAAACAGAAGCTATCATCCAAAGTGCGCTGGAAGTTTTGAAAAAGGGGAGAACGACTTTTATCATAGCCCATCGTCTCTCTACGATTCGCAGTAGCGATCAGATATTAGTTCTTCACCAAGGGCAGATTGCGGAGCGAGGAAATCATGATGAGCTAATGGCTCTTGGCGGACGATACTATCAGATGTATCAGCTGCAACAAGGGAATCTACTGGCTAATTCCACTGTTACAGATCAAGTGAATCATCCAGCTCTAGCGCAGACATCTTCCCCGCATTAAACCATAACCATGCACGAACTCATATAAAAAACCCTCTTGCAAAATCGGTTTGCTTCCTGAGCAATCACAATTTTGCAAGAGGGTTTTTGCTATTATTTTGAATTTCCATCTCCATCAGCCAAATCGTCGTCTTCCCATTCCTCATCGGTTAACTCTTGATCCGTCTCCTCTTCGAGTTCAAGCTGATTAATCAGAACTTGGGTGTAATGCAGTAGTTTATACTCCAGCTTCTGCGCTTGGTCTTTGAATTCAATAAGCTCATCAATCATCTGAGAGCGACCTTCGGGAGTGAAGGTTTCTAATATTCGTTCCTTAAAATAATCATGCACGATATAATTTCGTTTTTTCCATATATTATTTAAAAGGATACTTTCCTCTTCTGAGAAATCAAAATTATGCTGTATTTCATGAACCAGTTGACCTAATGAACTTCCTAATTTCTTATAATATAAGTTCGTAAGTTCCTCTTCCGGGCTAATCTTTCCTTGCGTCAGCTTCATTAGCACCAGCAAATTGACGAGTTGTTGTTCTAGGGCTTGTGAGTAGTATACCGCCAAACCGTAATAAGAGAACAATTCCTTCGAATGTTCACTATCCAGCAGCCGATGCTCATGCATAAGATGTCTCTCCTTTATACTTTCTTATGCCTATGTTACTAGGAATGTTGTGGTAAAATCAACCAAAATCTGATTTCTTTGGTGAGATCCCGCTCTTTTTCTGCACCGGAGTGATGATGGTGATATTTGTTCCCATACCCAGCTGACTATAAATAGTTACCCCGTACTCTTCACCAAAAGACAACTGAATCCGTTCATGAACATTACATATTCCATACCCTTTTTGTTTAATTCTATCTTTTTCAAGCAAAGATTGTGCATGCGGAGGCTTCATACCAACTCCATCATCAATGATCTGAAATACGATCTTGTCCTCGAGCTGTTCACCCGTGACCCGGATATAAATTCGATCTCCACACCAAGCATGCTCTAGTGCATTCTCAATAAAAGGCTGTAAAATCAGCTTGATTGTCTCATACCGCAATATATCAGGATCAATATCAAAATCCACCTCCATACGATCACCGTATTTTACCTTCTGAATATCCAGATAAGCCTGTACCTGTTCCAGTTCTTTATAAATTGAAATAATGGTCTGACCGTCATTTAAGGTTAAACGATAAAATTTAGCTAAATTCATAATCATTTCATGCTGCTGCTCAACTCTTCCGAACTTCGCTAGCCGGCTGATCGAAGAGAGCGTGTTATATAAAAAATGGGGATTGATCTGAGCTTGAAGCGACTCGAGTTCAGCCTGCTTCTTTTTCAGATTCGTTTCATATACTTCTTCAATTAAATGCTCCGTTTGCTCCCCCATTTTATTAAGCGCATCTGCAATTAATGTGAATTCATCTGTTCCTTTATAATGAATCCGTTTATGGTAATCCCCCTGCTGAAACATAACAAGTACGGAGATCAGCTTACTAAATCTTTTCGAGATATATCTAGAGAAATAGCTGGCTACCGCACTAATCAATACTATAAACAAGATGCAGATGAAGAGTGTAATCTGTGTAACTCTCTGTACCCCTTTTTCCAAAATCCCTTGAGGTACATAGGCAGTAATTGTCCAGTCAAGCTCGGGTATCTCCTCATGGATAATCAATTCACTTGAAGCACTCTCATTACGCTTGACAGGATGATCTTCTGCATTCAGATCACTGGAAGCGTACATTTTTTGGCCATTCTGATCGACAACTTCAATCATACTTCCCGGACCGATTTTATTATAATCCATACTTTCAAACAATTCAGATAGATAGATACTGCCGCGAATAAAACCAATTTCTTTCAAATCAAGAGGATCTAGTGTATTCACCAACCGCCGAAGTAAAGAGATTCGTTCAAACTGTTCGTCATCATCCACCTGAGACCATTTCATTGTCTTTCCATACTTTTCAGGCGGGAAACTTCGATACCAATCCTCAAATTGAATCCGATTAATATGATATACATCAAAATATTTACCTTTCACCTTTAGTAAATCTACGGGTCCTGCATCATAATATACTTCGGGTAAGTTCGGATCCCGCAGATAAATAGACAACCATAATTTTTGATTCGTTGATTCAACCGCTTGCCTAAATTTCGGAAGAAGAGTCGTTGATGTTGTCTCGTAACTGATCCAGCCTTCTTCTGAACTCCTAAGACTCAGTGCAAGCGCCTCATCGTAGTAAAGCATATCTGATATTCTTTCGGTATCCCTTAATTTATAGCTGACATTATCCCTCATCTGAGCAAGTGTTCCCTGTAGATTGGTAATGGTTTGTGTCCGCATGGAATCGACCAGAATGGAGTTAGCGGTATATCCCAAGATCACGACCGGGAGGATAATGAAGACGAGATAAGAAATAAATAATTTCCAGCCAAAAGGTAAAAATTTCGCACTCTGATTCATCCGTTTATACATGGAGCCAGCCTCATTCTTTCTTATGCTTTTCTACGATATTCAATAGGAGTCATACCATATGTTTCTTTGAATTGTCTGCTGAAATACGGCATATATCGGTATCCGACGCGATCAGCTACCTCATACACTTTAATTTTTGGATCTTGCAATAAGTCCCGGGCTTTCTCCATACGCAGGGCAATAATATACTCATTATAACTTTTCCCCGTCTCTTCCTTGAAGATCGCTCCTAAGTAATTAGGAGAAAAGCATAGCTCGTCAGCGACCTCGCGGAGAGTCACATTCAGATGTAAATGTTCTTCTATATAATGGATAACCCGCCCGATCACCTTGGCATGTTTCTTTTGCTTGAACCTCGGGTGATTCTCCATGTCGAATAGATTCAATAAATGATCTGTCAACCAAGAGATAAGTTCACTTTTGGTTTGATGGTTTTTGATCTTCTCTACTTCAAGTTCGCTAAGAGGAATAAAACCTATGGGGTAATTCAATTGAGTACTGACATAATGATCGATACGTATAAGTAAATACAGCACGATAAAATGTAGTTGAGATTTGATGTTTTCGCCACGAGCTACTCCAAGCATCTCTTTAAGTTCTTCCTGTACCATAACTCGGTCACAAGCAAGCAGACAGGAGACCAAGCAATCCAGTGGTTTATCAAAAATAAGCGCTTTCGCATCCGATGTAATACGGTATATGTCTGCATATTGTTCATTTTTATGAGCTACGCGTGTTCCAATTAGGTGATACTCGATCGATTTGATCGCTGCCTGACTAAATACCAAGTCCATTTCTTCACGCAGAAGTTTTTCATTCAATTCATTCGTTATTTTTTGAAGAACGGCAATCAATTCGTGATCATCCATAGGCTTCAGCACATAACTATAGGCTTGTAAGGACAAGGCTTCCTTAACATAAGCGAAGTCTTGGTATCCGCTTACAAATATTAATTTTAAATCTGGTCGCAATTGAAGAGCTTTACGAGCCAGCTCCATTCCAGTCATCCCAGGCATATGTACATCCGTAACTAAAATATCGACATGTTTTGTTTCCATCACTTGCAAGGCTTCGAATCCATTATTCACGGCTCCACTAACTTCAAGCCCCAATTCTGCCCAAGGGATAAATTGACACATCCCTTCCAAATCTAAAATCTCGTCGTCTGCAATGAGTACCTGATACATAGTGTCATTCCCCCCTGTAGAGAATTCACAACGAATAAATGATAAACGCATTGCACCGTTCTAAAAAAGAGCGGTGCGCGTTTACCATTATTATACTTCACTAAATGAAATGAGCGAGTATTAAATTGAATTATTTCCCAGCAATTTTAGCGATATTTTCTTGCCATTTTTTTGTTTTAAAAGCAAGTAACTTATCATATCCGATACCTACTGCTTTTTCATGGGCTTTATCTAGGATAGATAATACTTCCTCATCACTTTTTGCATAAAGCGCTTTGGCTCTTGCTTCTGTGAAAATTTCATTCAATTGCTGCTGAATAATTCCTTCTTCGGACTCAGGCATCGCCGTAAGGTTGATATATTCTGTCGCATCGAACTGTGTTTTCCAAGTAACTTCGGATTGATATTTTGTCTCCCAGTTTTGCTGATCTGCTGGAAGGGATTGTTCAAACTTCATTTTTGCATTATCAACAAAAACGGTATTCCCATTCCACTGAAGGTTAACTGTAGCATCCATCATTTTGTTACGTCCTTCAATATCTGTTACATAAGCATCCGTAAATTTCGGAGCCCCATCTTCATCTGTTCCATCCCAGTATTTCCCTTCCGGTCCCCACATAATGACACGTTGACCTTCAGGAGATGTGTACCAGTCAAGGAAAGCAAAGATTTTTTCTGGATCTTTAGCACTTTTCGTAATGACACTTACGTTCCAACCAAGACTGTTATACGTACCCGCCCAGATTTTGTTTTTGTCGAGTCCTTCTTTGTGCACAGGCCAAATCATGAAGTAACCATCATTTGGATCTTTCTTCTTCAGCTCAATATCACCCACAGCACCATACTCTGTCGGACTTGCACCTGCCGCTACCGCAACGCGCCCTGTATATACTTTTTCCTTGATTTGGTCTTTTGTTTGAGTAAGTGCATCTTGTGCCATTAATTTTTCACGGAACAATTTGCTTGCATATTGCGTTGATTCTCTAAATACAGGATCAAGGAAAATAGAAGTCAGCTGATTATCTTTTGGTACTCCTCTTTCCTTCACAAATACAGGAGGATGATCTTCGCCAAAGGAACCGTAAAGAACATCTAGCCCTTGGCCGTCTACCGCAAGATCCGGTTCAAATGGAACAACATTCGGATATTTTGCTTTAACTTGTACAAGGTAGTTATACAAGTCTTCTGTTGTTTCAAGTGCTGGCTCACCAAGCTCCGTGTACATCTTCTTGTTAACTAAGTATCCCGCATTACCATTTGGCTGCGAAGTATACCAATTCGGGAATTGATATAATTTGCCGTCACTAGAACGAAGCATATTTAACGTTTCTTCACCAGCCCACTTTTTCAGGTTGGGATATTTATCAAGATAATCATCAAATGGGACAAGCGCTCCCGCTTCACGCAGACGCTCCACATCCGCATTACGGTCCATCCAGATCACATCAGGGAGTTCAGAAGCAGCAATCATCGTGTTTAGCTTTTGAGCCGCATTTCCCCCGGAATTAATTGCAGATACATTCACTTTTTTATTGTCTTTGATCCATTTACTTGCTTCGTCGCCGCCCCACTGCGGCATGGTGTACCAATCATAATGACCGTAGAAAGTAAAATTCAGATCTTCTTTCCCCAGCTCAAAAGAAGTTGCTTCTACGTTTTCTTTTGGCGGAGTAGGTTCTGCTTCCGGTGTAGCAGCTGTTCCCCCATTACCACTCGAACAACCTGCAATCCCGATGGCTGATGCAAGCAGTGCAACTAGCAAGGTACTAGTTCCCTTGTTTCTTTTTTTCCACATCTTTGTAAACCCTCCCCTTAATATGTCTGGTACAACCATCTATGGTCCAAAGTCAAATGACTTTAAACACCTATTCTTTTAGCGATCCAACCAGTACACCCTTCACAAAATACTTTTGTACAAAAGGATAGACGGCAATGATCGGTAGTGTAGCAACCATCATCGTTGCCATAGAAAGCGACTTTGTGGTCACGTTTCGCATACGAGACATACGGGCTTGTGCAGCAGAGTCAAGCTGCGACATCTGTTCACTCATGATGTTGGAATTCAGTATCTGTTGAAGCATGGATTGAATAGGCAATAACTTCTCATTGTTAATATAAATACTCGGTAAGAACCATTCATTCCAGTGGAAGATTGCCGTGAATAATGACAACGTCGCGATGACCGGACCTGAAAGTGGAAGGACGATGCGGAAAAAAGTTCTGAAATGACCGCATCCATCAATTTGCGCTGACTCAAGCAACCCATCCGGTAATCCACGAAAGAAGGTTCTGAAAATAATCATATTCCATACACTGATCAACGTCGGGATAATGAACACCCAGAAAGAATCCATCAGTCCAAGACTGCGTGTTACTAAAAATGAAGGAATCAAACCACCGCTGAAGTACATCGTTACGATAAAGAAGACCATATAATATTTCCTGCCGATTAGGTCCTGTTTGGACATCGCAAACGCAAGCATCGCTGTAAATAGAACGGAAAATAAAGTGCCGATTAGTGTTCTCATGATCGATATGTAAAATCCATTTAATATCCGGCTGTCTTGGAATACAATGCTGTAGTTCTCGAGTGTCCACTCCCGGGGCCAAAAGGTTATACCTCCGAGAGCCGTATCCATCCCTTCATTAAAAGAAACCACCAGCGCATTCCAGAAAGGATAGAATGTAGAGAACCCTAGTAAAATAAGAAGAGTGTAGATGATAAACATCATCAATCGATCATTCAAACTTCGGTGTTTCATCTAGATGCCCCCCCTTGTGACATATCTCCTTGTTGCGCGATTAATCCTACCATAAGCTGTTCCCCGATCTGCGTGCGATATAGTTAGCTACCGTAAGGAGAGTTACACTGATCACCGCTTTAAAAAGTCCAGCAGCTGTAGCGTAAGAAAAACGCTGATTCTCTATACCAATTCGGTAAACATAGGTGTCAATAACATCGGAAACATCTCGGAGAACCGGGTTTGATCCAAGCAGCAAGATGTCTTCGAAACCTGCATTTAATAAGTTACCAATCGCAAGGATAAAGAAGATAATAATCACGGGCATAATGGAAGGTATCGTAATAAACGAAATTTGTTTTAGTCGGCTTGCACCGTCCATCTCCGCCGCTTCATATAGACTTGGGTTAATTCCTGCGATCGCCGCTAAGTATACAATCGAGTTAAATCCAATTTCTTTCCATACATTGGTACTTACAAGAATTGTCCAGAAATAATCAGCTGTCCCAAGAAATCCGATAGGTTCATCAATTACATGCAGGGACTGCAACAAAATATTTAAGCTACCATTATCCGTTGAGAGAATCGACATTGCGAATCCTGCAACAATAACCCAAGACAGAAAATGCGGTAAATAACTTATCGTCTGAATTACTCGTTTAAACGCCATCTGTTTAACTTCATTCAACATCAGCGCTAGGATAATGGGGGCAGGAAAACCAATGATTAACTTTAACGCACTTATGACGAGCGTATTTCTCATAATGGTCCAGAATTCAGGTGCATTAAAGAACATTTCAAAATGTTTAAATCCTACCCAAGGGCTAGCCCAAAACCCATCAAAAATACTGTAATCCTGAAAGGCCATCAGCACACCATACATCGGAATATAGCTAAATATGAATACAATAATCAACGCCGGGATCACCATAAGCTGGAGTTCCCATTGTTTCCATAACCGAACCGCTAGACCTCTTGGTTTTTTGCGCTCCGCCACTCTAATGTCCGTAGAGATCTGTGACATTGTTCCCCCTCCTCTTGCTTTTATTGTAAAACCTTCTTGGAGAGGAAACTATATATGTAATTAACGATATTTGATAAAAATCAATGATAATGTAAGTAATCGTAACACAAAATAACGTTTTTTTATTAAAAAATAATAATTTCGTAAAGACAGCGTTTACATATGTGAACAAAAAAAGATGTAAGCGTTATAACATGACATCTCTTTTTTTGGAAGATAGATAAACATAACATGAACCTAAGATAAAAGCGTATACAATTGAATAAATCACCAAACCTAACATAGGCCAAATCGATTCAGGTGTGAGCATTTGTTGAATAAGTGGTAATACCGGAGGTAAAACCCAGCTGATAAATTGGACGGAATCAGGCAGGATTGCTATCAATTGTGTATGCAATATGCCTGTAATGGACCATAAAATAAGGAGATTTAATCCATAATTCAATTGAGGAATCATACTTCGCTGGGTTAGCAGTGCTAAAGACGATCCTAAAATCCCGAGCGTGAAATGCCCGCTAATCGCTGTAACCCATTCATTCACATTTGGATAGCCTTGAAACATCATCGTAATAACCGGATAAAGGATTGCGATCGCTGCTAAAATGAAGGTCACTGCGATAGCAGATAACCATTCGGATAAATAGTATTTCCACCTATGTGGAGAATGGGTAAGTGTAACGGCCCGCTGATCCGGGCTTTCTGCATGATATAAACTTCTTCCTACCCAGCAAGATATGAAAAATAGAAATATTGCCGTTATACTGTAACTATCAGCAATCGGATTTGGCTTATAGGAATACAATAACATCGTAATGAAGACGTATAGAATACAAGGTACAAAATAAGCATTTGATCTCAGATAGGTACGTAGAAGATACGTTATATTAGATAAGATCAACTTTATCCCTCCTTTCAAAACCGTTTATTTTTCTTCTCTGATCACGGATTGTATCGATCCGCCTTTTGCTAGGATATGTGCTAGTATAATATCGCTATGGCTAGAGTGCATGATAATCGTTATTTCGGGTTCAGCTTCTTTTTTTGACTGTGTACTAAGTTCAATGATGCCTTCAGCGGTAGAAAGGACTTTTGCTTCTGCTTCGGAAAGATTGGTAACTCGAACTAGGGTGGTATCTATGGTCACTATTTCTTCTGGTTGCAGCAATCGTATCAACTTTCCTCTTTGCATTTCTACTACGCGATCTGCAAGTTCGCTTACAATTAAATGTTCATGACTCGCACATACTAGGGTCATCTTTGTTTTCTTGTACTCTGATAGTAATTGAATCAGATTCCGCTGAGAGTTCCGATCTAAGCCAGACAAAGGCTCATCGAGCAGCAAAAGTTCTGGATCCCCTAACAAGCTTTGCATGATATTTACCTTCTGTCTCATCCCCTTTGAATAAGAGGCAATCTGCTCATTTTTATCCTCCATAAGTCCAAATAATTCAAACCACATGCCCGTGTGATACAGAATTTCCTTCTTACTGAGACCTTGTATTAAGCCCATGGCAAGTAAATAATCTTCTGCTGTAAAATTAGTTACGGGTAAACGATCAATCGCATATCCTGTTCTTCTTAGTAATGTCTTTTTAGTGCCTCCGGTTATTTTCCTTAGCACTTTTCCTTCCGTTGGGTAGATTAACTCCGCAAGTAATCGAAGGAGGGTCGTTTTGCCTGACCCATTATCACCGATCAGCACAAGACACTCTCCCTGATTAATTTGCAGAGAAACATCCGAGATCACCACTTTCTCTCCATACCTCTTTGATACTCGATCTAATTCAATGAACATGAACTCTCCTCCCTCCCTGAACGATAATAACTTACATACGTTCCGGTGTTTTCACTCCAAGCAAGGTGAGGATCTGATGAATCCGTTCACCTGACACTTGTGCTAGATAAAGTTTATACTCCAGCTCTTGCGGTTCACCGTCCAGAAAACGTTCATGATGATATAAACGATTGAATAATTGAGCCGTATCAATAACATACCTCGCGAGTATGGAAGGTTCTTTTAAACAGACTGCTTTTTCAAGATACTCCGGGTATCTGGAGAGATGCTTTAACAAATTCCAAGCAGCATCACTTATTGATATTTTATCTAACGATATAGAGGACCTTGTATTGCCCCCTGGAACGATTCCCTGTGCTTTTGTAAGCAGGCTTTGAATCCTCGCATACGTATATTGCACATACGGGCCTGTTTCTCCTTCAAAACTAAGCGCCTCTTTGAGTGAGAAATTAACTTCATTTAACCGATGATTTTTGAGATCTCCAAATACAATCGCTCCTATACCTACTTGCTCCGCTACCTCTTCTGCATTTGGCAGATTCGGGTTTTTTGAATTGATAATTTCACGTGCCCGCTGAACAGCTTCATCAAGAACCTCCTCCAGAAAAACGACTTTCCCCCGTCTCGTGGACATTTTGCGCCCTTCAAATTTCATTAAACCAAACGGAACATGGATGAAGTCTTCCGCCCAAGGCTCGCCCAACTTGCGAAGAACTGCGATGACCTGCTGAAAATGAAGCTTTTGCTCCGCACCGACTACATAAAGAATTTCATCTGCGCCCATTACTTCACGGCGATAAAAAGCGGTTGCGAGATCTCTTGTAGGGTAAATCGTCGTACCATCCTGCTTAATAATAAGACATGGCGGCAATCCTTCCTCTTCCAGCGGGACAACGAGCGCTTCATCGCTTTCGATAAGAAGACCCGACTCCTGGAGCTTTGTCACAATTCCTGCCGTTTTATCAATATAGAAGCTTTCGCCAAGAACATGGTCAAAGTCTACACCAAGACGCTTATACATCCGTTCAAATTCCTGCATACTGATCTTGA
Source organism: Paenibacillus sp. GYB006 (assembly GCF_036577645.1). NCBI lineage: Bacteria > Bacillati > Bacillota > Bacilli > Caryophanales > Paenibacillaceae > Paenibacillus > Paenibacillus sp. GYB006. The sequence goes on along the minus strand of NZ_JARBDA010000001.1, from coordinate 1,018,185 downwards.
CAAAATAATTCCACAACCTAGTGGCTTCCTCATCACCTTGTTCTAATTTGCGAAACCATTCTCTTGCTTCTTGGCTGAGCGTCTGATCATGCTCTTCTTCATCGTGAAACTTCACATATAGGTTAAGTGATTCTCTTATGGGCTCTTTGGCCAGTTTCTCGTCATCCCCCCATCTTTTATAAGCCGCGATTTGTTTACCAAATTGGGTTCCCCAGTCTCCAAGGTGATTTACATTTTCTACGCTGTATCCTGCGATTTCGTACATTCGATATAGAGCGGCACCAATCACTGTTGAACGAAGATGGCCTACTCCAAAAGGTTTAGCTATGTTGGGAGAAGACATATCAATGACTACTTTTTTCCCTTCTCCTATAGAAAGCTTCCCAAAGTCCGGATGACTTAACTGAGCGAATATAGCCTCGGCAGCAGTACTCCGCTGAAAAAAGAAATTAACATACGGACCCGCTGCCATTGCGGTTATCCCGGTTTCTTGAATAGAAGCTGCTAGTTCAGCTGCTATAATAACAGGTGATTTTTTTAGAGATTTAGCCAGCAAAAAACATGGAAAGGCAACATCCCCCATTTCAGGATGGGGCGGCTGTTCTAACATAGCTTCTATCTCTTGTGCAGTCATATCAACATGTAAATCTAAAATCCCAGCTATCTTTTTTGTTAACATCCTTACTACACTCCTTTAAAATTGGATATCAAAAAAAGCCCTCATCTCTGTTTATCAGAGACGAGAGCTATTATTCCCGCGGTACCACTCTATGTGAATAGATCAACCATTCGCTTCTGCAAAAAACATAACGAATAAGGAGTATCTATTCCCCTTATATGCGGGTAACGTCCACATGACCGGATACGCCTACTTCGATTTCGGCATACCATCTCCCAAGTGCGTTTCATACCAGATCCTGCATACCGGCTTCCACCAACCCGGTTCGCTAACAATACGGTGTCCTGGATTACTCTCTTGATCATCGATTGTATAATTTTGTAATATTATATATTTAGTTTCTGCAAAGCGCAACCTTTTCGAGGGATTATTTTTGGCTAAATTTCACGAAATCTTTGAATGCTTCTTCTTCCTCTATGAACGGATTATGATTTGATTTATTAAAAATCGTAAATTTGGCATCAGGTATTAATGTTGCTATTTCAATACCATATTCGACCGGACATTGTGCATCAAATTTTCCTGCAAACACGTAGACCGGAATATGTACCTTTTTTAATTGTTCACGATGGTCAAAGTTTTTAACTTCTACTTTTCTAAAATAATCAAGACTTCTCCCCATGGTTCGTCCACTATTTGGAAGTGTTAATGCTTGCTTTAGTTTTTCCTCGGAATGATACGACATTAAAGCCCATTCGTAGTTCAATTTTTTACGTTCTTCTTGTAAAGTATTTGGGTTATTAAGTAACTCCATAATTTCAATAATCCGCTGAAAATTCTCGTTTTTCGAACAGTACATGCTTCTTGGATGGCTAGCATATTCGTTACTTGCAGCGGTACATCCAGCAATTACTTTCATTAGCGAATGGGGTGCTTCAATGGCATATTGTAGTGCAAGCATTCCTCCCGTTGAATGACCTGCGAAAGCCCATTTTTCAAATCCTAACGCTTCTCTAATCGCTTCAAAATCTTTAACCATTTCTTTCAAGCTTAATTGACTATCGTGTTCAACTTTGGCGGAATTCCCCGCTCCCCTTACATTAATTAAATGCACCTTATATCGTTCAGTAAATGGACTCGCAAACAAATTTCCGCGATCATCGAAAGCCATATAGAAATGTGTAATTGCTAATGGTTCTCCTTCTCCACATATAAAATACTCAAATCGCCCCCTGCTCGTTTCAACAAAGTTTCCTTTCCACACGATAGCGAACTCCTTTCTGAGTTTCCTGCACCTTTAAGCTTATGTTAGAGACAAGTTTATAGTATTAAATGTAAATAGATAGGGATATTCTATAGAATCTCACAAAAAAAGCAGAACAAGGATTAAACTCCTTCTTCTGCTACTTCTCTTCCTCGCTCATATACAGGAAAACAACCCATCATACAGCCATGCTCATTGTTGAGCAGATCTCTGCACAGCGGCGGCAAGCTTCTGCACTACTTTGGCAATGAGTATGTTCAAATTTCTCACTTTCATTTGCACATTGTTCACAAGCTTTTACGACAAGAGCCAAAATTTCTTGTTCAAATACCGTTCCACGGCTAAGGGCTGCTGCTGCAAAACTGCAGATTTCGGCTGCTTCTTTATTATATTTCATGCTTTCACATAGGGAAGCTAGATCATATTCTTTTAAGCTGGATACATAGCATTTATTACACGCATTCATTGCTTCAATACATGCTGCAATTTTGGTTTGCTTTTCGATCTCTAAGTTTGTCAATGTCATTATGATATACCTCCGTGTATTCGCTATTTGTTCTTCTATTACCCGAAGAACGGATACGCTAATCAATATGCAATAGCAACCGCGAAAATTCGACCATTTATGAGATAATGTCTTCTTATGCTGTAAATTTCTACTCCCACTTAATTAAAGCCTCTGAGCATCTCCTGAGATTGTAGCCTTACTTATCTTACTATGCACTTACTAAGCCTCTTTGTTGCCTCTTCATAGTGAATTCACAAAATTGACCATGTATTTTATGATTACCTCTCTTTATGTGGGGTAATATGTCGAAAGTCCCTGTTTATGTCAAAGGACCCAGTATTGAAACACCTACTATTCACAGAAAGGGTGAGATTGAATGACATTCCATTATGAAAAAGGTGGTTCTCATGCTTCGATGATAACAGGTAGACCACCTGCTACGGGAACTCGCGGAGCAGTGACATCCCCGCATTATTTAGCAACCATCGCGGGCTATGATATCCTTCGACGAGGTGGACATGCAGTTGATGCGGCAATTGCAATGAATCTAACACTTTGTGTAGTTTATCCGCATATGGCGGGTCTTGGTGGAGATCTGTTCTCTTTACTGTGGGACAACAAGAAGAAGGAAATACGAGCACTTAATGGAAGCGGTTCTGCATCGAAGCTGGCAACTCGGGAGTTTTACAACGAGAGAGGGCATAAAAAGATTCCAAGCCGCGGTGTACTGTCAGCGATCACTGTCCCCGGTGCAGTAAATAGTTGGAAAACAATGCATGATGAATATGGTAAACTCCCTTGGGAGTCCCTGTTTGAATCAGCAATTTATTATGCGGAGCAAGGATTTCCTGTTTCACTAAAGCTCAGCCGATTTATTGAGCGGTTTCAAGATGAACTTTCAGAGCATAAAGAAGCTGCACGTATTTTTTTACCTGATGACAAACCCCTTGCGCCGGGCGAAATCTTAAAGCAAACAGATCTTGGACATTCGCTGCGACTACTGTCGAAGCAAGGAGCAAGTGTCTTCTACAAAGGGGAACTGGCTGATGCGATATGTGATGGCGTGAAGAAGGCGCGGGGAATGTTGTGCAAGGATGATTTCTCTTCTCACCAAGCACAATGGGAAGAATCTATATCTACAATGTACCGCGGTTATGAAGTACATCAAACACAGCCAAATACACAAGGTATGGCAGCACTCATGATGCTCAACTATCTTGAAGAATATGATATGAATGAGATCGGAGATCAGACACCGGAATACTATCACCTTATGGCAGAAGTGGCAAAGCTGGCTTTTACATTTCGAGATCGTTATGTAACAGACCCCCGAACGATAGATATTCCGCTTGAAGATTTACTAAGCAAGCAGCATGTAAAGGAAACGAGTGAACAGATAAGCAAAGAGACAGCTGCGGATAAAGAAGACCACTGGGACTTAGTTATGAATAGAGATACTGTATACATGGCTGTAGTGGACAGTGAAGGTAACGGGGTCTCTCTAATTGAGAGCATATTCCATGAATTCGGGTCGATGTTTATTCCAGAAGGCACAGGTATTTTACTCCAAAATAGAGGTTCATTCTTTTCACTCGATGAAGACCACCCTAACTCTCTTGAACCAGAAAAGCATACTTTTCATACGATTATTCCGGCTATGGCATTAAAGGACGGAGATCTCTTTATGTTGTATGGATCAATGGGCGGAGAAGGACAACCTCAGACCCAAGCTTCGCTTGTTACCCGTGTTATTGATTATGGATATGACATTCAGCAAGCGATTGAAGCACCACGATGGTTATACGGGAGAACCTGGGGAGAAAATACCGAATCCTTCAAATTAGAGTCGCGTGCGACGTCAGCCGTTTTCGAGGTATTAAAGACAAAAGGACACGATGTGCAGCTAGCTCCGGAATGGGCTGAAGAAATGGGACACGCTCAAGGTATTGTAATCAATAAGAACAAAGGCAGTCTTTCAGCGGGGGCTGATCCCCGAGGCGACGGCATTGCCCTAAGCTGGTAACAAGATTTGTCTATCTTAAAAAAAGGAGGACTATCGTTGGATCATCAACTTCCTATTACATTATCGTACTGGACGTTATCACTGTTACCGCTAATCGCACTTCTTGTTATGATGGTGTGGTTTAGCTGGTCTGGCGCCGTATCCGGTGGTATCGCTCTAGCCCTGTCGTTAGGTATTGCTTTTATTTTCTTTAACGTTCCGTGGGATACTGCTCTCGTTGGTATAGGCAAGGGAGTATGGGATGCGTTCTTTATTTTACTCGTCGTATGGCCAGCACTGCTCATTTATCAAGTGGCAGATAAAGCTGGTGCTTTCAAGGCGATTCGCAAAGGAATTGAAAAGTATAGTCAAAACTACCTGTTCCTCGTCCTGGCATTCGGATGGATATTTTCCTCCATATTGCAAGGAATTGCCGGCTTTGGCGCCCCTATTGCGATTGTGACTCCACTACTTATTGGGCTTGGAGTCAAACCCTATATGGCTATTGTTATCGCTTTAATCGGACATGCCTGGGGCAAAATGTTCGGTACCCTGGCAGTTGGATGGATGGCGACACTCAATGTTGTTGACATCGAGAATCAAACGGAATCATTACTCTATCATGGGATTTTACTATGGATACCAAATCTGCTAGGTGGATTTATGATTTGTTATTTATTCGCCAAGTGGAAGGGAATTCGCGCAGTGTGGCCCTTTGTCTTCGTTGTATCCCTGATTCAAGGAGGAGGACAATTAGCCTTGCTCCAGGTGAATCCTACAATCAGCGCCTTTGTTCCCGCAACATTATCTTTAGGTGCAGTCATTGTATTCTCACGCTTTACACGTTACAAAGAACGGAACGAAGAACTTGAAAATGCCAGTTCAATTTTCGAGAGTCCAGATGAAGATGATTCAGAGGTTAAGATGCCGCTTCATACTGCATTCATGCCTTATTATGTACTGACAGGTCTCTCGATCGCCATGCTCGGAGTTCCTTTTATATTAAAGTTTCTCGAATCTGTGGAATTTGGTTTTGCATTTCCAGAAGTGTCGACTGGGTTTGATTACACAACGGAGTCGGAAAGCGCTTACTCCCCTATCGCACCATTCACCCACCCAGGACTTTATTTATTCATTTCAAGTATTTTTGGCTACTTCTGGTACAAAACAAAAGGCCATTATAAATCCTTGACTAGCGAAGGAAAGAACCCCTTACAAGTAATCGGAAAAGGGACAGCATCCGAAGCATTAGGTGCATCCATGGCTATTATTGCATTTCTTACGGTGGCGCAGACGATGGAACATTCAGGTCAGACGAATGTGCTTGCTCTTGGGATTGCTGCTGTCTCATCACCTGTCGTATATGCTGCGCTTGCCAGCATGATTGGTGTAGCAGGTGCATATATTACTTCTTCCAGTACATCCGCAAATGTTCTATTTTCACCACTGCATGCTTCTGTCGTGGAATCCATGGATGGGTTAAAACTGGAACAAGTTATTGCTTCTCAATCCGCAGGGGGTGCGGTAGGTAACGTCGTTGCCCCAGCCAATATTATTCTAGGTACATCGACTGCTGGGATTAAGGGTAAAGAAACAAAAAAGATTTATAAACCAACACTCATTTTCCTTGGTATCTGTACTGTTTGTATATCTGCAGTCGCTGTGTTGTTCCACTTGATGTTTAATTAACTCTGAACTTTATAATGAAAAACATGCCCGCAGTCCGACTGACAAAGTCAGTTTCGCTGCGGGCTTTTCTTTTACGAGAATACTAAATCGAAGAATCCCGACTATTATCATGTTCTAGCTGCCGTAATGACTGCTCTATCTCTGTTTTTGAGAAATGTTCTCCGATAAAAACACCTACATCTTCTAAACGATCGCTGCTTCGGAGCTTCGTGAAATCTGTTTCACGATAAGCGAACTGGAACAAAAACCGGCTGTTGGTATCCGAAAAAGTAACAATTCCTTTTGCACGGTAGATATCTCTTGGCAACTGCTTTAGCCATGACTCGAACTGTACACTATTAATGGGTTTTGAGAAATAATGAGTATAGGCCATTACATGATCATGTGAATGAGTGTGACTAGATTCTGAGCTGTTATGACTCTCCTCTTGTGCGGATTCAGAACGGTGATCGGCAGACACGCCCGGAAGTTCATTCTCTCTTAAGATCGCTGTAGGCGGAGTGGCACAGTAGTTCGTCAGATGAATCTCAGCATGCGGATTCCATCTGCGTATACATTCTACCAGCTCCTGACGTTCCTCTTCCGTCACAAGATCAATTTTGTTCAGCAGCAATTGAGAAGCAGCACGAATTTGCTCTTGCATCAATCGGAACGTTTTTCCCTTCTGCTTCCTGTACGTATCTAGTAAGTGAATACTGTCTACAACAGAGATTAATTCCCTGATCTGAAGTTTCACATATAAGGACGTATCCGCAATCCCATCTAAAATTTCCACTGGATTTGCGGCTCCCGTTGCTTCGATCACAATCACATCGGGAGATGAACTCTGTACCAATTCCACGAGCTGCGGAGCAAGGTCACCTCGTACAGAACAACAAATACATCCTCCAAGTATTTCAGCCATGCTTACATCTTTTCCAATGATTTCACCGTCAAGGTTAACCTCCCCCAGCTCATTCATTACAACAGCAGGAGTCATTCCTTTACTTTTCCAATACGCAAGCAGCTTCACTAGTAATGTTGTTTTTCCGCTTCCTAAAAACCCAGATAAAATATATACAGGTATTGTCTTATTGTCCGTAGTTTGCTCGGGTGTCATCTTCATTCCTACTTCCTTCCCAACTGGTGCATTTCATTTTACTCAAAGAGTACATGATTCTGTTATTCATTAAGTAGCTGCTTCGTCTGTCTTACTACTATCTGACAAATATCCACTTCGTTTGCGTCTCGTGAAGTAATCGTCTAAAGTAGATTCATATCTTGAATTTGGAGGATTGATCTTTATGAATTCTGTCGAAGAGCACAAACAGAAGGCACCGCCTAGTGTAAACTGTATGGTCATTACGGTATCGGATACACGTACCTTAGATACAGATACTGGCGGACAGCTCATGCAGGAACTTCTCCTTACAAACGGCTACGCTGTTGTCGATTATATCATTATCCCTGATGAGACGGCTACTATACAGTCCGTGATTCATCAAGCGGTAATGAGAGATGATATCGAGGCTATTTTATTAACTGGGGGAACGGGAATTTCACCACGTGACAATACGTACGAAGCAGTACACTCTTTGCTCGACAAGGAACTTCCCGGATTCGGGGAAATATTCCGATACCTTAGTTTTACTGAGGATATCGGCACAGCTGCTATTCTAAGCAGAGCAGTTGCGGGTACAATCGGTTCGAAAGCTGTATTTTCAATGCCAGGATCGAGGGGTGCAGTCAAGCTCGCTATTACCCGAATTATTGCTCCAGAATTACGTCATGTTATGCGAGAGATATATAAAAATAGTTAACTAATTGAAATATAAAAGCAATTAACTAATTGAAATACAAAAACAAGGCAACTGTCGCTAGCATCCGTTGCCTTGTTTGTTTAATGAAAGTAGAAGCGAGCTTAGCTCATTCGTAAAGCTCTTTTTAAAAGTACCTTGGTAGTCTTCTTATTCTACGACAACTTCACAACGGTACGTCCTACCGCTTTACCATCCAAAATGCGACTTAACGTGGCTGGCAGTTCTTCCAGCGAAATTTCATTTACGCCCAGTTGCAGCGCCGATTTGGGTTTCCACTCTTTACCGAGATGTTTCCAAAGCTGAGCACGTCTTTCAGCCGGACAATATACAGAATCAATACCGATGAGCTGTACCCCGCGTAAAATAAATGGAATGACACTGGATTCAAACTGATAACCGCCTGTCATACCAGAGAGAGCCACGCCTCCCCCGTATTTCACAGATCCAAGCACACTCTGCAGCATTTTGCCTCCTACAGGATCGACTACCCCTGCATAACGTTCGGCAGATAGAGGACCTTTTCCCTTCTCATAAGCTTCTTCTCGCGTTATTACCTGCGTTGCTCCGAGCTTCTGAAGTAGTTCCTCTTCCTGTTCTTTCTTCCCTGTACTTGCGGTTACTTCAAAGCCAAGGGCTGACAGAATGGAAATCGCCATACTTCCAACACCCCCGCTCGCACCAGCTACAAGAACTGGACCGGAATTTTGGTTTATACCTGTCCGCAGGAGACTCTCTACTGACATCGCAGCCGTAAATCCTGCTGTGCCAATCGCCATCGCTTCTTTCGTTGTTAAACCCTCAGGAAGAGGTACCAGCCAATCTCCAGGTACTTTCGCATAAGGACTATAACCGCCAAAGTGTTTTACACCCAGTTCATAACCTGTGGCGAGTACCTTATCTCCTTTTTTGAATCTATCGTCTGATGACTGAGTAACGGTCCCTGCGAGATCGATCCCCGGAATAACAGGATATCCACGAACAACTTTTCCTTCTTCTATGCTAGCCAGTCCATCTTTATAATTGACACTGGAGTACTCTACCTTAATCGTAACATCTGCGTCAGGCAAGTCAGCTAATGTGATGGGTTCCAGCCCTGCCCGAAACCCATTGTCATCCTTACGAACCATATATGCTTGAAACGTCTGTTTGTTTACTTCGCCCATTTCTCCATCTCTCCTCTTTATCTATTCTTGTATCCTTTACCTGCACCATTGTTACATAACTTACTACTATTTTCCATGAGTTATATAACAACTGTATTTATTAAAATTACCCTATATATAAGGTGAGAAACGCATGGACCCCATTCTACTTCTATATGACTAAGTCCGTAGTATTTTGGCGGGAAATGCCAACTGGTGCGCTTTCCCGAGAAATAATTTTTAGAGAAATGAAGCAATTATTTCCCGGGTAAAAATCAATGAGTGTACTATAATCGAAAAAGGCCGCCTTTAGGGCGACCTTTTTAATAATTATCTTCACATGAATCAACTTCACAACTCATTGAAATTGAATCACTTATGAATTCATTTAGGAATGAATATAGTCCGAAATCATTTTTTGTTTTAAATTCCATGCAGCTGGGCTAATGTTTACCCGGTAGATTTCCGGATTTAACTTACGCAAGTATTCTGGCCAGAACATATTAATCTGCTCCCGATGATACTCGCGAATTTGTTCTAGCGTAGGAAGTTCGTACACTTTCTTTCCTTCGACAAATATAGGCTCAAGCATAGTAACCACATCGTAATTTTTAATCGTCTTTTTCATGTAAGGATGTACGGGATTAAATAATTGCAATGGTTCTTTCTGCTTAGGCTGTTCATCGTCAGGATAGCAGATATAATCAGCGATGGCTTTGTTCGTTTTAGGGTCTACAAGCCGGTACACTTCTTTTTTACCGGGAGTTGTTACCTTCTCGGGATTTGCAGAAATTTTGATTGTCGGCTGCATGCCCTCTCCTACTTCACGTTCTACTAACTTATAGACGCCGCCAAGTGAAGGCTGATCTGCTGCTGTAATGAGCTGAGTACCCACGCCCCAAGTATCAATCTGTGCCCCTTGAGCTTTTAGATTGAAGATGGTGTGTTCGTCCAGATCATTAGAAGCTACAATTTTAACATATGGAAAACCGGCTTCATCAAGCATTTTTCTTGCCTGAATAGATAGGTAAGCAAGGTCACCGCTATCGAGCCGAATCGCATTCATTTTCTTACCTTGGGCTTCCAGTTTCTTAGCTGTCTCAATGGCATGAGGCACACCGCTTCCAAGGGTATCAAACGTATCGACGAGGAGTGTGACCTGGTCTGGCATTACTTTTGCATAGGCATCAAATGCCTCCTGCTCACTTTCAAAACTTTGTACCCAAGAATGTGCATGCGTACCTGCTGTTGGAATACCAAACTGCTCTCCAGCAAGCATGTTCGACGTCGCATCAAAACCTGCTACATAAGCAGCACGTGCTCCCCATATTGCCGCATCCGCTTCTTGTGCTCTTCTTGTCCCAAACTCTAGTAATGTATTGTTGCCGGCAACTTGTTTAATTCGAGAAGCTTTGGTAGCGATCAGTGTTTGATAGTTCATAAAGTTTAAGATCGCAGTCTCAACAAGCTGGGCTTCCATAATATTTCCTTCGACGCGGACTAGCGGCTCATCCGGAAATACGAGTGCTCCTTCTTTCATTGCGTAAATCGTGCCTTGGAAAGTAAACTGCAGCAATTCTTCAAGAAATACCGGATCATAATTTTCCTCCTGGCTGGATAAATACGTAATGTCCTCCATTGTGAACTTGAGGTTACTAATATAATGTACGATCCGTTCAAGTCCTGCAAAAACGGCGTAACCATTTTTAAAAGGCAACTTGCGGAAATAAGCCTCAAATACGGCTTTGCGTTTGTGAGTTCCATTCACCCAATGCGCATACATCATATTAATTTGATATTTATCCGTATGTAATGCCAGGCTTGTGGTTTGCATCTGTCTCATCCTCTCAGGCCTCTTGTGAAGCCACAAACAATTTCATTGGTATGATTTACTCGGTATGCTTCGTCACGGTTGCACCCAGACTATTCTTAAAATGTCCTAGTGCCCACACATGACCTTCTGCATTAAAGCTTGCAGTTGCATCCTCATATACTGTGATGGAAAAACCTTTGTTGTATGCATCAACTGCAGTATGGAGTACGCATATATCGGTGCATACGCCAATCAAATGAACCTCGGTAATTCCGCGTTCACGCAGTTTCATCTCAAGATCCGTGCCCGCAAAGGCACTATATCGTGTTTTATCCATAAAATAAATGGATTCTTTATTGTGCTCGTACAATGTGCCGAGTCTGCCGTATAGTTCTCTCCCCACCGTATTTCGAATATTATGGGGTGGAAATAACGAAGTTTCAGGATGAAAGTCATCTTTCTCATCATGCAAATCAACGGCCATTACAACATAATCCTGCTGATTTATAAACTCTTTTGTAATGTCCACGACCCTTTCCTCAATAGCGATTGCGGGTTCCCCTACGGGTAAATTACCATCCACAAAATCTTTTGTGTAGTCAATGACGATCAAAGCTTTCATCCTTTTCACTCCTATTCTCTATTCTTTACGTATAAATGGATAGTCTTGGCCTCAAGTCAGTAAACCGGTAGAGCTGAGCAGGACGCTGAGAATACTGATTAGAGCTAAGCGGGTTCCCCTCTTCATCTCTCACTTCTTCAATAATTCCCTTGCGGCTTCTCGTTGAAGTAATTTTGCGAATGAAGTTTGGTTCCTCAAAATCAGGAACAACACTCTGAATAACCTGATATAACTCACTTAACGTAAAATGCCCAGGCAAAAATTGCCTTGCAATGGTTGTTTGCAGCATCTGCTCTTGTATCCTTCTATAGGCATCTTCTATGATCGTTCGATGATCGAAGCCAAGTTCCAACTTTTGCAGTGCTTCTTCGATGGTAAATAGCCCTACTTCTTCGGCGTCATCTGTTGCTTGCCTATGTTCAAGCATCCACTCTTCCACGAGAGCAAAAAATGCATGAGAGATAATCCAACCGCGCGGATCTCTTCCTGGTTGACTATATACCCCAAGATACTCTAGATGTCCGCCATCTACACCGGTCTCTTCCATGAGTTCACGTTTTGCTGCATCGTAAATAGATTCATTCTCTTGACAGAATCCGCCTGGCAGTGCCCATTTTCCAGCAAACGGCCAAGATTTACGTTTAATCAGCATCACCTTCAGCTCTCTAATAGGAAGAGTCTTGGTAACCGTCTTACGCTCACGCTTCGTTAATGTAAACATGACAATATCAGCAGGTACACCATCAGGTGTCCGATACTTCTTTTTGGGAAGCATACGATCCGGATCATTGTCTTCTGCAAAATGGTTGATTTCTTCGTTCATCTATTATCACCGCTATGATTTCATTTTGATATTTTCATTATGACATCATTATCTTGTTTGTCAACCATATCCATATGAAGGTAAGCTAATCCTGCCTACTACTTATTTTTAGGTATAACTAAACGGAAGGAAGCTGTAGCCATGCAGCCCAACACGCCATCTGCGTTTTTTACTTCTGCTCTTGTTGTTAAACTTCTTCCCGCTTCATGAATCACTTCAGCGGTTACCAAAAGTTCCCCTTCATGCATCGGTGCTAAATAATGAACGTTTAGATTTGTAGTAACACAGTTATCACTTTGTTTGCTCGCTACCGCTACCATACCCATGGTTTGATCCATTAGGGATGATAAGACTCCTCCATGAATGATTCCCATAGAATTCGTATGTTTTTTCTCCGCAATCATAGAAACCGTAACTTTGTTTTCTGTAGCTTGGATCAATTTGCAGCCTAATAGTCCCCAAAAGCGGTCATCAGCATCTTGAACCATCTGTTCGATTATCTTCATTGTGTAACTCCCCTCATGCTGTTCGTGCTTTAGAATACCCTGTATTCTATGCTCTACTCTTGTCATTAACATTAATTATACAGAAAAAGAGCACGGAAACTTTTCCGCACCCTCTACTGTATTAATCACATCGTGATGGAGGTGCATCCGTTCCTGTCTCCACGTTTACTTTCTCGGAGACCGTATCGTGGATGACTGACATCACAAGCTGTAATAAATAGTTTATATCACTCTGGCTTTGTTGAAATTCAGTGACTAGCGGAATACCATCAATCTCATCCTGCAGTTGCTCGATCTCAGCTTCAATCTTAGCAACCATTTCTTTATTTTGAAATGACTCAAAAGCTACAATTTCTTTCTGTTTCTTTTTCATCTTTTGGATGAGTCCTTGTATTCGCTCATGTTCTTGAATTTTAGCCTCAGCTTGTTTGAAATGTTGAACTTCTTCGCTCGTACCAATTAAATCAGCGAGCTCTTTGGCCTTATTCATAATATCATCGCGTATAATGAGATCCCGCGTTCGAAATGAAGGCATACCATATTGATTGACTTTCTGTTGATCGCTTTCCATAATGATCGCTCCATTCTGTTAGGTTGGCTCATAATGCAATGTATCTCTAGTTGTATATTAGTTATTCGCCGCTTGTGGTAAAGGGAGCCATTCACCCTTGATATACCACGATTTAGCATCTGTAATTTTCACTTGTACAAAAGTACCGATTAATTCTTTTGGTCCTTCGAAATGAACAAGTTTGTTTCCGCGAGTTCGACCAGACAGTACTTCGTCATTATTCTTGCTTTCTCCTTCTACAAGAACTTCGACAACTTGTCCTTTCATTCGCTCGTGTGCTTCAAAGCTGTATTCTTGAACCGCTTTGTTCAATCGTTGAAGACGTTCTTTCTTCACTTCCATCGGAACGTTGTCTTCCATTACGGCAGCCGGCGTTCCTTCACGAGGTGAATAAATATAGGTATATGCAAAGTCAAATCCCACTTCCCGAACGAGTGACAGCGTATCTTCAAACTGTTCATCTGTCTCCCCAGGGAAACCAACAATGATGTCCGTAGTCAGGACAGCACCAGGGATGGTTTGTTTAATTTTGTGTGCAAGTTCCAGATAGCGTTCACGAGTATACTTACGGCTCATTTTTTTCAGCACTTCCGTACTTCCCGATTGCACCGGAAGGTGAATATGTTCCACCAGGTTTCCGCCTTTGGCAAGTACTTCAATCAGATGATCGTCAAAATCACGCGGATGCGAAGTAGTGAAACGCACTCTTGGAATATCAATCTTGCGAATCTCGTCCATGAGATCACCGAAACCATACTTTATATCCGTAAAGTCTTTACCATACGCATTCACGTTTTGCCCTAGCAGGGTAATCTCTTTAAAACCTTGGCGTGCTAGGTCACGGACTTCCGCAATCACATCTTCAGGCCGGCGGCTGCGCTCTTTACCGCGCGTGAATGGAACAATGCAGTAAGTACAGAACTTGTCGCATCCGTACATAATGTTGACCCATGCGCGTAAACCTTGGCGTTTCTTAGGCATATTTTCAATAATATCGCCTTCTTTGGACCACACTTCAACGACCATTTCCTTGCTAAAGTATGCTTCTTTGATTAGATAAGGCAGTCTATGAATATTATGTGTTCCAAAAATCATATCGACAAAGCCATGCTTCTGCAGGATACGGTTTACTACATTTTCTTCTTGTGACATACATCCACATACACCAAGTAACAAATCCGGTTTCTCGGTCTTCAAATGTTTCAGATGACCTAATTCTCCGAATACCTTGTCTTCGGCATTTTCACGGATGGCACAAGTGTTTAAAAGAATAATATCCGCTTCCTTACGATCTTCGGTCGGCTGATACCCCATCTCTTCCAGCATTCCTTTAATCGTCTCTGAATCATGTTCATTCATCTGGCATCCATAAGTATATACCAGATAATGTTTACCTTTACCGATCGCTTTCAGTTCCTCAGGAATTGCATTATCATACAATACCTCAATATTCTCTTTCCCCCGTTGTTTCTCGCGTTTCTGATTAGGCTCCGATATAATATTGATTTCACGTCCACGAATTCGGATCTTCTTACCGAACTCATCCTCAGAGAGAACTTTTGCATCCGAAAAATCAAAATACTTGGAGTAATCCTTTGCATCTTTCGTCATGGTAGATCGGTCACTCCTTACGCTAAATCTATTTCGTATTTCCTATCCATTATCGATCATCAATATCCAACTCAAAAAGGCATTACACCAAATTATATCATGATTCACAATCCATATCTACCGTACTTCCCCATCATAAAAAATACAAAAAAAGGGTTGTCCCCTCTGGATTAAAAAATCCACTCGGAACAACCCTTGCTTAATTCGTACTTATAAGGACGGATGCTTAGCCAATAATTTCAGCTACATCACCGGTTTTAGCACCAGCTGCATTTGCTTCGTCTGTATCGATATGCATATCAAGAGCAAAGGATTCAGATACTCGTGCAATGACATTTTCCAGAACAAGACCACGTTCTCCACCAAGGCGAACTTTTAGCATATCTTTATCTTTAATGCCCCATTTTTCTGCATCAGAAGTATGGAAATGAATGTGTCTTGCAGCTACAATCACGCCTTCTTCCAAAGTTACTTCGCCTGCTGGTCCTTTTAGAGTAACACCAGGAGTACCTTCAATAGATCCGGATTCACGAACTGGCGCTTTTACTCCAATTGCAAAAGAATCGGTACGAGAAATTTCCAATTGGCTTGCCGGACGTGCCGGTCCCAAAATTCTCACTTTATCAAATTGGCCTTTTGGTCCAATAACAGCAACGGTTTCGTTCGCTGCAAATTGTCCAGGTTGGGACAACGGTTTAAATTCAGTCAATTGATATCCAGCTCCGAACAAAGCTTCCACATGTTCTTGGGTTAGATGGATGTGACGTGCAGACACACCTACTGGTACTGTTTTAGTCATTTCAAATAACACTCCTTAATTCTCTGTCTATATATTTGGTCCGTCCTATATTATACCCACATTAAGACCCAATTGAAAAGGCATCCTTCACTTTCCGTTCTTTTAAGTCTATAAATTAAGGTTTCTCCATTAAATTTTCACATAGAAATGAGAGCACATTATCATACATAAACTGTCTGACTAACGTTTCGGAATAGTGTTTCTGCAATAGTTCTACAAGATCAGGATACTTACCAGGATGTTCAAGACCTTCTATCCACTGATGGATACCATCGAAGTCCGATCCAAACATGATATGGTCTGCCCCTCCTAAAGAACAAACATGATCGATATGTTTTAAGAGATCTGCTTTTGTTACTTTTTCTTCCTTTTTCACAAACCAAGGAACAAAGGTCATCCCGATTCGTCCATTCAGCGCAATGATCGCACGAATCTGATCATCTGTAAGGTTACGAGGGTTTGGACAAATTGTTCTTGCATTAGAATGGGAAGCGATAATTGGCCGTTCCGTCATATCGGTGAGCTCCCAAAACCCAGCCTCTGATAAATGAGATACATCTATGATCAGTCCTATATCATTACATTTCTTAATGAACATTCTTCCCTTATTCGTGAATCCTCCATTTCTTTCTTCCAAAATCCCATCTGCAGCCCAGTTCGCATAATTCCATGTGACACCAATAAACCGCACACCCTTATCATAAATGAGATCAAGATAAGATAGATTGCCTTCGAGGCCATCCACACCTTCAAGCGATAACAAACTCCATATCTGATTCCTATTCTGCCATTCATCTTGGTTAATAAGATTTCGGAGATCCTGTGCATCTTGTTTCCATCGTAAAGGCCGTAAACCCAGCTCACTGCTTTTTTGTTCCATTAGCCTCTCATATATCTCTATCTGCCTATAGACATGTTCAAATCGCGGCGTACCCAGTCGCTCGGATAGATAGATCGCAAATGTTTGAAGCGCCACCTTTCCCTCTAATAACCTACTCATCGTAACATCGAGTTCAGAATCGTTTAGGAAATCAAGACTCGGTTCAAACTGCATTTTATACAGTACATCGCAGTGCATATCAATAGCAGGAATATGTAACTTCATAGGAGTAACCCCCTTCACCTTCTTAGCATTACTGCTATGAAACTTATCATGTCTTTATTCTTACGCAAAAAAGCCCATTTGCACTACCAAGTGCAAACAGGCTAAGACTACTGCTTATTTATCTGGGTTCTACAATCAGTTTAATTGCTGTCCGGTCTTCCCCGTCGATTACGATATCCGTAAAGGCAGGGATACAAATGAGATCAACTCCGCTCGGTGCCACAAATCCCCGGGCAATGGCTACTGCTTTTACTGCTTGATTAAGAGCTCCTGCACCAATCGCTTGCAATTCAGCATTTCCGCGTTCTCTAAGAACACCTGCTAATGCACCTGCGACTGAATTCGGATTGGACTTGGCTGAAACTTTTAATACTTCCATGGTAAGTACCTCCCCTGGGAATAGGATGATGGATTGTTTCCACGACATGGTCCAACATGTGATAAATGCAGTAACTTAACTGAATCTCTCGGCCTCTTTAGCTCATGCAATAGTCCGCCCGGTTGTTTTAGCTTGATCTTCTGAATGAACAGACTCTAATAAATGTTATTCGCGAGAATGGAAAAGATTCCTTCTTTTTATCAGGTGCAGAGGCCTGACTGAAAGAGATCTGTAAAATCCTTTATTCCATTCTCCATTCATCTTCAACTAACCGGATTTTTTCAATCTTTGTTGCTCTACCCGTGTTCTCATCGATATCAATGAGTACCGCGTGGAAATGCCATTTTCCTTCGTCCACATTAAAACGTACTGGCAAACTAGTTAGAAATTTATGAAGTACAGCTTCCCGTTCCATACCCAAAATTCCATCTTTTGGTCCTACCATCCCAACATCCGTAATCGCAGCGGTACCTTCCTCTAATATTCGCTCATCATTAGTTTGCACATGTGTATGTGTACCTACAACGACCGAAGCTCTGCCATCCAAATAATATGCCATCGCAATTTTCTCGGATGTTGCCTCCGCATGAAAATCTACCAGAATACATTTATGTTTCTTCTTCAGCTCGTCCACCAGTTCATCCGCTTTACGGAAAGGATCATCTAGCGCCGGTAAAAAGGTACGACCTTGTAAATTAACAATAGCCAGTTCTTTACCATTAGCTTTGATTACAGCATGGCCTTTACCTGGTGTGGAGTCTTCTGGAAAATTAGCTGGACGAATCAAGCGAGGTTCATCATCAATAAATTCAAAAATATCTCGATTGTCCCAAGTATGATTGCCCATCGTAATTCCATGGACACCCCAGTCGAAGAATTGTCTGGCAATGGACTGAGTTATGCCTCGGCCCGATGCTGAGTTCTCACCATTCGCTATGATGATATGAGGATTATATTTTGTTTTGAGTAATGGAAGGTTTTCCTTCAATGCTTTCCGACCAACGCTACCAACGATGTCTCCAATAAATAAAACTTTAATGTGTATTGCCTCCTTTTAACCTATATACGGAAAAATTAATCATCTATGAATGAGAAAAGTGGCCGAAGCTCGGCCACTTTTCTTCGTTTCATTCTTATTTAGCGTATTCCACTGCACGTGTTTCTCTGAGGACCGTTACTTTAATATGTCCTGGATAATCTAATTCGTTCTCAATCATTTTCGAAATATCGCGTGCTAAGCGGAACGCTTCAGCATCATCGATCTTATCCGGTTGTACCATAACGCGAATTTCACGACCTGCTTGAATCGCGTACGATTTTTCAACTCCATCAAATGATTCGGAGATTGCTTCTAGTTTTTCCAAGCGTTTAATGTAAGTCTCTAGTGTCTCACGACGTGCACCCGGTCTTGCAGCAGATAATGCATCAGCTGCTCCAACCAACATTGCAATAACAGAAGTAGCTTCTTCATCACCATGATGGGATGCAATACTATTAATAACAACAGGATGCTCTTTATATTTTTTCGCTAATTCCACGCCGATTTCCACGTGTGAACCTTCCACTTCGTGATCGAGTGCTTTACCAATGTCATGCAGCAGGCCAGCTCTTTTGGCAAGTACGATATCTTCGCCAAGTTCTCCAGCCATCAGCCCTGTCAGGTAAGCAACTTCCATCGAATGCTTCAACACGTTTTGTCCATAGCTTGTACGGAATTTAAGTCGTCCGAGAATTTTGATTAAATCTGGATGTAAACCATGAACTCCTACCTCAAAGGTAGCTTGTTCACCGTATTCGCGAATACGTTCATCCACTTCTTTACGCGATTTTTCAACCATCTCTTCAATCCGTGCAGGATGGATTCGTCCATCCGCCACTAATTTTTCCAAGGCGGTTCTTGCAATCTCGCGACGAATTGGGTCAAAGCCAGAGAGAATAACTGCTTCCGGAGTATCATCAATAATGAGATCAATCCCTGTAAGGGTTTCAAGTGCACGAATATTACGGCCTTCACGACCGATAATACGTCCTTTCATCTCTTCGTTAGGCAGTGTCACGACCGATACGGTAGTCTCGGCAACATGATCAGCTGCACAACGCTGGATAGCCAGTGTAATAATCTCGCGGGATTTCTTATCCGCCTCTTCTTTCGCTTGTTGCTCGATATCTTTAATCATTTGAGCCGTTTCATGACGAACTTCTTGCTCTACATTGGACAGAATGATGCTCCGAGCATCTTCCATCGTCAGATTGGAGATTCTTTCAAGCTCCGTTACCTGACTCTTGTAGATTGTTTCAATTTGTTGCTGTGTCTCATCAATTCGCTTCTCTTTGTTGGCCACTTGTTCTTCTTTGCGTTCCAAGGAATCCATTTTTTTATCCAGCGATTCTTCCTTTTGCAACAATCGTCTTTCTTGTCGTTGAATTTCATTTCGACGTTCACGAATGTCTTTTTCAGCTTCGGTACGAACACGATGAACTTCATCTTTTGCTTCAAGTACCGTTTCTTTCTTCAATGCCTCTGCATCTTTTCTCGCATTTTCTACGATTTGGACTGCAGCTTCTTCAGCACTGGAAATTTTAGCTTCAGCTAAAGATTTGCGAATAAAATATCCGGCAAGGAACCCAATAATCCCAAAAACTAAAGCGGCAACAACGAGAATTAACCAGGCGATAGCACTCATTCTGTTCACCTCCCCGTTGATTCCTCCAAGGGATTTCTCCTTGGGATATTCATGTTTTTGTTTGCATTTCAAGACTACACATTTACAAAAAAATCCATACAGTGAAATTCACTGTTTCTTTTTTTGTACACGCCAGGGCATGTACACTCTACCGCCGCAGGACATGGCGGACTTACACTACTGCCTTTATACAAGACTCTGCATCAAATGTACTTTTTTGGAAGGAAAAAATACTTTTTTTGTTGCATAGGCTCAGTTACATTTTAGTATTCGTATTAAGATATTGTCAAGAGAATGAACATTTTCGGGATCCAGGACACCACATTTTACCTAAAATCCTCTTCAAACTCCTGTTCCTCCTCAGAACTCTCGAGTACAAGCTGTGCCATTACCTTTCGTGTCACTTCTCCTGAGTAGCCTCTTCTCATAAGAAAGGGGTACGTTTTTCGTTTCTTTTCCGTGAGATCACCTTTGATCTGATTCCATTTTTTTCGTCCAACCATAAGTGCGCTGTTCCACTCTTCTTCTACACTGATTTCGCCAAGCGCTTCCGTAATGTCTTCTTTGGCAATGCCTTTTTGACGCAGCTCTTGACCTACCCACAGTTTTCCCTTGCGATGATTTGAAATACGCTGTCTAGTCCACTCTTTAGCATATAACGAATCGTCAATGAGTCCCTCTTGCTCCAGTCTTGTTAATATTTCTTCTATGATAGGTAGTGTAAACTCTTTTTCTTTTAATTTTTTTGATATCTCATGACGAGTTCTTGCTTTGCGTCCGAGAAAACGCAGTCCCTGTACATAAGCACGCTGTTTTTCATCCGCAACTACGATCTCTTCCAGCTCATTTTTATGAAAAGTGTTACCTTTGGTCATACGATATTTAATCATTACATCTTCAAGAACGGATAACTCATATTGCCCAAAATAGATGGTATACCTGGAATCGCGTCCTTTCATCTTTTCTACCCGAGTAATTTCAAGCATTTGTTCAGGAAAATGACTAATCCCTTTTTGTTCTTCTTCATTACGATCGAACTCATCGTATTCTTTCACTTTACCACGCCTTTCTTGATACCTTGTTCTATTATCTACTTTGTTTCGGACCTATTACATATAAAAAAACCGCAGCCAAAATAAGCCGCGGTTTCTTACTCTTACACTATAAAGCGTTCCTGACAGTTCATACAGTTGTATAAGGGTAACGTTATAGTAACATCTATTCTGCCAGGAAAAACATGTCCTTTACAGGTACCTTGTTCTCACATTTAGCGAATCTTTTTATTCGACCTCAAACAATTCCTGTTCTTCTTTCGCTTCTTTCGCTTTATCTGCTTCAGAAGGAGCTTCAACCACAGTCGTCAAATTGCTTGCTTCACGAATCTTTTGTTCAATCGTTTGAGCGATCACAGGATTTTCTTTCAAGAACTGTTTTGCATTTTCACGGCCTTGACCTAAACGTTCACCGCTGTAAGAGTACCAAGCGCCACTCTTATCAACAATCCCATGTTCAGTACCGATATCAATAAGACTTCCTTCCTTGGAAATCCCTTCACCATACATAATGTCGACTTCCGCTTGTTTAAACGGAGGAGCAACTTTATTTTTGACAACTTTAACTCTTGTACGGTTTCCGACAACGTCGTTACCCATTTTAATGCTTTCAATCCGGCGGACATCAAGACGAACTGTGGAATAGAACTTCAGTGCGCGTCCACCTGGTGTTGTCTCTGGATTACCGAACATAACCCCAACTTTTTCACGAAGCTGGTTAATAAAGATTGCAATCGTTTTGGACTTACTGATTGCACCAGACAGCTTACGAAGCGCTTGAGACATCAGACGAGCTTGAAGACCTACGTGAGAATCTCCCATATCTCCTTCAATCTCTGCCTTAGGCACAAGTGCAGCAACAGAGTCAATAACCACAATATCAACAGCACCACTTCTTACAAGAGCTTCAGCAATTTCAAGACCTTGCTCCCCTGTATCTGGTTGAGAAAGAAGTAATTCATCGATATTTACACCCAGTTTGCTTGCATATTGCGGGTCAAGCGCATGCTCTGCATCAATAAATGCAGCTTGTCCGCCTGCCTTTTGAACTTCAGCAATAGCATGGAGTGCAACAGTTGTTTTACCTGATGATTCTGGTCCATATATTTCAATAATCCGACCTCTTGGAAATCCGCCGGTTCCTAGTGCAATATCTAAAGCAATCGATCCACTGGGTACAATTTCTACTTGCATGTGAGTTGATTCACCCAGTTTCATAATTGAACCTTTACCGAATTGTTTCTCTATTTGACGTAGCGCCATATCTAACGCTGCACGACGATCTGACAATAAACTCACATCCTTCTATGTTTATAACTCTATGATACTCTCTTTGGTCTCGTTTGCCAAGCATTTTTTGAGAACATACATTCGTTTTTTTTCGAGAGACCAGGGGCCCGCTGATCCTCTGAGCATAAAAAAAGGAAGAACCTGTGCAAATCTGATTTGCGCCCGGTTCTTCCGATTACTTGTAGTATACTGGTTCAAATCAAAAGCGTCAAACATATATAACTTGAATCAATTTCATAACTCATTAATAATGATGAACTTGTAACTATATATAGACAAATAAAACCATTTCGATCTATATACAATCTTGATAAAAACAACTAAAGGTATTATGAAATTGATTCACTTATAGTACTTTTTTCTTCATCTGCTTTGTAACTATTTATCTAGTTCAGTTTTTCGTTCTCAACCAGTCGGCGCCACAAACGATATAAAATGGTTTTAGCAGAACGAATTCGAATCGTCTCCCGATTACCGCTCAGTTTTAATTCATGAACTTCTGTCTCCTTGTCTCGTTCAGCTATACCAATGTATACAAGACCTACTTCTTTTCGCTCTGAATATCCCGGACCTGCTACACCCGTAATGGATAGTCCGTAGTCTGAATCTGCAATCATCTGAGCTTGTTCTGCGAGTACTTTCGCTACTTCAGGACTCACGGCCCCAGGTGCATCTTCACCTTCAAGATAATGATGCGGTACATTCAGAAGCTTCTCTTTCATTTCATTCGAGTAGCATACAAATCCGCCTCGAAGCATGGTTCCGCTCCCTGGAATAGAAGTTAGAAGGGCCATCAGCAGCCCCCCTGTGCAGCTTTCAGCTGCTGCCAGCGTCTGTTCGCGATCTGCCATCATTTCAACGATAACATGTTCTATCGGAATATCATGGCTTGCATACATATGCTCAGGTAACCGCTGCTGAATAAGAAGCTCAAGCTCATTTAACTTCACCATGGCTTCTCTTTCACTTGGAGCCTTCGTTGAGATTCGTACGGTAACTTCTCCTTCACTTGCATAAGGGGCAATCGTAGGATCCGTTTGACTCGTAATCAAATCTTTCAGCTTGTCCTCAAGCATAGATTCACCAATACCGGCGAACTTAAGCATTTTTGAATATATCGGCATTTCGCCAGCTAAAACATGCTGATACAACCAAGGCAATACCTGGTTTGTAAACATGGGCTTAAGCTCTTTCGGAGGACCAGGAAGAATAATATAATGGGTTCCTTCATGACTGATCGCATTCCCAAGTGCTAGTCCCGTTTCGTTAAGCAACGGACTTGCTCCTTCTATAATAGTAGCTTGACGTTTATTATTTTCCGTCATCACTGTACCGCGTCTAGTGAACATTTTTTCAATTTGATCCAGGGAACGCTGATCCATCAGAAGATTTAGTCCCAGGAGATCGGCTAAAACATCCTTTGTAATATCATCTTGAGTCGGACCGATTCCGCCTGAAAAAACAACAATATCTGCACGGCTCCGCGCCGTTTCTATCGCTTGTCTCATCCGGCTGGCATTATCCCCGACAACCGTCTGAAAATATACATCAACACCAATAGCAGCAAGCTCCTTCGATAGGAACTGAGCATTCGTATTCACGATTTGACCGAGTAAAAGTTCTGTACCTACTGCGATAATCTCTGCTTTCATGTTAACTCCTCCAGTCTCCCAGCTTATGTTTCTAGTCCCCAAAAGAGCAATAGGATTTACCTATTGCTCTTTTGCGTTGAATTATAAAATTATATTAAACAATTACGCTTAGGTTTACGCTTAGTTTTGGCGAAGAAGATGTTTGTTCTTAACAAAATAGTCGATTCCAGAGTACAGAGTCACGATGGTTGCCAGCCAGATGAAAATAACATCCATAGGGATGGATATAAAAGCAAATGGGAAATTATTCAATAATAAAAGGGAAATTGCGATAATTTGAGTTACCGTCTTCACCTTGCCCCAAGAGCTGGCAGCTACAACGGAACCATCCAGCAGCGCTACCTGACGTAATCCTGTTACCGCAAATTCACGACTGATGATAACAACAGCCATCCATGATGGTACACTGCCCATTTCAACTAAGGAAACAAGCACAGCTGTAATTAAAAGTTTATCTGCAAGCGGATCAAGTAGTTTACCGAGATTGGTAACCAGATTGTGTTTTCGCGCAATGTATCCGTCAATTCCATCAGTACTCGCAGCTACGATAAAAATAATCACAGCAATGAGCTGGTTATAAGGAAGAGAATAATCACCAAACTGGATTGGAGATGGATAAAAATCAAAATCAACTAGCAAAAAGATCATCATGACCGGAATCATGAAAATTCTTGCTAGTGTGATTCGGTTGGGTAAATTCAAGAAAGACGCCCTCCCCTTTAGATCGTACTTGGAGATCTGCAGTGATAGCAAATCCCCCCTATGTCTATTTGTCATTCATGAGATATGTAATGAATCCTGAGCATCTCTATTTATGAATTTCTACTCCTTACATATATCCGAGCATGAAAACATATAGAGATTTACTCATGATTTCATATCTTGTTTTATTTCATGTTTGTAAACTGAAGATCAAGAGGTAAATCACTTGAGCGCAGCAACTGTATAATCGCTTGAAGATCATCCCGACTTTTTCCAGAGACCCTGATTTGATCGCCTTGGATTTGACTTTTTACTTTTAGCTTCGAGTCACGAATCAGAACATTAATTTTTTTAGCATTATCTTGATCAATTCCTTGTTTAAAACCAAGACGCTGACGCACGGTACCCATCGAAGCAGGCTCAACTTTACCATAGTCAAGATTTTTTAGCGGGAGACCTCTTTTAACCATTTTTGATTGTAAAACGTCAATGACTGCATTCAGTTTATATTCATCATCTGAAACGATAATAAGCGCATCTTTCTCTATTTTAAGACTGCTCTTACTACCTTTAAAATCGTAACGGCTCCCAATTTCTTTCTCTGCTTGGGTTACGGCGTTCGTTAGTTCCGCCAAATCTAATTTGGATACAATATCAAATGAACTTTCACTCATATGATCCACTTCCTTTCATTAGTCATGATGCCCTATGTAACATTATATTAGAATAGGGTCCATAAATCGAATCTCTATCAAAATCTTGTCAGATAACCTTACTCGAAAAAACATGTACAGCGACATTTCGCTGTACATGTTAGAGTAGGCAATTACTCGCCAGAATCTGAAGATTCATCTTCGCCTGCCGTATTGCTCTGATCAGAACTTGATCCTTCCACACGCTCTAAACGAATTCGATTCGTCGTCTTTCCATCGGTAACCACTTCACCATTAACGGTAATTTCCGTAGCGGGAGCGTAGCCAGATTTAATGTACATTCCTTCTGGACCAAGATCAAAACTGTAGGTTTGTCCCTCTGCCGTGTTATCTCTGAACAATTTCTCACCACTAGAGTTCTCACCTGCATATACTTCCATCCAGCTAAGACCTGAAGCTTTAATTACAACCTTCACCGGTTCACCTTCACTACCGCCAGCAACGTCAAAGATCGTAATATTACCTGCTGTACCGCTCTGCGTAATCGTCACTGGCTGTTCAGTTGGATCTTCGGCAGGCTCTTCTTCAGCCGGAGTATCTTCTCCATCGCTTGGATCTTGCTGATCTCCACCGCCTACATCGGTACCTGGCTCCTCTGTATCCTCGCCCGCAACCCCTTCGTCTTCGGATGGTGTTGGCGTTTCATTTACAGGTGGGTTTACCTGTTGTTCCGTATCAGGATTACTTGGAATCTCAGCTTGATTCTTATCCTTATCACTTGCATAAACGTAAATTAGAACTAGAATGAGAGCCAAAAAAGTCCAAGGTAATACAGTAGTCAACCATTTGTTATTACGCTCCGAAGCCGGACGGCTGGAACGCTTCGTAATAACCGGTTCCATTGTAGCTTCTTGTTCTGAATCTGGAACATCCTTCTTATGTCCTTCGAGCAGCTCATCAGGATTCAATCCTACCGTTTCCGCATAGGTTTTAATAAACGCCCGCACATAAAAGCTGCCAGGGAGAACTTTATAATCTCCGGATTCGATTGCTTCAAGATACCTTTTTCTAATCTTTGTCATTTCTTGAACATCATCAAGGCTTAGTCCTTTTTGCAGCCGGGCCTCTTTCAACTGCTGACCCAGTTCAGACATGCGAATTCCTCCTCTTTTTTTGTCTTATCCAAGATGTATTTCATTTATAAAAAACACATTTCTTTAAATTATCGCTGTACCTTTACAGATCATCGGTATAATTTGCAGTAAACGTATCATATATAATCTCTTCGTCTGGAGTGCTTCGAAGTTCAATGATAATATCGAAATCATTATAGTCATACTCAGATTCTTGCACGAAAATGTCAGGATGCTCAATTACTTTCGTACTCGGCATGCTCATGATCTCTTGCAGCAAATTATAGTGTTTCTCGTTAGAACGAATTGTACTCACAATCCCGTCGACAATAAAGACATTATTTGGGTTCATTTCGTCCTCAGACATTTGACTGCGTATGGTTTGACGCAATAGAGTAGACGATACAAACGTCCATCGTTTCATCGCACATACACTTCCGGCAATAATGGATTCCGTTTTTCCTACACGCGGCATTCCCCGCAAACCAATAACCTGATTTCCTTCCTTCTTAAATACTTCACCCAAAAAATCAACAAGTAACCCAAGTTCATCCCTTGTAAAACGAAAAGTTTTACGATCATCTGAATCCCGATCAATATATCGGCCATGTCTGACCGCGAGTATATCCACAAGTCTTGGCGCACGAAGAGCTGTTACCGTAATGTTATTCACTTTTTTCAGCATTTGACCTAAGAGTTGGATCTTCTCATCATCATCTGACTCGATCAGCATCCCTCTTGTCTTTCCTTCAACACCATTAATAGTCAAAATGTTTACTTCAAGCATTCCAAGCATGGAAGCAATATCACCAAGGAGTCCAGGTCTGTTCTTATGTATTTTGTACTCCATATACCATTGTTTGTACTCCATATTAACACCTCTGAAGCTTATTCCTCAATATTCGACATAATCAGTCATTCCCCGAGCAGAAAATGTTTGGATCTGAATCCATCAAACATGGGTCTTACTAATGATATATAAAATAAAAATGAATTACAAGAACCAAGGATGTAACAATTACAGAAAAGCTCCCTTTCGGGAGCTCTTCCGTGCGCCACTATGCGTTTTTCTTAGCCAATTTGACCATGAGCTTAGCAATTGTACGACGCTCTTCCTCATTACCCACGTCCCATAGTTCTTTTAATGCACGGTTGGATGGGTTTGCCGGATCGACTTTTTCATCAAGAAAATCACCGATTTCGTAAGCAAGTTTATTAATGACATCTTCGCTAATACCGAGTTTTTCGGCCTGCGCTACACGATCACCCAGAAATTTTTTCCATGCATCAAAATTACTGACTACTGTTGACATCATTAAATCCTCCTTAGCATTACTCATGAGATTTAAAGTGAGCAGTAGTTAATATGAGCAAGGTACGTACTCCTTATACAGGAATTAATTTACTGTGTTCTAGGTCAGCCAGCCGCCATTCGGCGATATAATCTGTCCATTAATATAACCAGACTCAGGAAGTGCTAAAAAATATACCAATGAAGAAATTTCATCTGGTTTAGCTAATCTCCCTGCAGGAATTTCTTGTTCGAGCGTTCTCTTTTCCTCTTCGTCGAAGGAACTCATCATATCTGTATCCACGGCACCTGGTGCCACTGCATTCACCGTCACACCAGAGGGAGCCAGTTCTTTGGCCAGCGCTTTCGTGAAAGCATTGATTCCTCCCTTAGTCGCTGAATACAGTACCTCACAAGAAGCCCCTGATATTCCCCAGATCGATGAGACGTTAATGATCCGGCCATACCGCTGAGAGACCATACCCGGCATAAACATTTGCGTGCACAGGAAAGTACCTTTCAGATTAACCGCCATGACATGGTCCCATTCTTCTTCCGTGACATCAGACAGAAGACCATAATGAGAAATCCCAGCATTATTTACCAGAACATCAGGAATCATGTCATAATCTTTTAATTTTTGAGCCATACGCTCGATTTGTTCTTTGCTGGTTAAATCCGCACTGACGGTCATAATTCTACCGCCAAAATCCATACACTGCCTTGCGACTTCGTTGGCTGCTTCATGAGAACTCATATAATGAATAACTACATTCATTCCAACAGACGCAAAACGCTTAGCTATGGCTGCTCCAATCCCCCTGCTTGCTCCTGTAACCAGAACCGTTGTATCGAGTATAGGCTTCATAAAGGATCCGGCTTCTCTCTCCATGTTAAGGACTCACCACCAAAGATACTGCCAGCTGATCCCAATTAATATGTTCTCTAAGACGACGATTTACATCTTCGAGTGTAATGGATTCATAAATGGGCAGTACACGGAATAAATCCCCGCCGCGGAATTGATAACGAGTAAATTCATGTGCAATACTCTCGGGGGAATTAAGCATACGCAAGTATCCACCCATTTTTTTCTTGCGAGTCCGCTCAAAATGATTTTGGTCAAAACCTTTTTGCTGCATCGCTTCCACTTCTGTACGTACACGTGCTAACAAAAGATCAGGATCTTTTGTATCTCCGCCCACAGCGGAAAAGCTATACTGAGCTGAACTGTTATACTCATGCCCAAAACCATCTGATATCAAATCTTCGTCATAAAGTTTCTGGTACAGTTCAGTACTTGAACCAAACAATAAATCAAGCATCAATCGTGTGGTTAAATCCTCTCGCACCAATTCCTCACCGCTGAGGCCTTTACTTAGTTCCTTAAATCCAAATAAACATTTGGGTAAAGAAACCGCAAGTTTTACTTCCCGGCGTTTCTGACCTACTTCAAGAGGTTCCTCTTCAAATAGACGATCTATTTTTCCTTGCTTCTCATAATTCTTTTGGGCCTGATTGTTACGAATGAGTTCCATGACTTCCCCAGGGTCAACTCCACCCACTACAAAGAGAAGCATATTGCTCGGATGATAAAATGCATTATAGCAATCATAAAGCGTTTCTTTCGTAATTGTACTGATGGATTCAATTGTACCTGCAATGTCAATTCTCACCGGATGTTTCTGGAACATCGCTTCGATTAATCCAAAATAAACGCGCCAATCCGGATTATCCTGATACATATTAATTTCCTGGCCGATAATCCCTTTTTCTTTTTCTACATTTTGATCTGTAAAATAAGGATTTTGCACGAAATTCACAAGTGTCTCGATGTTTTCGTTAATATTTTCGGTAGCTGAAAATAAATAGACGGTCTGATCGAAACTTGTAAATGCATTAGCAGAAGCACCATGAGATGCAAACTTAGCAAATATATCGCCTTCAGGCTCTTCAAACATCTTGTGTTCCAAAAAATGAGCAATCCCGTCGGGTACTTGCTGCTCCTCTTTCCCCTCTACTCGAAAATGGTTGTCTACAGAACCAAACTTCGTAGCAAAAGTAGCATAGGTTTTTTCAAACCCGGGCTTAGGCAGTACATATACAGAAAGACCGTTGTCCATTACTTCATAATACAAAGTTTCTTGTAGATGTTCATATCGTATGCTCTCCACCGGTCATTCCCCCTTCTGATCTCTCAAGAAATAAATGGTATCCAGTTGGAACGTTTCCGCCGCCTTCTGAACATCTTCTTTCGTTAAGGACTCGATTTGCGTAAGCAATTCCATCGTTGTTCGTTCTTTACCTGACAACTGACGGTTGAAATCATAAGAGATCATCTCAAATGCAGAATCTCCGATTTCCTTAAGCAAATTACGAATCATCGCCTTCGTTTGGTTCATCTCCAGGTCAGAGATTTTACCTTCTTTTAAATCGGATAATTGATTCGTAATAATCTCTACCGCCTGCTCGTAATTGGGGATCTCGATTCCTGATTGAATCGTTGCAATACCTTTATGACCGTCATATCTCGAAGAAGCATAGTAAGCAAGACTATGTTTCTCCCTCACGTTAACAAACAGTTTGGAGTGAGGATATCCGCCCAAAATACCATTGTACATTAAGGCAGATGCATACTGGTCGTCTCCATATGTAATGGATGTTCGAAGACCCATATTCAGTTTCCCCTGATTTACATTCAGCTTCTCAACAACGGTTTGTACTTCGCGGTGCTGACGACTGCTCACTTCCGTTTTGTACTCGAATGAACTATTGCGATTCAGATGAAAATACTTCTCTACGAGCTTTTCAACTTCTTCAAGTGTGGTGTCTCCTACTACATATAGGTCCATTCCCGCGTCCTGGAGCCACTGTTCATAGGACTTATAAAGCCCTTCTGGTTCAATTCCCGGAAGATCTTTACGTTCTCCTAAAGGATGAAGACGGTAGGGTTCCCCTTTACACATTTCTTCAATACAGCGCTCTCCTGCGTAACGAATTTTATCGTTTACAATGGACTCTAGTCTTTTGCGAACGGTATCTCGCTCTTGTTGAACATAGGAAGAGCGGAAATGACCGTTTTCCTTCGCAGGGCTTGTAACCACTTCACCAAGAAAAGCAAAGGATCGGTCAAGCAGTTTATCACTGCTTTGAACAAAGGAGTCATTAATGGTATCCATACGAAACTGGATAATTTGATGATCTCCTCTTTTGTATACGTCAAAACCGAATCCTGCTCCATACAGCTCTTCTAACTGCTCACGAAACTGGATTGTCTCTGGATATGATGATGTTCCTCTACGCAGAACGAATGGAATCAGTGCTGTACTCGTAACCGTATCTTCTTTAAGCGGCGCGCCCACATACAGAGATATGGCAAACGTCTTAAAGCGTTTGGTAGGCAGCACATGAATGCGAATATGCTGATTGCTGCCGCGTTCGAATCCTGTATTAGTCAAGTTTCAAAACCCCTTTACGACGTCATAATTTTTTTCATTAATTTTCCTAGTATGATTTCATTCTAACTCATTCAAAAGCACAGAAGCAACCGAAGGAATTCCGCCGATTGCTGTCCGTACATTCTTTATTAAGTATTAAGCTGTTGTTACAGAAATGCAGTAATTCCATTCTATAACTTACATGCAGAATATATGCTGACCAATCGTTTTCACTTGAGGCCGTGACCATATCCATTTAGAAGTAGCTGTTTTCGGGTTGAAGTAGTACAAGCATCCGCCTGATGGATCCCATCCATCTATGGCTTGCATTACCGCTTTTCGCGCTTGCTCGTTCGGTTCAAGATAAATTTGTCCATCTGCTACAGCAGTGAACGCACCTGGCTGAAAAATGACACCAGAAGGTGTATTCGGAAACTGCGGTGATTCAACACGGTTTAATATGACAGCTGCTACAGCCACTTGTCCTTCAAAAGGTTCCCCGCGAGCTTCTCCGTAAACGGCATTAGCCATTATTTTAATTTCATTTTCCGTAAGTCCCAGTGAATTGGTACTCCCCATATTGTTATTTCCACTGCTTCCATTGTTACCTCCCGAGGTAGTACCCGAAGAAGAGTTGCCTCCAGTAGCTTGCCCTGGTCCTGGCTCGGTTGGACGCCAGTCTTTAGTGGCGTTGTACAGTTTAAGTTTTGTTTTTGGACCAACTACGCCATCCACTTGGATACCAAATTCCGATTGAAACCACTTGACGGAACCTAAAGTCTTGGGTCCAAAATGGCTGTCAATTTTACCGTAGTAGTAACCAAGATACTTAAGCCGGCCTTGAAGTTCATATACATCCTGTCCATAGGCACCAGATGTAACAATGTTTTGACTAAACGTAGGGACTGCTTCGGCGTTCTGTTCGATTCTCGGTTCTGCCTTTTCTTCATTTGCCATCAGGATCAGACGATATGAAGAAGCCGATAGTAAGATCACGCCGGCGAGGATCCATAGATTGATTTTTCGCATGTTTAGAATCTACCTTTCTTTAATGTTCTCTTGTTGGCTACATTTATTATGTTTAGCAGTTATTGTTCCTATGCACGTTTCGTCATAGTAGAAAACATGTTAAAGAGTGGAAATTGTAAATATGAATATAAAAAAGGAGTCCCTTTCGCATGGAAAGGGACTCCTTAATCGTATTATGAACTGATTTTGTTAGCTTGAAATTGTTCCATGGAAATAAGAACTTCTCTCGGTTTACTGCCCTCGTAAGGACCAATAACACCTCTAGCCTCCATAGAATCAATAAGTCTTGCAGCGCGAGTGTAACCTACCCTCATTCGCCGCTGAAGGAGAGATACGGATGCCTGCTTGGCTTCTATGATGATCTGTACAGCCTGGTCATACAGCTCATCTTGGATCTCTTCTGTTTGTTGCTGGGTATCATCAATCTCGGGTACAAGCGATTCATCATATTCTGCCTCTGCCTGGTCACGAACATAGCTCACAATATTCTCTACTTCCTGATCGCTCAAAAACGCACCTTGTACACGCACCGGCTTAGAAGAACCAACTGGCATAAAGAGCATGTCCCCACGACCGAGAAGCTTCTCCGCTCCTCCCATATCGAGTATCGTACGGGAGTCGACTTGTGAAGAAACACCAAAAGCGATCCGAGATGGTATGTTCGCCTTAATTACACCTGTAATAACGTCAACGGACGGTCTTTGAGTTGCAATGATTAAATGAATGCCGGCAGCACGAGCCATCTGAGCAAGTCTCGCGATGGCATCTTCCACGTCATTCGCCGCAACCATCATAAGGTCAGCAAGCTCATCGACAATAACAACGATATAAGGAAGGACGGCAGCTGGATTATCTTTCATCAGATTATTATACCCTTCTACGTTCCGAGTACCTGACTTAGAGAACAGCTCATACCGTTTTTCCATCTCGACAACAATTTTCTTAAGTGCAAGCGAAGCACGTTTCGGGTCAGTCACCACAGGGGCAAGCAGATGCGGGATCCCGTTGTACATATTAAGTTCTACCATCTTGGGATCCACCATCAGAAACTTCACTTCATCGGGTTTCGCTTTATACAGAATGCTCGTGATGATTCCGTTGATACACACGGACTTCCCTGAGCCTGTAGCACCGGCAACAAGTAAATGGGGCATTTTTGCCAAGTTCCCGACAATCGTTTGCCCTGAGATATCACGACCAAATGCGATAGAAAGCTTGGAATCGGCTTCCTGGAAGACGGTTGTTTCCATCACTTCACGCATAGTAACAACAGATACCTCTCCATTCGGCACTTCAATACCAATGGCGGATTTACCTGGAATAGGAGCTTCCATACGAATATCCTTCGCCGCAAGCGCAAGTGCAATATCATCCGTTAAACCGACGACTCGGCTGACCTTAACACCGATATCCGGCTGAATTTCATACCTTGTTACCGCTGGACCACGAACGACTTCAAGTACTTTAGCACGAACACCAAAGCTCTCCAGCGTAGCCTCTAGTTTACGAGCAGTTTGCTTGTAGTCATTCTGATCTCCACCCTTACCGCTGTTGCTTGGTCTAGACAACAATTTAAACGGTGGAAGCTTATATGGTTTAGGCGGTGGAGCCGGCTGCTGAATGGCGCCTTCTTCTAATTCTTCTGCTGTTCCGGAATCCACCTTAGAAAGGACTCCTGGTGACTCGGCTGCGTCTGAATCAGAACCAGACTCTTCCACTGCGTTTGAAGATACAGCAAGGTTCTCTTCTGAAGGATAAGCATCATCCAGATCATCTTCCTCCACCGCATTTTCATTACGTACATTCTCAAAGAAGTCCCGAATAATTGGCGCTGAACTTGCAGCACCTCCCGGTTTCACTTCTGCATCTTTCGGTAAAGAGTTACTGTCCTCCGAATATCCTTCTGCCCACGGGAGATTTATATCCGTGGAGGCCGCTCCGTAAACTACCTCTTGTCCACCCTCTTGATACGGATCTACATCAGAATCATCATCTGCATGCTGCTTTGACTTCGCATTGCCAAACAATTGAAAGAATAGAGGTGCTTTGCGACTAGGGAGATCCTCGGTATACTGTTCCTCTTCTTCCTCTTCATCATGGTATGGAATAACTTTCGGTTTGGGTTTCGCCTTATTTTTTGTGCTTGTTTTGCGAGTAGCCCCTGATTTAGATGAAGATTTCCATTTCGTAGCAAGAGCGCGTCCTGAACGAAGGACACGAGTTTTAAATATTCGCATTAAGTCTACATAAGATAGACCGGTAATCAACATAAAACTGATAAAGAACATAACAATCATCATTAAGTTGGCACCCATATTGCCAAATAACCATAACAATACAGCGTATTCTACTGCTCCGATGTATCCTCCGCTGATATCTCTACCAAGCATGGAAGCATTACTCGTTTCATCAGCTCTTAGCAGTTCGGTTTGCAAATCAATATGTATCTGATTCATCACTTCGGATGCACTTAACAGATCCATCGGACCAAGCTTCTGTTCCATAGCTGAGATCGTACTCATTAAGGTCAAAGCAAGGACAAGCAACACCAAGCCGCTCTTTCTTAGATTCCAGCCTGCCGGCCACTTCCGATGAATCATTACCATGAGACCATAGAAAATCCCGATAAGCGGGATTACAAAATAAAACTTACCCAGTAAAAGTCCAAACATTTTGGATAAAGAGCGTCCAACTGTGGCCTCACCAGAGAGGGCAATAACAGACAAGGTAATCAAAATGATTCCATATATCTCGTATTTAAGAACCCCACCAAGGGTTGATTTTCTTTTCTTTTTCTTCTTTCTGGCCAAAAAAGGTCACCTCCAGAAGAATATTATACCATAAGTACATACATCAGCACATATGTTCTTTTTCGGCATTGTTTTAATATTATCCTTGTTCTATTTTCCCTGTATATAGCGGAATTTCTCTACCAGGAGAGTATGCAGGATCTAAATAATCGTATAATCCTCCATTTAACATTCTCACGATAATTCCTGTTTTTTCATCTTTCGGCATCACTTGAATAAGTCGCCCCGCTATACTCATCTCCATCATAGGCAGCTGTTCTTTCCACATACCTTCCCAAAGCTGCTCTGTAGGCATTACTGTATACATCGTCATTGTGTTAGTCCCTTCGGCAAAGACGTGTCTTTCGCTTCTTGAATACGGCGATTTAGTTCTTTAATTGCGTCTCCAATGCCGCCCACCGCGTCCATCAGTCCATACTCCACTGCATCGGCTCCTGCAACTGCGGTTCCAATGTCACGGTTAAGTTCCCCTGTCTTAAACATTAGCTGTTTAAACTGTTCTTCGGTAATCCGAGAGTGCGAAGTTACAAAACGAACGACTCTTTCCTGCATTTTTTCCATATATTCAAAAGTCTGAGGTACACCAATAAATAGTCCATTCATTCGGATGGGATGAATAGTCATGGTTGCACTCTCCGCAATAATGGAATAGCTACTGCTGACTGCTATGGGAACACCTATACTGTGTCCTCCCCCAATGACCACCGTAACGGTAGGTTTCGTCATCGAAGCTATCATTTCAGCAATAGCCAGTCCCGCTTCTACATCTCCCCCCACTGTATTGAGAATGATGAGAATTCCCTCTATGCGCGGATTTTGCTCTGCAGCTACAAGTTGCGGAATTAAATGCTCGTATTTTGTTGTTTTATTTTGTGGCGGTAATATAAGATGGCCTTCGATCTGGCCGATAATCGTCATACAAAAAATATTTGATTCTCCAGGCGGAACAGGAACCGACGTTGTTCCGAGTTCTTGAATGGTATTTACGACTGGATTATTTTTGATCTCTTCTTGAGGGGTTATTGGAGTTTCATTGTTCGTTTCTTTTGTTTTATCATTTGATTCTTGCATTAATAAACACGCCCTTCTCTGCCATTGTTAAACGTCCATATTTGTTTATTATGGCAGAGAAGGATCTGTTTCTATTCAAAATTAGACAAAAAAGCCTCTTCATTCCAACAGGGAACCGTCCAATATTACCTGTTGGTTGAAGAGGCGACTGTGTGCCTTTTGATGAATCTTTTTTAATCTGTTTGTTAAAAACGTATTACACTTCCATGATGATTGGCAAAATCATTGGTCTGCGACGCGTTTGTTCATATAAGAAACGACCCAAAGAGTCTTTTACATTCGTTTTGAGTGAAGCCCATTCATTAACATTCTCACTCATTAACTTCTGAAGGGTACTTGTCACAATTCGGTTTGCTTCATCTAGCAGACCTTCCGATTCACGAACATACACGAACCCTCTGGAGATGATGTCTGGGCCAGAAACTATTTTTCCATCCTGTTTGCTTAGTGTTACAACTACAACCAGAATGCCGTCTTGTGATAAAAGTTTACGATCGCGTAGTACAATGTTACCTACATCACCGACACCAAGACCGTCAATCAGTACATTACCGGAAGATACTTTACCGGCTTTACGAGCAGAACCACCTTGAATCTCAACAACTTCACCAATATCGGTAATAAAGATGTTTTCACGTTCTACGCCAACCGCTTCTGCAAGCAGAGCATGACGACGTTGCATCCGGAACTCACCATGAATTGGAATAAAGTATTTCGGCTTCATAAGGTTAAGCATAAGTTTAAGTTCTTCTTGGCTTCCGTGACCAGAAACGTGAACGCCGGAGTTAGCTCCGCTGTAGTGAACTTCAGCACCGAGGCGGAATAATTCATCAATTGTACGTCCTACGTATTTTTCATTACCTGGAACAGGGGTTGCCGCAATGATAACGGTATCTCCTGGTAAAATATCTACTTTACGATGTGTAGAGCGGGCCATACGTGTAAGTGCTGACATTGGCTCACCTTGGGAACCTGTGCATAGAATAACCACACGGTCA
The DNA here is from genome assembly GCF_036577645.1 of Paenibacillus sp. GYB006. NCBI lineage: Bacteria > Bacillati > Bacillota > Bacilli > Caryophanales > Paenibacillaceae > Paenibacillus > Paenibacillus sp. GYB006. The sequence goes on along the minus strand of NZ_JARBDA010000001.1, from coordinate 981,131 downwards.
GCTGCCATTTTGCCTACTTCTTCTGGTTCAATGATCATTCCGTCTGGAATGTCCAGATAACCTAGATCGGAAGCAATATTAACAACATTCACCATACTTCTACCGATTACTGCCACTTTACGACCTGTCACTTCAGCTGCATTAATGACTTGTTGCACACGGTGTACGTTAGAAGCAAAAGTAGCTACAACAACACGTTGACTAGCCTTACGGAAAATATCTTCAAGAACGATACCGACATTTCTCTCAGAAGGAGTAAAACCAGGTTTCTCTGCATTCGTACTATCCGACAAGAGAGCCAAAACGCCTTTGCTTCCAATTTCAGCCATACGCTGAAGATCTGCAAATTGACCATTGACTGGTGTGTGATCAAACTTGAAGTCTCCGGTATGCACGACTACACCTTCTGGTGTTTCAATACATACGCCGACAGAGTCTGGAATACTGTGATTCGTTCCGAAGAATGAAACCGTGAGGCTGTTACCAAGCTCAATTACGGAATCTTCGTTAATCAGAATACGTTTTGTTTCGCCAAGTAAATTGGCTTCTTTTAATTTGTTCTCCACTAAGCCAAGCGTAAGCTTTGTTCCATATACAGGAACATTAAGGTGTTTTAGAACGTAAGGCAAACCGCCGATGTGATCTTCATGACCATGCGTCAGAACGATCCCTCTTACCTTGTCACGATTTTCGGTAAGATAAGAAATATCAGGAATGACAATATCAATGCCGAGCATATCCTCTTCTGGGAATTTAAGACCCGCATCAACGACTACAATGTCATTACCGTACTGAACAACATACATGTTTTTTCCGATTTCACCGACGCCGCCCAAAGCGAAAATCATCAATTTATCGTTATTATTTTTCTTAGACAAATGAATCTGAACCTCCTATGGTAGTTGGACGTCGTACCTTATAATAGTTAATATTTGTAATTATTGTTTAAGAAACTTGCAGCTTCTCAGCCGAAGTTCCTGCACACTTATCATTAATTAAACATATTTCAAAAATATACCGCACCCAGTCACTTGACATCATTATACATGATTAAAAAGCGAAAAAACAAGTCGAGCATGCTTTGTAAGGTGTAGTTTTCCCGTTTTCTCTAAAAACAATCAAAATAAAATGCAGAAAACAACCTTATTCCACTTATACTTATAGGTTTTTATTCCGCAAAACAACGTAGAAATTAAACTCTAAATATAAAGAAAATCCCCGAAGCTCTAACGAAGAGTTCGAGGATGCTCTATTTTTTATCAAATATGTCAGTCAATCTTAGCAATCAGTTCTGAAATGAACTTAGTTTCTTGTTCAGTAGGTGCAACGAGCGGAAGACGCACGGAACCCACCTCATAGCCTTTACGTGTTAATGCATATTTAACAGCTACAGGATTCGGCAGCGGATGCGGCGCGTCAAACAACCCCTTAAATACAGGGAATAACTTCTGATGCAAGGAAGCTGCCTTTTGTACATCACCGTTCAAGTAAGATTCGATCATTTCTTTCATGGAAGAACCTATGATATGACTCGCAACACTCACGATGCCGTAAGCTCCCACAGAAAGGGCAGGCAAAGTTGATGAGTCATCGCCAGAATAAACAGCAAATCCTTCAGGAGCACCCGCAGCAATCAGCGTCACTTGTTCTAAGGATGCACATTCTTTTGTAGCGACAATGTTCTTGATCTGTGCAAGTCGAAGTGTTGTTTCTACAGAAAGGCTGGCTGCTGTTCTTCCCGGCACATTATACAGCATCACAGGTAAAGAAGTAGACTTCGCAATCGCTTCGAAGTGTCTAAACATTCCCTCTTGATTTGGTCTATTGTAATACGGAACAACCAAAAGAACCCCGTCTACACCCGCTTTTTCAGCCTCTTGCGTAAGCGCAATGGAATGGTGTGTACTGTTGCTGCCAGTACCTGCTATAATTTTGGCTCTTCCAGCAGCATGTTTTACTGCAAAAGAAAACAATTCCACTTTTTCTTGATCTGAAAGAGTAGGTGATTCTCCTGTTGTACCTGATACGACCAGTGCGTCTGATTTTTGTACGTCTATTAAATAATCAATGAGCCTGGAGGTTTCTTCCCAATGAATCTCGCCTTGTTCGTTGAAAGGCGTGACCATGGCCGTTATTAGTCTTCCAAATTCCACGTTTTTATCCTCCTTGAACTATTACAAATTAGATTATAAGTGGAGCTCAAATTTTGTATGAAGAGCGCGAACTGCGCCTACCATATCTTCTTTTTTCACCAATACCCATATTGTTGTGTTCGAGTCGGCTGACTGCAAGATATCAATATTCACCTCTGCAAGCGATTCGACAATACGGGCCATGATTCCTGGGACACCGTTAATCCCTCCGCCAATAACCGAAACCTTCGCACAACCGGACAAACTTTTCGGCTTCAGTCCAAGTTCTTGAAGGACTCGGATCGCTTTTTCGGAATCATAATCAAATACCGTATATACGGCACCCGATGGTGAAACATTAATAAAATCAACACTGATGCCATTCTCTGCCATCGCTTTGAATACCTGGAGCTGCAGTTTACCTACATTCTCTTCGGCTTCAACCGTGATTTGCGTTACGTTACTTACATGTGCAATACCGGTTACATGACGATCTACAACGCCGGATTGAATATCTCGAACTCCTTCTGGGTGAGTAATAAGCGTTCCTTCCCCATCCCCAAAAGTAGAGCGAACACGCACCGGAATATGTGACTGCATCGCGATCTCTACCGCACGCGGATGTATCACCTTTGCACCTTGGTGGGCCATATTACTAATCTCTGCATAACTGACATATAAAAGAGGCTTCGCATCTTCTACAATTCTTGGATCTGCTGTAAGTACTCCCTCGACATCGGTATAGATATCAACCATATCCGCTCCGAGTGCTGCCCCAAGAGCTGTTGCTGATGTGTCGCTGCCTCCGCGTCCTAAAGTAGTAATATCACCTATATCATTAATGCCTTGGAAGCCGGCAACAATAACCACTTGATGAGATTTCAGTTCTTCTAAGATCCGATCTGGCTTCACCTCAACGATTCTAGCATTGCCATATTGACGATCGGTAATAATTCCGGCTTGCCCGCCTGTTAAAACGGTTGCTGTGATTCCTTCACTATGTGCCAAACTGGTTAATGTGGTTGCAGAGATAAACTCGCCACAAGAAAGCAGCAGATCCTTCTCTCTTGCAGGCAGAGCATCTCCGTTACTGCTAATCCAGTCTAAAAGGGTATCTGTTGCATAAGGTTCGCCTCTGCGTCCCATTGCAGATACAACAACAACTAGTGAATGCCCTGCTTTAATTTCACGCTTCATATGCTGAAGAACACGTTCTCTAGCTGCGGGGGTTGAAAGAGAAGTCCCCCCAAATTTTTGCACTAAAATGCCCATGCACGAATTCCTCCATTTGTGTATCAAGAAGACCTAAGCATAAAGGATGTAGAACAAATGGAATGTAAACCTTCTGCGTTGCTTAAGCGTTCAGATGCGATGATTTGATTAACTGCATACTTTGCAGTGCTTGTTAGTAATCTGTTCTACGTTCTACATCATTCATTTTTCAAGAAGAAATATAATATAAAAAAATATGAAGGATCATATACCTAAAATTGCTTAGTATACTCACCTCGAAAAAAGGCATCTTGCGATACCTTTCATTCGTAAAGTTACATGCCATTTGCCGCTTTACATAAGTATAGGTTGCATTTGTCTTCCTTCGAGAGCAGCATAAGCTGCTTCGGGAATCAGATGCATTTTAGCGACAAGTGAATTCGGTTTATTCTCTGGATTATCCTGGCCGAACGGAACGAAATAGATATACTTCGCTACAAGTAACTTCGCAATATTCGCTGCGTTTAGTCCTAGCCCGTCATTCGTCGAAATCGCAAGAACAACAGGTCGTTGATTCCGCATTTGCGATTTTGCAGCCATCAGAACGGGACTATCCGTCATTGCATTTGCTAGTTTACTGGTCGTGTTACCTGTGCAAGGTGCAATAACCAGTACGTCGAGCCTCTTCGATGGTCCGAGTGGTTCAGCCTCTACAATCGAAGAAATAATATCATTCCCCGTTATATCTTTCAACTGTTGCTGCCAACTTTGAGACGTTCCAAACCGAGTATCTGTAGTGAGTACAGTCTGAGATATGATAGGTACAACTTCTGCCCCTTCATCCTTAAACCTTTGCACTACCGGCATCACTTCTTCAAAAGTACAATGAGATCCTGTTATTGCATAACCAACCGTTTTCCCCTGCCAATTCATTGCTTATTCCCCCGATCATTTTGTTCACCTAAAAGCAGCTTAACAATGGAGTTGGCAATAATAACACCCGCTGTTTTGGGAGCAACAATGCCAGGGAGCCCAGGGGCGAGCATCGCTTGAATACCGCGCTTCTCTGCATACCGAAAATCGGTTCCACCAGGTGCTGAGGCAAGATCAATAATAAACGATTTTGACTTCATTTTGGACAGGATTTGTGCTGTGATTATCATAGACGGTATCGTATTAAAAATCAAGTCAGCTTGCCCTGCATGCTTCTCTAAATCCCTCGTCAGGAAAGGCTTTAAGCCCATCACTGATGCTCTAGCAATGTCCTCTTCGCGCCTAACAGCCACCCTCACATCTGCACCCAAACCTTGAAGTGTTTTTGCCATTGTAAAACCAGTACGACCGAGTCCCAGTACGAACGCGACCGAGTTATGAATCGTAAAGTCTGTTTTCTGAATAGCCAGCATGATTGCGCCTTCTGCTGTCGGAATTGAATTATGAATAGCTACATCATCCCGATCAAGAAGTTCAATAAGACGAACTTTATTTTGCTTGCAGATTTCTTTTAGATAAGGTTTTGCCATACCTGTGAATATCGTACAGTGTTTTGGTAGTTCAGCTGCAAGTTTTGCAGTTAAAGTTAACGTTGTGTCGCCATTAGCATATTTAGCTTGGATGTTTCCGCTGTCGTCACATCCCACCACCGGCAGTATTAAAACGTCAGCTGAAGATAGAAGCTTCTCAGACAAGGTTTCTTTGACAGCTCCTTCAGGAAAATGCTCCAAAGTATCAAATCCTACTATACTTACAGATGCATCAAGCTCTACGCAGCGATGGATGACCTCAAGCTGACGTGCATCTCCTCCTAAAACGACGATCCGAACTCCGGTCAACATCAGGATGTCACTCCTTTCAAAAGCTGTATGATATCATCCTATGCCTAACAGATAGCCCTGGTGATTGATAAGCATAAAAAAGCTGCCCTCCCATTTCGGAAGAGCAGCTTCATCGTTAATTTTCCTTTTATTTCCCTGTGTGACCAAAACCACCGGTACCCCGAACCGTTTCAGATAGTTCTTCTACTTCGATCAAGGTAACCGCAGGTACGACTTGAATCACCATTTGTGCGATGCGTTCATTTCGGCTGATTGTGAAAGGTTCTTGTCCTAAATTCACAAGCAGCACCTTCACTTCACCGCGATAATCTGCATCAATGGTTCCCGGCGTATTAAGACAGGTAATTCCGTGTTTATAAGCTAAGCCGCTTCTTGGGCGAATTTGAGCTTCATAACCAGCCGGTAAAGCCATAGCAAATCCCGTAGGAATCAAACTACGTTCCCCTGGATTTAATGTCTTATCAGCCTCTACAGCGGCATACAGGTCAAAACCTGCTGCAAGTTCAGACATTTGAGCTGGAAGTGAAATATCTTCATTACCAGCTAATCTTTTAATTTGTACGGATACTGACAAACTCGTTCCTCCTCATAGATGCAATTGCTTTATCCGAAGCGCCTACCATAGCTAGTGCATAAGGTACAGCGAACATCCGGTCTAAAACAACATTGATGTCGTCCATTGTTACATTTTCGATTTTTTCAATCATTTGGTCAAGGGTTTGGTGTTTCCCTACCATCAGCTCATTTTTACCATTACGGTTCATTCGGCTGCCTGTACCTTCAAGACTCAAGATGAGGCTGCCTTTGAGCTGTTCTTTTCCTTTACGGAGTTCCTCTTCAGACAAACCATTAACAGCAAGATCTTTTAGAAGTGCAATCGTGAGCTCCATTACCTCTTTTGTCTGTTTAGGGGCTGTTCCTGCATAGATCGTAAACAAGCCGCTATCTGCATGTGCGCTATGATAGGAATAGACAGAATAAGCGAGACCGCGTTTTTCTCTTATTTCCTGGAACAGTCTCGAACTCATTCCGCCGCCAATCGCATTATTAATGAGTGCCATTGCATACTGCTTGTTGTCGTGAATAGAGCATCCTGGAAAAGCTAAACATATGTGATTTTGCTCTGTTTTCTTTTTATGAAACAATTGTTCCCCTTTAAATACAGGCTCAGAAACTTCCTGGATTTCTCCATGAAGATCAAAAGAGCCAAAATATTGTTCGAGCAGTTCCATAATATGCTCAGCATCAATATTCCCAGCAAGACTGATCACCGTATTTTCAATCGTATAACGTTCCTTCATAAAATCACGAAGTGTTGTCTGATCCATTGCATTTAGTTTCTCTTCTGTACCGAGAATCGGATAAGCTAATGGATGATCTCCGTAAGCTGCGAGCGAAATTAAATCGTGAACCATATCATCCGGCGTATCTTCATACATTGAGATTTCCTCTAAAATTACATTCTTCTCTTTCGCGAGTTCCTCGCTGTCAAACTTGGAATGAAAGAACATGTCCGACAAGACATCTACCGCAATCGGCAAATGTTCATCAAGAACTTTCGCATAATAACAAGTGTATTCTTTTGAGGTAAAGGCATTCACATTACCGCCAATGGCATCGAATTGTTCTGCTATCGCTTTTGCGTCAAAACGATCGGTGCCTTTAAACAGCATATGCTCTATAAAATGAGATACTCCGTTATTCAGATCATCTTCATTACGTGAACCATTCTTAACCCATATCCCAAAGGAAACCGATCGGCTTGTTGGAATTTCTTCCATGACCACTCTAAGGCCATTTTTCAGTTTCATTTTTTTCACATGCTGGCCTCCCCAAATTTGATAACTAACTTTTAAGAATCATATCTTAAAATGGCTTTGACTTAAGTTCACAACCAAATATCATAATCCTACCAAAAAAAATGGCCTTACTCAACTTTCGTTTGAAGTCTAGCGGGCGACAACGTCTCACTTACCGTCCCAAGCGTGATTCCTTTTTGGGTAATTCCTTGGATCATTCCTTCAAGAGCACCTTCAGAAGCAGCCGTTGGATGCATTAAAATAAGAGATCCTGCCTCCGTACCTTTAGTGATTTTAGCTACCACACTTTCAGAACTAGGTTTCTTCCAATCTACCGTATCAATCGTCCAAAGCACCGTCTTTAGACCTTGCTCAGCAGCGAGATTCACTGTTTCCTGATCATAGTCACCGGAAGGGGGAGCAAACCACTTATTGTCTACACCAAGTGACTCCTTAAGCAGCTGTTTTGTCTTGCTAATCTCAAGAATGGCTCGTTCTGTGCTGAGCTTACTCATATTAGGATGAGAATACGCATGGTTCTCCAGTTCATGTCCGCGTTTTTTAATCTCCAGGGCAAGCTCTTTATTCTTACTCAGCCAGCTGCCATCAAGAAAAAAAGTCGCTTTTACTTTATATTTATCGAGTGTATCGAGCATAGGAGTAAGGTATTCATTGCCCCAAGCCACATTGATCATAAAAGAAGCCATCTTTTTCTCCGGGTTGCCTCGGTAAATCGGATGTGGGCCGATGTCGTCGAGTGAGATTTTGGGCGGGATCTCTTTCATTACATAGGAGATAGACTCTGACTTTGGAGAAGATATCGCTTTTTGATAAGTTGCTTCTATATCTACTTCTAACCCATTATATCCCGGAATTGCTTTCCAGACGCGATCTAGCTTCGCATCAATAGGTTCTATTTTCAGTTCTGTTGCTTTGTGTGTAATCTGTTTTTTTAGTTCATCTTCTGGCGCAGCATCAACATACATATCAAAAGCATCTTCTGTATGAACCACTCTTTGATGTGTAATAAAACTGCTTACATCCGTTACTTGTCCGATCAAAACGACGGCTGCCGCACTAACAAGCACGGCAGCCCATTTTTTTGAGTTTGTTTTCACTGCTTCAGCCCCCCGGTCACGTTTGTCCCATCTTATGTGTACAAGAGGCTGAATATGTATGAAAAAAAGAGCCAGAATAAACTTCTGTCTCTTTTGAAAGTTCTATATTAGAATTAAGCTTTTGTTTCTGCAGTCAAAGTTGCTTTGCGGGAAAGATTGATGCGTCCTTGTTGGTCGATTTCCGTTACTTTTACTGTAATGGAATCTCCAATAGCGACCACGTCTTCCACTTTAGCTACACGTTCTGTAGAAAGCTGGGAGATATGAACAAGTCCTTCTTTATTAGGAAGTACTTCTACAAAGCAGCCAAACTTCTCAATACGTTTTACTTTACCTACATAAATTTCACCTACAGCCACTTCACGAACGATGCCTTCAATAATTTCACGAGCTTTATCATTCATGGATTGATCAGCAGAAGAGATGAACACACGGCCATCTTGTTCGATATCAATCTTAACGCCCGTTTCTTCAATAATCTTGTTAATGATTTTACCGCCTGCTCCAATAACATCACGGATCTTATCCGGGTTAATGTGCATGGTAAGAATTTTAGGTGCATATTGAGATAAGGTTTCTCTTGGTTTTTGGATAGCTTCCATCATTTTACCAAGAATATGCATACGTCCTTCTTTCGCTTGGCTCAGAGCTTCAGAAAGAATATTACGATCAATACCATCGATCTTAATATCCATTTGAATCGCTGTAACCCCTTCAGAAGTACCGGCTACTTTAAAGTCCATATCTCCAAGATGATCTTCCATACCTTGAATATCAGTCAGGATCGATACCTGATCTCCATCTTTAATCAGACCCATTGCCACACCAGCTACAGGTGCTTTAATTGGTACCCCAGCATCCATCATAGCAAGTGTAGAAGCACAGATACTAGCCTGAGATGTGGAACCGTTTGATTCAATAACTTCAGAAACAAGACGGATTGTATAAGGGAATTCAGTCTCAGACGGAATTACTTTAGACAATGCTTTTTCACCGAGTGCACCATGACCGATTTCACGACGACCTGGAGGACGAAGCGGTCTTGCTTCACCGACACTGAACGGCGGGAAGTTGTAATGGTGCATGAAGCGTTTAGTTTCTTCCAGATCAATACCATCTAGAATCTGAACATCACCTAGTGCTCCTAGTGTACATACGCTGAGCGCCTGAGTTTGTCCACGAGTAAACAAGCCAGATCCATGCGTACGCGGCAAGAGATTTGTATCACAATCGATCGGACGAATTTCAGACAATGCTCGTCCATCTGGACGCACTTTATCATGCGTGATCAATCTGCGAACTTCTTCTTTAACGATGTCATGAAGAACTTCCTTCACGTCTTTTAACAATTCAGGAGTTTCTATGTATTTATCACCAAAGAAAGCAACCGTTTCATCGTTAATTACATCAATCGCATCTTGTCTTGCATGCTTTTCTTCAATACGAACTGCTTCAACGAGACGAGCTGCTGCATACTCGCGAACTTCAGCGTTAACGTCCGCATTAACTGCATGCAATTTGACAGCCATTTTCTCTTTACCAGCAACTTGTACCAATTGTTCGATTACAGCAACGATGTTTCTAATCTCTTCATGACCAAACATAATCGCTTCGAGCATTACTTCTTCTGGTACTTCATTCGCTTCTGCTTCTACCATCATGATCGCATCTTTCGTTCCTGCAACCACAACATAGATATCACTCGCTTCTTGAGCGGCAATATCCGGGTTAATTACAAATTCACCATTAACACGGCCAACGGCTACTCCGCCGATAGGTCCATTAAAAGGAACATCTGAAATACTTAGTGCCGCAGAAGTACCGATCATTGCTGCAATTTCTGGTTCGCAGTCTTGATCTACGCTCATTACGATATTTTGGATCTGAACATCATTACGGAAACCTTCCGGGAATAAAGGACGAATCGGTCGATCTGTCAGGCGGCTGGCAAGAATCGCTTTCTCGCTCGGTCTACCTTCTCTTTTAATGAATCCACCCGGAATTTTACCTACTGCATATAGTCTTTCCTCATAGTTAACCGTAAGCGGGAAAAAATCCAAATCTTTAGGTTCAGTTGACGCTGTTACGGTACATAAAATAACGGTATCTCCATAGCGTACAGTTACAGCAGCGTTTGCTTGTTTAGCAAGACGTCCTGTTTCTAGAATTAGTGTTCTGCCGCCAAGTTGCATCTCAACACGTTGTTCCATGAAACCCCTCCTTCTTTTTACATCATTTATTGTTTTTTATTTACTAGTATGACCTAGTATTGACATATTCGCAAAATTTTAGATGGGACTATTCCAGTCCACAAAAAAAAAGAAGCCTAAATCTACAAAACAACCCGGCTGCGAGCCCGTCCCTCTATAATAGAGAGACGGGGACAACCAGGCTGTCGTTGTTAGGATATACGAAGATTAACGGCGCAATCCAAGCTTCTCAATCAAAGCACTATAACGTCTAACATCTTTGTTTTTCAAGTAAGCCAAGAGCTTACGACGTTGACCTACCATTTTCAAAAGCCCGCGACGGGAATGGTGATCTTTCTTGTGCGTACGCAAGTGATCCGTCAAACTCTTGATGTTTTCCGTAAGGATAGCAATTTGCACCTCTGGAGATCCAGTATCGGATTCATGAGTTTTGTGCTCTTCGATCAATTGTTGTTTACGTTCTTGAGTCAAAGCCATCCTGTTCACCTCCTTCATTATAATCGCCTGTAGCCTCGTCGGGGCCGGTGAGAGCCTTCAACTAAAGCTAAGGTTATGGTTGCCTTCCAGCAACGTATCTTAGTATATCATACTTGCCTATTTCATGTAAATCTAAACTTCAATATTTAAGTATTCTAAGATCGATTCTCTAAAATTTGCTTCGCCGTCTCCGAGTCTCTCTGAATCTGGGCAATGAGTTCGTCGATGGACGGAAACCGTTGTTCAGGTCGTAGAAACTCCACCAACTCCACAGTAAGCTCCTGTCCATATAAATCTCCGCTGTAATCGAGCAAATGAACTTCAAAAGAAGGTTTAATCCGATCTTTATGGAAAGTAGGTTTAACGCCAATGTTCATGACACCAGGAAACTTCTGATTACGATGCATTACCCAAACGGCATATACACCTTTCCGTGGTACAACATAGCTTTCTGATGGCTCTACATTTGCTGTAGGAAAACCAATCGTACGTCCTCGTTTTTCACCGTCGATCACAGTCCCTCTTAGAGAATAACGTCTGCCCAGCATGCGCTGAGCTTCCTTTACATCTCCTTCGTGTAAGACAGAACGAATCGAGGTACTGCTCACTTTTTTACCATCCAGCGTAAGCGGAGGAATGGTCACCACGTTCATATGAGGCATTCCGAGTTCACGAAGTTTGTTTTCGTCTCCGGCTCCTTTATGACCAAACCGAAAGTCAAAACCAACCACAGCTACTTTTACTTCGGATTGAATCAAAAACTCAGTTACAAACTGTTCTGGCAGAAGACTAGAAAAAGACTCGTTGAATTCGATAACATATAGGACATCTATACCCATTTTTTCAAGGATTTCTTCTTTATCACGAAGCGGCGTCAGATAACCCTGATAATCACCTTTACGCATTACTTCTTTTGGATGAGGATGAAAAGTCAAGACAGCAGCTTGTATTCCCTGTTCTCTGGATAATTTTACAGCGGATTCAATTACACTTACATGTCCTAAATGCAGTCCATCAAACTGCCCCATCGCAAGTACCTGGGGAACGGCAATCTCTTTACGCACTTCTTCTGTCAGAGGAAATGATAAATTTATTGTTTTCAATCTAATTCACCTGCAATTCCCATGATAATCCTGTTGCCATATCTGTTATTGATTACACTTCAACTAGGTTCCGGTAAAAAAACCTTTTTAGGGGTAATTGTATCTGATTCCGCATCCCACTGATAAATCCCTAAAAATTGTTCTTCTTTAGAGTAAAGGCGGAACAATCCCTCCTCTTTCAAAGCAGGCTGGACATAAGATGCAGACACTTTTTTACCTTGTAGTACAGAGCGCTCTTGTTCCGACTCAATCGTGTGGGAAGGGAAATTCCAAATCGATTGATCTGTAGGGATTAGATATTTAGACAACGTGTCATTCTCAACACATTGCTGTATCTCTTCGATCGTCAAACAGCGCCCTGCCGGAATACCAGCAGACATCGTTCTTTCAAGTTTCACCATTGTAGAGGGATATCCTAGCGCCTCTCCAATATCTACACATAAAGTTCGAATATAAGTCCCTTTGGAACACAGTACACGAAAAGAAATTTCAGGTAATCCGTCCACATCTTCCATTCGTATAAGTTCAAGTTCATGTATGGTTACTTCTCTGCTTTTGCGTTCCACTGTCTTTCCTTCACGCGCAATTTCATAAAGCCTTTTCCCGTTAATTTTTACAGCAGAATACATAGGAGGAACCTGAGAGATAACCCCATTGAACTGCTGCAGCGCTGCCTCTACCTGTTCATACGTTACTTGAACATCATCTACTTGCGCTGTTACTTCACCCGTCATGTCTTCCGTATCTGTCGCAATCCCAAGCCGAAGCGTAGCATGATATTCTTTGGGAAGCTCTTGCAAGTACTCTACAACTCTTGTAGCTTTTCCTAAGCAAAGAGGCAGGACTCCTGTAACCTGAGGATCCAGTGTTCCTGTATGCCCAATTCTTTTCATTTTCAGAATACCTCTGAGTTTAGCAACTACATCATGGGAGGTAAAGCCTGCCGGTTTCAGTACAGGAAGTACTCCTTCGTAACCACTCATAGCTCTTTTTTCACCCGTTCTACAACTTGTTTTACTGTTTCCATCCATGGACCTTCCACTCTAGCACCCGCAGCGCGAATATGCCCGCCGCCTCCAAAATCTTTAGCAAGAGCCGCAACATCGATTCTTCCACTAGATCGGAAGCTAGCTTTTATAACATCATCAGAGATGACCTTGAAGAGAATACCTACTTCTACCCCTTGAATATTACGCGGGTAGTTAACGATGCCTTCTAAATCATCATTTGCTGCACCGCAGTCTTCCATATCCTGAGGCGTTACTATGACCCAAGCTATCTTTCTATCCTCCGTTAATTGAAGAGTAGCCAGCGCTTTAGTAAGTACTTGCAGCTGAGGAAATGTCATTTGTTCCAGTAAAAGTTCAGCTAATTCAGGGCCATTAACTCCGTGTTTTAACAGGGCGGAAGCCATTTCCATTATTTTAGGACTGGTGTTTGAATAACGAAACCCTCCGGTATCTGTAAGAATCCCCGTATAGGCTGCTGTAGCCACATCTTTGTCCCATGTTAAGCCCATTACTTCAATTAAATCGTATAAAATTTCTGCCGTAGCAGCCGCATCATCTTTAATAATATTCACTTTGCCATAACCATTATTTGTTGGATGATGATCTATGTTCAGAATCTGTTTCTCTTCCGCGAACCAATGTTTCACACGCCCCACCCGTTCGTAATCGGCACAGTCTACACAGATAACATGTTGATATGTTTTCGGTGGTTCACTCAGAGTTCCGTTTAAAATTTGAGAAGTTCCCCACATATAATGCATCCGTGGCGGAATGGGTCCTTCATTAATCATTGTGAATTTCTTCCCCAGACATGAGAGAAGCCAGCCCACCATTACGGTGGAGCTGACTGCGTCTCCGTCCGGCTGTACATGCGACACGATCAGGAAGTCATCATGCTCCAAAAGAAATTCCTTCCCTTGTTGAAGCGCCTGTTCATAGGTCTGCATTGCCGTCTCCTCTATTCATCTCATTTGGAATCCTTGGTATCAATCTCGGTAAGCAATTTCTCAATACGACTACCGTACTCAATAGATTCATCAATTTTAAATATCAATTCAGGCACATGACGAAGCTTAATTCTTTTTCCCAATTCGCTGCGCAAAAAGCCGTTTGCTTTATCGAGAGCTTTCAAAGAATTATTTTTCTGTTCATCGTCTCCGAATACACTGAGGTATATTTTAGCTTGGGACAGATCGTTAGTCAGATCGACACCCGTCACTGTAACAAAACCGATTCTAGGATCTTTAAGTTCGGTTTGGATCAGTATGCTAATCTCTTTCTTTATCTGTTCGCTTACACGTCCAGTTCTAATTTTAGCCACTCATGTCACCTCTCTTGCAGTTGACGCTATTTACGTTCCACTGTTTCCATAACGAACGCTTCGATTACGTCGCCTTCTCTAATGTCATTGAAGTTCTCAATAGTGATACCACACTCATAACCTTGAGCAACTTCTTTCACTTCATCCTTAAAGCGTTTCAAGGTATCAAGTTTACCTTCGAAGATAACAATGCCATCACGGATGATACGAGTTTGTGATGCACGAGTAATCTTACCGGAAGTTACCATACAACCTGCGATGGTTCCCACTTTGCTGATTTTGAACGTATTTCTAATCTCAGCATGCCCAATAATTTTCTCTTTAAATTCAGGATCAAGCATACCTTTCATCGCTTGTTCAATCTCTTCAATTACGTTGTAAATAACATTGTAGAGTCGAACATCGACTTTTTCAGCATCTGCTGTTGATTTCGCCTGAACTTCAGGACGAACGTTAAATCCAATGACGATCGCATTAGAAGCTGCTGCGAGAATGATATCCGATTCGGTAATCGCACCTGCACCGCTATGAATAATTTTCACGCGCACGCCTTCTACTTCAATCTTAGCGAGGGAGCCTTTAAGCGCCTCAACGGTACCTTGAACGTCACCTTTGATAATTACGTTCAGAGCCTTCATCTCGCCATCCTTAATGTGCTGGAACAGATCATCAAGGGTAACTCGAGTTTGTGTACCTAGATCTGATTCACGTTGTGTTATCGCACGTTTGTCTGCGATGGAACGAGCTTTACGCTCATCTTCAAACACCATGAACGGATCGCCTGCAAGAGGTACTTCTTGCAAACCAGTGATTTCAACTGGTGTAGAAGGACCGGCTTCTTTAATCTTGCGGCCTTTGTCATTAACCATTGCACGGACACGACCGAAACAGTTACCTGCAACAAAAGCGTCTCCGACTTTCAAAGTACCATTTTGAACCAGCAAACGCATTACAGGTCCACGGCCTTTATCGAGTTCAGCTTCAATTACTGTACCACGTGCACGTTTGGCAGGATTTGCTTTATATTCATTCACTTCTGCTACAAGCAGAATCATTTCAAGAAGTTCTTCGATACCCATTTTTTGTTTCGCAGAAACGTTAACGAAAATGGTATCTCCGCCCCATTCTTCTGGAACAAGTTCATAGTTCGTAAGTTCTTGTTTCACACGATCCGGATCAACGCCCGGTTTATCGATTTTGTTAACTGCTACGATAATTGGAAGATTCGCTGCTTTAGCATGGTTAATTGCTTCAACGGTTTGAGGCATAACACCATCATCAGCTGCAACGACAATAATCGTCATATCCGTTACTTCCGCACCACGAGCACGCATTGCTGTAAATGCTTCGTGACCTGGAGTATCAAGGAATGTGATTTTTTTGTTGTTGATTTCTACTTGGTACGCACCGATATGCTGTGTAATACCGCCAGCTTCACCGCTTGTTACGCTAGTAGAACGAATCGTATCAAGAAGCGTCGTTTTACCATGGTCAACGTGACCCATAATGGTTACAACGGGAGGACGAGCTTGAAGATCTGCTGGATCATCATTTTCTTCCATTGTCTCAAAACGATCATCTTCTACCGGAATCTTCACTTCAACTTCAACACCAAACTCGCCTGCGAGAAGCAAGATGGTATCCAGATCAAGTTCCTGGTTGATGGTTGCCATAACACCCATCGAGATGAGTTTTTTGATAACTTCAGAAGCATCCTTATGAAGCAGTTTTGCTGCGTCACCCACCGTCATATTACCGCGAACGATAATTTTCTTCGGTGTATTGTCGATTTTCTCACGAGGAGGTTGGTTTTGGTTGCGTCCACGGTTGTTCTTACCGCCGCGGTTGTTCCCACGATAGTTACCTCTGCCGTTACCGTCTTCAAAACGGCGGCCAGCGCCTGGACGGTTGCTGCTGTTGCCACGGTTTTGATTACTGTTTCCACCGCGGTTGTTGTTAGAACCTTGCGTGTTACCGCCAGTATTATTCGTGCGGCCTTGACCTGATGATTGTGCTGGGCGACCTGCAGTGCTACCTTGTTGCGGTCTATTCGTGCTTTGGCCAGAAGGTCTGTTCGTATTATTACCTTGGCTAGAAGGTCTATTACTGCTTGAACTGTTACCTTGTCCAGTTGGTCTGCTACCGTTGCTGCCTTGGCCAGCTGGTCTATTGCTTCCTGCATTGCTTGGACGATTACTTTGTCCGCTGCTTGATTGACCTACGCTGCCATTAGTTCTGCGAGAATCTTGCCCGCCTTGTCTTTGTGTTCCGTTGTTAGTGTTTTGATTTGGTCTATTATTCATACCTACCTGCTTTTCCTGTTGTTTTTTTGGTTGAGAGTCACTTGAAGCATTCTGTACATTGCCTGACTCTTGATTTGTTTTGATTTCGTTCTTCAAATTCGAATTGGCACCTCCTTGAAGAGACGGGTTCGAGCGATTAAGCTTATCATCTTTAACCGCTGACGTTGAAACCGCCTGAGCCGAATTCTGTTCGCGTTTGGAAGCAGCATCTGATTTTATGCTATTGAAAAATTGCTCCACTTTTGCGACAGATCCGTTCTCCATTACGCTCATATGATTATTCACGGGAATTTCTAATTTTTTAAGAATGGTAATGATTTCCTTGCTACTCATGTTGATTGATTTTGCATATTCATAAACTCGCAGTTTGTCTTTGCTTTCCTGTTTACTCAATATACTCCACCTCCGACATTGTCAAGGCTTGTTTCGAGATCATACTTACAAATCCGGGATCCGTCACCGCCAGCACAATGCGTTCAGGTTTACCCATGGCACTGCCTAGGGAGTCTCGATCAAAACCAATCACGAGAGGAACGTTGTACGATTTGCACTTATCGCGAAATTTTTTACGTGTATTTTCCGAAGCATTACCCGCAACGATAACCAATTTCGCTTCAGATGACCGAATGGCTTTGAGTACGATCTCATCACCAGAAACAAGCTTGCCTGCTCGCATTGCAAGCCCGATATAAGATAGTGCCTTATTCATTGTCCACTCTTTTCTGTGCTTCTAGAAATTCATCCTCAGCACTAAGAAAATCTTGTGCTAGTTGCTCATATATCCCAGGGACTACCTGAGCTTTAAGTGCCCGATCCAAGGAACGGTTCTTCTGAGCTAACCGAAAACAAGCTTCTTTGCCGCATAGATAAGCTCCGCGGCCTGATTTTTTACCTGACAAGTCGATCTGCACTTCTTCTTCGGGAGTTCTTACAACCCGGATTAGCTGTTTCTTTGGCATCATTTCCTGACACGCTACACACTTTCGCAGCGGCACTTTACGTTGTTTCATCTTGTAGGCCCCCGATCATTCGCCGTTAGTCAACGGTGATGGAATCCTGATGCATTTCTTCAGAAGAATCTTTCTCTCTTCCGTATTCCTGTTCGGCCTGGCTTTCACTCTTGATATCAATTTTCCAACCTGTCAGCTTCGCAGCAAGACGCGCATTTTGCCCTTTGATACCGATCGCAAGAGAAAGTTGATAGTCAGGTACGATAACCCGAGCCATTTTCTCATTCTCGAAAACCTGTACCTCGAGTACCTTGGAAGGACTTAGTGCATTGGCAACGTATTCCTCTACAACATCGGAATATTTCACGATATCAATTTTCTCACCGCGCAGTTCACCCACAATGGTCTGCACGCGTATTCCTCTTGGTCCAACACAGGAACCAACGGGATCTACTTCTTCGTTGCGAGAATGCACCGCAATTTTGGAACGGAATCCCGCTTCACGAGCTACCGAGCGAATTTCAACAACACCATCGAAAATCTCGGGAACTTCTAGTTCAAATAAGCGTTTTAGCAATCCTGGATGCGTACGGGAAAGAATAATTTGAGGACCCTTTGTTGTGTTCTCCACTTTCGTGATATACGCTTTAATACGCTCACCATGCACAAACTTTTCATTTGGCATCAGCTCTGTAAGAGGCAGAACAGCTTCCACTTTGCCAAGGTCGATATAAATGTTGCGAAGATCTTGACGTTGAACCACTCCAGTTACAATGTCTTCTTCTTTGTCTACAAACTTGTTATAAATCAGGCCGCGTTCTGCTTCGCGAATACGCTGGGTAACCACTTGTTTTGCTGTTTGAGCAGCAATACGACCGAAGTCTCTTGGCGTTACTTCAATCTCTGCAATATCTTCGAGCTGGAAGTGCGGATTAATCTCACGTGCAGCAGTCAAAGAAATTTCAGTTCGCGGATCGAGGACCTCTTCCACCACCATTTTCCGGGCATATACTCTTATAACACCGGAATTACGGTTCATATCAACACGAACATTTTGTGCAGCATTAAAATTGCGTTTGTAGCTAGAAATAAGAGCAGCTTCAATCGCTTCAAACAAAACGTCCTTGCTGATCCCCTTATCTCTTTCTAATTCATTCATTGCTTCAATAAAATCCATACTCATGAATGTAAATCCCCCTTTCAAACATCTCATCCATAGCGTAAAACGACGAAATTCTCTTCACTTAGGAAGAGAACCTTGCCGTTACACGCGGAATGAATTTAATTCATAATAGAGTGTAGTTAAACACTATAAAACAATAGCCAATCGTGCACTCGCCACTTTTGAATAAGGAACGGTATGCTGCTTCTTTTTACCAGAAGCTATTACCATTTCCTCATTTTCAAAAGATAACAACTCACCTTCAAATTCCTTCAGTCCGTCAATCGGCTCATATGTAGTCACATATACGTTTTTCCCTACCGCTTTGACGACGTCAGCAGATTTCTTCAGGGGGCGTTCCGCACCGGGAGATGAAACTTCCAGAAAATAAGCGTCAGGAATTGGATCATTCTTATCGAGCTCAGTGCTTACAAATTCACTGATCTGTCCACAATCATCCAAATCGATGCCGCCTTCTTTATCCACGTAAATACGCAGGAAATAGTTATTGCCTTCCTTTACGTATTCTACATCCACGAGCTCAAAAGCGTGCTCTTCCAGATAAGGCTTAATCATTTCTTCCACGGTAGTTTTGATCTTTGTGCTCAAATACAATAACCTCCAAATTAGGTTAGTGCCGAAGGTAATCGGCGAATTTTCTATATACCAAAGAGTAAAGAGTGGGTTTCCCCACTCTTTAAACAACGGTTTTATCAACATGATTACCATTAAAATTATAACATAGACAGTCACTAGTGACAAGTATAGTCACTTGACTAGACTTTTACTCAGGTAATCTGAAAAGTGAGGGATGGAAATTAAATCTACCCTCTTCAAATAGCTAAAAGAGAGATAGTTGGTTACTTTCGGGCAGTCCGCGGAAGCAACCCATTTGCGTGAGTAACTCCACTGCCGTTTTACTTGCTTTCGATTTCTGCTGGAAATCCTCAATGGATAAAAATTCCCCATGATCTCTGGCTGCAGCAATATTACGTGCCGCATTGTCCCCAATTCCTTGCAAAGCAGAGAATGGAGGAATCAAAGAATCTTGGTCTACGATAAAGCGCGTTGCATCAGAACGATACAAATCAATGGATTTGAAGCTAAAACCGCGCGCAGTCATTTCCAGTGCCATCTCTAGAACAGAGAGCATTGATTTTTCCTTCGTAGAAGCCTGAAAACCAAGCTGTTCAATCTCAATAATCTTGCGGCAGATTGCATCATATCCCTGACAAGCCAGTTCAATATCGAAATCCTCAGCACGGACAGAGAAGTACGTCGCATAATATTCAATTGGATAATACAATTTGAAATACGCGGTTCTTACCGCAGAGATTACATAAGCCGACGCGTGGGCTTTCGGGAACATGTACTGAATTTTGAGACAAGAATCGATATACCACTGCGGCACTTTACATTTCTTCATTTCGTCAATCCATTCCTGACTAAGACCCCGACCTTTACGTACACTCTCTGTAATCTTAAACGCAAGAGCAGCATCCATTCCGTGTTTATAAATCAGGAACAACATGATATCATCACGACAACCTATAACGGTCTTAATGTCACATGTTCCATTCTTGATCAGTTCCTGTGCGTTTCCTAGCCATACGCCTGTACCATGAGACAATCCCGATATCTGCAGTAAATCGGCAAAACTCGAAGGCTGTGATTCAATTAGCATCTGACGTACAAATTTAGTCCCCATCTCAGGAACACCATAAGTAGCTACAGGAGTCCGTAACTTCTCAGGTGAAACGCCGAGTGCTTCGGTGGAATTAAACATACTCATTACCTTAGGGTCGTTCATCGGAATGGTGGTCGGATCTACTCCGGTCAAATCCTGAAGCATTCTCATCATCGTAGGATCATCATGTCCTAGAATATCCAGCTTAAGCAGATTATCTTCAAAAGCATGATAGTCAAAATGCGTTGTTTTCCACTCAGCACTTGTATCATCAGCAGGGTACTGCACAGGTGTAACGTCTTCTACTTCAATATAGTCAGGTACAACAACAATCCCCCCGGGATGCTGTCCTGTACTTCTCTTAACCCCTGTACAACCCGATGCCAAGCGATTAAGCTCTGCACCACGCCACGATTTTTGATGCGATTCTTCATATTTTTTAGCAAATCCAAAAGCTGTCTTCTCTGCTACCGTACCAATGGTTCCTGCTCTAAATACACTTTTTTCACCAAATAAATCTTTGGTATATAGATGGGCTTTAGGTTGGTATTCCCCAGAGAAGTTAAGGTCAATATCCGGTACTTTATCCCCTTTAAATCCAAGGAAGGTTTCAAAAGGAATATCTTGGCCTTCCCCTTTTAGCAAGGTTCCGCACTTCGGACATTCTTTAACAGGAAGGTCAAAACCGCTTCGAATGCTTCCATCAAGGAACCACTCGCTATACTTACATTCGTTATTTTCACAGATATAGTGCGGTGGCAGCGGGTTTACTTCCGATATGCCCAAAAATGTTGCTACAACGGACGATCCTACGGAACCCCGTGAGCCAACCAAATAACCATCTTCATTTGATTTTTTTACAAGTTTTTCTGAAATCAGATAGTTGGCCGAAAATCCATATTTAATGATAGGTTCAAGTTCTTTTTCCAGTCGTTTCACTACCACATCGGGCACTTCTTCACCGTAAATACTCTTTGCCGTATCATAACATTTACTGCGGATTTCTTCTTCAGCGCCTTCTAGGATCGGAGTGAACAATTCTTTAGGGAATAACTGAATTTCTTCAAAACGATCAGCAAGATCGCTTGTGTTCGTTACAACCACTTCAAATGCTTTTTCCTTACCAAGAAATTCGAACTCTTCGAGCATTTCATTGGTAGTCCGGAAATGAGCATCTGGTTTCCGAATATCTTTGAGCGGACTATAACCTGTAATCCCGTGAATCGTAATATCTCGATAAATTTTGTCACGCGGCTCCAAGTAATGTACATTCCCTGTTGCTACAACCGGTTTACCCAGTTTCTCTCCGATCTCAACAACTTTCCGAATCGCTGTTTTAATCTCTTCCGGCGTAGCTACAAGCCCTTTATCCACTAGATGCATATACATTGTAATCGGCTGGATTTCTAATACATCATAAAAATGCGCAATTTCCTCGGCTTCTTCCACTGATTTGTTAAGAACCGCCTCGAAAAACTCACCTTTCTCACAACCCGACATAATGAGCAGTCCTTCTCTATGCTGCACCAGCTTAGACTTTGGAATCGTAGCTACTCGTTTGAAATGTTCAGTATGCGAAAGAGAAACCAGCTTGTACAAGTTTTTCTTTCCTACCGCATTGAGCGCATATATACCGCTGTGAAACGGTCTTGAATTGGATAGATCCATTCCTACATAATCATTCAACCGATCCAGCTGCGTAATTCCTTTAATCTGCAGGGCATCATTTAAGAGGCCTGTCAAAATGCCAGCAAGTGCAATCGTATCATCGATCGCACGGTGATGATTCTCAAGCGATATTTTATACTTATCTGCTAGTGTATTCAGCCTGTGATTCTTCATCGATGGATGAAGCATCCGAGCGAGTTCAAGTGTATCAAGTACCGGATTATCAAGCGGAGTCATTCCGAGAGTCTTCAAGTTAGCTTGAATAAAGCCCATGTCAAATCTTGCGTTATGAGCGACTAGAATCCCATCGCCAACAAAATCCACAAAATCTTTTAAGACAGGTTCTAACTCGGGTGCATCTTTTACCATGTCATCATTAATATTTGTCAATTGCTGAATATTATAAGGAATACGCTCATGAGGATTTACAAAAGTTGCAAATCGATCCACTTCCTTATCTTCAACCATTTTAACCGCTGCAATTTCAATGATTTTGTTCTGTGTTACGGATAGACCCGTAGTCTCTATGTCAAAGACGATGTACGTCGATGTTTTCAAATCAAGCGGCTTCGGTTCCAGCACAACAGCTACAGCATCATTTACAATATTTGCTTCTAAGCCATACATCATTTTGACACCATGTTTTTTGGCTGCCTTTGCAGCTTCCGGATAGACCTGCACACCCGCATGATCTGTGACAGCAATTGCCTTATGTCCCCAACTTGCAGCTGTTTTTACGTAGCTGTCGATAGAAGTTACTGCATCCATCGTACTCATCTTCGTGTGAAGATGAAACTCTACCCGTTTTTGTTCAGCATTGTCCTTACGAGAAGGCGGGGCCTGTACTTCTACGAGATCAGATGGGATCATTGCGAGTTCTGGAATTTGCATGAAGCGATCGTACTCTACACGCCCTCTAACTTTGACCCATTTTCCGTTAGCGAGCAGGTTCAGAATTCGCACATCTTCCTTCGACTTAGCAAATACTTTCATCTGCATGGAATCCGTAAAGTCGGTAAGGTAAAAAGTATAAAGCGTATTTCCGTTACGCAACTCTTTTTTATCGAGACCAAATACCGTTCCCTGTAAAGTAACTTTCTTCTCTTCATCCTGGATGTCCTTGATAGGTACCGGTTGTTCTTTGATTTCATAACCCATCTGAAGCCTTACGTCCCCTTCTTCTTCCTCAACAGGGGCCATTTCCGCTTCGATCATGGTCATCATATTCTGAATAACTTCCCGCTCTTCTTCTCGCTTCTTCTGTTCGAACTGCACCATTGCTTCGCGGTTACTCTCACCCACAAGCATTTTCACCTTGAGCGGCAGTTTGAAGAAACGTTCATAATAATTCACGATCGCTTGATCAATCTGTTTCTTTCGAGCAAGTTCCAGCGCCATTCCATCGCTGAGTGTTAACGTGAGCAAGCCGGATTCAACAATTTGGGAAGCGCGATTCATCCAACCGTTTACCGATGGAATCTGCTGATGAACCCACTCGAGAAATAAATTCCAATATTCCGTTACAATATCAGCCTCTGTAACCCCGGATTGATAGTGAAAAGTAAAACTAATTTTGGCAATATGACTCATCTTTTCACGGATATGCAAACAAAAAGCTCGAAAAACTGGCGCAGGAACCAGAGTTTCTTTGGCTATTGTAATATGCCAGTCACGGTTACTACGGCTGATTTCCACATGATCAATATATCCATCAACAAAATGAGGTTCTGCTATACCTGCAGGCAGATCCGCCTGTTTCATTAACAATTCGAACCTTCTTCTTTGTTCCGTTGTATCATTCAAACGATTCTTCCCCCCCGTTCCAAACAAAAAAACATGAAAAGCTTCTGCGCACAAAAATGGGAACCGATCCGTAAAGGGGCACCGTCTCATTTCGGACAGAAGCTTATCATTTGTGTTACTCTGTAAAACTAATCAATATTAATACGCTCTAGCAAATACTACAGTATGTTCCGCTTTCTGTCCACAAACGAGGCAAGTATGTTTTTCCTCGGATGGTTCAAAAGGAATATTCCGGCTTGTTGCTCCCGTTACCTCTTTCACCTTATCTTCGCAAACTTCTGAACCACACCAGCCCGCTAGTGAGAAACCGCGTTTTTCTTCCATTAATGCCTTCATTTCTTCCAGCGTATCTACGGAATAAAAATGTTCCTGCAAGAAAGCTTTCGCACGATCAAACATATCTTTTTGGACCTGTTCAAGCATGGCTTGAATTTCTTCCGTTAGATTATCCTGTTGCACGACTTTCTTTTCTCCCGTAATACGGGAAACGAGAACACATACTCCATTTTCCATATCTCGTGGACCAATTTCAAGACGAACTGGTACACCACGCATTTCGTATTCATTGAATTTCCAACCCGGACGAACATCACTGCGATCATCCATTTTCACTCGGATTCCCGCTTTTTTCAGTTCTGCGAACAATTCATCCGCACGTCCAACCACTTGATCACGTGTTTTTGGTGGTCCAATTGGAATAATAACAACTTGAGTTGGAGCTACTTTCGGTGGCAAAGCAAGACCGCGATCATCACCATGAACCATAATCATGGCACCGATGAGGCGAGTGCTTGTTCCCCAAGAAGTCGTATGAGCGTATTCCAGCACGTTTTCACGGTTCAAATACTGGATTTCAAATGCTTTAGCGAAGTTAGTTCCCATGTAGTGAGAAGTACCTGCTTGCACAGCCCGGCCGTCTTTCATCATTGCTTCAATGGAGAATGTATCAACTGCACCTGCGAATTTCTCGGATTTTGTCTTTTGTCCAGTGATAACTGGAATCGCAAGAATATCCTCTACTACTTCACGGTACACTTCAAGCATCTGCATCGTTTCTTGACGAGCTTCTTCTTCATTCTCGTGAGCAGTATGACCTTCTTGCCATAAAAATTCACTTGTACGCAAGAAAGGCATTGTCCGTTTTTCCCAGCGAACAACGTTAGCCCATTGGTTAATCATCACCGGAAGATCACGATAGGATTGAATCCACTTGGAGTACATATGACCAAAAATCGTTTCGGAAGTTGGACGAATCGCTAAGCGTTCTTCCAGCTTCTCTCCGCCCGCTTCTGTAACCCATGGCAGTTCTGGATTAAAGCCTTCTACGTGTTCTTTTTCTTTTTGGAAAAAGCTTTCTGGAATAAACATAGGAAAATATGCATTACGATGCCCAGTTTCTTTGAAACGGCGATCCATATTTTCTTTGATGTGTTCCCAAATTTCATAACCATCTGGTTTAAACACGATACAGCCCCGAACTGGGGAGTAATCCATTAAATCCGCTTTTTTAATCGTATCAATATACCAGCGAGAAAAATCCTCGGACTGGGGTGTAATTTCAGTAACAAACTGTTTATCGTTTGACATAAGACTTGATTCCGTCCTCCCGTAGTTCCTACAGGGAGCTTCACTAAAAGTGATCACTCCGAGGGAACACCATTATCCTTTAATTAATCGTAAAATATCATTATAAGTTACTGCGATCATAAGAATGAACAACATCGCAAACCCGATGAAATGCACCATACCTTCACGAGCGGGGTCAATGGGCTTGCCACGCAATCCTTCAATCCCGAGGAAAATAAGGCGACTGCCATCTAATGCTGGAATCGGTAGTAAGTTAAAAATACCGAGGTAAAGGCTAAGTATAGCGGTCCACTGGGTTAGCTGCAGTATTCCTTGCTTCGCAATTTGACCCGTTACTTCAAACGTACGTACAGGTCCACCGAGATCATCTATACTAAACTTAGCGATCAGTTGTCTGAAACCTTCAAAAATATTTTGTGTGGTGGTCACCATGTTTTTTCCAGCAACAGCAAAGGATTCAACAAATCCAACTTCTTCACGAGGGAATTCAGCAGTAATCCCGACTTTCCCTCCCACTTGACCTTCCATCGCACGCGGAGTAATCGTTAGATCAAACACTTCGTCTCCTCGCCGCACAGTCCATTCCATTGGTTTATCCTGCGAATCAGCAATGAGGTTAATCATCTTCGTGTAATCTCCACCAATGGTCTCACCATTGATTGTCTCCACAATATCCCCTTTTTGAAGATCCGCTTCAGCTGCAGGCATGCCTTCCGATATCGTACCAATCTTGACATAGGTTGGATTCTCTACAGGAGTCCCTGCAGCCATCGCATAAATCGCAAACAAGATAAAAGCCAGTAAAAAGTTCATAAACGGTCCGGCAAAAATGGCAAGCGCTCTTTGACCGACCGTTTTACTGTTAAACTGACGATCTTTGGGTGCAATCTGTGTTTCTTGGTTTCTTGCAACAAGCATTGCTGCTGGATGAACAGGGAACTTTTGTTGTTCACCATCAACATCAAGTTCAACCATCAATCGTCTTTCCAGGTCTATGGAAATAACTTCTCCTCGAATCACATTTTTTCTGTTATCAAGTTGATCCAAGTAGATCGTTTTGACCTGTCCATCGGCTGTTTTAACCGCAATCGTCTGACCGGGCTGAATTTCTATTAATTCAGGATCTTCTCCAGCCATCCTCGCATAACCGCCAAATGGTAGCAATCGCAGTGTAAACGTGGTCTCTTGGTACTTATAAGAAAACAGCTTCGGACCAAAGCCGATGGCAAATTCTCTTACAAGAATGCCAGCTCGTTTGGCAAAATAATAATGGCCCCATTCATGTACCGTCACAATGACGAAAAACATGAGCACCGTTAAAATTACAATTTGCAAGGTTTCCAATTACTTCTTTCCTCCTTTTGCTTAAGAAGAGCTGATCTTGTCCTACTACATTATCATTATTCAAAGGTACGATACAAGAGAAGCAAATTCGTAAAAACCACTCTCTCTTGCTGCAGGCAGGAAGAAACCTTGTCTTATAAAGAGGTTGCAATATTTCTTACTTGCTGATCAACCTGTTCAATCTGCTCTAGATCAGGACTCGGAATGCTTTGATGATTATCTAGTACTCTTGCAATGATCTCCTCGATCTTCAGAAAAGAAATATCCCCTTTAAGAAAACGAGCAACGGCCACTTCATTCGCAGCATTAAATGCCGTTGTTGCGGTTCCCCCTATTTTACCACATTCATAAGCAAGCTTTAAGCAAGGAAAACGCTCCATGTCCATTTCTCTAAAATGCAGCGCTCCGATCTCAGAAAGTGATAAAGATGAAGCTGGGGAAGGTAATCGCTTAGGATAAGTTAATGCATACTGAATGGGAACACGCATGTCCGGGTTACCCATTTGTGCAATCATACTTGTATCTTGAAACTCTACGAACGAATGAATAATGCTTTCTGGATGAAGAAGAACGTTGATCTTTTCATAAGGAAGATCAAACAACCATCTTGCTTCTATTACCTCTAGTCCTTTATTCACCATCGTTGCCGAGTCTATTGTAATCTTGGAGCCCATCGACCAATTCGGATGTTTGAGTGCATCTGCCACCGTTACGTGCTGAAGCTGCTGTCTGGTTAAATCTCGAAACGACCCACCTGAGGCAGTGAGTGTAATCTGTTTAACCTCACGTAGTTGTTCCCCATTCAGACACTGAAAAATAGCCGAATGTTCGCTGTCTACCGGGATAATCTGTACTTGTTTTTCCTGAGCTAGTGCAGTAACCAGATGACCGGCTGTTACAAGAGTCTCCTTGTTGGCCAGGCCAATCTGTTTTCCTTCTCTAATCGCAGCGAGTGTAGACGATAGTCCCACACTACCCATCACTGCTGTAATGACGGTATCCGCATCTGTTCCAGCAGCAACCTCGATCAGACCTTCGTTGCCATAATAAACCTCTGTGCCTTCAGGCACGTGCATACGTACATGATCTACATCTTCTTTACGACTGACGGACACTTTACGAGGACGATATGCCCTGGCTTGCTCGATGAGCAGCTCCACATTGGTACCCGCTGACAAGCCCTCTACCTGGAACTCTTCCGGATGCATTCGAACGACATCTAGGGTTTGAGTTCCAATGGAACCTGTTGAACCTAAAATTGAAATTTTCTTCACAAATGACACCTCTTGTATTGACATAAAATCGTTTGTCTTTCCTTAGTAAGGGAGGAGCATGAGGATATGTACGAACGGAAACACAAAGATCCAACTATCACATCGATCCAGAATACCACCATGCCCTGGAAGCAGATTCCCCGAATCTTTAATTCCATATACACGTTTATAGGCAGACTGCGCTAAATCTCCTAATTGACCAATAACGGAAGCAGACAAACCGATGAGTACAGCTCTTCCGAAACCTAGGAGGCCCTGAGAGAACCCAGCAAATAAGAGCGCAATTATAATGGCTATAATAATTCCGCCAATAGCACCTTCTATGGTCTTGTTAGGACTAATCATCGGCCAAAGTTTATTTTTACCGAACGACTTGCCTACAAAATAAGCTCCTGCATCACTACCCCAAATACTTGCCAAAAGAAGAAAAGTCCAAAACAATCCTGCCGGTAATTGACGTGTTACTGCAATATAATAAAAACCGATTCCAACATATACGACACCAATAAAAATCAAAGCCGCAGTCTGAACGGTAATCTTGTTTTTTGTCGTTACGGTTGCGATAAGCAGCAGTATCATCAAAATCCACAATATCTGATTTAATGTCAACGTTAACCCCAGCTCTGCAAGCAAATCAGGAAAAATGAGGAAAAGAATGCCGGCATATCCAATGATTGCTGTACCCGAAAAAGCAGAAACACCAATCATCCGTATGAACTCGTATAATCCAATAAGTGCCATTAGAAAAATGAAGAAGTTATACCAGAGTCCACCCAGCATTGCAAACCCCAAAAATAAAGCACCGGCAACAATTCCAGTTATTACTCGCTGTTTCAACTTGGTCCATCCTCCATTACTTCAGACCGCCATACCTTCTTGTTCTGCGTTGGTATTCGGCTACTGCTTCATATAAGTGTTCTCTATTAAAATCCGGCCAGTAAATATCTGTAAACCACATTTCGCTATAAGCAAGCTGCCACAGCATAAAATTACTTATTCTAAGTTCTCCGCTTGTTCGAATTAATAAATCGGGATCAGGCAGGTCTTTAGACAACAAGTGTTTCTCAATCAGGTCAGGCGTAATATCATCAGTTGTCAGGTCACCCGATTCAATTTGCTGAGCAATTGCTTTCATCGCATCTGTGATTTCACTTCTACTGCCATAATTCAAAGCAAAAGTAAGAACCAGTCCGGTATTATCTTTTGTTTTTCGAATTGCTTCTCGAAGTGCTTTTACCGTATGATCAGGTAAATTCTCTTCATACCCCATCATTCGTACACATACGTTTTTTTCGATTAATTCATCTAGCTCCTGTGCAAGAAAATCAACAGGCAGACGCATCAAAAAATCCACTTCATCTTTCGGTCTCGTCCAGTTTTCTGTCGAGAAGGCATACATTGTCAGATACTTGATTCCCAAGTCATCTGCAGCAATCGTTGCCCGTTTAAGAGCTTTCATACCGCTTTGATGTCCAACGATGCGAGGCATACCTTGTTGTTTGGCCCATCTACCATTGCCATCCATAATAATAGCCACGTGTTGCGGAATATTAGCTTTTGACAGTTCAGGCGTCTCTTTGCCGTTCTTATTCCACCACGACCGAGCGCGTTTCATCATTCGACTTCCTCCATAATTCCATGAAGTTTCTTTTCCTTGCTGTGAAAAGAGCAAACCCCACCGAAGGCGGAGGGGCCGTAAGCATATTATATTACACTTCCATGATTTCTTTTTCTTTTGCAGCGAGAACTTTATCTACTTCTGCAACAAATTTATCAGTAGACTTTTGAATATCGTCTTGATGTCTGCGAGATTCATCCTCAGAAATATCGGATTTCTCCAACTTTTTGATATCATCATTTGCATCACGACGGATGTTACGAACCGCTACTTTTGCTTCTTCCCCAAATTTCTTGGTGAATTTCACAAGTTCAATTCTGCGTTCTTCAGTAAGTGCCGGAATGCTCAGACGGATCATAGCACCATCATTTTGCGGTGTAAGACCAAGATCTGACTTCATAATAGCACGTTCGATATCAGCCAAGGAAGATTTATCCCATGGTTGGATCATCAAAGTACGAGAATCCGGAGTCGTAATATTTGCAAGTTGGTTAACCGGCGTAGGTGCGCCATAATATTCAACTTGAATTCGATCAAGTAAAGAAGGGGTTGCACGACCTGCACGAAGTGTTGACAAATCACGTTTAAGTGCGAGGATCGCTTTTTCCATGCGTTCTTCTGCGTTCTTTTTAATTGATTGCGGCATTAATCTACACTTCCTTTCACAATTGTCCCGATTTTTTCACCGAGAAGAACTCGTTTGATATTACCTTGCTCAGTAATAGCAAATACAATGAGAGGAATATTGTTATCCATACAGAGTGAGGAAGCAGTGGAGTCCATAACTCCTAAATTCTTGTTCAACACATCAAGATAAGTCAATTGTTCAAATTTCACAGCCGTTTCATCTTTAAACGGATCTGCAGAATATACACCGTCCACTTTATTCTTCGCCATCAGAATAACTTCAGCCTCAATCTCAGCTGCACGAAGAGCAGCCGTTGTATCTGTTGAGAAGAACGGATTACCTGTTCCTGCTGCAAAGATCACAACTCTACCCTTTTCGAGGTGTCTAATCGCTCTACGGCGGATATATGGTTCAGCAATCTGCTGCATCGCTATTGAAGTTTGAACACGTGTTGGCACTTCAATCTGTTCTAATGCATCTTGCAGCGCAAGCGAGTTCATAACGGTTGCAAGCATACCCATGTAGTCTGCTGTTGCACGGTCAATACCATTCTCGCTACCTGCAATTCCGCGCCAAATATTACCGCCACCGCATACGATCGCAACTTCGACTCCAAGTTCTACTACTTCTTTAACTTGCTGTGCAATGGATGAGATTGTTTCTGCATCAATCCCGTAACCATTTTGCCCAGAAAGGGATTCTCCACTCACTTTAAGCACAACTCTTTTAAATACCGGCTGTTCCAAATGTTCACCCTCCACTTCGAAATGACGCTTCCCCACGTCAATTAAGCACATGTTAACCTTATATTAGTTAAAAAGAAAGGAACACGGATTGTGTTCCACTCTTAGTTAAAGAAAACCTTTTGAGCCGAATCTCGGACAATCCAGTTGTTCTTTCCATATAAAGCTGTCTGTGTAATCTCTAAGATGTAAATCATTACATTATCTTCAAGAATAACATGGGCCGTCTTTTGATTCGATCATTTTCTTTGTTTATTTATTTACTTGGGACATAACTTCTTCAACGAAGTTGTCTTGTTTTTTCTCAAGACCTTCACCAAGCTCGTAACGAGTAAAGCGACGGATTGAGATGTTTTCGCCAATTGTGCTGATTTTTTCGTTCAGCAATTGTTCAATTGTTTTGTCTGGGTCTTTTACGAAAGATTGCTCAAGCAAGCAGAACTCTTCGTAATATTTACCAATACGACCTTCAACCATTTTCTCAACGATTTTTTCTGGTTTACCTTCATTCAGAGCTTGAGCTTTCAAAATTTCTTTTTCTTTCTCAATTTCTTCTTGAGGAACTTCTTCACGGCTCACGTAACGTGGGTTAGAAGCAGCGATTTGCATAGCGATGTCGCGAGCAAATTCCTTGAATTGATCTGTCATAGCAACGAAGTCAGTCTCACAGTTAACTTCAACGAGTACACCAATACGTCCACCAGCGTGGATGTAAGATTGTACTACGCCTTCTGTTGCAGCGCGGCCAGCTTTGTTCGCTGCTGCGGACAAGCCTTTTTCACGAAGAATTTCAATCGCTTTGTTTACATCGTTGTTTCCTTCTTCTAGTGCTTTTTTGCAATCGAGCATACCTGCGCCCGTTTTTTCACGAAGTTCTTTCACCAATTTTGCATCTACTGCCATTGTTAATTCCCTCCAGAGGATAAATTTGCGTATGACCCTAAAAAAAGGGTAGTGAGAGGTTATCCACCTGCCAACCACCCTTTTTCATTTAATTCATATACTTAGGCCTTTGAAAGCAATCTTAAGCGGAAGTTTCTTCGCCTTGATGTGCTTCAATAACAGCATCAGCCATTTTTCCAGTAAGCAATTTAACCGCGCGAATCGCGTCATCGTTACCAGGAATAACATAATCGATTTCGTCCGGATCGCAGTTAGTATCAACGATACCTACGATTGGGATACCCAATTTACGAGCTTCTGCTACTGCAATACGCTCTTTACGAGGGTCGATTATGAACAGGGCACTTGGAAGACCCTTCATGTTCTTGATACCGCCGAGGAATTTCTCAAGACGATCTTTCTCTTTACGGAGAATGATAACTTCTTTTTTAGGAAGAACTTCAAATGTGCCGTCCTCTTCCCATGATTCCAACTTTTTCAAACGATCGATACGTTTTTGAATAGTTTGGAAGTTAGTAAGAGTACCACCCAGCCAACGTTGGTTAATGTAAAATTGACCAGCGCGTTCTGCTTCTTCTTTTACGGAATCTTGAGCTTGTTTTTTAGTACCTACGAAAAGAACAGTACCGTTCTCTCCTGCAATACTTTTAACGAAGTTGTAAGCTTCCTCAACTTTTTTCACTGTCTTTTGCAAGTCAATGATGTAAATACCGTTTCTTTCAGTGAAGATATAACGATCCATCTTTGGATTCCAACGACGAGTCTGATGACCGAAGTGAACCCCAGCTTCGAGAAGCTGTTTCATGGAGATAACTGCCATCTCCACACACCTCCTAATATTTTGGTTTTTGTGTCCTCCGCTAGCATCATTTCCCGACAAGACTTCCCTTAAAGGAAGCACCCTCGACAGAATTAGCGTAGCGTGTGTTTTAACACCGTCAATTAATATATCATAAGTGAAACTGAGATGCAACAATGTTTAGTTCTAAATAACTAACATCATTATAAGAATCCGAAATTAAGGAGCTGCGGTGATTTTCTTAATAATAGAATTGGTAGATTCATTCTGCTTAAATTCATAGGTGCCTGTTTGAATTTTCCTGTTGATTTTTTGACGATTCGCTTCTTTTAAGAAAGCTTCGGGGTCCTGAATCACATGTAAGGAAGTTAAATGATCCGCAACATCATTTAAGGTTGCACCTTGAATCACCTTATATCTCACTACCTCTGTAGAAGGCTCTGCCTTTTTCTCCGAAGTCGGCTGTTTTGGCTCATCAGGCGTTTCGTTCTGCGGAACCTTTGGCTTATCAGGAGATTCTGTAACCGCACCCGATTCCGTTTCTTCTAATCGTGCTCCTTTTTGCTCCGCCCATTCTTCTTCAGTCATTACCTTATCTTTCACATCGTATACCTTAAGATTCATTATTGCGGCCTGTTCTTCCAGTTCCGTACGTGATAAGACATTCTTTGCGTTTTCTTCTGCCGCACCCTGCCCTATAAGTGCAAGCTTTAGAATGAGTGCGCAGGCTGCAATGCCTATTCCAAGTCCCATAAGAAAGAAACGATTTTTCATCATACCATTCTCTCCCGTTCACCGAGCTGTAGAATCAATTGCACTTCTCCCCTGGGCATATCTAGCTTTCTAGCTATATAGTCAGTAGATTTTCCTTCTGACTCTAATTGAAAGACCTCACTATAACGCTTATGAATGGTCGGCTCTTCCTGTATAGCGATTTCTTCTATTGCTGTATCGTCAGTTACTGCATGGTCGGCTTTTTCTACAGCCGCTTCTACATTTGTGCCAGAAAAAGCATTTGCATTCATCAATGCTGAAACTTGCTGCTCGAGATTTAGAATTTGTTGTTTCATATCTTGAATTTCTTTTTCTCTTAGGTTGTTTGTATGTGAAAAGTCCTGCTTCCATTTTTGAATACTCTCTATAACCTTTTCATTCTCCAGTTCAATCTCAGCCAAATATTGCTCTAACGTTGCTTCTACATCTTTAATCACTTTTCCCCCTGTTTGAGGTCTTGCTCTCGGCATAAACCAGGCAAATAGGGTGATACCAACACCCAACACAACGAGGGTACTCCAAGGTTCCATGAGATTATTCTCCTATTCATGTATGCCTACTTATAAACTGTAGTCAATGTGTTTCCCTTTAAAAGGGTGTTCCGCTGGCGTAGCTGCCAGTGTCTCTTCTGAAGTTTCTTCAAGCTCATTCGAATTCTTTATCTCCAAAGTCCCGGACGATGCTGAACGATCTCTGATCCCTGTCTGTTCTGATTCTGATGTTTTTGGACTTTGTTTACTTTCTTTTTTCGTCTTTTTATTCTCGTTTGTTGCTAGTAGGGACTGTTCTGATGATCTCCTGTGGTCGTATTCGCTTTGATACCGTCCCGCCTCCGTCGTACGAGGTATAGCAATTTGAAGTTCAACGTTTTTCAAGCTCACCCTCTTCACTCCTTCACTGCTAACAAGAATAAATACGCTTAACCATTCTTTAGAGGAACCATAGAAATATCACCGTTTTGATAAAAAAATGAAATTTGTGTTGCTGTATCTTTAATAAATTTGGTGTATCTGCCGATAACTATTTTAGAGCCTCCGTAAATCATCTTAGTTATATCGACTCTTGCTTTCGAGGTATCTTCCAACACTTTTTCGATATCCAATATTTGCTCCCTGTTCTCTTTCATTTGTTGCATGCTAGATTCACGAGTCACTTGAAGTTTCATCCGCATATGCATCTTATCATCTGATATATGTCCAGTAGCAGCCATTTGATCTAAAAGATGAAGAGCTTTGGCCGTTTTATCTATACTTTCGCTCAACAACTTTTGCTGCTGGCGAAGGTTCGTAAGTTCATTACGCAGTCTTGGCATTACACCAACTTCAATTGTGGTTACGGTAGACATCGGGTTGCCAACTACTCTAGCGGCTACTCTTTCACCTGCTTGAATGAGACCACCTACAATAAGTCCCTTGGTTCCTGCACAAATACATTCTTTTCCTGCTCTAATCGATGAATGCATGATACTTTGCGAGACATATATACATTGACCTGCTTCAACATTCGCATCTTGGATAAATGAGCTCTTTACATCAACACCTGCTTGAATAAGCCCTTTATTGTACCCTATAATTCCCCCTGTTACTTCAATAGAGCCTTCTGCAAAGACTTCCGCTCCCTCTACACCGCCGATTACACGAATATCTCCAGCCGCTTTCACTTTAAATCCAGAGAGTACATTCCCGCGAATAACAACGGTGCCGACAAAATCAATATTTCCTGTTCGGTAATCCACATCTCCATTCACTTCAAATACAGGAAAGACATTGATTTGATGATTCTCCGTTGTCGTGATCAGTCCATCGATCGAGGCATACATGGCATTTCCTTCGGTGCTAACTACCACATTCTTTCCTATCTTGAATCTCGCTTCTTTACCTGGAGAGAAAGGAATAAGGTCTCCCTTCACACTTTTTCCAGGCTTGCCTGGGCTTGGATCTATTTTTTTAGCAATGACCTGCCCTTTTTTCACATTGTTCAGGCGCGTAATTTCCTTATAATCTACTCTCCCGTTTCCTGTCTCGAGCGGTCTTCGTTCTCCTGTTAAATCCGTGCTCGTAAGGAACTGAATGATTCCATCCTTACCCGCTTCAGGAACATCCCCCTCAGCTATTAATATCTTTTGGCCATAAAAATTCAGGGGACTTGCGGCGATTGCACGAATTGTATCCGTTTTAATTCCATACGCAATACCTTCTGTTAGAAGAAATGTGTTTAGTTCCTGTTCGGTAAAATCCAACTCGGATGTAAGATTTGATAAATCGATCCATGCGCTGCTTTGATCATCCGATAACAGTACTTTCACATGTTGTTTGAGCTCTATTTTTTGGGTCATATACAACTTCCTTCTTTCTCAGGTCATCATCCTACCTTTTATTAGTCCCGATTCATTAACAGTTCACGCTGCTTCTCCAGAGTCCCTCGAAGGCGTAAAATCGCTTTAGAATGCAACTGAGAAATTCGAGATGGTGATAGAGACATCACTTCTGCAATTTCACTAAGAGATAAGTCTTCATAATATAGAAGAGATACGACGATACGTTCTTTTTCCGTGAGTTTATCTAATCCTGTGATCAGTGCTTGTTTGAGATGAATATCACGAACCGTTTGATCAGGAGGATAAGCTCTCTCATCGACCAATAGTGACATTCTTGTCTCGGCGTCTTCTTCTCTCAGCGGATCTTCGAGAGAATATAACGACATTACCGCTACCTCTTGTACCATATGTTGAAAATCTTTGGCCGATAAATCTAAATATTGTCCCATCTCTTCATCACTAACGGTACGGGAATATTTTTGTTCTAAATGTTGATAAGCCTCTTCAATTCGTTTTGCTTTCTCACGAACCGAACGCGGAACCCAGTCTCCTTGGCGAAGACCATCCAGTATCGCTCCTCTTACTCTCCAAGAGGCATAGGTTTCAAATTGGAGTCCTCTTTTATAATCAAATTTATCAAGTGCATCAATTAACCCTAGCGCGCCATTGCTCTCAAGGTCATCTTTCGACACATTTTTAGGCAGCCCTACTGCTAACCGACTGGATACATAATGAACGATATGGAGATGCTTCTCGATCAAGGTTTTTCTAGCATCTAAATCCCCGTGCTCCTTCCACTTTTCCCACAGGTCCATGTCGGCCAGATGGGATGAATTAGGTTCTTTCATATCGTTTCCCTCCTCTATTTGCCTGACAGGTGACGAACGGCTTGTGCTAATTCTTCAGCATCTTTTGTCCGAACAATTTTCGGAGGATTAAGTGGTTCAAAGCCGCTCTCCACTGCAGATTGTGATGGTTTATTTTGATCTTCATTTGGTTCTGCTTGAGCATAATTCAGAATATCCTTCAGCACTTCATCATCATTCGGTGCAATCACATCAAGCTGAGCCCCCTTCGTCTCTTGTCCAACTTCCAGGCTCTCAGTCCCTCCTTTATCAGGTGGAGAAGCAAGTACACTGCCTAATACGTACCTTAGAAGAAAGGCTAGTAAGAACCAGATGATAAAAGCCGCTCCTGCCCGAAAAAGACTTGTAGAAAGTAAGTTACTGCTAAATGAAACGAAAAACGTGATGATCAGTCCGATAATTCCGGCTAAAAAATTAATTCGAACATTCCCAAACATTCTATTCATAGTTCCTTCACACCCATCTGTACACTTCGAATCGTGAGTATTCCAGTGTCCCGATCTATTTCAATGGTTCTTCCATGACTCCCGCCGCAATCTTCCGCCAAAAGAGGAATGCGAAGCTCTTTAATCATTTGTTTACAAACCTCTGTATTACGAGGTCCAATACGTAACGTATCCCCTGCTCCAGCAAATTGAAACATCTGGGATCCCCCGGCTATTTTGGCAATGAGTCTCGTGCTTGATGCACCCGCTCCTACCATTCTTTCTACCAATTCTACGATAGCCGTATCCGCATATTTCGCCTTATTAAGGGTACCTTCTCTCGCAATAGAAGAGGAAGGCAGCATGACATGCGCCATCCCTGCAATTCTAACCAGCGGATCATATAGAGTTACACCCACACAGGATCCGAGCCCTGTTGTACGAATGATACCCGGTTCTGTAATGATGTTTAGATCCGCCATTCCTACCTTTACCATGTTTCTTTGTTCAATCATGATAGAGCGCT
The DNA here is from genome assembly GCF_036577645.1 of Paenibacillus sp. GYB006. Taxonomy (NCBI): domain Bacteria; kingdom Bacillati; phylum Bacillota; class Bacilli; order Caryophanales; family Paenibacillaceae; genus Paenibacillus; species Paenibacillus sp. GYB006. The sequence goes on along the minus strand of NZ_JARBDA010000001.1, from coordinate 943,537 downwards.
CCTAAAGCCTCAAAAATGACATGAAAAGACTCAGGATCAGGTATTAGAAAAAATTGGCCTTGTACTTGGTTTTGGCCTTCCAGAAATTGAGTATCAATTAACAGTGCTTCATCAGCGGTGTGACTCATGTGAAGTAATCCGTAACTTAAAATAGCTCCTGCCATATCTAGTGCAAATCCAGGCACAGTAGGGAACATTTTCAAACGAGTAAAATCAGCAAGAGATGATAAATATGAACCGGCCAGAATATTTCCAATCTCAGAGATTGTCGAACATTCCATTTCCGTAAATTCAAGATGTTCACAGCTTACTTCCGAGTTGAAATGATATAAAAGCTGTTTGGCTGCTTCCGGGGTCATCATAAAAAACATGTTCCCGGGAGCCTCTCCTTCTACCCGAAAATAAACGGCAGCTACAATACTCTCATCACCGCCAACACTTTCCGCTATGGCTTCGAAAGGAACCCTTTGGACAGTCGGCACACCCATATCAACAGGTTTATCGAGCAGGGTAGCAAGCGCTGTAGCCGCATTCCCTGCTCCGATATTTCCGATCTCTTTCAAGATATCCATCTCAAACTCCTGAAATTGATTGAATGTAGCCATCATTTATCCTTCCATACTCTCAAGACTTATAATTTCACTTTTATTCAATACTTCATGGAGATTCAGCATAATGAGAAGTCTTTCTTCTTCTAGTTTCGCTACTCCTCTTAAATATTTGGCTTTAATGCCTCCTACAATTTCAGGAGGAGTTTCAATATCATCTTCATTAAGATCTACAACGTCATTGGCCGAATCAACAATAAAACCAACCTGCATATCCGAAACGGTAACGATAATAATTCGTGTTTGATCGGTATACTCTGCTTCTGGAAGGGAGAAACGTCCTCCTAAATCAATAACCGGAATGACAACTCCGCGAAGGTTAACAACACCTTTTACAAATGAATACGTCTTGGGAACACGGGTAACTGGCAGCATTCTCTCAATCGTCTGAACACGCTCTACTTCAATTCCATATTCTTCTGTCCCAAGCTTAAAAACGATTACTTTCATGTCTTCTGCCATGATTAATGCCTCCTAAGTAAGTAGGTAATAAGTACTTCTGCTTGCAAAGAATTATTTAATTAAACCGTTAGGATCAATGATTAGTGCGACTTGTCCATCTCCGAGAATGGTTGCCCCTGAAATCCCTTGAATATTCGGTAGATATTTGCCCAGTGTTTTAATAACAATTTCGTTCTGTCCGATAAAATCATCGATCGCCAAAGCTGCAAGCTGATCTCCTTTACGAATAACAACAATCTCGATTTCATCCTCTGCTTCATCACTGTAATCTTCCACATTAAAAAATTCAGCAAGTGACACGAAAGGAACTAACGCTTCTCTAAATGAAATCATTTTGGTTCCATGAACAATACGGATTTTTTCTTTTTTCACGATGCCTGTTTCTACGATCGAAGAAAGCGGAATAGCGTATTTCTCACTTCCAAGCTTAATGAGCATTGCTGAGATAATAGAAAGAGTCAGCGGCAGTTGAACCGAAAAGTTTGTTCCTTTTCCCGGGACGGAATGAATGGTCACATTCCCGCCAAGTGAAGTAATTTTTGCCTTTACTACATCAAGGCCCACGCCTCTGCCTGAGATGTCTGAGATGGTTTCTGCTGTACTGAAACCAGGCGCAAACAATAACTGAAAGACTTGCTGATCTGTCATCGCAGCGGATTCAGCTTCCGTTACCACACCGCGTGATATAGCAACTTTAAGCAATTTATCTCGGTATATCCCGGCACCATCGTCTTCAATCTCAATAAATACATGGTTGCCGCTATGGAATGCCCTTAATTGAATGGTACCCGTTTCGGATTTCCCCGACTCCATTCGGGAAGAAATTGATTCCACCCCGTGATCTACTGCGTTACGTAGTAAATGAACGAGCGGGTCCCCAATCTCATCAATAACTGTACGATCCAGCTCTGTATCCGCACCTGTAATAACAAGATCCACTTTTTTATTTAGTGATTTGGCCAAATCACGAATCATTCTTGGGAACCGATTGAATACGGTATCTACGGGAACCATTCGAAGTTTAAGCACGATATTTTGGAGGTCCGAACTAACTCTGCTCATATGAGCAACCGTTTCGATTAAGTCGGTATGCTCCAGTTCATTAGAGAGCTGTTCTAAACGAGAACGATCAATTAATAATTCACTGAATAGATTCATAAGAACGTCTAACCGTTCAATATCTACGCGAATGGTTTTAGAAGCTGCAGGTGCCGTATTTGTTTTGGAAGCAGCTCGAACTGTTTTCTCTTTTTCATCGCTGGGTACTGCTTTAGAAGTCTCAATGTTCTTACTATTTGGATCTGCTTCGGATCTTACTTCGGGTGTTGCTTCAGGCTTTTCCATCACTTCTGTAGCTGCTGCTGCTTCATTAGCCCCAAGTCCAAGCATTTCTTCAGTTAATGGAATAACGTTCACTTCTTCGATCTCTGAAATATTAAGGATTGCTTTCTTTAACTCTTCTGATTGCATCTGTGTTATGTAATATAAAGAAAACTCATATTCAAATTGGTCTTGTTCGATCTGCTCCACGGATGGCTCTGTTTTGATCACATCACCTGAACGTTCCAGCAAATCAAATACCATATAAGCACGAACTGATTTTAACTGGCTTGTTCTATTAATGATCACTCTTATAAACATAACTCCTTGTCCATCGTGGATGGACTGTAAGAGTACCGAGTTTTGAAATTCATCAAGTGCAGGCATTGAAGATGCAGTACCCGTACTTGAAACATTAGATTCTTCTATGGAAGAAGGTGAACTTTCTTCCCCTTTTTCAATGGCTTGTAAAGAAGAAACGATATGAGAAACATCCAGTTTCCCCTCTCCACCTGCCATGATATCCTGTACCATGGACTCGAGTGCATCAAGACTTTGGAACAAAACATCAAAAATTGATTCCTTCATTTGCAACTTTTCATTCCGAACGAGATCGAGCACATTTTCCATTTTATGAGTTAGAGAAGCAAGATCCTCAAACCCCATCGTTGCTGCCATCCCTTTTAAAGTATGTGCAGATCTAAAAATCACCTGAACGATCGATAAATCTTCGGGACTTTGTTCAAGCTCAAGCATTTTTTCGTTCAAAGATTGCAGATGATCGTTAGACTCATCAATAAACATGGACAAATATTGATTCATATCCACTTTGAAATACCCCCTTCGTGAATTAGGTTTGGTTCATAACCGCTTGAATCAGCTTCGAGGTTAATTCTTCTAGAGGCAATACCTGCTGAACACAGGCGAGTTCAACTGCTGCACGCGGCATTCCATACACAACACAGCTTTCTTCATTCTCCGCAAACGTGGAACGAACACCTGTATCGTAAAGACGCTTCATCATCCTAGCTCCATCACTGCCCATCCCTGTAAGAAGAACAATATGTCTCTGCAGTTTAGAATAGGGGATAATCGATTCGAAAAGTGTATCTACGGAAGGACGATGTCCATTTACTATTTCTTCCTGGCTTAAACGAAGTTCATATTTCCCATTTGTCCCTTCGTTCACCCTCATGTGATATCCACCTGGAGCGATATACGCTACTCCTGCTTCCAGCTGCATTCCTTGCTCTGCTTCAACTACCCGAATCTGGCTAAACGAATCAATGCGATTCGCAAGCGATCTAGTAAAGTCAGGCGGCATATGCTGCACAATGACGATAGGAGCAGGAAAATCTTTAGGAATTTGAGATAACAACGATTTAAGCGCCCGCGGTCCACCGGTAGAACATCCAATGGCTACAAGTTGCTGGATCATCGTATTGGTCTTTTGTTGTTCGCTTTGTAGATCTTCCGGCGTACTCGTTACATTTCTGCGGCGAAACCCCTTGGACATATCATGAGTTTCCAAAGACACAGGAAGTTCAGGTGAAGAAACTATTGTTTTTTTCTGAGTGCTATTTTTGACTTTTTTATCGTTCTTATTATTCTTAGTACTCTTATTATTCTTATTTGTGACCGGCTTCGGCGAAAAAATCGGCTTCGATTCTTTCGTTTGTGTCTCTTTTGCAGGACGAGACTTGTACAGATGAGGATGATTCAATTTCTGATTGTTGAGAGATGGAACTTCATGTTGCACTTGTGTTTGCAAGTCTACTTTTTCTGTCAGCGACTCTTCACTCAATTTTCTTTCTGCACGCCTTGCCTTCATTAGCATGGCTTCTTTCATCTGATTCCGAAGCTCTTTCCCCACTTCTTCGATGTCTTGTCCATGGTTGATTGACGGTTTTCGTATAAAATCAAATGCTCCCGCTTCCAGTGACATAATCGTCTCTCGTAAACCCATTTCATTGATACCTGAGAGCATAATAATGGGGATCTCGTCCTCTGCCACGATCACTTTAAGAGCATCAAGACCGTTAAGTACAGGCATCTCTACATCCATTGTTATGAGATCAGGATGGTGTGCTCTTGCTTTTTCTATCGCTTCTTTTCCTGTAGCCGCGGTTTCCATTACTTTAAAAGCTGGATCTTGTTCAATTAAATCGGTAATGATTTTCCTCATAAAAGCTGAATCATCTACAACAAGTACTTGATAGACTGACATGTTTGCCACCTCTGAATTTAAGTGAAACCTGCATTAAATGGTTTTCTTTAACCATTTGTTTATAAATCCTTTGAACCCTTGTGTATTCTGTGTCAAAGGTAAGGCAAGATCCATATATCCCGATGCTATTCTTTCCATGTCTCGGGAAGCAGTACACTGCGGATACATCACCGTAAATGGTGTTTGTTTCTTCACAGCTCGCATCACATGCGGATCGTCTGAAATATGCCCTAGTAAAGGAATGGCAGCATTTAAAAATCGTTTCGCAACAAGTCCAATTTTAGCGCTGACTTGTTCCGCTTCCCTTCTGTTCTCAGCCCGATTCACCACAATGCTAAAAGGTACAGGATCACTAAGATGTCTGTGCATCACTTTTATTAATGCGTATGCATCCGTAATTGAAGTGGGTTCCGGCGTCGTAACTACGATACACTCATCAGCGGCGGCAATAAAACGCCTGTTCTCCAGAGAAAGACCGGCTCCGGTATCAAACAAAATATAATCGTATTCGTCAGAAAGACGATCTAGGTCAGATGTAAAACCATGAATGTCCTCTTCCGTTAGAGTCAAAAGTTCAATGAGCCCTGATCCACCTGCTACAAAAGGCAGTCCATGTGGACCAAATTGAATAATATCTTGAATTCTTTTTTCTCCCTTGAGGACATGATATAGACTGAATCTAGAAGATACGCCCATTAATACATCGATATTGGCCATCCCCAAATCCGCATCAAACACCAGTACCTTTATACCAGCTGCATGAAGTTTTAGAGCCAGATTAAGTGTGAAGTTTGATTTACCTACGCCTCCTTTTCCGCTCGATATCGCAATGAGTCTGGCTTGATTCATTTTCTTACCCTGAACCAAGTTCTCCTCATTCAGCTTCGGGAGGGAATTGTTTAACATCATATCTCTTAGAGTAGCCGCTTGATCTATCATGACGGCTCACTCCCGAGAATAAAATCGGCCAGTTTCTTCGGATCTGGAAGCATGATATCTTCCGGTACGTTTTGCCCCGTTGTAATGTAAGCTAGCTTGCTTGGATACTGTTTTAGGACGTTGAAGAGAGCTCCAAGTGTGTCTGTTTCATCGATTTTTGTAAAAATCAATTTTGGTGTTCCATATTTATGAAAATGATCCAGTATCGTCAGCATGTCTTCTGTTTTGGCTGTCAGGCTGAGTACCACAATAAGTTCGCTATCCGCTTCATCCGGCAGTAAGCTTTTGAGTTCAGAAACAGTAATCTCATTACGATAATTACGGCCCGCTGTGTCCATCAGAATCAAATCACAATCAGAGAGATGATCCAGTGCTCTTATGGTATCCGCAGGTGACTGCACGACTTCAAGTGGGATACCGAGAATTGCAGCATACGTCCGTAACTGTTCAACAGCAGAAATACGATACGTATCGGCAGTAATGAGCCCCACCTTTCGTTTATGCTTGAACATTTGCTCGGCAGCTAGTTTTGCTATCGTTGTTGTTTTGCCGACGCCTGTCGGACCTGCCACGTATACAATTCGAGTGGACTCATTAATCCCATCCGTGATTCGTTCTGATAAAAAACCCTCAATCAGAGGTCTAACGATGCTTTCCCCAGCTTCTTCCTCGGATTCCTGAAGTGTTCCTTTTGCAAATTCCATCCAGTTGCTCCAAATGTCCGTGGCAATTCCCTGATCTTTCAGCTTCGTGCGGATCTCATTCAAATCTCCAGGTAAGCTTGCTTCATTAGATTGACTCTCGGCGATTGTAGCCATAAACGTTTTCATCTGACTGATTTCTTGGAGAAGTTTCTCCGTCAGACTTCCTGCTTCCATTTCGCCTTTCTGCTTCTCCTGTCTTGAAGAAACGGAAAAATCCGCCCCTTCCGGGTGCGGCTGTAACTCTGCAGGAAGACTCGGAGCTTCTTCTGATTCTTGTGTTTTGTATTGCAGAGTCGCCTTTGGCTTTATATCATTCTTTTTTGATAAAGGCTGGGCAGCTGTTTCATTTACATGTAAACTCCCTGCTTTTCGGTATGCTTCAGGAACAGCAGCCCTTGGCATCGTAGGAATAGCAGCAGGAGGAACCTGGGCAGGCTCCTTTTGCTGTTCTTTATCATCTTCAACTGCAGCGATGACTTCGATCTTATGTTTGCGAAGTATCCCTGCTAAACCACTTGCTCGAACGGTTTTGGTAGATAAGATCACCGCATCTTGTCCCAGTTCATTCCGAATGAGTTTCATGGCCTCGGGCATGGTATCCACGATGTATTTTTTCATTTTCATAAGTTCACCACCCCAACGCTTTGAATTTCAACATTTGGTTCTAGCTCACTGTACGACAACACAGGTATATCTTGCATCGTTCTTTCGATAATCTGCCGGAGGTACATCCGGATGGTAGGTGAGGTAAGAACAATAGGTTGTTGACCCGACTGAATCAGACGATTGACTTGTTCAGTCAATTTTTGATACAGTGTTTGACTTGATACAGGATCTAGTGCTAAATAGCTCCCTTGCTCCGACTGCTGGACACTCTCGGCAATTTTTTTCTCAAGATTAGGTCCTACTGTAATCACCCGCATCGTCTCCCCTTTCAGGGTATACTGCTGAGTTATTTGTCTTGATAGAGCTTGTCTTACATATTCCGTGAGAACATCTGGGTCTTTTGTATATGTACCATAGTCGGCTAATGTCTCTACGATCGTCACCATGTCACGTATTGAGATCTTCTCTCTAAGCAGCTTGGCTAGAACTTTCTGAACATCTCCGATCGAAAGTACAGTAGGAATCAGTTCATCTACTAGTGCTGGATAACTTTCTCTTAAATTATCTATAATTGCTTTGGTTTCTTGACGTCCTAACAGTTCATGTGCATGTCTCTTAATCAGTTCTGTCAGATGTGTTGCCACAACGGATGGAGGATCAACAACGGTGTACCCTGATAACTCTGCACGGTCTTTCGTCAACTCATCTATCCATAATGCCGGAAGCCCAAAAGCCGGTTCCATGGTCTCAATACCGCTGATCGAATCGTCATCATACCCTGGGCTCATTGCTAAGTAATGGTTAAGTAACAATTCTCCCCCGCCCACGGTGTTGCCTTTGATCTTGATTACATATTCACTAGGTCTAAGCTGTATATTGTCGCGGATCCGAATCACAGGAACGACTAGACCGAGCTCAAGCGCACACTGTCTGCGGATCATAATGATCCGATCGAGTAGATCTCCACCTTGTCCGGTATCTGCAAGAGGAATGAGTCCATAACCAAACTCAAATTCGATAGGATCCACCTGAAGCAGGTTAATTACACTCTCCGGACTCCGAACTTCCTCAATCTGTTGCTCTTCCTCCATCTGTTCCTCGGAAATCTGCTTACTATTGAGATTCTTCTGCATTTTCCAACCTCCGAAAAATAGCAGACCTGCCAGAGGCAAGGTTGTAATTGGACCGATTGGCGTGAAGATTCCCAGGAAAGTTACCGTAGCTGCAACGATATATATAAGCTTTGGATATGAAAATAACTGACCTGTAATATCATCCGCAAATGAACCATCTGATGCTGCTCTAGTTACAATCAGTCCGGAAGCTGTAGAAATAAGGAGTGCGGGAATCTGGCTTACCAGCCCATCCCCAATAGTTAACAGGGAATACGTAGATATAGAATCGCCAAAGCTCATTCCTAACATTACCATCCCAATAATGAATCCACCTACGAGATTGATCAGCAAGATAACAATACTTGCAATCGCATCTCCTTTAACAAACTTACTTGCACCATCCATCGCCCCGTAAAAGTCAGCTTCTCGTTCAATTTTACTGCGTCTCTCTTTTGCCTGTTGTTCGTTAATAAGACCTGCATTGAGATCTGCATCAATACTCATTTGTTTACCAGGCATCGCATCAAGCGTAAATCTTGCTCCTACCTCAGCGACACGTTCAGACCCCTTCGTTATAACAATAAACTGGACAACAACCAGGATCAGGAAAACGATAAAACCAACAATGGGTTGTCCGCTGGATATCCAGCTTCCGAAAGTCGCAACCACTTTACCGGCATAGGCTTCAGCAAGAATATGTTTGGTCGTTGATATGTTCAAAGATAGTCGAAATAATGTCGTTACAAGCAGTATAGAAGGAAAAATAGAGAAATCCAAAGCTTCCTTCGTATTCATCGCTACCAGTAAGATCATGAGTGCAATTGCAATATTGATGACCAAAAGGACATCCAGTAATCCAACGGGTATAGGTAGAATCATCATGAGCACAACGCCGATAATTCCAACTAGGACTGATAATTCTTTTATTTTCACTGGTTTCTGTGCCTCCGATTCCCCGATGGTTTATTTCTGCCTTTTAAGTTGTACACATATGCTAATACTTCAGCGACCGCTTGAAAAAGATCCGCAGGAATGGAATCGCCAATCTCCGCACGTTGAAACAATGCTCTAGCCAGCGGCTTATTTTCCATAAGCATAATTCCATTATCCTTAGCAATCTCCCTTATTCGAAACGCTACATGATCCGCTCCTTTTGCAATCACCTTTGGAGCATCCATTTCATTTCCATCGTACTTCAGCGCTACAGCAAAATGGGTTGGATTCGTAATGATGACATCCGCATTTGGAATCTCCTGCATCATTCGCTGCATCGCCATACGTCGTTGGCGTTCACGAATCTTCCCTTTAATGAGGGGGTCACCCTCCATCTTTTTATACTCATCTTTAATGTCCTGCTTGGACATTCGGATGTTCTTCTCATATTCATATTTCTGGTACATATAGTCGAGTATAGCAAGGACAAATAATGCGATTCCTATATTAAGACCCAGCTTCTTGGTCATCTCTGCAGCAAAGGTCAGAATCCCCTCTGATGATAAGTGGCTGAGCCTAGCAAACTGATCTTTTGCCCCCCACAAAATGTTATACACAAGAAAACCGATAATGAGCATTTTCAAAACGGATTTGAGAAGCTCTACAATGGATCTCATAGATAGAATATTTTTAAACCCTTTTATAGGATCAAGCTTGTTAAATTTGGGAGTAACCCCTTCTCCTGTGAGCAAAAAGCCGACTTGTAAATAATTCACAAGGATTCCGACAATAACGCCAGCCGCAAAAACAGGAGCAAGAATAATAAGAATCTGCATGCCGAGCTGTCCGAACATAGACATCACATTAGGGATCGTAACATCCATGCTAAGCCTGTTCATAAAGATATCTGTAAAAGCATAGGTTATTCGTTCTTTATAAAAACCCCCAAAAATAACGAAACACATAAAGCAGGTGAGCAAAATGGCCGCTCCGGAAACTTCCATACTTTTTGCAACTTGCCCTTTTTTTCTTGTTTCCTGGCGTTTCTTGGGCGTCGCTTTTTCTGTCTTCTCTCCGGAAAACATCTGCAGGTCCAGTTTAAATCTCATCCTACTCTCCTCCCGCATTTGCCTTACTTAAGGTCTCTGACCAACCACCTCTAAAACTCCTTGCATTGCTTCAAATAATACACCAAACAAATTTTCGAAAATGTATAGAAATCCGGGTACAACGAGCAGCATCATGGCGAGACCTACAATGATTTTCAGTGGAACCCCTATAACAAAGACATTAAACTGCGGTGCCGTTCTCGCAAGAAAACCAAGCCCTACGTCTGTCATAAATAAAGCAACCACTAGCGGTGCAGCCATCTGGAACGCAAGCATAAAAGCTTGTGCAAATGCACGGATCAGAAGTTCTGCCACACTACCGTCTGAAAATGCCTGAAAGATATCGTTTCCAGCAAGAGGAACCCATCTATAACTATATACGATGGCATCCAGCATCCTGTGATGTCCATTCATGGTCAGAAACAACAGGATTGCAAAAGCGTACTTTAGGTTCCCTGTGAGAGGTACTGAGGTACCTGTCATTGGATCAAACACGTTTGCCATACTAAAACCAATCTGGATATCGATGAACGCTCCTGCGGTTTGGATGGCCGTAATCATGAGAAGTGCAACATAACCTAGCAACAGTCCCATTAAGACTTCCTTAAATATAAGCAGTACGTATGCTGCATCCATCGCAATAACCTGGTCCGTACCAAAAGTTAAATAAACAATAATTGTAATAAAAACAGATAATCCTATTTTGAATATTTGAGGTACCCCTGGTGTAGAAAACACGGGCGCTACTACAAAAAAAGCTGTTATTCGACAAAAAATTAGCAAAGCTACAGAAAATCCTTGAAGTATCATCTCCATGATTGATCAACCTACCCGATATAATTGTGAAGATTGTCCAAGATGTTATAAGTGAAATCAACCATCGTTGCGAGAATCCAAGGGCCAAATAACAGTAGTGCCAGAAGAACAGCTACAATCTTGGGAACAAAAGCTAACGTTTGTTCTTGAATCTGCGTTGTTGCTTGAAAAATACTAATGATCAGCCCTACAACAAGTCCAAGGACCAGCATGGGGGCACTTATTTCCAAAGCGACAAAGATCGCTTGCCCTGCTAGCTCAATGATAAAATCCCCTGTCAAGGCGCCACCTCCCAATGTCTAGATGATCCTTGCACTTACGGACTGAAGCTAAGGAGTAAAGATTTAACTACGAGATACCAGCCATCTACCAGTACAAAAAGAAGAATTTTGAAAGGAAGAGATATCATGACCGGCGGCAACATCATCATCCCCATTGCCATAAGGGTACTTGACACAACAATATCAACGACCAAAAATGGAATAAAAATCATAAATCCCATCTGAAAAGCGGTTTTCAGTTCACTGATTGCATACGCGGGAACCATGACAGTGAGCGGAATATCCTCATAAGTTTCCGGCTTCTCCATCCCGTTATAATCCATGAACAGAAGTAAGTCTTTTTCCCTTGTATGTGAAAACATAAATTTCTTCATGGGTTCCGTAGCTTCACTCAGTGCCTCCATTTGTGTTATTTCACCTTTTAAGTAAGGCTGGAGCGCAACATCATTAATAGTAGATATCGTTGGAGACATAATAAATAAGGTAAGGAAAAGGGCTAGTCCAACGAGCACCTGATTGGGCGGCATTTGATTGGTACCCAGTGATGTTCGTACAAAACTTAAAACGATGACGATTCTAGTAAAACTTGTCATCAGTACTAGAATGGCGGGTGCAATACTGATAATGGTTACAAAAAGTATGATGGATAAAGAGCTTGTACTGGGCTCTCCACTATCCCCATTCCCAATTTCAATATTGATATCCGGAATTGGCTGCGCATACGCTTCCGTCCCCATCATGAGATGAAGCACCGCCCAGAGTAAACAGACTATTACCATCTTTTTATTCATGAATCTCTCGACCGCTCTCTTGTTTCTTCTTCTTCAAGCAAGCGTTCCATTTGATCCTTACGATCAGGCATCTCTCGAAGCTTTTTCTCGAATAACGCACTAAATGAAGCTTCTTCCATCTCAAAGGATTCCGCTTTATTTTTACTGAGCTTATTCTTTACATTTGTAATGAGTTTGGCGAAGGAAGGTTCTGATGTCCCTTCCCTTTCAAACTGAGCTACTAGTGCTCTGATTTCCTCAGGGTCAGACAACGTGTCAATCATATGCACATCGTCTCCAATCCCGAGAATATAAAGCTTGCTGCCAACTTCGACGATTTGAAGTGACTTGCTAGGTCCAAGTCCCACTCCACCGATAACTCTCATCGTCCGTTTCTGAAAAAAAGATTGATTTTTTCTTCCCAAAAAGCGAATCAAAAGAACAATACAAATGACTATGATAATAAGTACGAATACGACAGAGAGGATCGAACCAAAGTAACTTGATCTCAAAGAATCCGTTTGACCTGAATCTGTCATTTACATTAAATGCCTAGTGTCTTATTAATTGCTTCGATTACACGATCCGATTGGAAAGGCTTCACAATAAAGTCTTTTGCTCCTGCTTGAATCGCATCAATCACCATTGCTTGTTGTCCCATTGCTGAACACATAATCACTTTAGCGTTAGGATCCACTTTCTTAATTTCTTTAAGTGCAGCAATACCATCCATCTCTGGCATCGTAATATCCATCGTAATCAAGTCAGGGCGAAGTTCTTTAAACTTTTCGATTGCCTGTGCTCCGTCTTGAGCTTCTCCAACAACCTCAAACCCGTTCTTGCTCAAAATATCACGTATCATCATTCTCATAAATGCTGCGTCGTCCACGATTAAAATTCGATTTGCCATGTTAATTAAAATCCTCCTTGAATATGTTGCTTATTGTATTTTCTGCAGTCGGTCCCACTCGCTTACGATATCGGTTACTCGTACTCCAAAATTCTCATCAATGACAACCACTTCGCCCTTAGCAATCAGCTTCTGATTGACAAGTATATCCACCGGTTCACCAGCCAGCTTATCGAGTTCAATGATGGAACCCTGAGAGAATTCCAGAATATCCTTAATTTGCTTTTGGGTCCTTCCTAATTCTACGGTTACTTTTAGTGGTATGTCCATCAATAAATTCAAATTATTGTCGCTTGATTGCCCAAAAGCGCCATTTTGGAAATTTGCGAACTGCACTGGTTGCACATTCACACCACGCGCGTGCATGTTTCCGTAATGTTGCGGCTCTGGATTCGACATTTGCGCAGGCTGCTGCATACCTTGGTTAGGGTAATTTTGATATGGGTTCTGCTGCTGCGGTATAGGTGCTTGCCAAGGACCTGATAAGGAACACTCTCCCCTGCTTGATGCATTGGCTGCTCATAAGCAGGAGATTCATATACTGCGGGTTCTGGCGGCGCACTTACTGCCTCTTCCACTCGTGCAGATGGTTCGGTCACATTACCTGTAGATACTTCGTCCATCTCTTCCGTGCCATGAATCAGCATTCTCACCATATCTTTAGAAAAATCAACTCTCAGCAATTGCATAATTGTAGAATCTATTAAATCTCCAATAAGAAGACGGAATGAAACTTTGATCATCGTTTCATCTACAGGGAAATTATTCAACCCTTCCCCACTAGTTGTGTTTAGAATATCTATACTTGGCGGAGATATATTTACGAATCGATTAAATAGAGTAGACATCGATGTAGCTGATGAACCCATCATTTGATTCATTGCTTCTTGAACGGCACTAATATGAATTTCATTCAGTTCTTCGTCTTTAGGATTTCCTTCACCGCCAAGCATGAGATCAGCGATGACCTGAGCATCTCTTTTCTTGATTACAAGTGAATTAATCCCTTCAAAACCGTCTACATATGTGACATGAACGGTCACATGAGGTTTAGGAAATTCGTGTTCAAACTCTGATCTTTTAATAATAGAAATTTTCGGTGTTGTTATTTCTACCTTATTACCTAACAAGGTAGAAAGTGCCGTAGCCGCGCTGCCAAATGTGATGTTCCCAATCTCACCGAGGGCATCCTGTTCGAGCGGGGTCAAATAATCATCCACTGTTTGCACTACGGGCTCACCGCTGGAAATAGATTCGGTTTGCTTTAATAAAGCATCGATCTCTTCCTGGGACAAAAAGTCTTTACTCGTCAAGTTCTTCAACTCCTTCAATGAGGATCTCATCTATCTGTACTGCTACTCGGTCTCTGAGACTGCCTGGACTTCCTATAAATTTGGCCTTTTCGCCTACTTTAATGGTTAATCCTTCGTTTACCGGCTTACCTAGTGCGATCACATCGCCGACGCCAAGCGATAAAAACTCAGCAATCGATATCTGGGATTCACCGAGCTCGGCGATAATCGGAAGTTTGGCTTTCTTCACTCTTTCTTTCAAAGCTACCATTTCTTCAGGAGCCCGCGATTTTTTCTCCGATATAAACCATTGATGGGTTGAAAGTTTGGACATGATCGGCTCTACAACTACATGTGGAATGCAAAGGTTGATCATGCCTGTCGTATCCCCAATCTTTGTGCTAAGCGAGATCAAAGCAATCGTCTCATTCGGCGATACAATTTGCATAAACTGTGGATTCGTCTCTAATGCCTCCATACGGGGGTTGATATCAAGAACCGTTTTCCATGCTTCTTGCAAACTGTCGAATGCTTTGCTGAAAATGCGCTCCATAATGGTGATTTCAATCTCAGTCATGGTGTTTACTTTCGCAGTAGATGTGCCAGGGCCCCCAAGCAGACGATCGAGCATTGCATAAGCAACATTCGGATTCACCTCAAGAACCATTCTCCCTTGAAGCGGTTCTGCCTCAAATATATTCAAAATGGTCATTTTAGGAATAGAGCGAATAAACTCGTCATAAGGCAATTGTTCTACTTGAACAACATTAATCTGAACAAACGTTCGCAGCTGAGCGGAAAAATAGGTCGTCAGATACCGAGCAAAGTTTTCATGGATTCGGGTTAAACTTCGAATATGATCTTTAGAAAATCGGACTGCTCTTTTAAAGTCGTATGACCTTATTTTCCTCTGACTATCTTCCTTTTTCAGCTCTTCAGCATCCATTTCTCCAGAGGAAAGAGCTGCGAGGAGGGCATCAATTTCATTTTGTGATAATACATCAACCATTTCATTCACCCCCTTGCAGGTTTAAAATTGAGGTAAGGACACATTACATCATTGGCGTCGAAAGAAACTTCGTAATTCGAATATCTTGTAATTGGCCTTCTGTCAGTTCTTTGTTAATTAAAACTTTCAACTCGCTATTGAATTTCTTTCTTCCTGACGTTATATTCAGCGTTTCAGGGCTTGTATCTGCCAGCTTTTGAATAATAATCGGAGTCACAACTAGATCTTTAATTTTCTCAAAATCTTCCTTCGCCTTTACGCTATTCAATTGGAAGGCAAAGTTCATTTGCACAAGATAATTAGGATCAGCCAAATTTGTTTTGATATCGATAATTTCTGAACTTACCTCAACAATTTCATCTGCTGATAAATGTGGTTTGCTTTCGCTCACTTTCGAAGTTGGCTGTTCGTTTCCTGCATTCATCTGCCCCTTCATGATGATAACCACCAGCACGATCAGTGTAACGGCAAGCATAATGGTAGAGATCCAGGGTAACATTTTCTTCATTTACATATCCTCCGTTTGCTGCTGCAATTTAATTGTCGCCGCATGGATACCAATTCCCCGGTTATATTCCTTGATCTTACGAATTACTTCCTCTGCTTTCTCAAGTACAATTAAACGTTTGCCTGTGATCAGGGTGATATATGTATCCGGTGTTTCTTCCACAGTCTCAATGAGCAACGCATTTAAAAACAGGCTTTCTCCGTTTAGCTTTGTAACTGCTATCATCTCTATACCTCCTGCAGTAACCTGCCTCAGGGAGCATCCTTCGCTCCCTGTGCAGATACTAATCATTAACGTTTAAGATTGACGACTTCTTGAAGTATTTCATCAGAAGTGGTAATTATGCGGGAATTGGCCTGAAAACCACGCTGCGCAACGATCATCTCTGTAAACTCTCCGGTTAGGTCAACGTTTGACATCTCAAGCTGACCAGCCACGATTGAACCCGTACCTGCTTCCGCATCATTTGCCGTTACAATTTCAAACTCACCATCGAGATTTGCATTCATCGTCATTCGGTACAAATTGCCTCCGATTTTATCAAGACCGCTTGGATTAGATACTTTACCGATCCCCAGTTGTACACCAGCTTCCATCGTTCCATCCGCCATTTGTTGGTTAATGGTTCCATCCTGACCGATTGAAAAAGCGACTACCTCATCATCAAGCGTAATGGGAGCGCCGCCTGAATCAAGCACGAACAGTCCATCCGAGGTAACCAGTCTGCGATTGGCATCCACATGAAAATCTCCAGCCCGTGTCAGGTAAGGAACTTCCTGATCTTCCGAAAGGCTGACCAGGAAAAATCCGTCTCCTTCCAGACGAAGATCCGTTGGATTATTCGTCGTCTGTGCACTGCCTGCTAAATGCATCGTATCGATCGATCCTACACTAACTCCAAGTCCAACCTGTTTAGAGTTCACACCGCCGGTATCATCTGTAGGAGCGGTTACCCCGGCTGTAGTTTGACTCATGATATCCTTAAACATGACTCGACTTGATTTAAATCCTGTTGTATTCACGTTTGCGATATTATTACCGATGACATCCAGCTTCGTTTGGAACCCTCTCATGCCGGATACTCCGGAGTACATGGATTTAAGCATAATTAATTTTACCTCCGATTGGTTGATTGGCTGCTTCTGTCGATCCGCAACCCTTAGGCTTTCCGTTAGGTCCAGCCTCATATAGATAATTAAGGAATGATAATAGCACTATCAATCTGCGTAAATACGCCTTCTGTTAACGAGGGTCCATTCACCGCAGTTACGATCGTTCGGTTCTTTACATTTACAATAAAAGCGGTATCTTCCATCAGCACAAGTGTTTCTTTAGAACCTTTGGCTGCAGCTTTATCTACAGCCTCAGCAATCTTCTCTAAATGATTTTTACCGAGCTCTATACCTCGCTGCTCTAACCTTTTTGAAGCATGATAACTAAGCTTTATGCACTCATTGTTAAATAACTTGTTAAAAGAAACGGTCTCTTCTGATCCTGACTTATTGGTATCACGGGTGTTGGGAGATTTCACTGTACTTGTATAGAGCTGACCTACTCTTACAACGCCACTCATCCCTCAGCTCCATCGGCTTCTTCGCTTACATCCACTTTCTCTTCAGAAGAGGCACTGGCTTCCAAGACTATTTCTTCTGTTTTTACATCACTGATCTGAGTAATGTCTTTTAGCGCAATTTCCTTATCATTAATAACCGCATACTGCATTTGATCCCGAATAATAATGGATTCCACGACACCGCTTTGAACAGCACCTTCATTTGAACCCTCGCTTGTACCAATCCAGCTTACTTGTTTACCGATCAGTCCAGAAACCGCACCTAAAGATTGCGATAAATTTTGAAGTTGACCCGATATATTCGACAATTGTTCTACAGAAGTAAACTGAGCCATTTGAGCGATAAATTCTTTATCTTCCATCGGCTGCATTGGATTCTGGTTCTGTAACTGAGTAATCAGTATTTTCAAAAATTGATCCTTACCCATCGCATCTGAGGATTCTTTACTCGCTGCTGTAGTTACATTGGAAGCTGAGTAGTTAGGCCAAATATTCGTCGTAGAAATGATATCCGCTGACATTTTCACACCCCGCTTCGCTCATTATATTTTCGCAGTGAATCCGCTTGTCTGATCGCCTTCCGTATATAACTCCAATTCTTGCTGCTCCTGCATCCAAGTACGAAGCTCGTCTTGAATCTCTGCTGTAGTTAGTAGATCTTCATTGTTCCGTTCTCGTTCTTTAGATCTGCGCTGGTTACCAGGCTGTCCGTTTGAACTGCCTCCATCCTGATACATATGTGACGATAATGAGGTGTTCTGAGTCACTTCAAGTCGTTCGACCTGAATCCCTTGAGCCTGAAGTACAGCTCTTAACTGTGTCATTTGCTGTTCGAGCAAATCCTTCGCTCCTGCATGTTCTGTCATAAACTTTGCAACCAAATGACCATTTTGCATCGATAACTGCACGTCCAGTTGACCTAAATGCTGAGGTCTTAAAGAAATAACCGCTTCTGTCATTCCCTGTTGCTTCACAATTTCAAATTTACTGACAACAAATTCGGACATCTCTTTAGAAAATTGTTGAACCGGTATGACCGTTTCTGATCTAGTTAGTGGTGCTGTCCCATTCTTTATAGCTAACTGCCCTGCAGTGATAAGGTTTGTCGCTTGATTATCCTGCGTTTCCTCCGGATTCACTTCCTGAGAAGATTCGGGATCTACCTTCTGCTGTATTGACTCATCAAGAGTCGTTACTTTGATCATTTCTTTTGTTGCTAGCTTGTTACTACCGTTTTGTTCACCGACGTTTTCCAGAATCTCGGCATCCCCCGTAAGGAGTGAAGGTTCTATAGAAAACGTTGTTTTTTCTGCTGAAGCGAATGTGCTTTTTGCCATCAGGCTAAGTTCGGTCATCAGTGAATTTAATTTCGTAACAGAATCTGTTTTTACATCTGATTTTCCTAAAATCTCTTTCAGATTTACGATTAGCTGCTCCTGAGTATGTATAAGATCTTCTAATGGTGCAGCTGTTTCTGAATTTGTTTTACTTGCTTCTATTAATTGATGCAGTACTTCTTGCAGTGCATACTTTACGGTATCCGACTGCTCTGTGAGTGCATTCATGGCTTGAAAAGATACGTTTTGCTCTGCTGATTCTTCATTGTTTGCAGGATAGAGATAATATAAAGCTTGCTGCAGCCACCCCTTCAGATCGGCAATCATTTCTTCATGCTTTTCACTACGATCCAAATCTTTCTCTTGCTCAAGTGTTGTAATGAGTTCATCAATAATCGCTTCTGCTTCCATAAGGAGAGTCGCTTCGTCCAAAGTACTTGTATTCACTTCCGGAGTAACACTTTCATCTGGATTTACCGTAAGAAAAGTAAACATGGCCGGCGTTTCCTTGTTTCCCGCTTGATTCATTCCCTCACTCGTTGTCTGCATGTTCACTTGCAAAGCCACAAGAAACCCAGTTGATTCGTTTCCAGTAGTCTTACTTGCCTCAGATCCAGAATCCATCAAACTAACTGCTTTTCCTACTTGTGAAAAAGAAGATATCATTCGTTTTTCACCTCCTCTCACTTGATATAAAATATCAATTAATTTTTACTCCCCATTAAACGATTTAATATTTTTGCAGAGACAGCAGCATCGGCAGAAGACATTTGGTCTAGTAATTTTGCTCTCGTTGCATCATCTACCGTTTTTAAAATCGTGATCGCTTGGTCTGGACTTAGTTTATAGGTCTCAAGAATTAAGTTTGCACCACTGTCTGCTGACATCGATGAAAAGGTTTGTGTCAGCTCATTTTTATCCAAGTTCCGATTGTTAGATGTAGTCGTTGATGAAGCTTGTTTGTTGTTCATTTTGGATTGTAATGCGGCAATGGCGCGACTTTCAGAAGTCGTTGTATTTTTTAGTGCCTCTGTAACTTCAGCAGCTGCCTGAGGTGTCATTTTTTCAAGAATGCTGCGTTGTGCATCTGATTTCATCTCTGCAAGAAGCTGAACCTGCTCTTCGAGCGTCATACTTTGAATAATAGGAGCTGCCTTACTCGGCTTCATTTGACCGTACATTTTAGCAAGATCTTTCACTTGCTTTAGGTAAGGATCTATGGTTTCTGTTTCATTTGACGCTGTTGCATCACCACTTGAACTCGTTGTTACCTGTAACTCTTTTATTTCATCTTCTAATTTCTGTACATTGCTATCCTGTTTAGCTTTCTCCTGTTGCACCTGCTCAAGCTCCGTTTTTGAATCAGCAAGCTGTGTCTTTAATTTATCGATGACTGCCTTATTACTTTCTATTTGTTTCTCGGCTTGTCTTTCTTTTTGGGTTGCTGGATCTAACGCTTCCTCCGGTATCCATTCTTTCACTACCGGAATTTTGCTTGCAATTTCGATCGCATTTTTTCTGAAATCAACATTCAGAACGACGAGCAGTACAACAACCAGTACGAGACAAAAGACAACAGGGATTCCAATAATCATAAATTTCTCCCAAGCCCCTCCGGACTCTCGCTCCAGTTCCTCTCGATCCTTGTCTACCAACCATCATTCCTCCTTCGGTGCATCACGCCCGCACATTCTTTTAACGTGCTCTTACAGCAAAGCGCACCGTTGCCATTTCATCCAGTTCATTTTGTTCCCTAAGGAGCATCTCCTGTTGATAATGCATTTTTTCTTTTTCTCGCGCCTGGTTCCATACTTTTTCATCCAGCATTTTATCGTTCAAAAAAGCTTGGTTTTGTTTGACGTTCACTTCAGCATGAGCCACATCATTATTTTTGCGGCTGATGCATTCATCTAGATAGTGAACGTAACGATTCATCTCCTGTAAACTAGAAGCCGAAGCGCTTTGCAGTGAGAAAGAAGAAATGCCTTCCATGAGATTTTCTCGATCTCTCACAAGTTCCAGCAAATGATTTTCTTCGGCTTGCAGTTTACCAATAGCAGAAGAAAGAAGCCACTCTGCCTGTGTTTTCTCCTTCGCCTTGAGATCCACAACTTTTTGAAAATGATAAGTAAACCCCATAATGTACTAAGTCATCTCCTTGCAAACTCGGTAATTAGTCTTTGTCTTACTTCATCCAATACTACTTTTTCATCTACCTTCTGCCGTGTGAACCGCCATATATCCTGTATTCGGTCTATCGACTCATCAATCTCTATATTCGATCCTTTTTGATAAGCACCAATATTAATTAGATCTTCTGAGTTCTTATAGACCGACATGAGACGTTTTATATTTTCAGCTGCATCAATCTGTTCCGCAGGAGCAATATCTTTCATCACCCGGCTTATGCTCGCGAGCACATCTATAGCTGGAAAATGTCCTTTATTCGCAATTCCCCGGTTCAGCACAATATGTCCATCGAGAATACCACGGACAGCATCCGCAATCGGCTCATTCATGTCGTCCCCATCCACAAGGACCGTGTAAAAGGCAGTAATCGATCCGACAGGCCCCGTTCCCGCTCGCTCCAATAGTTTAGGTAAACTAGCAAATACGGAAGGAGTGTAACCTCTCATTGCTGGCGGCTCCCCAACCGCAAGACCAACTTCACGCTGTGCCATCGCATACCTTGTCACCGAATCCATCATCAGCATGACATTCATGCCGCGATCTCGGAAATACTCTGCAATGGTAGTTGCAATCAGCGCTCCTTTGATACGCACTAGTGCGGGCTGATCCGATGTAGCCACGATAACAACAGAACGTTCGAGCCCCTCAGGCCCAAGATCTCGTTCAATAAAATCTAATACTTCCCGTCCCCGTTCCCCGATAAGAGCAATCACATTGACATCTGCTGATGTATTACGGGCAATCATCCCCATCAAGGTACTTTTACCAACCCCTGACCCGGCAAAGATCCCCACCCGCTGTCCTTTACCAATCGTAAGCAGTCCGTCGATTGCACGAACACCAATGCTGATAGGCTCAAGTACCCTGGGTCTATTCAGTGGATTAATGGGTGCACTTGAAGTTGAATAGCGCTGCATTCGGGCGGGAATAAGTGAACCATCCAGGGGCTGCCCTAGACCATCAAGTACTTTACCGAGAAGTTCAGATCCGACTTGAATATTCAAAGGTTTCCCCGTTCCCACCACATCACAGCCAGGACCAATCGACTGTAGATCACCAAGCGGCATCAGAAGTACTTTGTTATCTCGAAATCCGACCACTTCTGCTTTCAGCGGAAGGGCCGAATTCGTCGGATAAATGTAACAAACATCTCCTATGCTTGCATCCGGACCTTCTGATTCCACCATCAGTCCGATCACCTGAGTAACTTTTCCATTAATACGGACCGGGTCCAGTTGTTTCAGTTGATCCATATATCGCTGTGAACTAAGAACCTTCATATGAATTCGTCCGCTCCTCGCTATCCAGCGCTACCCGGATCAATTCTTTCTTGATTTCGGTGAGCTGCGTATCTACTCTGGCATCGACACTTCCGAAAGAAGAACGAATAACACATCCTTTATCTCGAACGGAAGCATCCGGCAATATTTTCAGTTCAGCTTGAGAGTCGATCGCGTAAGTCAATTCCTCTCTAGCAGCTTGGACATATGAAAATTCCTTAGGAGATACACATAATGTGATAACACCTTGTTCTCTTTTTCTTGCCAAGTTCTTACGAATCAGTTCAATCATAAGACTCGGTTCTGTTGAAAGCTGATGATCGATTACTTTCTCAGCAATTGCCGTGCTCAGTTCAACTAGAAAAGGTTCTGCTTCCTGTATAATCTGTTCTTTGGCTTCGTAAACTTCACTCAGCACCAGCTGTGCTTCTGCCATTTTTTCTTCCATATAAGTTTGAAGCTCTTCTTTTGCCTTGTCTGCACCCTCATGATAACCCTGTTGATATCCTTCTGAGCGAAGAGCATCCATCAGATGCTCATCTTGAAGTCTTTTTTCTTCCCACCAAGAAGCAATTTGTTCCTTGGCTTCCTGAAGTAATCGCTCTGCTTCTTCTGCTGCTTCACGCACTTGCCTTTCTGCAAAGTCCTTCGCATTCTCGAGCATTTCCTGCTTCATTCGAATCGATTCTTCATCGACCGTTGGCTTTTGTTCTTCTACCACTATTCTTTCATTATGATCAGAATTCGCTTCAACACCTGATTTTTCACCATACTCATGAACCGATTTCACCTGCTTATGGGTATCAACGGGTACATACTCAAAGGATTTAATCAGATTAGACAACGATATCATCTCCTCCGCCGCGAGCAATAATAATCTCACCAGCTTCTTCCAGTCTTCTAATCGTTGCAACGATACGGGTTTGTGCTTCTTCTACATCACGCAGTCTGACAGGTCCCATGAATTCCATTTCTTCTTTAAAAGTCTCTGCCATGCGTTTAGACATATTGTTGAAGATAGAATTCCGAACTTCTTCGCTCGCCACCTTGAGCGCAAGCTGTAGGTCAGCATTATCAATATCTCGAATAATTCGCTGAATCGACCGGTCATCGACATTAACGATATCCTCGAAGACAAACATCCGTTTCTTGATTTCTTCTGCCAGTTCAGGATCCTGTATTTCCAGAGAATCCAGTATCGTTCTCTCGGTTCCGCGGTCAACTCCATTTAGGATTTGAACGATCGATTCAATTCCGCCTGCATTCGTGTAATCATGCGTAACCGTGGCAGATAGTTTCTGTTCAAGTACTCTTTCTACTTGGGCGATTACTTCTGGTGAAGTGCTGTCCATTACTGCAACCCGCCTTGCAACATCCGCTTGTTTCTCTTGCGGAAGAGAGGAAAGGATGACGGCTGCTTGTTCAAATTGCAAGTAAGATAAGACAAGCGCAATCGTCTGCGGGCTTTCATTTTGTATAAAGTTAAGAATCTGATTCGGATCCGCCTTCCGAGCAAAGTCAAAGGGTCTGACCTGAAGGTTAGCGGTTAGTCTATTAATCACTTCCAGTGCTTTTTGAGATCCGAGTGCTTTTTCTAAAATTTCTCGTGCGTAATTAATACCGCCTTGTGAAATGTATTCTTGTGCCAAACAAAT
This sequence comes from Paenibacillus sp. GYB006, assembly GCF_036577645.1. Classification (NCBI taxonomy): domain Bacteria; kingdom Bacillati; phylum Bacillota; class Bacilli; order Caryophanales; family Paenibacillaceae; genus Paenibacillus; species Paenibacillus sp. GYB006. The sequence continues at coordinate 919,893 of NZ_JARBDA010000001.1, read as the reverse complement.
TTGGTGGAACTCAGACATAATGAGTTCTTTTTCTCCACCTTCTACTTTTCTTACGTTGGCAATTTCTAAAGTTAGCTGCTCTATTTCTTCATCTCGTAGATGCTTGAAAATTTGGGCTGATACCTCTGGTCCTAACGTTATGAGCAGGATTGCTGCCTTTTGCCTTCCGGTTAATCCGTTTCCTGGTGCCTTAACCAAGTTTCTCACCCCTATTCATCAGCAAGCCACGTTCGAAGCAAATCAACAAATTCATCCGGTTTCTTCTTCGCGAGTGACTCGAGTTGTTTACGTACCTGACTTTCATTTGTGACCGTTTCTAAAGTTACGGAAGGAAATTCGGTTGGAATCTGAAGCGGAAGATCATCTTCCTCATACTCCTCTTCCTTCTTACGGCGATTTCGATAAATCAAGTATCCTCCGCCTGCTAGCAGTAATACAGCACCCGCTACTAAGCCCCCTATCATACCAGAAGACAACTGAATTCCTGTCTGTGTATCTGTGGCCGTTTGCGCTGGTTTAGCTAGTACAGAGACTTTCTTTTCTAGATCTGCGTCGTTATATGTACTTCCTGAATTTGCAAGTGACGCTCTCACAATGTTCACTAAAACTGTTTCTATTGCATCTCTTGTTGGCTCATCTAAAATTTCTTGTCCTTGGGGTGGTTCAACTGCTACATTAATGGTTAAGTCTTTTACAGTGTATGGACTTTGGACAATTTCCTTTGCGATTTGGTTAACCTCGTAATTGATTGTCGTGGAACTCTCTTCTCCGCTTGAAGTCTCAGAACCAGCAGCCGGGTAGTTTACAACATCTCCCTCTCCTGTTCCTGCTACACCGCCATCTTCTGCAGTACCGCCTGTGTAACTGCTCTGAATGTCTTGAACACTGATCTCAATACCTTTCATGTTCTCTTCATCTACCGGAGTAACCAGATTTTGAGTTTCGTTTACTTTGTCAAAATTCAGATTTGATGTCACAAGCACATTAATATCTGTGTTACCGATAATACCCGTTAGAAATTCTTTTACACTCTTTTGAACATCGCTCTCATATTTTTTCTGCAGCGCCATGTTCTCTTGTATTTCACCCAGTCCACTTCCTCCGCCACGCTCGGTTGGTTGAAGTTCTTCACCCTGATTCGTAGAAATGGTGATGTTTTCCAGTGGTAAGTTTGGTACCGCAGTTTTCATTAAGTTAAAATATCCGTCTACTGCCTTCTGTGACATTTGATACCCGGGCTGAAAAGTCAGTACTGCGGAAGCAGAGGCAGTTTCTTGATCCGAGCCGGCAAATAAACTTTTTTCAGGAAGATTAACTAATACTTTTGCATCTTGCACGCCCTGCATAGTCCGGAGCATTTGTTCAATCTCGCCATTAAAAGCGTTAGCGTATTTGACTTCGAATTCTTTATCTGTCGAACCCATCATTGAACCATTTTGCTCAAAGATGTCATAACCGATCGATCCGTTCTGAACTAATCCTTGGGATCCAACATCTACTTTCACCCTTGCCGCTTGCGTACTAGGTACTGAAATGCTTGTCCCATCTTTATTTAACTCAAAAGGAATATTTCCACTCTCAAGATAGCTCATGACCCCAGCTGAATCCTCTGCACTAAGATCAGTAAACGCTACTTCATACTCCGTTTTAGAGAACTGAATTGTAAGTGCAGCGGCGGCAATGATGAGAAACACCACCGTAGAAATCAGTAATACCCTTTGTTTTTTGGTAAATTTGTTCCAATACTGAGATATCTTCTCTCTATACTGGGCGATTCTCTCGTTCACTCCGTCACCTCATCCGAACTTTTGCTAATCATACCTCTATTACATTTGAATCCGCATAATTTCCTGATAGGCTTCGACCACTTTATTTCGAATTTGATTCGTTAACTGCAAACTTAGCAGTGCTTGTTCCGAAGCAATCATCACTTGATCTACATTCACATTACCTTTAACAAATTCTGTTGACATGACATGAGACGTTTTCTCTTGCTCTGCCACTTGCGTAATTGCCTGATCTAAATAGGATGAGAATTGTTTGATCGTATCTGAGGGGGTTGATTTATTTTGTGTTCCGCTCATTGAAGGAGATTGTAAAGCAGATGTTTGCAACATCGTATTTTGTATCATCTTTGGTCCCTCCTAAATTCTAAAATATGTAGTGTCTAATAACTCTATCTGCCGATCTCAAGTGCTTTAGACACCATTGCTTTTGAAGCATTTAGTGCAGTTACATTTGCCTCATAAGATCTTGATGCACTAATTAAATCTACCATTTCTTTCGTTATATCAACGTTAGGCATATATACGTACCCTTCGGCGTTTGCATCCGGATGTGTTGGGTTATATACCGATTTGAGCGGCGCTGTGTCTTCCTTAATAGAAGTTGCGATGACGCCTTGCTGAATGTCTTTGCCTTCCATCTGTGTCTGGAGCATATTCTTAAAGCTTGGCTTGCTAGTTTCTAGTACAACCATTTTTCGTTTATAAGGTACTGCTTCACCGTTCTCCATCTTCGCTCTTGTTGTTTCAGCATTTGCAATGTTTGAGGAAATTACATCCATCCGAAGACGCTGAGCGGTTAATGCAGAAGAACTAATGTCAAAGCTATTACTAATATTCATCAGCTGCTCCCTCCCGTTGCAATACGCATCATCTTAATTTGTTCTGTGACCTGCTGGATGTAGGCATTGTAACGAAGTTGATTCTCTGCCAAAAGGGTCATTTCCTTATCAACATCAACATTGTTTTCGTTATTATTCATTACCGTATTATGATCTGTCGAAATTCGCGCAGCAGGGATTTTACTGCTAAGACCTATAGGAATATGTTTCTCATTTGTTGTTTTCCCACTTAATGTACTTACATTCCCTTTCATTTCATCTTGCAAAAACTCTTCGAATTTGACTTCAGACCGTTTGAAATAAGGGGTGTCACTATTGGCTATATTGTTAGCAATCGCACGTTGCCTGAGGTTTGCAGCATCAATTCCCGCTTGAAGTGTTTTAAAACTACTGTCGTTCAATAAATTAATAACACTTACCTCCCTTATTAATTCCTAAAAATGACTTCTATATAAAATAAGACCTCGGTTGTCTCATTTTCGACAAATATGGCATTGATTATTTCTTTTCATAGGTCTTTAGTAGAATTACGAAGTTATTTGTCATATAACATAAGTTTCTTTCACTTGGGCATTTATTACAATAAGAAAAAAGCCCTATCTTTTATCATTAATAAGGACTTTTTGGGTATAAAGTACAAAATAACTTCATTCTAATGAAAAAAGAGTCCTATAAAGTATAGGTTTTTTCAACCTAATTTCTCATTTCTAAGATATTCAAAGTCAAGCATACAAAGGTAAAATGAAGATATTGAACCAGTCTATCATATAGTTAAACTCATTTATTGTCATTTAAACGTCTTAATTTCCTTTATTTATTTAATTTCCAACAAAGAGTTTGCATTAACACGAAAATTAATCAATAAAAAAAGCCCTCTAAAGGACTTATCCTTTAAAGAGCTTCTATTTTATAAAATGTATTGACTAAGATCACGATCTTTCGCAATCTCACCTAATTTCTCTCTTACGTATTCCGGCGTGATCACCATCTTATCGAGCGTGAGTTCGGGTGCTTCAAAAGAAAGGTCCTCCAATAGTTTTTCTAAAATGGTATGGAGCCTTCTCGCACCGATATTCTCTGTGCTTTGATTTACTGCTTCTGCAATATTGGCGATCTCACGAATCGCTTCTGGTGAAAATTCAATTTCAATATCTTCTGTTCGCAGAAGATCGGTATACTGTTTGGTCAGTGCATTTTTGGGTTCTGTCAAAATAGAAACAAAATCATCCAGTGTGAGGCTATTCAATTCCACGCGAATTGGGAAACGCCCCTGGAGCTCTGGAATGAGATCTGACGGTTTAGATACATGGAACGCACCCGCAGCGATAAACAAAATATAATCCGTCTTCACAGGGCCATATTTGGTCATTACGGTCGATCCTTCCACGATAGGGAGAATATCCCTTTGGACACCCTCACGAGAGACGTCAGGGCCTGATCCGCGTCCCTGGCTGGCTACTTTATCAATCTCATCAATAAAGATGATACCTGATTGCTCAGCGCGTCTGATCGACTCTTGGGTTACATCGTCCATATCAATCAGTTTGCTGGCTTCTTCTTGAATGAGAACTTTACGTGCCTCTTTTATACTTAGCTTGCGTTTTTTCGTGCGTTTTGGCAGGAAGTTACCAAACATCTCCTGCATATTCATACCCATCTGGTCATTTCCTTGACCAGCGAACATGTCAAACATGTTCGGGGCTGCATCTTCTACGTCAATCTCAATTACATCATTCTCAAGCTGACCGGACAGCAGTTCAAATTTCACTTTGCGTCTGCGCTCAGAAACGCTGGCTTCTTGCGCAGGATCTGCTTCCTCTGTCTGTTGATTATGATTACCAAAAATCATCTCGAACGGATTCTTCTGATTTTTAGATTTATTTGCGGAAGGAACAAGGATCTGTACAATGCGTTCATTCGCATTTTCTTCGGCTTTGTCCTTGACCTTTTCTGTTTTTTCAAGCTTGACGATCCGAATGGCTGTCTCAATTAAATCTCTAACCATAGATTCTACATCACGGCCAACATAACCCACTTCGGTAAATTTCGTTGCCTCTACTTTTACAAAGGGAGCACCCACAAGTTTAGCTAACCGTCTAGCAATTTCTGTTTTACCTACACCGGTAGGTCCGATCATAAGTATATTTTTTGGTACAATTTCATCTTGAGCATGCTCAGGAAGTCTACTTCGGCGGTATCTATTTCGCAGGGCTACAGCAACCGATTTCTTGGCTTGCTTTTGTCCCACAATATATTTGTCTAGTTCACTTACGATTTGTCTAGGGGTTAACGCTTCGTTTAACATCTTCTTCCCTCCCGGTAAATTTATCTTTTATTAAAATAGCTTGAATCAATTTCATAACTCATTAATATATGAAATTAATTCAGTTTACAGTTCTTCCACAATAATATTACTGTTTGTATAGACACAGATCTCGGAAGCCACAAGAAGTGCTTCACGAGCCATATCCTTGGCTTCCAGGTGTGTTGCATTTCGTTTCATAGCTCTTGCGGCAGACAAAGCATAGTTCCCGCCTGAACCAATCGCAAGCAGATCATCATCAGGTTCAATAATTTCTCCACCGCCTGAAATCAGCAGCATACCGGTTTTATCCATTACAATCATCAGCGCTTCTAACTTGCGAAGCACACGATCCTGGCGCCAATCTTTAGCAAGTTCCACTGCTGCACGCTGAAGATTCCCATGATGTTCCTCAAGCTTACCTTCAAATTTCTCAAATAGTGTAATTGCATCAGCAACGGAGCCTGCAAAACCAGCCACAACTTGTCCTCGGTATAACCTGCGAACTTTCTTCGCTGTATTTTTCATTACTACCGATTCTCCCATTGTTACTTGCCCATCACCCGCAATCGCTGCTTTGCCGTTATGACGTACAGCACATATCGTCGTTGCATGAAATGTCGTTTGCATCATGAAACCTCCTCTTCCATTCGTTTAAAAAAAGCCCGGCATGTCAGAAAAAGACTTGCCGGGCTTTCGTGCTAGCCTATCCTTACTTCCCCGTGGATAGTCCTTTTTCTTCTTTAAAATGTTGAATGCTTTCTAAAGCACGATTCGCAAGTGCTTCATTCTTCTCTTTCTTGTTGCGTATCTTACGTTCAAGACTCGGAAGCAATCCAAAGTTTGCATTCATCGGTTGGAAATGTTTGAAATCGGCAGTGGTAATATAGTGCGCCATACTTCCTAGTGTACTCTCTTTTGGAAGCACAAACAAATCTTGACCTAGTGCAAGATTCGCAGCATTCATACCAGCGATCAGCCCGGAAGCCGCAGACTCTACATAACCTTCAACCCCTGTCATTTGTCCAGCAAAGAACAGATTAGGGCGAGATTTGAATTGATACGTTGGTTCAAGCAATTTTGGAGAATTAATGAATGTATTACGATGCATCACACCATAACGGACAAATTCGGCATTCTCAAGACCAGGAATCATCTGGAATACTCGTTTTTGTTCTCCCCATTTCAGATGTGTCTGGAATCCTACTAGATTATATAAAGTCCCCGCTGCATTATCCTGACGCAATTGAACGACCGCATAAGGAAGTTCACCTGTGTGAGGATTCACGAGACCTACGGGTTTCATAGGACCAAACAATGCCGTTTGTTTACCACGCTTCATCATCACTTCAATCGGCATACAGCCTTCAAAGTAGATTTCTTTTTCGAATTCTTTAAGTTCAGCAACTTCTGCTGAAATGAGCGCGTCATAAAAGCGATTGAATTCTTCTTCATTCATTGGACAATTGAGATAAGCAGCTTCACCTTTATCATATCTTGAAGCCAAATATACTTTGCTCATATCAATAGAGTCTTTTTCTACGATCGGTGCAGCAGCATCGTAGAAGTAAAAATACTCCTCGCCCATAAGCTCTTTAATCTGTGCAGATAGAGCCGGAGAAGTTAATGGTCCTGTCGCAATAACGACGATTCCTTCTGTAGGAATTTCCTGAATCTCCTCATTTACCACTTCTACTAGAGGATGTTCATGAAGCATACGTGTAATTTCACCGGAGAAACCATCTCGATCCACAGCCAGTGCACCGCCCGCAGGTACCGCATTACGGTCAGCGGAACCGATTACGAGCGAATCCATCATTCTCATTTCTTCTTTTAATACACCTACCGCGTTCGTAAGTCCATTAGCCCGCAGCGAATTACTGCATACAAGTTCAGCAAATTGATTCGTATGGTGTGCCGGCGTTTTAACAACAGGGCGCATCTCATACAGCTTAACAGGCACGCCTCTTTGGGCGATTTGCCATGCTGCTTCACTTCCTGCGAGACCTGCTCCAATAACGGTTACTTGTTGTACTCTATCACTCATTATATATATTTCCTCCCTGCTGCTGTCAGCAACTCTTCATTATTTCGACATGCTGACAGCAGTCCGGTCTATCCGGTTTCACTATATCATTGTTAGTATTTTATATTTCAACAGACTCATCATCTGGTTCTTCCATGATTTCAGTATGATCGCATACCGTACATTTCAGCTTCGTTCCTTGCTTATTCCGTTTCTCTACCATGAGAGATGAACAGCTCGGACAAGGTTTGACGGACGGCTTATCCCAAGACACGAAATCACATTCTGGATAACGGTCACATCCAAAGAATATACGACCTTTCTTACTTCTGCGCTCAACGACATGTCCTTCCTTACAGGTTGGACAAACAATGCCGGTGTCTTTAATGATTGGCTTCGTATTACGACAGTCAGGAAAACCGGAGCAAGCTAAGAATTTCCCGAAACGACCAAGTTTATATACAAGCGGCTTCCCGCATTTTTCGCAAATTTCATCGGAAACCTCATCTTCGATCTCGATTTCCTTCATTTCTTCTTCCGCCACTTCAAGACGTTTCTCAAAGGAACCATAAAACTGTGCGAGTACTTTCACCCAATCCTCTGACCCTTCTTCCACGTGGTCAAGATCCTCTTCCATATGTGCGGTAAACTCCACATCCAGAATTTCGGGGAAGAACTGTTCCATTTGCTCTATTATCAGTTCACCAAGTTCTGTAGGCATGAATTTCTTCTCTTCAATGGCTACATAACCCCGTTTTTGAATCGTTTCAAGTGTAGGTGCATACGTACTTGGACGTCCTATCCCAAGTTCTTCAAGCGTTTTAACCAGACGAGCCTCTGTATATCGCGGTGGAGGCTGAGTAAAATGCTGTTTTGGTTCAATCTCCTGTTTAACTAATGCATCCCCCGATTGAAGCGGAGGCAAAAGCTTATCTTCTTCCGTGGTACCATCATCATTTCCTTCTACATACACTTTCATGAATCCAGGGAAACGAACTTTTGATCCTGTAGCACGGAACGTTGCATCCCCTGCAGTAATATCAACAGATAAAGTATCAAGAATAGCAGAAGACATTTGACTCGCTACGAAACGTTCCCAAATGAGTTTATACAAACGAAATTGATCTCTGCTTGTATATGCTTTCACGGAATCTGGATCTCTTAGTACCGAGGTAGGGCGAATCGCTTCGTGCGCCTCTTGAGCATTTGCTGCTTTTTTGGAATACTGACGGAACGTTTCCGGTACGAAAGTTTCTCCATATTTTTGAGTAATGAACTCTTTCGCTTCTTCCTGAGCCGATGTCGCAATACGAGTGGAGTCGGTACGCATATAGGTGATTAAACCTACGGTTCCTTCTTTACCAAGATCTACACCCTCATATAACTGCTGTGCGACTGACATCGTCTTGGCAGCACGGAAGTTAAGTTTACGAGCCGCTTCCTGCTGTAACGAACTTGTTGTAAAAGGAGCCGACGGATTACGTGTCCGTTCCTTCTCTTTTACTTCTTTTACCGTGAAATCTTCATTCTCAATTTGCCCCAGTATCGAATTCACTTGTTCTTCGTTTGTCAGTTCCGTTTTGGTTCCGTTCCACTTATGAAACTTCGCTTCCATCGGGCTGCCGTCTGCACTTAGTTTTGCAGTAATGCTCCAGTATTCTTCCGGAATGAAATCATCGATTTCGTTCTCACGGTCAAGAATAATCTTAACTGCAACGGATTGTACACGCCCAGCAGATAATCCTTTTTTCACTTTTTTCCAGAGTATAGGACTGATCTTATAACCTACCAGTCGATCTAGAATCCGTCTTGCTTGTTGTGCATTCACGAGGTCCATATTTATTTTACGCGGTGTTTTAAAAGCATCTTTTACCGCTTGTTTCGTAATTTCATTAAAAACAACCCGGCAGCTTTCTGTCTGATCCAGATCAAGTGCATGAGCCAAATGCCAGGCAATCGCTTCCCCCTCACGATCGGGGTCAGCCGCCAGATAAACTTTTTTCACTTTTTTCGAAGCATCCTTTAGTTCTTTCAGTACAGAACCTTTTCCGCGGATGGTAATATATTTAGGGTTAAAATCATTTTCCACTTCTACGCCAATCTGACTTTTTGGCAAATCGCGGATATGCCCCATCGAAGCCTTAACGATATACTTACTTCCGAGATACTTCCCTATCGTTTTGGCTTTCGAAGGAGACTCCACGATGACGAGTGAATCCGCCATAGGTTCATCCTCCTCTCAAAATATAGCCTGCATGCCCCTATGACGAAATCACACATCAAATCACGCCAAAGGGATCTATATTAACTTATATATAGCTCCAGGTAATTGTATAATCTGCTTTTTTATGATTAAAGATAACAGAACTGAATGCAAATGTCCAAAATCAAGATGAAGCCTGTCTACAAAATCATCTAATGTCATAGGGCCTGCTTCTAGTAAATCAACTACTTTTCTTTCTTCTTCCGTAAGTTCTGGGATCAGCTCCTGCTGTGATGCAGATAAAAGCGCTTCAGGATGAACTCCGGTTTGTTCTGGCTTGTCTTCTCTAGCGAAATTCATTACATGTTTATATTCATCTGTAATATCTTCTACTTTAGTTACTAACGCAGCCCCTTGTTTAATTAAATTAAGCGTGCCATGACTTTTAGGAGATGTAATGGGCCCAGGAATTGCAAATACATCGCGACCTGCTTCTAGTGCAGCGTCAGCCGTAATTAATGATCCGCTGCGTAAATCAGCTTCCACCACAAGTGTACCTAAACTCAGTCCCGCAATAATCCTGTTTCTCTCAGGAAAAAGACCAGGTCTTGGTTTTTGGTGTATTGGATACTCAGATACTAACAATCCACTAGAAGCAATCCGGCTCGCTAAAGCATGGTTTTCGGCGGGATAAATATGTGACAGCCCTGCACCAAGGACAGCAATCGTTAAACCATCTGCGCGAATAGCAGCTTCGTGACATACACTATCTATTCCGCGTGCAAGACCGCTTACAATCGTATATCCTGCCTTGCATAGCTGTGAAGCGAACACCTCACCTACTTTTTTTCCGTAACCTGTAGGAACTCGGGTTCCAACCATCGCTATAGACGGCTTATGAAGCAAACTAGCATTCCCTTTTATGTATAGAACCCAAGGCGGGTCCGCCGTTTCCTTCAATAATATAGGATACTCTTTATCGTAATAGGTTACAATTTCGATACGTTCCTTATGAAGCAGTTCAAGTTTCTCATAAATAAATGATTCATGGAAGCATTCTTTCATCACAGCAGCTTTTGCTGCCGAGAGTCCTGACTGAATCCAGTCCTGAGTTTCGTATTTTAGCATGTCCGATAATAAATTTCCACTCGTCATCCATCTTCTAATGGTTTTACGACCGATCCCATCCATCTCTTGAAGTCCAAATAAAATATGTCTATCTTCCATACTCTCCACCCTTTCTTTGACTAACGAAAAGAAACCTGTAATAAAATACAAAAAGCAACCCTTCTGTCGATATATTCGACAAAAAGGTTGCTTACCTTTTAGGATGAAATCAGATTCGGGTTTGCCCCTATTATATAGAAGAAAAAAATTTTAACAAGTCTTCCTAACGAGGCTTGTTAGATTGCTGCATGATATTAATGAGTCGTACAAAGATTAAGAATTCCGCGATCTTCCAGTACACTTACGAGCGTAGAGCCCATTTCAGATGGAGTTGGAGATACGCGAATGCCGCAAGATTCGAGTTTTGCAATCTTCTCTTTCGCTGTACCTTTACCACCGGAGATAATAGCGCCCGCATGTCCCATCCGTTTTCCTGGAGGTGCTGTAACCCCGCCGATGAAACCGACGACAGGTTTTGTCATATTATCACGAATCCATTCTGCTGCTTCTTCCTCAGCAGTACCCCCAATTTCACCAATCATAATAACTGCATGTGTATCAGGGTCATCATTAAAGCGAGATAAAATATCAATGAATTCGGAACCTTTAACAGGGTCTCCACCAATTCCTACGGCAGATGATTGACCGATACCACGTGTTGTAAGCTGATGAACCGCTTCGTACGTCAGCGTACCGCTGCGGGATACAACTCCTACATGACCTGGCATATGAATGTAGCCCGGCATAATACCGATCTTACATTCGCCTGGAGTAATAACGCCTGGGCAGTTCGGACCGATCAGAACCGTATCTTTGCCTTCCATATAACGTTTTACTTTGATCATGTCGAGTACCGGGATTCCTTCGGTAATACAGATCACAAGATCAAGTTCAGCATCTACAGCTTCCATAATAGAATCTGCAGCAAAAGCAGGCGGTACATAAATAACACTTGCTGTTGCGCCTGTTGCTTCTTTGGCTTCATTTACGGTGTTGTACACGGGAAGCTTAACTACACTGCCATTTTCGAGTTCAATGTCGACAGTCGTGCCGCCTTTACCCGGGGTCACTCCGCCTACCATTTGCGTGCCATAGTCCAGCGCACCTTTCGCATGAAACTTCGCAGTCGCACCCGTGATACCTTGTGTAATCACTTTTGTATCTTTATTTACCAAAATACTCACGATCGTTCACATCCCCTACGGTTATTTTCAAGTGTTCGGGTATCCCCGAAAAGGAATGAATTATTTCACGAGGGCAACGATTTTTTGTGCACCGTCTGCCATCGAATCCGCTGCTACGATGTTAAGGCCGGATTCTGACAAAATCTTTTTGCCAAGATCAACATTCGTACCTTCTAATCTTACAACGAGCGGTTTCGTAAGACCGAGCTGTTTAGCAGCTTCCACTACCCCGTCCGCAATTACGTCACAACGCATAATACCGCCGAAGATATTAACAAAAATACCTTCTACTTTTGCATCAGACAAAATGATTTTAAAAGCTTCTGTTACTTTTTCGGTTGTAGCACCGCCCCCTACATCAAGGAAGTTAGCGGGGTCTCCACCGTAATATTTAATAATGTCCATCGTTGCCATAGCAAGGCCTGCTCCGTTAACCATACAGCCGATGTTCCCATCAAGTGCTATGTAGCTCAGATCAAACTTGGAAGCTTCGATTTCTTTCTCATCTTCTTCATCAAGATCTCGAAGTGCCTGAATATCTTTATGACGATAAAGAGCATTGGAATCAAAGTTCAGCTTCGCATCCAGTGCCATCACATTACCATCACCTGTTACTACAAGCGGGTTGATCTCTGCAATAGAACAATCTTTCTCCACAAAAGCTTCGTACAGTGCAAGCATAAATTTCGTTGCTTTGTTTACGAGCTCATTAGGAATGTTAATTGCATACGCTAGTCTCCGGGCTTGGAATACCTGAAGTCCAACAGCCGGATCAACAATTTCTTTAAAAATCTTCTCTGGTGTAGCTTCTGCTACTTCTTCGATCTCAGTACCGCCTTCTTCGGAAGCCATCAAAACTACTCGTCCTGTTGCACGATCCACGACAACTCCCACATAATACTCTTTACGAATATCGCAACCTTCTTCAATAAGAAGTCTTTTCACTTCTTTGCCTTCTGGTCCTGTTTGGTGCGTTACAAGCACTTTCCCAAGAATTTCAGAGGCATATTCACGTACTTCATCCATAGTTTTGGCTACTTTTACGCCGCCTGCTTTACCACGTCCACCTGCGTGGATTTGTGCTTTCACTACAGTCACCGGGCTTCCCAGCGACGCAGCGGCTTCAACCGCTTCTTCAACTGTGTAAGCTACTTTTCCGTTAGGAACGGCAACGCCGTACTGTTTAAGTACTTCTTTTCCTTGATATTCATGGATATTCATTCTCGAATCCTCCTATCAACATGACTGCAACAAGGCGGGCTAGTTAGTCATATGTCCTTATAAACCCACATCATTGTAACACGTTTTTAAAACGCTTACCTTAAAAATTGATATCAAACTGAGTGTATTTTGATATCGATATCATTCCAAATAAAGAATGTTTGGGTAAAAATGGAAAAACCTTCTATACTCAAATCTTATGAGTAGTAGAAGGTTCTTCCGTTTCTAGACTAGTCAAAGCTCATTAATTATAGTCCTAGTTCTTCTTTTGTTTGTCTTCGACATTATTTTCGTGAACCTGTGTTAATAGACCTGTGAATTGATTTAATAAAGATGTAAACTGATCATCATCAAGACAAGCTTGATTCCGCATCGCATTCGGGATATGAACCGCTTCGTCCTGTAGCATCTTCCCTTTTTCAGTCAAGGAAACAAGTACCTTTCTTTCATCATGGACAGAACGTTCTCTGTTGATCAGTCCTGCGGTCTGCATACGTTTAAGCAGCGGAGTAAGGGTACCGGAGTCCAAATAAAGGGCTTCTCCAATCTCCTTCACTGTACATTCCTCTCGCTCCCATAACACCATAAGCACCAAATACTGGGAATAGGTGACCCCAATTTTGTCTAGGTGCGGCTGGTAAAGCTTTGTTATCTCTCTTGAACAAGCATATATAGCAAAACAAAGCTGGTTCTCCAGCTTTAACTCTTCATGAATTTTCATTAATCATTTCACCTGCTCCCTGGCATTCAAATCATGTTGGATTCTGATGCAAAATACATATACAACCCAATCTTTGTATCTTATTTTATCATAGCAAATCTAAAATACCATATTTAATTTCCAATCATTTAGTCGCACCCTTAGTTTATTACGGAAAATTATATTGCAGGAAACCTATATGTAACACAAAGTACCTTCTCTCACCCTTCCAATTGCAGCAGGGCATGAAATACCAAATGTAGAAATTAGTAAAATAGAATAAATCTTGCCCTAGATTACTTCAAACAACACATGCAGAAAAACAATATCATCAGTAGTGCTTTTGGGAATTACATATAAAGATCAGTTATTACAGCTGCATTCAGCATAAGGTTTATGTATTTTACATGGGTTATCTTTTTAATGAAAATAAATAAGGCGAATATCTAAAGAAGGGCGGATTAGAAAATTAGAACAATAATGAAAAGTTGGTCACCAAAAAAGGTTGTCCTTATCTTTTTTATGGTGACAACGATTTCGATATATGGATTACATCTTCTAGCAGAAAATGTTGAATACCCCGTTGTAGATGTAGATATCAAAGCTGATTTTCTAAGCGAGGCATATTTTTCCGAACTCTCTGTCCAGTATACTCAAATTCGCTCAGGGTATCGCAGATGGTACATATTCGATCATTCCAAAGCGTTTGCGGCACACGCGATTCTCACTCGCATGATGTATGATTTAGAGAAACATCCTGAGTTACTAATTGGACATATGCATTTTGATTTGTTTTTTGAGACGTTTGATCGGCATGTCAGAAAGCTCCCTTATATCACTGAGGAGGTCCATTATTTTCGGAATATACTAAATGGGTATGGAGAGGCACCTGAGCGATTAGATGAGATGAGTGAACTTGCTGCATGCGGCAAGTGGCGGCTATTTAGCGCCAGATATCATAGGTATGAAGCAACTGAACTTGATGCTGCCTATCATGTAAAGTTTATATCGGCAGATGGTCGCTTTGAAGCTGTCTACCATACGGAGAATGGACTGATCGTAACCGATCCCGCAAACATGGGCACTTATAATTATGCACCTGGGAGCATCCTTCCTTGGAAGTAATACCAGCACCACCAGTATGATAAAGTCCCTTGGATAAAATGGGGTAACACTGATCAGATTTCATACGAGGAAATTACGCAGTTGCCAACGAGACATGGCTCTATGGAGCAAAAGAATAGCACAGCAGAGCTCAAACAGTTGATCAAAGACAAAATGTCAGTATCACCTACGACATGTGAATATTAGTTGGCGACTACGATCCATCGAGATGATTATTCGAATAAATTTAAAAAATCAAAATGCGTGTCTGAAACATTCTTTTAACATTCGAGTAGATTCTTTTATAATTGAGATTGACATAGAAAAGTATCATTGTTTACAATGAACTTGCTAGTAAATGATTCCATCTGAATATATTAAACTCCTAATGTCATTTAAGTGGAACCCTAAATTTATTTTTGAAGTTAAGTTATTTATCATAGAAATACAGACTAAAAGTTCACACATACGTTCTATTGCAAACAATTGAAATATTCATATTCATTTTGAAAATAAGGAAGCACCTTTTTTCATGTTTAAATACCCACTTATCTGAAGTGGGATAAACTGAAAACGAGGTGTTTTTTCATATGTACGGAAAATTATTTGGAGCTTGCTTATACGGGATCGACGGGGTACTCATTGAAGTGGAAACGGATTTGTCTAACGGATTACCTCAAACTTCGATTATCGGACTTCCTGACTCTGCTATACGTGAAGCAGTAGAACGTGTCCGAGCTGCGATCAAAAACTGTGGTTTTCAGTATCCCTTGCAGCGGATTACCATTAACCTCGCACCTGCCGACCTCCGTAAAGAAGGGTCTTCTTTTGACCTCGCCATTGCTCTGGCCGTATTAACAACTAGTGAGCAGCTTATCCTTCCTGCAAATAAGAAGACTTTATTTTTAGGCGAATTAGCACTCGATGGAAGTCTTAGACCTGTACCCGGTATCCTCAGTATGGTAGACCTTGCTCGCCGGCAAGGCTTTGATTCTGTTGTTGTTCCCATAGAGAATGTAACCGAAGGTTCTGTTATCCAAGGAATTGAAGTCTATGGTCTTCGTCATTTAAAAGATTTGGTCCCCTCAGTATCGGGAGACGCGGATTCATCTGTAACCAAGGGAACAATACAGCAAGGAAGAATACAGCTCAAAGACTACACTCATCTTTCTACGGATACATATTCATCACGTAAAGAATCTTCTGAAGAAGGTTCTTATCTTATGGAAGACTATATTGACGTTCTAGGACAGCAGCATGTGAAAAGAGCACTCACGATTGCTGCTGCCGGAATGCATAATATCATGCTTGTTGGTCCACCGGGCACGGGAAAAACGATGCTCATTAAACGTCTGCCGACCATACTTCCTCCCCTTACCGATCAAGAAGCACTTGAAGTCACCAAAATTCTAAGCGCTTCTGGCAAATTAAAAGATGGACTGAGTAGACTTGCAACGGTTCGGCCGTTCCGTTCCCCACATCATACGATTTCAGCCGCCGGTCTGATCGGAGGAGGGACGATACCAAAACCAGGAGAAGTCAGTCTTGCTCACCGAGGAATTTTGTTCCTGGATGAACTTCCTGAGTTTAACCGCCAAGTTCTTGAAGTACTGAGACAACCGCTAGAAGATCGTCAAGTAACACTTAGCCGGGCCCGGGCAGCTTTTACATTCCCTGCTCATTTTATGCTTGCTGCCTCCATGAATCCTTGTCCGTGCGGATATGCTGGAAATGATCCTAAGCAGCAGCGATGTACTTGTACGCCTCATAAAATAGCCGCCTATCGTGCCAAAATATCTGGCCCGCTGCTGGACCGGATTGATTTACAAGTCGAAGTCCCCCGGCCGAAGGAAGTACTAGAAGTGAAGATTACTTCCTCTTCAGCTGAGCTCCAAGCACAAGTGCTCGCTGCACAGAAAATTCAGGAGCATCGGTATAAGGGACTGCCGATCTCTTGGAATAGTGAACTGTCGGGTAGTTTGCTTCGGCGGACCGCTGTTCTTGATAAGCCTGCCGAGGAGATGCTACATCAGACCATTGATGCACTCGGGCTCAGCATGAGATCTTATGATCGGATTCTTAAGATGGCTCGTACGATTGCAGATCTAGCAGAAGAAGAGCAAATTACAACACTCCATGTGGCAGAAGCCATTCAGTATCGGAATTTAGATGTAAGATCTGTGGCGATGCAGGAGTAAGTATGAAATCCCCTATAGTTCTATTTATTAAGATAAATCATGTTATAACAATTCATCTTAAACAATTCCTGTTTTTGAGTATTACCCTCTGCTTCACTCTTCCTAGTGTTCGGGCGTATTTCATATATTAACCCATCTAGTTAGAAATAGGATATCAGTAACAATGTCCTTCTGCCTGGTTTCTCACTTCCCCACAAAAAAAGGATAAGTTCCATAAGAACTTATCCTTTTCGATATTAACTTAGGAAGTTTGACGGGAACTGTTGAACGATCCCACTCGTCATCATATCTGCCATTCCTAGCGCTTGTGTCTCGATCTGATCATTTAGCGCAACGTTCTTCACGTAGTCTTTCGCTATACGGGTGGAAACCTCATCACTGAGAAGGCGAAGATGCTCATACATCATGTGCTGCCATTCCACTTTAGACCAATAAGGATTTATTCTGCCAAGAAAATCGGCAATGGAGTCTGCATTTGCATACCATCTCCTCTGGGCGTCAGCCGCTGCCTCGGAGTTACCCGACTTCAAATCACCAACTAACTCAGCTGCAATTGTGAGATGCTCTCTAAGCAATCTTGCAAACTCATTAGCAATAGCTGTACCGTATACGGTGGCCAATACTTCCGCAAAATCATCAGGATTTCGCAGCAGTCTTTCCGTTGTTGCATTCACATCAGGCAGGCCGTCTACAATACTGTTCACAGTTAATCTTGTCCAATACACATGTTGCTCCCATAGTGCTCTCAGCTTCCTGTTTAACTCTACGCTTGATGATGTCCACGTGGGATAACTTCGAGCAACAGGATAGTAATAAATCGGATAACGGCTATACACACTGGCCAGCTCCTTTTTAACAGTATATGGGCAAATGGCTTATATGTGATTAACTCTCCAACGAAATTGTTACTCAAATAGCTCTTTAATTTTAAAATCAGTCATGGGCAGCAGCAATCCGATTTTTTCGATGCACCTATCTTGAAAGCCTTTACCATCTAGCAATTACTGCTTTAACTATTTACCAGTATGGCTTTTTCAACTCCAGCATTCCTTCTATAACTTCGATATCCTGCTGTGTGATGAAGCACTCCTGTCAAAAATGGCATGCAAAAGCCCGCAAATTTTTCTGCGGGCATATTATTATTCAACATGAAGTTACGGCATCTGCCGCCAGTCTTCAAGTAACAGGGACAATCAACTCAGTATCTGAATTTAGATAGGTTGGTTAGTAGAGTATAATATTCGATTGTCTCATCAACTTGTTCCAGCAGGCTTGTCCTACAGTTCTGAATGGTGCCATAATAGACTATCTTTAATCTCTAGGGTAATCCATTCTCATAATATCCATGAAGGGGACTTTATACAGCCCTTCTTCAGACTGAATATGTACCTTGCCTGTACGTGAATCCATCGTTACGATCTGCCCTCGTACTTTTTCTTCCCATGCCCATACCGTCACTTCAATTGTGGATTCTTCTTGATAGGCTTCTGACAACTGGTTCCCTAATTCTTCTAATACAAATTCATCTCTTGTTGGCCGCTTTGGTACTTTCGATTTTGCCATGATGATGTCCTCCTATCAATTCATGCTATATTTTGAGTTATTATTTAATTCAGTTATTTTGCAAAATGCTCATTTAAGATATTGTCTTTGAAAGGTTCATTATATCGTATATCCGATCTGCAGGATAACTTTTTAATCAAATCCCCACAGTTTCATCATATCCTTGTACGTTCTAAAGCCTATTTCCATCTTCGTTGAAATTTACTTAGATCATTCAAAGCTTCTTCCATATCATACTTTCTCAATAAATCGCCGATTTCCACATACTCTATAACTCCAAATCTTGCTTTGTAAAAAGCGAGTTTTTGTATTTTATAAGGCTCCCCTTCTAATCGATTCAGTAAATAATAAGTCACTAGTTCTGCAGCTTCTTTCCAGTTATATCCGTGTTTTTTAGTCGTTTTGATATCATACAGCGTATCTCCAATCATAAAATCAGCCGAAGCTCCGCCCACTCGTCTTCGCTTCTCATCAAAGGAAGGAAAATACTTAATTTCTGTCCTTTGCTCATAAGGAAAACGTTCTTCAAAGATCTGCCATAGAAGCTTTAGGTCGCTCTCTACATCAGGCATAGGAGGATGGATAAACTGCTGAACAAATTCAGTTGGACTGGTAAAAGTCGCATGTACACCAAGCCGGTAGATCGTATCGAGCTTACTGCACATAAAGGCTCCGTGGATGAATTCTCCTTCCGAAACCGCTTCTCCTCTTATAAATGAATCCCAAACCCCAGTGAAACTCTCAAAAAGATGAGTCAGTTCATCGATCGCAGGTACATCGGAAAAGAATTCATGAATCACTTCGTACCCTTTTCTTGCAAGCGGATTGAGGGCTTTATCAGGAGAATCTTGATTTTTCCTAGCTAAAATAGCACTGATCATATATTGAAAAGACACCCGAACGAGTCCAGATACATAGCTCGTAAAATTAGAATCTGCGAGTATCGATTTTTTCTTAAAGGGAGGAACTTCCGTAGAATAAGATTTAAAATCTGCTGCTTTCGGTGTAACTTTACGGATGATTTCTTGAAAGTCCTTATTTGTATGAATAAGCGAAGTTAAGCTCAAAGTATGCCACCTCGTATCAGAGTATCGATCTAAAGAACGAAGATTATATCTATAAAATGAATTCCACCACTCTTAACCAATCTCAATTATAGCACAAATGTTCGCATTTTTCTTGTATAAAACCAATTTTTAAAAGACAATAAAAATAAATAAACAAACCAAAAAGAAGTCCCCTATGACATGTCACTGTCAAGAGAACTTCCTCTTCGTTAAATAGCTGAATCCTACGATTAACTACTAGCCTGAATCAATTTCATAACTCATTACACTTGATTCAGGCTTCATTTGTAATTTATTTAAATAAAGTTAATTTCTCAGATGCTGGTGTGCGTTCTTGTGGTTTAGGCACGACATCAGGATAGCCGATATAGAGCATACCTACAATTTTCTCACCTGGAACAATGCCAAGTGTTTCTCTAAACTTAGGCCCGTACAAGAACGGCTTTGTTACCCAGAAAGTTCCAACCTCTTCGGCCCAAGCTGCTAACATAAAGTTCTGCACAAGCGCACTTGTTGCTGCAAAATCTTCATCAAAGATCGCTTGCCTTGGATCTTCCTTCATAACCACAAGCATAATCGTCGGTACATTAAGGACCGTAGTCACAAACTTGTTGTCTTCACCCATCTCAGCTGCGATGGCCTCCGATAACTTTTGACGTCCCTCTTCTCGAAATAGTAAAAATCTCCACGGCTCACGAAGCTTATGATTTGGCGCCCATACAGCTGTGTCCAAAAACTCCGTAATCTTTTCTACAGGTACGGGTTGTTCCTGAAATTTCTTAATCGTACGGCGTCCACGGATAACTTCCTTTATGTCCAAGTTCTTTGCTGCTGCTTGTACAGGTATATCACTCATTCGTATTTCCTCCTCAAGTAAAACTCAAAGTTATTTTTCACAAGTTACATAGATAATGAGAATGATTATCAATTAAATCACTGTCCCTAGCATACCTTGGTAATGCTTGTAAAGTCAATTCCTCACAATAGAAAAAAGTCCAGTACCCACTCGGTTGTTTCCCCCAAGGGTCTGGACGTCCACAGCTAACTCTATGATACCTGCTCTTTACTTTACATTACATTACTTCACTTTACGTTACTTCACTTTACGTTACTTCCCTCTACATTACTTCACTTTAAAAATGAATCTAATTTATTAGAAAGCATTCTCAATATGTTTAATCTCCACCGGCCCCTCGGACCAATTCACGGGAGGAAGTAAAACCCCCATCACATCAAACCTTATCTGCTTGTTACCAAGACGACGATCTTGAAGATACACCGCGGCAGTCTGCCGCACCTGATTTATTTTACGATGATTGACAGACTCAAGAGCCGTGCCATACTGATGCGAACCGGTTCGACTTCGAACTTCTACAAAAATATACATATCATCAAGTACAGCGATAATATCAATCTCACCGCTTCGGCATCTCCAGTTGGTTTCCATGATTCGGTATCCTGCCTCTATTAAAAACCTAGCTGCGGCTTCTTCTCCTGCTTTTCCTTTGGCTTTCCGCGTATCTTTGGGCATTTCACTACGAAAGTTTGCTCCATTAGGAACTTGTCCGTTATCCATCGCAATTCCTCTCTACTCGGGAAGAGTATAAACTTTTGCTTTTTGTTCTGCCTGATAGACAAATGTCAGTACTTCGGCAACGAGTTGATATAGTTCGGGAGGTATTTGGGTATCCAAATCGAGCTTGGAGAGAACTTCGACCAAAGCTGCATCTTCCTGAATGGGCACACCATGTTCTCTTGCTTTTTCTAATATTGAATCTGCCAAAGTGCCATTGCCTTTTGCCACGACGACCGGTGCTTCTGCTTCTCCCGGTGTATATTTTAAAGCTACTGCCTTTTTCTGCTCTTGTTTTTGCGAGGTGTCCTCTTTCATATTCGCATATCCACCCCTTTATATGAGTCAGGTACATATGTATCTAGCAGCTGTTTTGGCCCGAGTCCTGATTCGGGACCGCTCGAAGAGGATTCTCTTGTTACTACTTCTGAACGAAATACGGACAGCTGGTACCCTGTGTTCTCGAGGAGTGATCCAATCTGATCATGTCCTTCTTCAAAAATACGAGCGGAAAGCTCATTATCTGTACGAATATGCAGGCTTATCACTTTACCAACCACCTGCATGTCTATTAATGTTGGGCCAAGCTGCTTCATATTCAGATCAAACCAAATCCGGCAATGGGATGCATCCAGCTCACCTCTTGGTCCGCGCCGAGACTCGATTTGCACATTTGCCGTCACTTGTCCGTCTGCTCCGTTTAACGGGATGAACCAATTCATCTGGGCAAAGGGAGCAGTCCGGTCTGTATTCATTAGCAGCTGATGCCCTGTAAGCAAGTGTACAAGCTGCCCAGCCGTCTCTTTCACAGCCGGCGGAAGTTCTGCACTTGCCTCTGCTTGCAGCAGCAGGCCCTTCAGTGTGTCCGCTTGCTCTGCTGCGGCCATCCCACTCTGCGCGGGAGAAGGCAATGTCCCGCGCAGGGTCTGCTGCTCGTGCTCCGCACCGAGCAGCTTCAGCACACGCCCCACCCACGAGTCATCACTCGTGGCGGCTGGCGTGTGCCCGGGTGCTGGCTGTGCATCAGCACCCTGTCCCTGCTGCAGCGTGCCTGGCACCGCAGCAGCTTTGCTGGCCGAGTTCTCGCCGGCCAGCTGGATTTGCGGCGCTGCCTGCAGTTCCTGCAGCAGGTTTGCCACGCGCCGCGCAAGTTCAGGCCCAGGCGGCACAGCTGCTGAGCGAGCAGGAATCAGCTCCGCCTCTCCCTGATCTGCAGTTCCTGCGTTTGCAGACCTGTTGATGAACTGCTCTTTTTCACTCGATGCGGATACAGATAGGGATACAAACTTCGTATCTTTCACCATAGAATCTCCGCCTAAATTTTTCTTGCTTGCATTTTCGCCGCCATGAACCTGATCATTTCCCTCACTAGCAGCTGCATTCTTAGGAGCCTGATGCTGTTCCTCGCTACCATCTGTTTTGATACCCATACTCTGTATATTTCCGCTACCCTTTAATCCGCTGTCTTGTGTATTTACTTTAGAACTCGTCATTCCTTCCGATTCACTTACAGCCTGTTCCCCTGTAGCAACAGAGCTTAGATCACTCGTATTCTTTGCACCCATTCCTGCAGCTTTAGAACCAAGATCTCCATTCGTTAGCGGTGTTGCCGCGCTACCTGCAGCACTTTCAGCACGAAGACTCGTAACACCATACTCGGCAGAGGTCACCATTCCTCGTTTACCTTCCGTCATACTAACATTCCCACTACGATTCTCTGCTTTCGTTTCAGGACGAAACG
The DNA here is from genome assembly GCF_036577645.1 of Paenibacillus sp. GYB006. Classification (NCBI taxonomy): domain Bacteria; kingdom Bacillati; phylum Bacillota; class Bacilli; order Caryophanales; family Paenibacillaceae; genus Paenibacillus; species Paenibacillus sp. GYB006. Next base: position 897,218 of record NZ_JARBDA010000001.1, on the reverse strand, counting down.
GCATCTCAGAACCTGGGAATGGGGTTCGATTCCCGTCTACGATCCCCGCGGTTTTGGCGGAATTCCCCTTCCACGTAGCGTCAGCCGTAATGATTTTTTGCAGCATACCATCAAGTTCACCCATAAGTTGATCCAGCGAAGGACCATACAAAGCCATATGGAGACTTTGAACACTCGTTCCGGTAACGGGAAGTCCTCGCTGCATAGCAAGACTTACTGAGTTCACCCATTCCCCTAATTTTATATTTTCGGGCTTCGCCGCCATCGTGCTTTGCACGTTTGTCACATTTTCTTTCGTAAGCTGAATACCGCTTTGCTGCATCGCAATCAGCAGCTGCCTGTTTTCTTTTGTGTCAGTCAGCTTAAGCGAACTTAAAAGATCGGTCATTGTGCCGGGTGAAGCAGATGCAAGTGTTCCTTCATATGGCTTCATCACGAGCATGCCGTCTTTATTCGGGGAACCTACCTGAAGTATGGCGGTATCTCCGGCTTTCATAGGTGTATCTAGTGCAGCTCGTATTTGAACTCCTTTAATCTGGAGGACTGCTTCTTTTTGATCTGAGGATACCTGCACAACGCTCGCCCGAACCACCTGTCCTTCTTTTAATTCGAGCGACTTTGCACCTCCCGCTGTTTTTGAATCACCTAACAGTCCTCGTAAGGTTTGTCCTATATTCATGGGAATAATTCCCCTTTCATTGCATTCTGCCCTGTCTCACCGTGGTACTTTATCATTATTATCGGTTATCCCTTGGTCACACTGAAGTTAAGTACTATTAAAAAAAGATAACCCCGGTATAAACCAAAGTTACCTTCTACTACAGACAGAAACAAAACTTGAGTTAATATTAGAATAACGTTGGCTGTTCCTGTTCACCCAAAATTTTGCCAAGAAAGCTTCGCCGATGCATAGGGGTAGCCCCTAAAGCCAGCAGCTGTTCTCTATGAAATTTCGTTGCATATCCCTTATGTACGGCAATCCCGTATTCCGGATACATCTCATCCCATACTTCCTTGCACATCCGGTCTCTTGTCACTTTAGCGATAATCGAAGCTGCACCAATGGATTGACTATTGGCATCCCCTTTAATGATGGATAATTGAGGAATTGGAAGATCCACTGTTTCAGCATCAACCAGTAAGTGATCTGGCGCAACGGCGAGTTGTTCAACTGCTTTTTTCATAGCCAGTCTGGAAGCTTGTCTGATGTTAATCTGATCAATCGTCTCGACATCACAGATCCCTACGCCAACGGCCAGCGCTTCTTTCATAATGATGTCATAAAGCAAGTCGCGTTTTTTGTCCGATAGTTTCTTAGAGTCATTCACTCCATCAAGAACAAGCCCTTTGGGTAGAATGACCGCAGCAGCAACCACATCTCCAAACAAACAGCCTCTTCCTACTTCATCAATTCCTGCAATATATTCGGCTCCGCTTTCCCATGCTTCTCGTTCATAGCGCAGCATATCTATCGTTTTATTCTCTTCTTCCTCATAATCTAACATGCCAATTTCCTGATTCTTCAATGCATATCTTCCCCTTCGCGGTATTACTCGGTATTCATTATCATAGCATATGTAACCTTATACGAGAACCTTCTTCATTGTAGCGATATGTTATGAAAATTTGGCATAAAAAAAGTCCCTGCATAAAAGCAGAGACCTTTCCTACCTACTATATTCACAGCTGATTTCGTAAAATGGCTTAGTATGGAGCTTCCAGACTGAAACGTCCAAGCTTGCCCGCTCTCAGTTCTCTTAATAAGATAGAGGAAGCTTTCTCAAGATCTACTCGTCCACCGCTGATGATCGCACCGCGTTTACGTCCGATTGCTTCCATAATGGCAACAATCTCGTCCGGGTTATCGATATCCTTAGGCGGTTCTTCTAGTCCGTAACGTTCCTTCATTGCCGGCCAGTAGAACTGAACGAGATATTTGATTGCAAAAAATGCGATATCTTCAATATTCAGAATTTCTTCTTTAATTGCTCCCGTTACGGCGAGACGATATCCAACATTTTGATCCTCAAATTTAGGCCACAGAATACCTGGGGTATCCAACAGCTCAATCTCCCTGTTCGCAACCTTAATCCATTGCTGCGCCTTCGTCACACCAGGTTTGTCTCCGGTTGCTGCAATGTTACGGCCTGCCATGCGGTTAATCAGCGTCGATTTTCCGACGTTAGGAATACCTACAATTAAAGCCCTGATAGGCCGAGGATTGATTCCTTTTGCAATCTGTCTGTCGATCTTATCTTTGAACAGAAGCTTGGCAGTTGCGGGAATGTCTTTTACGCCCGTCCCTGTATTCGCATCAATCGCAAGGGTAGTATGCCCTTCTTCTTTGAAATGCTTAATCCACTCTTCTGTTACTTCCGGATCGGCTAGATCTGCTTTATTCAGCAATATCATCCGAGGTTTGCCTTGCAAAATCTCATCGATCATGGGATTTCGGCTGGAAATCGGCAACCGCGCATCAATCAGCTCGATTACTACGTCGATCAGTTTCAGTTTATCCTGAATTTGACGACGTGCTCTTGTCATATGTCCGGGAAACCATTGTATAGTCAAGTTCATTCACCTTCTTTTACACAGCATTTCTGATAAACCTATACATCAATCAGAATCATTCTTAGTGGTTAATCCACTCAATATCTTTAATTGGCCAAAAGATTACATCTGCTCTACCTACAACATCTTCGAGCGGAACATAACCAATCATTCGGCTATCCGTACTATTACTACGGTTGTCACCCATCGCGAAAATCATGCCTTCAGGCACTTTTCCATCCGGGAAAAATTCATTTGGGAAGTTATACGTATTATACTGACCGCCATCTGCCTGAGCTTCTTCAATGGCTTCCTTTAAATAAGGCTCATCGATAACTTGCCCATTTACTTTTACCTCATCTCCGTTAACTTCAACCGTATCGCCGCCTACCGCAATAACCCGTTTAATAAAATCTCGGTTTTCGGAAGGAACGTGAAATACAACAACTTCTCCACGTTTCGGCTCCCTAATATCATACAAGATCTGATTCACAATGACTCTCTCTCCCGTATGAAAATTAGGTTTCATTGAAGGACCATCCACAATAAATGGTTTAAACAAGAAGAAGCGAATAATGAAAACCAGTACTAAAGCAATCGCAATCGCTTTGGTCCATTCCCAAACTTCATTTTTTACTTTCTTTGATTTAGAATCTCCATCTTGTGGTGGATTCACTCGTTCATTTTGTACATCCTGCTCCATAGCTCGTTCTCATCCTTCCATGTCATCAAATGACGCATTTAACGAATTTATGTATGATTCCTTTTCCTTATCAATAGGTTGCCTGTTTTGACCAAGGAAACATCATCTACTTAAGAGTCCCTCAAGCTATTGTAAGAGAAATAAGTACAGGTTACAACTTTCTATTTCAACAAAGATAAAGTAAAAAAAGCAAAAAGGGCTTGTTTCCAAGCCCTTTCCGTTATTCGTTATATTAACGAATTTCTTTAATTCTCGCTGCTTTACCGCGAAGTTCACGAAGATAATAAAGCTTCGCACGACGCACTTTACCACGGCGAGCCACTTCGAGTTTATCGATTTTTGGGGAATGAAGCGGGAAAGTTCTTTCCACACCTACACCGTAAGAAATTTTACGAACTGTAAAAGTCTCACTGATTCCACCACCACGGCGTTTGATTACTACACCTTCAAACAACTGGATACGTTCGCGTGTTCCCTCGATAACCTTAACGTGCACTTTTACAGTGTCACCAGGACGAAAGTTTGGCAAATCAGTACGAAGTTGTTCTTGTGTAATCGCTTGGACGATATTCATCTATGACTCCCTCCTTCCGTACAGGTGTTCATGTATCTTCCGGATACTCTCAACGTCATCCATCATCATCCACAGAGGACCACCGTATTCCACACAACAGAATAATTATAACATGCAGTACTATTATATTGCAAGTATCCTGCTCTATTATTTTGCAAAGATTATATTGTAAGAACCTTGTAACTTTCTAGCGTTCCTTCTCGTTTAGGATAGAGAAAAGATAATAAGATATCAATAAGGAATCTTCGTTCCTTTGATGATTTTAAAAGGAGAACTGTATGAATCGCAAGTTTTTGAAAAAATGGAGCCCCCGGCTCGCTATTGTCCTGGTCGCCATGATTGTATTGTATGCAACACTTGTTGCAAATCCAACGAATGCTTTTAATCACAAGGTTTGTACTTCGTGGCAAATGGTTAAGAACAAATCATTTATATTGTCTCATCGTCAGTTTTCTGAGAACATCATAGACACTGCCTATGCAGACAATGTAACTGAGCAGCAAGCTAAACAGGTTCCTGTACTTATGTATCATTATCTTGTTCCTAAATCGTTAAATAAAGAACCAGGCAACAAATCGGTTATGAATGCAGAAGATTTTGAAGAAGGTATGGATTATCTCCACCAAGAAGGATACTATACTCCTACTCTGCAAGAGCTAGAACAATACGTTAATGGCGAAATTACACTGCCTAAAAAATCAGTTGTCATTACTTTTGATGATGGATATGAGAATAATCTAGTTTATGCCTATCCTATTTTGAAAAAATATAATTTCAAAGCAGCGGTGTTTATCATCGGAAGTAAAACACAAGAAAATAATGAACCGTTTGATCCTGCTCGTAAAAGTTTTTTAACAAAAGCACAAATGGAAGAAAGCAAAGATGTATTTGAGTTCCACAGCCACACCTATAATCTCCACTATAAAGGTTTTGAAAAATGCGGTTCCACGTACGCAGCAGGTCTCGACGCAAAACTACTGAAGCAAGATATGAAGCAAATGAAAGAATTCGGTATTGATACCCCTTATTTTGCATATCCCTACGGGAATAAAAGTACACAAATGATGTATTATTTGCGTGAAGAAGGTTACCGTATGGCATTCTCGGTAAGGCAAGGTTTTGTTAAACCCGGTGATAATCCAATGAAGTTGAATCGATTAACTGTAACAACAGGTACCGATTTATCTATCCTTCTCCATCCGCCGGATGAAAGTTTGGAGTAAAATGAAAAAGGCTGCACCCAATAGATATACATGGGTGCAGCCTTTCTTTTCTGTGTTAGAAGATTATGCTCGAACTTAGGATAGATCTCTATCCATAAAGCGATATTTTAGTTTATCGTAATCATAGTTATCCACAGTGACCTGCTTATTCAGCTTCGTTGTTTTGTTCATGCTCACGAATCTGCTGCTCGAGCCATATCTTTTCCTTCTTCGTCATTTCGATATGTTCAAGCAGGTCAGGACGGCGTGTATATGTCCGCCAAAGCGACTGCTGTCTACGCCATAGATCAATATTACGATGATGACCAGATAACAGGACGTCCGGCACTTTATGACCTCTGTACTCGGCTGGTCTCGTGTAGTGAGGGTATTCTAAGAGGCCTGTGCTAAATGAGTCCGTGATCGCACTCGTTTCGTTACCCAGAACCCCAGGAAGGAGTCTAACCACACTATCGATTACCACCATGGCAGGAAGTTCTCCGCCAGTAAGTACATAATCCCCAGTAGAGATCTCGTCAGTAACGAGATGCTCACGAATTCGTTCATCATAACCTTCATAATGACCGCAAATAAAGATCAGGTGATCTTCTTTGGAGAGTTCCTCTGCTTTTTTCTGAGTGAATGTCTCGCCTTGCGGGCACATCAGAATAATGCGAGGAGGTTTCTTAGAAGGATCTACCGCGCCATTCTCTAAATCTATACCTGTGATACTTTCGACTGCGTTAAAAATAGGTTCTGGTTTAAGAACCATTCCCCCACCGCCGCCATAAGGCGTATCATCTACCTGTCCGTGTTTATTGCCTGAATACTCACGAAAATTGATCGCTTGTAAAGATACAATGCCTTTTTCTTGTGCTTTTCCGAGAATACTTGTCTCAAACACACCAGGAAACATCTCAGGGAACAGTGTTAATACATCTACCTTCATTAAATAAGCCCTTCCATCAAATGAACCGTAATCTTTTTGTTTGTGATATCTACATGAAGTACAACATCATCAATATAAGGAATTAGAATCTCTTTTCCGTTATTCATTTTGACAACCCATACATCATTGGCTCCCGGTGTAAGAATTTCTTTCACCGTTCCGAGTTCTTCACCTTCATCTGTAATTACAGTACAGCCGACAATTTGATGAAAATAAAATTCGTCATCCGAAAGTTCTGTTTGATATTCTTCAGAAACCTTGAGCATGGATCCTTTATATTGCTCAACTTCATTGATATTATTGAATCCTTCAAATTGAACGACATACATATTTTTATGGAATCTTGCTGATTCCACAACAACAGGAATGATCTGTTTCGTCGTATCTATAACAAGTTTGCTGCCTTTTGCAAAACGTTCCTCTGGAAAGTCTGTTAACGGCAATACTTTTAGTTCACCCTTAATTCCATGTGTGTTCACGATCTTACCTACATTAAAAAATTGTGCCATAATTCCTCCTGTATATCGATTATACGATTCTATAAGCATGTACGAAAAAGGGCTAGGAAATGCATCCTAACCCCCTTTCGTATATCTTTAAGATATGATATCAACGGTAACCCGTTTATCCATCTTAACTGCTGCCGATGTGACGACCGTACGGAGTGCTTTCGCAATCCTCCCCTGTTTACCAATCACTTTCCCTACATCTTCAGGATGTACGGTCAGTTCATAGACAACCAGGCGATCTTTTTCAAGCGTCCGGACCGACACATCTTCCGGATGATCTACCAAAGCCTTCGCAATAACGCCGACTAATTGTTCCATAGATACCCTCCGTTATCAGCACCTTATTTCTGTAGTTTAGACTCATGGAATTTCTTCATTACACCCGCTTTGCTAAGCAAGTTGCGAACTGTATCAGATGCTTGTGCACCGTTTTGAAGCCATGCCAAAGCTTTATCTTCATCGATTTTAACCACTGCTGGTTGTTCAATCGGATTGTAGTAACCGATTTCTTCGATAAAACGACCATCACGCGGGGAACGGGAATCCGATACCACGATACGGTAGAAAGGAGCTTTATGAGCACCCATGCGTTTCAGACGAATACGTACTGCCATGAAAATTCACCTCCTTCAATGAAATTTAATTTATCATCATGAGAACTTACCGGAAAGGAAATTTCATTCCTTTACCACCTGTAAGACTCTTGAGTTGCTTCATCGCTTTTTTGTTACCTTTAGGACCCATCATGTCACTAAACTGCTTCATTACACGGCGCATCTCATCAAATTGCTTAATGAGTCGGTTTACTTCGGCCACGGTTGTACCGCTGCCAGCTGCAATCCGCTTGCGTCTGCTTTGATTAATGATTTCAGGATTTTGTTTCTCTTCTTTGGTCATCGAGAACACAATGGCTTCAATTCTTCCCATTTGCTTGTCGTCGACTTTCAGATCTTTGGTCTGTTTCATCTTTCCCATCCCAGGAATCATATCCATGAGTTGATCAATCGGTCCCAGCTTCTTAATCTGATCCATCTGTTCCAAGAAATCTTCAAATGTGAAGGATGCGGTACGCATCTTTTGTTCCATTTCTTTTGCTTTCTCAGCATCAATGTTAGACTGTGCTTTCTCAATTAGAGAGAGCATGTCACCCATACCAAGAATTCGGGATGACATCCGTTCTGGATGGAACGGCTCCAAGGCATCGAGTTTCTCACCAAGCGTAATGAACTTGATCGGGCAACCTGTTACTGCTTTAACAGACAGCGCAGCACCACCACGAGTATCACCATCAAGCTTAGTCAGAACAACACCACTAAGTGAAAGCTGAGTATTAAAATGTTCCGCTACGTTTACTGCATCCTGACCTGTCATCGCATCGACAACGAGGAGCACCTCGTCTGGATTAACATGACTGTGGATCTGATGCAATTCTGCCATCAATTCTTCATCAACATGAAGACGACCGGCTGTATCAATAATGACATAGTCATGATTGTTATCTTTCGCATGCTGTAAACCTTGCTTCGCAATTTCAACCGGGCTTGTCTGATCGCCAAGTGTGAATACGGGAGCATTGATCTGTTCTCCAAGTACTTGTAACTGCTTAATGGCAGCAGGACGATAGATATCAGCGGCAACGAGCAAAGGTTTTGCATTCTGCTTCTGAAGCAGTTTGGCCAGTTTACCGGAAGTCGTTGTCTTACCGGCGCCCTGCAAACCCACCATCATAATAACAGTTGGTGGTTTATTTGCTTTGGCAAGCTTGGATTGGCTTCCGCCCATCAGCTCAGTCAGCTCTTTATTAACGATATCAATGATTACCATGCCGGGTGTGAAACTATCCATCACTTCTTTACCGACTGCTTTTTCTTTGACCTTCGTAATAAACTGCTTTACGACCTTAAAGTTAACGTCCGCTTCAAGCAACGCAAGGCGCACCTCGCGCATTGCATCATTCACATCTTCTTCGGATACCTTACCTTTTCCTCGAAGCTTGCCGAACACGTTCTGTAATCTCGCTGTTAATCCTTCAAATGCCATAAACACACCTCCTTCAAGTCCATTTCTTATGGGAAACTTCCCTATTCCAGAACCTCTAGGTGGTTCACAATTGTATTCATTCGTTCCTTTTGCTCACTGTCAAGATCACTTGAAGCAATAAGTCCTCTCAGCTCTACCAAATCAGATAGACGCCGTTCGTGCTTATCAAGTAAGCCAAGCTTGTTCTCATACGTTTCCAGTACTTGCTCTGCACGTTTAATATGCTCATATACTGCTTGCCTGCTAATCTCAAATTCCCCAGCAATCTCTCCTAATGAGAAATCATCGTGAAAATAATATTTGAGAAAAGTTTGTTGTTTCTCGGTAAGCAACGTTTCATAAAAAGCAAACAGCAAGTTGATTCGGTTCGTCTTCTCGAGCCGATTCTCCTGACTCATACGGGACACTCCCTTCGTCAAGGAAAAACACTTTACACTCATTAACGTTCTTTATCTTACATAAAAGAAAAGAAGATGTCAAGCAAAAATCCTTGTCATCTTCTAATAATTCATATTTCATGCAAATCGTCTGTACATAATCCTCATTTTCAACTGTTCATCTACGGAAAATCATGCTTTTATTCGTAATTTCAGAGCTGATTATCTAAGCGGTGTCAGATAGATGAAAATAGCGAAGAAATGAAGAACACTTCCTGCAAGAACAAACAAATGCCAAATCGCATGATGAAAAGGGAATCCTCTCCATACATAAAATAGTGTTCCGAGCGTGTACATAAGCCCGCCTGCAACCAGTAAAACAATTCCGCTATAAGGTACCGTTGCTACAAGCGGCCCCCAGGCAAGTACAATCAGCCACCCCATCGCGAGGTAAAATAAGGTGGACATAAAGAGAAATTTCTTTGTGAAAAATGCTTTAAATGCGACACCGAAAAGAGCAACTCCCCAGATAATCCCAAAGAGCGTCCATCCCAGCGTACCGCGTATCGCAACCAGCAAAAACGGAGTATATGTCCCGGCAATAAACAAATAAATAGAAGAATGGTCAAAAATCTCAAACAGATCTTTGGCTTTTCCCTCTTTTAATGCATGTACCATTGTTGAATTAAAATACAAAAGCAACATCGAAATCCCATAAATCGTAAAACTGACAACATGCCATGCTGTTCCGTTTATGCTTGCTGCCACAATAAGCAGCACGAGTGCTGCCACACTGAGTACAGCCCCAATTCCGTGTGTTACGGCATTTACTACCTCTTCCCGGCGGGTATAAGTGTAAGTGTTAGCCATTCCATCATTCCTTTCCAAAACCGTGTTACCTATCCATATAGTATACTACGATTTCCCTCGCCGTTCATCTTTCCCATTTATTGTTTCTTGAAATACTTTAAAATAATCTCCGCTATTCGGTCTGATGCATAACCATCGCCATATGGGTTTCTCGCAGATGCCATTTTCTTATATTTCTTTTCATTACTGAGCAAAATCTGAGTCTCTTTCTTTACTCCTTCATAATCCGTTCCAATACACCGCAGCGTCCCTGCTTTGACTCCCTCTGGTCTTTCCGTTTTCTCCCGCAGCACTAAAACTGGCTTTCCTAAAGTTGGAGCTTCTTCCTGAATCCCTCCTGAATCTGTAAGTATTAGATAAGAACGACTCATCAGATTATGCATATCTATTACATCCAAAGGGCTCGTGAGATGGATTCTCTCCTTCCCCCCTAACAGATCATAAGCCAGATTCTTAACAAGCGGGTTCGGATGGACTGGAAATACAAGCTCGATTGTTTTATCACTGCTTACCATTTCCCTAAGTGCACTAAATACTTGTTCCATCGGTAAGCCCCAGTTCTCGCGTCTGTGCATTGTCATGAATATCATTCGACTTCCCGGCTGAATTTGATCCAAAAGCGGGTGATGGTAATTTTTTTTAAGTGTCCATCTCAGCGCATCAATAGAAGTATTACCTGTTACATAGACATGCTGTTTTCGATTCTCGCGGGCAAGCTGCCGTGCAGACAAAGGAGTCGGGGCAAAATGAATATCTGCCATCCTTCCAATCCATTCCCGGTTCATCTCTTCAGGATAGGGCGCATATTTGTCATACGTACGCAGCCCTGCTTCCACATGACCAATCGGTATTTTTGCGTAATAAGCAGTTAGAGCTGCTGCAAAAGCGGTCGATGTATCGCCGTGAACAAGCACCAAATCATAAGCTTCCTGCATAACCGGTTCTAGGACTTGTACTAAATGCGCAGTGAGCGAGGGCAGCGTTTGAGCATTTCTCATCACGCTTAGTTCAATGTCTGGCTTGATATCAAAATCATTCATTACTTGACCCAGCATTTCCTGGTGTTGCCCGGTAACACAAACCACCGGATCAATCCCTGGTGTTCTTTGTAAGGTTTTAATGAGTGGTGCCATCTTAATCGCCTCAGGTCTAGTTCCAAAAATAATGAGAACCCGCACTGAATTCTGTTCCATGTAATCAAATCCCCCCTATAAAATAACGATCTGCTATACCCTTTGCAAAGGGAGAAAAAGTGTTCTTCATTTCTTCTATATGTAAGTCGACAATTTAGTGAAACGGACAGACCTCTAATATATTATTTTCTATATTAAATTATCCGCACATTGTAATAGGTCATCTGCCGTTTCTACTAATCTATCAGCGAATAAGATGATATAGAGTTTGCAAAAGGAGGTATTACGATTACATGGCGATTATCATTTATCCCAAAACGATGAACTGGACTTTCATGAAACAGCGTCCTCAACAGCTGATGACAGAACTTGGAGCAAGAGGACATCATGTGTTTTTTGAAAACTTGGCCCCGATGACAAGTAGGCTCGCCGAGATCGAACCCGGAGTTCATCTGTTTACGGATCATCATGCTTTTGTAAAAAGACACTTAGCCAAGCTACGAAAAGATCATCCTGTTGTCGTATGGACCACCTGGGCCAAACAAAGAACGAGACTGCTTGCTTTATATGATCCGGATGCGGTTATTTATGATTGCTGTGATGAATTTCCACACTGGGCGAGGTACGAGCATCGCATGGTAGAATCATCAGATCATTTAGTGGCCACCGCGGAGACCATCCGAACGCGCTTGTCACTGGCATACCCGGAAAAGCCAATTACCCTTATCCCGAATGGTGCTGATTCAAGCATGTTTGATGCAGACTCCGTCCCTAGACCACATGATCTTCCGAGCGGGCCTGTTGTAGCTTATATTGGAGCATGGGCTTATTGGGTGGATCATGAACTTTTTGCTAAGTCCGCAGAAAGGTATCCGAGTGTACAGTTTGTATCCATTGGTGCTCCTTATGGAGATATACCAGGATATAAGTCTCTCCCCAACGTACACATTTTAGGTGAAAAACCCCATCATGAATTAAAGTGGTATTTACAGCATATCGACGTTGCTGTTATCCCTTTCCTATATCATCCCATCACTCTGGCAACGAATCCTGTGAAAGCTTACGAATATATGGCAACTGGCGTAAAAGTGTTGTCCACCGCACTGCCGGAATGTATTCACATGGAACCACATGTCAAGGCCGCGACCACACATGAAGATTTCATCACTAAATTAGGAAAGATGCTGAATGAACCAGAAGACCCTTCTGCAAGATTGGCCCGAATTGCATACGCCAGAGAAAACCGCTGGACCCAAAGAGGGGAAGCAGCTGATTTTGTCATCCGTCAAACCCTCGCTGCCAAAGGAATCTATGAGTAAGCGTGCAAGATCTAGCTTTTTCTACAATATGGCGAGACTTCATTACTTTACACTCATGTCACAGTCCGAATACCGTGCTGACAAGTTATTCCTGGAGCTCAGTAAAGAACTTGAACAGCATCCCTGTGCAGAATGGCTGTTATGGTCTAATCAAGGAGCCCACCTCTCTACCACTCAAGAGATTAAGCTATGCCATATACTTATTCACCTGCCCAGCAAGGTTCAGTGCGTCGTTTATGCTGTGCCTGGCAGACCTAATTATTTCTTCTTTCGGAGAAGCCTGTTTATTCCGGCCTCTAATCTAACACTCGCCCCCCTGCCTTCTGCCCACTGGTTAGCCTGGGAACTGCAACAGTTATGTCAAGCAAGGTCCGCATGCAAATACCTATATCTGCAAAATCAAAATCATACGTTCACTGACACGCCTCTGACCCCTGCACTCAAAATAGACCCCTCTCACGACTCCATACTTCCGGTTATACAGCGGACTGTCCCATTCTCTGTTCAACAGCTTCATGTTCATAAGAGCCGTTTAGAATCCTCTTTTCCACTTGTGAGTATTCTGCTTAGTGTACACAATATGGAATCTACCATTGGCTGGTCCATTCGCTCCGTCTTAGCGCAGAGTTATCCTAACTTCGAATTACTGATCGGAGACGACGGTTCCACAGACAAAACCGCTGAGAAAGCATCTGCAATGGATCATGATCCTCGGATCCGGATACTTCGCTATGCTGCAAATCGAGGAAAAGCCTTTGTACTCAATGACTTGCTCCATGAAGCTGCTGGTACGTATGTTCTAGAACTAGATGCAGACGACTGGCTCCCTCCAGGCGCTCTTCATTCGCTCATCCGTCTGATGGAACAGAATCCCTGCGCTGCCCTTGGTACGGGAACAAGCCTTGTATGGAGAAGAAGCAGGGATGGTCATATTAGCTTGCGCGGTCAATCTACCTTTGAAGGGACACTCGAGACAGATACCCATGCCTACCCACCCGTACCTAGAATCTATCGTACTGAACACCTGAGATCCGTAAGGGGATGGACGGAATACGAGGGCCCCTATGGCAGAGTTTTTGAAGATATAGAAGTCTGTAGGAAGCTGCTTACTAAATATGAAATTGCTAAAACAGAAGAGATTGTCTACCACAGAGTTGTTCATACAAGAAGCGTCAGTCAGCAGCATCTACACCACTATAAAGCATGGAAGCAAAACCGGTTTCTTCATGAAAAAGGAGGTGAATCCTCATGAGAATCGCAGCGAGCGGTTACTACGGTATGGGTAATTTCGGAGATGATCTGTTTTTAAGAACGTTACAACAAGCCTTTTACAGACATCATCTATTTCCTTGGAACGGTTATATCGACCCTCGTGAGGTGGATGCTGTCATCATTGGCGGTGGAGACCTCATTACACCTTATAAATTCAGTAATTATTATTTTCCTAAAGTGTTGCAGCAACATCCGATGTGGTTATACGGAGTGGGCATTGTCGATACGTATCCGCCGGAAACATGGCCTCAGGAAGAGATCGATAGACACCGTGAATATATTCAACATGCAAAAAGAGCGGTTTTTCGAGACAAAACGTCAGCAGAGCTTGCCGGAATTGGGGGATTTCATGATCATCCTGAGGTAGCTCAGGATATCGTATTTGCTTACCAGGAGCATCCGTTTCCAATACAGCGTTTTTCATCTAAAAAAACGATCGGGGTTTGCCTCTTCTCTTACCCTGCATTCCCTTTCGAAGAAATGACCCGCCTGCTTCTTAGACTAAGTCGCCAAAATTATCATGTTGTTCTTATCCCTGTAGTCAACCATCCAAATAACCGTTTTTCTGATTACAGCACTTGTAAAAGACTTGAACAAACGATCAAAGAAACGGATCCTCAGGCATCCATCCAAACCATCTCTCTTCTGCTGGAAATCGACCTCACCTACAACATCATCCAGTCTATGGATTATTTAATAAGTTATAAACTTCACCCCGCATTAGTTGCCCTGCGGGCAGGTGTACCTGTTCTTTCTATGAGCAAAATGGGCAAGGTCAAACATTTGCTGAGCCGTTTTCATCTGGAACATTACTATTGTGACTATTCTGTGCCGTTTACTTCGCTAGATCCTTTGATCGAGCGTTTTCTTACAGATGGTCCGGCTGAAGTACAGGCCAATTTACCGCTTATACGCAGGGCAGAACAAGAGAGCACAGCAGAACTGAAGCAGCTTGTTCAAGACCTTGAACAAACCATAAAAATTTAATAATGAAATCAAGGAGGCTAAACCCATGTGGTTTCTATTTAGTCATCGCCGCCGGCTTGCGGCACAGATTCAGCGACTCAAAAAACGAGTAGAGGAACTAACAACTAAAGCCGATTTACTGCAGGACAGGTTATCTCAACTGGAATCTGAGGTTCGCTCCGGGCTTACCGTAAATCCAGAATTGCAAACCTTTTTCGAATCCCAGACAGGTCACAATATCAGTATTAGTACGACAAGCATTACGGTTATCGGTACCGTTCTTGCCGCGGGAGTCGATGCCGTCGAAATCCGTGAAAACACGGGGGATATCGTTATTATTCCTTATAACAATATATCGGTAGCCCAATAAGCATGAGCATCGAATGAAATAAAAAGAAGCAAGCTAAAAATTGAAATCGTAAAGGAGAATGATTGATGAATTTCAGAGATATGGTTCGCGGCTTCTTAGGGAGTGAAGTTGAAATCCTAACATCGAATGATTATTTAGATGGTATCTTGGTATCTGTCGATGAAACGACGCTGATCCTCCGCGTTCCTCCTATTATTTATGGACCTCCGGGAGATCTTGCGTTTGTACCCCTTTCATCTGTGGAACTCATCCGTATTCTTGCTGCCTAGCTTAATAAAATAAAAAAGACTGCAAGCAAACTAGTTTAAGCTAGTTTGCTTGCAGTCTCCAGATCGGCCCCTTCATTGGGGTCCGATCTCTTTTTGTATGCAAGAATAAAATTCTGCCTTATACAGATTCTACTCTTCTTTATCTTTTTCGGTTTCTTCTTGAATGAGTCCCGCAAATAGAGCGTGAACAAACTGATCAGAATCAAATGGCTGCAGATCATCCGCTTTCTCTCCAAGACCGACTAATTTCACAGGGATGTCCATCTCCTGACGAATGGCAATGACGATACCGCCTTTTGCTGTACCATCCAGCTTCGTTAGAACAAGTCCAGTTACCCCGCTCTTCTCACCAAACAATTTAGCCTGACTAAGGGCATTTTGCCCAGTTGTCGCATCAAGCACCATAAGTACTTCATGCGGAGCCCCTGGGATCTCGCGCTGAATCACACGGAAGATTTTGTTGAGTTCTTCCATCAGGTTGGATTTATTCTGTAGGCGTCCCGCAGTATCGCACAAGAGTACATCCACATTCCGCTGTTTTGCTGCTTTCACTGCGTCGTACATAACTGCAGCAGGGTCTGATCCGGCTTGTTGTTTGACAACCTCTACTCCGGCACGTTCTCCCCAAACTTCCAGTTGTTCAATCGCACCTGCTCTGAATGTATCCCCCGCAGCAAGCATTACTTTTTTACCTTCCTGTTTGAAGCGGTGTGCAAGTTTACCAATCGTCGTTGTTTTACCAACACCATTAACCCCTACGAAGAGAATAACGGTAATCCCATCTTTGTTCATGTTCAGCGCATTGTCTTGTTCGGACCGAAGCAGAGCTGTCAGTTTCTCGGAAAGTACAGGCTGAAGTTCCGCAGCATCTTCGATTTTGCGTTTCTTCACTTCTACTCTCAGATCATCGATCAGGTCCATCACGGTGTTAACTCCTACATCCGCACCGATTAGAATTTCTTCTAATTCTTCATAGAATTCCTCATCGATTTTTTTGCGACGGATCACAAGGTCTGATACCTTTTCAACAAAGCCTTTCCGTGTTTTCTCCAGGCCGTCTTTAAATTTATTTGTGACCGTTTCTGTTTTGGTTGAAATACTCTCTTTTAATTTTTTAAAGAAACTCATACGTTCCCTCCACCTCAAAAATACGTGCTGTAGTTATGCGATAACCGCTTCTTCATCTTCTAGTTTGACAGAGACAAGCTTGGACACTCCGCCTTCTTCCATCGTTACCCCGTACAGAACATCGGCTTCTTCCATCGTACCTTTACGGTGAGTTACAACGATAAACTGTGTCTGTTCAGAGAATTCGCGTAAATACTGGGCAAAACGAACCACGTTCGCTTCGTCAAGTGCAGCTTCTACTTCATCTAGTACACAGAAAGGAACGGGCCGCACATGCAAAATGGCAAACAATAAAGCCATCGCGGTCAGTGCGCGCTCCCCTCCAGATAGAAGCTGAAGATTTTGAAGTTTTTTACCCGGAGGCTGAGCAACAATGTCGATCCCTGTAGTCAGTAGTTTATCCGGATCAATCAAGACGAGATCTGCACGTCCCCCGCCAAACAGCTTGGAGAATACCGTACCAAATTCCCGTTTAATCGCATCAAACGTCGTTTTAAATCGTTTCGACATCTCATCATCCATCTCTTTGATGACTTGATAGAGTGTCGTCTTCGCCTGCGTTAGATCCTCTTTCTGTTCACTAAGGAAGGTATAACGCTCATTCACACGTTCATATTCCTCAATTGCACCAAGATTCACCTCACCAAGCGCTTGGATATTTCGTTTCAGCTGCTGTACATCAGCCTTGCTTCCCTCGATATCTTCAGGAATATCATAGTTCTGTTTAGCCAGCTCGTACGTTAGCTCGTACTCATCATTCAGCTTTTTCAAAATATTATCCAGCTCAACATCCAAACGATTCACGCTAATTTCGGTTGTTCTCAGCTCGTCTTCGCAAGTCTTGAGACTGAGGCGCTGTTCCCTTGTCTCATTCTCTTCCTGTTCAAGCTTTTTAATGAGCTGACTGCGAGAAGTACGTTTCAAATCAAGCTCTCTTGAAGCTTCCTCTTTTTTCAGTTTGTACTGATTGAGTGCTTCTGTCTGCTTAATACTTTCCTCTTCATTCGTTTTGAGGTCAGCTTCAACCGAAGCAAGAAGCGTACGATTGCGATATCGTTCTTTATCCACATTTTGATACTCACGTTCAAGCCGGCGTACCTGCTCTTCAAGGGAGAACCTTTCCTGATCCAGCTTACCTTCCTTCACTTTTAAAATAGTAAGCGAGTTTTGAAGCTCTTCCTTGGCAGACTCATTCGCCTTACGAGCGAATTCAGCTGCATGGATCGCCTGATGCGTTGCTTTCTCCTCATCCTCCAGCTTGGATAAGTTCTCAGCTGCTTTAGCACGTGTCTGTTCCAGTTCTTTTATTTCATCTGCAAATCCTGTTTTCTCTTGGCCCGCAGCTTCGACCTGAGTAAGAACATGACCCAGTTCATGCTCGAGCTGCTTTAACTCCAGAGATGCTTGTTGTTCCTCAGACCGTTTGTCATCTCCGTTTTGACGGAGGGTGTCCAGGCTAATCTGACATTGATCCGTTTGTACTTTGATCTCTTCCTGATCACGCAGAAGTTTGCTGATTTGATTTTCCGTTTCCTGAATATCTAGATCCAGCTGATCGAGCTGGCGTTTACGAGACAGCAGGCTGCTATTTTTACGGTGCTGACTTCCTCCCGTCATCGAACCTCCCGCATTAACCACATCGCCATCTAAAGTAACAACACGGTAACGATACTGGCATTTCGCCGCAATACGGTTCGCATCCTCCAGACGTTCTGCAATGATGACATTACCGAGTAAACTGCCTACAATGGCTTCATACTTGGAATGATATTCAACTAGACTCGCACCGATCCCGACAAACCCATCTAATGCCTGGGCGACTGCACGATCAGCCGCGCCAATCGTTCTCGGACGAATCACATCCAGCGGCAAGAAGGTAGCTCTACCAAGCTGACGCTGTTTTAGGAAAGAAATCGCTTGGCGTGACACAGCTTCATTTTCCATAACCACATGCTGTAGTGAAGCTCCCATCGCCGTTTCAACTGCCAGTTCGATTTTTTCAGGTACTTTGATGAGTTCTGCGACCGCACCGTGAACCCCTTGCAAGACGTTTTTACGAGAAGCTTTAAGCACCTCTTTGACACCGGTCATAAAGCCATCAAAATCATCCTGCATTTCCTTCATTGTATCGCGTCTTGAAACTTGGGCTTCTCGTTTCTGTTCCCATTTCCTTATGGTCGACTGACTTTCAGAATACTGTTTTTGAAGAGAATGATATCGTTCACTCTCTGAAATATATCCTGTACGTAATGAGGTGATTTCCTTCTGTAACTTTTGGATGTTCTGCTCAAGCAGGCTCTTCCGTTTTTGCAGTTCATCTCTTTTTTCTTCCCACTTATCCGATTCTTCATCAGCACGGTTTAAACGACGCTCAATCGCTTCTTTTTGCTGATCCGCATAACGAATCTCGTTACGCGCCTGCGCCATCTGATTCATCAGCTCGAGAAGATTACCTTTTAGGCTTTCTTCTTGTTCCTGGCTGATTCCGCCCGTTACACCAACAAGCTTCGCTTCCTCCGCAGATAAAGTCTCCCGCAGTTCAGCAAGTTCTTGCTCAAGCAGCGAAAGTTTGGCTCTGAAGTTGTCGAGCTCCTGTTCTCGTTCCACATAACGCTCTTCACTTCCACTCAGAGAGTTTAGCAACTGTTCTTTGTTAGTTAACAGGTTCTTTAATCTCTCTTTTAGAAGCTCACGATATCCTTCACTTTTCTCTGTTGCTTCACTATAGTGCAGCAGTTCTCCTTGAAGACGTTCCACAGCCGCTTCGACTTCACGAAGCTCTGTACGATCCTGTTCAAGAATTGCATCGTGATTCGATACGATCGCCGATAATTCGCGCTGTTTTTCTTTAAGTGAAACTAGACGTTCATTAGCCTCACTCCACGAGGAATGAATTTGCTCAATTTGATATACGTATAAGGAAAGTTCTTTTTCCTTAAGTTCATTTTTCAATTCTTTATAATGAAGCGCTTTTTGGGACTGTTCCCTGAGGGGACCAATCTGATCTTCAAGTTCTGTCACAAGATCGTGAATACGCAGTAAATTCTGCTCCGTATCATCCAGCTTGCGGACTGCATCTTTTTTACGAGACTTGTATTTCACAATACCAGAAGCCTCTTCAAAAATCCCACGACGGTCTTCAGAACGTGTACTCAGAATTTCTTCTATACGGCCCTGGCCGATAATGGAATAGGCTTCTTTTCCGATCCCTGTATCCATGAACAGCTCTGTAATATCTTTCAATCTGCATGGTTGTTTGTTTATAAAATACTCACTATCCCCACTTCGATGAACGCGGCGAGTTACCGTAACTTCACCAAAATCAAGTGCGAGTGCCTGATCTTGGTTATCCAATGTTAAAGAAACTTCAGCAAAATTAACTGCTTTTCGCGTATCACTTCCGGCAAAAATAATATCTTCCATCTTGCCCCCGCGGAGTGACTTAGCGCTCTGTTCACCCAGTACCCAGCGAATGCCGTCGGAAATATTACTTTTCCCACTCCCGTTGGGGCCAACTACTGAGGTTATACCCTGAACAAACTCCATCTCCGTACGATCAGCAAACGATTTAAAGCCGGACAGCTCTATACGTTTTAAATACATCTATCTTGACACCTCCATGCCTTACCACGGTCCATAAACGGGTATGTACATCCGTTCTTTATTTTAGGTGAAACATCCTATGAAGTCCATGCCTTCCCTAAGGAAGAACACAGATCTAGCTGCGTTCATCCCTAGGGAAGCTGATCTAAACTTCATTCAACAAAAAGAAGAGCAAAAAGCAGTCCATCCCCCATGTTCAGCAAGATACTTCATACTTAAGCGGGCTGCTCTTTGCTCTTCGTTTGTCAAAATTCAGGTTCACGTATAAGCAAACCATCTTTAAGGAAGTTTCAATGTGTTCAAAGCAAGCTGAGCTGCTTTTTGCTCTGCTTCCTTTTTCGATCGACCCGTACCTCGGCCGAGTCTCTGGCTACCCATATATACCTCTGAGACAAACTCCCGCTCATGAGCAGGTCCTCTCTCTTCCACAATCCGATACTCAAGTACACCCATATTATGATGTTGCGTAAGTTCTTGAAGTTCTGTCTTGAAATCGGTAAGAGCGAGTTCTCCTTCAATCACAAGACCGGCAAATATATGTTTATCTAAAAACTTCTTGACCGTATCTAAACCCTGATCAAGATACAGGGCACCAATAAACGATTCAAAAACATCGGCTAAAAGTGCAGGACGGGTTCTTCCCCCTGTAAGTTCTTCTCCTTTACCCAAAAAAACGTACTTGCCAAAATCCAATGCTTCAGCAAATTTGACGAGTGAGGGCTCTCGTACAAGAGCTGCCCTCATCTTTGTCAATTCGCCTTCTGGACGGTTCGGATGTTCATTATACAAAAACTCCGATACCGTGAGTTCCAGTACAGCATCTCCCAGGAATTCAAGTCTTTCATTATCCTGACTGTGACTGAATCTATGTTCATTCACATACGAAGCATGGGTAAAGGCCTGTTTTAACAACGGACGGTTGTTAAACTCGATTTGAAGTTTGCGCTCTAATTGTTTCAGATCTGCATTCAATCGAACTGACCCCTTATGATTCATATTTTTTGAGAATTACAGTTGCGTTGTGACCGCCAAATCCAAAGGAATTGGAAAGCACATAATTAAGTTTCGCTTCACGCGGATGATTTGGTACATAATCAAGATCACATTCCGGATCTGGGTTGTCCAAGTTAATCGTTGGAGGAATCGTTTGGTTCTTCAGGGCTAGTGCACAAATGATCGCTTCTACACCACCAGCAGCACCAAGCATATGACCTGTCATTGATTTTGTAGAACTCACTGCGACTTTATAGGCATGATCGCCGAGTGCCATCTTGATTCCCTTTGTCTCGGATTTATCACCAACCGGTGTTGATGTTCCGTGTGCATTAATGTAATCGATTTGATTAGGCTGAATTCCGGCATCCTTCATCGCCATCTTCATGCTGCGTGCACCGCCGTCTGGATCTGGATCTGTCATATGTTTTGCGTCAGCTGACAAACCGTATCCTACCACTTCACCATAAATGCGAGCACCGCGAGCAAGAGCATGATCCAGTGATTCCAAAATGAGAATTCCGGCTCCTTCACCCATTACAAAACCATCACGGTCGATATCAAATGGACGGCTTGCTTTTTCCGGCTCATCATTGCGTGTAGACATCGCACGCATCGAGTTAAACCCTGCCATCCCTGTTGGACGAATGGTTGCTTCCGCTCCGCCGCAGATCATTGCTTCTGCGTCACCACGCTGAATCATGCGCATAGAATCGCCAATGGAATGACTTCCTGTTGCACATGCCGTTACTTGTGTTGTATTCGGACCTTTTGCACCAAGTGAGATAGACAATTGTCCAGAAGCCATATTTGCGATCATCATCGGAATGAAGAAAGGACTCACTCGTTTGGGTCCTTTTTCAAGAAGAATGTTATGCTGATCTTCCCAAGTTCCAAGACCGCCAATACCGGAGCCTACAGAAACTCCAATATCCTCAGCATCAATATTCTCACCAATTTGAAGTCCGCTATCATTCAAAGCCATCGAGCCAGCAGCAACTGCGAACTGGACAAAACGGTCCATTTTACGAGCATCTTTCCGCTCCATATAATCTTCAGGATTAAAATCTTTAATGGATGCAGCAATCTTGGTGTTATAGTCGGTTACGTCAAAAGCTTCCACCAGGGAAACTCCAGATTTGCCTTCCATCAAGCTGTTCCATAATTCATCTAGATTTTTCCCGATTGGGGTCATGACACCCATACCTGTCACTACAACTCTACGACTCAAATCAAATTCACCTCTATATCGACTGCATAACGCCGAGCGTTACGCTAGTTAACAGATTTTAATGTAATGAAACCCATTTTATACATGTGTCAGATAACAAACACCTATAAAATGGGCTTCTTGTTGGCCTTAAGCCTTATGGTGCAATTAGGAGAAGAAGTCCCGCCTATGCGATAGGCGCAAGCGCGGGACTTCCAGGGTGACTTAGGTATGTGATTGTATGTAGTTTACAACTTCACCTACGGTCGTAATTTTCTCTGCATCTTCATCAGAGATCTCCATATCAAACTCATCTTCGAGTTCCATAACCAATTCAACAACGTCTAGAGAGTCAGCACCCAAATCATCTTTGAATGATGCTTCTAACGTTACTTCAGCTTCATCAGCGCCTAAACGATCAATTACGATGCGTTTTACGCGTTCCAATACGTCGGACATTTCCGGTTCACCTCCTCTTTCGTATTATACGAGAATAACTAGTAAAATGCCATAGACCCTACATGTCTCTCTTCATAGCGTCTTATAGAAAGGTTTCTACGACTAGAAGAATTAGGCAGGTTACATATACATTCCGCCATCAACATGCAGTGTTTGTCCTGTCATATAGGAAGCCGCCTCGGATGCAAGGAAAGTAACAACCCCAGCAATTTCCTCTGGCTGACCCAATCTACCAAGCGGAATATTTGTCATCATGCCCTCTACAATATCAGAAGATAACTCCTGTGTCATTTCTGTTTGGATAAAACCGGGTGCAACACAGTTTACCGTAATTCCACGAGAAGCCAGTTCTCTGCTTGAAGATTTGGTAAGACCAATAACTCCTGCTTTCGCAGCCACATAATTGGCCTGCCCTGCATTCCCTAACACGCCGACAACAGAAGATATATTAATAATACGGCCATAGCGTTGTTTCATCATCGGGCGAGTTACTGCTTTTAGACAATTGAACACGCCTTTTAGATTCGTCTCAATAACTTGGTCGAATTCTTCCTCTTTCATTCGCATAATGAGGTTATCCCTTGTTATTCCAGCATTGTTCACCAGAATATCGATTTTTCCCCATTGTTCGATGACTTGCTTCACCATTTGGTCAGCTTCTGCGGTAATCCCGACATTCGCTTTCACCGCGATCGCCTGAACCCCTTTTGCTTCAATCAGCTTCACCACTTCCGCAGCAGCAGCCTCGTTACCTGCATAATTCACAGCAACATGACAGCCCGCATCAGCTAAGGCAAGGGCGATACTGCGTCCAATCCCTCTAGACGCACCTGTAACAAGAGCAATTTGACCTTTGAGTGATATAGACATCTCTTGTGTACCTCCTTTCCTCAAGTATCATCAAACTTAGATGTTTAAGAAAGTTCAGCAGCCAATAAATTCAGGCTTTCCAAATTGTTTACATTATAAAGCTTCAAGGACTTGTCTACTTTCTTAATTAGACCTGTTAACACATTACCAGGGCCAATCTCGATAAAAGTATCCACCCCTTGTTTTACAAGATATACGACTGTATCTTCCCATTTAACAGAGGAATAAACTTGTTCGACTAGAAGATTCTTAATCTTCTCTGCGTCTGTCACCGGTTCTGCAGTTACATTAGCAATAACAGGAACAGCTGCATCATGCAGTGTAACTTGAGCTAAGCGTTCTTGCAGCTTCTCTGCCGCACCTTTCATCAGAGAGGTGTGGAAAGGCCCGCTGACAACAAGAGGGATCGCTCTTTTTCCTCCTGCTTCTTTTACACGCTGAACAACTTCATTTACACCATCCTGTAAGCCGGAGACAACAATTTGTCCTGGTGAATTAAGATTCGCCAGTTCAACCAAGTAGTCCTCCCCTTGCGAAGAAATCTTAGCACAGAGTTCAGCCAGCGCTTCTCTTTCTGCACCAAGGACCGCTGCCATGGCACCGCGGCCGCCAGGTACTGCTTCCTCCATAAATGTTCCTCTTGCACGAACAATGGATACTGCATCTTGAAACGAAATAACGCCTGATGCAACAAGCGCGCTATATTCACCAAGGCTGTGACCTGCCATATAATCGGCGGTAATGCCTTTTTCCCGCAATGCTTCATAAAGTGCAATACTCGCTGTCAATAGTGCAGGCTGGGTGTTTTTTGTTTGTTTCAAATCCGTATCTGGACCTTCAAACACTAACGTGCTGAGCGAAAATCCAAGTGCTTCATCTGCTTGTTTAAAAATAGCTTGGGATGCGTCTACCTGATCATATGCATCTTTTGCCATTCCTACAGACTGGGAACCTTGTCCAGGAAATACAAAAGCAATTTTGCCCATACTAGATTCAAAACTCCTTTCGTCCAATTACTAGAGTTAAAGAAAAATATAAATAAATTATAATAACTGAATCATTTCATTGATTACCAAACGAGAACCGAAGCTCCCCAAGTCAATCCGCCGCCAAAACCAACCATCAGTACTTTATCGCCCGGTTTCATTCGGCCTTCTTCCGCTGCTTCAACGAGTGCGAGAGGAATGGATGCTGCAGAAGTATTCGCATACTTGTCCACATTAATAACTACCTTCTCCTCTGGAAGCTCAAGACGCTGCATGGCAGATTGGATAATACGAATATTAGCCTGATGAGGAATGAAAAGATCTACATCTTCTTTTCCGAGTCCAGCTTTCGCTAGTACATCTATCGTAGCTGTTCCCATAACGCGAACCGCAAATTTAAAGACTTCTCTTCCGTTCATGTAGATATAATGCTGTTTATTCGCAATCGTCTCTTCTGAAGCTGGCAATCTAGAACCACCTGCTTGCAAGTTCAGAAGCGAACCACCTGCTCCTTCAGCTCCAAGGTCAAACGACTTGAATCCGCGACCTTCAGGTACTTCGCCCAGGATTACAGCTCCAGCGCCGTCTCCAAAAAGGACACTTGTGTTACGGTCTGTATAATCTGTAATTCTAGAGAGACAATCCGCACCTATTACGAGTGCATTGTTGTACATCCCCGTTTGGATAAGACTTGTTGCCGTTGCCAGGCCATATACAAATCCGGAACACGCTGCGGACAGATCAAATGCAGCCGCTCCTTTTGCACCAAGTTTATCTTGCAAAATACAAGCTGTAGATGGAAAAGCACTGTCTGGTGTTACCGTTGCAACAATAATCAGTTCAATGTCTTCATGCTTAATGCCTGCAGATGCAGCCGCTGCTTTTGCGGCTTCAAAAGCTAGATCAGACGTAGCTTGCTCAGGTGCTGCAATATGACGTTCCCGAATCCCTGTACGAGAAACGATCCATTCGTCATTCGTATCCATCATTTTTTCCATATCCTGATTCGTCAAAATACGTTCAGGTACATATTTACCTGTACCGATGACACCGACTGGACGCAAATGTGTATTCATCATGTCACTCACTTCCCTGTAATTTCCTTAGATATACTTTCAACCAGCTGATTCTCAATCGCTATTCTAGCCTGCCGAACGGCATTCTTAATTGCGTTTGCATCTGCTGAACCATGACTCTTAACAACAAGACGGCTAAGTCCAAGCAAAGGTGCACCGCCATGTTCTTTGTAATCCAGTTTTCCTTTTAGACTGCGCAGTTCCGGCATAAGCATTGCTGCTGCCAGTTTTGTCTTCAGTGAAGAAGAAAACTGTTCTTTCAAGAGAGCAAAAATAGCACCCGCTGCGCCTTCTACCGATTTCAGCAGTATATTACCTGCAAAACCGTCACAGACGAGTACATCACATGTTCCCATAAGAATATCTCTTGCTTCTACATTTCCAATAAAATGAATCGGCAGTTTCTCCAAAAGAGGGTAGGCAACTTTCGTCAGTTCATTCCCTTTTCCCGGTTCTGTACCCACATTCAGAAGTCCCACTCTCGGGCGCTCAATACCTTGGACTTTCTGACGGTATATACTTCCCATAAGTGCATACTGCGCAAGATGCTCTGGTTTCGCATCCATATTCGCACCAAGATCAAGCGCAAGCATTCCCTTATCATCAATGGTTGGAATCATAGGAGCAAGGGCAGGTCTCTCAATCCCATGCATTCTGCCTACTACGAGCAGCCCTGTTGTCATCAGCGCACCTGTATTGCCAGCTGAGATCATCGCATCTGCACTGCCTTCACGAAGCATTCGTCCTGCAACGACCATCGAAGCGTCTTTCTTGCGGCGAACAGCTCTGACAGGTTCGTCATCAGACGTAATCACTTCAGATGCATGCTGAACAGTCAAATTCACTGGCCGTTCATTCCCAAGATAAGGCGCAATTGCTGTTTCGTCTCCGACAAGTACAATCTCTGTATCTTTCCATTCCTTAGCAGCAAGAAGGGCACCTTCTACACTTGCAGCTGGTGCATTGTCGCCTCCCATTGCATCAATGACGATCCTCATGATGATTACCTCCCTCTTCGCTATCTTGTCTTGCAGATCGGTAAATGACGAAGTTTCCTTGAAACACCATTTCCTCTCCAACATAAGCGAACACTTCTACTTTTGCCTTTCCCTTCTGTTCCGGCATCGAACGAACATATGCCTTAGCAATACACTTCTCTCCTAAATGAACCGGTCTTACAAACCGAATATCTGCGGAGGCAGTGAGTGCGATCTCATCGTTAATTACCGCAACAGCAAGTGAATTGGCCTGCGCAAACACATAGTGTCCACGCGCAATACCCGTTCTAGAAAATACATGTTCATCTTTAATTTCAAAAATGGAAATACCACTTTTATCAAGCTGAAGATCAACAATATCTCCGATCACTTCATGTAACGGAAGGGAGCGAACTTGATCATATGACCTTTCAGCCATCAGCTTCATCCGCTCACGCAGTTCAGGAATGCCAAGTTCCATACGATCAAGACGAATGGTTTGAATACTTACCTTCAGCAGTCTGGTTAACTCTTGATCCGTGATAAAAGGATTGTCCTCAATCATCTGTGCAAGTTGCTGTTGCCTCTGTCTTTTCGGTATGCGTTCTATGACCAAGCTCCCCCTTACTTCCGAAATTATACAATCTCAAGTTAAAATCATTACGTTGTATATGTGAGACTAATCCGCGTTAGTCTATGTAAAGCATAGTCAAACCATCTATATATTCAGAACATTATATTCTTTATTATTCATTCATCAATCAGGTATCTGATACCTAAAGGCAATGATGATAAACCATTTTCAGATAACAAACTAACCAAGGTTAGAACCTGGTACTAAAGCTTAGTATAAAGGAAGCTGACGCAAAAAGAAAGTACTGCTTTATTACTCACAAAAAAATAGTACTCTATCCTAGGATAGAGTACTATTTCGCAGCAAAGCTATTATTGAGAGATGATCTCTCTAGATTTGTACGTTCCGCACACTTTGCATACGTGATGAGCAAGCTTCATTTCTCCGCATTGTTCACATTTCACCATACCTGGCACTGCCAATTTAAAGTGAGTACGACGTTTGTCACGACGAGTTTTGGATGTTCTCCGTTGAGGTACTGCCACAATTCCCACCTCCTTATCAAAATCAACTGTTGCATAATAGCACAGATGTCATGTATTCAGCAAAAACTTTCAATAATCCATGCATACCTATTGTGATGCAACTAGTTATTGATATCAACCATTAATTATTTATGCACACTAAGTGATGCACCAAATAATTAATATCTACTATCAATCATTCATGCACGCTAAACGGCGCACCGAATGATTAATATCTACTATCAATTACTCATGCACACTAAGTGATGCACCAAGTAATTAATATCTACTATTAATCATTCATGCACGCTAAGTGATGCACCGAATGATTAATATCATTTAAAGAAATCCTTAAGCCCAGCAAGCCGCGGATCCACAACAGTATTGTCGCAGTCACAACTGCTTTGGTTCAAGTCGGTACCGCATGTAGGACACAGCCCTTTACAATCAGGCTTACACAGCGGCGCAAACGGTAGATGCAGCAAGAAATATTCTTCCATAAATGGATCAAGATTCACGGTATCCTCGTCCACATACAAGGTATCATCCTCTTCATCCACATCTTCCGGCTCTGTTCCTTGTTTGAACTGTTCGGCGAATTTCATATCTAAATGTTCATGTACGTTACCAAGACAACGAGAGCAGAGCATATCCACTTCGGCCGTTAACGGACCTTGAACATCCACAACGTCTCCCGGTAATGCAGTTAGTGTTAGTTCTGCCTGCAAAGGGGACACGGCTGTGATTTCCTTGTTGTTTCGAATAAGATGACTAATATCAAGCGATTCCGATACCTTTAGAGGCTCAGTACTTGCTGCCATCTTGCGAAATGACATTTGCATTATAATCACTCCAGACGATAAACCATTTTTTCAATCAGCCCTATTACTGTATACTATCTTAGTGTGTTGCAATACAGACATAAGTATGTTGAGAAAAGGGTCTAACAAACAAAAATCATTATAACGATTTTCAAAGAGGTTTGTCAACACTTTAAACTTTACACCCTGTATTGGAGGATAAGCTGTTCCTGTAAAAACAGTTACCGTAACGGCTAATTCAAAATAATATCCTACTATAATCAATTTCATAACTCATTAAAACGATAAAAATCGTAACTATGTATAGACAAATTGAACCATTCTGATCTATATATACTCCTGATTAAAGCAGCTAAAGGTATTATGAAATTGATTTAACTAAGATAACAAATAAAGCAGGTCTTAAGCAAATCCGGGAGGTTGAACAATATCGTGAATTCCGCGGTAGGACTGATTGTAGAATATAATCCCATGCATAACGGTCACGTATATCATCTAGAAGAATCGAAAAGGCTCACGCAATCGAGCGCAGTCGTTGCCGTCATGAGCGGGCATTTTTTGCAGCGCGGTGAACCTGCGATCGTCAGCAAATGGGCACGCACGGAGATGGCGCTTACGATGGGCGTCGATCTCGTGCTTGAACTGCCGGCTGCCTATGCAGTACAGCCGGCGGAATGGTTTGCCTATGGTGCGGTGGCCACCTTGCACCATACAGGCGTTGTTGATTCGCTCTGCTTTGGCAGCGAATCGGGAGAGCTTTCACCGCTGATGGAGCTGGCGGACCTCTTAGCCAGTGAGCCGCAGGCTCTGGCTTCCCTCCTCCAGCAGCAGCTTGCCAGCGGTGCAAGCTATCCCGCAGCCTATGCAGCGGCTGCGGCTGCTCTTGCCCCCGGCCGTGATCCTGCGGGGGCACTGGCCTTGCTGAAGCAGCCCAATAATACACTTGGGCTG
Source organism: Paenibacillus sp. GYB006 (assembly GCF_036577645.1). NCBI lineage: Bacteria > Bacillati > Bacillota > Bacilli > Caryophanales > Paenibacillaceae > Paenibacillus > Paenibacillus sp. GYB006. The sequence goes on along the minus strand of NZ_JARBDA010000001.1, from coordinate 867,943 downwards.
CACTATCTTATCGCGCTGCGCCGTTTAGGCAGTGCGATCAGGCCCTTCACGGCGCAGCGTACCGGCGCCGGATACCATGATGCGATGCCTGGCACAGGCAGCATCGCAAGTGCAACGGCCGTGCGCCGGCTTCTGCTCGGCGAGGATGGCCTTGCCGCCGCGGCGCCGTATGTGCCGGCGGAGGTACTTGCCATTCTGCAACGCGAATGGCAAGATGGACGCGCTCCTGTGGATCTGGAGCGCTACCGAGACGCGCTTTTTACACAGCTCGTGACAAAGAGCCCGGAGGAACTTGCACGCTTTGGCGAGGTCACTGAGGGCCTGGAGTATCGTTTACTTAAACTGCTCCCTCAGCTTCCAGAGCTCTCCATCCATGCTCTCCTAGAAGCGGTAAAAACCAAAAGGTATACAAAAACAAAACTTCAGCGCATGCTGACTCATATTCTTCTTCATCATGAGAAGGAAAAAATGACACCGGACATTCTGCGTCAAGGCCCTCATTATATTCGGGTTCTTGGATTCACAGATAGAGGACAAGCCTTGTTAAAAGAAATGCGCAAAAAAGCAACACTGCCGATCGTCATTAAAACGTCTGCCTTCGAGCATGATCAATTAACATGGGATCAGCAGGCAACAGCAGTCTATGGAATGGGGATGCCTAAGCCGAATCCTAGGCTATTATATCGTGATTTTTACGAACCCCCTGTACGGATTGTAGAAAAATGACATGAAATATATATAGCTAAATCATAATGATCATCCATATTGATGATCCAATAAAAATAAGGCATATAACGTGAAGTCTCTGACCTCAAGTTATATGCCCTATTTTTTTCACTTCTAATTTTCATTACCAACGGAGATGTAATGAAAAAAGATTTATTTTTCGGAGAGAGTATCGATATATTCAAGGGCATCCTCTACCGTGTCCACAGGAACGAGTTTCATTTCTGTTTTGATGGAATCTGCCTTTTTCTTTGCATCCTCATAATTATCTCTAGGCACAAAGAAAATTTCAGCATTTTTCCGGTCCGCAGCTACAATTTTATGCACTACACCGCCGATCGGTCCAACGATGCCCTCTTTCGTAATCGTCCCTGTTCCGGCAATAATATGGCCTTTTGTCAAATCCCCTGGAGTAAGCTGATTATAAATCTCCAGTGTAAACATAAGTCCTGCAGAAGGGCCGCCTACCCGGGTATCCTTAAATTCGATCTGATGAGCTGGATCTTCCGGCTTCACCTTCTGAATCGTTCCGATCATCACGCCAAGACCTGCTCTTGTCTTCCCTGTATTCGTATCTTTAATCGGAACAAGCGTAACTTCTCTCGTGATGGTCTCTCCATTCCGATTTAACTGCATTTCAATGGTGTCTCCCACTTCTTTATCCTGCAGTTCCTTAGACAGAACCGTATGATCGGGAGTAGGCACACCATTTACAGACAATATTTTATCTCCGGCTTGAATATCCCCTTGAGGCGCAGGATCTTTGGACAAACCAAACACAAATATATGCTCAGGTACAATACTATAATTAATGCCAGCCTGCTCATATGCAGCTTCCATAGCAGAAGATTGAGAATCACTCATATAGAAAACCTGTTCTGCCGAATATTCATCTTTCGATTTACCTTGAAGACGCTCTGCTTTCTTTCCAATCTCCGCATGATCATTAAATACAGATAAAAAGAGGAGTGACAAATTCGCGTAACTCGCCGATACGGTGGTCATGAGAAATTCGCCCTCTTCTTTTTCATCCCCATTTTTCACTTGTACCATGGGTTTTACTGCCTCTGCCGAACCCGGCTGAGTAATGATATATGGCGTAGGCATGTACACCAAAACATAAACCATAATGGCAAGTACGGCGATATATAGCGTCGTTCGCATTCCGCTTTTTCTACGCATATCACTCATGATCGTCCACCTCCTCCTTACTTACAGACAGCTTGTTCTTGTTCTTTGTATTCTACATATACATGTATAGGACAACATATTCATCCACAGAACTTGAAGTAGAAACTAACAAGAACATGTTGCACCACTATCACTTAACCTTAAAAAAAAACCGCGCCCCTATTTTTACAGGGTCGGTCTTTATCTTACCTATAGAGGTGATTGTTCATTGAACTCTAATAATAAAACAAGTGCAGGTATGCGGAGGCTGGTTCCTCCCTATCTCATCACAATGCTGCTGGGCATAGGTGCTCTTTTCCTTGTAGTCGCCATTATTTCATCACCCGAAGAGGCGTTCGAGGCCTCCATGCAGGGACTAAATATCTGGTGGAAAATGGTGTTTCCTGCATTACTGCCATTTCTGATGTTGTCACAGATGCTGACTGCTTACGGTTTTACCCACGGACTGGGTGTACTCATCGAACCCTTAATGAAAAAAGGATTTCGAATGCCAGGAGCAAGCGGTATTGGACTTGCCGTGGGCATGAGTGCTGGTTTCCCTTCCGGAGCCGATACCGCAGTACAGCTGTATGAGCAAAAGTTAATCACGTCAAAAGAAGCCTCACGGCTTGCTTCTCTCACCCATTTTACCAATCCTATGACATTGCTCGTTGTCATTGGAGCGGCTTTTTATCAAAATCCCGTTGTCGGTTACGTCCTCATCCTGGTTCACTGGGCAGCTGGTATCCTTTCCGGATTCATTCTCGCGAGGTTTGCTAACAAAAATGATGCAGTATCGGTAAGTAATACGAACCCACATGTACATGAACCAACCGTTCCAAAAAAAGGTCTGCTCTACTCCATGTATCAAGCCGCTGCCTTGACTAGAAAAAAAGACGGCCGAAGTTTTGGGAAACTGCTCGGAGATACAGTAAGTCATGCCGTTCAAGTACTAATGATGACAGGTGGCTCTATGATCGTATTTTCTGTCCTTATCAAGTTGATTGGAAAATACGTCACTCCATTTTTCCCAGATTACCTCTGGTCTTCTTTTTTTGAAATACACCTTGGTGCTTATGCTCTTCGTTCCACAGATATCATCTCGCAGCCACTCCAGTTCGGGTTGCTTGCAGCGGCGATCGGCTGGGGAGGACTGAGTTCACACTGGCAAGTCTCAGCCCTTTTGAAACCGTACGGAATCAGCACTTCTATCTTTACTTTCGGACGAATATTACATGCATGTATTTCTTATATTCTTGTCCTGATCTTGTGGACACCGATTAAAATGTGGCTTCTCTCCACTAGAACCGTGTTCAATGACGCTTCCCCCGGAATAAACGGAATCTCAGAACCTGTAATAAACGGTTTCCAGTATGCGGGATGGCTCGGTATGCTTCTCATTTTGCTGTTAACAACGTTCATTTTGTTATCCAAATGGATTGCCGGATGGAAGTCTACTCGAGGGCCTTTTTCTCATTAACTTTACGTCTAAGCGCTTCTTCCACTTCTTTGGACACCAGATCTGTCACATCACCATTAAAGCTTGCAATTTCCTTAACCACACTGGAACTAAGATAGGAATAAATCGGATCGGTCATCATAAAAATAGTCTCGGCGTCCTTATTTAATTTCTTATTTAAGGACGCGAGCTGCAATTCGTATTCAAAATCCGTTACCGACCGAATTCCGCGCACAATGACATCGGCCCCTTTAACTCGTACATAGCTCGCAGTAAGATCACGAAAACTGTCCACTTCTACATTGGGCAGATCCTTCGTAACCATCTCCAGTAATTCAACACGTTCTTCTACGGAAAATAGAGGATTTTTGCTTTTATTGTTCAGAACAGCTACCACCAGACGATCAAACTGTTTGGAAGCTCTTGTAATGATATCGAGATGCCCCATCGTTACGGGATCAAAACTACCCGGATAGACGGCCACTCTCTCGCCTGAATATACTTCTTTATTCATCAACTTGTATCTCCTGACTCGTTTCATTATGACTTATATCTTCCTCCACTGATTCAGTGATGGGGGAATAATGGTAAACCGATATAGCCGTATCTCCATAGGTTGTTTTTCGAGTTTGGTCAAAATGTCCAAAGTGCTCCTCATACTCATGACCCGCATCATATTCAACGACTACGATGGCGTCTTCAGATAACATATCGTTCTCCTGCATCGCCAGCATGAGTTCATCTGCATTCTTCATCCGGTAAGGCGGATCTAGAAAAACAACATCAAACTTGTAAGCACGTTTTGCCAGCAGTTTCAAAGCTCTGCCTGCCTCATTGCGATATACTTCTGCCTTATTCTCAAGCTTTGTAGCCTTCAAGTTAGCTCGAATGACTTCGATACTTTTGGGTTCAAGGTCAATAAATATCCCCTTGTCCATCCCTCTGCTAAGTGCCTCTATGCCAAGTCCGCCGCTGCCAGCGAAAAGATCGAGCACATTTCCACCTTCAAAATAAGGTCCAATCATACTAAAGACCGCTTCCTTCACCTTGTCGGTTGTCGGACGTGTCCCTGTTCCGGGAACTGCTTTAAGCGGTCTTCCTTTAGCTGTGCCTGATATCACTCTCACCTTTTTATGTCACCCTGTTTCTGTCTTAATATGTGCCTTTATTATATCGATATCGTACCACAATCTATAATAGATGTGAAAATGCCCAAATGAATTCGGCAAAAAGAAATTAGCCCGGTCATGTATAAACTTACCTGTGAGCGGTCATGATGTAATTATCGGCATCACAAGTGCCGTAGACAACCGCGGAGAAGACTTACGTTTCCCCATAAGCTCTTCATCCGGTTTCTCCTCTCCCATGATTTGGGCGTCTCGAAAAAGGCGCCCTAAATTATTTTGTAAAGGAAAATAATCACTTTAAATATACTTTTCTCACCTCTATAATAGAAGAAGGAAAATTACCAAGTTGTTCTCTTACATTCTCTGCTCCTACAAATAGATTCTATTCACTTCTCATTTCCACTCTAAACTTATCAATTGAATTGCAAGTATTAACCTGACTTCAAAGTAATTCCCCATATAAAAACTGTAAACAACAAAGCACTGCATTTGAATATTGATTCTATTCTCTGTAAGCTTATAGATGAAGATACTAAAAATACTCCTCTTCTCTTCGCAGATGTCCCTTTAATGAAAGAACACATAACTGGGCAGAGTATAGTTTATTAAAAAAAACATCTACGAGATAAAAAATTAAATCTAATTGAGAATTATTCTTGACAGAATGATAAGCTTATATGATAATAATTATCAGATTAGAATTATTATTATTTAATTAGTTTTGAATTTTATTTCAATACTAGTTAAGTATAAATTCTGTAATAACATACACAACACTTTAGGAGGAACATGAATATGTCTCTAATCGGAAAAGAAGTACAAGAATTTAAAGCTAATGCTTTTCAAAAAGGTGAATTTATCGAAGTTTCTGAACAAAACTTTAAAGGTCAATGGAGCGTAGTATGCTTCTACCCAGCAGACTTCACTTTCGTATGCCCAACTGAACTGGAAGATCTTCAAAATCAATATGCTGCACTTAAAGAACTTGGCGTAGAAGTATACTCTGTATCTACAGATACTCACTTTACACATAAAGCTTGGCACGATCATTCCGAAGCTATCGGTAAAATCGAATACATTATGATCGGTGACCCTTCCCAAAAAATTTCCCGTATCTTTGATGTACTGGACGAAGAAGCTGGTCTTGCTGATCGCGGTACTTTCATCATCGATCCAGATGGTGTTATCCAAACAGTAGAAATCAATGCTGGCGGTATCGGCCGTGACGCAAGTACACTTGTTAACAAAATCAAAGCAGCACAATATGTACGTAACAACCCAGGTGAAGTTTGCCCGGCTAAATGGCAAGAAGGAAGTGCAACACTGAAACCAAGCCTTGATCTTGTAGGCAAAATCTAAGGAGTGCGTCAATATGATACTAGAAGCAGATATTAAAGCTCAATTAGAACAATATCTTCAGCTTCTGGAAGGCGACGTAGTACTTAAAGTGTGTGCGGGGGACGATGAAGTCTCCCGTGACATGCTCTCCCTAGTGGACGAGCTGGCTACAATGTCCTCCAGAATTAAAGTTGAACATGCAAAATTGGAAAGAACACCAAGCTTCAGCGTAAACCGTGTCTCTGAAGACACAGGTGTTGTTTTTGCTGGTATTCCTTTAGGACATGAATTTACTTCCCTGGTACTTGCTTTGCTTCAAGTAAGCGGCAGACCTCCAAAAGTAGATCAAAAGGTAATTGATCAAGTGAAAAGCATTCAAGATGAACTCCATTTTGAATCTTACATCAGCTTGTCTTGCCATAACTGTCCTGATGTCGTTCAAGCGTTAAACGTAATGAGCGTACTGAATCCAAACATCACACATACCATGATTGATGGTGCTGCATTTAAGGAAGAAGTGGAAAGCAAAGATATCATGGCTGTTCCTACTGTTTTCTTGAATGGAGAATCATTTGGAAGCGGCCGTATGTCTTTGGAAGAAATTCTTGCAAAAGTAGGAAGCACTCCAGATGCATCCGAGTTCAGCAATAAAGAACCATTTGATGTACTCGTTGTCGGCGGTGGACCAGCAGGTGCAAGTGCTGCTATTTATGCTGCTCGTAAAGGGATTCGTACAGGTATTATTGCAGAACGTTTCGGTGGACAAATTATGGATACACTTGGTATCGAAAACTTTATCAGTGTTAAACATACAGAAGGTCCTAAACTGGCTGCAAGCCTCGAAGAACACGTAAAAGAGTACAATATTGATCTAATGAACCTGCAGCGTGCAAAACGTTTGGAGAAAAAAGATCTTATCGAAATCGAGCTGGAAAACGGTGCTGTTGTTAAGAGTAAGACGGTTATTCTTTCCACAGGTGCTAGATGGCGCAATGTTGGCGTACCGGGCGAAGCCGAGTTCAAAAACAAAGGTGTAGCTTATTGCCCTCACTGCGACGGCCCATTGTTTGAAGGCAAACATGTAGCTGTTATCGGCGGAGGTAACTCTGGTATTGAAGCTGCCATTGACCTTGCTGGTATCGTAAAACATGTAACGGTACTTGAGTTTATGCCTGAGCTTAAAGCAGACTCTGTTCTTCAAGAGCGTCTTTACAGCTTGCCAAACGTTACCGTTCTTAAAAATGTTCAAACGAAGGAAATTACAGGTACGGATAAAGTAAATGGTATTTCCTATATTGAACGCGATACAGGAACTGTTCAACATATCGAACTTCAAGGCGTATTTGTTCAAATCGGTCTGGTTCCAAATACAGATTGGTTAGGCGATACAATCGAACGTACGAGAATGGGTGAAATTATTGTAGATAAGCATGGCGCAACAAGCCTTCCTGGCGTATTTGCTGCCGGCGACTGCACAGACAGTGCCTACAAACAAATCATTATCTCCATGGGATCAGGTGCAACGGCTTCACTAGGAGCATTTGATTATCTTATCCGCAATTAATATATATCATATAAAAGCCACAGAATGGATAGCCATTATCCACCTGTGGTTTTTGTGTTTTTAAAATTCCGTTTCTTGTTATTAGTTACTAATTATTACTAGAAGATTCGAGACAATAAAACTACGCCTGCAATAATTCCGACAATAATCAGCAAATTAGAAACTTCACGCCATAATGATGGAACACCATATTTATGTAGCTCCTCTTCCTTCACATCAAAATTTGCTTTAGCACTATATGGATCAATGGGTTTAGAAAATTGGTTCTGATCTTGGAAATGATCGTCATTCATCGCACTATCCCCTTTGCTAAATTATAGTCCTCCCTATCCCTTATTCTCATTGTATTTATTACTCTATAAACACTTTGGCAGAGAAAAAGTTACGTATATCTCGATAACTAAATCAATTATCCAAAATAAAAAGACGCAGAAAGGATCGTTTATACGATCTTTACCATGTCTTTTTAGGGTTACTCAGTAAAATATGATGATTTAGATATTTCGGAACAACTTATTTTTGCTTATAACGGAAAGTCGGCATTCCTTTTACACCCGGTTTGATTCGAAACAGTCCTCCCGCGTGCGGCGTTTTTTTGAGTTGTTCGGCGCTTAGTCCGTTCCGCGCTGTAGTAATATACAGCTCGTTCAGATCTTGACCTCCAAAGCAGCAACAAGTCACTTGCTCGGCAGGAATCTCTATGTGTGACAGCATCTTTCCTGTTTCCGGATTCCAGCGGCTGACTTGTGATCCTCCCCAATGTGCGATCCAGATCATCCCTTCTGCATCTACGGTCATGCCATCAGGGAAACCAACATTCTCAGGAAAATCCACCGCTGTTCTGCGATTAGACAACTCGCCTGTCTTCTCATCATAATCAAGCCTATCTACCTTACCTGTAGGTGTATCAATGTAATACATGGTTTTATGATCAGGACTCCAGCATAGACCATTAGAGGTGGAAACTTCGGTAAATATGGTGCTGACTTCTCCGTCTTCTAGACAATAAAAGGCACCTTGCTTGTCTTTTCCTTCAAGACTCATCGTGCCGGCCCAAAAACGACCTGCTGGGTCACATTTGCCATCGTTAAATCGGTTATCCTTACGGCCCGCTTCCGGGTCATGAATAAGCTCAAGCTCTCCCGTATGGAGGTTGTACTCATGATACCCCTCTCGCAGCGCAACGATAACGCGTTCTTTCTCGTATGGTACAACAGCTCCAATATGTTGTCCGATATCATAAACGGTATCCTCGCCCGTCTGCGGATCATAAGCATGCAGCTTAAACCCTTCAATATCTACCCAAAATAAACGGCCCGCTTCCGCATCCCAGCTGGGACCTTCTCCAAGCTTCGCTTTTGCATCAAGTACAAGTTCAAGTTCTGCCATGTTAAACACTCCTTCGCTAATCGCTATAACACTCTGGCTGGTGTATCTACCCATGTTAATACACGAGATTCACTCTACTTAAACGCAAGACTACCATCTAACCATCACCAAGACCCATACCGCATACAAAAATCCAGGCCTGCTCTTCCGTATCAGTGACTATCTCTGGTAATTATAAACCTGTCCTCAGCTTATAGCTTTATATCCCCAGGCCTTCTCATCTTCTTAGCCCTCTCTACCATCCCTGTTTCCGAAGCCAGGTAATACATAGTTCCTTCCACTTTCCTGTTGTTTCTTCAAACTCCTCAGCCAGTCCGATTCCATGCCGTCCTTCTTCAAATACATGAAGCTCATGAGGAACTCTTGATTCACTTAACGCCATAGACATAGCAAGGCTGTTCTGTAAAGGGACTGCCTCATCTTCATACGTGTGCCAAATAAAAGCAGGCGGTGTTTCCTTGCATACTTGCTTTTCGTTACTATATTTTTGAATGAGATCGCTCGAAGCGGCTTTACCAAGTAATGCTTCTCTTGAACCAAAATGACCGTAATCCTCCATCGTAATCACAGGATAACAGAGAATCATTGCATTCAGCTTAGAACTCTCCGAAGCTACAGGATCTTTCGGATCTTCTTCACCAGGAACCCACGAAGTCCCCGCATTCGCAGTCAAATGTCCTCCAGCCGAGAATCCCAGCATAGCAATCCGATTTTTATCAATCCCATACTCCTGTGCATGGGATCTTACATATTGTATCGCCCGTCTAGCATCAGCGAGAGGTGCAGGTTCTCTGTGCGGAAAGATCCGATATTTTAATACAAATGCCGAAATGCCCGCTTCATTCAGCCACTTTGCTACGGGCTCTCCTTCATGATCGGCTAGATGACAGTATCCGCCGCCTGGGCAGACAATAACAGCGCTTTTGGCTCCTTCCGCTGGGTATGCTCTCAGTGTTGGTCGATCTGCTTCATATCCTTCTGCTGCATAAGGAGGCTGACCAGGCCAAATGAATAGTTCAGACATTCTTTCCCCTTCTTTCTTCATCTCAAGTGATGTTTCTCGTCTATCTAACCCATCATCCTACATAAAACCGTTTTCATCAATCCTAAAGAATCATTTTGATCTATATATAGTCCCGATTAAAGCAACTAAAAGTATTAAGAGACTGTTTCACTCATTAGTACAATTTACGAAAATGTTCTGGTGTTACACCTTCGGTCTTACGAAAGGTAGCTACAAAATGGCTTGCATCCCGGAAACCGACAGCTTCTGCCGTTTCCTTAACCGTCATATCCGGACGTGATGTGAGAATTTCTTTCGCTCTGCGGATTCGTTTCAGGATAAAATATCCATAAGCGGTCTCTCCAAAAGATTGCTTGAAGAGAGTATTGACATATCGGGGACTCACCGAAAGTACAGCTGCCATTTCCGATAAACCGACACTCGGATCACTCAATTTTTCTTCCATAAACTGCAGCAGTGGAGCAAGCCTTTCAAGAGAGTGAGACAACGAAGGTGAATTTCCTGTCGTTCCATATTTTTTAAGCAGTAATAGAAAACGATACAGATCACCTGATGCTTCAAGACCGGTTAAATCCCGATCACTGCCGATTGAGCCAAGAACTTGTTCTCCAAAGAACTGGAGCTCTGAAGAAGGGTCCCACAGGTAACATGCCGATGGTTCAAGTTCCAGCGTTGCTAGAATAGCACTCGACTGCGGACCGCTAAACGTAATGTATAGAGTAGACCATAGCCTATCTGCTCCTTTTCTTTTGTACTCATGCGGTTCACCTGGGGCCACAAGTACACCGGTTCCCGGGAGAAGTCGATACGTTTTTCCGGCGAAAGTAAACTCTCCCTCTCCTTCCATGGTCTGCAGCCAGTGGTAGCAAGGATATCCTGCGGAACGCACGATCGATTCTTGATTCAAATTCGCTCCAATACTTTCAATATATAGTGGCAGCGGTTGTTCTCTGCTCGTCATAAAAAAACGCTGATGTTCTGGAGTAAGCAGCATAACTTCACCTCAAGTATAGTTCCATATTATTATATACATCTCTACAATTCTTATATTTTAAAAATATATCTCATGATATATCATGGACTTATTCTTATACAAGAGGTGAATCCATTGATTAGTTCCAAACTTCCTAAAATATTCTACGGCGGCGACTATAATCCAGAGCAATGGGACGAGGCAACACATCAAGAAGATCTTCGTATGTTCAAAATAGCAGGTATCGATATCGCAACGATTAATGTATTCTCATGGGCTAAAAACCAGCCTGATGAAGTCACCTATCATTTTGAGTGGCTCGATGAACTGATCGACAGCCTATATGAAAGCGGTGTCTATGTCTGTCTAGCAACAAGTACCGGCGCTCATCCGGCATGGATGGCTACTAAATATCCCGATGTACTCCGTGTAGATCGAGATGGCCGAAAACGGAAGTTTGGCGGGCGACACAACTCCTGTCCAAATAGCCCGACCTATCGTTTGTACTCCGAACGGATTGCTAGCAAGCTTGCGGAACGTTATCAAGATCATCCTGCAGTACTTGTATGGCATGTTTCCAATGAATATGGCGGTGAGTGTTACTGTGACAACTGCGAACGTGCTTTTCGTGTATGGTTAAAACAACGTTATCAGAACCTGGATACCCTGAATAAAGCCTGGAACACTGCTTTTTGGGGACATACATTCTATGACTGGGATGAGATCGTACTCCCAAGTAATCTCAGTGAAGAATGGGGTGAGCGCAGAACTAATTTCCAAGGGATCTCCCTTGACTACTCTCGTTTTAATTCGGATAGTATGCTCGCTTGCTACAAGATGGAGTATGATGCAATTAAAAAATATATACCGGATTCTGTGGTAACGACGAACTTGATGGGATTCTTCAAACAACTTGATTATTTTAAATGGGCGAAACATATGGACATCGTATCTTGGGACAGCTACCCGAGTCTCACCACTCCTCCTAGTGAGACAGCGATGGCAAATGACCTAATGAGAGGTCTAAAAGACGGTATGCCGTTCATGCTGATGGAGCAGACTCCAAGCCAGCAAAACTGGCAGCCTTACAACTCTTTAAAACGTCCAGGCGTAATGCGTCTCCAGAGTTACCAGACGGTTGCCCATGGAGCAGATACGGTGATGTTCTTCCAGCTTCGCAGATCCATTGGGGCTTGTGAGAAATACCATGGTGCGGTCATTGAACATGTAGGCCATGAAAATACCCGGGTATTCCGTGAAGTAACTCTGCTAGGCCAAGAACTCGCGAAACTCGGAGATCGAATAATTGACTCTCGTGTAGAATCTAAAGTAGCCATTCTGTTTGATTGGGAGAACTGGTGGGCCATTGAGAAATCAAGCGGTCCTTCGGTAGCACTGAATTATGTAGAACAAATTCATAAGTACTATGCTGCCTTCTATCGCCAGAATATCCAGGTTGATATGATCAGCGTCGATACTGATCTTTCTTCCTATGAGGTTGTAGTAGCACCTGTGCTCTACATGGTGAAACCCGGATTCGCTAATAAACTGGAGACTTTCACAAAAAACGGCGGCACTTTTGTTACTACGTTCTTCAGCGGAGTAGTTAATGAGAATGACCTAGTCACGGTAGGAGGATACCCTGGTGAACTTCGAGATCTTCTCGGTATCTGGGTAGAAGAAATCGATGCACTATTCCCGGACCAGAAGAACAAAATGATTGTTAAAAACGCATATGGCAAACTTTCGGGCGAGTATGAATGCGGTCTGCTCTGTGATCTGCTCCATACGGAAGGTGCAGAAGTGATTGCTGAGTATGGTGAAGATTTCTATCAAGGCATGCCATCCTTGACCCGTAATGTATTTGGCCTTGGTGAAGCATACTATGTCGCTTCTGATCCAGAAATTAGCTTCCTAGAGGGCCTGGTTGATAAAATAGCAGCCGATAAAGGTATTGAACAGACGCTGGTTACACCTGATGGCGTTGAAGTCAGCCGCCGTGTAAAAGACGGAATCTCTTATCTATTTGTGCTCAACTTCAATAAGGAAGCTTGTTCCTATGATTTAGGTGATGTTCAGGTCGAGGATCTTCTGACAGGTACTGCTCTTCAGGGAACAATCCAAATTGAAGGACGCGGAGTACAAATTTTGCAAGTTAAATAGTTCTCTACAAGTGCTATCACAACTAGTTTCTAGATACTTATTCCCGTACGATCTGCAGTAGCAGAGAGTGCGGGAATTTTCTATTTCCCTTACCGTTTTGCAGGGAAATAGAGGAACACGAGGAATACAGAAGAGGATACGATCACGCACTGAAGGAGTGATTCAAACTATGACAACATATCCATTACTAGATGTGTCTCATCCGGTTGTGAAAAAAGCTCATCATTTCATGTACACCCATGCTCGCTTGCTGGATCGTTACCGTTTTGAATATGCGACAGGACAAAGATCTGCAGAATCCGTAGTCCAAGCGCTGGCCGCTTATCAAAATCAGGATGGCGGTTTTGGGCATGCACTAGAACCCGATATTCGCAGTCCTTACAGTCAGCCTCAAGGTGCTGAGTTTGCGCTTCATTTACTGGATGAAGTTCACTTTTATCCTGAACGTATCCTTACAGGACTTGGGTTTTTCCTGCAGAAACATGCGAATCCTACAACTGGCGGCTGGCCCTATTCTTTTAAGAACGTAAACGATTATCCCCATGCACCCTGGTGGACAACGGAAAAAGATGACACAGCTTCTCTTAATCCATCAGGTTCTATTATTGGACTACTATATAAATGTAAGGATTGGCATCCATTCCTTCGGGAAAACTGGTTTAAAAAGGCTGCAGATTTTGTTTGGTCTTCCCTTGAAAACACTGAACTAGAAGGATATCACAATCTTATTCAAACGATACATTTTCTGGAAAATCAGGATGAGAGCGAGCGATCCATTCGACTTAAACAAAAACTCGATCATTTGCTAGAGCAGCCTGGTGTCATCGAGCTGAATCCAAAAGCAACCGGTTATGTACAAAAAGTGCTGGACTGGGCGCCTCGTTCAGACAGCTATGCAGCTCGCTTTGTACCCAAGGAGATTACGGAGCAGCATTTGGAGCATCTTCTATCCTCTCAACAAGAAGACGGAGGCTGGCCAATCTCTTGGCCTGCGCTAAGTGTAGCAGCCGAAGCAGAATGGCGGGGACATCTCACGATGGAGCGTCTTAAGACACTCGCTAGCTACGGAATCATCTAAAAGAACACGCTAAAAAAGGCCAGTAGAGAAATGCACTATCTCTGCCGGCCTTTCGCATTTTTCAGAATGATTTTACATCTATAAGATGACTCCATCTTTAAAAATCGCGATCTCACGGAAACCATAACGTTCGCTGTTCGTCACTTTATTCCCCGACGCAATATCAATCAGTTCTGCCAGAAATTCATTCGCAAGATCGTCCATCGCTTTTCCTTCGAGCAGCTGACCTGCATTAAAATCAATCCAGTGCTTTTTGCGATTAGCAAGATCCGAATTGGTTGCAATTTTAACAGTAGGAACCGGTCCGCCAAAAGGAGTTCCTCGTCCGGTCGTAAATAAAACAATATGTGCACCTGCAGCCGACAGGGCGGTTACGGATACCAGATCATTACCGGGAGCCTCCACAATGTTGAGCCCTTTTTGCGTTACCTTCTTCCCATAAGCAACTACATCTACTACCTCTGAATGTCCGCCTTTTTGTGTACAGCCCAGTGATTTTTCTTCCAAGGTGGTGATTCCTCCCTCCTTATTACCCGGAGAAGGATTCTCATAAATATTCTGTCCATGGTTCACATAGTATTGTTTGAAATTGTTGATTAAGTTCACAAGCTCTTCATAAACTTCTTCACTGCGAGCTCTGTTCATTAGAATCGTTTCCGCTCCAAACATTTCCGGTACTTCGGTAAGAATTGCTGTACCGCCAGCTGCAACGAGCTTATCGGATACAGCCCCAACTAGAGGGTTAGCCGTGATACCCGAGAAACCATCTGAGCCGCCGCATTTCAGACCAATGGTAAGTTCAGATATAGGAACAGGTTCACGCTCCTGCTTCTCCGCAAGCTCCGTCAGTTCTTCTAATAAGCGCAGCCCTTCGGCCATCTCATCATCAATTTCCTGTGCTTTTAGGAATCGTACTCTCTCCCCATCCTCAGCTGGAATAAACGTCTTAAATTCTTCGATCTGATTATTCTCACAGCCAAGCCCAATGACTAATACGCCGCCGGCATTGGGGTGGGATACAAGGGACGCAAGGAGCTGCTGAGTATACTTAAGATCATCACCAAGCTGTGAACAACCGAACGGATGAGCAAAATGATAGACCCCGTCCACACGGCCCTGAAAAGCTGTATTCCCCATTTTCGCCAGTGCCTCACATACCTTGTTAATACATCCAACCGTATTAATAATCCAGATTTCGTTACGAATTCCTACCTTGCCGTTACTTCGTCTGTACCCCTGAAAAGTATGAAGATTCGCAGGAACAACCGCCGGTTTTTCGAGAGGGGTCTTTATATATTCGTAGTCAATAAGTCCGCTTAGTCCTGTGCTGACATTGTGTGTATGAAGCCATCTTCCTGTCTCGATCTGTTCCTTAGCGATACCTATGGAATAACCGTATTTCATAATATGTTCGCCTGCTTGAAGCTCCCTTACGGCAAACTTGTGCCCTTTTGGGACATCCTCTTTCAAAATGATATGTTGTCCGCTGGCTACCTCAATCTGTTCACCTGCGTTTAGATTACGGAGTGCAATGAGCACATCATCATTCGGATGAAGCCGTGTCCAATCCGTTACAGAAGATTCATACGTATTCATTATGCTCCTCCTCTTCCCACTTGTTCAGATGCTCTGCCACTTGATCCCGCAGCCCAGAGATCAGATCAAGGTTCTGTCCCCATATTTGTTCATCTGCCAATATATACGAAACGACCTCATTCATATTAGCTCCGCTGTACTGGGACCAATGCTGAGTCAAGGATGCAAGCAGCTGTTCCTCATCCCGCAGGATTACTATCTGCCCGCTAAAAGTGCTTGACACATATCCTTTATCCGTATGTTCCGCCCTATATAAACGAAGCAGTGCACTAAAAGAAGTGACGATTCGCTCAGGCAGAACCCCGTTTTTGTTGATACTTTCAAGCAGGGTCGGAAGCAGCCTTACTTTAAACTTAGAGATAGAGCCAAGCATAATATCTGTCAGTTTATGATTGATATAAGGATTCAGGAAACGATCCCACACTTCTTTGACATAACATTGCATTTCCTCCTCAGGCAGATCAAGGGCAGGAATGATTTCTTTTTCCGCTGCTTCTCTTACAAATACTCCAAGCTCGCTGTCTTCCATCGTCTCACGCACATATGTCTGACCTTTGAGTATAGCAATCGGGGTCATTAGGGTATGAGAACCATTTAGGAGACGTACCTTCCGAAGCTGAAACGGCTTTAGATCTGAGGTCCAGTGGATATTCAGTCCTGCTTGCGCAAGCGGAAGCCTGTCATCAAGGTCCGGTTCCCCTTCAATCGCCCACAGATGGTAAGGCTCAGCTAAGGTCATTAACTTATCTTCATATCCGAAACGCTCTGTGAGTACAGCCGCCTCTTCCTCTGAAGGGGCACCCGTGACGATCCGATCTACCAAATTATTCAGAAACCGATTGTCCTGCTGAACCCATTCCCGAAACGAATCCGAAAAGCCAAAATCAATACTATGCTGCAGCACGTATTTTTTGAGAACATCTCCATTTCGATCGACAAGTTCGCAAGGCAGAATAAGTACCCCGCTCTCTTTGCTTCCGGAATAGTGAGTATATCGTTCATGTAAAAACACCGTAAGTTTACCAGGAAAAGAATCGATCGGTACACCCTCTTCATATCTCGTCTCCAGGTAGGTTAAACCTGCTTCTGTCGTATTTGAGATGATAATATCCAGTTCAGGGCTTATCGCAAGCTGTAAAAAATCTTGCCATTCTTCATAAGGGTCGATTGTACGAGACAAAATAGGAATGATGGATGCCTTCTCAACGGCCGTCCCATTAACAATGCCTCTTGTCAGCAGCGTATACAGACCGTCTTGTTCCCGTATATTCAGCAGTTTCCCTCTACCTTTCCGTCTAGGCTGGGTTACAGCTACCGTTCCTTTAAACGCACCTTTAATAGCGCTTTCATAAATCATCCAATCTGCAAACCCCCGCAAAAAATTCCCTTCGCCGATCTGAAGAACTTTCACAGGGAGCTGTTTGATCTCGGAATGAACTGAATTTAGGTGACTGTTACTGTTCTGTATACTTAGTCTTGGATAATCCTTTTTTACCGTCACACTCTTCACCTCTATTATTAGTGGTTGTATCCTTATGTTGTTCATTGTATCATCATCTGAAAGAACATAAATTGCTATTTTTGCTTAAAATATACTCTCAGATGATATTGTATGTAGAAGGAGAGAGCAGCTATGAAATATGAGCTCGAGGCACCCGTGGATGGGCGTCTAAAAGCAGCAATCGATCTTCCTTTTCGCATGTTATATCATGAAACCAAACTTCCTGAACATGAACTTCCTGACCATTTTCATGACTGGCATGAACTGATTTGTGTACATCAAGGAGAAGGAAAAATGTTAATTGATCACTCGATCGTCGATATTAAGGCTAGAAGTCTTATCATTATTCCTGGCAATACACTTCATCGCACCTTTCAAGATGCAGAGAATCCGCTGACGTCTTCGGCTTTTTATATCAGCCCTGCTGTCTTTCAAGGTATGGGAGGAGAAGCAGCATCCATTCAGCAGTTTTTCGAAAGGTCTCGAAAGTCGCGAAATTATATCCAAGTACTGAACCACAAACAAATGGATGAATTCGAACGATGGATTGAACAGATTTATACAGAAACAGTAAGTCAGGAGCATTTGAGGACTTATGCCACCCTCTTGTTGTTACAGCTGATGCTGATTTCCCTGATGCGGATGACGGATGCTGTAAAACCTGAAAAAACAACGTTATCGGGGCCGATCTGGATGGCGCAAGCCCTTAAAAGGTTAGACGAGCACCTTCATCAGCCTGTGTCTCTTTCTGAACTTGCTCAGGATGCTTCCATCTCTACTGCTCACTTTAGCCGAGCTTTTAAACAGCATACGGGGATGACGCTCACCGAATATGTTGCGGCGAGACGCATCATTCTCTCGAAAGAAAAACTGCTGCGTACCGATGATACAATGGTAGCCATTGCGGAAGCCAGCGGGTTTGAGAGTCTTCCGCATTTTTACCGATTATTTAAGAAACATACCGGGATGACTCCTTCCTCCTATCGAAGACTAATGCGCTAAACGTTCTATTTGTTTCCTTAAAGTTAATATCTAATAAATAAAGGGAGGACTCCTCTTATTTTAAGAGAATCCTCCCTTCTCGCTTACTGAATTCGTCTTACGGTAACAGGTAACCCTTCTCTACCGCTTCGTCAATCAATTCATTAGCAAATGTATCTAGGGCAGGGCAAACCTCTTTTAGTACCGCCAGCCTTTTTCTAACAGACACAGCAGATACCTGATTGGCTCTCCAAGCTTTGCCTTCCGTATAAAAATTGTGAAGGACCGGCTGCAGACGATCCATCGCCGCTGCATACTGTGCCTCTTTTGTCAGGCCTTCTTCAAATTCAAGCCACAGATTCATCCATTCCTCTTTTTGTTCCGCTGGAAGCAGCCCATATATTCGTTTTGCCGCCGCAAGTTCTCTTTCCCATTTGTCTTCATATCCTTTGACATCGTAAGCGAACGTATCTCCCGCATCGATTTCTACCAGATCATGAATGAGAAGCAGGTGCAGCACTTTTGTCATATCTAAATCCTCATGACTATGTTCTTTCAGCAACAAGGCCATAACAGCAATATGCCAACTATGTTCCGCATCATTCTCGTGTCTTTCTTGATTCATTAGATAAGACTGCCGAAATACGTGCTTCAATTTATCAATTTCGCGTATAAACTCGATTTGCTGTCTGATTTTCTCTGTCATGATTGTACTCCTTTTTCCACATTATTTACTTCCATCTTACTAGACTTATAGAAACTCTGTCACGAGCGTATATGGTATAATATTGAAATGTTCGCTTCAGCGCGAGATACAATCATCTGCTGGAGAAGGATCAGACTAAAGTGACTCGGCGTGTATCGGAAGCAAACTCGGCAAGGTTCGTAATGCCATAAGTTCGACATGAGGAGATTACTAATTATTTATCAGGGGGAAGGTTATGAGTAAGTTTTTACTATTTGGTTTGCTTTTCTATATCATTGGTAATCCGTTTATTGCTATTATTGTACTGTTTCTTATTTTTTATCTTCTGGATCGGCGTTTTGTCGGTGTATTTCCAAGCATTACAAAACCTTTTAAACGGATGCGAAGCATCTCCAAAAATCGTCAGCAAATTGCGCTGAATCCAAATGACGTTACTTCCAAATTTGACTTAGCGAGACTCCTGATTGAACGCAAAAAGTACAGAGAAGCTCAGCAGTTACTACTATCGATTGAGTCGTCTTATGATCACTCAGCAGAATATTGGGATATGGTCGGAACGACAGAAATTCATCAAGGGCAGCTTGAACAAGGGGAACAACATACGCTGCACGCTACTAAACTGAATCCAAAAGTAAAATACGGCCAACCTTACCTCCGTCTTGCTTCTGCATACAAGGATACGGATCAGGCTAAGGCACTTCAATATGTAGAGAAATTTCAAGACATCCAGTCTTCCTCCAGTGAATCTTTCTATTACCTCGGACTTGTCTACGGAAAGCTCGGCCAAAAGAATGAGGCAAAAGAAGCCTACCGTCAGTCGATTGACGTATACCGCTCTCTGCCTAAATATAAAAAACGGCAAGAGCGTCGCTGGGCTGTCCGCAGTTTCTTTCGGAAATTATTATAAACAGATTAAAAAGCTTTCTTTTTCTATTCAACTGAAGAAGAACGCTTTTTTTTCTATAACAATTGTCTCACTCTAGCCTGATGTAACGCAAGCCACCTTACGCAGCTTATCAACTTCTGCAGCTGATCGCTAACTATATCTGCTGGATCAATTCCTTTATGATACCGAGTCAAAAAATGCATGACGACATCTACTCTGCGCAGAAGAACAAGAGACGGTATCATGTCCTTCTCTTCGGGTAGTAGGGTAACTTCGGAAGTATAGCCGCTGATCAGCGCATTAAGATTGTTCCACATCTTCTCTTCTGCTTTTGCGGTATAGTTCTCATTCAAAATCATGCCAGTGATGAGATCTGAAAGAGGAACAGCCAGTTCCATCACACGAAGGTCCCAAGTAGCAAACTCAAAATCAAGAATCGTGGTTATATCCCCTTCTTCATTTACTAAGATATTAGAAGCATTCAGATCTCCATGTACGAGTTGGTGAGGAAGATCTTCGAGTCCCCCGCGAGTCTTGATGAACAGCTCTTCAATTACTTCTGCTATTTCCTTGGTTTCTTGACGCAGGGTTAGAAAAGACGAGTCGGGTTGCTGTAGAAAGCGAATGAACTTTGCTTGCGAAATTTCCGGATAAGCTAGATCCAATCTGTAGTAAGGTGGATATACAGGCGCTAAAGGAACCGTTATTCGAGACAATGCGAGTGTAACCTGGCCCGCTTTTTGTCCCAATTGCAAGTATTGACTCGGCCCCATTCGTACCGCATTACTCCCTTCTTGATAATGAAATAAGGCTCCGATTTTCCCTTCGTGATGAGTAAATGTCGTATTTTCCAATGTCTGTACCAGCTGCGGATATACAAACGCTTGCTTATGTATTGTAAGGCTATTCAGAATAGCATGTTCATACTTAACCTTGTCTTTATCCTGGTGACTATTGTACATACGTAGTACATATCGCTTCCCTTTCAGATGAATCAAGTACGTAGAGTTGTTCATCCCTCCTGTTAACCGCCAAATCATACAATTCTCAAGTTCTGTTCCTGATAAGGAAGGCTCGAAGTAATTTATAAGCATACGGCGAACCTGTAATTCTTCTTCTTTTGTGATGGAGGATCTGTTTGCTATTTGCATATATGGTTGCTCCTTCTTCTATATCGAAATATTCCTCTAACCGAAACGTAGAGGATACAAGCTGGCTTTTGCTTGCACCCTTCCTATTCTTATTTCTTCTTTTTGCGTAATATGTGAGGCTTCTCTAGCTTCAACAGCGGAGCATAGCCTACACGATCCAGCTGCGATTCGATAACCCGATATCCTTTACTGCTTGGATGGACCTTATCAAAAAATAATAATTCCCTTTCCCTTCCCTGAAAAGCATACAGAAGCTGGGCCGTTGCTATTTTAGGACTATCTAGACTTGTAAGAAAGTCATTATATTGTTTCACCCAATGATAGGCAGCCTCATTCTTAGGCAGCGGATTATACAGTCCGACGAGCCGAATAAAGTAAGGTGAATCCTTTTTTAAGGATTGGATCTGTGAAAGCATCTCTCTCATATGATACTCACATACGTCCAAAGTCTGGGTGAATAATGGAGAACTCAAATTCCACCTCGTTGAACGAGCTGCCTGAATCAAATCATTCCCGCCAATGGAGATCGTAATAATGTCAGCATGTACAATGAGATTCCGCAAGTATTGATTGTATCTTACCATGGATAGAAGTCTTTGGGACGTGAGTCCATTGATTCCTTGGTTACTTACAAGAACAGGACTGCGTAAATGATACTCCAGTCTTTTTTGATAGAGTGGAACAAACCCGCTTCCAAATAAAGCACCGATACCTACCGTCAGTGAATCGCCAAGTGCCAGATAACGGTACACCATTTCTACTCCTCCTTTCTCTATGACTTCATCGATTTCAGAAGAATATGGCAAGGGTAGTGATCATACAACATATGTAAAAATGGAAGCAGGCGGCACGGCAAGTTATCTTTCCTCTCCTTTTTTATAAAAAAACGCAAAGAAAAAGACATATATTTCTGATAAGGTGAACCCACCTGTTTCAGAGTCATATATGTCTCTTTTATTAAGTAACAAAAGTAATAATACTCCCGATCAACATTCCTGCGATAAAGTAAGTTCCGCTCAGCGGAACTTTAACTTTGCGATGCTCCGCATAAACGAGGAGCAAAAACAACAATAGGAAGCTAATTTTCAGCCAAAGAAAAACAAAGGGAACTGCAAGTCCAAGAAGTAAACCGATAATTCGATACACTGTGGTAGGCAAATGCATATACTCCTTCTCTTAGTACCGTAATGGATGATACGTAAGTCTTGCTGTTCTCATCTTAGGATGGATTATTCCTCTTCTTCTATTTCAAACACACAGCGGAAACGTTCAACCCCAGGGTATTTTTCACCCAGACTATAGACAATAAAGCCAATATTCCGGTAAAAATCCACAGCTTCTTCGTCTGTTTCTGCGGTTACAACTTCAGGCTTTACACTACTAATCATTTCAGAGATAATGCCGCGTCCATAACCCTTCAGCCGATTCTCAGGCAGCACAGCGAGATGCTTGATTTGCACTTCTTGATTTTGT
The DNA here is from genome assembly GCF_036577645.1 of Paenibacillus sp. GYB006. Lineage (NCBI taxonomy): Bacteria > Bacillati > Bacillota > Bacilli > Caryophanales > Paenibacillaceae > Paenibacillus > Paenibacillus sp. GYB006. The sequence continues at coordinate 845,638 of NZ_JARBDA010000001.1, read as the reverse complement.
TTCTCGATTCCGATGAGAGCTACTAACTGCTCTTCATCCTCGAAACCGTACAACGTCATAGCGTCTTGTTCTTTATATTCCTTCAGGGCTGCAAGTACGTATTCCTGCTCTGGAAGGGTAGCGTATTCAATGAGTTCCTGTACTATAGGATCTTCTAAACGATCTTGTAAAGAAATAAACAATGTATATCCTCCTATTCATGCGCATTTACTATACGTACTTTAGGGCTTTTACAAGAATATTTCAAGTCTCTTATAGAATCACACACGAACATTTCATTTTCAACCATGATATGGATTATTGCTGTAAACCTCTTCAACAGGATCGGTTGATGAACTAAACGCTGACCAGGAAGGTAACAAGAAACGTAATTCTTCCGCTGTTTCTTGAATAAATTGTTCTATCCGTTCAATATCCATGAGCCGTAGTGAGCGAGGTTTAATCGGTTCTTCTAATTTACGAAGGATATCATACCGATAATCATCTACTTCTTGAAGTGAGACGAGTCTGCCCATGGCTGCAGCAGGTGCGGATTCAAGTAATTCGAGTAATTGCTTTGTTTCTGGATGCGTATCCATGAGTATGTATTCCAGTTGTGTGACGTCCCGGTTATATAGTGATTGAAATGAGCGAAACTGCGTATACCATCGGTACAGAAAAATGTTTTGTGCTAGATTTTCCATCCCTTTATATACGGTTTCAGCCCATCTCAAATCGACGTATATATGCGCAGCATACCCCATAAGAAACTGTCTGTAATCTTCACCAAGATGAATATTCGTATGTGATACATGAAACTGCTGAATTTCTCTTACCCGCGGCAGAATCCCTTCCACCTTACAGAGATGAGTATTCCACTTCATTTGATCATTCATATTCCGTCTTGTAAGAACAGCATTAGGTGCAATGTTGCCCAGAACAAAAGATGGTGATGGACGTCCTTGTTGAACCAGATGGGCAACCGTTAAATGTACCATTGGCCAAGGCATACTTTATTTCCCCCGCTTTTTCCCTTATAAAATGAGTAGCATAATAGATATTCTCTATTATTGTATCTTATTTCTCTCTATCTCATATTTCTCTACAATCTATGAGCTATCAGTCCATCATCAACAATAAAGGCCAATGATCAAGCCATTTCTTTTCAAATACTCTTTGTCTATACAGCCCAACATTCCGGAAATATGGACTTTTTTTCACATTCATCTCGAACAGATCAGATAAACCAAATGGAGCTATGATCTCCAGCTCATCTTGATCATTCAGACGAATCGCAACCGCAGTCGCTGTCTCAGTCCAGTACCTCATCGCATCTTCTACGGATTGGTAGGGAGGATCCATATTATATTCATGCATTCTTGCTTGGTTCTTAACTTGCCATTTTCGTCCAATCTGCCCTGACTGTAATTGTTTCTCATACTGGATATCAATCCATTCATCTAACTGCTTAGGATCATAATAAATGACATCAATATCATTCAGCGGAGTTGCGTCTTTATATTCGTGCAGTACATCCCACACTCGGTTCCTTACATAACCAGCAGCTATACATCCCTCTGGTAAGCCAAGTTCGCGAACCCGTTTAAGGTCATCGATAATTTGCGGCTGATTCATTATATCTCGCAAACGTTCTTCATATGTCAAATGTGATCGTCCTCCTTTTCTTCTATACTATTTAATCTAGAATGACACTTCATAGATTCACATACTTAATTATAGAGCGAACTTACTACAGCGACAATCAAATGTTTGCACTTTTATCCATAATGTAAAAAACAACAGACTTCATGAGCCTGTTGTTTTTTTATTATTTTCTTTTTCTTGCAGCAAATCGAAGTAACTGACAGCGGAATTCAGTAGGCTCATCATACTTTTCTTCAGGAATCGCCTGTGTGACTCGCTCTGTGAATAAAATATCCCAATCGTCCTGATAACGATGAGTTAATAAATCTTCAGCATATTGCGTAGGTAAATTTAGTTCGATCAGTGGTTTGATTGGTTCAAGATTCGAAAGTTTTACTTCCTCTACTCCGGTACTCATCGTAATGAGGTGTATACCGCCTATTTTTGTACCTGCCTGCATTCGGTCAAGCACCTGATGGAGCGCTTCTTCAGAGGATACATGTTCTAGACAAGAACAGGCTGCGATATAATCATACCGCTTTGGCTCAATCTCGTAATGTTCAATGTCCGCCTGTTCCGCCGTTATAAAGTGATCGACTTGATATTTTTTTGCGTGCTCATGTAAACTATCAATCGCTTCCTCTAGTAAATCTACCGCTACGACTCTGCTGTTCGTTCCGCGCAATTTATCTGCTATCGCAATCGTGTTTCTGCCTGCACCTGCTCCAAGATCCAACACGGTAAGATGATCTTTAAAAGCTCTTAACCGGTCAAGGGTTTCCATGACAATCGGCATGGGTCCGGCCATCCAAGTCCCTTCTTCATAGAGATCGTGTTCTTTATAAAAATTACGATGATACGTTTCCTCCATTTTGCGCGCTTCTTTAAATTGTTGTTCAGACATATGGGCCCATCCCCTTTCTAAAATTGTTGTTTGAACTACCATTACCCATAATGAAACCTTTTATAGCCACTTTTCCGTTCTTATTTCCGTATTTTGTCCTAAATAGCGGGCTACAAAATCTTTTATATGACGTTTATATCCCTCCGAATCTACTAGAAAAGAAGTACCATGTGCAGCTTCAGGAACGATATACAAATATTTGTCACCAGCACTTTCTCGGTACAGCTCATGAGCCATAGAAGTAGGAACGAAGGTATCTTCACCCCCGTGGATATATAAAATAGGCAGCTGTGTTTGTTTAACTTGCTTTAAGGCAGAAGCTTCCCAAAAACGATAGCCGGCTTTCCACCTCGTATATAGACTGACTAGCGGAAGGAACGGAAAGGAAGGAAGTTTGAACATCTGCTTCATTTGGTAAGACAATTCATCTTTGACTGAGGTGTACGCGCAATCCGCTACAATTCCTTTCACTTGGGAGGGCAGTTTCTCACCGCTTGCCATGAGAACGGAAGCAGCCCCCATCGAGATACCATGCAGCAGGATTTCACTGTCCTCTCCCCACTTTTCAATCACAAAATCGATCCATCTCACATGATCAAGCCGGTCATGCCAACCAAATCCAATATAGTCGCCTTCACTGGCCCCATGACCTCGGTGATCTGGCATTAATACACGAAATCCAAGCTCTTCTATATAAAAACGAGCGAACCCCGCCATCTCATATCCGCGGCCTGTATACCCGTGAGATAAAATAACGATCTTATTCTCTTTTCCTTTTCCCGGTATCCAGGTGCCGCAAAGTTTTAATCCGTCAAAAGAAGTGATCTCCACCTGCTCAGGTGATTGAGCTCTAATCCAGGAATAATCAGGACTCGTTGAAACCACTTTATCTCCTGCCATCTGTTCTGTATTCTTGATGATCATTGGTTTAGGTGTTCTTTTTATCGCCACTTTATAGAAATAGGAGACTGACGCCCACAGCAAGGCTGCAATCATAAGAAGTATTAGCAGTAAAATCCACATCCAATTTCTCTCCTCTATCTATTGATATATTGTACTTAAACCGTCTATGATTTCCTAACCTGCAAACCTGTTTTTCAGCACACAAAAAAAGGTATCCTCATTACGAAGCGGATACCTTTTCATAAACGTTGTATTATTGATGTATAGATGAAAGAAGCTTCTTAATCTCCCTGCAAGCCTTCTCGTAAGCAGGTACCAACAGTTCTTTCATTCGCTTAGGTTCTTCAAGACAACCCATTGTTGCAGATGTTTCTATCTTTCCTAACAGCAAAGAGAGATGTTCAATTCCCAAACTAAGACTGCTCGATTTCAAGTCGTGTGCGGTCTTGATTACTTCACTACATTGATTAGTATTAATATAATGAATCAATTGATCTATTTTACTCGGCGTATCCGCTTGATACATGTCAAGCAAGGTTTCTAATAATTCCCCCTTCTTCTCCTCACTAAGGTTCAATAACTCCATGATCACTTCCTCATTTAGAATAGAATCATCATGCATTTCAGGAAGCCATCTCTGCATCATTTCTCGAAGTGTTTCTAGAGTGATTGGCTTAGGTAAGTAATCGTCCATACCTGCCTCGAGACATTCTCTACGCTGTCTCTCTGTAACATTCCCAGTGAGTGCGATAATAGGAGTATGTGGACGCATTTCATCCTCTTCAATCTGTCGGATTTTTTTTGTTGCTTCTATTCCATCAAGCTTCGGCATCATATGATCCATCAGTATAAGGCAGTATGGTTTACTGAGATAAGCGGCAACCGCTTCTTCTCCATTCTCCACCGTATCTATATTTGTAATTCCAAGCTTCTCTAACTGAACAAGGACAACCTTACGGTTAATGCTGTTATCTTCTGCGATAAGAATTGGATGTTCAAGAGGAGTGCACTGGATGCAGTCTGTAGTCTCAAGTGTCACCGCTGTTAAACGGTTCATTTCGGCTTCATTCGTAGTAGGAGTCATCGCCTCGACGTTAGACTTAACTTCAAAAGAAACTTCAATCCAAAAAGTAGATCCTTTTCCATACTCACTTATGACACCAATCTGTCCATTCATCAGATTTACAAAGTATTTGCTAATGGAGAGTCCAAGACCGGTTCCACCATACTTAGACTGTTGTCCATCAGATGTTTGGGAATAAGGTCTAAACAATTTAGACTGATCTTCCTTCGTAATGCCAATCCCCGTATCTGTAACTTCAATACGAATCATTTGCTTATGATCCTTTTCAGATAAAACCTGAATACGAGTATAGATTGAACCGTTCTGCGTAAATTTGATGGCATTACCAACAAGATTCATTAGTATTTGAGTTACCCTGGTACTATCACCAATTAACGTGTCAGATAATGAATCATCAATCTCTGTGTATAGTTGATTACCGGATTTATCAGCTTTTGCAGAAAGAAGCATATTGACATGTTTCGAAATGCTTCGTAAATCCATCTCGGACGGATTTAATTTCATTTCTCCCTCTTCAAGCTTTGATAGATCTAATATATCATTTATTAAATAGAGCAAAAGTTGAGACGAATCCTGAATTACAGTAACCGATTGCCGCTGTTCCTCTGTAAGCGATGACATTAATAAGATTTCAGTCATCCCCATAATTCCATTCAAAGGAGTTCGAAACTCGTGACTCAGCAAGGCCAGAAATTCACTTTTTGCTTCACTCGCTTGAACTGCCTGATTTTTCGCTTCATTAAGTCTGGAATTGTTCTTGGCAAGTTCCCTTTGTAACGTAACTAGATCGTTATTCATACTTGAAAATTCACTGAGTACGGTCTGCTCATGCTCTTTACTCTTAATTATTTCCCTGTTAAGTTCAGCAATGATACTTCTCAGTTTTGTCATCTCGTGTTCATTAAATTTTGAGGGCATATCATCCCTCCTCTCTAATAGATCACCTATAATGAAACACGAAGCAGGATTTATTCTTCACTTGGAAGAAAGCAGGGAATAAGCTACTTCAATGGCACTACCGGCATCATGAGCATACCCGTCTGCCCCAACTTCTCTCCAAAGTTCTGGGTCAATATTAAAAGGAAGTCCTCCAACAATAATAGACACATGTTTCGTCGCAGGATTACTTCGCACCTCTGAAATTAACCGTTTTGCTAAATGAACATGAAAAGTCATCGTTACAGACAATGCAAGTACGTCCACATTATATTTTTGAATCGATTCCGTAATACCTTCTTTAGGAACATTGGCACCTAAATAATAGGTGTCCCAACCTTCCATCTCAAAGTGATCCGTCAGCATCCTAAGCCCAATTTCATGCAGTTCACTGCCTACACATGCAGCGAGCAATTTATAACCATTGTTCTCTTTGGTCAGCCAGTAAGGATAAAGCTTGGACATATTCGCCTGCGTTGCAGCCGTACATAAGTGCTCTTGAGCCACGGTAATGCTGCCCATATGCCATAACCTGCCGATTTCCAGCTGTGATTTTTGAAAAATAAAAAGATAGATATCTTGGATAGAAGTTCCTGCCGCGAGTAATTGCTCTATAACAGACCAAGCTCCCTTACGATCGGCAGACAATAGGGACCGAAGATACAACTCTGTATTTTCACGGTATGGCTGATTTTCCGCGATATACGTAGGTATAGGCTGGGCAGTTGCAATTTCCTGAATACCTTTTTCTAAATAATCAAGTAAGAGTTCTCGGTCTGTCTCTTTATATGTTTGTTCTAAGATTTCTTGGATTAAAGTGAAGTTAATACGCAAGTCTTCCTCTGTTACTTGATACCTCGCAACTAATATTTTTAGCCACGATACATATTGTGTAAAAAGAGAGGGACTTTTCAGCATAACACTCTCAGCCAAAAAACTTAGGCTATATTTTGTATCTTGTGTTGTTTTGATTTTGCCTGACGGGCCATATTTCAGTTCTAATTCAGGTTGTATTTCGTACTGCCTTTCTGTAATTTGTTCGGCGAGACGATCCACCTGTCGCAAGAGGACTTCCCCAGCTGCATTATTGGTATCATTCATCAGAATGCAGCTCCCTTCTTGTGAAAACCGATGTAATATTTACGCCCTAAAATTAAAATATAATATGAAACCAATATCCATTTTTCTCAAAGTGTATATCGATTTCAACTATTTAATTGTCCCACACTATAAAACAACATGCAAGCAATTGGAAATTTCAATCAAAAGAAAACCGACCTTATTGAGGTCGGTTTAACATACGAATTTCATCTTTCTATTTCTCGTCCACTAGCCGATAATCCAAGCTTTTTCAGCAGACGAATCGCTTCTATTTTCTCATCATCGGTTAGTCCTTGCTCTGCTTCTTTAATGACTTCATGATGCCCTGGAAAAATACGCTCAAAAAAAGCAGTTCCCTCATCCGTCAGTTCTGCAAAGATTACCCTTCTATCTTCCAAGGAAGCTCTGCGTAGTAGCAAATTTTTGCTTTGCAGCTTGTCCACTACATAAGTAATATTACCGCTTGACATAAGTACCTTTTCCCCAATCTTTTGCAGCGGTTGAGGTCCCTTATGATATAACAAATCAAGCACTCCGAATTCCGTCGTATTCAGCCCATGACTCTGAATGTCTCGATTAGATCTTGCAGTTACAGAGTTGTAGGCTCTGGCTAGAACCACAAACAACTGAAGCGATAGATCTCTCTCATCGCGTAAATTAGACATAACCTTGCCTCCAATAGCCTCTATCAATAAAAATATCCATTGTTTCCACTTTACACTTGGATCATGGAGTGAATCATTAGGATGAATGGCGTGCTTCCCATTCCTCCCGCAACATCCCCATTCGGATCGAATCATAATAGATTCCGTCTACAATTCTGCACTTCCGCATACGGCCTTCTACTTGCATCCCTAGCTTTGTACCCACACTCATCATTCTTACATTTCCAGACCATGTAGTAAGACCTATACGAACAATAGGGAGAACTTGAAACAAATAAGTAATCCAGCATTTCATGGCTTTTGTACCGCATCCTTTATTCCAGTCCGCTGCTTGGTACATAACGATCCCAGTCTCGATCCACATCGACTGAGGATCTTCAATATAATAGGATAAACTCCCTATAATCTGACCACTTACTTCCATAATGACCCAAGAAGGTACTTCCTTTGAAGATGCCTTTTCGACTGTTTTACGAAAACCTTCCCGGCTCTCATGCACTAAGGGATAATAGGGTGCATCCCACTTTTTCCATTCCGGATTCGTTTCACCATATATGAATTGATATAAATCATCGATATCTTGTTCTTCTATGGTGCGTAGAATTACATCATCTAGCTTCAGGAGAATTTGTCCGATGACTTATCTTCCTCTCTTTGAAAAAGAAGTTACCTTTTTTTGAGCTCAATTGACCCGTCACTGTGTGACACTACCACGGTATCCGCCAGATCGACGAACAGACCATTATCAACGACACCTGGAATCATATTTAATTTTTGATTAAGAGCCTCTGCATTAGAGATGCGTCCAAGCAGACAGTCTGCAATATAGTTTCCGTTATCCGTCACATATTTCTCTTCACCGTTCATGCGCCACTGTGGACGGCAGCCAAGCTGATCAAGGGCCTGAAATGTCCATTCATGTGCAAACGGAACAATCTCAACAGGCAATGGGAATTTACCAAGCGTATGAACAACTTTGCTCTCATCCACTACAATGATGAGTCGTCTGCTGTTCGTGGCAACAATTTTCTCGCGCAGAAGCGCACCGCCGCCACCTTTAATCAGATTTAATCTGCCATCGACTTCATCAGCACCATCAATCGTAAGGTCAAGTCTACCCATCTCAGCAAAAGGAATGAGGGGAATTCCCAATTCCCGCGCCTGATCCTCAGAAGCTTTGGATGTAGCTACTGTCTGAATATTCAGTCCTTCTTCCTTAATTCTTTCGCCTAGTCGTTTAATAGCCCAATAGGCCGTAGATCCTGTACCTAGTCCTACCTTCATTCCATCTTTAACGAAATCCACTGCTCTTTCTGCTGCTGCTTTTTTTAGTTCCACTAAATTCTCAACTCCCAATCTATGTTTAGCAAAACAAATCATCATACCACTTCGTGGAATAGATCCAACTTATGTTCTATTGTAACCGATTCATATTCATGAAGGAATATCACCATAAAAAAAACAGCACAAGATATGTACTCTATATTGCCTATTATAATAGGCAGCTTTCGTTTCCGTGTTAAACGATTCGAATGACCGCAAGTACAGCAAGATGTAACGGATAGAAACTTACCCATAGCCAGCGCGGAACAGTAGAGCGAAATGAAGCTCCCTTATCCATTAAGAAAGCAATATATACCGTCGCTAGCGTGCTCCAGATTTGAAGTTCAGATACCACCATATCCGCAATATTAAGTAGCAAATGAGCACCCACCATGACCATACCTTCCGTGTATCTAAAGATTAGAACCAGGAAGAGACCATAGATCCCATAGTCCATCGTGGATAATTCCATGAGAATACCAGAGATCATAACAATCAGAACTTTACTGATTCCACTTTGGGACTTATCCAGCAGCTGAAGAACAAGCAGCGAGGACAACAGTGTCCAGATTACATTCAAATTAGAATGCTGAAAAGCAAGCATAAATGGGATCTGCGAAATGATAGCCAGAAGAAGTAAACGGTAAGTATAGCGTTTCATATTACTTGTGTATTTATAACCAAGATATGTCGAAAACGCATAAATCGGAAAGGCGAGCCTTCCAATGATCCGAAATATGCCTTGATCCTGATAAAAAATAGCACCTATATGATCAATCAACATGGTAAGCATTGCAATCCAGTGCAGCATAAATCCCTCCTTATGTTCCGTAGCTGTATTATGCCATAAGGATTCTTCGGATTACAACGAACCCTGGGTATACAATCAAGATTTTGTAATTGTAAGAAGATTATAATGCCAAAATTCATTGTCTCGTATGTATCCTTCAGACTCATATAACTTCTGGGCTGCACTATTATGTGCTGAAGTGGATAAAGTCAGTCCTTTTGCTCCTGTAAGGCGGGCCAAATGTTCTGCTTCTTGAAGCAGAGCTCTTCCAGCTCCCAATCTTCTAGCTTCTTTTCTTACATAGAGATCATTTAAGATCCACAGAGACTGAAGGGAAATGGACGAAAAGGAGGGATATAGTTGTACAAAACCAACGGGCTCATCTGTTCCTTTTATCTCAGCGTAAAAAATGACAGATTGCTCATTTTCCATTCTCTCCATCAAAAAAACTTCAGCACCCTTTGGATCAGACTCCTGTTCATAGAATACACGGTACTCATCAAATAAAATTGCAAGTGCAGATATATCCTTTTTTTCGGCGCGTTTTATAGTCAGCTTGTCCCTGTTAGTCATGGGAATCCCTCTTCTCTCATTTTAGTTCACTCCTAGATTATAAGAAACATTCATGCTTTGTTATATATAGTTTACACCAAAAAGTTTGCATAATATGGAAAAAATTCGTATAGCTAGTTTTATAAAATTCTTTGACACGAATAAAAACATTTAATAATATTAGTGTGACAAGTATTTTATAGAGGAGGGTTAACTAACACATTGAATAAGTTTACACTTGAACATTCGCTTGGGTTTATGCTTGGCGTTGCTCATAGACGCTCTATTCATTTAATGAATCAACTTTTGAAAGAATACGAAATTACAACAGAGCAATGGTCTGTTCTATTTCACATCTACTCCCACGAAGGTTTGAATCAACGCGAAATTGCCTCAAGAGCTTATAAGGATCAACCAACGACTACACGGATTATTGACATGCTGGAAAAGAAAAGTTTAGTCGTTCGTAAACCGAATCCTGCCGATCGCAGAGCGTATGAATTATTTCTTACAGATGAAGGTGCTCATCTATGCCGTTTAATTCTTCCTCTTGAAGAAAAATTAAATGCAGATTTTGCTGAGATCATTCCCGAAGAAGACATGAAAGTTTTTCTCCGAGTATTAAATGACTACCACAACCATGTGCAAAAACAACAAGAAGTACACGAACAGAAGAACAGCTCAAAGTAACAGGATGTGAGGGCGAAAGCTCCCCTCCTGTTTAGAGCCGCTCTAGAAATGAAGGAGATTAAACTTAATTATGCAGCTAGGGAAAAACCGATTATGGACCAAAGAGTTCATTATACTAACTTTATGTAACTTTTTACTATTCTTACAACTTCACATGATTATCTCTACCTTACCCACTTACGTGCAGGGAGAATTTAAAGCCAGTTCATTTCAAGTGAGTTTATTCACGACCCTCTTTGCACTAAGTGCGATTGCAGCACGTATTTATTCAGCCAAACAGCTGGAAAAAGGAAATCGAAATAAAATGATATATTTAGGTATTGTTATTATCTTGCTTGTTACCCTGGGTTATTATTTCGCTGCTGTAATGGGTGTACTCCTTGTCATGCGGATGATATTCGGCATTGGTTTTGGGTTAAGCAGCACAGCCTTTCCTACAATGGCCACGGATGTCATCCCCGTTAAGAGAATGGGTGAAGGAATGGGATATTTCGGACTATCCACCAGTTTAGCCATGTCCATTGGTCCTGTTATTGGGCTTGCCATACTGAACTCATCAGGATTTACTGTGCTTACGTGGGCTACTGCACTTGTTATCCTCATTATCGCTCCGCTAAGTTATATACTGACTTCGAAAAGTCCGAAACCAAAAGCACCTTTTGAATCTCCTTTTACTAATGAAAAGAAAACAGGATTTAACAAAGCTCTCATTATACCTTCTGTCCTTAATATGCTTCTCGCTGTTACTTATGGTGGTATTGTCAGCTTTATTGCCCTGTTCGGCAAAGAAAATGGGATCGATAACGCTGCTTTATTTTTCTTATTTAACGCTTTGGCTATTCTTATTGTCCGTCCTTTTGCAGGACGCATCTATGATACAAAAGGTCACCTTGCTCTTGTAATCCCTGGATCTATACTTGTCATTACAGGGCTTGTACTCCTTTCTAATATTAGTTCGACTATCGGATTATTTGTTTCTGCTTTCCTGTTTGGACTTGGATATGGTGCACTGCAGCCATCTTTTCAGACCTGGATGATTCAAGTCGTATCCCCAGCGCAAAGAGGTCTCGCGAATGGCATGTTTTTAAATACGCTTGATTTCGGGATCGCTCTTGGTTCATTGGTACTTGGAGTCATTGCCACTTTTACAGGATACAATCTGATGTTTCGTTACTCAGCTCTCTTCGTCCTTCTCTTACTCATTATTTATCTCGTCCACATGAGCAAGGCTAGAAGAACAAAAATGAATGAAACTACATCTATGTAAATCACATTACATATGCAGCAAAGCCCATTCTTTCGACCGAAGGAATGGGCTTTGTTATGTTATGCTTTACGCTTAATTCGAATAAAGCTTTTCCCACCTAACCGATAATGCTTACTGCCTGTATTCTTTCCAGAACCGGTTCCTTCATTTTGTTTCGGTTTTATTGCAAACAATGTGAGTAACGCTCCTACAGCTGCAACACCTGCTAATATGGAGAACAGCACGAAATGTGAGGTGTTTAACAGCAGCGAAATGATAGGCGGCCCAAGAGATACCCCAATAAAACGCATACTGCTGAATAAAGAGGTAATTGTTCCTCTATGTTCCTTCTCTACACCTTCTGTTATCAATGTATCCAGACATGGCAAAGTTGCGCCAATACCGATTCCTCCCACTGTAAAAACGCCCACTACATAATAAATGGATTTTGAAAAACCCATAGTAAATAAAGCTGCTGTCAAAATGACAAGTCCAATAAACCCGATCCACTTCATTCGTGATTTATGACTGCCAATGATTTTACCGCTCACAAAAGAGGATAAACAAAGCATTGCCAAGGGGATTGCCAGTACAAATCCTTTTGTTATGCCATCTATACCGTACTTGCTCTCAAGAATTTCAGATAAGTAAAAAAGTACACCAAAAATAACAAACATGCAAATACATCCCACCGCAAAAATAGCGTATAACCAGCGCCCTTTTTCTACCATGACTTCTTTAAGGGAGCGAAGAAATTGCCGCAAAGGTGGTACTTCTTTATGTTTTTTGGGTGTTCTCACTAAAAAAATGACAAGTAATAAAGAAATGATACAGAGTGCGGGAATCATTAAAAATGGTGAATACCATAACCAGGCTCCAAGCGCTGCCCCAATGATCGGGCTGAGCACTTTTCCAAAAGTGTTGGATGTTTCAACAATCCCCAAACTTGCGCTTACTTCTTTTTCGTCATCAAACATATCCCCTACGAGTGGAATAACAATGGGAAAAGCTCCAGCTGCACCGATACCTTGCAATAATCTTCCGCCTATAATTGTCCAGTAAGCGGCTCCGTCTGTCATGAACCAGGCAGCGAATCCTGAAATAGCTCCACCTATAGCAGCAATCGCAAGAGAGGGAATGATGATCGCTTTTCTTCCAAAACGATCCGATAAGTACCCAGCTATGGGAATTAAAATAATGGCCACTACAGCATAAACTGTAATCAGCATGCTCACTTGAAATGTAGAAACCCCCAGTTTTTTGCCGATCTGCGGTAAGATAGGGATTAGAGCTGAATTGCCTAAAGTCATAATAAGCGGAATAGAGGCCAGAGCAGCTAGATCCCATTTCTTATCTTTCATTACATACCCACCTCAGCTGCTTTCGGTTATTCATTTGACCCTAATTATGATTAGGATACGAAACCATATTAAGATCAAACGACGTTCTTAATATGGTTGTATCTCTTTGAAATTATGCAATTATCATTGTTATAAAACACAAAAAAGAAGGCGCTGCGTTTATGCATCGCCTTCTTTACCAATTATTTTAGAGCTCTATCGTAAACGTCCCGTTGTTCTTCTCAGGTGTAAATACCAGACCATGATCTCCTTTGGACATAGACCCGCCGTTTACTCCCGCTACTTCATGAATATCACGTAATACCAGAGACCACGCTTTTCCTTCTCCGGCTGCGGACACTTTAAGCTCGGAACCTGTGCGATTGACCGTTACTGCCAGTTCTTCTTTAGCTTTCGTACTGAACACTTTTGCTTCCGCAGTAGCTTGATCTGCCAGTTCAAACAAATGCAAAGCGACTCCATCTGCGTAATCATATTCGATAACGTCATTAACCGCACCGACTGCAATTAGACTATTTGGTTTTATCATCATCGGCAGTGTACGGAAACTGTGGTTTTCTTGAATGAATCTTCCACCTGCCACTTTATCGCCCGTGAGGAAGTTCGTCCATGTTCCTTCAGGTAGATAATAGCTTACGTCTCCTTCGATATTAAAGACAGGAGCAACAAGAATCGAATCCCCCAGCATATACTGTGTATCCAGCCCAAATGTTGCAGGATCGTTCGGGAACTCCAGCATCATAGCGCGCATCATTGGGATACCTTGTACGGTTGAGTCTTTAGCTGCATGGAACAAGTAAGGCATTAGGCTGATTTTAAGTTTCGTGAAATCACGAACTACATCAACGGACTCATCATCAAACAACCAAGGTACACGGTATGAAGTGCTGCCATGCAGGCGGCTGTGCGAAGATAACAATCCAAATTGAACCCAGCGTTTATATACATCTGCCGGTGCCGTGTTTTCGAAGCCGCTGATATCATGACTCCAGAATCCAAATCCAGACAATCCTAGAGACAGACCCCCTCGAAGAGACTCCGCCATGGATTCATATGTAGCTGAGCAATCTCCGCCCCAGTGTACAGGGAATTGCTGACCACCTGCTGTTGCGGAACGCGCAAAGAGTGCTGCCTCATTTTTACCGAGTTTCTCTTCAAGCAATTCAAAAACCGCTTTATTGTAAAGTTGAGTATAATAATTGTGCATTTTCACCGGATCTGATCCGTCATAATACACCACATCTGTAGGAATTCTTTCACCAAAGTCCGTTTTAAAAGAATCTACGCCTTGGTCAATGAGTACAGACAGTTTGCTCTTATACCATTCCACTGCATCTGGATTTGTGAAATCAACAAGTCCCATGCCTGCTTGCCACAGATCCCATTGCCATACACTGCCGTCAGCTGTTTTCACTAGGTATCCATTTTCCATACCTTCATCAAAGAGATAGGATTTTTCGGCAATATAAGGATTAATCCAAGCACAAATTTTGAGACCTTTATCTTTCAGTCTGCGAATCATCCCTTCTGGATCTGGGAACATTTCTTCATCCCATACAAAATCAGACCACTGATATTCTTTCATCCAGAAACAATCAAAATGGAATACGGATAACGGCAAGTCTCTCTCTGCCATACCATCAACAAAATGATTTACTGTCGCTTCATCATAATCGGTAGTAAAGGAAGTCGTCAGCCACAGACCAAATGTCCAAGCCGGCGGCAACGCTGGTTTACCTGTTAAAGCAGTGTAGTTATTCAGCACGTCTTTTGGATTATCGCCGCCGATGATGAAGTACTCTAGCGTTTCACCTTCAACACTGAATTGTACTTTGGACACATTCTCGGATGCCACCTCGTAAGAGACACGCTCAGGATGGTTAACAAATACACCATATCCTTTATTAGATAGGTAGAAAGGAATGTTTTTATAGGCTTGTTCACTGCTTGTACCGCCGTCTTCATTCCAAATATCTACCACTTGGCCATTTTTCACAAAGGGTGTGAAACGTTCGCCAAGTCCATATATATACTCGCCTACACCCAGATCGAGTTGTTCACGGAAATACGCTTCTTTATTAGGACCTGTAATGTATCCGGCTGCTCTGCTTCCGCTGCCCGTGATGCGCTTGCCATCGTATTGAAACTGTATATCCCATCCGTTCGTTTTGTCCACATGAACACTTAACTTGCCGCTTTGAAGTACTGCACCTTGCTCATCTTTATGAATAGATACATCTGTATCTTGATTATAAATTTCAAAAGCAGGACCATGGTCTACTTTCCCTTTATGATGGTTCAAAGTTACCTTAATTACGTTTGGCGTCGGTGAACTATAAGTCGCTTTAAGCAGCGTACCATTTAATGTATCCCCTTTTACCAAAATACGCTTTGTAGCTGCATGTACCGTAATTGAATCTCCCTTTTGAACAATGTCGCGAATATCAGTGGGGTTCTGAATTTGATACCCTTCGCGTACTAGCCAGAATCCGTCTGTAAATTTCATTGTTTCTTACCCCCTTCAGTTATACTATAATGATATTGATATAATTTGGTTTTTTCTTACGATATTTTGATGAATAGTATCACTATTCTGATATTTTCAGCTATTCTTACCCGTTTATTTGTCTACCTGGGCCTATTAATGGAAGCGATTGCAATTTTATAAAGATTTATATGTGAAAAAAGAGAGGCGTGAACCGTTTATATGAACAAAGAATTGCTTCGTGAAAATCGAGTCCATGGACATTCTTTATTTCCTGTCAGTGTATATCCAAAAGTAAATCAGCTGAATGGGGACAGTATCCTGGATTGCCACTGGCATGATGAAATGGAGATTATACTCATGGAACAAGGTACTGCTGTATTTCATGTAGATATGAATGTATATGAGGTTAGTGCAGGGGACGCTATCTTTGTGGGAAGCGGAGAAATACATGCCGGTTATCTGTTAGGTGACGAACGCTGTATTTTTTCAGCCATTGTATTTGATTCAAGATGGCTGGCCGGACCTTCCTATGATGCTTTGCAGGAGAATTTATTCGATCCGTTACTGACAAAGAGACTCCTTCCTCCGCGCCATATTAAGAAAAGCACAGCATGGGGATCTTCAATTCTTCATTACATCCACCAGATTTTGCATGATCACGAGGTAAAGAGTCGAACGCTCGAAATTTCTACAAAAGCTCATTTGTATCTGATCTTCGCTGACATGTTTGAACAAATGCAGCTGGATGATAAAGCGTCGGGGGTTACAGGCAGCCCAGATAAAATTGATCGGATTAAAGTTGCCCTGGGTTATGTACACGAGCATTACAGTGAAAACATGAAGCTGAAAGATTTAGCCTCTCACCTTAATATGAGCGAAGGACATTTCTGTCGTTTTTTTAAACAGATGGTACAGAAGAGCCCTATTGACTATATTAATCACTATCGAATTCAGAAAGCCTGCAAGCTGCTCGAAAATACAAACTATAAAGTAGTTGATATTGCTCTCGAAGTCGGGTTCGATAATCTCAGTTATTTCATTACTCTTTTCAAAAAACAAAAACAATTGACTCCTTCGCAGTATCGCAAACTTTTCTATGAACAAATCGCAATCGAAGCTTTACAATATAATGAGACCACATAGAGAAAAAGGTGCCAAAGAGTATCCATTGAGGATCTCTTAGCACCTTTTTTTATTAACGTCTTGCGAGCTTTAACCAGCTGGCATATTCATGAATTGATATTCCGGAATACGAGCTATGAATGCTAGCTTTTTGTTCAACTAATGTAAGCTGCTGGGCCATATACTCAGGTCCTTCTTCATAAAACGTAATGAAATCTCCTTCATTACTTTGATTCGTTTCCACAGCTATGGATACTTTCTTGCCAAGAGCAGAAGCTTCAGCCAGTTCATCAGAAGCCACATCATAGATCGCACTTGCTTTATCACGATAAGCCATAACGGTAACCGAATCATACTGACGAATCATCCAGCTGCTTATTTTCATATCTTTATCAGGAGTTGTATAGTTATCAAGCCAAAACGGAATATCTGCTCCGATCTCCATGTCTAGACGCTTGGCTTCACCAGTCAAATAATTCACATTCGATTGCCACTGTTTCACTACCTCATCAAGATCCTCTTTCCATTCAGGAAGAACGTGAGGCTCAATATCCACATGAATCCCGGAGAATTTTTCAGTCTCACTTGCTTCATTCTGGTAGTTCTCAATCCAATCTATAAAATCGACCAAACCTTGTCTGGATTTGGTAAGTCCCCATGAAGGACGACCATCTAAAATCTCCACTTTAATTCCTGCAAGCGTTGCATTATGTATAAAAGATTGATAATAACGATTCCGCACATCACGATTGATTTGTAAATAAATAACGTTTAGGTTATTCTCCTTAGCAAAGGTTAGAACAGAATCGGGTGCTGTTTTAATCTGCGTTGTATCCCACAGCCAAGTGGCAGTTTGACTCGCCGGAACTGAAGTAGATTGGGTAACCTTCGTAGCTTTCATTGCTCCAGTAGCTTCCACTTCTCCGATCGTTCCTGCCCATGGTACGAATGCGATAACGGTTGCCAAGATCATGGCGCTTAATTTCCTGCTGTTTTTTCTCCACATATGTCTGCACACTCCTTCGATTTTTCACGTCGGCAACCGGCTATCATCGTAAGTCCTAAGACTCACTTTAGACCCTATGGCTTTGCGTCTTTACCTTTCGGTAAATTTGCCCTCAGTGTATACACAACTATCCAATAGTCACAGCCTTTTTCTCTTTAATCAATAATTTGAACTAGTCTTAACCATTTCAGAAATACGAAAGTCTCATTTTCTCCTTTTGAGAGAAGGTCAAAAGCCTTACATTATATATTTCGTAATTAATACGCAGTCTGATTATAGGTCTTAAGACTCATTTAGGTATATTACACTATAATTTCATAAAATAAAACAAAAAATAGGTGAGCAGACATGCGTCTGCTCACCTATTCAGGAGGATAACTACTTATATTATTCAAATAAGGAAACAATCTTAATTCCATCTGCGGAGATCTGAACAAGCCCTTTATCAGATAAGCGAAGTTCTGGAATAACCACTAACGCAAGTAAAGATAAGGTCATAAATGCATTATTAAGATTACATCCTGCACTTTGTAATGCAGTACTGATTCCTGCTGATTGCGATGCGACCACTTCAAATGGTTCGGTAGACATCAGACCCGCAATTTGCAGTGGAAATTCTGTTGTCCCTTCTTCCGTTATAACTACAACTCCGCCCTGCATTGCCGCTACCCGATTAGCTGCTTCAGCCATTAGCTCATCATTTGTGCCAATGACCATCAAATTGTGGCTGTCATGGGCTACCGTCATCGCGATAGCTGCTGGGCTATGGAATCCCACCCCTGAAACAAGGGCAACGGATTTATCACCCGTCATATGATGTCTTTCGATGACAGCAATTTTGCAAATATCCTTTGCAGTACTCAGTTTTACTAACCCAGACTCAACTTCTACGTGTTCCCATATTTCTTTTGTTTCTACATGATTCTCTGTCACTTGAATGATTCTTGCTTTGATCTCTCCCTCCGAGATCGGAGCCATAATACGAAAATCTTCTGGTCGCACGGATTCTGAAAGGTGAACTGTACCCAGCGCGTCCTCAGGATATACATAGGTTTCCCATTCTGCAACCATTTTTCCTGAGCGTGCCACCACTTGCCCGGCAGCAATCGTCGTATCTACGTTTACATCGGCAAGACGTCCCTTTAATAGAATAATATCTGCAATGGAACCAGGAGTAATCGAACCTACATCCCGTTGAACTCCAAACCGTTCCGCTGTATTAATGGTTGCCATCTGGAAAGCTGTGATCGGTTTTAGCCCCTGAGAAATCGCATGTCTAACAACAAAATTCATATGCCCTTCCTCCAGCAAGGACTCTGAACTTCGATCATCAGTGACGAGCATCATCCGCCGAGTATCAAGACCAAGCTCTGTTGCAGCTTTTACCGTTTCTGCAACATCATGCCACGCAGATCCTTGTCGTAGTTTTGCATACATCCCAAGCCGAATTCGCTCTAGAACGTCTTCCTTTGTTACGCATTCATGATCTCCGGTAACGCCTGCAGCAGCGTAAACAGGAAGTCTCCAATCATCAGACGCCCAAGTAAAATGACCGTCCACTGCCTTTCCGGCTCTGAGTGTTGCTTCAATTTCGCCAATCATTTTATCTTCACCATAGACTACACCCGGAAAGTTCATCACTTCACCAAGTCCAATCATATCGTCTCCCCAAGATAAAGCCTCTGCTACTTCCTCTGGACCAATCCAGGCACCTGTCGTTTCAAGCTCAGGACTTGTAGAAGGCACACAGGAAGGAGCCTGCATATATGCTGCCATCGGAGTTATTCTTGCTTCCTCCAGCATGTACTTAAGCCCTTTTAAACCTAATACATTTGAGATCTCATGCGCATCAAAGAACCCCCCTGTTGTTCCAAGTGGCAGAACTGCTCTCGCAAACTCGGATACTTTCAGCTGCGTACTTTCAATATGGCAATGACCATCAAGCAACCCTGGTGCAATATACATTCCTGTTGCATCTATAATTTCAGTATCTGGCCCAATCGTATGTGAGACATCTTTACCAACATAAGCAATTCTTGCTCCTTGTACTGCTACCGACATCTGTTCGATAATTTCACCAGAAATTACATTAACAAGAGATCCACCTTGAATAACCATTGTAGCTTTCAAATCGCCTCTTGCAGTTGCTACTAGATCCTTTACACACTCCGCTAATCCAGGTCTTTCGAAACGTTTTGTTTTCAAGTATGATCTCCCCCATTCATTTACTCCAAAAAAATATATTGTTAACGATTATAGTGGTCTACGTCTCGCATGTAAATAAATTTAACTCAAAAAATCAATATTCCGTTGAAATGACTGGATAATATTACATTTATATATCAATATATAACATAGGATAAATAATATCCCTTTCATCATATGTAAAATAATTGAAAAATGTACTTCTCACTCCCAATTATCTAATAAAAAAAGCACTCCAGATTTTCATCTGAAATGCTTTCTCTTTTATTGGCTACGTAACTCCTTGCTTCGTTTGTACTTCTCAGAAGGCACATCCGCAATAAACGGACTAACCGGACCGAGAGAGTAAATATCCAGCAAATGCATAGCTCTTGTACAAGCGGTATAGAACAGCTTCCGTTCACTTTCTGCTGCATACATTTCTTTTGATCCATCATAAATAATGACAGCATCAAATTCGACGCCTTTTGCAAGATATGCCGGGATGATCTGCACACCTTTGTCGAAACCGAGTGTTGTTTTCTTGACAAGTTTCGATGGCATACTGAGTTTATTAGACATTCTCTCATATACATCTTTACTTTGGTCTGCTGTTTTACATATGACAGCTATCGATTCATAACCTTCCGAAATTAATTGTTCCAATTGATGATGGATGGCTTCTTCCATTTTGAGGGACTGATTATACTCGTGAACTGTCGGCAGTTCTCCTTCCCGATTAAATGGAACAATCTCTTCCCCATTCGGCAGCATTGCTTTTGTAAATTCCACAATTTCTTTCGTCGAGCGATAGCTTCGTGTCAAACGAATTACTTCGGTCGATTCCGTTCCAAATATCTCACCTAGCGGACTTGTCGCCTGTAGTACAGACGAGTGCGCATAGATCGCTTGATTAAAGTCACCAAGTGCCGTGATTTTGGCCCGAGGAAAGATTCGTTTGAAGAACGCTAACTGAAATGGAGAATAATCCTGTGCTTCATCAATAATGACATGGCGAATGCCTGCAAAAATCCGGAATCCAAGCAGAGAATCCTTTAAATATAAAAATGGTGTTGTATCTTCATATGCCAGTTCCTGAGCTTGCAAATGATCGGTAGTAAACCGGCTAATCTCCTCCCATGCAGAAGGTAAGTTCACCCCTGATGAAATGAAAGACAGTACCTCAGGATCATTAAAAATAGCGCGATACAACTTTTTCATATCCACAAAACGGATAGCTTTCACCCATTTTCTCAGCGGCTTCAGCCGATCCGATACAACCATTTTCGCTAAAATCTCTCGCTCTAAATCATAATCATCAAAGGTTTCCTTCTTGCCTTGCTGTTTCCGTTTCAGTCTCTGATATGCCCGGTGATAATCTTCCTTACTGAGAAGCTGAATCTGTTCATCTACCCAAGGTGCATCCAGTTCACTTTTTCCAAATAGAGACAATTCTTTTAAGAGCCAATCTTTTAACAGCTCTAAACGGTTAGCAATACGAATGCTTTGATCATACTCATAAAACTTTATACGGATTTGTTCTGCTGATACGACTTCTCTGCCCAGAAAACGCAGCGGCCTAAACATCATGCCCCGCTGAGCCAGCATTTCTCTATATTTCGTAATCATGGTCAGGAACGACGGAGATGATTTGAATTCAATCCCTTGAATTCTAGCCTCATAGGAAGGATCAGTTTTCTGCGACAATACATACTCTAATTGCACAAATGGATCTTCCAGCTGATATTCTCTGCCGATTCTGCGCTCTAAATATTCTTGGAATGTAGTTTGAAGCATGTTTTCCTCACCGAGCTCAGGCAGTACGGTAGACACATAGCTGTTAAACATAGGGTTCGGTGAAAATAAGATCATCTGATCTGCTTTCAGGTGTTCTCTATCTTTATATAATAAATAAGCCACACGCTGGAGAGCTGCTGATGTTTTTCCACTTCCCGCCGCTCCTTGTACGATTAGAAATTTGCTCTTATCATTTCGAATAATTTGATTTTGTTCTTTCTGAATCGTTGCCACAATGCTCTTCATTGTCGCGTCAGAACTCCGGCTTAATACCGCCTGCAGTAATTGATCACCAATCGTGACCCCGGTATCGAACATGAACTTAATATCCGCATCTCGAATGGTGAACTGGCGTTTCAGTGTAATGTCACCTTCAATTAATCCGGAGGGCGTGTCATATGAAGAATGACCGGGAGCCCCATCGTAGTATAAATTAGAGATCGGTGCCCGCCAGTCATACACTAGAAAATCCTGTTCTTTTTCTGATAAGAAAGAGGCAATTCCGAGATAGATAGACTCCTTCTCCTCAGAACCTTCTTCTATAAAATCAATTCTCCCGAAGTAAGGACTCGAGACAAGCTTATTCATTTTACTAAGTGCTTGAAACGTATTTTTGTGACTGCGTTCGCGTTCAGAAAGCACTTCCGACTGCTGTCTTAAATTCGTTGAGGTTTCCCCAACATCATCCGCTTCACTGAAGTTAATCGTCACTTCATCCCAGAAGTCTTTTCTCATCTCAACGACTTCGCCGCGGACTGAACCGACTTCCTTTTCGAGTTTGGTAATCGCTTGTCGTATTTGTGTTGTTACTTCATCTACTCGTTCTTGTTCAAATTGCCACTCTTTGTCCGTGCTCAAGACGTTCTCTCCTTTGTACTCCACTTTATGTCAATATGGATTATGTTTTAGTATTTCAACTTGTGCCTGCCATCGATCAATTACACGATCGGGATTATGAAGTCTGACCTGTACTCCAGTCTCAATCTTGGCATACTTTGCTTGGTCTATTTTTAACGCATGAATATGCGCACTGAATCGCTCTCCTATATGTACATCAGAATGAACAGCAGAATGATGCTTCATCTGAAGTTTTATATAATATACAAGACCTTCATAAATAATAACGAGTTGCGCTTTTTTACTCCGCATGAGGTTTATGGTGGTCATCGTGTTTGGCCATAACATCAGGCGAAATGTATACGGATCAGCTGCAATCACTTCACCTACACTAATCATTGCAGAGTGAGGCCAGCCATCCTCGTTCACCGTCTGTAATAGGAAAGCCTCTCGCTGCTTATCTTTTAAATTTTCACCGCTCAGCAGTGTCATCAGTGCTTCTGGAATGGCGGTTTTCATCATCCTGATCGTCCCCCAAGCTCTACAAAAAGAATAAACCCGGACAATGTAGTCGGTGTCCGGGCTGTTTTATTATTGTATCCAATCCACAGAATGGATGCAAATAAACCACTATTTTTTCAACCAAGCAGAAAGGCCGTCTGAATTGTCTTTCGACTCTTCTGAATCGAGTATGTGATCAGCAAGCCTGTTTAGACGTTCTAACTGATATCCATAATCATACATTGCAGCAGCAACAATCGATAACCTTAACATTCCTTCTCTGTCGAATTCAATTCGCTCTATAGCTGATTCCATAAATTCCACATTCGTCCTAACGATCTCTTCCCCTTCATGATCGTTCGGTTTCAGCTTATCTTCAAATTTAAGCAGTACATGTTCATGAAATTTAATCAATTTTTCCAAGTGGTTGTCAAAATATTCATCCGTTTTCTCTGTTCTCTCTGACTGAAAATAATGTCTGTCTACTGCATCAAGTACAGCGTACCCTTTTTGGAGACTAGATAACATGAGTTTGTACACGACCATCTGTCTTGTTGTACTAAACTTCGCTCTTCTCAGCTTTTGGGTCTCTTCCTCAAATAAGCGATATTTATCTACAAGAGATTTGATCTGGCCCTCTAGGTCATTCTTTTCGTCGCGGAACACGGATTCCTTAATTTCATCGGATATCGAAGTTCGCAATAATAGCGACATCCGGTCAAATACACTGCGAATCTGCATAACAAACTGAATTTTAGGCTTTGGGGGTGATACAGTTACGTTAATAACCGATGCGCAAATAATTCCCACTAAGGTGAGTAAAAATCGATTAAGTGCATAATTCCAATCCCCTGAAGCTTCCATAATGGATACAACGGTCACCAGTGTGAGTCCAATGGTATCCCCCATGTTCAGTTTAAGACAAATACTTATAACGAGGATGCAAGCGGCACCCACCGCAATCGGTTCATTGGAGAATATCATTCCTCCAACTAGTGCAACAATGGCTCCAAGCGTAGTAGATTGAAGTTGGTCCAAAAAATACCGCCACGAACGGTATATGGAAGGCTGCATGGCAAAAATTGCGGCGATCGCTGCACCAACGGGTGACTGATCAATACCTAGCAGCATACTTACATAGAGGGCAAGTGTTACTGCTATACCGGTTTTCAATACACGAGCGCCAAATGACATGACTCTCCCCCCTCCTTATTTCTTTATGTTAATGGATGATTTCATTCTTTACTGTTTTATGTGTAGTTTAGCATTGTACTAGATGAATTTCCTAAAAAGCATAACGATTTATTGTAACATATCTTAGTATGACTTACGAGTATGTTTCTAACATATTTTTTTCAAAAAAAGTGTATTTGGTGTATCCTCCTCTAATAAAATAATGCTTATTCACTTGAATTATTTTTTATTAGAAAATAGTCCCAACTTTCTTGCATTAAATTTCCTCCAAAGGTAAACTAAATGTTTGCATTGTCTTATACTAGATTTAACCATACATCTTGTATTTGAGTTAGACAGTGCACTTACCCACAACCTAGAGGAGTTGACATCATGCTAAAAAAACAATGGGGGCTTATCACCCTCGCACTAGTAATGGTATGGTCCATCATGGGCAGCACTGTAAGTGCAGCTGCAGCACAGAACCAAATCCGAGTATATCTGGACCAGGTTGAAATGAAATTTGATGTTCCGCCAACAATTAAAAATGGAGTGACTTTTGTACAATTCCGTCCCCTTTTTGAAGGACTTGACTACACAGTAAAATGGAATAATGCAGATAAACGAATCAACGCGGACAATGGTGAGACCAAACTGCAATTAATTGTAGGCAAAAAATCTGCACACATTAATGGACAAAGAACAAAATTACCTGCTGCGCCTTACATAAGTAAAGGAAGCACGTTAGTTCCGCTTCGCTTTGTTGCAGAAGCTACCGGTTATAACGTAATCTGGGATCAAAAAAAGAAAACGATTCATATCGAAACAGGTAAAGTCGATGACAAAACAAAAACACAAGTCAATGCCTTCCTAAACAAACTGAGTCGTGCGGAAAATGAGCGCAGTATTGAGAAAGTGTCCGCATTAATCGATAACTATGCCCCTTTCTATGAAGAAATGATTCATGATTACAGTGAATACTTCAAATCACAGGGTCAAGTCACCTATACAAACATTAATCCTGTTAACATGTACGATTACGGAGCCACTGTGTTTGTAACAAAAACAAATACATGGAAGAGCGGACCTTTTTATTTTGATGTCAAACAGGAACTGATCCTGAAACTCACCAAGGCTTCAAATGGTAACCTGCAGTTATTCTATGAAGGTGTCATTTCAGAATCGTACGCAGCGGAACAACTCATCGGTAAGAAACCAGTTGTGCCGGTTAAAGCAACATCAGCTATTGAGGAAACATTAAATACACAGTACAAAGGATACAACACAGAGAATAAACAGCTCTTATTATCTGCATTTGATCCTACGACTTGGATTTATCGTGATCTAACCTCTGTTCTTGAGGACGGTTGGTTCGAAGAATTGGATTACAACTTATCAGCTGCTGAAATTAACATCGTACAATATGATGGCGAAACAGCTATCGTTCATGCAGAAGAAACAGATCTCGAAGGGGATCAAACAAGTATGTACTATATGAAACAAAACCTAGCAGGAAAATGGCTCATTGCTGACACTTTCGTTAAACTACATGATGAAGATGACGACAGCAGATCCTCTCTTAGTGATTCAAGAGAAGCGAAGTCCATACACTAAAATAAACCCGGAAACGCAATGCGTTTGCCGGGTTTTTCTTACTCTTAGCTCCTTCATGTGAGTATTGCGTTTCATCATGATTTGGTTTCATTGTTTTTTCTGGGGAACCTTCTGGCAACACCCGTCTGAATCGCAGCTTCAATGACTCGCTCTCGAATACTTTTCACAACACGATCATTAAATACGCTTGGAATAATGTAGTGTTTCGTGCGTTCTTCATCTGAAATGGATGAGGCAATGGCAGTGGCTGCTGCGAGTTTCATCTCTTCATTAATTACAGAAGCGCGGCAGTCGAGTGCGGCTCGAAAAATACCAGGAAAACACAAAACATTATTGATCTGATTCGGATAATCCGATCGTCCGGTGGCTGCGACTGCCACAATATCTTCGATTACACTCGGCATGATTTCAGGAACTGGATTTGCCATCGCAAATACGATCGGATCTTTTGCCATCGTAAGTATATGTTCCCTTGTAAGCAAGTTCCCTTTGGATACACCAATGAACACATCTGCACCTTTCAGAACTTCATGAAGCGTGCCTTCCTCGAGTTCCGGATTTGTCCGCTCTGCGTAACTCTGCCATACGGGATTATCATAGACTGCAGTGCGCACGAGTGCACCTTCACGATCGACGCCAATGAGTCGTTTTGCTCCGGCGGATAACAATATGTTACTGCAAGCTACTCCTGCAGCTCCAATTCCACAAATGACGATTTTACTATTTTCCAGCGTTTTTCCTGCGAGTTTAAGTGCATTAATCAGACCTGCATACAGGACTACGGCTGTACCATGCTGATCATCATGAAAAACAGGAATATCAAGTTCCTTGTTTAATCTTTCTTCGATTTCGAAACAACGCGGAGAGGAAATATCTTCTAGATTGATTCCTCCAAATGCAGGCGAGATCGCTTTTATCGTGCGAATAATTTCTTCTGTATCTTGAGTCTGCAGACATAGCGGAAAAGCATCAACGCCAGCAAACTGTTTGAATAACATTGCTTTACCTTCCATAACAGGCATCGCGGCTTCAGGACCGATATTGCCAAGCCCAAGTACAGCACTGCCGTCGGATACGACAGCTACCGTATTTCTTTTAATCGTTAATGAATAAGCTTTATGCGGTTCCTCTGCAATGGCAGTACAGATCCTTGCCACATCAGGAGTGTAGACCCTTGATAAATCTTCTCGGTTATTAATCGGCGTTTTGGGAGTGATTTCGATTTTTCCGCCCAAATGCAGGAGGAATGTACGGTCAGATACATTAATAATCGTAACGCCATCTAATTTACGAACTTGATCAATGATTCGTTTGTTCTGTTCACTATCCGTAATCGCTACCGTTAAATCACGGACCGTTACATCTTGATTGGTTGAAATGACGTCAATGGCAACAATGTCTCCACCAGCAATGGAGATGGCAGAAGCAACTTCTCCAAAATTAATTGTCTTTGTTTTCATTTCAAGGCGGATAATGATACTGTTTCCATCCAGATTACGCTGAATCATGATGTTCCCTCCCGCAAATAATATTCCAATCGTATTCTTTTACCATTTCGTGATGGGGCTTCCCTTTTCCTTCCTGCCTCAGGATTTAACAAGAAGGCGGCATCCCTTCTGCTGATAAGTACTTATCAGAGATGAGTGCCGCCTTCTGTTTTATTATTTTATTATTATTTCATTATTATTTGATAATATGCTTTCTTTTTATAACACGAACACTGTATGGCTCTAATACAATCTGTTCTTGCAATGACTGACGATGATCAGAAGATGGAAGCCCAATTTCGGTGTAGTCCGCATCGTCCAAAGGAAGAACTTGTTCTTCTCCCGTATAGTTCTGTACAAATACATAATCATGCTCTCCATCTGTACGAACTGATACCGTTACCCCGCTTGGCAATTCACTCTCCATGGATTTCTTAATTCCTGCTTCTTTAATAATTCCTTGATAGAATGTTTTGTGAAATGATTCAGAGTTACGGGAAGCGATGTAATATGATTTTCCTTCTCCAAAGGAGTGTACGGTTGCTGCCGGTCTGCCTTTATAAAAATCACTTCCATAAACCGCTAGTGCAGTCGCACCTTCCAGATGAATCAAGTCACATAGTTCAATCGCTTCATATTCGCCGGTGAGTCCTAAAGAATTATCAGCTAGAGCTTCAATTCGGTTGACTTGTCCGTCATGAAGTCCATCAATTTCTTCTGACCAGATCCCAAGTGTTTTACGAAGCGGTCCTGGGAATCCTCCTAAATGACACAAGTCGTTCTCATTAACGATACCTGACCAATAAGTAGAGACAAACGTGCCTCCATTCTCCACATACTTCTCAATTCTCTCCCCAACCCCTGTTTTCACCATGTACAGCATCGGTGCAATAACAAGTTTGTATTTGGACAGATCTGCATCCATATTGATGATATCCACAGGAATCCCTTGATCCCAGAATACTTTATAGTGTGATTGAATCGTTTCATCATATTTAATTCCGATATTTCTTGGTCCTTGTGAATCCGTTATTGCCCAGCGATTCTCCCAATCAAAGACAATAGCAACCTCCGCTGGTACTACGGTTCCTACCACATCACGAAGTTCCTGTAGACAGCTTCCCACCTCGGTTACTTCACTAAATACGCGAGTGTGTTCATTCCCTACATGGTCTACTACTGCGCCATGCAGTTTTTCACTTGAACCTCGGCTCTTACGCCACTGGAAGTACTGTACAGTATCCGAACCATGTGCCACTGCTTGAAGAGAAGAAAGCAGATGCATACCTGGTTTTTTCAGTTTGCTGACATCCTGCCAGTTCGTCATGCTAGGTGTGCTCTCCATCAGCATGAATGGTTTGCCGCCTTTAATTGTACGAACGATATCATGCATTAATGCAACAGAAGCTGCCTGCTTGCTATCATCTTGCTCTGTATCATGCCATGTCGGATAACTATCCCAGGATAGAACATCAAGAACATCAGCAAATTTCCAATAATCCAGCCCGTCAAAATAACTCATAAAATTAGTCGTTACCGGTAAATCTGGGTTCACCTGTCTAAGCGGAGCGATCTCATGCTTCAAGAAATCGACTGTTTGATCTGTAACAAACCGTTTCCAGTCTAAATTCATCGCATGAACCTGAGTTTCACCGTGAGGCGCCGGAGACTCAATCTGGCTATAATCCGTATAGGTATGACTCCAGAAAGTCGTCCACCAGGCATGGTTCAGTTCATCAAGCGTTTCATATCGATCTTTAACCCATTTTCTAAACGCATCCTGACAGTAATCACAGTGACAATCTCCACCAAGTTCGTTCGAGATATGCCAGCCAATAACAGCTGGGTGATTTGCGTATCGCTCGGCAAGTTTAGTATTGATGATATTCACTTTCTCCCGATATACAGGAGACGAATAACAGTGATTATGACGGAAACCATGCAGGTTGCGAACCCGGTTACTGCTTACTCGCAGTACTTCTGGGTATTTTTGTGACATCCATGCGGGTCTCGCTCCGCTTGGTGTCGCAAGCAGTGCATAGATTCCATTCTCAGCGAAAGAATCCAATATGCGATCAAGCCACTCAAACGTAAATACCCCTTCCTCGGGTTCCAAAGAAACCCAAGAGAAAATACCAACGGACATTACATTGGAATGCGATTTTTTCATCAGTCTAATATCTTCTTCCAGTACTTCTGGATATTTCAGCCATTGTTCTGGATTATAGTCAGCGCCATGCAGCATAACAGGCGCTTTATCAAATAGAGGTGGATATTTCTGTATCATGATTTTGTATTCTCTCCTTTATTTGCATCGCTTTTTATATTTCATATGTTCATTCGAAAGTGTCTTCTATTAACCTTTAACAGAACCCACCGTCATCCCTTTTACAAAATACTTTTGCAGGAATGGGTACACAATAAGAATCGGAGCTGCTCCAATAAAGATTTGTGCTGCTTTCACCGTCGTTTGGCTGATGAGTTCCATCTCTTGTGGATTCATACTCATTGAGCTCATATCACGCTGAATGATGATCGTTTGCAGAAATGTAGCAAGCGGGAAATCTTTTGCATTATTGATATACAATAGTCCATCAAACCAGGAGTTCCAGTGAAATACCATACTAAACAAACTAATCGTTGCGATCGAAGGCAGTGAAATGGGAAGGTATACCGAGAACAAAGTTCGGAAATGTCCTGCTCCATCCATAAGAGATGCCTCTTCGAGTTCTTTCGGGATGCCTCTAAAGAAGTTCAGCATCAGAATTACGAGAAATGTATTTACAGCTGACGGCAGAACCAGTACCCAGAATGTATTCATCAAATGAAGGGATTGAATAACTTCGTAAAACGGTACAAGTCCTCCATTAAACACCATACTGAATACGAAGATCCAGGAATAAACCGTACGGCTTCTAAAAGCGCTGTTCTCTTTAGATAGCGGATAAGCCGCTAAAAACGTAATCACGAGTGTAATGAGCGTACCAACGATGGTACGTGCTACCGAAATCATGATTGATCTAAGAAACGCAGGATTATTTATTGTCTTTTTATAAGCTTCTAAAGAAAAATCAATCGGAATCAGTGATACAATATTGGCATCGGCCGCTGCTTTACTACTAAACGAAATGGCAAGTACGTGTATAAGCGGAACGATACATAGTACAGATAAAATAATAAGGAAAATCGTATTAACAACGTTAAAGACACGGTATGATTTTGATTTATGATACACAGTTTTTCCTTCCTCTCTTATCCTTTATTTAGAAGATACGGTACCCTGCCCACTTGTAGGCAAGTCTATAGGAGATTAAGATAAGGACCATACTAATCACGGATTTAAACAATCCAATGGCTGTACCAAAGCCCATCTCTCCGTTTAGAATCGCAGTACGGTAAACAAAGGTATCAATAATATCTCCTGTTTCATATACAAGCGGATTATAGAGGTTAAAGATTTGGTCAAATCCGGCATTAAGCACATTCCCTAAGGCAAGCGTTCCTACCACAATCGTGATTGGAATTAAGGAAGGGATCGTAATATGAAGAGTTTGTTTGAAACGAGTTGCTCCATCCATCTCAGCAGCTTCATATAAAGAAGGATTAATTGTAGCAAGAGCCGCTAAGAATATAATGGTGTTGTATCCAAATTCTTTCCAGACATCCGATAAAATTACTGTGATACGGAACCAATTGTTATCCCCTAAAAATAGGATGGGGTTAATCCCGAACTCTCCAAGTACTCGGTTTACCAAGCCCCCTGGAGCAAGCAAGTCCACCAGAATTCCTCCAAGAATTACCCAAGATAGAAAGTGAGGCAGATATACAAGAGTTTGTATAGAGCGCTGAAGTCCAACTTGTCTAATCTCGTTCAGCAGGATGGCAAACACAAAGGGAACAAGAAGATTGAAGATCATCTTCGCTACAGCAATGACAAGTGTGTTCCAGATAACCTGAACACTGTCATCTCTCTCGAATAAATAGCGGAAGTTATCAAGTCCTACCCATGCAGAACCTGAGATCCCTTCCCAAGGTTTATAATCTTGAAAAGCCATGACGATCCCGCCCATTGGCAGATAACTAAATAAAAATAAGAAGATCATGGCAGGCAGCAGCATTACATGGAAAGGCCATGTTTTTTTCAACATTTTCATCCACTTTTCCTCCTAATTTTCGTCTCCCAGCTCATTTTGAGTGAAGAAAAGCAGCATGCATGAATGAATGCATGCTGCTTTTCGGGAGTTTATCGTGGTAGTCTTACAATCGAATTGCAATCTTATTTGACACTGTCATACCATGTGTTCACTTCTTCTGTAATCTTGTCGCCGCCTCCAGCTTTCCAGGTCTGAACAAAAGTATCAAAAGAGTCTACTGGTTTGTTACCGTAAATAATTTCATTGAATGTTTGATTCTCGATTTTATTAAGATAGTCAAGTTTTGATTTCATTGTTTCTGTAGGTGGACCTGTGAACATATCTTTGAATGAAATATCTTCTTGCGACATAAGAACCTTCGCAGCATTAGGAGTTTCAAGGCCATAGTTCGCTTGCACTTCACGTTCTAGTCTTGTAGTTGCTTCCTTACCATCTGCGAGACTGAGCAGAGCTTTCATCTGTGCATCTGGTATCCGCGCACCATCACGAACAAGTAGATAACGAAGCACGTTTACATAGCCGCCTTCAATCTCGTCGTATCTCTTCTGGTTACCATTTGCATCGAGCTCATAGTCATATCCTTCAAATAAACCGAAATCATGTTTACTTCCTGCAGCCGGATCTGCAAACTGGTCATACATGTAGTTTTGGTAAGTAAAGAATGCTTCCGGATGTTCCATATCTTTCTTAATAAGAGTCACTGCACTAGCATAGTTTGTTCCATGACGCATTGCTGTACCATCTGCTCCCGTTGGGATTGCATAAGGTTTCCACACTGCTTTCGGATCATTTTTCACTGTATCCGTCAGCGGCCAGCCGCTCATCCAGTAAGGTCCAGGGATAATACCAGCCGTACCGGCCACAGCAGGCTCAGCTGTTTTATTTTCATCCCATAGAGCTACTTCTTGTGGAATGTACCCTTTTTCAAACCAATTTCTTAATCTTTCAAGACCTGCTTTCATCTCTGGCTGTACAGATCCATATTCAAGTTTTCCATTTTCGTCTAAATTCCATTGCTGAGGAAGCGTACCTGCTGCGCCAAAGACCCAGGAAGGATCGCCCATCCAAGTGTTCATTGAATTTTTAAACCCAATACTCAGTGGAATTACTTTACTCGGAGCAAGTCCGCTTGGGTTATTGTTCTTAAAGGCATCCATTACTTGTTCAAGTTCATCAAGCGTTGTCGGTGCTTTGAGATTTAGTGCATCGAGCCAATCTTGACGAATCCATAGGATGTAATCATTGTTGTATGCATAATCTAGAACAGGAATCCCCATTTTCTTACCATCACGCGTTACTGAATTCCATACCGTAGGGTCAATTTCCATCGCTTTTTTCCAAGTGTCTGAAGCATATTTATCAAAGAGCTCGTCCACTTCTCCGTAAATACCCGATTCAATTAGATCTTGTATTAGTTGTGTTTCATTAGATCCGATTGTGATGATATCCGGCATATTCTGTCTTGATGACATCGACAGTCTTACTTTCGTTGCAAAAGCCCCATTCGTATCTGTTACAGACCATAGAGAGTTGATATTAATTCCCAGCTCTTCTTTTGCCCATTTCGTTGCGACACTATTTTCAATCGTTTCCCCATTTTTAAATGTGACTGTCGGATCGATTCCCCATGCAGTGGAGATCGTGACTTCCGGATCGTATTTTTCTTTGTATACGTTTTCAGTATTTGCCGGTGCAGACGTATTACTATCACCTGAGTCTTTACCTGAACATCCCATAAGGCCTGCACTGATGACCATCGTTAATGCAAGGACAGCAAGTGAAGAAGTTTTCCACGTTCGTGCCATTTTGTTTCCCCCTAAATTTCTTTATCTTCATATTTTCATTATGGATGATATCTCTATTTTTTCCTATGACACTAATTTAAGGTTTCTGCACCTTTTACAACTTATTGCTCTCTAAACTCATTTGGGGTTATTCCATAATGCTTCTTAAACAGTTTGCTGAAATATTGTGGATTTTGATAGCCAAGCTCAGCTGTAATCTCATATATTTTTTTATTCGTATGTTTAAGCAGATATAAAGCTCGCTCAAGCCTTGTACGAATCAAATATTCACTTAGGCCCTCTCCTGTCTCGGCTTTGAAAATCTTGGATAAGTACACGGGATGAAGAAATACACGATCAGCTATCATTTTGACCGTTAATTCGATTCCTTCTTCTTGCAAAATCATATCTTTTACCTGGCTTACAATATGGCTTTTCGGTTCTGCAGGAGCAGATACTGCCTGTTGAAACTTCATAAGTATTTGCTCTGTGTAATCTTTTAACAGCGGCGGGTAGTGAATCATTCGTTCCACCAAATGAGGTTCAAGTCCTTTTGCATCCAATTCACTGATCCGAAGTCCCGTTTGATGGGTGATATACAAAAAAGAATTGATGATTGCCAGATAAATCTCATACATGTGCTCACGTGAGACCGGATTTTTTTCGATAATCGCAAATACTTCATCTAATCGCTGTGAAGCAGCTTCCCAGGATTTTCGTTCTAAAAGTTGCTGCAGCATCGGTGGTCTGTACAATACTTCAAAAGCAGCTTTTGAAGATGGAGATTCTATACTTACATTGTCTCCTTCAATAAATACCACACCCGACTCCATCTGACGGTCCGCTAAATAAACAGAGTTCAAACCGCGTCTGTAGGTTTCACTGATATCCTGCGGAAACATACATGGACGACTTACGATGACATGCACCTCTCCTCGCAAATACGTCAATACACTAGACCGAAAGTTCTCGATAAAAGGCCGAAGATTTTTAGGTTTTAGAAACTCCGATTCCCCACTTTCTATATCATGTTGATCTTTCGACTGTAACAATATCAATAAACAATGATGCGGTGTTCTCCCTTGCCAGACATCGTATGTTTCTCCAAAAATCTCTTCCGCCATATTACCTATTGCATACTCCATAAGCACTCTCGTTTTTTCATCATGTTCCATGAAACCTTCATGTAAACGAACAAGAATCATTGTTGTCATAGATGAGTACGAAAGCTTAATCTCATAATCATGTAGAAGTTGGATCATTCTCTCCGTCTGAATCTGATCGCCCATGAGAAGTTGACGCAATAAATTTTCTCTAAGGAGCGTATAGTCCGATTTACGTTGATATAACAACTGTTGATACTTCGTAGCTTGTTTTCCTTCTTCGTCAATGGACTGAACGGCCTGCTTAATGCTTTTTATAAAATCATCATCATCTACAGGTTTAATGATATAATCCGATGCACCTAATTGAATCGCTTTTTTCGCGTACTCAAACTCACCGTATCCCGTTAGCAGAATCGAACGTAGACTCGGGTACAATACACTTGCTTTTTCGATCAGTTCAAGTCCGTTCATACCGGGCATTCGAATATCCGTTATCAAAATATCGACGGGGTGAGCAGCAAGCAGCTCGAGTGCATCTCCTGCTGAATCGCTTCTATATACTTCACTGATTCCTAGTTCACTCCAAGGGATTGTTGCTTCCAAACTTTCTGTCACATAGGTCTCATCATCTACAAGCAGTACATTAATCATAAATGTTCATCCCTTCTTTATATTATCTATATAAATCGTTGCTTTCAGGCCACCCATAGGAGATCTTCCAAAAGTTAAGTAACTTCTCTCTCCATACCGCAGTTGCACTCTTTGATTCACATTCCATAGTCCGCAACCGCTGTGTTCGTCCATAGGTCTTGTTAGCTGGTCTTGTAATAACCTCATTGCCTCCTCGTTCATTCCAAGTCCATCATCTTCGACCTGAAGGCACAGACGACCCTCATCTTCAAAACCCGATACGCGAATAAAAGACGCATCTGCTGACCTCTCAATTCCATGAATAACTGCATTTTCGATCAGCGGCTGAAGGACAAGCGGAGGAACCAGTAGTTCCATCATTTCTTCTGGTATTTCCATCACATAATCCAAACGGCTCATTCTCATCTTTTGAATTTTTAAATAGGAAATGACAAAAGCAATCTCTTCTTTCATAGGAACGAGATCCTTTTCTTGACGTGTCGTGTAACGATAATAACGGGAAAGGTTATGAGACATCGCCACCACTGCATCCGTTTTTCCAAGCTTCGCCATACTCGTAATATAAGAAAAACAATTATAGAAAAAATGAGGATTAATTTGAGACTGCAGCTGTTTCAGCCTTGCTTCACGCACTTGAATCTGCTCTAGGTAAACGTGTTCGAATAGCTCCTGGATCTGTATAACCATGGAGTTAAATCGCTCCGATAAAAAGCTGAATTCATTCCGCCCTTTTGGCTCAAGCCGGACAGAGTAGTCTCCAATCTTTAAACGCTGAAAGCCGTGCATTAAATCTCTGACCGGAACCTGCACTTGTACATATAACAAGTAAGCTGCCAAGAAACTCATAAATAAAAGGCAGGCAACCGCTCCGTAAAACAACCGATTCGAGTTTTTAATGGGAGCGAGCACATCGGTCAGTGGAATATAATCAATTAAATACCAGCCTGTTATAGGCGACATCACGGTGTGAACACTATAGACTTCCTTCCCAAGCTCAATCGTGCGGTAATCCACATCTTTTATTTCGGTAAAATCCAATTGTTTCAATAGTTCCGTACTCCGGTCTATATCCGCTGTTCGGTTATAAATCGTGCCTGTCCCAGGTATATAATAAAAAGGATCTCTTCTTCCGTTACTTTTGAACTTGTCCAACATATCCTGGATATTAGTACTGTCGAATTCAAGCTTGATAATACTTCTCGCATTTTCCACTACATCTCTAGCTGAATATGGAGATGCTGTATACCAGGAGAAGAGGTAACGCTCCTCATTTCCTGTTGTCACTTTTTTTACCTGCCAGCCAGGTAAATTGGCGTTATCCAGTTCCTTATTATCGTATGTTCTCGAATCATTTTCGGTAATCATACGTTTCATAGAAGCTGAATATAAACTCAAACTGCTTCTCCAATTAGAAGAACTCTCCTGAATACTTAGCTTATTCTGGATTCTTTTCACATGATTAATAAGATCCAAATTTAGATATTCACTCTCCAAATCCTGTTGTTCAAAACTCTCAATATCCGGATCATGGATTAATATAATAGGCCAGGAGGATAATTCCTCGATGCTTGTATTCACCTGACTTTGAAAAAAAGCAAGTTGATTACTACTAGATCGATTGAGTTCACTCACAACGACGTTTGTTGTCATTTTGTTCGAGTAACTGTATAAAAGCACAACAGGAATTAGCATAATTACAATGAGAAGTACCATTTTAGTAAACAAGTGATATCGAACCATAGCCTTGTAAGCCACCCCAAACCTAAAGATATGTAACGTAAATAATGACGAATGACTGAAATAATAATCGAAAAATGTCGGACGAACTTATTGTAAGCGTTTGATATGGAAAAAGTAAAACTATTTTTGTTTCTCATGCAAAAAAAAGGCAGACTCTCTCGTCTACCCAAAAATATTACTAAAAAATTCGAACTATATTCTGACATCATTCGAGAACGAATGGATCCGGCCTCCTCGACATTAACCGCACTGATCGATGACATTCTTTTATGCATTTCGTTATATTGCGCAAAGGGCTAACAAAATGACGATTTCTGTTAGTTTACCATTGTCTGTATTACGTAAACACCTGCTCCAATTGTGTGATGGCCCACTCCAGTTCCTGAACGGATATGACAAGCGGCGGAGCCAATCGAATCACATTTTCATGTGTTTCTTTACATAACAGTCCTAACTGCATTAATTTCTCGCAGTACGGCCGTGCTGAACCCTTGGTTTCTATGCCGATAAATAAACCGCGCCCGCGAATGGTTACTATATCTTTAGTAGGGATGGCTTGTAACCTCTTCAGCATTTTCTTGCCGAGGTCAAGAGAGCGATCTGCAAGCTTTTCATCTTCAATCACAGCTAGTGCAGCTATGGCTACACTGCTTGCCAGTGGATTCCCTCCAAAAGTAGAACCATGGGATCCTGGTTCAAACAGTCCAAGAATATCGTTATCAGCGGCAACCGCAGATACGGGCAGAACCCCTCCCCCGAGTGCTTTTCCCATAATGTAGATATCCGGAACTACCTGTTCCCAATCACATGCAAACCGCTTACCTGTTCTGCCGAACCCAGTCTGTATTTCATCGGCTAAGAGTAGTACATTCTCTTGATCGCAAATCTCTCTTACTTCCCGTAGGTAACCTTCCCTTGGTATGACAATTCCAGCCTCACCCTGAATAGGCTCTACTAAAAAAGCTGCCGTACTCCGTGTGATTGCAGCCTTTAACGCATCAATGTCTCCATAAGGAATAATGGTGAACCCTGGAGTAAAAGGACCAAACTCTCTTTTATAGTCCGGTTCTGATGAGAAGGATGTAATTGTTGTTGTTCTTCCATGAAAATTCCCTTCGCAAACGATGATTTCTGCTTGATCAGAACTCACTCCCTTAACACGGTAGGCCCATCGCCTTGCCGCTTTCACCGCCGTCTCTACTGCTTCTGCGCCTGTATTCATAGGCAGAATTTTATTTTTCCCTGTCAGCTTCGTAAGTACTTCCATCAGTTCTGCAAGAGGCGCATTATAAAAGGCCCTTGAAGTAAGCGTCACCTCGTCTGCCTGTCGTTTGAGCGCTTCAATAATACGAGGATGACGATGCCCTTGATTCAAAGCAGAGTAGCCGCTGAGCATATCCATATAACGACGTCCCTCTTGGTCTTCAACCCACACCCCCTCCGCCTTATGAATAACAATCGGAAGTGGATGATAATTATGGGCGCCAAGCCTCTCGGTCTGTGACATGATATCTGCTGAAGATTTCATTTATTTCGCCTCCCTCTGTGCTGTTACAATCCGGGTTCTCTATTTAATGTATGCAGAGCAAAGGAATCATGATGTTTTCACAATTGCACTAAGAATGAGGAATGTAACACCGACTACCCAGCCTTCTGTTCCTTTTGATATAACAGGATTATATCCATTTCCAAACTCTTGGATATCTGCACTTGAGTGGGCCCTTATTCCAGCCGCAGCCATTTGTAACGTGAGTCCATTTGAACTTGCCAAATGAAATCTTATTCCTGTCCTAACATGGCTTACTGTAACGACGATCGTAGCCATTTTATTGATGTAGGACAAAAATAAAAAAGGACCGTAGGCAAACTAGTCTAGGCTAATTTGTCTACAGTCCGAAGGGCTCCTATACGAAATCCCTTTCACATTGATATAGTTCTTACCCAATGATTCATCTCTTATGGATCGTTTGAATCTAGTTCATAGCAGGGAACTTACTTGCTTGCATTGATTACTTCATTTACTTCCTGCGTAATTTGATCACCGCCGAGTTTTTTCCAATTTGCAACAAAGTTATCAAACTCGTCAATGGACAGGTTGCCATAAATAATTTTCAGAAACGTCTCTGCTCTCAGTTTGTCCAGTGTTGCCTGCTTCGTGTTCATGGTCTTTGTCGGTGCATAGATGAACTCATTCATCATAATTAAATCATGATCCCGATAATATTTAATGACACCCTGTGAGCTTTCTGGTCCGAAAATACGTTCCATATGCCATTTATCGAGGTTCCCATTACGGTAATCCATAATATCTTCATAGAAAAGCTTCGCTTCGAGCCCTAGTCCTGACGTGTCTCCCGTTTTTATCGCCTGCTCTACTTCATCTTGTGCTTTTACGTTTTTGTTGGCAGGAAGGTTTGACACTGTGGCATTTTGAAAACCAAGTCCTGTTAACCCGTTCAAGTAGTCAGCTCGTTCTGTTTCTGCAGACTCACCAAACATTTTCTCGGCTTGGAAATTGAGCAATTTGATTAATGCTTCAGGATGCTCATAGCCTTTACGAACCGCAAAGATTCCCCCTAAACTCAAATGATTTTGGGTCTTCGCTGGCTCAGCATCAATGGACTGAACAGGATATGGCATCCAGTCTACATTTTGATCCTTCTTGATCATACTACTAACTTGAAAAGGTGCCCATTGCGGCAGGAAGAACATGCCTGATTTGCCTGCATTCACATCCTCCATCATCTTGGCAAAATCTTTAACACCAAACTCCGGATCAATTACACCTTTTTTATACAGGTTCTGCAGTTCTTGCAATCCTTCTTTCACTTCAGGTTGAACGGTGCCATTAACAACCTGACCTGATTCATCCTTAATCCATGTCTCAAGATATCCGTGATAACCAAGCAAGAAACCGTTAATCGGCAAATCCTTGTTCAGTGCAATACCAAACGTATCATTTTTACCATTTCCATCTGGATCTTCAAAAGTGAAGGCTTCCGCGATCTTGATCACGTCCTGCATAGATTTTGGAGCTTCCAGTCCCACTTTTTTGAGCCAATCTTGGCGAATCCAGATCATATCAGAAGAGTCTAGTGAACCTGGGAAACTAACCATAGCGTATATTTTTCCATCTTTGGTTACCGGTTTCAGACCTGCTCCATCTTCTGCGGACATAAATTCTTTTACAAGATCGGATGCGTATTTGTCATATATTTCTGTCAAATCTTCGAGCATCCCGGCTTCATGCAACTGTTCAAATTGAACCGCACTCACTTTCAGCACATCCGGCAAATCTCCACTTGCGAGCGTAACGTTCATTTTATCATTGTAGTTGGTATCCGGAACAATCCAATCATAGGTTACTTCAATACCGAGTTCATCCTTATAGCCCCTAGTCCAAATATTGCTCGCTTGAGTATCTCCTTCAGCTAGGGTTTCTTTTCCGGTTTCAGCCATAGTAGACGTAAGCTTAATGGGTGGATCATACTTCGTGAGCGGTCCCCCAGCATCTTGCTGTGTACTTGAGCTCGCTACCTCTTCACTTCCCGCACCTGACGAACAGGCAGTAATCGTTGCTGCTAAAACCATGGATAATGTAAGTAATGAGAACTTCTTAAGTGATATATTCATGTGAATCCCCCTTTTTAATCCTCACTGAGATATGTATTCATTGTATGAAGAAAGCGCTATCACTTCGAGTGGACGAAGTTGACATCTGGTATCTTTGATTTACCAATTCTCATTCTTTGCTAATTTTTTTGCTCACGGTACTCTTGGGGGGTACAACCGATCGCTTTCTTGAAAAACCGATAAAAATAATGTTGGTCGCTAAATCCGACCTTAGCGGATATTTCATGCATTTTACAATTTGAACCCAGTAATAATTCTTTGCTACGCTCAATCCGCCTGTCATGAATGTAATCGGATATTCCCTTTCCTGTAATCCGTTTATACCAACGGGACAAATAGGAAGGATTCAAGGAAACCTCCTGTGCAATGCGGGTTAAAGAAAGATCGTCTTC
Source organism: Paenibacillus sp. GYB006 (assembly GCF_036577645.1). Lineage (NCBI taxonomy): Bacteria > Bacillati > Bacillota > Bacilli > Caryophanales > Paenibacillaceae > Paenibacillus > Paenibacillus sp. GYB006. The sequence goes on along the minus strand of NZ_JARBDA010000001.1, from coordinate 804,791 downwards.
TAAGTGATGTTTGATGTAATGATGAATAGCAATCAGAATCTGGGACTGGTCATTCAGGCGAGTATCGCTCCTTTTGGAAATAATCCATTCATAAGCTGTTTGATAGAAAACGACCAACTCTGGCCAAGGTGTATGTATATTAAAGTGAAGCATACGGGAGAGCGTTATTTCCTCCATGGCAGACTCATACAAACCGAGTTCATGAAGTATTTCTATTAGTCCATTTCCTGCTCCTGTGATGATCTTCATTCGAAAGAAGGGATCTTGAAGTCCCGCCTGCGCTGCTTCCGTCCATTTGTGAAATGAATCGAGCCACTCCCTTTCACCCGCGGTGATCCGCTCTTTAACCTGATCCATATGAAGAGTAGCGACCGCCTGCTGACTCAACAGGTTTGGTGTATAGTCTGAATCAGAATGCAGTTGTACACGAAGCAGCTTTTCCATCCCAAGCCCAGGCCCATCATGGATAGACAGTCGCAACCTTGCAATCGTTGAATTAAGATCTGCCCATTCCACAGCCTGATCACTCACCATAATCGATACGGACAGTTTCAAACAATCTGCACAAGATTGTTGCACAGACTCAAGCGTTCCATAGACAAAACGATAGGTCTGTTCCCATCTCTCCTGCTGATTTGATGGAAAGCGTGAGTGTTCTACCAAAGGTTGTATTAAACAGGAAATCACCTGATAATCCAGATCAATAGCCTTAACCGTAGTTTTATCTTGAAGTAACTCCTCTGCGACATTAGCAACCGCATAGCGAATCAGACTTCGGTCTGAATGAGATTGATATTCGCTCCATTCCTCTACTCGGATGATGACCGGAATTACGGGTTCCCCTGACCGGAGAGGAAGCTGTACGGCATCCAGTTCTTCTTGAAGTGAAGCAATACCTTCCTTTTCCGTTCGTTTCATTACATCGAGCAGCAATTGCCGCTGCAATTGAGGAAGTGCCCTTGGCAGCTTACTCTTGAACCAGGCATTCTGATAATGGAAGTCATTCTCTTCCGAGATTTGCTTAAGCGCTCGCTCTACTGCAGCACGAATATGAGCCATGCCCTCTGTCTTTAACAGGTAATCTACAACACAAGGATTTCGTATCGCTTGATGCGCGTAGTCGAATTCGTTATGCCCTGTCAGTAGCAGAACCTTGCACCTTGGCCATCGATCCATAATCTTCTCGATTAGCTCCATTCCATCCATACCAGGCATACAGATATCGCTGAGTACAATATCAATTTTGACCGTATTCAACCACTCAATCGCTTCAAAAGCAGAGTAAGCCTTAATAATCTCCATATCCTGAAAATCCGCTTTTTGAAAGAACGCATGTAATCCATCCAAAATAACGGGTTCGTCATCTACAATTAGCATCCGCTGCATCTAAGATTCTCCTCTCCCTGGAACATTTACTATGATACATAGGCCGCCCAGTTCACTGCGCTGTGCGGTAAGACCATATTCTGCTCCGAACTTGATCTGCAGTCTTTGATGGACGTTGATAAGACCTGTAATCTCTTTACTTTCATGCCGATGTACTGACTCTTGAAAAGCAAATTCAAGATCATTCAGAATTTCATCGGTTAACTGATTCCCATCATCCTCTATTCTTATAGACAACTTGCCATGGTCTGCCTTGTAAGAAATCTTAAGCACACCCCCGCAGCTGCGCTTGGATAGTGCATGCTCAAAAACATTTTCAACAATAGGCTGCATAATGACTCGGGGAACGGTTATAGCTCTGTAGTCTGAATTCATCTCTTCGATTTGAAGGTTTATCCTTGATCCAAACCTTATTTTTTGTATAGCTGCGTAGACCAGTGCATGGTCCATCTCTTCTCCAAGAGAAACCTCTGCTTGCGAGTCTCTAGACATATATCTAAAATATTGACCGAGATAATCGGTGAATTTCTGTATTAATTCCACATTTTCAACTTCAGCCATTTGTTTAATACTGAATAGACTATTGTATAAAAAATGAGGCTGTATCTGTGACTGTAGATGCTTAAGCTCGGCCTCACTGGTTCGGATCCGAGCGATGTAATTTTCCTCAATCAAAATATGTAAGCGCTCTATCATATGGTTAAAACGAGAGTATAAATATCCGAATTCATCCCGTCTTGAATGTGGAATATAAATGCTGGTATGACCTTGCTCTGCCATACGAAAACCTTTAACTAGCGCAGATAACGGCTTGTGAATGGATCTGTAGATTGAAAACGAAAAAATCAGAATAATAACGATGGACATCACAGTTAAAATCCATAGCCATAGCTTGTACTGCTCTAAAGGTGCCTCAAGTACATCATCAGCAATGCTGGAAGTAAGCAGGAATGAATGCTCTTGATCATAGAGTGAATAATGCAAGTAATGGTCGGACTGATATCTTGTCATCTGCGGTGAATCCTGGGACCTTGGTGTCTGCGCATCCAGTAGCGAAATAGAAGCAACCTGATCTGATGAAGAAATTACGACTTGCTGCTTATCACCGAAACTGAGGGTAATGTCGCTTCCCCCTTTTTCTGAGAGCTGTTGTAATCTCTGCTTGAGCTCTTCAGCACTTAAACGTATACCTAGTATAAAATTGGGCGGTTCTTCGTAATTCATATTATAGGGATTGCTTTTAAGAAAATAGAGATCGTTATTTAAATAAGATAATTCGCCATTCAGGTTTCCCATCGTTGCCAGCAGGTTTCTCCATTCATCATCTTCCACACTACGGATACCATCGGTTGCACTGACTCTTTTGTGAAGAGCGGGTACATAGTATACAACATCACTAATGTACGGACTTGCTGCCATGATCTGACTCAGTTTGTTATGTATGTTATTCAGACTTGAAGTTACATCATACCTGCTCATAATAGCTGCTCGTGTACTTAAGGTAGACATCGGTTCATCAAAAGAATATTCATTTACGAGTCCGCTCATTCGTTCCAGTTCGAATTGCAGATGGTTATGGTAGAAATCCAGTTTAGATTCGTGAGCTCGTTCTACTTCGATCTGCATCTGTGTGGAGCTGTAATGCGTAATCATAATACTTATCCCGTACAATGGCAGAATAACAAGGACAAAGGCAATCATTAGTTTGAAGACAATCGAATTCGTTTTCCAGCTTCCCCTGACATATTTCATTATCCCCGTAGCTCCCTTCTCATAGGAAAAAAGGAGCCGGAAATCGGCTCCTCCATTTGGTTTTCCTACTCATGATCTTATCCCTTAACACTCCCGACAACAAGACCATGAACAAAATATCTCTGCAGGAATGGATACACAAGCAGGATCGGAATAACTGACAAAAAGATTTGTGATGCCTGCGTTGTTCTGTCCGATATTTGACTGAGTAATGTTGCATCTTCAAGCGTCATCATCTCACTCTGAATCATGGTAACCTGCTGCAACATGGACTGAAGGTAGGTAGCAAGCGGGTAGTGATCCGGACTTTTCATATAAATCATGCCGTCAAACCACGCATTCCAGTGACCCACCATAGAAAATAGTGTAATCGTTGCGATACTTGGAAGTGAGATCGGCAGATAAATGCTCCATAACGTTCGAAAGTGCCCCGCCCCGTCCATCCATGATGCTTCTTCCAGCTCTTTGGGTAAGCCTCGAAAGAAATTAAGCATGAGCAGCACATTAAAAATAGGCACCGCTCCCGGTAAAATGAGCGCCCATATCGAATCGAGAAGACCCGTTTCCTTCACCACAAGGTAACCCGGGATAAGCCCCCCGCTAAACAACATCGTAAATACGAACAGCCAAGCATAGATGGTTCTTGAACGGAATTTGGATGCCTCTTTAGAGAGAGGGTAGGCAACAAGAATCGTAAAGATCAGGTTAGTCGAGACTCCAAGTACAACACGAAGGAGACTCGTTCCAAACGAATTCAGAAATTGTTTATTTTCCAAAATATATTGATATGACGATAAAGTGAAATCTACAGGCCAGAATGTGACGCTTCCCGCTTTGACTGCATCACTTGAACTAAAAGAGATGGCCAAAATATTAACGATCGGAAACAGACAAAGCAAGGCAAGAACGGTAAGAATAACGTAATTAAACCCTAAAAACCATCGATAGGCTCTCGAAGTGTGGTGCATGGTCTTGCCTCCTTTCTAGAAAATCCGATAATTGGCAAAGCGATAAGCTAAATAATAACCGAGTCCTATGAAAACGAAGGATACCACGGATTTAATAAGACCCAGTGCTGTGGATACCGAATATTGTGCATCCTGTAGACCAATCCGGTAGATCATCGTATCTAAAATATCTCCTGATTCATAAACAAGTGGATTGTAGAGGTTAAATACCTGATCAAATCCACCATTAAGCACATTTCCAAGACTAAGCGTAACCATCAAAATGACGATTGGGCGTATCCCTGGAAGGGTAATGTGCCATGTCTGCTTCCATCTTCCCGCGCCATCCATGACGGATGCCTCATAAAGAGACTTATCAATACTTGTAAGTGCTGCCAAATAAATAATTGTACCAAAGCCAAATTCTTTCCATTGGTCCGTAATGACAAGTATGTAGGGAAACCATTCATTACTAGCGAGAAATTGAATAGGTTCAATACCTATTGCCTTAAGAAACATGTTAACGAGCCCGCTACTTGGGGATAACACGTCCACAATAATACCGGCAAGGATAACCCATGAAAAAAAATGCGGCATATAAATAATCGTTTGAATGGTTCGCTTGAAACCTGTTCTTCCTACCTCATTCAGCAATAAGGCAACGAGCACAGGAATCACTAGACCCGAAACAATTTTCATGACAGAGATGAATACCGTATTCCATACCACCTGTCTAAAACCAGGCAGATCAAACAGGTATCTAAAATTGTCAAGTCCCACCCAGTTCACATTTTTAAACCCGCCAATGGGAGAAAAATTTTGAAAAGCAATGGAGAGCCCGGCCATAGGAATGTAACCGAATACAATAATGATGAGCAGACCAGGCAAAATCATAAGATGAAGCGGAACATTTCGAATAAATTGTCTGTAGTTGGAACGCATAAGCTGTCTCCTCCTTCAAATTCAATTATAGGAGCAGGCCAGACTGTGTAAAAGTGTAGGGTATTTACTTTAGGTATCTTCTGTTGACTCCGAATCTCAGTTAAATATTGAAGATTCATTGTTTTGAATGCAAAAATCCTCCATCCTGTCAGGAGCGACAATGCGCCCTACAAGATGAAGGATTTTATAGATAATATTAGATTAGATCGACATCACCAGCAAGCTCACAGAATTCGCAGGGAGCTTAAGAACAACGCTATCTCCTTGCAGTTCGATGTTTTGCTCCTGCGGTGTAATTTTCTCATCGTTTTTCTTGTTTACATTCGGAACATGCAGCAGATTTTCATCCCCGCTTAGCGTAACCAGTGTTGCATTAGGCTGGACAGTCAGATCCTGCAAGTTAATCTGTGTAGCCTTATCCACACCATCCGCATTCACCAATTTCACATATACATGCTGTGCATCTCTCGTAACGGAATGGAATACCTCCCGGTTATATGCTTCGAGCTTGTAATCCAGCGTTTTACTAGTGAAGTCTCCGTCTGTATAAGAGCAGATTAGATTCTTTCCATTCTCTCCGCCGTAATTCACGGTAATCAAATAATCCTTCTCATTCTCCAGTGGCTCATAGTTAGCTGCTCTAAGGTTTCCGGCTGCTGTACTGGACGAATAATCACCCAATGTATAACCTTCGATTCCTTGTTTGTACACTTTCACACCTGTTGCTTGACCGCCATAAGCGATCGCATACTCGATTACATCCTTATTCTCAGGAGTAATGTCAGTCAGTCCCACACCAATATAGAATCCATCCTCACCCTTAATCCGGCTTGCTTCTACCTGCACCTTGTAGTTTGTCCATTCATCATTCATCAGGTACAACCCGTTCAGGCCGCTCTCCTGCGCCTTCAGCAGCAATCCTTTGCCAGGAATTGATGTATAGCCTTCTGATCCAGGGATAAGACTCCATGCTTCACTTGGTCCCTCTTGTTCCCGGAAATCTTCTTCAAAAAGAACACTGCCATCCTTGTTCGAAGTGACAACCACTTTCTTCACAAGAATATCGGCATTGCCTGCCGCAATTTCGATCCCGCCATGCGGAATAAGTTCCACGGGTTTACCTTTGCTGTACGTCTCGAACGATGTACGAAGTACTTCTTCACCAACACTTTTAGCAAACATTTGCTGTACATAATAGTTCGGTGTAAACCACACCGTCTCATCATCAAACCAGATGCAGTCCGGTGTCCAGCGGTACGTACCATCTGTCAGCACCTTATTAAACAGCGGCGCATAGGCCGCCATGCGAACAACATCTGCATTATTTTCAAAACTGGTCATAATCGCAGCTTCAGCAATAGCCCCTGCCAAAGTATTCTTATCCGTGGATGCATATTCACCGACAAATACCTTGGATGTCTCTTTAAAGTCAATGCTTCCATCTGCGTGGTAGGCCCGGTCATAATAGTTATAACGATCCGCATTGTTCAACAGATACTCATTAGATCTGTAGTAATGCTCATCTGCAATGGTATCCATATAGTTCTTCTGATTCTCATACCAAGTCACCGTCTCTTCGATTACCTCTTTGCCATCCGCAAAAGCAACTTGAGCTGAACCGGTGAGATTACCGCTAAGGAATTTCCATCCTTGCTGATATGCATCATCATCCGCCTGTGCACCAACGGTAGAGATAATATGCAGTTCATGATCTGGATAGTTCCGTTTCATATATTCATCAATTGAAGCTTTAAACACTTCAAAGTTAGCGAAAAATTCATTTCCCCAGTTCTCATTTCCCACACCAAGATAACGAAGATCAAAAGGCTCCGGATGTCCCATACTGCTGCGTACCTGTGCCCATTCGTTATGCTCCATATCCGTGCTGAGTGCAAAGTCGATCAGATCCGTAAAGTTCTTGATATAGTACTCCCGTAAAGCTCCGCCTGCCGGATGTGCATAATCAGAACGTGCCTGACACAGAACGCCGCAAGCCATAACCGGAACTGGAAGAGCATTCAAATCCTCAGCCAACTGGAAGTATTCCATATAGCCAAGTCCCATCGTCATCATGTAACCCCACACGTTGTAGTTCTCTTTTCTCAGTTCTATAGGGCCTACGGAGTCCTTCCAGTCATAGACATTCTCCCAGATGAAAGACCCTTCTGAGATACAGCCGCCAGGAAAACGTAAAAACGTAGGATGCAGGTCAGCAAGCGCTTGAATTAGATCTTTTCTCAGTCGATAATTTGGATTTCCTGTATAGTTCGCGTGTGCTGAAGCGGATATCCCTTTCTCCTCAGGGTCTGCTCCCCACACATTTTGCGGAGTAAGTGACACCATATCGATAGAAATATCACCTTCAAAGGTAAGAACCAGCTGACCAAGCGCCGTATCTGTGCCAGTAAGAATAAGGTTTTGCTCCGTTTGCTCACCATATTTTTTCCACGAGCCCCCGCCTTCTACATGCAGCGTAAGCGGCTCACTAATCGGCTCATTATTGCCATCTTGTAATTGAACGGTTATTGCACCTGCAGCATCCGCTTTCGCCCAAACGGTAAAGTGATAATCTTCTCCCTGCTTAATCGACATTGCACAATGGTGGTTGGAATCCGAGAACCCGCGATTGCGAATCGTTGCCCCATTCTGAACCGTTACATAATAAGCGTTCACTTCTGGGTCACTGGCTCCAAAGTGTTCATTTAATCCATCTTTATTATGCGGGTTCATCAGATGGGTGTCTCCAGACCACGCAAACAAAGGATCACGATTTCGGCCAGTGGAACAACCACATTCTCCCGATTCAGGTGAGTAGGTATCAAAGGCAAAGGATTCAAACGAGCGATTCTGTACAAGCTCAGCGTAAATTCCGCCATCCGCTGCATTATTGATATCCTCGTAAAAGAGTCCATACATCACTTCACTGATATCAGCAACTTTTTGATCTCCGTGAATCGTTACTGTATAGGGCGGAAGGTGTTCCGGTACAACCGAAATCTCAAAATGTTTGCTCAGCGTACTTTCCCCTTTACTTAATACCGCATGGAGTGTGATTTCCTCAGCAGATGTAATGGACTGAACTTTACCCGTATGAGATAGAGATTCCGGACGACTTGAGTTCCAGCTCACTTGTACTTTACCGCCTAGTAAACTAGCAGGCAATGAAACGTCTTTTGTGACAATTTTCGTTGGAAAAGATAAATATTTATCTCCTGCAAGTTTTACAATCTCTTCATCCGTTAATGATTCGCACATCACTTCAATCACTTCATCGATCGTCAGACCATCCCGATAAATCCGGAAATCAGATAGCGAACCCGTAAAGTCCACATCGGCTGCATACTGAGAACGTCCAATATAATTTTGGCTGTAATTCGAAGCTTCAGTAAACGTATCAAACCACCTGCGCAGCTTAGCATAAGTTCCACTGGAAGTTTGACTGATGGAACCATCTGCTACTTTTTCTCCATTCACATAGACAACCGGACCAGCACTGCTCAGTTTACCACCCTCAGTACCTGTCACCGAAAATGCGATATGCATCCACTCACCGGCAGCAAATCCCCGGCCCGGGTCTACAACCAGATCGTCTCCAGCATACAGAGTCCCTCTTAGCTGACGCGTCAAAAACGCATAAGGCCCTTGTTCCCCTTTACCAAAGTCAAAAATGCGTTCCCACACGTTTGAACCTTTACCAAAATTGACCCATGCCGTCACGGTCAGTCCCGTGTTATCGCTTACATCTGCTAGCAAATTAGATGGAAGCTGTATATAAGAAGTTCCGTTAGCTCCTCCTGGAAATTGAGCTGCGGATCTGCCAGCGATACGTGAAATTTTAGGTTTCAGCGTTCCCATAGCTTCTCCATCATGTCCATTTCCTGAGCTGTCTTCACCAAGGTGTGCTGCATTATCGAACTTATAGTGTGCAATTAGATTTTCATTAAAATTGCTCATTCTTCTGCCTCCTATGTAAATCATCGTTTGATTTGAATAAATGTAAATCGATTTATAAATATATAAATGAATTACTTACAGGTTATAGTACTCATTTTCCGATTAATTTTCAACAAAAAAGTAAAAAGAATCAAACTTCTGAAAGAAATTGTGTGGCGAAGCGATTCATAAAAACCAAAAAAAGACTCCTGCATGCGGAGTCCTTCTCATCTTTTTGATTTCAATGCTGCACTATATATTTACTATTGTAAAATATGTTTTACTCTGCCTACCTGACCGTTTTCAAGTCGAACCTTGATGCCGTGCGGATGCGACGGAGAATTGGTTAAAATATCTTTGACAATTCCCCTCGTTAATTTCCCTGTTCTTTGATCCTGTTTAAGTACAATATCAACTTCAATCCCTGCGCGAATATCGGCCCTGCTGTTTCCATTCATCTCTTTATTTCTCTCCTTCTCTTACATACATCCCATGATTTAAGGTAATTCCATGACTTCCTTTTCCTTCGTCTTGAGTAACTGCGATACCGTCACAAATTGATACCCTTGCTTTTTCAGTTCGGGCAATATTCGCTCTAGTGCTTTTATCGTTTGACTCTGTCCATGTACATTATCATGAAAAAGAACAATATCTCCATTACGAGCGTTACGAAGTACTTTATTTATAATACGCTGTTTTCCTGGTCTGCTCCAGTCCCCTGTATCCTGATGCCAAGACCACAGCACAATCGTATATCCCCTTTTTTTGGCACTATCCAATACGATTTCGTTATATACACCGCCTGGAGGGCGAAAAAGGGTTGGTTTGGGTCCACCCGCTTCTTCAATTAAACGATCTGTGTCTTCAAGTTCTTTCATATAATCTTCTTTATTCTTGATTTTATCTGCAAAAGTATGAAAATAGGTGTGATTTCCCACTTCATGACCTTCTTCAATCTCCTTACGAATAAGGTGAGCTTTCTTTTTTGATTGCTGGCCCACCACAAAAAAGGTAGCTTTCGCGTCATATTTTTTAAGCAGATCTAAAATTTGTACCGTTTCCAGCTCATCTGGTCCATCATCAAAGGTAAGAGCGATCTGTTTTTTGGAAATAGGAGCTTCCCATACAATATCCCCTCTTTTTTCATAATATGTCCGGTCCTTTAAGATGGGCTGACTAGCTTTTGCCTCGGAGGCAATCATCGCACATACAAGTATAACGGATGCTAGTGCAATGAACCATTTTCTTATTGTCATATCATCCTCACCTTACATTTGTCTTGTGTACATAACTGCTCCGTAGTATCCCACAAGCGCTCAGGAAATATATAATTTTTTGTTTTGTAAAAAAATACTTCCATAAATGAGTTTCAACTCAAAAAGAGTTATCCCATCACCAGTGCGGCAACAGAACAACTCTTTTATAAAGGTTATTTTTCTTTATTCTTCACTCAGAAGATTTGATTCCAAATTGTTTATATAATGGCGCAAAGAAGCAGCTGTATTTCGGTGGATATCGCCCGTTTCAAATAACTCTTGAACGGTATTCCTTTGTTCCTGAATCGCTTTAATTTGCAGCTCCAGTTTCTTTTCATTAAAAGCATTATCATCAAGTTCGGTATCACCTGCACGAAGCATGAATATGATCCGCTCATAATGAGAAATAATCGTCAGTGATGCAGCTCTGTTTTCATCGTTCATTTGACTTCGGATCGCTGTGATCGCACTCTCACAGGTCTGAATACGAAGATTACGAGATGCATTTACTCTTTCTCTCATTGGATTACTCGGATCCATCTGTTTCTTCATAAAGACTCTTCCGATCGTTCGCCCAATACTGCGTAAGGAAGACCAAATCTGCGATTTCATTCGGCTGGACATGACAATTTCACGTCGATCCAGAACTTTTAGATAGAACATCCCAAGCTCTTCATTTACTTCCCCTGTTTTCAGGAGATGCTCAATTTCTTTTCGCTCTGCATGAATGGCTTTTGTACGAATGGACATCTCTTGTTTTTGAAAATGGCTTCCCCATTTTTTCTTATCGTCTTGGGTCGAATAACGATTCAAATATTTGTTGAGATCGGCGATAACTGACAATACGGCCGCTTTGTTGTCATCATTCATTTCGGCTTTAACCACTTGGATGGAACGATCAAATATTTTGGTTAACGCACGTACTTGGGCTACATCTGCGCCAGCTTTCTCTTCTTTATCTGCAATAAGCGGAAGTGCGATACTCGCAGTAATCAGTGTCAGCAGAATCACCCCAGCAGATATAAAGAGGATAAGATCTCGTTCGGGAAAAGGGGATCCATCCATCAGAACAAAGGGGATGGAAAAGGCACCGGCTAACGTCACAGCTCCGCGTACACCAGATAACGTAGTTAAAATAATATGTTTCATGAACGGTTTTTCTTGCTTATTCATTTTCCACGCTGTCGTCTCAAATGCATAAATCCACAGAAAACGAAGAACAAACAGCATCAGCGTAATGATGAAAATATAGGTCATAATCTGCACATGATTAAAGGCGTCATTTTCCCAAATCTTACTGATTACATTCGGCAGCTGTAAGCCGAGAATAACAAAGACAAGCCCATTTAGTATATATACAATTACTGTCCAGGTACTTTCTGCAACAATTTGCATTTTGGGCTGAATCGTATCTGCTCGGTCCCGGTCAATTGCATGGATAATCCCACCTGCTACCACCGCTAAAATTCCTGATAAACCGAGTTCTTCAGATACGAGGTAAATAATAAACGGAGTAATAATTTGAATAAGCATATGAACGGTTACGTCTTCCATGCCAAGTCTTCGAAGCAGCACTCCAATTTTACGAATCAGAAAAGACATTACTGCACCAAGGAGCAGTCCGCCGACAGCGATAACCACAAAACTAATAGAGGCATCTGCTAAAGAAAATACACCCGTTACCGTTGCGGCAAGCGCAAATTTAAAAGCAACTAGACCGGAAGCGTCGTTCATAAGTGCTTCACCTTCAAGCGTCCGCAAAATACTTTTGGGCAGATGAACACGTTCAGCCATAGCACCTACGGCTACAGCATCCGTTGGAGATAGAATTGCAGCAAGCGCAAACGCCGCTGGCAGCGGTATACTTGGAATGAGCATATGAATACCATAACCTGCGACAAGTACGGTTAGAAAAACGAGTCCTAGTGCAAGCAGCAAGATTGGAGTACGAAGGCTCCATAGTTCATCCCGTGGTGTTTTGCGCCCATCATTATAGAGCAGCGGAGCGATGAACAGTACAAAAAACAGTTCTGGATTTAAATCGAGATGGATCCCGAAAGGAACAACTTCAAAGACCACTCCAAGCGCAATTTGGATAAGCGGCACCGGAATCAATGGAACAAACCGATTAATTACGTTGGATAAACCGATAATTATGAGCATAATGAGTATTGTAATAAAAAGCTCCATATATCTTCATCAATTCCTCTCTTGCTTCTTTCCTATGGGCTTTATTTTCTGATGAATACGGCACGTTTTTTCCGTATCCTGTTCGCTTCTATCCCATTTATGAGGTAAAATATGAGAATAGATGGACTAAACGTAATGAAGCAAAGGATGAATAACATGGCTTTTGGCATTACACGAAGTGAACTCGAAGAGTGGAAAGAAAAAGTGAGAGAAGGTCAAATTGCTTATTTGACTCATTACTGGATTGACCCCCGTTTCCCTGGTATAACCAGCGTAACGAAGGTAGGTTGCTCTGATCTTAAGCGATTACAGCACTGGTGCAAAGAGCACGAACTTAATCCCAAATATATTCATCAACGAGAACCATTTCCGCACTTTGATCTTCTAGGAGCAAGACAAAAAGAAATTCTATTACAAGAAAAGCGATATGACCATATTCAAAGATTCAAGTTATAAAAAAAGACCACACTCAAGCAGCCTAGGCTTCAAGAGTCTGGTTCTTTTATGTAAGAGCAGCAAGGATTCGTTCTTCGATTCTTTTAACGATGTCCAGAAATTGTACTCTTTCCTCTTTTGATAGAAGCCCTAGAATCTCTTTATTCATACGTTCGCGATCTTCACGCAGCTTATCTGCAACGTGCTGCCCTTCCTCCGTTAGGAATAGCCACACGATTCGTCTGTCTTCCTCACTTCGAGCACGGATAATGTACCCTTCTGCTTCCAATTGATTAAGTATGACCGTGGTTGCACCCGAAGAAAGCTGAAGCACCTTTCTGAAAATAGAAAATAGATAATTTAATCACAGTCTATACTTTCAGATATTGAAATTCATATCATCACATTCAGCACATAACGAACAAAATCAGCTTTTTTTGCCCGAAAATAGCTATTTATTATGTTAACTTTATCATAAACTTATGAATCATAACAAGTTTTGCGCACTGTAACCCCGCCTCTACTGATCAAAGAAAAGGAAAGAAAATGTCAAAAAACCATGTCAAGCTTCCTAATAAAAGGATCCAGACATGGTTTTTTATTTTATAATGGATTAATTTGTGTACAATCTTATTTCTTTTCTACAATAATGAGTTCTTCTTCCGGGATAAAATCAAATGCTTCATTCACTGATTTTTTCACTTGTTCAACCAAATATACGATATCTTCTGCTTTTGCATTTCCTTGATTCACAATCATATTTCCATGCCAAGATGAAATAGATGCACCCCCGTGCACCGTTCCTCTCATGTTCAGCCGATCGACCACTTTACCCATGGGTTCACCAAAATTGTAGTTATTTTTGAACACCGATCCGCAAGAAGGATAATCAAAATGAAACTTGCTTCCGCGATCCTGAATTACGCTTTTGAAAGATTCAGGAACCTCTGCCTCATGATCCTGTGCCCAAGTCTCGGCCATTGTAGTGTAGTATTTATAGAAATTAGGCAAGACAGATGGATTTTGATATTCTACGACTTGCTCTAGTCTTTCCACTTCACGTATTCCTTGCTCAAGCGCGCTAAAGTCAGGATGGTTTAAGTATGCCCCCACAATAATCCAATCATTGTTCATAAAGATCGAATTTTTGTAACTATACCCGCATCCATCTACATGAATGGTCTGCACTTTGAATTCTGGGTCTTTTAAATCAATATAAAAGGCAGTATCAAGAATGTCACAAATTTGTCTGTTATAATATTTCGCGTTCATATAGATTCCTGCGCCAACCGTTCCCGGAAGGAGAAAGCAAAAATCAAAGTCAGCTGTTCCTGAAGCAAGGCCAATAAGCGACAGATGCGACATCGGCATACCGGCAGAAACAAACCAGCCCTTCTCATCAATATAAGTTTCTTTCAGTTCTTTAAGACTGATAAAGATCATATCTTCTTTTGGTTCGTCCGGAAATAGGATGTTCGATCCCATGCCAAACCAAAATGGTTTTAATTCTTTTTCTTTTGCAAATTCTAGTACAGAAGTTAATTCCTCTATTGTGGCAGGCGCAGCTAGATATTTAGCTTTGCCTCCGATCTCATAAGTAGAATAAGCTGATAAATCTGCATTACTTTGTATGAATTGTTTATTCACCCTGTGTCCCTCCTACTGCTGTACAAAACAAAATCGCTTCATGATGTCTAACCATTATATACAATTATATTGTATGTAGCCATTATGTATACGCGCCTATGGTAAGTCAAATAATTTCATGATCTTTATCCTATCGCTTCTATCGTAAAATGCTGATTTAGTTATGAATCTCTTCGCTTTCGTCCATACTATGAAGACTTATGAGACGACAGGGGAGGCAATAACACCAGTGAATAGAAAAATATCACCCGCTCGCGCGATCTTTCAGCCCGAACCGCTGCCCGTTCCAATTCACTTTGATCAAAATTGGCTTGATGAACTTACAAATAGACTAGACAAAGGCGGACCATGGGGCGACTATCGTCTTTTTCAGCTTGCCGTTGAGGCTGAAGAAAGAGGACTCATACCAAGTTTTGATGATATGCAGTGCTTAAAACATATCCCTGAGCTTACACCCTTGCCGCATCAGATTGACACTGCTCGCAGAGTGCTGTTTGAAATGTCGGGGCGTGCCATTCTTGCAGACGAAGTAGGTCTTGGGAAAACGATTGAAGCGGGCCTTATTTTAAAAGAATATTTAATTCGCGGTCTCGTATCTAAAGTCCTTATTCTTGTCCCTGCATCACTTGTACTGCAATGGGTAAGGGAACTCAATTCAAAGTTTGGAATACCGGCTGTCGCACAGAAAAAAGCGTACTCTTGGCAAAATGATATTGTTGTCGCTTCCATGGATACAGCCAAACGCGACCCCCATCAAGAGATCCTCATGAGTACCGACTACGATATGATTATCGTTGATGAAGCTCATAAATTAAAAAATAAAAAAACATCGAATTATCAATTTATGCTGAAACTTCGTAAAAAGTATTGTCTTTTGTTAACCGCAACGCCGGTCCAAAATGATTTAAGTGAGTTATTCAATCTCATTACTCTTTTAAAACCAGGACAACTAGGACGTCAAGGCGACTTTGCCGCTAATTTTGTGGTTGATAAACGAATGGCGAAAAATGAGGATCAGCTGAAGGATGAGCTGGCTAAAGTCATGATCCGTAATCGCAGAGGCGAAGGGCCTGTTCAATTTACGAAACGTAAAGTTACAAATATTAATCTCACCCTCTCACCGGAAGAGCAAGCTCTTTATGATGGAGTTACCGCTTTCGTAAAAGACCAGTTCCATTCAGCGGGAGGTAATATGACTAGTATGTTCTCGATGGTAACTTTACAACGTGAGGTATGCAGCAGTCGTGATGCTGTTTTCGTGACTCTTGTAAATCTATCTAAGAAATTGGCTCCAGACTCCCCGTGGCGTGACCGAATCTGGGATCTTGTTGCTAATATCAAAGCAATAAAAGCGAACACCAAAGCAGAGAAAACGATGGAGCTTATTCGTGAAATGAACGAGAAAGTGATTGTTTTCACCGAATACCGAGCTACTCAGGAGTATTTGCTTAACTATTTCCGCGACCGCGGTCTAACAGCAGTACCTTACCGCGGTGGTATGAACCGGGGTAAAAAAGACTGGATGATGGATCTATTCCGCGGAAGGGTTCAAGTCATGATCGCAACAGAAGCCGGCGGTGAAGGAATTAATCTGCAGTTTTGTCATAACATGATTAACTTTGATCTGCCTTGGAATCCGATGCGAGTCGAACAGCGGATTGGGCGGGTTCACCGACTTGGTCAGCAAAATGACGTAAATATATATAATTTAGCAACGCGCGGCACCATTGAGGAGCATATTTTGCACCTATTGCATGAAAAAATTAATATGTTCGAAATGGTTATCGGCGGACTTGACGTTATCCTCGAACGTCTTGAGAAACAAGAATCTATTGAGAAAAGTCTCACTAAAATCATACTTGAATCCTCAAGTGAAGACGAAATCAATGAAAAAATGAATGCCCTGTCTCATAACATTCATTCGCTCAAAGAAGAGGTCAAACAGCATCCTGACGCTTCACTTGTTAAAGATGCGGTAGGCAGCGTTCTGGATCCAATGAAAATGCAGCAAGCTGGTTCTTCCACCAAAAGCCGCAAAAGGGGGAGCTCCTTATGACGATGTCTAAAGATGAGGTTCAGTCTTATGTTATGACATTTCTTGAAGCAATGGATTGCCAAGTGATTGAGAAATCTCCTGCTCATGTTACGGTGAAATTATCAGTAGAAGCGGATAAAGCACTCACCAATCGTCCTTATTACTGGGGATTCGTAGACCGGACGGGCACTCCTGCTGAGACGATGTCTTTTACGTTTGTTTTTGACCAAGAAGCGCATGAAAAGGCTGAACAAATACAAAAACAGCAAGCCAGTTTAGAATCGGCTGCGGAACTCGGAACAACCGGAACCAATCAAGACGCAGAGCTGGGGCGCTACTTTGGAAACGTTCCTTCCCTCCCCGTTCTTGGCCCGGGGCGTGTACTTCGTGAACCTATAGTCTATGGCTGTCCTCGACTCAAACAAATTTTCACGGCTTCTCGTGAAGGTGGAGCTTACGTTAACTTGTTTGAGCTCCCATCTAAAAGGCAGATCAGCGGTTCCATTCCAAAAGCCTACGAGCCATGGCTTAGTGTCTGCTTTAAAGTAGAACTATCTTGCGACCTTAAACGAGAGGAACTTCATTTTCTAGGAATTTCACTGCTGACGGGCAGAATTGCAGAAGACTTTGGACTCGTGCTAGATAAAAGAGAACTCAGTCCAAGACTCCCGGATAATATGCATGTTCAAGGGGGACGAATTCCGCTCAAGCAAGCAGCTGAGTCACTAGAAAAACATATCCAAGGCAAACTTCGATTACTTGACTATAGCTGGGCAGATGCTGCCAAAAAACGCTTAGAAGAAGAACTCGTTGTTCTGGATACTTACTATGAAGATTTACTGAAAGAACAGCCAGAGGAAGAACAAAAATTACCTATCCAGGAACAATATAACCGCAGACGCAGCGAAATGAAATGGCAGTATGAACCTAAAATTAACGTAAGTACGGTTAGCTGTGGAATTATGCATCTAAGGTAAAGGGCGAAGTTGTTTCCTCAATCTTCGGCACAGGAAAAGGAAACACCACTTTTTTCGTCAAAACTAGTGCATGTCTTTCTTAAGGTCTATTCCAGTAAACAGCACCTTTCTCGTTCTTTCATCGGTAAAATGTAGATAAGAACAGCAGGTGCCTTTTTATGCTTGCAGAAAAGAAGGTGTGATTCCCTTGAAACGAACAAAACTCATGCTGAGCATGTTGTGTACCTTAATTTTTTCTTTCGCCAGCCATTCACCATCCTATGCAGGTCAAGGCTCTACTTATAATCATAATACCGCTCCTGCCCCCGTCTTTCAGGTTGCAGAGCATACCATAAAAGAGCTTTCACAAAACAGCGAATTTGCTGATTTTATTAACTCCCGTCTTCATATTATGCCGCTTGGTCCCGGGACGCACAGTTATCTTGTGCATGTTTATCAAGGAAAAGAGATCGCCGGTTACCTCATCATTACAGCAGAACAATCATCCATAGAAGAAACGAAAGCATCTCAGATCAAGTATCTGGTTACTGAATATGGGGTAGGTACTTCCTCCGTTTTTGATCCCGAATTGTTATACTCACTGGGCCATCTTTCTCGCCAAGAACAGAGTGCGGTAAATTCTAATCTTTATGAAATGCAGTATACAGGAAAATTATCATATTGGGTGATTGAAAAAGAAGAGAAAACAATATATGTGGATGCTGGGAGTGGAGATGTACTTCCTGATAACCCAGAAAAGCTTGCTGAACCACTTACTGTAGATGGCCGTTCCGATTGGATTGGCACAAGCCATACAATTCAAACGATACAACAGACCTCTCCCCTTTTTGATTCTTCCGAGAATCTCAAGTGGCGGGTTTCGACTCCGGTACCTATCGTGTCTGAACTTATGCTTCTGAGAAAACTTTATACTTCAAACCAGCTCATCTTTAGTTCTTCTGATCACAATATGTGGTACAGCGGACCGCTTTCCATCTCAGGATATGCAACATGGGCTGGCCCTGGTACAACTACCGTCTCTTACGTTCGTGTTGGCACGGATCCATCCCTGATTAGGTATATCCCCATGAAAAGACTGATTGAAAACGGGGAATTTTATGAAAACATAAAATAAGCCTATCCCTTCATGTAATGGAATAAGGCTTTTTGAATTCAAGAATCAGACGCTGTATTCTGGTTCTTTTTTTTATTGCGAACTTTTTTCTTATCCTTTGCCCAC
The DNA here is from genome assembly GCF_036577645.1 of Paenibacillus sp. GYB006. NCBI lineage: Bacteria > Bacillati > Bacillota > Bacilli > Caryophanales > Paenibacillaceae > Paenibacillus > Paenibacillus sp. GYB006. Next base: position 786,072 of record NZ_JARBDA010000001.1, on the reverse strand, counting down.
ATGGATACCCCAAGCGGAAGCATTCCAAACCATTTTGTCTGCCAAGGTTCTTTTCTCTTTTTTTGGGATTTTCGTTCTTCTTTCGGCTTTTCCATATAATCAACCACTTGCTCGGTTATATATCTAATTAAATCATTTCCTTTAGCCATGTCCATTCACTCCCTTTGACCAGCAGCTATTTTTCTTAGTGTGCACGAGAACCTATTTAAATAAACATTTTTAATATTTCAGCTGAATGAAACATTAAAATTTGCACAGTCTATGGTAAGGAGTTTGAAATGATAAGTAACACACGGGAAGGAAGGTTTAATTTAGATGCCAAGACGAATTTGGATGTGTTTTTCTGTACTATTTCTTTTTCTTTTCCTTATCGGATCTGCGAACGCAACAGCAGCGCCAACCGCTCCACAAAAGGAAGATGATCACGTATCGCATGCTGCATTTCGCCATCCAGTTATCATTATTGATGCAGGACACGGGGGGATTGACGGAGGAACATCGGCCAATGATTTACTTGAAAAAAACATTAATCTTTCCATCTCCCAAAAAGTGTACATGATGCTAAAATCTAAAGGTTATGCTGTCGTGCTGAATCGAAATGGAGATTACGCTCTCAGCGATGACAACACTTGGCTTAAAAGCCGTTCCAGGCATTTAAAAGACTTGGCACAGCGAAAAGGACTTAGTGATGAACTTCCCTCTGAAATTATTGTCAGTGTTCATGTTAATTGGAGCAAAAAAGAAAAATTACATGGTCCTGTCGTCCTTCATCAGCGGGAAGGAAGAAGTTATATGCTGGCTGAATCGATTCAAAGCTCACTTAATACGATGTATCAAACGGATCGCCAGGTAGAATGGGGGAAACCTTTTTATTTACTCAATTATATAAAGAAACCAGCCGTCATCGTTGAGGCCGGTTTCATCAGTAACTTACAAGATCGGGAGATGCTTAGCTCAAGCCGTGGACAAAAGAAAATAGCCGAAGCTATCAGTGCAGGCATTATTTATTATTTGTCGGTATTGTAAGATCTGGATTCCAGTTCCATACTTGTTTCACCATATCACTGATGCTGATTAATTCGACCTTCCCCGTTAATCGGGGAATGGCATCTCTGATGATGCCTGCCGTCATAAGCCCTGGCACTCCGACATGTCCAATCGTTACACAAATATCTTGTTGCTTCAATTTTTCTTCAGCAAGTCTCATCTGCCTTGATATATGGCTAATGGAGTACTGATCATCCAGAAAGATATCATTTTCCACGGGCGGCATTCCTTTTTCTGCGGCGAGTTCAGCCACAACCGAATGCTGATCGGTTTTACTATCCACAAAAAAGAGTCCTCTTTCTTTACATACATCCAGCACAATGGACATGATGCGCCGATCTGAAGTGACTTTAGATCCCATGTGATTGTTCATTGCAACTGCATAGGGAACCTCATCGATTGCTGCATTGACTCTCTTGCGAATCTCCTCATCGGACAAATCCGTCGTAATTGCGCCCGGACCTAACCAATCTCTTTTTCCTTTACGAGGTTCCATCGGCATGTGAACAAGCACATCAATCCCCTTTTGATGAGCAAGTTCTGCATCTCTTTTCGTTGTCGGTAAGAAAGGCATGATCGCCACATTTAATGTGGTCGGCATATTCAGCATTTCATCCGTACCTTTCATCCCATTACCAAGGTCATCAATGATGATAACCATTTTCTTCACAGGCTCAGCATGAACCGGAACCGCTCCTATTGTTGCAGCTATTATTATACTTAGCGTTGTCATCCATACAATTAAGCTAAGACTCCCCGGCCTAAAAGAAGTCAGCACTTTTTTCTTAAGTTGTCTTCGTTTTTGTTTGCGAGTTGCCATGTGCACCCCCTCCTTCCATATGAAATTTTTCTTATTATTGGAGATATATACATTATTGGTTTAGATCCAAAAAATTATGTGAGATTTTATAGAAACCTAATTTCTTATATTTAGTAAACGATTCATTGATTAATTTGCTGAATACAGCATAAAATAAGAACATAAGTTCTTATTTTAGAAAGGGGAGATTCACTTGAATGCAAACACATCATATGAAGAACAAAACCTGATTTGCAGCTATTTGCAGTTATTGCTCGTTGACCGCATTTTTCACCGTGATCTGCAGGTATTAACAAACCATCCGCTCCTTCGAACTCCGGTTCTTTATATAGAAGTGCTGTCCAGTGGAATGGAGCGTGTAACTTTACTATTGTCAGAAATACAAATGGAGTTTGCTCGAAAGGATATACGGATTACGAATATTAAATCAAATAAGGAAGGATTATGGGCAGATGCCAAAATAAGAGGACAAGAGATGCGCGTTGTTTTTCCATTATCTCAGTATAAAAATGAATTATACTCTAGAATGAGAGTTTACCTTGGTGGAATGAATCACGAAATATAATAAAAAACCGTTCTCTCTCTTATGCCCTTTCTATGAAAGAGGATAAGAATAAGAACGGCGGTATAGTGCAAGTTATATGTCTGTAGGACTCCGTCTTGGCTCGCTTTCCAGCTGAATTAAATAATTCCGATCTAATTTTACAATACGCCGATTGCGTTTGCGAACCATAATTTGTTCATCACTCCAAGCCACGACGATACCAACCACATCGTTAACTTCCAGATTGTCTCTGACGACACGAACACGTTCACCCGACTCACGGAGTTCATTTAATCGTTCATCTGTTATCATTTATAATCCCCCTTCTTACGTCTGCGATCTTCGCAGCTTGTCTCTTCTAACATGCAAAAAAAGACCTAAATGCATGCATTTAGGTCTTTAGGCTAATCACTAGAAATTAACGTGAAGCATGCTCTTTACTGTCGTTCTTTTCGAACCAGAAATCAAGCACCTTCGCCGACATCACACGCTGTTCAACATATTCGACCTGGTGAGGTGTAAATTCGTCTTTCCATGAGAAGGACAATTCTTCACACAGGTTTACAATAGTGAGAAGTTCAGACCAAGCAACATACCTTTTATACCAGAAGAACTGTGGATGTTCAAGCATATAGGGATAAAGGTCATCAAACTCCGTATGCTTACAATCAAGGGCACGTTCAAAATGAACTTTGGACTGCGCTAACTTATCAAGGAAATACTGTTCGTTTGGTTCTTTCCCCATGGGTGTTGCCTCCTCTCCCTAACCTACCTTTATTATAATCCATAAAAAACGTGATGCAAAGGCATTAAACAAAATTAGGCAACCAGAATATAAATTAAAAAGAAAAATGTGGTTTAAAAAAATTAAGCAAAGTGGACCTTGCCATCGGACAGAGACTTGATCTTCGCAAGTGATTCTACTCTAATCCCTTGTTCACGAAGGGTGCTCGCACCGGATTGGAAACACTTTTCAACCACAACTCCAAATCCGACGAGTTCTGCTCCAGAACGTTGAATAATCTTAATGACACCTTTGGCTGCATCCCCGTTCGCGATAATATCATCGATAAATAGAATCCGATCCTCTGGACCAATAAACTCACGCGATACCATAATATCCGTTACAATTCCCTTCGTAAACGAAGGTACACGTTCGCAATATGCATCCGGATCGGCCAGCAATGTTTTCTTTCTTCGAGCAAAAACAAGAGGTACTCCCATTTCTGCAGCAGTAGCAAAAGCGACTGGAATTCCTGAAGATTCAACGGTAACGATACGTGTGACTCCATCTTCACTAAATTTTGCCGCAAATTCGCGACCCATCTGCATGGTAAGTGCAGGGTCTATCTGGTGATTCAGTAATGCATCAAGCTTCAGAACCTGATCTGAAATAACAACGCCCTGTTCCCTGATTTTTTGTTTTAGTACTTCCAATGTTATGACCTCCCAGCCCATCCTATGACGTAAAAGTATCATAAAATATGGGTGGCTTTCAATATGAAAGTTTATTTCTTCCATTGGTATGTAACTATATCTACCTTACACTTTCCTCTTCTTACTCTTTGTCATGTCCAGATGGACAAGAGCATACCTTGTACGAGTAGTTATTTTTTAGGACGACTATAAGCTGTTGTTATACAGATCGGACAAGGAGGAAACGCATGAGACAGGGTTTCAAGGTCTTACAGGTTGCATTCACTTATATTGGCACGATTGTCGGGGCTGGCTTTGCCACAGGCCAAGAAATCTTACAATTTTTTACGGAGTATGGAAAATGGGCCACACTCACCATCGTCTTGTCGAGCCTGCTATTCGTATGGCTGGGTACTAAAATGATGCTGATCGCACATGATACCGGAGCGAATTCATATGAGGACTTGAACGGGGAGCTTTTTGGAAAAAAAGCAGGGAAATGGATTAGTTTTTTCACTTTATTTGTTCTGATTGGGGTTAATAGTGTAATACTTGCAGGTGCAGGTTCTGTCTTCGTAGAAAATCTTCATCTATCCTTTCAAACAGGAGTTCTCATTACCCTCATCGGCACCTATTTACTGCTTGGACGAGGAATCAAAGCTATTTTGCAATTGAACAGTATCATTGTGCCTTTCATGCTTTTGTTATCGCTCATGATTCTCATCAGCACGGTTCACCATCCCTCAGCTTCTAATTTTATCCGCCTTGAGCCGGACCGCAGCATGTTTGCCACTTGGCTGTCTCCGCTTTTGTATACGTCCTTCAACCTAGCTATGGCTCAAGCTATACTTGTACCTCTTGGCAGCCAATTAAAAGATAGAAACGTAATCAAGTATGGAGGAATGATTGGGGGGATCGGGATTGGCTGCATGTTAATGACGGCCCACTTCGCTATGTCCGCCTATATGCCTGGAATTCAGCAGTTTGAGATTCCAATGGGGAGTATTGCCTTCGCTTTGGGGGCCGCCATACAGATCATCTATGTTATTCTTATCTTCATGGAAATTTTCAGTACGTTTGTTGCCGATATTTATGGAATTACACTACAAGTGCGTCAGCATCTTCAAGTATCTCCTAAACTTATCACCTTGTTTATCATGTTAACTTGTTATTTAGTAAGCCAGTTTGGATTCAGTTCATTATTATCGATTCTATATCCCATTTATGGGATGCTTGCGGTAATTTGGGTCTTTCATCTAATCAAAAGCCCACTTGGTTCCTTTCACAGCAAGCAGTAACCCTTCTTCTTAACTGGATACTTGATACTGCAAATACAGCTTCTTAAGTAAATTAACAGAACGGCTTAGAGAGTATTCTGATTTAGCCTTCTCACTTGCCGTACGGGCCAGTTCATATCGGTACGATGGATCAAGAATGACTTTCTCCAGTGCCTCAGCGAGAGCAACAGGATCATTCTCAGGAACAAGCAGACCATTCACTCCATCTTCAATCTGTTCCGCTATTCCTCCAATATCCGTACCAACAAGTGCAAGTGAACTGAGGGCTGCTTCTGCAAATACCGAACCGAACGCTTCTGCTCTCGAGGGAAGAACAAAGATATCGAAGAACGGCATAAACTCCTCGGGATGAAGCGTGTACCCATAAAATATAGTTTCGTTATATATGCCAAGATCCTGTGCCAACTTCTCAAGCTCGGAACGGATCGGACCATCCCCAATAATATGAAGGACATAGTCATGCCCTTTCTTTTTGAGCTCATAACAAGCTCTCAGCAGTATATCAATTCCTTTTGCAGGGACAAGGCGGCATACAGTGACAAGCTGTGGCACTTCATTTTCGTGAGGGACAGGCTTAAACCGTTTCTCATCAAATCCATTAGGAATAATATCAATCTTCTCAGGATGCTGTATATAAGGTCTCAAGTAGTCTTTAAATGATTCAGAAACGGTAAGGAGACAATCCGCTTTAGCTTCCATTTCTTTATAGAGCGAAGTCAGGAACTCATGTTCCAATCCCCCCTCTTTGATTCTACCGTTGAGAATGAGTTCTCTCTCGTAACTAGAGTGAATGGTTTGAATGAGGGGAACCTCAGGAAATGCTTCTTTCATAGCAAGTCCGGCAATCGGATGATGTGCATGAATAAGATCATAAGATTTATGTAGCCGGAGCTTCACCCACCATAAGTAATCACGGTATGTTTGAATATATTTGGTGACCACAGGACTGTCCTGATAAAGAGTCCAATCAAACGTATCAAATACAACTTCTTCACTGCCTTTATTCCGAATCCGTTTTGGCAAGGAGAACAATTCCATTTCCCATCTTGGGCTGCTAAAACGTTCTTGCATATAAGGAATCATGGAGGATACCCCGCCCGGCTGTTCAGGAGGGAAAAATAATGCTTGGAGCAATCGCATGTATTAGAGCCCCTTTCTCGTAGTCATCTTATCAAGTAATTCTTTCATCATGATATCTTAGCTTATGTAAATTAGTAAAGAAGGTACCCCATTCTTTTCATAAAAACGGAGGATGGCTAAGCGTCTTTTTCCTTTTATACACATGAGAAAAAGGCACCCCTAAAAGGATGCCTTTTGTTTTATAACGTTATTTATTTTTAGTCTTCATCCGAAGTCAGCAGCATTTCATCAATAACGACATTTCGGTATAACATGGTAATGTGCAGCTGTTTTAAATCGATTTCTTTTTCAACTTCTTTGGAAAGGACCAAGACAAGATCATGTCGCTGTTCCTCCGAGGGTTCTATATAGAAATCAATGTATCCTGAAACTGCTGCTTCACTTATATCTACAGTAGCGGAAGCGACAGGTAATCCTCCGTGTTCCTGAAGAAATAGATCGTAGGATACAATCTCATGATCGTGACGAATCATCCTCACATAACAGGATTCTTCAGCTTCCTCTTCACCTTGATCCAAGATAGACTGCAGTTCTACTCCATCCTCATCCCAATCAGGACCATCTGCCTCATCTGATGCTGTGTAAGAGGCATGATCTTGTCTAACGAGTTCGAGGATTGTAATCATATTATCTTTATATTTCATCTCAATGGTAATGGTATCTATCTCCCCATCATCCACCTCGGCCACTAAAAGTTCTTCCGCAGACTCAAGCTCCTCTTCTAGCGGTTCCTTCAGCCAGTCTACTTCTCCCTGGATATCTGTACCATACTGCTTAAGAACCGCATGAGCTATTGTCTGTCCCTTCCCATTTTGCAGTTCAAACGAAGACACGAATCGTCCGGCAGATATTAGCTCAATCTGCATTTCACCGCTCTCATCTTCATATAGAAAAAGAGGCGTTGGCTCAGGAATAATAGACTCTGAGGCGGGCGGCAGTGTATCTTCCTCGTAACCATCCTCATCTTCGAGGAAACTTTCCACCTCGCCCCAGGTTAACAAAATATCAATATGTTCGGCATCTACCGCATCACGATATTGCAGCAGATATTGCTTTACATAAGTAAGAATCTCTGCTTTGGCCTTCGGCGGAACACTTTTGGCATCCAGCTGAACACTACCTGCAAGCCGATGGCCTTCCCGGAAGACAAGAATAAGCGTGCCGGCATACCTGTCTTCAATTAAAATATCTTGAACTTCTCCATTTGCCGTTCGCAAATCGGGCCGCAGCCGAATATGATAGCTCATCTTTGTTAACCTCCTGTAGACCATTTCACTCTTGCTTTAAGAGTATCTGATATCCATAGTAGTACCCTGGGACAAGGAAGAATATTACTTAACGCCGATTACAAATTTTTCGAGCGCATGATGAACTCCATCTTCATTATTAGACAGAGTAACTTCGTCAGCAGCTGCCTTTACATCAATAGGAGAATTATCCATCGCGATGCCCTTACCTGCAAATGTAAGCATCGTAATATCATTATAGTAGTTTCCCATAGCCAGAACGTTCTCCCGAGCAATTCCCTTGCTCGCTGCAAGACGTCTCAGCGCTTCTCCTTTTGAAGCATCCTTATGCATAAGATCCAGGAAGAAATCTCCACTGCGGACCATATAAAACGGGCTGTTCCAAGTGTTCCATTCTTTTTCAAGTTCATTCATCGTATCGAGATCTCCAAAAGCCGAGAATTTCACAACCGGTTCACTTAATTCTGACCAGTGGGGCAAATTCATTGGTTCTAGAAAAACTTCATCATACATACCACGCACTTTCGGGGACATTTGATCTGCTTTATCAATATATAAACCAAACGCCGTATTCACATCAAAATGAATCCCATGCTCTCGGCAATAATCTACATAAGGCTGTAGTCCCTCCGCATCCATAGGGAACTGGTATATCACTTCCTGCGTTTTTGTGTCAACGGTAACGGCTCCGTTATGTGTGATCACATAACCGCTGAGCCCCATTTTCTTCATAAGCGGTATCGTACTAACCGGGCCTCTGCCGGTGCAAAGCACCAACTCTGCCCCGCGGCTAGCCGCTGCCTTGATACTATCTTTATTCTCTTCAGATAATTCATGATTATCATGTAGAAGAGTTCCATCTACATCTAGTGCAATCAGTTTATAATTCATATTTGATCCATCCTTTATTTCTTTATTATTTTGCAAGATCCGTCCCGGTGAGAATATTCAGTTCTTCCTCCGTCAGTTCACGATAAGATCCAATGGGAAGCAGTGGATCTAACTGCAAAGCACCCATAGAGATGCGCTTCAGATATAAGACTTTCGACTGAACTGCTTCAAACATCCGCTTAACCTGATGGAATTTCCCTTCATGAATCGTAACCAGCACGCGCGAAGTATCTCCCTCTTCGCCAGAATCGACAGAGATGATCTCTAGAACGGCCGGTTTCGTTGTGTATCCATCATCGAGGGTTACGCCCTGCTGAAAAGCATGGATTTCTTTCTCTCCGATCTTCCCTAAGACAATTGCTTCATATGTTTTGGGTACATGCTTCTTCGGAGACAATAAATTATGTGAGAGTTGTCCGTCATTCGTGAGAATCAGCAGCCCTTCGGTATCCTTGTCTAAACGTCCGACCGGAAAAGGCTGGAACAATGCGTATTCCGGATCGAGAAGATCAATTACTGTCTCTTCCCTTACATCCTCTGTAGCCGATATCACTCCTGGCGGCTTATGAAGCATCAGATAAATGAACTCTCTGTACTTCACCGTTTCACCGTCAATCTCAATCAAATCCTCATAAGGATCGACTTGCATCCCGCTGTCCTTGATCAGCTTTCCATTCACCATAACATATCCATTCTTTACTGCTTTCTTAATTTCCGAACGAGTGCCATATCCCATATGACTTAAAATTTTGTCTATGCGCAACTTTTTCACCGTTTTCTTTTGATTTATTTGCTGACTCATACTAAAGTCCACCTCCATCCTTCTGGTTATTAATTCATTCAAATAAGACTTCACAAATTGTTCATATTACTAAAAAAGCAAAGATTACATACGCTCTGTAGAGCGTAAAGGCAGTTATAACGCTATAAGATTACGATCATGCGGTTCTGTTATTAGAATATCTGTCGCAGTCTGTACTTTATCTAACAAATCTATCCCTGTATTTCTGTTCCACTACAATGCGTAATGTTGTATAATGAAGGGCATTAAACGAGTTCCATAATTTATCATATTGACGGGGGATGAACAATGAGTTCTAAAACACAAACCAAATCGAAGACTGGCTATACCGGTAGGAAAAACAAAAAATCGAACACTGCTATTATTGCCTTTATTGCTGCATTTGTCATACTGATTGGCGCACTTATCACCATGAATATGATCAATAACAAAAATATTAATGAAGTATACGGGCTTCCTCAGTCGAAGCTGAGTGCATCCACAATCGAAATATTAGATGATCCGAATTACCAGAATATCATCCTGCCGGAAGAACTCAAAGGAAAAATTGATAACAAAGAAGACTTTTTCGTATATTTCTTTGCTTCTGATTGTCCTCACTGCCGTGCAACGACACCGAAACTGATGCCGATTGCCGGTGATTTAGGCGTCGATCTTCCCCAGTTTAATTTAAGAGAATTTGACAGCGGCTGGAGAGAATACAATATTGAATTTACACCAACCCTTGTTTATTTTGAGAAAGGTGTAGAGAAAGAGCGTCTTGTTGGCGGTATTCAAGAAGAAGGCACGAATACCGGCTATACGGAAGAAGATATCAAAGCATTCTTTACGAAATATAAAGGAGATGCTGTGAATTGAAAACCAAATGGTATGGAACCCTCTTCGCCGGTCTCATCTTCGGTAGCCTTGCACTAAGTGCCTGTGGGCAAAAAGAAGCAGGACACGACCACACCATGCATGGCAAAGAAAGCGAACAGTATGAGGCAAGTGCCTCTCTCACTGAAATGCCTGAGTTCCTCACAAAATATACGGATAACACACAAGCAACCTACGCTCTTGTCGGACAAGTTAAAGAGGAGCTGAAAATGCTCAACTGTTACTGTGGATGTATGGATTATGAATCAGCTCATGATTCCCTTTACCGCTGCTTCATCGCTCTAGAAGAGGACGGTGAAGTGACCTGGACCGATCACGGTGCACAGTGCGGTATTTGTCTAGAAGAACTACGCGATACCGTAGAACTCAATGCAGCAGGTAAATCGATTGAGGAAATCCAAACCTTTATTGATGATAAATATGCTCCCGAAGGTGCTCCTTCTTCTAGCGAAGTACATCCCGGTTAATCCTGCCAAAAGCTAAATATATAATCATATAAACCCCCGATTTCTTTCACTTTCTCAGTGAAGAGTCGGGGGTTTATATGATTAGGATGTGAATCCGTTTTTACCCATTGCTTTCATTCGTTCCTCGTACACTTTCCCGCGTGTCGGACTTCTCCGCTGAGGTATACTCGGTTTTAATTCCTTCGACCTTTGGTATACCGCTTCTTCGAGTTCATCATCCCAAATCACGATTGTATAATCCTGATAAGGTACAGGATTTTGGCCCGAATGCTGCAGTTTCACGAGAGCACTACGGCAAGATGAGAGAAGAAGTCCAAGTTCTATCCCCAGGATCTGCTCCGGATACGGTTCAAGAATCTGGATCGCGCTGGTAAGCATTAACCGTGCCCCGCGCAGATTCTGATTCCGATAATGATACATCCCTACTGCGACTTGCAACAATCCTTTATATACAGGCTCACGATCCTCAGCAAGCCACAATTCCTCGAGTACTTCATGACACTCAAAGTAATCCTGATCCCGGTTAAAATAGACCAGGTAATCGACATAGAGCGGATCGTATTTAGAACTCATCGGTTTCACTGCTTTTTCTTGCGTTATTAAGCAGCTCCTTTACTTCTCCGGATAAATGCTTAATCGCCTCGATATCGTGTGCTTGCCAGTACGTATTAAATTTCTCTTGCGCATCAATCGCCTCATCCACAAGGTGATAAAAATATAACTGATGAATGATGGCGAGTGTCTTGGAAATGATACTGGATTCATCTTCAAACGTTTTTTGCGCTTCCAGAATCTCTAGCCGTATTGCAGACATCTCATTGTCCAGAATAAAGGCGGCTTCAGACGTTTTCTTCAGTCGTTCTCTTACCATATCAGGCAGGTTGTCTCTAAATTTGTAGTTCAAGGAATGCTCAATGGTAGCCCAGAAATTCATCGCCAGGGTTCGAATTTGAATCTCAGCAAGTACATGCTTTTGACCAAGTGCTGTCTGGACAGGATATTCAACAATCATATGGAAACTACGATAACCGCTTTCCTTGAAATTGGTAATGTAGTCCTTCTCATAAAGAACTTTTAAGTCCTTTCGTTCCCGAATATACTCGGCCACTCTGCGAATATCCTCTACAAATTGACACATGATCCGAATACCTGCGATATCCTCGATCCCCGTTTCAATTTCATTCATGGGCACGGAAAGCCGTTTGGCTTTATCCAAGATACTTGAAATTTTCTTGACGCGACCGGTTACGAATTCGATAGGTGCATACTCTTCACGTTTTTTTAGTTCTGCCCGCATTGTTTTAAACTTAACCTTAAGTTCCTCTACGGCCTGTTCGTAAGGAAGCAAAAATGTCCCCCAGTCTCTTCCGTCCATTGCCTCTGCCTCCTGTCTTATGCTCATACCTAAATCTTAATCATTATAGTACCCGCCACTTATCTATGGTCAGCTCCAACCGCTTCGGAAATGTGACGATAACCATCCTTACGAAGCAGTTCCCGAAGTCCTTCATGAAGACGTTGATTAATTTCAGGACCTTCATAAATAAGTGCGGTATAAATCTCAACCAGACTAGCTCCTGCTTTAATTTTGTCGTAAGCATCTTTAGCTGTAAAAATGCCTCCCGATCCGATAATAGGGAGCTTCCCATTCGTTTGACGATAAACCTGGCTGATGATTTCAGTTGAACGATCACGAAGCGGCTTACCGCTCAGTCCACCTGTTTCTTTCGCATTCTCATGAGTCAATCCTTCGCGGCTTATTGTTGTATTCGTAGCTATGATACCCGAAACACCGCTTTTTGAAATCGTATCCACCATATATTTCAGTTCAACCTCAGTTACATCCGGTGCAATCTTAACCAGAACAGGCTTCTTTACACCTGATTTCTGAGATTCTTTCTTCATCTGATCCATAACGGCTGCAAGCAAATCACTAAGTTCACTTCCGTGCTGCAAGCTGCGCAGATCCGGTGTATTTGGAGAACTGATATTTACAACAAAAAAGTCAGCATGCGAATACAACATCTCGATACACTTGCGATAATCTAATGGCGCATTCTCATTCGCAGTGATCTTGTTTTTTCCAATATTAATTCCAACCGGTATCGGTCGTTCCTTTAATCCGGATAAAACCGTAGCCATGGCTGCTGCACCTTGGTTATTAAATCCCATTCGGTTAACAAGTGCTTCATCTTGAGGAAGTCTGAACAGTCTAGGCTGTTCATTTCCTGGTTGTGGTTCTGGCGTTACGGTTCCCACTTCCATGAATCCAAATCCAATGGAAGAGAATCCAGGAACAGCTTCCCCATTCTTATCCAGTCCTGCAGCAAGACCTATAGGCGATGGAAAATGGAGACCGAATAAATCGGTAGCTAGATCCGCTGTTTCACGTACACGATACATGGAACGAAGTAAGCTCACTCCTCCTGGTATTCGGCCTGCTTTATTCAGACTGCCTATAACAAGATGGTGTGCTTTTTCAGCGTCCATTGCGAAGAAAAAAGGTTTTCCGAAATTACGATACAGCAAATCATCCACTCCGTTTACTAGATCTATTTATGGGAGCTTACAAATGTATCAAAACACTATTGCTATATCTAGCTATATCGTATGTAAACTTACAACATATAGTATGAATACAGCTTGCTTTTTGATATCACCAGCTTCCCCTCTACTCTCCAGTTTAGCGTTTTTTGTTGCAAAAGAAAAGGGATAGAGACCCAACTCCCTACCCTTTTACGAAGATCCAGATAGATATAATACTTTGATAATTTATCCCAGTTTGAATACAATAGAGAAAGCTTATGATAAAACCTAACTTTTGCCGTGAAAGGAGCATCTGACATGTCTCAAAAGAGGAAGAAACCAAGCTTGCAGCAAAAGAAAGAGGAAGTAAACCGGAAAGCCTTGTTCTGGACTGCACTAAGCGTTTTGCTCCTAATTATCTTAATTGCTGTCTTCGTCATTATCGGCGAATCAACAAACCCTTAATGCAGCCAGAAATACCGTTGATCCGGATTCGTTCGGCCGTGGACAAGCCTCGCTCGATTTCTGTCCTCGGCCTATGCCGGAGAGCATAGATCTAACTGCTTTATTTTCACAAAAAAAACGCCCGGCACCGAAACTCGGCACCAAGGCGATCATCTGAAATGGATAGGATTAACCTTCCATGTTAAATGGTGTATCTGCTACTTTGATGGAATCTGTAGGGCATCCATCACAAGCATCTTGCATATCTTCATGAAGATCTTCTGGGATTTCAACGTTACCGTGGTTCGCATCCCCGCTATAAATCACTTCTGCAAGACCTTCATCATCGTAATCATAAATATCAGGTGCTGTTGCACCACAAGCACCGCAAGCGATACATGTATCTTTTTCTACCCAAGTATACTTAGCCATTTCTTCTCTGCCTCCTATATTTAAACACAACAAACAGTAGGTTTTACCTATACTAACAAATAGTTTAATACAAACTGATAGCAAACACAAATCATTTTGACCTGTACTTAGGACATTGTCAAGTCCCTATTCTGGGAGAGAAAGATTATCTTTTTGTAATGATGTTCCACGTGATTTATAGTTACGGATCAGCGTCGATGGATCGTCTCCAATCATCCCCGCAGTTACCACCGCATTTTCTCCAAATTTATCTCTTAGCGTGTCCATTACCTTTATAAGGGATTCTTTCTTTGGCTGTTCTTGATAATCGAATAGATCCAGCTGCACTACTGATTCACTCTTCGGAATTAGATTTTGCAGCGTAATCCCAAGCAGCCTAATCGGTTTCCCTGCACCAAACTGCCGGTAAAATAAATTCACAGCTTCTTTATAAATATCTTTGTCGTAATCAGTTGGTACCTGCAGCGCATGGGACCGAGTAATGGTTTTCATATCAGGTGTGCGAATGGTAATCTGAATCCCGCCTGCCATCATTCCTTGTCTTCTCAAACGGCGCCCCACTTGGTCACTGATATTCAGCAGTACCCGGTTAATGTCGCTTTCATTCGAAATATCTTCAGGAAGTGTTGTGGTATGCCCGATCGACTTATTTGGTTCACGATCAGCGAGTACCGGTGAATGACTGATTCCATTAGCCGCTTGCTTCATCCATGTTCCAAGTACGCCAAAATAATCTTTTAGCATTTGTTCATTTGCCTTCGCAAGCTGTCCAATTGTCATAATGTTAAGTTTTCGCAATTTCTCTGCTGTTTTTTGACCAATCCCAAACAATTCCGCGCATGGCTTACTCCATAGTATTTTTTCAACATCCCGCAACCTAAGAACGGTAATGCCGTTCGGCTTTTTCATATCTGAGCCCATTTTCGCCAGCAGTTTATTAGGAGCAATCCCTATAGAACAAGGAATCCCCAGTTCTTCATTAATTCTTCTTTGAATTTCTTCTGCAATCTGGATCGGCGTGCCGAATTGTTTTGAACCCGTAATATCCAAATAACATTCATCGATTGAGGTGGCCTCAAGTTCCGGCGTATATTCATAGGCAATCTTCATAAATGCCTTTGAGTATTTACGATATAGGTGAAAGTCTGGTGTAATAACGATAAGTTCTGGGCATTTTCGAAGTCCCTGATTTACGACCATTCCTGTACTGATTCCGAGTTTACGCGCTTCGTAAGAACAGGTGACGATAACTCCTTTACGCTTTTCACTGCTGCCCGCAACGGCTGTTGGTTTCCCTGCATATAGATCAGGCCTTTCCGCAGCATGAACTGAGCAATAAAAAGCATTCATATCTACATGTAAAATGACGCGGCCCTTCACAGGATAATAATCCTTTACGTTCTCCATGCGGATACCTTCCTTACTCTTTTACTCGTTAAATAGATATAAAAATCAATTAATCAAAACTTTATTTTACCGTTAATATCTCCTTAAGTATACCGGATTACGTCCAAAATAAATGAATTCATCTACAATAATTACAAAATAACATCTTACTTTCCAGGTAAGAACTGATATAATAGTAAAATTATAAAGTTAAGGGTGACTTCTTAAAAGGGGGATAACATATCATGTCTAAGTCCATCTCTATCTTCGATACTACACTTCGCGATGGCACACAAGGTGAAGGAATCAGTTTATCTGTAGACGACAAATTACATATTGCTAAGAAGCTTGATTTTCTTGGAGTACAGTATATTGAAGGCGGCATTCCAGGTAGTAACACGAAAGACATTGAATTTTTCAAGCGAGTTCAGGAGCTCGGACTTTCTGCAAAAATCGTAGCCTTTGGCAGTACACGCCGTAAGGGCAGTGTTGCTGCAGAAGATGCGAATCTAAATCGTATTATTGAATCAGGTGCAGATGCAGCTACGCTCGTGGGCAAGTCTTGGGATTTCCATGTGCATACTGCACTCCAAACGACACTAGAAGAAAACTTAGAAATGATTTATGACTCCATCCACTATCTGAAACAAAGCGGACTAGAGGTCATTTTTGATGCGGAACATTTTTTTGACGGTTATAAAAATAATCCGGCGTATGCCGTTTCTGTAATGAAAAAAGCATATGAAGCCGGCGCTGACTGGCTTGTGATGTGTGATACGAACGGGGGAACGATGCCGCATGAAGTACATGAGGTAGTCTCGTCCCTGACAGAGCAACTGCCAAATGCAAAATTCGGCATCCATACCCATAACGACTGTGAGCTGGCTGTAGCCAATACACTGGCAGCCATCAATGCTGGGGCAAGACAAGTCCAAGGGACGATCAATGGCTACGGAGAACGTTGTGGTAACGCGAATCTGTGCTCCGTCATTCCAAATTTGCAGCTGAAATTCGGCTATGAATGCGTAAAAGAAGAAAAACTTGCACAGTTAACCAATGTCGCTAGATATATCAGCGAGATTGCAAATGTCAATATGCCGGTAAATCAGCCGTATGTAGGTAACGCAGCTTTTGCTCATAAAGGCGGCATTCATGTATCGGCCATCATGCGTGATTCTCGTACTTATGAACATATTGTTCCCGAACAAGTCGGTAACAAACAAAGAATACTCGTATCTGAGCTTGCAGGACAAAGCAACATTATTTCCAAGGCCAAAGACATGGGAATTGAATTTGATCCAACCAGTGAACAGACAAAAAACGTAATTAATAAAATTAAAGATCTCGAACATCAGGGCTATCAGTTTGAAGGAGCAGATGCTTCTCTTGAACTTCTCATTCGGGAAGCAAACGGTGATATGCAAGAACTATTCACTTTTGAGTCTTTTAAGATGTTGGTTGAGAAAAATGTCGGCAAACCGGTTGTTTCCGAAGCTTTTGTCAAAATAAACGTTGGTGGACGCAGTCACTATACTGCTGCTGAAGGTAACGGTCCGCTGAATGCACTGGATAATGCACTTCGTAAAGCACTCATTACTTACTATCCATCTTTAAAAAATATGCATTTATCCGACTATAAAGTTAGAGTCCTTGACGATAAAGATACGACAGCTGCCAAAGTTAGGGTTCTCATCGAATCCAAAAACTTCACTGATTCCTGGAACACCGTAGGCGTTTCTGAGAATATTATTGAAGCCAGCTGGGAGGCACTCGTGCACAGTTTCCGGTATGCACTTCTCGAGGAAGATCCTTCCGAGTTCATTGAACCGGATGCTTTGCCGCAGCAAGGATTAGTAAACCATTAAGCTCTGGTCTTATATATGCAAAAGAGGCTGCAGATCTCATCATCTGCAGCCTCTTTTTATTTTTTCACAAGTGCCTTGACTTTCTTCTCTAGTTCTTCCTCTGTCAGAATACCCAGAATAATTTCTTGGATCACGCCGTTTTTATCAATCAGAACGTTCGTCGGAAATGCCATTCCTTTATATAAATCATAAACTGCTCCATCTTCATCCGTTAGGATTGGAAATTGAAGTTTAAATGTGTCAACAAATTGTTTGGCGTCTTTTACAGTATCATATTTCGTTACATTAACTCCGTATATATCAAGCCCATCTTTGTAGTTTTTCGCAAGCAGATTTAACGATCCAGCTTCCATCTTACAAGGATCACACCAAGAAGCCCAAAAATTAAGCAGGAGCGCTTTTTCTCTTGTCCCGCCTACTCTATAAGTTTCTTTATTCTCAAGTCCCTTTAACTCAAAAGGTGGAGCAAGCAGTCCTGCTTTCGCACCCGTTTCTGTAGGAATAGGGTTGTCCGTTTGGAATACATTTTGAATAGACAGACCCCCTTCTTTATTACTCGTTTGCCAAAAAGCAAAACCGATCAGCAGTAGAATCCCAGCCCATATATACAAGTTACGTTTCATTTGCCCATCCTTTTTCATTGTTATAGACTACATATGCTTTCATAATTGATTTCCTATTGATTTCCTATTGATCTCATTTTACCCCTAATTTTGGTTAATTATATCACAAAAAACTCCTTTTCTAAAAAGGAGCCGCATGTTTCTTATCTATAAAAAGAAGAAGGAGCTTCTTAACATGATCATCCGAATAACGGCTGCAGCTAACGAACAAATAAAAAATCACTTCCATACATCCTGGCCTTCTGAAGGGTGCGGTTTACTGCTAGGAACTTCGTCAATTGCCGATTCTGTTGACATCCATTCCATTATACCTGTCAAAAACGTGGCAGCAGAACCCAATCATCACTTTGAGCTCGAACCTGAAGTGTGGGTCCATCATTTACTGACTTCTCCTCATTTAATAGGTCTATATCACACGCATCCTATTTCCGCTCCGTTTCCCTCAGCTGAGGATCTTCAGAACTTGCAGTCTTACGGACAATTAATGGAGGTGTATCTCATTGCGGGAATCAATCCCCAAGCGCAGCGATTAGAAGTTAAAGCTTATGAGGTGGTACAACAAGATCATGGGTACAGCCTTAGGCATGCCGCACTATGCGTGACTTAGATGATGATATAAATCAGACAAGGTTACCACATTCATTTTCGAGATATCATCGAGATAGGCTCCCCATAAACGCGCTGTCATCATCGCATCTTCTAATGCATGATGTCTCCCCTTAATTTCAATATTTCTTGATTGAAGCAATTCATCAAGTCCATAACCAGATCGCTGCGGTTCAAGCCATCTCGCTAGCATCATGGTATCAATGACGCGGTGGCTTAGTCTCACTTTTGAGGTTTTCCATAAGGCAGCATTCAGAAAAGATTTGTCATGTGCACTCGCATGAGCTACAAGAACCCGCCCGCCTACAAAAGACATAAAATCATGCAGTCCATTCAAAAGCTGAGGAGCATCCTGTGTCATTTCGGTTGTGATTCCAGTAAGCTCGGCTATGTGCTCCGGGATCCTGTTCCTCGTTTTAACAAGAGTATAAAACTGTTCTTCTTCTATTATTTTCCCTCCCATAATTCGCACAGCACCAAAAGACAAAATCTCATCTCCATGCTGGGGAGCAAAACCTGTCGTCTCTAAATCAAATACAACGGCATCCAGTTCATTAAGCGGCGTCCGTAGGGTCTCCGGCCGTCGATTTTCTCTCATGAGAGATCGTAAAAAAGCCATTTGCTGTGCCGTAGGAGTCCCCATCATAGAAGCAATCGCAGATGGTACTCCGCCTTGTCTAAACGAGTTCCAAAAACCGTTATTCCCCCTGCTCGGCTCTTTCATAGACGGCCCCTCTCGACAAACCGAAGTTGTCTTTGCAGATTCCGGTGGATTTTCTTGATAGCAGACAGCCCTAGTCTCAGTTTATATAAAGTGTCCCTCTCTTTTAACTGATCCTGATCAATATATCCGCTGCTTGATAATATCCCATGATCTTCCTTCATCTGAGCGCTTCTTCTTAAATGCAGTGCAATTAAGAATGCTTTTTCACAGGATTCAATGAGATTAGACGGAGCTGCTTCGAGAGTCGAAAGTTTCTTTAGGCGCTGAAGTGTATTTGTCTCTTTTAGACCGTGCTGTAAAGCGAAATAGCGCCCGCTGTTCACAAGCGGAATATACATACCGTATTTCACATCAAATCCCCCAGCATGTTCCCCAAAACGTTCCTTCACTACTTGACCAAGGATATTTAAGGTAGCCTTATGCCTTACCGTGTTACGTAATACAGCCGCAGCCAGATCAGGCGTGGATTCAAATAGGAAAGAAAAATATTCCTGAAACTGATGGGATAAAGTGAGATCTCCCGCAACATGCCTCATATCAGCAGCAATAATATAGTAGCGTACCGGTTCCCATTGTAAGTCATTCGACCATTCACTAAGCTGCTCCCTCCAGGAAGAGAGCGTTCTTGCCCATAATGCTTCAGAACACATTACTTTTCCTTCACATTTAGCATAACCTGCTGACTCCAGCATATTGCTTAGTCTTATACCAAACTCTTTGAAAAAACGTTCTTTGTCTGGATGCCTTTCATCACTGATAATAAGTCCGTTATCCTGATCGCTCCACAGCGTAGCTTCCCTTCTTCCAGAGCTGCCAAATACAACGAAAGCATAAGGAACGGGTGCCTGACCATAACCCTCTTCCCGCATTTCTTTTTCTGTAAGTTCTATCGCTTTCTCCGCAATGGCATCATGCAAATCATTAACGCGTTGATACCAGTCCAGTATATTTATTTGATCTATATCATTTTGTAATTCCTCTTGTCTCTTCATTCGAGCTTGCTTCAATGTAAAGGCGGAATCCACATTTTCCAGGCTATCCATATTTCATGCCTCCTGTCCTTTTTGCATAGAGCCCTCATTTAAAAGTTGGTATATATATGTCATACAAATTAACATCAAACAAGAAATTATTTATCATTAAGATTATAATCATTACTACACAATACTTACAATGAATATCTCTACATGAAATCGTTTCCATTTCCGTATATTTTTTTTACTAATTATGAGAGCAAGTGTATATAATGACCTAAAAAGTGTAACGTTTGACTGTACGGTTCTTCATCATGTATCATATTGTTTATTGAATAGGGAAAGGTGAGTGTTCTCGATGGGGATATGAAGCTGTATCGAATCGGTGAATTGTCGAAAGCTGCCGGTGTCAGTGAACGTACGATTGACTATTACACGAAGCTTGGGCTGATTACGCCAGAGCAACGTACACAAAAAAACTATAGATTATACAATCATGAAACCTTGTCTCGTCTAGAACGTATTATCCAGATGAAACTAGAGAAGTATAGTCTCGATGAGATTAAACAGTCTTTAGAAAAATGGAGCTCTGTTTCCTCGAATGAGCAGGTTACAAGCAAACTTAACAGTCTGGAAATTCATGTACAGCAGCTTGAACGAGAAATGAATGAACTAAAACCTCTCCTTCAAGACATGAAACCTACCCATCAGCGCAAAGTCGTTGCAGGGTTATTAACGAAAAGTGCCGCTTGTATGGAAGCACTGAAGATTTTGCTTGAAAGCTCCATGATGTAGTTATTCATAATAGTATGGAGGTAAATTTATGGGATTTCTGTATGTTCTAATTATCGTTGCATTTATATTGTCACTTTGGGCCCAATTCCGAGTTAAAGGTACCTTTAACAAATGGGCTAAAGTGGAAAACACAACAGGAATGACGGGCTATGATGTTGCAAGACGCATGCTCGATCTCAATGGACTTCATGATGTACCGATTGAGCCTGTGCGTGGAGCTCTTTCTGACCACTATGATCCGATTCACCGTGTGGTTCGTCTGTCAGAGCCAGTGTACTACGAAAGATCGATTTCAGCCATCTCTGTTGCATCTCACGAGGTAGGTCACGCGATTCAGCATAAAGAACATTATCCAATGCTCGTATTGCGTCACAAAATTTTCCCTGTCGTGAACTTCGCATCCGGTATTGCACCATTTCTTATTTTGGGTGGATTTCTCTTTAATGCACTTAACTTAATTGGTATTGGTATCATTTTCTTCTCGGTAACGGTAGCTTTTCAATTGATTACCCTTCCCGTTGAATTTAATGCCAGCAACCGTGCTCGCGACATTATTGTACAAGAAGGATATATCCAGAGAGAAGAAGAACGTGGCGTTGGTAAAGTTCTTAATGCCGCAGCCCTGACTTATGTTGCAGCTGCTCTTATCTCACTGCTTGAGCTTATTAGATATATTGCGATCTTCACAAGCAACCGTGAATAGCGAATATATAAGAACCCCAGTCTTAATTGACTGGGGTTTTGTTATTTTCTAAGCCAAAGTAATCAAGTAAAAATGACCGGAAAGACTGCGCAACGAGCGGTAACTTCTCATCATTTCGATGAATAAGTCCGATGGAACGAGTTACTCTCGGGCTTGATAATCTTACTCTAGCAGGTTGGAGCGGATTGGTTTGAAATAAGGCCATTTCCGGAAGAACACTCACTCCCATCCCAGCTGCTACAAGACCGCGTATTGCATCCGTCTCTTCGCCTTCAAATGCAATCCTCGGAGTAAATCCTGCTTCTAAACAAGCATGCCATACGATCGGCCTTAGAGAATAACCTTTGCTAAATAAGATAAACTTATCTTCCTTTAATTGTTCCAATCGAATTGTTTCTTCTCCAGCAAGCGGGTGGTTTTGTGGTAAAATGGCATACAACTCTTCTGTAAGAACTACATCCCCGCCGATCTGCTCATGTTTCTCAGGAAAAGGAGAAATAAACGCTAGATCTACTTCTGAAGATAATACATCTCTAATCAATGTTGGGTACATACCTTGTTTAAACTTAAATTTCACATTAGGATAGCGCTTTCTAAACTCCGAAACGACAGAAGGAATAAGGTGGATACCAAGACTATGCGGGAAACCAATACGAATTTCCCCTTTTTCAGGGTCTGAAAATTCATGCACCTCACCAACAGCCCGATCCAAGTCCTTAAGAATTCCCTCTACTCTTTTACAGAATAATTGTCCCACAGGAGTAAGTTGCAAATTTCTTCCCTTGTGCATAAACAAGTCGACTCCGAGTTCCTCTTCAAGATGATGAATCTGGCGACTTACTGCGGATTGAGCTACATGAAGCTCTTCCGCAGCTTGAGTCACGTGTTCTTTCTGTGCAACCTTTAAAAAGTACTGCAACTGTCGTAGTTCCACTCGTTTAATCGCTCCAATCTACTAAAACCATCCAAGTATTCCAAGGATGCTCTTCTTGACTCTACTGTATCATGCAAGCACGAATGAATCAACGATGCTTCTGTTTAAATAATCTAATTAGTAACCCGTATATGAAAAAGCCAGCAATCAGCCCGCCAAAATGAGCAACTAAATTAATATTCGCTACACCCAAAGAAAAAATAATACCGAATCCTAAAATGGTATACATCACCTTCCTTGAGGCTTCATCCATCTTGTTGCGCTGGAAAATAGCTATATATAAAAATGCACCATAGACACCATAGATTGCACCTGATGCTCCCACCGCATACGATGTTGACGATAGGTTATTATAATAACCCTGTGTGATCAAATTACCAATAAAACCACTTGCTACGTATAAAAAAGCATATTTCCACCAACCGAGTAATCTTTCCAGCGGCGGTGCAAATACCAGCAAGGCAAAACAATTAAAGAACAAATGATCAAATCCAGAATGAAGGAACATCGAAGCGAACAAGCGCCATACTTCCTCATTCAAAGGAGGGATATTAGCTAAAGCTCCAAACTTTAATAAGGTGTATGGATTCTCCGATCCGCCATTAAAGACTAATACCATAAACATAATGACGTTAGCTGCAAGCAGTACCGTGGTTATCGGATAATACTTTATGTACCCTTTCCAGTTTTCATAACGCAAAAAAATCATAACTACACCCTTTCTTAAATGCCCTGCATTGGACATAAACTTGCTAATACGATTATAATAGATAAGTATGAAGATAACCAATTTTAAGGAGGTAGACATAGATGTCCCAAGAACGTAGTGGCGTAGCCACATTTAAAGGTAGTCCCCTCACACTGATCGGACCCGAACTGAAAGCGGGAGATCAAGCTCCCGACTTTACACTAAACAAAGACTTGCTTACTGAAGTAAATCTTTCGGACTATGCTGGAAAAGTCAAACTGATCAGCGTCGTTCCTTCCCTTGATACGGGTGTGTGCGATGCACAAACTCGCCGCTTCAATGAAGAGGCTGCTTCTCTTGGAGAGAATGTAGTCATTTTAACAGTAAGCGCAGATCTACCTTTTGCTCAAGCTCGTTGGTGCGGTGCAGCAGGCGTGGATAAAGTAGTAACCCTTTCGGATTACAAAACGAACTCCTTTGGCAAAGCATATGGTGTTCTCATTAAAGAATTCGCACTTGATATGCGTTCTATTTTTGTTATTGATGCAAACGACAAAATTACATATGTAGAGTATCTGGCAGAAATGACAGAGCCACCTAACTATGAAACCGCAATTCAAGCGGTGAAAGAACTTTTGTAATTCCTGTCACACAAAAAAAGCGAACGAGGACTTGTCCTTGCTCGCTTTTTATTTTATTCTCCGGTCACTTTATACCTAGAGAGCTTCTTATCAATAATATCAAAAATTTGAAGTATAATTCGATAATTCGCTCCAAGATCCCCTAATGAACCTTTTGAAGCAGAATAAATATCAACCGCCGTACGGACAGGTGTCACTTGAATTAAAGTCACCGTAATATCTAATGTACGACCAAATGTAGTGCGTTTCTCCATCGTAATTTCACCCACAGAAGGAACCTCGTGAAGTACTTTGTAGCCAGGTATCTTCTTCATTAGAGAGGAAATTTCATCCCATGCTTTGTCTCTAGACAAGTTATAGTAACGCGTTTTCATTTTGGGATCCTTAGCTCGATCGCTTGTTCCTTCCATACTGCGGATAATACCGACAAGTGTTCTTTTGAGTGACAAGACTCTTCCCCCTTTATATATAGCCGCTCCCTTTTTTCTTTAGTCTAGTGTAACATTCTCTATCGCAGAACAAAAGTGAGCAGAAACAACCTATGTAATTATAATAAAATCGATTCGTAATTAGAACGGGAAGACTGATGAGCTGCTGTCTATTCACCATTTCTAATAAAACTAAAAAAACATCTCAAAGCACCCTTACAGAGTACGTGGAGATGTTTCTTAAATCCTGAAAAGGATTCCCGCAAATGCCGTCCGATTATATTGTCTTCTGAACCTGCGATAGCAGGTGGGTGATCTCAGAGCTGGTTATGAAGTCCCCATGTCATATAGACAGGGCGTTTCAGCCGCACCTCGTTTGATCTCCCGAGACATAGTCATTGGTTCAAAAACAACGAATAACCGATACGAACATCGCAGGATGTAGAAACAATTATAGCGCTATTCCATGTAAAAGTAAATAAGAAAACAGAATATGCTAATCATCACGACTCTTCTTATTTCAATTCTGTGCGTGACTCAGAGGATGATTCTTCTTGAATTCCCTCTTCATCTGCCTGATCTGCTTGCATTTTCTCTATTTGTTCCTGCATTTTGGTGAAAGTAGCGTAGAAATTAAAGAAAGCAAACCATGCAATTACGCTGCCAATAAAGAAAAAGAATAATGCTGGATACTGTGCACCAATATAACTTACTAATCCCGCTCCAAGCAGAGTTGAGAATACGCGGAAGGGACGGATTAACGTAATGAGCACAGCATTCTTAATGATGAGTCCAATCGACATGTGATAATGAACCACCATCGAAAAGAAGTTAAACATAGAAACACCAAGTAATAGTAATAGAATCAGCATAATAATACCAATTAACTGCAAATTCTTAAATTGTGTCATGTATACGGTATAATCCAAATACATCACAACAAATAGAATGGTATAGAAAATACCGCCTATCATACTTTGCTTAAAGTTATCTTTGTAACCAGCAAAAAAGGTTTTGAATACAGGGACATCAGCATCCCCCATGACCCATTTACGAACTACATTGAATAAGGCTGCTGTCGCGGGAAAGAATGTAAACGGTGCCACGATTGCGATGGCCCAGTTCATTTGTATCGATTCATTCGCCATCCCTTGCCCCAAAACGAGAATCTTCACAATCGTAAAGAAAAAGAATGGTGAAGCACAGAGTACCCATAACAGGTTAGCCCCTGCAAATCTAGTGATCCATTCCGTAAGGCGATATATGCCTCCCATTGCTCCCTTAAACTCCAAATTTTTCTCCTCCTTACACACAGGAAAAATTCCAATTATACCGAAATTCAGCCCCATGTATCATCTTAGATGCGGATTCTCGAATCCGAGTAGTGCTTTATATTATGTATGAATACAAGGCAAACGCAGCTCTGTTAGCAAAGAATATCCATTCATAATGTAAATTGACCGCTCAAGAAAATCCAGAGTTATTCGTGATCTCTACTAGTAACTATACCGCATAACTATAATGAAAAGCTAGCATCTCAGGCAAATACGAGGCTTCCCATTTATAAAAAAATGTATATTTTGCTGAAATATAAAGGTATAAGCCTATTTATTAGACCTTTAGGCATATATCTAGTCATTTTTCTTAATTCGTCCATAGGATAAAGTGTAGTAGAAGAGCAAAGCAAGCTTCTGATCGTAAGGAGGTGAACGCGATGTCTTACGGCTGTGGTCCTGTTGTTGGTGGTTGTGGTACAGGTGGTTTTGAATGGTTCTCCACAGGTACGATTCTCGTTTTATTCATTCTGCTTGTCATTATTTCTAAAACATTCTTCTGTTAAATAACAGAAAAGACGAAGCATCATATGCTTCGTCTTCTTCTTTTTGTATCTTATTCAAATGAAGAATCTTCACGACGAGGTCTACGCTCACCGCTGTTGTTATTGCTGTTGTTGCCAGCGCTGTTATTACTGCTATATGAACGCGGTTTGCGATCACGATCACGGTCGCGATTATATCCGCCTTCTTTACGTCCACCACTGTTGTATCCGCCTCTGTTGCTGCTTCCACTACCGCTACCACTGCGATTGTATCCGCCGCTGCGATTACCACCGTAACCGCCAGAAGGCTTACGTCCACTAGAACGAACATCTGGTTTACGACGTTTAGCACGAATCGGATCCTCAGGTGTAAGTTCGATCGCTGCATCTTTTTTATCTCCTGTAAGGAGTTTAAGAGCTGCAGACAAAAGTTGTACAGAGTCGTACTGCTCAAGCATTTGAATCGCAATTCCTTTGTACTCGTTCAATTCACCATCTTGTACAATTTCAAGTAGACGTTCTGCCGTTACGCGTTGTTTACCTTCAATTGCTTCTGCAAGTGTAGGAAGCGGTTTACGCGGAATACGGTGACGAGTTACACGCTCGATGAAGTGCAAATGATCAATCTCACGCGGAGTCACGAAAGAGTAAGCTGCACCTTCTTTACCTGCACGGCCTGTACGACCAATACGGTGAACATAGCTCTCAGGGTCTTGCGGAAGGTCAAAGTTTACTACATGTGTTACACCAGAAACGTCAAGTCCACGAGCTGCTACGTCTGTAGCTACGAGTACATCAATGCTTCCATCACGGAATTTACGCATTACAGCGTCACGTTGATTCTGAGAAAGGTCACCATGCAGACCATCTGCAGAGTATCCACGTTTTTGCAAAGCTTCTGCAAGCTCATCTACACGACGTTTTGTACGACCGAATACGATAGCAAGCTCAGGAGATTCCATGTCAAGCAAACGGCTCAGCGCGTCAAATTTTTGACGTTCAGGTACTTCGATATAAGATTGATCGATAAGCGGTGCGCTTACTTGTTTAGGAATAACGGATACGTGCTCTGGGTTTTTCAAGAATTGTTGTGCAAGTTTTTGAATGTTAGGAGGCATTGTAGCCGAGAACAACATCGTTTGACGCTCGTCTGGAACTTGTTTCAGGATCGATTGGATATCTTCCATGAAACCCATATCCAGCATTTCATCAGCTTCGTCCAGTACAACAGTTTGTACATCTTCAAGTTTGATTGTTTTACGGTTGATATGGTCAAGCAAACGACCTGGTGTACCGATAATCACTTGTGGTTTCTTTTTCAAAGCGCGAATTTGGCGAACGATATCTTGACCGCCGTAGATTGGAAGAGTGCGGATCCCTTTAAAACGAGAAAGTTTCTCGATTTCTTCTGCTACTTGAATAGCAAGTTCACGGGTAGGTGCCATAATCAGTGCACGGATTTTTTCGTCAGTTTTGTCGATTTTGCTGATGAGTGGAATACCAAAAGCAGCTGTTTTTCCTGTACCTGTTTGTGCTTGTCCAATCAAATCACTTCCGCCAAGTGCTAATGGGATTGATTTAGATTGAATGGGTGTTGCTTCTTCGAATCCTAGTTCTGTAATAGCTTGTAGAACCTTAGGTTCCAAATTAAATTCTGAGAAAGTTGTCAAATTTTTTCAAACTCCTTTTATATGGTGGACATGTGGACAAATCCACTTCGTTATCTGTATTCTTAAGTAGCGTTACATTTATTGGCTGTTGGATCATGCGAAGTTTTCTGCACGATTTCACCTTTTTTCAATAATGAAGAGAATACTTTCCCTCTATTATTGACTAAACTACATATGATGTTTTTAATTGAAACTTGCTGAAAACAAAACATGCTTTTTCCGAAAAAAGCGACCTACTCAAGAACATCTAAACAATATTATATCACAAAACGATTTACAATTACCAGCTAGCATTATAATATGAATTATTGTTGAGGTGAGAAAGTGTTTAAATTACTAACAAAATCCGCACTTGTTTTTATAGGCGGTGCCATTATTGCAGCAGGCTTCAATCTTTTCTTAATCCCTCATGAGCTTCTTAGTGGGGGTATTTCTGGTGTATCCATGCTTATCGGATATTTCACCAGTCTGGATTTTAACTTCATGTACTTCGCTCTTAACATCCCACTCCTTATTGCCGGTTGGTTTATGCTCGGCAGGAGGTTTATCACTTTTAGCATATTGAATGTTATAGCAACGACATGGATGTTAAATTTAGTACCTGTAACTGCCGTTGTAGAAGACCCCCTCCTCTCTTCTGTATTTGGCGGGGTACTGATTGGGGTAGGAACTGGTTTGGCATACCGGGCAGGAGGATCATCTGGAGGGCTAGATATCGTTGCTTCCATTATTACCCGGTACCGAGATTTTCCTATCGGAACGATTATGGCGTGTATGAACGGGATTATTATTATGCTTGCCGGATATTTGAATAATGACTGGAATATTGCCTTAATCTCTGTATTATCCATTTACATTACAGGCAAGATTATAGACCTTATTCATATCGGGCATGTGAAAGTGACTTTATTTATCGTTACCAACGAGACAGAGATCATGCTAAAAAAATTGCTACCAAGACAGCGAGGGGTCACCAAAATCAAAACACAAGGTGCCTTCACTGAGCATGAAAAAGATATGCTGATGACGGTAACGACGAAATATGAACTCGACGAAATAAAACAAATTATCAAGGACACCGATCCGAAGGCGTTTGTTAACATTGTAGAAACCGTCGGGATCATGGGTTCTTTTAGGAAGAATTAGGGTGTTTGTCAAGTGTAATATTTAAGGTCCTTGTGGTATACTATGAATGCATACTCGTTATTGCAATGATGTTCTCAAGAGCTTATCTTGTCTATCCGTAATTTCACCAAGCACAAGGCTTTTCCAGGCAATGAATGATTCTTTGCTGAATGATTCTAAGTGAGGAAAGGGTGATTATTTGTGGAAATGGAAAGGGTAAAACTGTCTGATATCGTCTCTAAATGGTTTCCAGAAATGCTCCCCACTTTAAGGCAACATGAACTCAATTCGTTAATTGTGCTTCGGGATGGATTCGGGATTTTGGAACCAGAGGATGCTATGGAAATCATTCAGTACAGTATTTGTGAACAGCAAGACAATATGTATTTACAATAAAACCGCACGCCGCCGCTATCGCCGTTTCTCGGCATAGCGGTTTTTTTATTTTATTTTGAATTCTCTTCTCTTTTTTCACTCGTATAGAAAGAAATTACTCTGTTCATTCTCCGGTACTTCTATTAAAATATTTCTTTGTGTGCATTCACAAATCTTATACAAAGAAATAAATGGAGAATAGACATGAATCAGACATTTACTACTTCCCAAAAATGGAAGCAATTTCTTATCATTTTGCTCCCCATCCTCATTACGCAGATTTCGTTATCGGCAATCACTTTTTTCGACACCAATATGTCAGGCCACTATAGCCCACAAGATTTAGCAGGTGTAGCGATTGGAGCTAGTCTCTGGATTCCCATCCAAACCGGACTCAGCGGTATTCTCATGGGAATTACACCGATTGTATCTCAGTTGATCGGCAGCGGTCGCAAAAGTGATGTGCGTTTCAATGTAATACAGGCACTCTATTTTGCTGTTACAATCGCGATTCTCATTCTTCTTGTGGGAAGTTTCGTCATTGGCCCTGTTTTGGAATTTATGAGCCTTGAAGATCGGGTTCAATCCGTTGCTTATTATTTTCTTAGTGCCATTTCATTTGGGGTTATCCCGCTCTTTGGATATACCGTACTTCGTAACTTTATGGATTCTCTTGGCCAAACAAGAATAACGATGATCATTACGCTCATTTCCTTGCCAATCAATATCTTACTGAATTATTTACTGATATTCGGTCATTTTGGCTTCCCTCGTCTTGGCGGGGTTGGTGCGGGTGTTGCTTCCGCATGTACTTACTGGATTATTTTCTTCATTTCCATCGTTGTAGTGCATCGTATACGCCCTTTTGCCGAGTATGGCGTATTCCGGAAGTGGCATGGTCCTTCTATTCGTAAATGGAAAGAGCTTTTGACAATTGGTATACCCATTGGATTTGCGATATTTTTTGAGACCTCTGTATTCTCAGCGGTTACCTTATTTATGAGTAGATTTGATACAGCAACGATTGCAGCGCACCAAGCAGCGCTGAACTTTGCATCTACCCTATATATGATTCCGCTTAGTATCAGTATGTCACTCACGATTCTGGTCGGTTTTGAAGTCGGAGCAAGACGTTTACAGGATGCCAAGAAATACAGCATCATCGGAATCGGCAGTGCTGTAACGTTATCATTACTGACTGCTGTGGTGCTTATTGTATTCGGCAAGCAGGTTGCTGGTATTTATTCTACCGACCCTATTGTCATTGATCTGATTCAGCATTTTTTAGTGTATGCCATCTTCTTCCAAATTTCAGATGCGGTAGCCACACCGGTACAAGGTTCATTACGAGGATACAAGGATGTTTCTCCTGCTTTTATCATTACTTTTATTGCTTTTTGGGTAATTGGACTGCCAGTCGGGTTTATAACAGCTACTTATACAACTCTCGGACCTTACGGGTACTGGATTGGTTTAATCGTCGGGCTTGGATGCGGTGCATTCGCTCTGTTATGGCGCCTTGTAAGAATACAACGTAAATACAATCAAAAATTAACGAGTAAGTAAAAAAAGCTGCTCAGTGTACCTAAAAGGTATTCACTGAGCAGCTTTTTGGTTAATTTATATAGGTTATTGGGAAAGGCGAAGTGCAAGATCATACAATTCCATATTAATTGGTTTTTTCGTATTAACTACAAGGTCGATGTCTGTAAGTGTCAACTGATTATTAATAATTCCGCAAGCTTTATCGGATTCACCTTCAATCAGTTTACGAACAGCAAAATCACCTAGACGGCTGGCTAAGTTACGATCAAAAGGAGTTGGCGTACCACCACGTTGAATGTGACCTAGAACCGTTACTCGCGGCTCATACGCTGGGCAGCGCTCCATAATTTCTTTAGCTACGTCTTCTCCCTTGCCAACACCTTCTGCCACAACAATGATACTATGACGTTTTCCGTGTTCAAAGTTTGATCTCATCCGATTTGCAACTTCATCCATATCAAATGGAACTTCTGGAACAAGAATAGTCTCAGCACCAGATGCTAGTCCTGCATGAAGTGCGATATCACCGCAATGACGACCCATAACCTCTACGATGGATGAACGTTCATGAGAAGACATGGTGTCACGAAGTTTGTTAATGGCATCTACTACAATACTTGTAGCTGTATCGAAACCGATCGTGTAATCCGTATAAGAAATATCATTATCAATTGTACCAGGAAGAGCCATCGTATTAATTCCGAGTTTACTCAGCTTGTTAGCCCCTTGATAAGATCCGTCCCCGCCAATAACGACAAGACCGTCGATGCCGTGCTCTCTCAGGATGTCTGCACCTTTTTGCTGACCTTCTGGTGTCATAAACTCCTTACAACGTGCAGATTGAAGCACGGTTCCACCGCGCTGAATAATATCTCCAACACTACGAAGGTCCATTTGGCGAATATCATTATTTAAGAGACCTTGATACCCACGTTGAATACCAAATACTTCAAGCCCATAGTAAAGCCCACTGCGTACCACGGCACGAACAGCGGCGTTCATCCCCTGAGAGTCTCCTCCACTAGTTAACACTGCAATTTTTTTGACTGCTGACATTATGATTTCCTCCTCTTATTTCTCATACATATGTTTACGAATCCATTTGGTATTGACCAAGAAAAAGCGTCTAGTTAGCGGGCTATTTCTTAGTAACCTTTTGGAGACGGAACGAACCTCCTGCTGCTCGCTGACCTTAGGATCAGTCAAGTATAGTGCAAGCAGTCCTTCAATAATCATCCGGTGAAAAGAACTAGCAGGCATGTGCGAAACGTCGTTACGAGCCTCATCAACAATATAGGCGAACCGTTCGATCATTTCATTCTCGCTTTCGTAATAGTTACAAAAGTTAAGATCTCCACCCTGTTTGTCTTCTTCCTGATCGATTAAGTAATCGAGCATGATGTGTAGTCCTGTCACATGCGGGAAATAGGATGCATGAATAGAGGAAGCTTCAACATCATCTAGATGTGGGTCTGTAGCAGCAAGGAAAAGCATGAATACCCCTAGTGTTGAACCCGTAGCTGCTGCAAACTCATTCCATTGTAATGCCGGCGTGCGCTGCTTATGAAGTTCCCACCAATCGAGTAAAGCTTGTTCACGAAGTTCAGGCTTAATATGCTTGTACACTTGTAAGTCAACATAGAGTCCTACCAAATCCTGAACATGAGATTTAACAGCCGAATATCCGGGCAACCTCTTTAAGCAGGATTGACAAGTAGATACAAGACTATGCAAATATCCATCATCTTCTTGTTCTTTACGAAGTGCATAATAATTTACTAATTTCGCGTCAGGATTAACCGCGTCAAGCATCGATTTATGTAGCAGCCTAAAATCATCGGCATCCATGGAAGTGCTTCGATCGCATAAATTATCCAAATAATCACTGATCGTTTGGTACGATACGATGAGTGGAATAAGGACTTCCTTCATCGACAAATTGGCGGCTGCATAAACAGCGCCTCCTTCACAGTGAAACTGTTTGCTTGCAATACTGGCAAGTGCCTGTGTTCTAAGCTCCGGGTCTGGAATCTCTTCTGCTCTCATTTTAATACGACTAAGTTCTTGTCTTACACCAGGGAAAATATGTCTGTATACCCGGTTCATTAGTCCAATGGGCCCCCGTGGAACATTACGATAACTTTGTTTTTGGTTAATCAAATGACGGTGCCTCCACTTTGTTCTTTACATATTCATACCTGTTCAAACCAATACCCATTATAATATGACATGCCATTTTGTACAAATAATCTAAGTCACTTATTTATATTATCAAACATTAGACCTCTATCCATTTTTTATCATATTTACATTATAGCATGTGTGAATATAATCACAGAAACAATCAAAAAAAGCGCAGCTCCCCTAATCGGGAAAACTGCGCTTTCAATACACGATTCAAACAAACTTGTATAAGAAATCCGATAAGTACGGAAAAATTCTTACAGTTTGATTACGTTAGCTGCTTGAGGACCACGGTTTCCATCAGTAATTTCGAATTCTACCGCTTGACCTTCTTCTAGAGTTTTGAATCCGTCTCCTTGAATAGCGGAGAAGTGAACGAATACATCGTCGCCGCCTTCAACTTGAAGAAAACCATAACCTTTTTCTGCATTAAACCATTTAACTGTACCTTTCAAATGAACAACCTCCTAAAAATACCGCCATCTATGGCGAATGTCTATATTATACTGCATAAGTTTTTACAATGCAATTACTGTTTTGATCAAAGCTATAAAATAATTTGCTTCTGGAACTCGGGTAAGGTATCATTTTACCAAAACCGCAAATGGAGAAATGCACATGATTAAAAAACATCAAATATATAAAAAAGACAAATGGAATATGATGACTGTAGAAGTACAAGGTCGTTATATAGTGCTTCGTGAAATCTCTGATCAATGGGGAGAAGATACTCACACATTTATGAGCAGACCAGCTCTTATGCAGTGGGCAAAAAATCGATTCCCTAAAGAAGACTTTGTAGACAGAGAAGAAGAATGGGCTGAAATTATGGCTGCTTTCAAAGAGGTATAAAATATATGGATGTTAGCAGTAACATACTTATTTTTATTGTTTCTGCCTTCCTGCTCGGCGTTGTCGTTATTGTGAAAAAAGACTCGCTTCCACAAAGACTTCGCAGGCCGCTTGCTATTATTTCTATTCTAATGATTGCGTTCGCCTTCTTCCTTATTATGTACAGCTTGTTGACAATGGGCAGCTAACCGCTCACCTGGTACCCTGGCGGTTACTTCCTTTCAAATATTTCATTACCGGAACGGTCATACTATGCATTAGTGCCTTACATTAAGGAGGAACCGCTATTGTATGCCCGAAAGACATTGCTCTTTGTGCTTGCAGTTAGTCTGATGTTTACAAATGGTGCCGCTCATGCACAAGCTGACCGTTCCGGCCCGTCTTTATTTAATGATCATCAAAGGAGGATGAATATGAGTAAAGTAGTGAAACGAAGTGAAGTACCTTTAGAAGATCAGTGGAACCTGCAGGATTTATTTGAGAATCAAGCTGCATGGGATAAAGAGTATGAAGAGGTCAAAACCTTGACCAAAAAAGCAGCAGAATTCCAAGGCAAACTGAGTCAAGCGGAAGCTGTAAAATCCTGTTTTGAACTCGAAGATGATATTTCCCTCAAAACAGAACGTTTATATGTTTACGCTCATATGCACCATGATGAAGATACGGCAAATCCTACATATCAAGCACTTTCTCAAAAGGCGAAAAAGTTGAGTGTGCAGGTTAGTGAATCTTTATCTTTTGTGACTCCGGAAATTCTCGCTTTACCGGATCAGGAACTCGATGCTTTTATTGAAAATCCTATTCTTAAGCCTTACCAATTCACGTTAGTAGAGATGAAACGCGAAAAAGCACATGTTCTATCAAAAGCGGAAGAAGCATTACTTGCTCAAGTTGGTAACTTGTCTCAAGCTCCGCAGACGATTTTTGGCATGCTGAATAATGCCGATCTCAAATTCCCGAAAATCAAGGATGAGCATGGAAACGAAGTTGAACTGACTCACGGCAGCTATATTCAGTTCCTGGAGAATCCAAATCGTGAAGTGCGCGAGAGAGCGTTCAAAGCAGTCTACAGCACTTACGCGAAAAATAAAAATACGATCGCTGCTACGCTCAGCGCGAGTGTAAATAAAAACATTTTTTATTCAACTGTTCGTAAATACCCTTCTGTTATGGAAATGTCCCTCTATGGTGATAACATTCCAACCGAAGTGTATACGAACCTCGTTGATACCATCCATGAAAGCTTGCCGCTGCTTCAGCGTTATATGAAACTGCGCAAAAAGCTGCTCGGAGTAGATGAACTGCATATGTATGACCTCTTCGCTCCTCTCGTTGATGAGTACAAAATGGATATCTCCTACGATGAAGCGAAAAAGACCGTTAAAGAAAGCTTAAAACCTCTTGGTGAGAAGTATCTGGATGCTCTTCAGGAAGGTTTCAACGACCGATGGATCGATGTATACGAAAATGAAAATAAACGCACAGGAGCGTATAGCTGGGGCGCTTACGGCACACATCCTTATGTACTCCTGAATCATAAAGATAACTTGAACAGTATGTTCACGTTAACTCATGAGATGGGTCACGCTCTTCACTCTTATTTCTCAGACCATGCACAGAAATATAGAGACGCGCAATACACCATTTTCTTGGCAGAAGTTGCGTCTACTACGAATGAAGCTCTGCTGATGGATTATATGCTTAAAAAATCAACAGATCCAAAAGAGAAATTGTATCTACTCACCTATTATGCAGATCAATTCCGTACAACCGTATTCCGCCAAACGATGTTTGCTGAGTTTGAGAAAATCATTCACGAACGTGCAGAACAAGGAGAATCCTTAACACCTCAGCTTCTCTCCGAAATCTACTATGAACTGAACAAAAAGTATCATGGAGATGATATGGTAGTTGATCAGGATATCGAAATGGAATGGGCACGTATCCCTCATTTCTACAACAGCTTCTACGTTTACAAATATGCAACAGGGTTCTCTGCAGCAACCAGCTTCTCCAAACAGATTCTGGAAGAAGGTCAACCTGCCGTAGATCGTTACCTTGGCTTCCTGCAAAGCGGTGGAAGTGACTACTCTATCAATATCCTGAAAAAAGCAGGTGTCGATATGTCTTCCCCAGAACCGATTCGCGAGGCGATGGCCGTATTCGAAGAGGTAATCACCCAAATGGAACAACTTACGAAATAAAATATTATACCTAGAATCCCTTGCCAATAGCCGGCAAGGGATTCTCCATGATTTACAGCAGTTTCAAGCGGGGTCAGATAAAACACATGACAAGGGAGATTGAACGATGAGCATTCAAATCAACGAGGAATATACTTTACAATTACTAGATAAATTACTTAACACTCCGAGCCCTAGTGGGTTTACTCATCACATTATGGAAATCATCGAAGCAGAAGTGTCAAGACTTGGCTTTACGTATGAACGCAATGCAAAAGGCGGCACCATTATCACGCTTCCAGGTGAGGACAATAGTAGAACGATCGCGTTAAGTGCTCATGTCGATACACTAGGTGCCATGGTTCGTTCTATTACCTCCAGCGGAACGCTAAAACTAACATCCATCGGTGGATTCATGATGAATTCGATCGAAAATGAATACTGCATCATCCATACTCGCAGTGGCAAGTCCTATACAGGTACCATTATGTCAACGGCTCCATCGGTACACGTCTATGCAGGTGCCAGAGAATTCAAACGAGAAGAAAGTCATATGGAAATTCGAATTGATGAGATGGTAGAAACAAAACAAGATGTTTTGGATCTAGGAATCGGAGTAGGCGATTTTATTTCTTTTAACCCACGTGCCGAGTTTACAGCCAGCGGGTATATCAAATCTCGCCATCTGGATGACAAAGCAAGTGTCTCTGCTCTCTTTGCTTTACTAGAATCTGCTAAAAGTAATCAATGGAAGCCTAAACATCAAGTGAAACTGTTAATCAGCAATTATGAGGAAGTTGGTCACGGTACGGCTTATATTCCAAGTGATATTGATGAAATGATTGCTGTGGATATGGGCTGTATTGGTGATGATCTATCTTGTAAAGAAACCGACGTATCCATCTGCGCAAAAGATTCTTCAGGACCTTATGATTATGAAATGACATCAAGGCTGATTGAGCTAGCAAAAGCATCTGACATCGACTACGCTGTCGATATCTACCCTTTCTATGGTTCGGATGCTACAGCTGCACTACGCGGCGGTAATAATATTCGTGCGGCTTTGATCGGACCGGGTGTACATGCTTCTCATGCTATGGAACGTACGCATAAAAAAGCTGTAATCAATACAGCTAGACTGTTAGCTGCTTACATCACTGCGTAAATCTCTTTTGATTGAAAAAGCATTACTTACATCACGAAATCACATCATAAACGAATCCTGACAGAAAAAAATGATCGAACTTAATATTCTTCTTAAACAATAAAGACCCCTCTCGGGGTCTTTATTTT
Source organism: Paenibacillus sp. GYB006 (assembly GCF_036577645.1). Lineage (NCBI taxonomy): Bacteria > Bacillati > Bacillota > Bacilli > Caryophanales > Paenibacillaceae > Paenibacillus > Paenibacillus sp. GYB006. The sequence goes on along the minus strand of NZ_JARBDA010000001.1, from coordinate 748,709 downwards.
CTTATCATATAGATTTCGTCCTTACATTTAAAAAACAGCCCTAGAATAGGGTTTAGAAGTCCCTACGGTAAAACCAATAACCTTCCCCGAATTACACTTCATAAGCTGGGGTTTTACAACCTCAATAGTAACGACAAAAAAGTTAAGCTTCTTCTACTGCTCTCTTTCGCTTGTTCTCCCAATTCATAAGTTCACCGAGTAGTTTCTGCTTTGTGGAATCAAGTTTTATTAAAACTCTACCCACCTCTCCCATACCTTTGCTAACACGGTCCTGGGCGTCATGGATTTTATTTTGTACCAACCAGTCACTAAAAAATCCATCAAGGAAATAATCCGCAAAAGTAAGCATACCTTGAATTTCAAAATCACTATCCAGGATTACATTGACATCACGAAGCTCTTCCTGAAATTTACGAAGATGGAACTGAGCTTCATGGACATGATCTTCTGCATCTCCAATTCGGCTATGTTTAATATGTGTGGAGATCATTCCTCCACCAAGCATATCGTAGGTTCCCCAATTTCCCACTGATTTTAGAGATTCGGCAGCCTCATCGAGACTATCGAGCACTCGATTGCCTGCGCCCATCGCTTCATCGATCTCTTTCAGTTGTCCTTTGATCTTGACCTCATTTTCCAAACACTTCTGAATAAAATCATCTGAGTCTGCCAAGCTTTTCTGTTTGTCAGCCATAAGTTCATCGTATTCTTGTCTCCAGTGTTGCCATTCATACAAAGCTGCAATCTCGCTTCTCACCTCAGAAAGCTGTTTGCGAATATCCTCAAGAGCACGGGATGCTTCGTCATACAACGCTTTGCTCTCTAAAAGTTCTTTCTCCTCTTTCTCCAGCTTCTCTTCTTTTCTCCCCACCACACTGTAAAATAAAGAAGACAAAGAAGTCTTAAGAAGCTGATCTACATCCTTTTGTTCTGCACGCAGATGTTCTTTTCGAACATAAAGGAGTTCTTCTCCCCTTTTTTCAAGTTCCTGTAGGTTTTCTTCTCGGGAAGTCCATTTGTGAAGCAATCTGCCTTTTTCCTTCAGTAGTGCAAGGCGTTCATTCATTTCCTCATACACAGACATTCTCTCCCTTCTCGTCCTTCCAAGACTTACGAAGATAAATGTTATTTACTTCTTGTTCTGTTCGATCTGCTCTGCTAGTTCATTTAAATAAGTCCATCTTTCCATTAAATGTTCCAGCTCTAACTCCGCCTCTGTCTGTTGCTTCATTAATTCTTGGAGTCTTGATGCATCCGCAAAAGCTTCTTCCATTTGAGAAGTAAGATCTGCTATCTTCTGCTCTGCAGCTTCAATCATTGTATCAATCTGCTCATATTCCCGCTGCTCTTTAAAACTAAATTTCAGTTTCGTTTTAGGCGTATCTTCAGACTTTACAGAGGCAACTGGAGAATCTTTTTTCTCCACACTTGATTCTTTCTTATTCATTTCTTTCCCGGGCTCTTGCCCATTCTTAACAAGCCACTCTGCGTACTCTGAGTAGTCCCCTACATGTACTCTCACCTGACCCTCGCCTTCAAAGGCAAGCACTTTATCAATCGTACGATCAAGGAAATACCGATCATGCGATACGACAAAAACAACGCCAGGGAAATCCTCCAAGTAGGTTTCGAGAACACTAAGGGTACTGATATCCAGATCATTCGTAGGCTCATCTAGGAGAAGTACATTAGGTGCAGACATAAGGACTCTTAACAAATACAGACGGCGCTTTTCTCCCCCAGACAAGCGGGAAATATACGTCCACTGCGCTGCAGGAGGAAATAAGAATCGTTCGAGCATCTGAGCCGCAGTAATGGTTTCTCCATCTCCTGTGCGAATCACTTCTGCTTCTTCTTTGATATATTCGATGACCCTTAGGTTCTCGTCCATTTCTTGATGTTCTTGTGTAAAATAACCCAGTTTAACGGTAGGTCCTACTACAATCTCACCGGAATCTGGCTGAATTCGACCTGCAATCATATTGAGCAGTGTTGATTTACCGCTGCCGTTTGGCCCTACAATACCTACACGGTCACCAGGAACCGCAATATAACTTAGATCATCTACCAAGGTGCGATCTTCGATTTTTTTTGACAGATGTTCTATTTCTAAAATCTTCTTGCCGAGTCTAGCAGAAGCCACTGACATTTCCAGATCTCCAGACCGATGAAGATTGTCCTGATCTCTCAATTTTTCAAAGCGGTCAATTCTCGCTTTTTGTTTTGTCGTCCGTGCTTTCGCGCCTCGGCGAATCCAGGCAAGTTCGCTGCGCAATAAATTTTGCCGTTTTTGCTCTGAGGACGCTTCTCTCTCTTCACGTTCTGCTTTCAGTTCTAGAAACTTAGTGTAGTTTGCTTCATACCGGAAAAGACGTCCATGATCAAGTTCAATCATCACATTCGCTACTCGGTCCAAAAAATAACGATCATGCGTGATCATAAGAAGCGCACCGCGGCGTTTTTGTAAATATTGTTCCAGCCAAACGACAGAATCGTTATCGATATGGTTTGTAGGCTCATCCAGTATAAGAAGATCCGATGGATGAATGAGTGCAGCGGCAAGCGCAACCCTTTTTCGCTGTCCACCCGATAAACTGCCCATTTTTGCTTCGAACTGCTGAATGCCTAGTTTAGAGAGAATTGTTTTTGCTTCACTCTCTAGCTGCCATACATCATGCGCTTCCATCTTTTCACTAATTGAAGTTAGCTTTTGCAGCAGCATTTCATCACTTGGCTTTAGTTCTAGCAGTTCCATAATTTCCATATAGCTGCGAACGGTCTGCATTTCGGGTGAGTCGCCTTGAAATACTTGCTGTAGTACCGTGATATCAGGGTCATAATCCGGATTCTGATCTAACATCTCGATCCGTACATGGTTACCGATTGCCACGTTACCTTCGTCTGCTTGTTCCTTACCTGCAATCACGCGAAGAAATGTGGATTTGCCTGTTCCGTTTACACCCACAATACCGATTTTATCTTGATCGTTCATACCAAACGACGCATCTTTGAAAAGAATCTTTTCTCCATAGCTTTTGGAAATATGTTCAACTGTCATTATATTCATTATGAAATTTCCCTACTTTACTTCAGTTTAGATACATCTTATATGTGTTTTTTATTAGGTGAAGTACGAACTTGCAAGTTCTTTACCACAACCATTGATGAATAAGTTGCTTGCAAACTTCACTCTGTTCTCCAGTTCCTCTGCCCCAAAATTTGGTTTGACCATGATATCCATTTTATGCCGGTCTAAAATACCAATATAAGATACAGCATAAAGTTCCGGCTCTGGTAATCCGCCTTCCGAGAGCATTTCTTGCACGATATACATATACTCTTGTAAAAAACGCTTCATATACTCTATGAGCTCTGGATCATTATTCGGCGTCATAAAGAACAGTTTTGTGTGCTGACGCCGCTCATAATAGTATGTTAAGTGATTCCGCGCGAAAACGATTAATTTATCTTGCATATTCATAGAAGAGTCTTTTAAAATAGCTCTAGCTGACTGAAGAAAACGTTCACAATCTCTGCGGGTAACTGCTGTGAAAAGGGCTTCTTTATTTTTAAAATATAAATAAATAGTTCCTTTGGCGATGCCAGCCTCTTCCGCAATTTCGGACATTTTAGTTTCATAAAAACCTTTCATCCCGAATAGATGATAACCCGCGTCCAAGATCGCTTCCTGTTTGTCTATTGGATCCATACTTATCACCACCCTACAAATCTAGTCATTCAAAATATAAAGTGCCCCAGAATACCTGCTAGAGCTCCGCCGAACAAGGAACTTAGTAAATTCACAAGATCATTGCTCATCCAGCCTAAACCACGGCTTTTTATCGTTCTAACGCCGCAGTGCTCATGCACTTCCATTTCTGTACCGCATACCCTGCAGCAATACATTCGCTGCGCCGTCGCCCCTAACAGAGAATCAAGATAAGCCCCAGCGAATCCAGAGATAAGCCCAATTAGTGCATATGCTAATAAGGAAGCCTGCATCTCTTGCCCTGTTACTTGTAAGAAAAGGTAAGCTCCCACACCAATAAGAAGCGCCCCTGACATGGATGCAATATTACCCGTCAATGTCACTCCCCCAGAAGCCCCAGGAGCTACAGGTTGCAGTGTAATGACTGATCTCGGTCTTCTACGGCTAAGACTTCCAATTTCAGTAGCCCACGTATCAGCAGTAACCGTTGCCATGATTCCAATGAAAACATACATCCACACGGGATGCGGAAAAAGAGCATATAGAATGACTAATATCATCCCAAGTCCGCCATTTGCAAACACTTGAGCAGCATCCCGGTTTCCAGTCTTAGCATAGGATTTTTCTAATTCACGCTTCTCACGTTTCTTATATTTCGAGAGCAGGGTCGAAGTAATAAAAAATAGCAGCAAGGTGCCGAACCAGAATAAATTACCTGCTCCATAGTATACTGCACCCATCACAACAGCTGCAGCAAAACCCGAACCTGTGAGTGATTTCTTCCTATAGGCAGCACCAGCCACGAGGAGTGCAAATAAAGTGCCCCATATATAGTCCATAAGTGTCAGTTCTCCTGTACATCTATTTTATATTTCAATAGTATAACACGCGGATCCATGCCGAGTCAGTCCAGCTATTGAATCAAACAATATAAAAAACACGCAATCGCAACTAGCTGATTCAGGATAGTCGCAAAAGCGTGTCCTTATTTAGTTCCTTTTGTCTTTCATCAGGTTATTTGATCGTAATACTGCCTATATCTTCACCGGCAAAGCTTAGTTTTAGCATATCCCCAGACTGGACTGGTCCAACGCCTGCAGGCGTTCCTGTAAATATAATATCTCCCTCACCAAGTCCATAATGCAGTGCTATATAATCTACGATGTCCTGGAGGCTAAAGATCATGTCCTGAATATTGCCCCGCTGCACTTCCTCATCATTCTTATTCAGCGTAAAATCAGATGCCATAAGAGCGTCTATTCCTTCAAAAGGCTTAAACTCACTGATGGGAGCAGAACCAAGGAAACCTTTTGCTGCTGTCCAAGGGTGTCCCTTGCTTTTTAGCTTAGACTGTACATCACGCAGGGTAAAATCAATGCCGAAAGCGTAGGAGTCCACTACTTGATTTATAACCTCTCCAGGACAAACCTCTTTTCCAATTTTGATGACAAGTTCTGCTTCATAATGGATTTCTCCGCGTCCTTCGGGTAGTGCAAGAGTCTGTCCATTCATCATTACAAGTGCATGAGATGGTTTCATAAAAATCATCGGTTCTTCCGGAACGGCATTCCCTAGTTCTTCCGCATGAAGCCGGTAATTTCGCCCCACACAATATACATTTCGAATTGTTCTCTGCATATCTCTTCTCTCCTCTTGTCCTGTCTACTTGGATGAATTAGGTTTGAATAATTTCGATAATTTCCTGGAGTTCGCTTTGTTCCACAATTCAGGCCGATTCGTGCACAGCATAATACTTGGGTCAAGCGCCGCAATATTACGCATGATACGCGATGAATCAATCGTCCATGCCATGACTCTAATATTTTTACTATTCATCTCCTTTATAAGCGACTTCGTGACATAAGGATATCCAATGGATAGAAAATGACATCCTAGTTCTTCTAGTTGCCTTGCAAGGTCTGCAGGAGATGCATTAATAATCAGCCCTGTCGGAATATCGGGATGAATTTGTTTTACCTGCCGTAATGCCTTCTTCTCAAAAGAGGTAATAACATAATCACGAGGTTTCCATACGCCATACAGTTTTCCAATAACAGAAGCTGCCAAATCAGGATACATATTACCGACCGTTTTCAGCTCAATATTAAGCTTTACTTTCCCCTTGGTAAGTTCAAGCACTTCTGCCAGTGTAGGAATACGTTCCCCCGCATACTTTTTCGATTTCCAGCTTCCAGCATCCAGTTTCTTTAGTTCAGCAAGGGTATGATCTCTTACATTGCCACTGCCATTTGTTGTTCGTTCCAGACGAAAATCATGGATTACCACAGGAACTCCATCACGAGAGAGCTGCACATCAAGCTCAATCCAGGAAACCTGCTCTTGCTCCATAGCCAGTTTGAATGCAGCGATTGTATTCTCGGGAGCAAGGGAAGAATACCCGCGATGTGCTACGCATGGATTGTCCATCTAACTTCACCCTCTTTGCAGGAACGATTTATTTTATGGATGAGACCGTCCCGTCTTCGCTTATTTTAGCTCCAAATGATCTATTCTGAACCTCACGCAGCAATGCTGCTCCCTCTTTCTTGTTCATCGGAACGGGCTGTGCAAGCTCCGCATGATAAGGTAATAATTTGATACCGCATTTCCCATCTTTTTGACATGTTGCCTCAAAGATAGCCGTTTTCCACGTTTCCGCTGTAGCTGATCTTGAAAAAATAAAATTACCCGTGCTATAGGCGATCCATTTCCCTTTATAAGACTCTAATCCTTGAAGTACATGGGGATGACCGCCAATCACAAGATCTGCGCCTGCATCAATAAATTCATAACCTAGTTTTTTTTGATTCTCATCCGGTGTTGTATGCCGCTCTTGTCCCCAATGAGCCATCACAATCACGAGATCCGCCTTTTTATGAGCTTGCTTTATGGCTTTTACCGCTTCCGTGCTATTATATGCGTCCGCCACACCAGGTTTCCCTGCTTCTGCCCGCCAACTCGCTTCAGGAATAACTCTTGTAAAACCTAATAATGCAATTTTGATTCCATTTTTCTCGTAATAAACAGGGCTATAAGCTTCCTTTCGATTCAGGCCAGCACCCACATAGCTAAGTTTATTGTTTTTCAGATGCGTAAGTGTATCCGTTAGACCCTTTACTCCTTGGTCCAATATATGATTATTGGCCAGGTTTACGACATCCACACCCGCAGCAGCTAGTGATTTGAGAGCTTTTGGAGAGGATTTATATACAAAGCTTTTATTTTGAGCTGCTTCTCCACCTGTAGTGACAGGTGTCTCCAAATTAATAAAGGTAAGATCGTCATTTGTAAACAAAGAGCCCAAATGTTGATACGGATAGTCGAACCCTTTTTTTAATAATAAATCCTCTACTTTACCTGAGAACTGAACATCCCCTGCAAAGTGCATAGTAATTGACTCTTTAGCAGCCGTATTTATTAATTCTTCTTCCTTTGCTGCTTCTTTGGCCTCATCTGATTTATTCGACTCATCATCAAGTTTCTGATCAGGTTCGTTTATCAAGTCTTGCCCTTCTTGTGAGTTAGACTCCGATTCCAGCTTCTGTTCCTCGCCTTGGGACCGATCGGGAGCTTGTTCTTCACTGCCTTGCTGTTTATCACCTGCATCTTGTTCTTTATCATCAGTTGCCTCTTGTTCCTTATCATCAGCTATATCCTGCTCGGTATCATCAGTAAGTTGCTCGTTACTCTCTGAAGCTGAATTTGATACATCAGAATTATCCACCATATCGGCTTGATCCTGGTTATTACTTACGATCAACGGTATGTTTCCTGTCCTAATCGCAATCATAAAACCTGCAACCAGTAAAACCAACACCATATTAATGGTTATCCATTTCTGGGTTCTCTTCCGTTGCTTTTTCTTTTTGGCTGCTTTACTTCTTTCTGTTCTTGAGGGTAGCATAAAATCTCCTTCTTACTATAATTGACTAGTAAAGTAATCTTACGAGTCTATGAAACGAATCTATTATACCATTTAAAGGATATTTGGTGTGAATTCATAGAGAGGAAGAGAAATTATAAATAAACAAAAATAACCGCAAAGCTTACTCGTATAGAGAGCAGCTTGCGGTTATTTTAATGAGAATGTAACGCAAATCACACGTTATATAAGATTACTAATTAAGCGTTCCACTTTTCATCAGCACGTCTAATAATAACATCACTGAGTGCTTCCATATAAAGCGGGTCACTATTAAGTGAATCGATGCGCATGAGTCGCATATCCAGTTCTTTAGCGACCGCTTTTGCTTCAATATCAAGATCATACAGTACTTCTAGATGATCGGATACAAAACCAATAGGTGCTACCAGTACATCCTCAACCTCTTCTTTGCTAAGTTCCTGCAGTGTATCAAGAATATCCGGTCCAAGCCATGGCGTTGCTGTACGCCCTGCACTTTGCCAAGTGAACTGCCAACGATCTACTCCAGCTTGTTTTGCTACAACCTTGGAAGTTTCAAGCAGCTGCTCCGGATATGGGTCACCCATCTCTACGATTTTTGCCGGCAGACTATGGGCACTGAACAATACCCGAACATCTTTGCGGATCGCTCCCGCCTCTTCAAAATCATTCAGCTTAGCGACCACTCGCATGGTAAGTGCCTCTATGAGCTTCGGATGTAAATGATAGGATTCAATAAAGCTCATGTCTATCCCGTGTTCCTCTGCCTTTGCCTGTGCTCTCTTAATGTAAGATCCAACACTCATTGTAGAATAATGAGGAGCAAGTACGATTCCAATTGCTTTTTTAATACCGTCTGCCGCCATCGCATCTACTCCATCTTCGATAAATGGGCTCGCATGCTTCAAACCTTGATAACAACGATATTCAGTACCTGCGGTTCTAGTATCCTGTTTCAAAGTTTGCTCTAATGATTCCACTTGCTTGTTCGTATTCTCGCGAAGCGGAAAAACTCCGCCAACGATCGCTTCATATCGTTCGGTAAGTTCAGCGAGTTGCTCTTCCGTTGGCTTATTCCCGCGTCTAATATGTGTATAATATGCTTCAATATCCTCCATACTTTGAGGAGTGCCGTACGACATGACGAGTACACCTATTTGATTCATTATCTCATCCATCCTTGTTCGTCTTATTTAAAATACAGTTGACTTCTTTGCACGAATGGCTTGCTCTGAATATTCATGAACATAATCCGTAAGTTCTTTCAATTTATCAATCGAAGCCTCTGGAAATAAACCATGCCCCAGATTGAATATATAGCCAGGAGACTGAATGCCTTGATCAATAATATCTTTGGCATATTTCTTAATCGTGTCCATTGGGGCAGTCAGCACATAAGGATCCAGATTCCCTTGTACGGCAAACTTCTCACCGAGTCGCAAGCGACCTTCGGTAATAGAGACTCTCCAGTCAAGACCAATAATATCTGCTTTGACCTCATGCAGTGTAGGAAGCAGTTCACCTGAACTCACGCCTGGGAAGTAAATTTTAGGTACTTTTAGATCCGACAGCTCATCAAAGATACGAGTAATGGTAGGCAGTACATAGTATTTGAAGTCTTGCGGGGCAAGAGCTCCTACCCAGCTGTCAAACACCTGAAAAGCTTTTCCTCCATTTTCAATTTGATGACGAACATAAGTAATTACCATATCTCCAAGTTTGTCCATTAATGTAAACCAAAGAGCAGGCTCGCTGTACATCATTTCTTTCGTTCGTATGTAACTTTTCGATGGACGGCCTTCGATTAAATAGCTTGCTATTGTAAAAGGCGCCCCTGCAAAAGTAATAAGCGGAACCTGAAGTTCATGATCTAATATTTGGATCGTCTCCATGATGTGGGATAGATCCTTATCAACATCAATGGGTTTAAGACGATCAATATCAGCCGCTGAGCGAATTGGATTATCGATGACAGGTCCAATATCTTTGACGATATCAAAGTCAATACCAAGCGAAGCTACCGGATTCATAATGTCGGAATAAAGAATAGCTGCATCCACACCCAGCTTGCGTACGGGCAACATCGTCACCTCAGCTGCAAGTTCCGGCTGTTTACAAATCTCCAAAAGTGTGTATTTTTCTTTTATCTTCCGATATTCAGGGTCATAGCGCCCCGCTTGTCTCATGTACCATACAGGCAACCGATCTACTTGTCTTTTGAAGCTGGCTTCTATAAACGTATTATTGTATGCCATTTTGGGGCCTCCCCTATTGTAAAGTCTTTACTTCATTATGCCCTTTTTATGAGTAGGTAACAAGGATAGGAAACCGAACATCCCTTGACAATTAGATGAAGCTTTTCTGCCTAACATGAAAGACTTCTGAAGAAGTTGTAAAGAATTTCTGTCATTAAACTGCTTAACCGATAACAAAAATTCAGTGTGCTATACTGAAGGAATGGAAACACTCAACTTAAGAAACGGCAGAAAGGAAGTGAACTGGCGCCTTGAAATCATGGAAAGTCAATCTCATTGTGCTCTGGTTCGGACAGTTTCTCGTTAACGCAGGCATGACGATGGTAACTCCGTTTCTGTCCCTTTATCTCGCTCAAGACCTTGGTGTAACAGGTGAACGAGAAATCGGACTATGGGCAGGTTTTATTTTTGCTGCTAACTTTCTGACATCCTTTATCTTTCAACCTCTATGGGGAAAACTCGCAGATAAATATGGCAGAAAAATCATGTTGCTTCGCTCCGGATTCGGGATGGCGATTGTAATTGCCCTTATGGGACTTGCTACGAGCCCCTGGCATCTGTTGTTCCTTCGCTTATTAAACGGTACAATATCTGGCTTTAACCCCGCCGCTGTAGCACTTATTTCTGGAACGACACCGAAAAAACAAATGGGTTTTGCAATGGGCACGGTTCAATCAGGACAAGTTGCAGGTACGATTCTTGGACCCCTCATTGGCGGAATTCTAGCTGATCTGGTAGGATTTAGACCTATCTTTTACATTACAGGATCACTTATTTTTATTGCGTCCATGCTGGCACTCTTTTTGGTTAGAGAAAAATTCGATCGGGAAGAAGCTTCGCATCTGCCCCAGCAATCGGTTATGGAAGGTTTACGTGAGCTGACAAAAGCACCTCAATTACCTGCGTTATTTGCCGTCACTTTTCTCCTTCAATTTGCAATGGTGAGCCCAATGTCACTCTTGCCGCTTTATGTACATAAGCTCCATGGTACAGCAGAGAATCTTGCTTTCTTTGCCGGAGTGGTCAGTGCAGTGGCGGGAATTTCAAATATGATTACTTCTCCACTACTCGGTAAACTGAGTGATAAGGTTGGATCCCATCGAATCTTGACTTTCGCACTGATTGGAGCAGCCTTAACCCTGATTCCTCAAGCTTTCGTCCATAGTGTATGGCAGCTTGTCGCGATCCGGTTCCTCATGGGCGTATTTATGGGAGGACTGCTTCCGAGCGTCAACTCTCTAATTCGCAAGTATACCCCCGACGGAATGGAAAGCCGGGCCTTTGGATTCAACAGCAGTACACTGGCTTTAGGAAATATGATTGGCGCAGTAGTCGGAGGGTTCTTATCCGGTTTTATTGGGATTGAAGGTCTCTTTATTATTTCAGGTGTGCTTCTTCTCATTAATGTGGTTTGGGTACGGACAAAACTCTATTCACGAAAATCTATTAGATCACAATAACCATAGTTATATCGATCTCGTTGATTCTGTTTGTAAAAAGGATTTTCTTCAAGCGGATAAGTGAAGCTTGATAAGAAAATCCTTTTTTATTTTATGCATCCACTTAGCTCATTCTATTAAGAATAAATATGATCAAATATTATAGAAACCTTAGCATAGTATCCTAGAACTATTTATAATATAATTAATCCATCAATTCCAAATATATACTGGAATAACCAATTGACCGAAGGAGACTTCACTCTCATGATCATTAGTACAAATGAATTATATCTGCCTGTGTATGAGGCACTTGCAAGTGATGTCAGGCTGCGAATGATTGAGCTGCTGTCACATCAAGATATGAACGTAAAAGAACTAGCACAAGCTCTAAACTTAAGCAGTGCGATCATGACGATGCATGTTAAGAAACTAGAGAAAGCAGGAATTATTACATCCAGTCTTGTTTCGGGTCAAAATGGGACTAAGAAAATGTGTAAGCTGACTACGGAAGGTATTGAAATTGTCTTTCCTCAAAAAGAAAGAACACGTCGTAGGTTCCACGAATACATCGTATCCATAGGTCATTATAGTGATTTCGTTGTTGAGCCAACCTGCGGCCTTGCAACAACCACAAAAGTAATCGGTATGTTTGACGAACCCAGATATTTTCTTGATGCAGAAAGAGTAAACGCAAAAATTTTATGGTTTACAAAAGGTTATGTAGAGTATCGAACTGCGAATTTTATTCTAAAAAGCGAAGAACCTACGGAACTTGAGATTTCCTTTGAGATTTCTTCCGAAGCTCCTTCGGCTAATGATAATTGGCCTTCCGATATCTCTTTCTTCTTCAATGGGATACGGCTTGGTATTTGGACGAGCCCTGGAGATTTTGGCGGATCGCGCGGCAAATTCACACCCGAATGGTGGTGGGATGAGATTAACCAATATGGACTGTATAAGGTGCTACGTGTAAACAAAGACGGCACCTTTATCGATGGACATAAAATCTCAGATATAACACTAGAGGATGTGGATATTCGCTCAAAACAGTGGACGTTTCGAATTGCCGTGGAAGAAGATGCCGAGCATATCGGAGGAGCTACTTTATTTGGAACAGGGTTCGGCAACTATAATCAGGACTTGGTATTCAAACTTTACTATGAAAAAGCAGACGTATAAACAGCAGCACCCCCGGGCTCATGTAATAGCGGGAGTGCTGCCGTTTTTAATTTAATATGATAAATCCGTATGAGAAATGCATAGTATAACCGTCGCCCTATTCCCCTGCGATACCGCTTCGTTCCACACTTTCTACAAAATATCGTTGTGTAAACATATAAAGAATAAGCACAGGAAGTAGTGTAAGTACAGCTGCCGCCATAATTTGATTTTGGAGTGTCGGAGCTAGACCAATTGCACTGCTGGCAGAAATACTTTGAGTTGCCTGTTGAAATTCAAGATTTGCGTTTCCATTAAATAAAGCCATATTTTGAGCAAGGTTAAAATATTCCGGTACCAACAAATACATATTCGGCTGAAATAAGTCATTCCAATGCCATACGACTGAAAATAGAAATACAACAAGCATCGCAGGTTTGGCTAAAGGAAACATGATCGTCCAGTAAGTTCGAAACGCCCCTGCCCCGTCAATACGTGCTGCCTCCTCAAATACCGTAGGAAGCCTGCGGTAGAATTGAACAAAGATTAAGACAAACAATGCTCCCTTCAGTCCATGACCAAGTGCAGAAGGTACGATAAAGGGTAGATGAGTGTTCACCCATCCTAAATCAAGAAAAAACGTAAACAATGGGACTACAATCGTTTGCGGAGGTACCAAAAACGTAAATACGACAAGAGCCATCCATAAAGCTTGCCCTGGAAACCGATAACGTGCAAAGCCATAACCCACTAATGAACAACTTAATACTTGAAGTACAGCACTGCCAAACGAAATAATGGAGCTGTTGAGAAGTCCTCTCCAAAAATTAATCTCGTTCATGGCAATACTGTAATTGACTAAGCTGAACTCTTTAGGAATCCATCTTATGGTTGCATCTGCAATATCTTGCGGTCGCATTAGTGATTTGGATACCATGTATAGCAGTGGGTACATGAAAACAAAAGATAAGCTTAAAATGGTGAGATAAAAAAGGATGCCTTTAATGGTTTGTCCCGATTTTCGTACTGCTCTAATTTGCCAACCCAACTCTTGCTTATCAGATAAAACAGTAGAAGGCATTGTCCATCTTCTAATAACGGATTTCAACATATCAAGCCCTCCCCTCTGTCTGCAGCAAGCTTTTTCTGAATAAGAAGAAGATTACAGCCAGTACAATCGAAATCACGATAAAGTAAATCCAACCCATTGCAGAACCATAGGCATAATTATTTGTTTTAAATACATTATTCATAATGTGGTTCATGATATGGTTATCCGTTTTCGTGAACGAGTTCACTACACTGTATAGTGTATTTACAAAGATCATCGGCATAATCATCGGAAAAGTAATTTTCCAAAAAGCCTCCCATTTGGTCGCTCCGTCACACTTTGCTGCCTCGTATAAAGAAGGAGAAATCGTCTGTAGTCCAGCAATAAAGATGAGGATCTGTACACCGGCATCCCACATGACCAGGGTAAGAGAGTCTGCATATTTTAATAAGGGACCAAGAACAGCACCGGGAATAAAATCATTCAGCATCCCAAAGAGTCCATATTGATAAAAAATAGGAAGCTGGGCCGCTCCTTGCTCGAGTAGTTCTCTTAAAATGGCACCCGAAGCAATAATCACGGGCAAAAAGAAGATTCCGCGAAAGATCACTCTGCCTTTAAAATTTCTATTCAGCAGTAGTGCACTAAACATGGCAAAGATAAGAATAAGTGGTACTTGTGTAAGCATGGTGGTCATTGTTTTTTGGAGTAACGGTAAAAAATCAACATCTGTCGTAAAGGCAGCTCGGTAATTTGTAAGTCCAGCAAACTCTGCAACGAGCCCCTTTTCAGTGACCGTAAGATGATTTAGGGAATAATATAAGGACTGACCCAAGGGGTACGCCATAAACAGCATGAAACCTATGATCCATATCGAAATAAACCCATACCCCTCTAGAATGTGTCTGCCTCGCATGGAGATCTTTGATTTTCTCATCTCTTATGCTCCCCCTCCTTCTTGCACGATGTATCCAAGCGCAGGTACAGTCAATCCTTCTATCACAGCTGCTTCTGTACGATAATTTACATATACAGAGATTTCATTACTGTAGGTAGTAACATAGACCTCGCTTTCAATCTGCTTATGATCTTCAATGACTGCTCCCTCAAGCTGCTTATATAACTCCTGTAATTGACCAAATTCTTCAGCAGCCACGGAAGACCAGTACGTGTATTCGGAGCTCCACAGTTCATCTTCCATTGTTCGCTGCAACAGGTTCGTTGGCTGAAAAGTCAGTCGCATACTTGGCAGCGCACCATATTCAATCATACGAAGTTTCTCATTAATCGCATCATCTCGCAGATTGGTTGGACTAGCACTGTACGGTATGAGGCCACGGAGTACAATCTGGTAGAAAGGAACGGTTTCATCTGTATAAATAAAATGGCTGGAATCAAGCGGTACATTATCAATGGTATCAATATGACCGTAAGTATACGCATTCCCGTAACTAACTCCTGATTTTAAATCGGAGCTTCGCACGGTATCCATTGCTTTTATCCATTTTTCTGCAATGCTTTGTCTTGTAGAGATACTTTTCGGATCCAGATCAGACATGAGTGTCTCTCCCCAATAGGAAAACTGAATACCCGAAGCACCTATTTTTTTGAATTTTTCTTGTTCTTTGCTTACGAATTTTTCAATGATTCGATCGGGTTTGAGCCAGTAAAATACTTCACTGTCATCATTCCATCCACTGGAGACTTCGTATTCCGAGCTTACGGCAAGTTCCCGATCCATTCCTCTAATGCCGTCTCTACTTTTCCGTATTCCGCTGCTATCCTCATAAGCACGAGCATAGTTCGCTTCTACATATAAACTAATACCGCGGTTTTTTGCGTAAGCAGCAAGTTCTCGTAATTCCTTTTCTCCTCCAAGCTTTTTGGAAATTGGGAAATGCTTAGGCTGATCTCCATATAAACCGTTCTTGCCATAGCCTTCCAGTGTAATCCTTATATTTGTCATGCCTTCTTCAGCAAAACGATCAATGATCTCCTGAGCTTCACGGAAAGTAGTCATCTCAATAAATGTACTCCCTATGATCTCATCCCTCATGATTCCTCCGACCAAACGAATCGACATGGAAGAAGCATTTTCCGTAATTGGGGTAACTCCTTTACTTGTCGTCAGATACTCACGATAGGCTTTTGCCATCCCTACATAATCGGCTTCATCGCCTTGGAGTAATATGAACTGAGCCCGTCTCTCTCCCGGAATCCGTTCTCCTTGATAAAAAGGGATTTGACCGGATGACCCGATAAAAATTACATCGTTTTTGCGGTAAACAAATTCAGAAGAAACGCGGTACAGCGGTATATTCCGTATACCGGAAGGAGTCGCATTAATCTTGGCATCATAATCCCCTGCTGTAACGATTCCTAAAAACCCAACATCACCGCGGTAATTTCCAAATACGGGCATTGCAATTTTTTCTTTGGGTGGATTGGCTTTACGGAAATTCGCCTCGATATTCGTATGCTCCGCGCTTACATAGATCGGGTCTGAACCATATACATATTCTGAATACCCTGAGTAAAACATCGGATGTTCCTTTTTATAATGAATCAGCGCTCCAGAGCCGTCAGGAATAAAGATAGCTCCTTTCTCTTCTCCCGCAGCTGCATTAAAAAAAGGCAACGGTTCTAAACTTACAATTCGAGCTGTACCCGTTTCTTTAATAGATTCTTCAGGTATAAGAACTTCGAGACCATTACTAAGAAGTTTATATTCCATAGTAATTTCGAGCTTTTCTATAGGAAGCAGGAAGCTTAACCTGGCCCCTAGTTCGGTATACTCGATCGACAGTTCATTCTCTTTTTCTTTTAGGGTGTGCGTCTGAACCGTATCCGTCCCTTCGGTGTATTTAATATGAAGCGGAGAATCCATATATTTTTTATTATTTGGCATCGTAGTCCGGTCTACTTGGGGTGCGCCAAGCCATTCTTTTTTTGTTAATTTATCAACCAGCCTAATATTCCCGTTCTTCTCATCGATAAAAAGTTCGAGTTTATCATTCTCTGTCACTTTTTTTGTGGCCGTAATCGGGTAAGGACCAAGAGATAATACTGGGTTTACGGTGTCCGTTCCCTCAGAAACTTCTCCTTCAGCAGCTACTTCCTGTTCTTCCTCGTTCTTAGCCGATTCCTCTGCTTGATCCACTTCCTGCTCCTGAGTATCCTCAATAGGCTCATTTCCAGTCTCCTCCAAAGACAGATCCGTCTCTTCTAAGGCAATTTGAATGGAATTACCCATATCTGCACTTAATCGATTAGACTGGCCTGATGCTGAACCGAAGTAGGGATTAGAGCTGAATCCGAGCACCAAAGCGAGAACAAATATCCATTTGCTTTTCATCCGCATAATTAACACCTACTTTCGGAAGTTCATTTCTCTAAACAGTTCAATAATGAACTGAATAAGCTGATTGATCAGACCAAACATAAGTATGCCGATAAACCATAAAATTGCGATTCCGATCATACTAAGCAGTGTAATAAACACTAACTTTCCAAATTCAAAATCATGAATTTTTTTCACTTTGAGGAGCAGGAGCCATGCAGTCCATATGAACACGACTTTGACTAGGACCGAATACGTAGAATATTCTTGTAAAGAAAACACAAAGGTAAGCAGTGTTATAGGAACGATGAAGACGATATAGGGAACAAGTGCAAAAGCGCTGCCTACAACCACTTCTTTAAATTTTCCTTCTCCATCAAGGATAGCGCTGACTCCCCAGTTCGATACACACCAGGTAAACCAGGGAACCACAATCCAGACAAACTCATGAAGGTATGATATTTCGTACGGCTCTCTTGTTTCAAATGCATATCCAGTTAGTACAAGTGACAACATACGTGCTATATATGCCAAAAGCACAACAATGACAGCATCACGCCATCGAATGCGATTTGTTTTTTGAATCTCCTCATAAAAATCAAAAGGATGCCTTAACACACCAAACATCATTTGTGCTGTTGTTCTCATTTAGCCTGGCCTCCTTTCATTGTGCGATCGCTATGAGGTTGTGGCAGCGGATGCTTTTCTTTGTTACTGTAAGCACGAAAGCCCCGCAGCATTTTTCTCATCATTCGAGGCAGCAGATAGCGCAGGAAGAGAAATAGAACAATGATTCCACCGCTAATCCAGGCAAAGTACTCTCTTATCCATTCTTTTCGATACTCGTAAAAGGCATCAGAATACTCACCGCGAGCACCTGCTAATTTAAAGTAACTCATTGCTTCCTGATAACGTTGTGCTTTATAAAGAGACTTGCCAATCGCAAAATAAGCTAAATCGAAGTTTCCATTTTGCTGCAACACTTGCTGCCACAGCCCTTCTGCCTCTTCATATCTTCCATCGACGTACAACTTAGAAGCTTCATGGACCGTATCCGCAAATGGAGTGGTACGGAACAGATCGACCCGATTTCGGCCTTTATCCACGACATAAATCGTACCTTTACTAGACTGAGCAATGCTGGAAGGTGTCACAAAAAGCCCATTCTGCTCTCCTAGTCCTCCAAAAACAAAAAGCAAAGTGCCTAATTTGTCATACTGATAAACTTTGCTATTCATTAAATCCAGCGCCGTCATTACCCCGTTCTCATCTACCGTAATATCAATAAAAGCAGGGATAGAATCGAATGATTGATCTCCATATACCTTTACTCCCGGATTCAGTGTATCTACCCCGACAGGAGACAATCGTTTTACCTGATTTGTTTCCGTACCAAGGGTCGTTGTATAGATAAATCCTTCCTTATCCTGAACTGCATTTGAAAACTCAAGCGGCTTTGTTGTCGCAAGTTTTGCTTTTTGTTCATCCGTCGCAAGCATTCTTACAAACAATCGACTCCAGCTAAATCCGATATGATTGGCTCCATAAAATCCTCTAAACTGCCCATTCGGATCAATCTGAATCAGCCCCTGTGTATTCCCATCACTTACAACAAACATATAGCCCCGCTTATCAACAAGCAGCTTCGAAGGTGAGTAGGAAAAACTGGCACCGAGCAATGGACTTTCAGGTTTTGCGAATTCTTTTTGATACGTACCATCCGCACTGTAAATGACAATCCGCTGATTTTTGGTATCCGCTGCATAAACGGTGCCATCACCGGTTACAAATACCCCTTTCGGTTCGTTTAGTTTTCCTTTTCCTTCTTCTGCACCCATTACTTTTATCAGCTTACCGTCTTCTGTCAGATGTAAAATTCGGCTGTTACCGGAATCTACAATGTATAAGGAATCATCCGAACCTACAAAGATATCTTCTGGGGCATTCAGTGGACCAGATTCCAGTTCCACTCCTTCAATAGAACGTTCATAAAAATACCCGTTAATGGAGTGAACACGATCTCCATGCGTATTTTCGGTATATCCGTGATAAGGTGCGTCTGCATAAGAGAAAGCAGGTTCAACAGTAACACTCGCAAAAAGTACAGCAATTAGTAGCGATCCATATCGAAGCCAACGTTTCATATGCTCCTCCCTATTCCTTCAGCCCCGAATGGGCCATCGTCTGCAGCACCATTCGCTGTGTAATGATAAATACGAGGATCGTTGGAATAATCATAAGCAAAGATGCAGCTGCAAGCGTACCTACCCTGGCTACAACGCCTGCCCCTCCGCCGATCGTCTGAATTGCCAGGGGCAGCGACTTCATATCTTCTTCCGTTGTATAGACCATAGCTGGATAAGGATCATTCCAAGCGGAAATAAAACTGAATAAGGCAAACGTAGAAATCGCCGGTTTTAACATGGGAAGAACAACACTGACAAAAACTTTCCATTCCGATGCCCCGTCCATACGAGCTGCTTCAAGAAGAGCATCCGGCAGTTGACGAAGAAACTGTGTCATAAGAAATATTCCCATCGGTGCTGCCAAATATGGAAGAATTAAAGCCCAGTACGTATTAATGAGCCCCAGCTTGCTAACGAGCAAATACTGCGGAATCTGCACAACAAGCGGTGAAAACATAAGGGCAAGTACCACCATATTGAAGATCGCCCCTCTGAAGGGCATATTGTGCTTAGCAAGCGGATATGCCGCCATAGCGGAAATCATGACTCCAAAAAACACAATACAAATACTGATAAATAAACTGTTGAAGATATAGCGTGAAAAAGGAACCGATGTCGTACCTGTAACTAAGAGCAAATCCCTGAAATTCAGCAGGGTTGGATTATTTACAAAAAATCGGGGTGGAAATAAAAATAGTTCACTAACTGGTTTGAACGCTGTAGAGATCATATAAACTAGAGGAGCCAGCATAAGCAGCCCGAGCAGCGTCAGAAAGATATATAGGACAATACCTCCAACATCCCTTTTCTTGCCTTGGTATGTGCCAAACATTACGAATCAGTCCTTTCCCAGCCAGTTAAAAATCAGTCGGTTCAGACCGATCATCATGAAGAAGAGTACAACAGCAATGGCTGCGGCATATCCCATTTCAAACTTAATAAATGCATAGTCAAACAAATGCGCAAGAATCGTATGTCCTGCATACAACGGGCTTGGTAAACCCACGAGCTGCACACTGATATCAAATACGGTCAAGGAACTGACAACCTGCAAAACAGCACCGAATAAAAGCTGAGGTTTGACAGAAGGAAGCGTAATGTACCAAAGCTGTTGCCACCTGAACCTGATGCCGTCAATAGAACCTGCTTCATATAAATCTTTGGGAACATTCTGCAGACCGGCAAGGAATGCTAGGAAGCCAACACCCATTGACATCCATAAAGAAACAATAATAATAACGGGAACAATTGAATTTACATTTTGTAAAAATAAATAAGGCTCGTTGATGATCCCAAGTTTACTTGCGTAGTAATTAAGTAGACCTCTTCGATCCCCAGCGAATAAATAGAGCCATACGACGGACATTGCTGTCGCACTCGTTATCGATGGAGTATAGAAACAAAGAGTATAGAAAAAACGGTATTTTTGCGGAACTTGACTAATCAGCCAGGCCAGGAGGAAAGCCATAATGTACCCAACCGGGCCCGTAATAAATGCGAATTTTAATGTAATGCCAATGGCTTTAAGAAAAATATCATCATCAACAAACAACAATCGATAATTAGATAACCCAATGAACTTGGGCGGCTCTAGAATATTGTAATAAGTGAAACTTAGACCGATGGAAGTAGCAACAGGAACGATGGTAAAAAGTGTGAACAGGATCAGAAACGGGGCCAGGAAGTAGTAGGACACCCGATTCTTTTTTATTTCCCGCCAGAGCGTGGAACGATTATGAGTCATCATCTAGACCAAACTCCTCCCTTTTCTTCCGTAGTTCCTTGTCAATTTCGCGTACTCCCTCTTCCACAGCCTCACGGGTAATTTTGCCGTTTAGCACGATTTCGTTCCATATGTTAGCGATATGTCTTGTGGTGTAATATCCACCAATGACGACTTCACGTTCTTTAAACCATTCCCATTGCTCCAAAATAGCGTTAATATCATTTTCTTGCCACGGCAGACGTTTAAGCGCTTCCACATTGGCCGTGTTCCATCTTGCCTCTACTCCAAGCAGCGCTTCCAGTTCAGATCCGAACCGTTCCTGTGCATCTGCTGAAGTCCACCATTTTAAAAATTCCCATGATTCTTCTTTCATTTCTGTATCTTTAAAAATCATTCCCGTCTGTGCGAGTCCGCCAGTAGATCGATTGATTTGACCATCTGCTTCTTCCATACCTGGCATTGGCTTCATTCCCCACCAACCAGTAAGCTCAGGAGCAGCCGTAGATAACAGGACATAAGTCGAGTAATCAGCTACGCCAATCGGCATTTCACCAGAACGGAATCGGTTATAAAAATCAGCCTGCTTCTGTATTTTGTAATTCGTAAATAGTCCCGTCCACATCTTGAAAGCTTCCATCGCTTCTGGTGAATCGAGATTGGATATCTTACCGTCTTCACGATAAAACTCTCCACCATGTTGGAACAAGAACGGAGCAAATTCATTAATCGCAAGAGCAGGATTGTTAGGTGCATGAGGGTAAAAGAAATCCATTCCGTTTTGCTGCAAAATAGGAATAAGATCCATAACCTCTTCCCAAGTATCCGGCATCTCTTCTTCCGAATATCCAAGTTCCTCCATAATGTCTTTACGATAAAAAAGCATATTAAAGTTTTGATTTTCCGGCAGGGCGAAACTTCCTCCATTATATTCATACGGTATGAGTGCACCCGGTCTAAACCGAGCTGCAATCTCACCATAATCAGAGAACTCCTCCAGATTGATAAGACCATTTCTGACCGCATAATCGATCGGTACTTCTCCATCTACGCCTAATGCTACGTCAGGAGCAATTCCCGAAGTGCTCGCTAGAAGCAATACCTGCATTTGCTGGGCTGGTATCACATTCACATTGACCTTAATTCCGGTTTCTGGTGTGAAATCTTCATCAATCATTTGCTTGATGATATCTACCCAATCGCGTCCTCTGGCTACCCAAACTTCAAGTACCTCTTCCCCTTCATATACATTGCCTATCCCGCCGTAGTCTTTAGTAAACGACTGTACAAAATCATAGACCATCGTCCCTGTTCTTTTCACCCAACCTGCACTTGGCTCAGGCCACTCCTGATCCGGGGACTTCACAATTAAATAATCCAGCAGAAGACTTTGCTTACTGAGTGAGTTAACCCATGTACCTAGAGAAGCCTGAAGATCATTAAATTGTTGTATTCTTCCTGGTATGGTCCGGGTCTCCTCTGCCATACTAAGCAGTACGTCTCGCGCTTCATACAGTGTACTTACTTCAGAACTTCCTTCGGTAACCCCAAGTTCGTAAAGCGCTTTGATCGTATCATCAAACGTGCGAGCCATAAGCTGAAGTCTAGGCACAAGATTCTCAATATTCTGTTCAAGCTCCCAGTCTCCGTTCGGATCAGGATTCGTCCCTGTAACCTGAATTACTTCACGGCCGATTAAGGACATTTTGCGCGTCGTACTCGTAATGTCTTCAAGAATACTTCCCAGCGCTCCTACTTGAACTTCCATTCGCAAATGATGTTTGCCTTTCTCCAGATAGAGTTGATAAGGCTTCTCCTCGGTACCAAATTTTGCGATCTGGAATTCTTGTTTATAAGGAAAAGCAAATCCATTCATTTCACGAAATGGCAGTTCCCCATCAATAGTCACTTTCCGTTCCACCGGGATTCCGTTCAAAAACCATTGTCCGTACCGTGCTCCGATCTCATAAAGACCACTCTCCGGGACCTCAATCTCCCATTCAGCCCATTGCCCTCCATTTCGCCAGCTAGCTCCTCCGAATGTATTGAGGGTGATTGCATCTTTGTTAAAAGGTTCGGTCGCAGGTTCCCGGTCTTCTATTCTTTTTAAAGTTGGATCAGATCGTAAACTAGATTCTTCTGCCTGTACCTTAATGAGCACACCTTTCGTCTGACTGTACTCTTTTGCTGTATATTCTTGACTTACTTCTTCATAAGTAGGAATCTCCTTTGGGGAGTGAATATAAATCTGTCCTATGGCCGCTGGTTCTCTCACACTTGTCATTCGCAAAGTATGCAACCCTTTTGTTAGATAAAAACGCAGCGGTTCATATGTTTTCGCTTCTGGATCCTGAAAATCTCGGTACTGCCAACCGCTGACTTCTTTTCGAGCAGGATTAAATTCATTTCCTTGATTATCATGCCAGGGTTCTCCAGATTCAGACCACATTCTTTGGAATTC
This sequence comes from Paenibacillus sp. GYB006, assembly GCF_036577645.1. Classification (NCBI taxonomy): domain Bacteria; kingdom Bacillati; phylum Bacillota; class Bacilli; order Caryophanales; family Paenibacillaceae; genus Paenibacillus; species Paenibacillus sp. GYB006. The sequence continues at coordinate 725,480 of NZ_JARBDA010000001.1, read as the reverse complement.
CAGTTTACGAGCCTGATAAAAAGGGAATTTGCCATCAATTTGTATACTTCTCACAATAGAAGACCGTTTTCCTGGCAGCGCATAATAGTCCATACCGATTTGGTAGAAACCATCTTCCGGTACTTCAAATTGATATTCACTCCAGCTATTCTCGTCTGTCAGCGCAAGAAAGGGACCTGTTTGTTCCCCAAGATTGCCTACCCATTCCGTACCTTGATCACTCGTCTTTACTGCACCCGTCATAAGCAATTTGATTTTTTCGCTCTGTGCATCTGCTGCCCCATGATTGCTATGCTCTTTTATGTAATCCAAATACGAGGATTCTAGTTTGCTTCCGGCATCTTCCTGCTCCAAAATGGAAGTCTGCTCTACACCTGTTAAGACAGGAATATGAGCCATTGCATCATCGTCATACCCTCTCGAATCATTCCACCATATCAAGAAAATAGCGGCAGCTAGAATAGAAATGAGGGTTATTTTATATCGAAGCAGCCAGCGAACCACGTATGAAATACCTCCTTTTGCAAGTTCGTTCGGTATCCGTTACAGGCAAGGAGGATTCCTCCTCGCCCATGACTTACTTCTTACGGTTGAATCTGCTTAAGTAATTTCTCTTTATCCGCTTTCAGCTTCTTTTCTATGTTTTCTGCTGTTTGCTGAATAGCTGTCTTGGAATCTATATTTTTGTCAATTGCATTCAGCACGCCTTCAACCCAAAGCGGCCATGCTAAACCATCAAGAGGAGTGTATCTGCGAACAGGAATTTTATCCGTTAGAGAGGTATAGAATTTTTGATCTTCCTGGCCACCTAAATATTCACTTACGTGTGAACTGTACCATTCTGTACTCGTAATATTTTTCCAATCGGGTTGAACCGATTGTTCCATCCATACTTTCCATGCTTCTTCAGAAGTGGTCACCCACTCTATGAAAGCCCAGGCAGCATCCTTATTCTGACTCTGTGCAGGAAGAACAAAAGTAGAACCACCCATACCGACATTTAAGCCAAACGGCATATTCGTTGCTCTCCACTTTCCTTTTTGTTCTGGAAAGTTAATACTGAGATCCCTAGCTCCATAAGTACCGGTAACGTACATTGGGGACTCCCCTTTTTTAACACGCTGCTTTCCTTTATCGCTTAGAATGCCATCATGCGGAGCAATCTTAAGCTGATTTACACGCTTACTGATATCGAGATATTGAATAAAGTCTTCTGTGTTTCGAATATAGTTCAATTCTGTATCATAATAACCGAGAGAATCACCGTACCAGTGAACTGGAGAATCTCTCCATTCCATAGCGTACTTACCATTTGCTTTTAGAATCTGAGCCAGTGTGAAGAAATTTTCAGGGTCCTGAATGTACTCCCCGAGTTCTTCCGGATCAGACGGAAGACCAAGTTCTTCAAAAATATCAGCTCGATAATAAGTTACTGCCGGCGTTATATCCCATGGCATGCCAAGTAACTTCGTACCATCAATAGAAGACCAGCGATTCCAGTTGTACTCCGATACAAGGTCTTTATATTTGCCCGCATCATAAGGCTGCTTAAGCAAATCAACAAGTACATTTGTTGTGCTGTATCTTGGGAACTGACCTTGTTCTACGAGTGCAACATCAGGCGCCCCTTTCCCTGCTGCTAGCGTTGTTTGGAGCTTGTCATGTAGATCGCCAAAAGGAACATAAACGGTTTTCAGCTTGATATTAGGATAGACCTTGTTAAAATCCTCTTGAAGCTTTGCGGACTTCTCTTTATCATCAAGAAATGTCCAGAACGTAATTTCCCCTGACATGTTTGGATCAAGGGTAGACGTGGGAAGCATGTCTTCCTTTTCTTCTGTCTCTTTTTCTGTGCCTGTATCTCCTCCGCCTTGGTCAACCGGAGTGACAGTTTCTGTTGTTCCTGAGCCTGCTTCCGGTGTGGCACCACCAGAACATGCTGTAATCATGGCAATAACGAGTACACATAAAACCAATAGAGTAAATCTTTTACGCATGACAATCCCTCCTTAGAATGGCTTAATATATAAGACGGAAGTGGAAGTCAGCCAGCTGCAAGCAACAGACTGAAAACCCCGTTCATCTTAAAAAGGAAAATATATACATATCTTATAATATAAGCGCTTACATTATTGAATAGGAATAGATATGGTTTCTGTTACTTATGTTAGAAGGTTGTTTCTCATGTAGGAAGGAACCAAGTAATTTACAAAGAATGTATAGTAGTAGATAGATGGTTAGAAAGCAGATGAACTCATGGCGGGAAAAGCAGAATTCGTACGAATGTTTAGCTATTGAAAAGAAACACTATCACTAAGATAAATGTTAATTGAATAACCAAATTATTACGGATTAATGATCTATTTGTCAAGAAAAATAAAAATAATAAAAAAACATGCTCTAATCATTCATTCTAGAGCATGTTAAAGGTTTAACTTATTACTTTTCTATAGTACACATGACACTCTATTTCACGATCGCCAGCGCAAGACCATCATATGCAGGAAGCATGGTACTCATCAGGCGTTCATCGGTAGCAATGCTTTCATTAAATTTACGAACGGCTTGAACGGAAGGCCCATTTTTCTCTGTGTTCAGTGTTCTGCCGCGCAAGAAACAATTATCCCCCGCAATAATAGCTCCCGGATTTGCTAGCTGTATCGCGTATTCAAGATATACGGGATAATTTTCTTTATCTGCATCTATAAAAAAGAAATCAAATTTCTTACCTTCTTTTTTAAGCTCCTCCAGACTGTCTGCCGCAGGTCCAATTTTGTATTCCACTTTCTCCCCGTACCCTGCCTTTGTCAGATGGGCATGTGCAAGTGCTGCATATTCTTCTTTAAGTTCCAGGGAGGTAAGTCTTCCTTCTTCAGACATTCCTCGAGATAAACAGATGCCGCTGTAACCACCTAGAGCCCCGATTTCGAGCACTTTTTTGGCTCCCGATGTTTGTACGAGAAACGTTAATAATCGGCCATAGGCAGGGGCAACAGATACTTCTGGCATCCCTTTTTCCTTAATCGTCTGGATGACTTCAGCCAAGAGCGGATCTTCCTCATATAAATCATTTACATAATCGTCTGGATGAATATTCACTTCACTCAATTCCTCCTTCATTCTACTTTCCTTATGGACATAATTGTTCTATAATAAATGTTTGTTTTATATACCCTTGTTTTTGTCTACTCTAGACGAAAGACGAAAGGTGCGTATATCATTGTACTGGTCCTGATTCAATCAGGCAAGAACACACTCAAATATAAGAAAATATAAGAAAGGTAATCCTGCCGCTTCATTCATAAGCAGCAGTGATGACCAAGATGGAGTTGACGTTTCTTTATGCAACCTTTGCAATTAATTGCAACGACCCCAATGGGGACAGAAGCCGTCGTTTCAAGAGAATTGAAACTGCTTGGCTATACCGATGTAACCACCCAAAATGGGCGGGTAATGTTCTCCGGTGATTTTATTGATATTGCCAGATGTAATCTTTGGCTGCGCAGTGCCGACCGGATCCTGATTAAAATGGGTGAATTCAAAGCTACTACGTTTGATGAACTATTTGAAGGAACAAAAGCTCTGCCTTGGCAAGACTGGATACCTGCGGATGGTGAATTCCCAGTCCAAGGACGTTCCCATAAATCGCAATTATCCAGTGTTCCCGCTTGCCAAGGGATTGTCAAAAAAGCCATTGTAGAAAAACTAAAGCAGACTTATCATACGGAATGGTTTCCGGAAGATGGCCCACGTCTCGTCATCGAAGTCCATTTGCTCAATGATATAGCTATGCTGACGATCGATACCAGCGGAACTGGCCTTCATAAACGTGGTTACCGTAAACTCGTAACCGAGGCTCCACTGAAAGAAACACTGGCAGCTGCTCTTATTCAACTGAGCAGATGGGGCCCGCATCGCCCGTTTTATGACCCGTTCTGCGGTTCTGGAACCCTGCTGGTTGAAGCTGCAATGATTGGTTGGAACATTGCTCCTGGTCTGCGCCGCTCGTTCAGTGCTGAGCATTGGCCGATTGTTCCTACTGAAGTGTGGAACCAAGCACGAGAAGAAGCCTTCGATCTCGTGAAAGACGATGTACCGCTTCAAATCGCTGGCAGTGATATTGACCCGCAAGCTATTGAAGTCGCAGAAGCTGCCGTCAGAAGCGCCGGTTTTGCGAAGGAGATTAAACTTGATGTTCTTCCTGTTTCCCGTGTACGCCTAAAAGGCGATTATGGATGTCTGATTACAAACCCACCTTACGGGGAACGGATCGGTGAGCAAACGGAAATTGAAAGACTGATCTACTCCTTAGGGAGAGTTGCTGCAGAAGTACCAACATGGTCTTTCTTTGCCATCACCTCCACTACATCATTCGAAAAACATTTCAATCAAAAAGCAGACAAACGCAGAAAATTGTACAATGGACGTATTGAAACTCAGTTTTATCAATTTTTGGGACCATTGCCACCAAGACCCGATCGGTCGTAATACACAAAGAGGGAGTAAACGTATTGTTTACCCCTCTTTTTTATTTTCCCCTTAGTAAATCGTTATTACAAAGCGATATCTTTTCTTTTGCAAACCTTGACGTTTATTACTCTGGCTTAAGGCGATATAATAAGACAGGAAAATCAATTTCTCAATCTGAAAAAGGCTCACTTGGAGGTTACCTATTGCCTAACATCTCAAACCCCATACTCGTTTCACATCGCAAAAAGTTCACCTGGCTCAGAAGTTATCTTCCTTATCTTCTATTTCTGATCATCATGATTCTAAAGCTCGGATATTTTCATGATGAACTGAACGCAAGAAATATAGATATGAGCCGGATTGATTATGTCATCGCTGGTGGTTCCTTACTCATCGTTTCATTTTGGGTATTGCTACTGCCCGTACGAATCCGGATCATCACTTTGTCGTTATTAAATCTCCTTCTAACGGGAGTCATCTATGCAGATCTTGTCTATTATCGTTATTTCGGCGATTTTATAACCGTTCCGGTATTGCTTCAGACAGGACAAGTCGGTTCACTCGGAGATAGTATTCGTTCTCTAATTTACAGTAGTGATCTATGGTTCTTTGTAGATCTTATCTTGTTAGCTATATTTGGGCTGCTTTATGTAATACATTTATATCGAAAAAGCAGGAGAAACCGCAGTTCTCTCCATTCTGTACAAAAACAAAGAGCAGATCAGCAAGCTTCTTTGCGAAGCAGACTCGTAAGCGGAGTGCTCGCTTTCGTTCTTGGCACCATACTCACAGTTGGTCCTATTCAGCATTCCAGCAAAACTTGGGCTGCAGGACTTTTTGAAGGAAACTGGTGGAATATGACTCTTTATAATGTCACGGGTCTGCTTGCTTTCCACGGCTATGATGTTTATCGCTATAACAAAGAACGTATGAACAGTCGGGCAGCGATCTCTGACGAGGACCTCGAAGAAACCGTTGCTTATTTTTCTGAAAAACAAGAAGAAGCAAGAAAAGCCGCCCAGGCCGAGACTTTTGGGAAATATAAAGGGAAAAATGTAATCATTGTTCAAGTGGAGGCTTTCATGAACTTTGTGATTGGCAAAGAAATCGGCGGAGAAGAAATCACACCTCACTTTAACAAATTAATGAAGGAGAGCCTTTACTTCGAAAATTTCTATCATCAAACTGGCCAGGGAAGAACTTCAGATGCCGATTTTCTGACGAATATATCGCTGCATCCTCTCCCTACGGGTTCTGTTTTTGTTAGATACCCGGATCACGAATATGACTCTCTCTCATCGATCCTGGGCAGCGAAGGATACCATACAGCCGCTTTCCATGCCTATGAGAGCAGTTTTTGGAACCGGTATACGATGTATAAAAACATGGGGTATGATCAATTCATTAACCGAAATAACTATATTATGGACGAAGCCGTAGGCTGGTCGCTGGGTGACAAATCCTTTTTTAAACAATCTGTCAATTATATAACGGAAGAACAAGCGAAAAATCCGGCTCCGTTCTATTCTTTTATGATTACACTCACCAGTCACCATCCTTATGTCATGCCAGCTTCTCTACAAGAACTAAACACCGGCTCTCTTGGTAAAACAATGTTGGCTGATTACTTACAATCCATTCATTATGCAGATGCAGCGCTCGGAGAACTTGTGGAACAATTAAAAAAAGAAGGACTATGGGATGACACCCTGCTTCTCGTCTATGGAGACCATGACAGTTCCATCAAGGAAAAAGCAGATTATGAAACGTTTCTCGGTACATCACTCAGCGATCTTGAGATGCATCAAATTATGAATCAGGTTCCCTTACTCATGCACCTTCCGGATGGAGACAAGGCGGGAATATATCTTGAACCTGCCGGACAAATTGATATAGCCCCTACTGTTCTGCATCTGCTCGGCATCTCTACCGAAGATAATTACCTTATGGGATCGGATTTACTGAGTACCTTCAAGCGGATGACTGTACTTCGTACTGGCGCTTTCGCAAACAGTGATCTTGTATATATTCCTTCGGAAGACCGTCTGTTCGAAAATGGATCATGTTATGAAATGCCCGCAGGTGAACAAACCGATATCCATGCGTGCAAACCGTCTTACGAAAAAAGCAAATTAGAATTATCCATTTCCGATCGGCTTATTACACACAACTTAATCCATAAGCTTCGTGCTAAAGAGTGATGTTTCTACACACAAAAAAACCTGTTCGCACTTCGTGCGGACAGGTTTTTTGGGTGTGCAGGGTGATAAAGCCGTTGCTCACTGAATATTTACTTTTTGCTCACATTCAGGGATGAAAGACGTTCTTTCTCTTCTGAGAGAATCTCCTGTGCAAATTCTACTCCGCTATATGTGGTTTGCTGCTCAGCCGCTCTGACAGCATTCTCGGTACGAACCAATCGATTCTGTGCCTGCTGTATGAGCTCTTCTGTAGGCTGAGATACCGCCGCAGTTACTGCATGGTGCAGTTTCTTAACGGAACTCGAAGCCTGGGCAACCAAAGTGGAAGATTGCAAACTGGAATGATCGTGCTTCATTTTTGAAAACCACTCTCCTTCTCTCAAAATCCTGCTACAATCTTAGCATGGTTTGAAATTAGGGAGGTTATGCAGTGGTCTTTATTTTTTTATAAATGGAGCTGCTTTCGCAAGTACTTCATCTTCGGTAGGGGCACTGATATATCGTCCATTGATATATACAAATGCACGTTTACCGCATGGGCCACAGTAAGATTTACATCCGATCTTAATTTCGGCATCAGGAGCCATCTTCTGTAGTTTCGAAACCATACTTTTTAGTTTGATGTGCTTACATTTTTCACATACTCTAATATCGTTAGCCATTTATTCCCCTTCTTCTTTCACCAAAGGCTTAATGATTAATATTGTTCCCTTGTGAAGGGTCTGTAATTACAAAACCTTCTCTTGGAAAGTAAAGGTAGTCCACTTTAATATTTTCAAGCATTGGTTTTCCTTTTTCAAGCAAAACATCAATTTCTTTATCTGTGGAAACCAATTCATCATTTTCTTTTTGTGTATCAAAATCAATACCATAATGCACGTGATCGCCATGATCCAGCGTAATCAGAACGCGTACCAATTTCCCTTCATTCTCAGGCAAGTCCAGTTCGCGCTTCAATACTTTCGCTGCGTTACGAGTGATCTTTACTTTCATGTATATTCATCTCCTAGAATCTATAAATAGTGATCAGTGCTTCAGGCATTTATTGTGAAGATTATAAGCCTGTCCATTGACAATACATTATATTTTAATCAAGAACAGCTTAAATCGCAAGGAATAACCTCTCATTTTTACCGATTACTTAGATCACTAGGAGCATTAATTGAATATTTACGCTCCGCTCTTGTCACGAACCAGTTCATTAGCAGCATCGTCACTCCGATATCATCAATGGGCATGAACGGTAGCACATCTGGTAGAATCCAGTATAAAAGAGCAGGAACAAGAAATAACATTTTATCAAACATCGACACCTTAGAAGAAGTGAGCAATGCAGGTAAACGTCTAATAATATGGGACCATCTGTTTAATGAAAATAACCTTCTCCATTTCATTGTCATGTACTCCTTCCTAAGTTCAGAATATGATTATCATACCATAATGAAGGCATACGGAGGGCATGTATCATTTCCCTCCTGCGCCTTCTTCATCCTATTCACCGTTTTGTTTTGCACTCACCAGCATCATTGCCGTCACCATGATCCGCTCCACTTCCTGAGCAATTGTATCGTACTGTGATACGGGCAGCGGATTCACACCAAGTCCTGTTTCCACCGTAAATCCTGGTCTTCTAAACTCAAGAATAAACCAGTCTTTATATCCTGCGTCACTTCCGAAAAGTTTCACCGCTTTGTACCCGGCAGCATCAGCCAGTTGTACAGCCCAGTTCTCACTATATGCAGGTTCCGCATTACGATAATTCCAGTATACTTCTTGACCCTGGCTGTGAAGAGCAATGACCGCATCAAACTTTCTTTCTTTCGTGAAGCTTGCCAAAGCAATAGATTCAGGTTCGGACAAGGGGCTCTCCCCCCCAAAATCTCTTGGACCCGGCCCGGTTTTCTCTCGCCGGCTTGCCTCCTCCTGCCAGAAGGCGGGAAACTGGTCGTTTAAATCTACACCGCGAATGTTGGCTTTCCAGTTTGAAAAATTGGTGTCTCCCCCATTTAACTCCAGTAATTCCTTCTTCCAAGGATGATCTTCCTGAGGTCCACTCAGTACGAGCTCAATCCCATCTGGGTTTAACATAGGTAGTACCCACAATGTAATTTCTTCAAACCAAAGTTCGGGCGGATGGCCATGAAATGTTGTTCTTTCATTCAATGCTTTGATATAGTTTTTCACAAAAAACATCAGACACGGAACATTCAGCCATTCATTTGCATGCATCCCTGCATTGACATGAAGGTGGGTTTCCCCCCTCCCTATGGCAATATAGGGGATATCTTTCCCCATCACGCTTTTTCCGATTACACCGTATCTTATCCCAGGATTGCCCGAGCAGATTTCATCCAGGTCATGTAATAATTCCCGATATCCATACCGTTCCATCCTTATCCCTCCTATGAGAAAACGAAAACGTATGTTACCGCAGTATATGCATATGACTTTGTCCGCCGTGATAATCATCTATATCAAAGTCATGACCACAAACCACAAAAAAGCAACCTAAGCCCGAATGAAAATCAGACTAGAGGTTGCTTTTTTATACGAATGGAATGAAGTTATAGTTACAGCATTTTGGATACTTGCCATACAACAGGAGTATTCTTAATCTGTTCCCCTAGCCAAGAACGGGCTATGCTTTGGAACATCTCTGGATCTCCGCTGCAGAAAAACTGGTGAACCGGTGTATCCTCTATCGTAGCAAGCTTGCGTTTATCATATAAAATAGTGCTGGTTTCTCTCGCAGTTTCATCTGCTGAGCTAATCAGCTTCACGCTCGGCCCCATAACTTCTTTAATACAATCCGTCAAAAATGGATAATGCGTACATCCCAGAATGAGTGTATCTATAGGGAATTCCTTCATTCGTGATAGTGAAGTTTCTACCGTGTTTTTTGCATGTTCCGAGCGAAAATCCCCTTGTTCCACAAGTGGAACAAGGGCAGGACAAGCTAAGCTTTCCACATGAACATAAGGAGATAACTGTTTCAATGCTTCGGTGTAAGCCCCGCTGTTAATCGTACCTACCGTGCCAATTACACCAATGTTCGCTGTCTTTGTAGCGCTAATCGCTGCACGAGCCCCAGGATGAATGACACCAATAACCGGAATATCTACTTTTCTCTTAATATGCTCAAGGGCAGCAGCTGTAGCTGTATTACATGCAATCACAATCACTTTTGGGTCAAACTGAACCAAAAAATCAACAATCTGTTCTGTAAAATGTATTACTTCTTCGGACGAACGGGGTCCGTATGGTGTACGGGCAGTGTCTCCAAAATAAATCACTTTTTCCCGAGGGAGTTGACGCATAATTTCTTTGGCAACGGTCAATCCTCCAACACCAGAGTCTAATATAGCAATAGCTTGTTGCACGAACACACCGCTTCCTTCTTCAATAATTTCCCTTCTTTTCACCTTTACATTATGATTGATTCGGCAAAAAGGTACCTACATCTTACTCCATTTCACACAAGCCTTCAACAATTCCACAGTACAAAAAGGCCTGACTTCAACTGCTGTAAGGAACAGCAGGAAGAAGTCACAGACCTTTTTTCAGCTACGCAGCTGAATCATAGATTCTGATGGAACCCTAAATTATTAATTACTTGCTCTCATTAATTTTCTTGATTTCGGCTAGAATAGATTCCTCTATATTTGCCTCTTCTTCCGTGCTGAAGGATGATACCGTTACGAACACTGGTTTTGTTTTACCGATCGAACGGAATTCTTGAATGATTCCTTCCGTCTTTTCCACGACTTTAGCAGAAAGCTGAGAACTTTGATCCGTAATTTTAGTGGCCAAATCTTGACTTTTCTCTGTAACCAGCTTTGCACCATCTGAAATATCTTGACGTAGTTCTGCTCCTGCTTTAGGCGCGAAGAGCAGCGCAGTAATCGAACCTGCAATACTTCCAATTAATGTTCCCCATAGCAAACCTTTGTTTTTCTCATTCATGTCAAGCTCACTCCTTCTCACCCTGGGTCGGTTCACCGGACGCTTTGGAGAAACGCTGCCAGGTAGACCATAAGGTCAGCCCGGCATCAAGAGAACGAAACAATGGACTCATGCGCTGCTGATTCTCTTCATGAGCATGCTGTACATGCTGCATAACAGAACGGGAGATCGCAGAGCTGATGTTATCAACCTGCTGCGTCGTCGATCTGATCACCGTTCCCGCCGCTTCCATTGATTCCATGAAAGAAGCTGACTTCCGGATATGCTCTTGTAACATGAGCACCGTTTGATCCGTTCTTTGAAGCAACTGAATCGTATCCACGGTCAATAGACGCGCTCGTTCTTCCATCTGTAAGGTGGTGCCTTGTAACTGCTTAATAAGTCTTCGCAGATTCATAAGCACCGCAATCATGAAAGCAGAGAGGATAACAAACGCTCCCGCTGCAACAGCCACACTCCATTCCATCATGTTCCTTCCTCCTGCTATCCGGGCGAATGCCCATCTCTTGTTACCGCATTATAAGCAGGAGGAGCTTGACTTGACACACTTACGGAGAATTATTTATTTAAAACCACTTACGGTTCGATTTGACCAGCGTAATAGGGAGCCCCTGGATCGAGATCAATAACATACCTTCTAGGAGATACAATCGATTCCTGATGCTCACAGCGCCAGCGTTGGGAATCCGCTGTACCCAGCAGCTGACCATCGAGAATGACATCCCCTTGATCAAATAGATAATAAGCTGCACCAAACAGCGTTTGTGCTACTTTGTCGGGATCAAGACCCGCGAAGTGACACTGAAAATCTGGAACACCAAGTGAAGAAAGCCCTACCGTATCCATCACGAGTTCTCGGCGTGCCTCCGTTCCGCCCGCTTGATACAAACGAACATTCATCGCGCCGTAGAGGTGATCTCCGTTCTGCAGAGCCTGCGTATAGGCAGCAGGTTCAACAATCTTGTCACTGCCATAGAAGTAAAGCGCATCACAAGGGACAACCTCAAGCACAGCACGGAGTACCTCCTGAAAAAGCTGTAACCGTTCTTTGTGAGGCAATGCTGCTGTAAACAAGTCATGAATGCGAAGCTGATACTCGCAATCGCAGGTAACCCCCGCAGCTTCTTTCCAGTGCCATGACTGCTCTAATGATCCTTTAAATCGTTTTTTGTCTGTGATTTCCTGGACCGGTAAAATGCAAGTCTGTGCAGGAACCGTGCCATCCTCAAATGGTACCATGAATTCTGTATGCATAATGACCAGAGGTTCCTGCTCTTCTGTCTCGGAAGCTGCGCCTGACGAAGATGAAGTTCCTACAGAAACTGCCGCTCCATCTTTTAAACGTTTCTTAAGCACGCGGGCGTTCCCTGTTATTCGCCGCATCACTTCCATTAATTTTTCCTCACGAAATACAGGACGTTCTTTAAACAAAAGTTCGGCCATATATACCGGATGAAACCCTGAGTTCTGTTTTTGATCTGTATTTTGTGAAACTGACATGACGATTCCTCCTGAAGAAAGGTACTGCTTTTACTAGCATTAATAATTCTGGAATACCTTTTTTATTAGCTTCTGGCTTTCTGAAACGGTCCGAGTTCAAGCTCAAGATATGCACGAACCTGTTCTCCAAAACGGTCCAATACAGCAGGCAGCTGTACTGTCATCTCATGAAGACTTGTCCGATCCCAGGCATAATAATCCTGAACGAGCGGTTTACGAAGGGACACAAGATTCATAAATAAACGGTAACTCTCTTCGTCAAAAGCTCCTGCTTCATGAACAATTTCAACAATATCTTCATAACTGCTCGCATCACGAAGAATAAAACCATCAATGAGGTAACTTCCAACGTCTGTCACTGTCTCTATAGCCAGATGAAGTGCTCTTTCCTGAACCATGCCGTACAGCAGGCTTCCATCCCAATTCGAAGAAACTTCCCTAAGTGCAGCTGTAATTTCAGGAACACTGTTAAGGCGTAAATTAATTTGATCTATATTTACGTAGTACATTGAAGTCACATCCGTTTCGTATGTTGTCGGTTACGTTTGTTTTTCCGCTTTAACCAGATGAGCATGACAGGACATGCGATTAAAATGACGATCAGTATAAACATGGTTTCCATTACATCTTTTAAATCGCCCACTTGTAAGTTCCCTCTCTCTACTTGTTAAGATATGGTCTTACACTTCGTAATCGACTGCAACAGCAGAGTCTTTGACTTCGCTCATATGTTTGATAATTTCTTGGTGAACAGGATGAACTTGATAAGCCTCTAGATCCTCCAGGGAATCAACTACTGCCGTAAGGGAGATGTCAAAAGAACGCTCTGTTTTTAGGACATCTACGCCAATCTCCAGCGATCTTACAAATTCCATCTTTCCATCCATACTGCGAAGAATTTCAGCCGTACGCTGAATCGCTTCCTCTGAACGATCTTTTAGTTTGAAGAATACAATGTGTTTAATCATATATATCGGCTCCTTTGTCTATAAGTAGTTCTTATTTATCAGTTGTTTAGATACGTTACAAAAAATATATCATAAACACGCGAACATTGGAAAATTATCAGCCTCGTTTCTCTTAAGTAAATAAAAAAAAGGCTCCATCTACGAAAAGATAGTCCTTCACCAAGTCTTCGATCTTTACTTTTTGGAGTCTTCTTCCGATGCTGCTTCTATATCTTTATTTGTTACATCTTGCTCAGTGCTCGTCTTTCTCGTCATCTTTTCATTCGATTCTTTTTCATACGATTCTTTTTCTTTCTTTTCTTCTTCATCTGACTGCCATTTCAAAACATAAATCATTTTTTTCAAGATATTCGGGATAGGAAAACCAATACGAGAGTAATTTTCAGTGATCGAGATCAGTTCATTGGCCAAATAAAAATATATGGCTCCTCCTTTTATCATATCCGTATTCATCAACAGATCTAATTGATTGGCAATCAGAATGACAAGAAGTATGAGCCCTTTCCGGCTCAGTCCCCAAAATCCGATTTCACTGTTCAGTTTTTCTTTTGTTCTGATGGCAGCTGCTACACCTGTTATATAGTCTACAGCCATAGCAATACACAAGAAAATCAAGAGTTCAGACCAGCCCCCAAATGCATACGTAAACAACATTCCTACCAAACCTACATTAATCAGTGCTGGGTTCACTTTCAGCCCCCCTTCTTTCCTCCTTCCTATTAATCTATGAAAACAGATAAAATTTGACAGTACTTTCAACTACTTCGTATAGGAAAAGACAATAAATTTGATTTTCACGAAAGATAAAATTAGTATTTTAGACCTATTTTTTATGGGTAAAATAAAAAAAACGCATAAAAACATCCTATAAAATAGATATAATATACATTATATGGTTCTAAAAATAGTTCGATATTCATCTAACAAGGACTTAACGCATATAAAAAGGTTATTTATCCACTGTTAACTGTATACTTGAAAGTGAACATTACTTGTTGTAGTATTTGATTAAAAAATCGGAGGAAATATGCCTAAACAACAAGATCAACACTCAATCCAGGCCTGGTCTCTGATCAACCGCAAATATCTAGGAAAAGGCGTCCGCGTTAAGCGTTTCCGCAGACCGACTCGCTGTCAGGTCCGCAATCGAATTTTGCTTGCTGTCCTCATGGCTAATGACATTAAATTGTCTCAATTAGCAGAAGATTTATCTATATCTTCCCGCAGTGTAAGCGCATGGGTATATGAAGGTCGTATTCCTGGAAATACCAATCTCGAAAAGGTATGTCAGTTGCTTGGTTATCCGCGCCACATTTTGTTCAATGAAGAAGTAATTCGTACAAGTCCTGTCATTTGTCAGCCTGAAGCCTCTCGTTTTATGAAACGGACGGTGACCCGTTCTCCTGTGAGCAATCGCATTCTTACGGGACTCTGTATGGTACATGATTTGTCCGTAACGGACGTAAGTCACTGGATCGGCGTACATCCAGGAACCTTCCGCAAATGGCTTCATCAAGGAACTTTGCCTTCACCGGCATTTCAAGAGCAGGCAGAGCAATTTTTTAAAATTCCAAAATCCATTTTATTTGCGGATGCCATATTAAAACAAAATTCATAGACTGAATACATAAGGATGTTCCAAAGCAGATGATGCAACACTCTGCCTGGAACATCCTTTTTTAATCATTTGTACGTACAATATGACAATACTCCTTACAGAATTAGCGTATGTGTTACAGATGTTCATTCATTGATTACATGTTAGGAACAACTTTCTCATTTCTATACGTCAACCCCGTATAACGGGGTCTAAGGGTATGAGCGATAGCCATTGCATCTTTAAACTCAGATTCTGATACATTCATGTCTGCAAGTGTTGCAGGTCCGCCCACTTTGCTAAGCCAATCCTGCATCTGCTCTCTTTGTGGCAAATCTTTATATGCTTCAAAAGCAGAGACATTCTCTGCGTGATACAAATCGCGGTAGATGTCAGTTAGAAGCGCAGAAGCTACTCCTACCTTAGCTCCATGAAGAATAGCATGTCTTCCCTGCTCCATAAATCTCATCTCGAGACGATGAGAAATATGATGTTCTCCTCCTGATGCTGGGCGAGAATGATCGATCAGAAGCATCGAAATCCCGGAAACAATGAGCGCATCCATCAAGATAGATACACCTTTCTCGCTCCCTTCTGCAATATCATCCACATGAAGAACACACCTATTCAGTGCTTCCTCTGTCATTTGATAAGCGAGCGGGCAAAATGGTTCTTTCCCGAGATCACGCGACACTTTCCAATCTGCAAGTGATGTAAATTTACCCAGCATATCACCAAAACCAGCTGCCGTCAGTACCTGCGGAGCTGCAGACAGAACTTCTAGATCGGCAAAAATAGCATGGGGTGCCGTCGCCTGAAACGTTTGTTTCACCCCGCGGATAACCAGGGGCGCTCCTGCAGAAGTAAATCCATCGACGGAAGCTGCGGTCGGAACAGAAATGAACGGAATGTTCATTTTAAAACATACGATTCTTACCAGATCATGAATAGTTCCTGATCCTACGGCAAGAACCGCCTCACTGCTATGGGAAAGGGCCAGAAGCAGCTCTACAATAAATGCTTCGTCAGCAATTACATCTCCTGCTTTGTTAGCGTTAAGGAGTACTTCACTTACCGTAATGCCGGCATCTCCGAGAAGACCTGCGACTTTTCTTCCCGCAGCCTCTCCTGTATTTTCATCGTAAACGACGCTAACCTGTTTATAACCTTGACTCACCACATAGGGTGCAATCTTTTGCAGTGCCCCTTTTTCCATAGAAATCTGAATATTCACTTTATAATGTGCTGATCCACATTCACAATGACTCGCCTCTTCATTCCATCTTTCTATACGTTCATTCATATCCATGACTAAAACGCCTCCTGTAAGATGAATTCACTCTCCAGTGTCTAATATGTACGTACAAATTGTCAACTAAAAAGACTGCTCTAACACGGTTAAAGTGTCTGAACAGTCTTTTATCACCTTAATATGTTCCAAACTAGCTAAGGATCACTTATTTATATTCGGGAAGCCAATCTCTATGGGCCTCTATTAATTCATCGCACATATGGATGATATCATCCATAGAAAGTTCTGCTGCTGTATGTGGGTCAAGCATTGCTGCATGATAAATATGTTCTTTCTTGCCTGTCATCGCTGCTTCAATGGTAAGTAGCTGTGTATTAATATTCGTCCGATTAAGCGCTGCACACTGCGGAGGCAGATCGCCAACGAATGTCGGGCTTATTCCACTGCGATCCACGAGACAGGGTACTTCTACACAAGCTTCTTTGGGAAGATTGGTAATAAGACCTTGATTCATTACATTACCGCCGATTTTATAAGGAATACCGGTTTCAATCGCTTCTAAAATGTAGGAGGCATATTCGTGAGTACGCTGATGTCTCAGTTCCGTATTATTCACAATCTCATCCCGCATACGTTCCCAGCCTGCGATTTGTTCCACACACCGCCGCGGGTACTCGTCAAGCGGGATTTGGAATCTTTCAATGAGTTCCGGATAATTCTTTTTAATAAAGTAAGGGTGATATTCCGCATTATGCTCAGATGACTCTGTGATGTAATAACCAAACTTCAGCATCATCTCGTATCGAACCATGTCTCCATGAGATTCCTTTTGCTTCTCCGCTGCTCTTCGCTTAATCTCTGGATATAAGTCCTCCCCATCCCGCGTTACTTCCAGGAGCCATGCCATATGGTTAATTCCCGCGATCTTCGCCTGTACTCCCGTTTGATCTATGCCAAGGTGTTCAAACATATGAGGTACACATACCTGCACACTATGACATAATCCTACGGTTTTGATTCCTCCGTATGTATTCATTACATTCGTGAGCACAGCCATAGGATTCGTGTAATTCAAAAATAGTGCATCAGGACATACTTCCCGCATATCAGCAGCGATGTCCATCATAACTGGAATCGTACGCAGATTACGGAATATGCCGCCGATGCCAACGGTATCGGCAATCGTTTGACGAAGACCATACTTCTTCGGAATTTCAAAGTCGGTAATCGTACAAGGATCATATCCGCCAACTTGAATCGCATTAATCACATATTTAGCTCCGCTCAGCGCTTCCTTACGATCGGTGTAAGCTGTAACCCTGCATGTGCTGCCCACGCTCTTTTTCAAATTATTCAACATTTTCTCTGAATCGGTCAGTCGCTCTAGATTTATATCAAATAAAGCTAATTCAAAACCTTGCAAAGCAGGGGTCATCATACAGTCACCTAACACATTTTTAGCAAACACGGTACTTCCTGCCCCGATAAATGTAATCTTGTCCATCTTTCATTCCTCCTTAGCTGCAATTAAAAATATTCACTTGTTACGATGCAACTCATGACTCACTGTCGTTAAAAATCTAGTTTCACCCTGTATTACGGTGTTTTTATTGTATTCTTTGTTTTTTTGTTACGCTTTCAATATAAAACAATAAGAGAGAAATAAATATGGAGAAACACAAGACATATATGGACGTTTGTTGCATTATTAAAAAGAGAGATTCTAGATCATTGAACTAGAACGGGAGGAACTTATATGTACCAAGAGCATACTCATTTCGAAGTAGCTATCAACCCCAATCCGGATCTGAATGAACCCGCTGTTTTATTTTCAGGTGAAGGAAGACCTGAACCCTCTCATGGAATTGGTCCATCTGTACATGAATATTATCTCGTACATACCGTCCTTGATGGAAAAGGTATCTTTGAGTGTAATGGAGTATCCTACCCTTGCAAAAAAGGGGATACTTTTTTTATCTTCCCGGGTATTTTATTTCGTTATCAGGCCGACTCCTCTGACCCTTGGCACTATACTTGGGTGGCAATACAAGGGGTTACCGTATCCTCCTATTTAAGAAAAATAGGTGTAACGAAAGAGCGACCTGTTCTGCATACCACAGATGTGTCTACTGCTCATGAGTTATTCAGACGAATCCGTCTTTCTTTTCGGCAATCTGCTTATTCGGAGATGGAAAATTTAGAGGCGTCTGGCTGGATGCGACTGCTTCTTCATCATTTTGGTCTAGCTAATGCTGACTCGATCCAGTCCCCTGAGCGAGATCTCCCCACTATGATTGACCGCCAGGTTGAGCATGCCATACGCTGGATTTCCCTCCAATATCCTCAGCAGATCAGTATTCAGCATATTGCTTCAACACTTGGGTACCATAGAGCGCATTTATCTAAGGCTTTCAGAGCAAAGACGGGATACTCGCCTAAACAATATTTGATGAACGTCAGGCTAAAGAAAGCTCAAGAATTGCTATTAGGAAATCTGACCATTGACCAAGTATCCTCATCTGTTGGTTTTAATGATGCTTTATATTTCTCCAAGCAGTTCCGCAAAGAATTTGGTATGTCACCGACTGACTACCGGAATGCAGCAACAAGAACGCACGAAAAGAAAAATGGACAATAAAAAAGGCTCGTCACTATAGCTGCAAGAGCAAAGTGACGAACCTTTCTTAAGTAAGATGCGGCCGAGAGGACTCGAACCTCCACGGGGGTGAACCCACACGGACCTGAACCGTGCGCGTCTGCCAATTCCGCCACGGCCGCATAATCTATCATATTCCTGTATTATAATGGTAATTTTTGAGATTAGCAAGTATAAGTGAGAATCAAAAAAATCCCTCTGAAATGCTAATGGCTTTCTAAGAAAGCTCATTTCCGAGTAGCATCAGAGGGATGATTACATGTGGCTTATTGCCAGATTTGCTCTGCGATTTCTTTAATAAAAGCAAGTTTGTTCCATTGTTGTTCTTCTGTCAAAATATTTCCTTCTTCTGTCGAAGCAAATCCGCACTGAGGACTAAGGCAAATCCGGTTAATATCAACATACTCCGTTGCTTCTTCAATACGTTTGAAAATTTCTTCCTTGCTCTCCAGCTCCCCAATCTTAGATGAGAATAGACCAAGTACCACCTGTTGATCTTCTTTCAAGAAACGAAGAGGTTTGAAATCTCCCGCACGGTCCGTGTCGAACTCAAGATAGTAACCTGAAATGTTATCAATTCCAAGCAAAGTTTCAGCGATCGGTTCATATCCGCCTGAAGATGCCCATGTGGAATGATAATTACCACGGCATACATGTGTTGTAACGATAAGATCAGATGGCAAAGAGGAAACCGCCAGCTCATTAAGCCTTGCATACAGCTTAGCCGTGTCAGCAACGTTCACGCCTGCTTGCTGTTTTGCTTCCAGATAGTTTTTATCACACAGCATTCCCCATGTGCAGTCATCAAGCTGAATACTGCGGCAACCTGCTTCATAAAAGGCAAGAATGGCATCATGATAAGCTTTAGCAATGTCTTTTACAAGTTCTTCTTCACTGCTGTAGAACTTATCTATAGCAGCTTTATTCTCTGGACGATAAAGCTCAGAGAGGAACTGTGCCGGTGCAGGAATCGTTTGACGAGCTACCACATCATCGCCTGCTGCTTCTTTCAAAAATTGATAATGTGCAACAAATGGATGAGAAGAAGAAAATCCGATTTTACCCACAAGGCGTGCTGTTTCTCCTCTTGTGGTTTCCCCTTGGAATGGGTAGCCTTTGACATCACTTGCTTTCTCTACTCCATCGAGTCCCCACATAAAATCGAGATGCCACCAAGAACGACGGAATTCTCCGTCGGTAACAGCCTTTAGGCCCACTTCTTTTTGCTTTTCAACGAGACGAATAATCTCCTGATCTTCCACTTTTGTTAATTCTGCCTCAGAAATTTCCCCTGCCTGAAATTTAGCTCTGGCTTGTTTTAACGCTTCTGGGCGTAAGAAGCTTCCAACCACATCATAACGATAGGGAGTAACACTCCTCACTGTACCTGCTTTAGTAATTTGGCTCATATCATCGATCTCCTTTAATTGGTAATCCATAAGTTCATAATTGAAAGATACCATGATCGATCAGTTATAGTATAACTCCTATAAACTATAGCTGGTTATAACTTTAGACTATATCAAATTTTTGCGTTGCTTCCTGCAAGGCTTCTACATAGGCTAGTGCTAGCTTTGAAAGCATCGCATTTTTATGAGAGATCCAGCCTACATTTATAGTCTCATGATAATCCAGCGGTACAGGGATAATATCATGGCCATTTAAATCCGCACTCAAAACTCCAGTTGAAATCGTATAGCCGTTCAAACCAATCAAAAGATTAAATAATGTTGCTCTGTCATTTACTCGAATGCTTTTTTTATGTGATAACGTACTTAAAATTTCCTCTGAGAAATGAAACGAATTATATTCACCCTGTTCAAATGACAGATAAGGATACTCTTCTAAATCCTCAATGGTAACCTTCGATTGCCTTGCAAGCGGATTCTGCACACTAATAAAAATGTGGGGCTTCGCTGTGAACAAACTATGAAAATGCAGGTTCGCTGCATCGAGCAATTTACTCATCACCTTACTATTAAATTCATTTAAATAAAGAATTCCAATTTCACTGCGCAGCGTTTTTACATCTTCAATGATTTCATGTGTCTTGGTTTCTCTGAGTGCAAGTTCATATTCCTCCTGCCCATACTGCTGAACCAGCTTAACAAAAGCATTTACAGCAAAAGCGTAGTGCTGCGTGGATACGGCAAAATGTTGCGGCGAAGGTTTAGCGTTCATATACCGACTCTCAAGAAGTTCTGCTTGTTCAGCAACCTGTCTTGCATATCCCATAAATTCAACGCCTTCCATGGAAAGCGAGATTCCTTTATTGGTACGTTCGAAAATAGTAATGCCGATATCTTCTTCCAGATCACGAATTGCCTTGGATAAACTCGGCTGTGATATAAAAAGTCGTTTAGCTGCTTCGTTCATCGAACCTCGATTGGCTACCTCAATAACATATTTAAGTTGGGTAAGTGTGGCCATACCATCCCTCTTTCTCAGGTGAAAATTTCTATTCTCATTATACCAGTAGTAAGATTTGTTTTATCGCTAAAATTTCGGTATGTTTCACTATGTATCTACATAATCAATAAGTATTTAGATTTGTAACTATCTGAAAATGGGGTGAAGAATCTATGGCTATTGCACCGCCGATTCTGCGTAGAGGAGATACCGTTGGAATTGTCACCCTTGGGAGTCCGCTGAACCGTGCAACGATTGATGCGCGAATTGCGGTTTTGAGATCTACAGGGCTAAACACGATCGTGGGTGAACATGTATATGAGCAAGATGGTTTTCTAGCGGGTACAGATGAAGACCGAGCGGCAGATCTAATGGCAATGTTTCAAAATGATGAGGTCAGGTTAATTCTTCCCACTCGGGGAGGAACGGGGGTAGCAGGGATCCTTCCTTATCTTGATTTTGATATCATACGTAACAACCCGAAACTGATATCAGGATACAGCGACATTACCATTCTGCTTAACGCCCTTTATCAATATGCCGATCTGATTACACTTCAAAGCTTGATGTTAATTGACTTTACTCTCCAGACCCCTGCTTATAACTTTGAACAGTTTTTCACCGCCACTTCCATTCCCACTCCTACTCGCCGTATCTCTAACCCTCCAAGTATTCCGATGATAAGCCGCATCCCGGGAAATGTGACAGGTCCGCTTGTCGGAGGAAACCTCACTTCTTTTGTTGATACCTTGGGTACCCCTTATGAGATTGATATCAGGAACAAAATTCTCGTACTGGAAGAGACGCATGAGCCTACGAATACCGTCTACCGCTATTTAAATCATCTTCAGCTCGCTGGTAAACTAGAAGAGTGCGCGGGGATCATTATGGGCGAATGTACAGGTTGTCTGGAAGCTTACGGTGTATCCTATCAGGAACTCATTGAAGACGTTATTGTACCCTTAGGTAAACCTTTAATGACTAATGTAACGACAGCTCACGGTATTTATAAGGCTGCCCTTCCCATTGGAGCCGTTGTGAATCTGAATACAGAGGTCAATCAGCTGACTGTGGTCGAGCCCACTGTTCTTCCCTGATGCACATCTAACGGCTATGTTATACTGTCATAAAAAGGAATCTCCTTCGATTCACTATCTAGTAGTCATCGTATAAAAGAAAGGAAGAATTCTCAAGATGGAACCTGCCGAACTCATTGCCACACTTGCGGTTTTTTTATCATGTATCCTGCTGCTTATCGTAATGAAAGTAAAACGCCAAATCAAAGAAATTCAGCTTGAACTTGATCTTATCAGAAATCAAACAGGTCGAGCAGATTTTACTCCCTACTCACCTGTTTCTGATCCGAATCAAGGTCAAGCTGTCTCTTTTAACACGTCATCTGAGAAAATAAAAGTAACAGCATTTGATGAACAGCTCCTACTCATGGTCCAACAAGGTCAAAAAATTGCTGCTATCAAAAAGCTCAGAGAAGTAAAAGATATGGATCTGAAATCTGCTAAATTGTACGTAGACAAACTAGAAGAACAAATGTAGCTTAGATGATTTACGTTAAGATCACATTTTTAGTCTTGATTTCATCGCTGCGCCTCCAAATGCGAGCATAGCAGTCATGGCATTCGTAATCGGGTGGTAATCCGCCTTAGGAGACGGACTTTTCAAGGTACTATACAAGGCATTCCGGCGATCAAGCTGCTCATACCATCCTCCATGTTTATGATCGACAAAATGCGTAAAGCAGTAGTCAAATAAAGAAATATAGAACTCTTTATATTCCTCTGAGTCTGTTCTCGCTGCAAATAAGGCGGCAGCTCCTAGAGCCTCTGTCTGTACCCAATATACTTTATCATTATCGATAACGGACTTGTTATCGGGAGAGATCGCGAATACGATACCTCCATATTTTCGATCCACTCCCTTATTTGTCGCATGTCGGAAAAGAGCTTCTGCCCTTGGAAACAGCCACTCCTCCGGCTGATGTCGATCTAGCAGTTGCAACAGCTTACTCCACTCAATCGAGTGTCCAACCACAAATCCATAGGGACGGAATTCATTTTTTGTATTCCCTTTTTCATAATCCCAGTCAATCTTCCAGTTCTCATCGTAGTGCTCCCATAACATTTCTGTACCGGACTGAGGAAGTAACTTGAACATCACCGAATGTGCAATTGTTCTAGCTCGTTCATCATATTTACCGTCCCCTGTAGCTTCAAAAGCTGCCATCATTGCTTCACACAGATGCATGTTTGCATTCTGTCCGCGATAAGGAGACGTTAGCGACCAATCTGCCGTTATTTCATCCACATATAATCCGTCTTCCTCACGCCAGAAGTGCTGGTCAAGTATTTCGTATATATGCTCTATAATCGGTTTTGCTTCGGCAATATCGGCCTTATAAGCTGAAGCAGCAGCTAAAAGAGCAAAAGCATGTCCATATGCCATTTTTCTGTTGTCCTCTACTCTCCGCCCTTTGACTTTCCAATAATATCCGCCATATTCTTTATCACGGTGTATTTCTTCTAAGTAGGTTAAACCACGCTTCGCCAAATCACGGTATTTATCTGCACCCGTTAAAATAGCCGCAGAACTATAAATGTAAATCAAACGAGTTGTTCCTACGAGCGGTCTAATCTCAGCATCAGATACCGTTCCATCATCCAAATAAGTGTTAAAATAACCTCCGTTGATTTCGTCTTCTACATGCTCAGCATAAAAATCAACGGTATCTAAAATATGTTTCTCAAGGAAGGAAAGTTCCATAAATTGATTCCCATTAATGACTGCCATGACAAAACACCACCTATCCGTATTTATTGTAAAGCAGATAAATTCGTTCTCTATCTCCTTTACCCTAAATTTAACTAGATCCTTCACCTTATCACCTAGGAATAAGAAGGAATATTCGCAAGTATAAAATGAGCGATAAATACATAAAAACAAAAAAAAGACTGTAGATGAACTAGTAATTCAAACTAGTTATCTACAGTCTGAGACGGCGAATACTCGCCATCTTTAGATAGGATGGGTTCTGAGGGACTCGAACCCTCGACCAATTGATTAAGAGTCAACTGCTCTACCAACTGAGCTAAGAACCCATGTCGTTTTCATGTAAAAATCAATCAATGTGTCTATATTAACATATGAAATTCATTTTTGCAATATAAATCTATTATTTTCTTGCCTAGATCATAGATCGAACCTGCGGCGGATATATCTAGTTAGATGATATAAAACCGCGGAACACGTAAAAGTGTCCCGCAGTTTACGATTGTATTGAACTTAGTTACCTTGTGAAGAAACGTTGCAGGCCTTACTGTGGACTAACTGTCTACTAAGACATTTTTACCAAGCTGTAGTTTTTCTTACCTTTACGGATAATGATAAACCGACCGCCAATGGCTTCACTTGCTGTCACTTCAAAGTTCACATCCGTAACTCGCTCACCATTCATCGAAATTGCACCTTTTGTAATATCTTCACGTGCTTGACGCTTAGATGGCTCGATACCGAGATCAACAAGCCAGTCTACGATATTTTTCGATTCATTGGTTGCTTCAAAAGTCGGCATTTCTTTAAACCCTTGCTCAATCTCATCTGCCGTAAGGGATTTAATATCTCCGCTAAAGAGTGCAGCTGTAATACGAAGCGCTTGCTCAAGCATTTCCTCGCCGTGTACAAATCTTGTCATTTCTTCAGCAAGCTTCTTCTGAGCTTCCCGTTTATGCGGTTCTGTCTGTACTTTTTCAGCCAGCTCGTCAATTTCCTCTTTGGAGAGGAATGTAAAGTACTTCAGGTATTTCACTACATCACGATCATCTGTGTTAGCCCAGAATTGGTAGAACTCAAATGGAGTTGTTTTCTTCGGATCAAGCCAGATCGAACCACCCGCTGATTTACCGAATTTCGTACCATCAGCTTTCAGCATCAGCGGAATCGTCAGACCGAACGCTTTTGCTTCTGCTCCTTCTTTTTTCCGAATCAAATCTAGACCGCTTGTAATGTTACCCCATTGGTCAGAACCGCCGATCTGCAGCTGAACATCTTCATTCTGATACAGATGCAAGAAGTCAAGAGACTGCAGGATTTGGTAAGAAAATTCAGTAAAGGAAATACCACTTTCGAGTCTGCTTGCTACAACATCCTTAGCAAGCATGGAATTGAGGCTGAAGTTTTTACCATAGTCGCGCAAGAATTCGATGACATTGATCTTATGGGTCCAGTCATAGTTGTTAACCATGCGAATTTGGTTATCGCCTTCTGTAATGAACAGTTTTTTCATTTGGTTCGTGAGCGCATCCACGTTCGCTTGTACTTCTTCGAGTGTTTGCAGTGAACGTTCTGATTGACGCCCACTTGGATCTCCAATGGTTCCCGTAGCCCCACCGATCAGAATAACCGGACGATGCCCAGCTAGTTGGAATCGTTTGAGTACCATGAAGGGAATCAAGTGACCAATATGCATACTATCGCCCGTTGGATCTACCCCGCAGTACAGAGATATTGATTTTTGATTCGTTAATTCTCTAAGACCTTCCGCATCCGTTTGTTGATTAATGGCGTCACGCCATTCGAGTTCATCAATAATATTCACAGTCATAACACTCCTTCAGGTTCATAAGTTTTCTTATAATTAGAGATAGACCAACACGGCAAACATAAAAAAAAATCGTCCCTATGTCTATTGTAGACATAGGGACGATTGAACAACCGTGGTACCACCCAGATTGCATAAATGAACACCACACATCAGGTGTGCCATTTATGCCGCTTTTATCGCGAGGTATCGTTCGCCACTTCCGCTCGGCATTACCCGAGATACTCCAGAGTGTAATTCGCGATCTTAGTGTGTACCGGGTTCCATCAACCCCCGGCTTTCTAGAACAGGGACTAAGCTGCTACTGGGCTCTTTCAACGTATATCATATATAAGATTATTGACAGTATAGAGAAATAATTTTTTGATGTCAACCTTTGAAGTTGAGGTGTAAAATCGATAGTTTTCACAATAACGTTATAATTTACTCTGTCATCCCATTTTTTATCGTCCATGAGAATGTTAGAATGAATTTATATGTTCAAAATTTGCATTAGGAGTAAAAGAATTGCGTACACATCCAATTAATTATTTGCGTATTACAGGCCTATTAGATGGTTTTTCATTTTTATTTTTGTTATGTATCGCCATGCCAATGAAGTATATCGGCGGCATCGATGCAGCAGTCTCAATCATGGGTAGTATTCACGGTGCAATCTTCTGCTTATATGCTCTTGCGATCCTTTATGCTGCTATTCGGGTCGATTGGAGCATATGGTGGTCTGCTGTAGCATTTATTGTCGCTTTTATCCCGTTCGGTAATTTTGTATTTGATTTTAAGCTGAAGAAAGCTCAAACCAAATATAAGATGAAGCCTTTTAATCCTGCCCTGATTGTTTATAGTATTGTCTTCTTTTCTTTTATCGATTTATTTGCACAACTGCCCGTTATGAGTACATTTGCGGCTTCCGTCGGGGCAAGCACATTTATTGTAGGCTTTGTGGTAGGACTGTATTCATTAACCAATACGGTGGGCAATGTTTTATCTGGTATTCTGACGGATAAGATCGGACCTTTCAAATTACTTATGGCCGGTTTGCTATTAACCAGCAGTACGTTGCTGCTATATTATTTCGTCGAATCACCTACATTTTTGATTATAGTACGTATTTTTCATGGTTTTGTAGCTGGGCTAATTGTTCCTGCTGCGTTCACCTTCTCAGCAAATACAACGCTCAATAATGAACAAGGAAAAAAAGTAGCATTCACCGGTACCTTTGTAGGTCTAGCCGCCATTATCGGACCTGCTTTCAGCGGAATTATGGCAAACAAAACCTCGGTACCTTTCGTTTTCACTTGCATAGCCGTACTAGGGTTTATCCTAGCCGTACTATCTGCTATCTTTCTTCGTAAATATAAAGTGTCTAAGAAAGAGAAAGAGGTTACCGTCCACACTTCAGCTGGATCGTTCTTTAATATAGGGGTCATAAAAGCATATTGCGGGGCATTTTTCTTAATGTTCTCTCAAGGCGTAATCGCTTATTTACTACCCCTGCATGTGCAGACGCTTGGATATGATTCAAGATTAAGCGGCACGTTATTGAGTACGTTCGGGATCATTGCTGTTCTAATGTTTGTACTTCCTACGAATCGTATTTTCGATCGTGTTGCTCCTTCGGTAACGATGGCCATTGGAATGGGCCTGCTTGGAGTTAGTCAGCTGCTGATTAGCCAATCAACAACGACACTCGCTCTTTACATCGTACTCGGTTTATATGGAATCGGCTTTGCGCTCTTGTTCCCATCTATTAATACAATGCTCATTAGAGCGACCACGGCGGAACTGCGAGGCAAAGCTTACGGATACTTCTATGCCTTCTTCTCTCTAGGTGTAGTTGCTGGATCTTCTGTATTAGGATGGCTGTCTCTCAGTATTATCGGAGGGTTCTTATTTACGGGAGTAATCCTATTGCTTACTTCGGTAACCATTGCCTTTCACAAGAAAAAAGATCAGGTGCTGAATCATTAAGGAAATACAAATTTTCTTTACCCTTGATTACAAAAGTAGACAGGATCACAGGAACTTTACCTCAGGTAAACTCCATGATCCTGTCTTTTTTTTCACAAATAACATGATTCTTCACACGATGCACGGCCTACAGATACTCAACCGCACTAAGAGCCATGATGCAGGCACCCAGCGACTTAAGATCATCTTCAACAATAGGCTCTGAAACATAATAGGTATACGACCCATCACGGTAAGGCTGCCCTCCAAGCCCTGCGACTTTACAGTTCTGTTTAACAGACAGCATCCCTTTACGGTCCTTGTACAAGAACTTCGTTATCATCCCCTGGTAAGCACGCTTAGCAGCCTCAGCCATCTCCGGACCCAATATTCCAAGTACATTTCCTTTCTTTAGAGTATAGGTAAACATAGAAGAAGCTGAAGCTTCAAGGTAATTCCCTTGCCGAGTGCCCTGATCCATCACTTGATACCATAACCCAGTCTGAGTATCTTGTACGTTAAGAACTGCCTCGGAACAACGTTGAAGCATAGCCGCTACCTCTTCTCTCCCTTCATGTCTCTCAAGAAAAGGCAATATATCCACAAGAGCCATAGCAAACCAGCCCATTCCCCTCCCCCAAACCTGCGGTGATTGCCCAGTAACAGGGTTTGACCACCTCTGACCTCGACTCTCATCCCATCCATGATACAAAAGTCCGGTCTGTGAATCGCGTGCTTTGTCCTCCATCAATATCAATTGCTGCACTGCTTCATCAATATAACGCCTCTCTCCAAACATAGTTCCATACTCGGCTAGAAAGGGCATCGCCATGTAATGACCATCAAGCCACATTTGATGTGGATAGATTTTTTTGTGCCAGAATCCACCGGATTTTGTACGCGGCTGATTGTCCATTTGTACGATTAGCTTGTTTGCAGCCAGCGCATATTTTTCTTTTCCTGTGTACCGATAGAGCTGAAGCAGCATCTTTCCGTTATTGATTTGATCCAAATTATAATCCTGCTCCCGATAAGTACGGATATTCCCATCGTTGTCTACATAACGGTCCATATTCGTCCGGATATATTCCATAAGATAGTTCTCTCCCGTATACCTGTAAACATCATGGATTCCTTTCAACAAGCAACCTTGTTCATAGTGCCAACGATCGGAAACCCGGGTACAATGAATCAACATCGGATAGTTCTTGATCCAATGTGTTACCAGCTGCATCGCGAAATTATCCATTCACCTGCCCTCCTACACCCTTGCGGAACGCTTTGCTGGCTGCCACTGATCCAGGCCCCCCAAGACAAAATCAGGTGTGAGTTCGCTTGCTTCTTCCTTGCTCATGAGCTGTGCCCAGGTCACTCGCTCCATATCATTTGCGCCAGGTCCATACGATCCATATTCTGAATATCTAGATGTTTTTTCCTTCTCTAGATCACTCCAATTATGCCAACCTGAAGAATGAACGGACGCATCCATTTTTGTTCGGACCCACACGACCTTCGCATAAGGTCTCCATGGTCTTCCCAGATACACATTCTCTACCCCAGCGCCTCCTGTAACCACGCAATCAAGAAAAATGTATCCGTGTTTCTCGTTCTCCGGTGTGGATGCAGCCGTAATGTAACCGCCTTTGCGTTTACAGTGGATATGACAATGATCAAATACTGCTGTTGCTGGCCCAAAAATAAAATCGACGTCTCCCTCAATATAACAATGGTCATAATATTGCCTTCCCGGACCCGTGTACAGGGTATCTTGATCCCCCAAAAACCGCACCTTCCTAAACAAAGCCCGATCCGCATCTACAAATGCAGCAACCGCCTGACCCGTTCCTGGACCAGAACTGTTTGCAATCGTCATATTCTCCATCATGAAGTCAGGAGCATAAATAAACAGACTCGCACTTCGGAAAGTACCGAGCGGACTTCCATCATCCCCTAGGGTATGTGCATTATCATCGTAAGTGAGAATGGTGTTTTTCTGATCTTTTCCTAGAAAAGTAATAGCCGGCAAATGTTTATGGATCCTAATTTTTTCTTTATAGATTCCTGGCTCTACTTGAATTACCACAGGTTCTTTTCCCACCGAATCCACAGCCTCTTGTACCGTCATAAAGTCTCCTGTGCCTTGCTTAGAAACAACGATGATCTGTTTATTATCCATGAATTGATCAACCTCTCCTCTCTATTGTTAACGTTTACATTATTGTGTATAATCGTTCTAATTTACGATTGAATATGCGTGTTATTTATCATTCTTCTATTTATTCTCCTAGGGAGGGATATACTCTGAGTGATCGTATTGAACCAAAACATATGATCGGCGAACACGCCTTTTCGATTCAATTGATGAAAAAAAGTGGGATTTCCGCGATGAAACGACCTCATAGCCATCCTTATTATGAGCTCTACTATTTACTAGATGGAGAAAGAGTATATTTTATGAACGGTTCGGTCTATACTGCCCGAAAGGGTGATATGATGGTCGTCAATCCAGATGATTTTCATTCCACAGCAAGTTCGGATGTTCCGGAATTCGAGCGGGTACTTGTCAGTTTCTCTCATCAATTCTTTACGGAGGGTAACCCTCGTACTGGGGTGGAGCTTCCCTTTCGTGAATCCCTTCTTCTAAGATTCACCTTGAAGGAACAACCTTACATTGAACACCTTCTGCGCCAAATGCTAAAGGAATGCAGGGAGCAGCCCCTTCACTATGTAGCTTATGTTCGTTCATTACTTACGGAGCTGCTGATCCACCTCGATCGCCATCTTCATAGTGACCCGTCTAAGAAAGTCATGATCGAAGACAGAAATCCCATGCATGCCAAGGTATCCGAAATTGCAAACTATATCAATGAACATTATGCACAGCCGCTGACACTCGAGCAGCTCGCACGGCAATTTTATATTAGTCCTTCTTATCTAAGCCGAATCTTTTCCAAGTTAACGGGATTCCATTTCAAAGAATATTTACAAGTCGTTCGCATCCGCGAGGCTCAGAAAAGACTTGCTGAAACACGTGATAAAGTACAGTCGATTGCGGAGCAAACGGGTTTTGAACATATCAATCATTTTAATAAGACATTCAAAAAACTGACGGGCACCTCTCCCCTGCGTTACCGAAAACAACACAGCAAGTAGAAAGTTTAATAGGAGAGTCTTTTGATTTCTTCTTTTAACACACCTTGCCCCGTTATAATCTCCATGGATTCAGCAGCGGAACGCCGGACGGTAATGTCTGCAGTTTTGGCTCCAAAAACAGCGATTTGGCGTTCTTCTTCCTCACGAGACTCTCCCTTCACTCCCGCCGCTGACACAGAACGGCATTGATGAAGTTCAATCAAAGGTCCATGATCGGTGTACAATTGTACATCACTAATCTGAAAATGCTGCGCGTGGGCAAGCTTTATTCCTCTGCGGCATTGGAAAATAGAACTCGATATGTCCATATTTGAAAGCGGCATTTCTGAAAGGCCCCCCGCATAAACAGCCGACTCGGCACCAAGACAAACAATGCCCTCCATTCGAATATTTCGGAAAATAGGCGTTTCATCGGAAATAGGATATTTATCATCTGCCCAGATGCCGGAGCCTTCATTTCCGTTGTAGAACATATTCATAGATATGGCATCTCCGGCGATCTCTCTCATCCGAATATTCTGGATAATGATATCCTCGACAATGCCTCCTCTACCACGTGCGCTTTTAAATCGAATTCCTATATCCGTACCGATAAATGTGCAGTCTGTGATATGAACGCGGCGGACACCGCCGGACATTTCACTGCCAATCACAACGCCTCCATGACCATGATAGACAACACAGCCTCGAACAATGATATCCTCGCAAGGAATTCCCAAGTCTCTGCCAGGTTTATCTTTACCGGACTTAAAACAAATCGCATCATCACCTACATCAAACATACAATTCTCGACTAAAGCCAAAGAACAGGAATCAAGATCCAGTCCATCTCCATTCTGAGCATACCAAGGATTACGAACCGTAATGGAGCGAATGGTCAGATGCTTGGAAGCCCATGGATGAAGACACCAGGCTGCCGAATTCTGAAACGTAGCTGCTTCGAGCAGGATACGATTACATTTCCGCAGACTTAGGAGCGCCGGACGCAAGTAGTCTCTAGCAACCTCATACGACTGCTTATCTTTACAACCTTCCTGATCCAGCCGATCTACCAGGGTTCTGCCGTTCATGGCACCTACGGAAGGCCACCAAACCTCCTCTTCACTATCTACAACTCCTCCGTTACTTATGAGCTGTTCCCATTCCCGTGCATTCAGCTTCATCTTTTTGACTGGTCGCCAAACCTCTCCGCCGCCATCAAATATCCCTTGTCCGGTAATCGCTATATCTTCCAGTCCTTCCCCATCCAGTGGTGATTGACATCGATAAGTCGCCAGTCCCTCAAACGTTGAATAAATAAGCGGGTAGTCATCTCTGCACTGACTAAAGCTAATTAGTGCTCCTGCCTCAGCATGCAGATTTATTCTGCTCTTCAGTACGATAGGTCCTGTACTCCATACCCCTGGAGGAATAACCACTTTTCCACCGCCGGCCTGATGACATGCTTCAATCGTTAAACGAAATGCTTCCGTATTGTCTGTCACACCATCACCTGCAGCTCCGAAATCTGTAATCACAAATGTCCGATCCGGTATAGCAGGCAGTTCAATATTTTGGTTCACACTTGACCAAGCTTCAGGTATCATTTTTTCCATAAGTTCTTCCGCTCCTTTTTTCGCTCGATTTCAATCGTGAGTCTTTGTTTCTTATTCCGTCAGCGCAATATATTCAAACCAGTCAAAATCCGCTGCATTGTCGCTGTTCTTTCCCTCACTGCTTGCATACATACCTATATAAGCTCCTGTAAAACCGCCTGCCATATCTGTGCTGAGTATCGTACCAAGTACATTCTCACAGAGTGTAACCCATGGACCTTCTTGTTCCCGGTAGAAAAAGCTGTAATTCTGCTGGTATGCTTCAACTTTCAAATACAGCTTGGAAGCATCGAGAACGTGAGCGGCTAAGGTCGTCTCTTCCCCGCCGCATCTGCGAACAAGGCGAATTTCCTTATTACCTTCCCGAATCCCATATACAAATCGGAACTGATAATCCATATTTTGCAGCAGCACGAGCCCTGCAGACTCCTGTTCTGAATGCGGGGTAAACTCCATCACTGTACTTGAGGCAAAGCTGATATGTTGCTGCCTGCGTCCTACAAAGGATGGATTTTCAGGTTTTGTAATCGACTCTGGCTTCAAACGAAGCCGTAAATACCCCGGACGTTCTTTTAAACTCCAAAATTCTTCCCGCGGTGTACGAATGAAATTCCAATGATTTTCGAGCTCTAACGCATCAAAATGATCGCAAGCCGGAAGGGAGGGCCATTTATGTTCAGGAAGATCGGGACGGTTCATGACTAGCTCAATCTTACCGATTCCCGGTGCCACTACTGGCCAGCCGCTTTCCCAGCGGACAGGGACAAGAAACGTCTCTCTTCCTAAGTTGCGGTAATTTCCGCCGTAAGGGCGTGAAGCTAGACATACCATCCACCAATCCCCATTTTGCGTTTCAATGAGTTCCGCATGTCCAACGTTAACGATTTCGGCGTCTCTTCCTAGATGCCGGTGCGTCAGAATCGGATTAGACCTGCATCCCTCATATGGACCTGTCACAGACTCACTGCGTGCTATGGTTACGGCATGCGTTCTTCCTGTTCCACCTTCTGCGATGAGCAGGTAATAATAATTTCCGATTTTGTACAAATGCGGTCCTTCCTGCGCATGAGCTACTTTCAGTGCTCCCTGCCACAGACTGTGCTTTTCTCCAATCAGCTTGCCTGACGCAAGATCAAGTTCCTGAAGCCAAATGTCCATATTTTTAGCATGAATCTGTCCTTCTGGCGGAACCCTGTTCCCTGTGTAATAGACCTTGCCATCCTCATCAAAAAATAAAGATGGGTCAATACCTGGTGCATCTTCAAGCCATACGGGTTCTGACCATTCACCTTCGGGATCAGATGCAGTTACATAAAAGTTGTGCTGACTTTTATCATTTCCCACCATCGTGGTGATGACATAGAA
The DNA here is from genome assembly GCF_036577645.1 of Paenibacillus sp. GYB006. Taxonomy (NCBI): domain Bacteria; kingdom Bacillati; phylum Bacillota; class Bacilli; order Caryophanales; family Paenibacillaceae; genus Paenibacillus; species Paenibacillus sp. GYB006. The sequence continues at coordinate 691,792 of NZ_JARBDA010000001.1, read as the reverse complement.
AGTGCCCTCGTGATAACGAATCGTAGGAGCCCATATTCCTTTAGATGGCAGCAGCCCATCCAAATCCAGCTGCGAAGGTCTGCTCAGTACATGACCAAGCTGTCTCCAATTCACGAGATCCTTACTATGAAAAATTGGGACCCCAGGAAAATACTCAAATGTAGACGTGACCATATAATAATCTTCATCAACTCTGCAGACCGATGGATCCGGATAAAATCCCGGTAGAATCGGATTTCTGAATGTATTCAATAGATACACCTCCATTTGGAATCGATTTCATTATAAAGTAAGAAAATTACCAATTCTCTCTGTTCGCTTGTTCAAATCGTTTAAATTTATCTTTATTTGTCCTCTTTTGTTTTTTATTATCAATCTTCCTCTAAAAAAGGGACCAGCATAGCCGATCCCACAGTAAAATAACTTCCTTTTTGCTAATTCAAATAAGCACTTAGTTCTGGATAATGAATGTATTTTATTCCCCCAGCAAATGAAGACGCACCAGAGTATGCGTTCACAAAACCTTTTACATCCATTCCGTTTGCATTGTATGCATTAAGCGTTTGGAAGTTATAATTCGTGATTGGATTCCATGGGGATGAATTTCCGTTTGGTGCAGGAAGCGGGTAAGGAACCGGAAATGGCGGCGTCTCCGCTTTATCCGTATAGGAACCCATATCAGTGAAGAATCCGGCTGTGTCTACTGAAACTTCATTATCCCAATAGCCGCTGCTTTCTTTTCGATAGCCCTCAAATCGGTTCGCATTAGAATAGACTTGACCCCCGGCACCCACATTCAAGCTGGAATAACCGTCATTATTCGTTCCTGCATGTGTCCGTACCATAAAGTTGTTAAGGGCGTGCAGTTTACCGTTACCGAGCTGCGGTGTCCGGTGAATGACCGAATCAAATTTGTTGTATGCGGCAGTTGCTCTATCCTTATCTACAAATCCTGCTCCAAAGGCAACTCCCCAATAGCGATGATAGAAGTTGTTATACGATAGCGTGACAAAATCAGGATCCTGGGCTGCATAAATGGAACGATTCACCCATATAAACTTCCCAACTTCATCCTTATCCAGTGGCAGCGTTGTAGAGAATGATGAATGATCAATCCAGATATTGCGTGATCCATATACAGCGATGGCCACTACATCTTCGCGGTTTTCCACACTAATGTTCACATTTTTAATAATGATATTGTTGCTTACCGGTTGAACTTTGAAATAATCATCAGTCCGTAAACGGGGATCTACAAGTGTATTCGCTCCGTAAGAACCGATAATTGTTTTGTTCGAAGCGATTCGCAGATCATACACTTCATTTAAGGAATTGATGTTTGCCGCAATGACAATCGTCAGCGGATCAGGATTCAGAAGAGCATCCTTAAAGGAAGCGAGATCCGATACAAACACTGTTTTTCCGAGCAGACCACCAATTGTCCCGGTTTTCTCTCCCCCATCCGCATTAACATGACCGGCAAAGCCGATGAGACCATCACTCTCGAGCTTGAATTTTTGCTTAACATCTCCGGTAAAAGACGCGAGGATCACGCTCTGATTGGAAGTATCCAGCGTTAATGCCAACGATTCATCTTTTTTGCTTACAATTTTATAGCGTAAGGCATCTCCGTTAACGTCCGTTTCTACACTGATGAATTTCCAGAGCTGCCCATCCTCACCTGCATCACTACGTAGAACTGCAGTCGTATTCGCAACAGTCCCGCTCGCTAAAGTCGATAATAGCTTTTCAGTCCGCATATTAATAATTTTAAAGTTAATACCATCCATTGTACTTAGCCTCCAGCGTTCATTGCTCTCTCCATTAGAAGGCCAAAAATTAATCGGATCATTCTCTTTAAATCCTGTGATATTTATGTTTTCATGATTTGAGCCAACGATCTTAATCTCCTGATAAGGGTAAGCTGGATCTGCGAAAGCTTTGTAGTCCTGACCTACAGAAGGAAAAAATATTGCCATCATTACCATAACCGCCAGCATCATAGATACCAATTTCTTCTGATTCGCCATATACATCCTCCAGTTCATATCATTCGAGATTGATCTAACGTACCAACCTTCGTCATTCTCCAACCGTAAGAAAACCTTCACCTCCTTTCGGCCAATAACTTCATAGTTAACCGTAAAAATGACAACTTTAGCTATTCCACGAGACCCGTACGTTCCACGCCTTCCACAAACCAACGCTGAGCAAACATATAAAGAATGAGCGGCGGAAGAATGGACAAAAAGGAAGAAGCCATTTTTAATGGTTCGTCAAAAATCGAAGGTCCTTCCATTGCAAATCTCTGCTGAATTGCAGAATTAGCAGTTGAAATACTTAGGGAGAGCGGCACATTCTCCGATCCTGTTAAATACATACTGGGCAGATAAAAATCATTCCATGTCCATACAAAAGAAAATAAAAAGACGACCAAAATTGCGGGTTTAGCGAGCGGCAGCATCACCCGGTAAAAGATACGGAAGACACTCGCACCATCGATCTTCGCAGCTTCCTCCAGCTCCTTCGGCTGGTTTGCAAAGAACTGACGATAAATGATAACAAACACAGCACCTTTAAATCCGTGGCCAAACAAAGCCGGAAGCATGATAGGGATATAGGTTCGGATCAAATCCAGCTTTCCCGCAAAAATCAAATTCGGCAAAATCGTTACTTGAGGAGGAACAATAAATGATAATAACAGAAGAAAAAACAACGTCTTTTTAAAAGGAATCCTCAGTCTCGCAAAAGCGTACCCAGCAACTGCGCAAGAACAGGTCTGTAAACAAGCGACCGAGAGCGAGACCATGAGACTAAGAGAAAATGCTTTGGGAAAGTGAAGGATGTCCCATGCATCTTGTAAGATGCCGAAGTAAACCGTTCGCGGAACCCAATTAACTGCCGGATCGATCAAATCCGCCTCATTTTTAAGCATCGAAGAGACCATGTAAAATACAGGTTTCAAGTAGATATATGTCACGGTAATGAGAATGAAATAGATAAAAAGCCGGTACAGAAGGCCTTTGTCGGCCTCTTTTCCCACCATGATATGTTTGATTCTACGAAGCCGCAGCCCCTTACGCCGGGCAGGATGATGATTTGGATTGACCGTGATGTCCGTTCTCTCCATGATGGACACTTCCTCCCGTTTTTTTATAAATCAGTGAAAGGATAAGCTGTGAGGACTCAAATAGATTTTGTAATTATGCAGATGTTTTACGCGATGAAGTAACCCTTTTGAACAGAAGAAAGATGAGCCCGAGAAGAAGAAAAATGATGGTGAAATAGATCCAAGCCAGTGCACTGGATTGTCCGTAATTTGACGTATTCACCTTCGTAAGAATCGGGTTCGTCGGAAAAGTAAACAAATCCACCACCGTATAGATGAGATTAAGCATAATAAAAGGTGTCATTGCAGGCAGTGTAATTTTCCAAAAAACTTCCCAAGGATTTGCTCCATCGATTCGTGCAGCTTCATATACAGAACCTGAGATCGTTTGACGTCCTGCAAGAAAAATTAAAATCTGTACACCCGAATACCAGAGTACGAGTACAAACGAATCCATAATGGCAACAATCGGTGTAGCCAGTGTTTTTGGAAGATTCTCTGCGATAATTCCAGATATATTGTATTGGTCAAGAAAATTAAGTTTTCCTTCGCCTTGGCTAAGAAACTCCTGAACCAGCTGCCCCGATGCGAAGATCACCGGCAAGAAGAAAACTCCACGGAAAAATCCTCTCCCCACAAAGCGCTGGTTCAAAACAATGGCAATCATAAGCGAGAAAACAATAATTACAGGGAGCATCATCAGTGATTGAATAAGAAACGGGATAAGATCGTTGTATAAGATACCCCCGCTAGTAAACAAAATGAATTTGTAGTGATTCCAGCCCTCAAAACTGGTTTTAATTCCCGTAGCCAAAATTTCAACATTATGAAAACTCATGTACAGAGAGTAACCCAGCGGAAAAGCCATAAAGACCATGAACCCGATGAGCCAGGGAGAAATGAATAGCAGGCCTTCTAAGTACTGAATAGTCGTGCCGGATAGTCTGCGTCGTCGCTTCATGAGGCTTCCCCTCCTTTCACGAGCGTATAACCAAGCGCAGGAACAGATATCTCCTCTTCATAATAGACTTCATCTCCATAATTCACTAGAATGCGAGTTCCATTCTCGTAAACGGTCTCCTTCACCCTGTTCGTAATAGATCGGTGAGAGACAATGAACTGGTCCTGTACCGCAGAGAATAGTTCATTAAATATCTGGTATTCTTTTACTGCTTCCGATTCCCATTCCGAGAACTGGGTGCTGAAGTACCGGAAGGCATATGCGTCTGTCATTGCTGACGCAGGTACGTCTGTAAAAATATAAGCAGGATACGATCCATACTCGATGTCTCTTAGCATATCTCGCTCATGCTCTTCACGGTTGTTAGCGTATCCAGAGGAATAACTGATAAGACCATGAAGCGCCATTTGAGCGAAAGGTATAGGAGTATCTGTTAACAAATCGTGAGAGTAATCATCATCCAGATCCTGAATCCGATTCAGATAAGGCAGAGAATAAAAACCTGATCCATTCCCTTGCACATGTTCAAGCTGATCCTTAGCTTCTTTTAAAATAGACTGCTGCAGGATTTTCGCTTCACTACGAGTTGCCTTATGTTTGGTATTATAATCACTAAACAAATCACGCCCGATGGTGTTGACACTTATCCCATCTATGTCTAAAGCTTCGTAATCATCCCACTTACCTCTCATATGGGCCTCTACAAATCGGTTGCTGACAAGGGGTGCTTCCTCACTTTTTCCAAAAAGTTGACTGAGCTTTCGTCCCGCTAGGTTAACAATTCCATCAAAATTGCGTTTAAATCCTCCCGCTCCGGTGTTATTTAAGCCATACTCGGTATCCAAATACACCGAAGCACCTAACTCATGTGCCAGCTCCACAAAGCGTTCCATACCGCGATTCCCGCCGATCCTATTATCCACGGGGAGTCCTTTACCGTAAGCACTGACTCCGTTTTTTTGCCAGCCCACATAGGTGACTTCCATACTTTTAACTCCTTGATCAGATAGCTGGCGCAGCATTTTTTCGGCTTGATTCGTTGTCGTTGCTTTAATGTAGCGATCAGTCAGGATTCCTTTCTCCTGGTCACCACCAAGAAAGGTAAGATAAAGCGGAATGAATGGTGCAGACTCCATTCGCTGTATTCCTTTATCCTCCATTAGATAATCCCGATAACGTCCTGCCATTCCTGAATAATTCGCTTCATCCTCTGGAAGCAGATAGTAACGTGTCGTTCGATCACTTCCGAATAGTTCCTTCTCGTTATAAGCGGTGTACCCTTGATTTTGTTTACGATTGGTTGTCTGGTAGAACATGGACCGGTAGTTCATCTGAGAAGTTACCCAATTGAAGCTGGTATATACCCCAGCAGGTGCAGCCACGATATCCGCATATTCTTCGCCTTCCTGAAGTACTGCAATAAATCCGGTGCTTCCGGACTTCATACCGTACACTGGCATCACAATGCGACTTCTAGTTTCCAAATTACTCTCATTAAGCCGGAAGGCTTTATCATGGCCGTATACGCTAGCCTGATAAATAGATGTTTGGATCGCGGACGAGATCTGCTCTTTAAATGTAATCAATGCCCCGCCACCATCAGGAACGAACATATACCCATCTTGCCCTGCAGACTCTACGGCTTCAAAAAAAGGAAACAGCCTTATCCAAATGAGCCCGTTTATACTTTCTTTAATTCCTTCACGAAGCACTGTCGTCTCTATATAATCATCTTTAATCGTGACCTGTACTGGAATTTCTAGTCCGGTGTTTGGAAGATCATAGGTTAATCTGTACCCGTTCTCTATTTTTTCAAAGTCTTTGACAGTGCCATCGTCCTTCAGTAAATCCGATTCTTTCGGCTGGGCTTTACTATCATTAAAATTCAAGGTCTGGAACATGATAGGTGAAGCAGTATGCTGCTTCCAAAGCCCTTTAATTCCTGCTTTCTTCCACTGCTCAGGATCCGGAAATGATGTATACTCATGGCCGTTTCGTTTATCCTTCGCGATAAAATGTCCGGTGACTTGATCGACACTCAGCTGAATAATCTCCGTCTCAGCAACTGCTTTGAATATAGCTGATTCAGGCAGTGCTGCTTCCTTGCCATCGCTTTGTGCAGTTGATACCTTAGCTGCTTCAGGAGATTCGGCTAAGCGTAGCTCGAACTTTATATTCATGCCTACAGCTACGATGAGAATAAACACAAGTATCGCTGTAATTCCTATCATGACTGCTTTTTTACTAAACCTTCTCATCGCAGGCTCACCTCCAGATAAATCTCCCTGATGAACGATAGCAGATCTCCGCCAAGCCCACCGATGACATAAACCATGACCGCGATCATGATTAGCGTAAAGGCTGATAATAAGATATTGATTGATGTCTCGCCTACGCTATAGTTATGAATAGATTGAATCTGCCAAAAAAACAGCAGCCCGATCCATAAAAACATCCCTTTATCAAAAAAACCATAAATAGAAGCTTCCGACATGGTCATTCCATTCGATAGAATGGCTAGTGGAAGTCCAATCAAAATAATAGGAAGTAAACAGTAACTGCTTCCAATAAAAACGTCCCGGAACCGACCTTCCCCCCGGTAAATGGAGCTGATTAAATAATTAGCCAGTACCCAACCGAACCAAATGAGCAAAAAGCGCAGCATAATAGAGATTACATCAATCTCACGAACAACGATTTTATTAAAGGAAAAACTAGTCATATATTCATTTGCAATCAAAGATACAATGGCACATGCTAAAACGATTCCCGCTCCCAAGTAGCTCGCCTTCGATTCATATCTGATCGCTGTAAAACCATCAATAGGATGGCGCAATAAATAAAAAGCATGCTTCAGCTCTGTAAGGAACGTTCTCTTCTCCGCATGTAATGGCTTAGAAGACTTTCTCTTCTTCCCTCGCGCCGCCCATTTCGTGACTCCCACATACAAAGCGGTCACAATCAAAAACAACATAACCAATCTAGAGAAGTTTTTCTGAAACCAAACCAGGCGGATTTGCCAAAATGAGTCTGAATAGCCCTCTTGTGAACCGGCTTGCCGGAACAGCTCTTTGGCCTCCTCATATTGACCTTTCTTGTAAGCAGCTTTCGCTAGTCCAAACACGGCGGGAGTAAACCCTGCATTCTGACGTAGTACTTCCCGCCATGGTTTCTCACTTTCCTCATAACGCCCATTTAGAGTTAACTGATTCGCTGCACTGACCAGACTTCCAAACTCCGTAAGACGAAAACCTTGAATCAGGTTCATTTGATCATCAAGCACAAACAACTCGCCGCGAGAATTGAAATCAAGTGCTCTTGGACTTTGCAGCAGCCCTAACTGATTAGAGGACGTAGGGGCTGGGCCTCCCCAAAAGTAGAGTAAATTCCCGGTAGAATCATAGTGACTGATATATTTAAACTGTTGATCAATCACTGCCATATTGCCACTACGATCCACAGCAGTGTCGATAAGCTGTACTTTCTGTTCAGCCTTCTTCACTTCTGAAATCAGGTACTCTCCGTAAGAGCCATCCGATGTTTTCCCAAATTCACTCTCCGCGGTAAGCAGGTTATCGCCCCGTGTATTCAGCTTCCGCAATTGATTCTTCTCAATATCTCCACCACTAACTGTATAGATGAATCCTTCCTCATCGGTAGTGACGCTATTGATCGATCCAGGAAGTTTGCTAATTTCGTTAGCATACATCTCTTTGCTGTACAAGGCTCTCTTAATACCATCCATTACAGTAAATCTTGCATCATTAGCCCCGTAAAAAGATTGAAATTCACCGTCAGGATCTAGTTGTAGAAGTCCTTGATACCCACCGTTGGTAGCAATATACAAAAATCCTCGTTTATCCACGATCAGCTTCACCGGATCATACTTGAGTGACTCTGGAATATACCTTGACTCAGGACGTCCGTATTCCTTTACTAACTGTCCATTCGCATCTAGTTTTATAACTCTCTGATTTCCTGTATCTGCAACGTAAATATCTCCGGTATCCGTAACGAATACACCTTCTGGATTATTTAGCGGACTGTCCGGAATGGTAATATAACGAGCCAACTCTCCACCAGCATTCAACTGAATAATACGGTTGTTGCCTGTATCCGCAATATAGATATCATCCTTTTTGTCAATGAAAATATCCTTTGGCCCCTGCAGTTTCGAGGGCAGTGTCTTGTCCGGGTGGTCTGGATCCTGAACGGTCAGATCATTCCCATAGACACTGTCCGGATAATAAACAGGCTGCATATATACCAGATCCGAATAACTGTTCAGGGTATAGGTGGGATATTTCACATCAGCCATTACTTTTGCCGGTGCCGCCGCAAGGATAATGAGCGAAAGAAAAAGCAGGAATCCGGCTTTTCTATTCATATCTGACCCCTCCTATTTTAGGCGCTGTTATTACTTGATCCCGGAATGGGCCATTGTTTGAATGACTTTCCGTTGAAAGAAAAGGAAGAATAAAAAATTGGGCAAAAACAAGATTAAGGCTGCTACAGCGGCCGCCCCTTGACGCGCCACATTATTAGCCAAATTACTTGTGAGTGTATTTAGAAAAAACGGGAACGTCTTCATTGCTTCGTCCTGCATAAAGAGGGTTGAAGTCTGGGTGTCCCCCCAAACTCCCTGAAATGTGATGATCGCCACCGTTGCAATCGCAGGACCCACCATAGGAAGTACTATGCGGGCAAATAACACATGCTCATTTGCACCATCCACCTTGGCTGCTTCGAAAAGTTCCTTAGGAATCTGATCAATAAATTGCTTGAGCAGGAAAACCCCGACGGGAGCAGCCAAATGCGGTAAAATGTGTCCGAAGTATTGATTATTAAGTCCAAGATTAACGGCAACGAGATACCTTGGAATTGCTACTGTTTCAGGTGCAAACATTAAGGACAATAGAATGGTCCCGAAAAACAGCTTATGTCCCGGAAACTGATGCTTTGAAATTGGATAGGCACACAGTGCGCTAATGATGGTTACAAGAACAACGGTAGCGGCTGATACCACAATACTGTTGAATAAATATCGACTGATTGGAACAATGGAATTCTTCGTGATATTGAGCAGTTCCTGTAAATTCTGTAGTGTAGGCTGTCTAACAAAAATCGTAGGCGGATAGAGAAACAGCTCATGATAAGGCTTTAACGCATGATTAAAAATATAAAAGATAGGCAGCAACATAAAGATTGCACCCGCTGTCATCACAACAAGTAGCATCTTTTGAAAAGGGTCCATCGCTTTCAGCTTTGAGGCTTTGCGGAACAGCAGCATTATTCTTCCTCCTTTGTTCCGAACAGCTTGATGCTAAACCGATTAGCGGCGAACATGATGAGAAGCAGAAATACTGAGATGGCTGAGGCGTAGCCTAGTTCATAGCGCACACCGCTGTAATCGTCAATGGAGCTGATAATAACGTGTGCCGAGTATTCAGGCGTCGGGAATGAACCAGATAAAGTCGTACCAATTTCGCCTGATTTTAGTGTCCCTACAATAGCCATTACCGCACCAAACAGCATCTGAGGTTTCATTGATGGTATGGTGATATACCAAATTTCCTGAAGCCGACTCTTGATTCCGTCAAGACGCCCTGCTTCATATAACTCCTGATTAACATTGAGAACACCGGCTAACATAGCGAGAAAACCAATCCCCATACTTGACCATAGGGTTACACCGATCATCGACCCCATTAGATAGGCTTTGTCTTGCACCCATAAAATTGGAGAATCTATAAACCCAAACTTCATTAGGAAGCTGTTTAAGTAACCGATTCGGTCACCTGCTAGTAACGGAAGCCATACAATGCCCATCGCGATGGTCCCTGTTAGTGAAGGGGTATAAAAAGCAAGTGCATACCATGTTCGCGCCTTGTTTGGTAGTTGGGCAATAAGCCAAGCGAGTAAAAAAGAAAGAATATATCCGCCTGGCCCAACGAAAAGAGCAAATTTGAACGTATTAGGTAGCGAATGCTGAAGAAAAATCAAATCTTGAGATAATAGATATTGAAAGTTCTTCCACCCAATGAAGCGTGGAGGTTCGATGGCATTGTAGTAGGTAAAACTAAGACCAAATGCCATCACAATCGGAATGAATATAAACGCCAGAAAACAGAAGGTAAACGGCGCGATATATAGGTACGAAATCCGGTGTTTATAGATCGTCTTGAGAAGCTCCTGCAACCTCGAGTTTCCTTTGACATGCCGCTGGATGTTTTGTGGATTCACCACCAGCTCATTTTTCGGCAATTCCTTCCACTCCTTCCCATGGTTCGTCGATTTGCGGCAGATCCAAGGTCTTCAGCAGATGTCCTTCTTTATCAACAAGCCCGAACTCCTGCTGCTTCCGAAGCAGCTCTCTGTTGATTTCCATGACAGCCTGCTCCAGCGAAGAACGATAATTCATCCCATCCAGAACAGTGCGATACCAGGCATTATTCAGTTCTCGCGTCACAAAATAAGAGCCAGGTACTTGAGGTACTCCCTTATACCACTTCCACTGTTCTAGAATGACTTTCAGTTCCTCCTTCGACCAAGGCAGTCTAGCAAATGCCTCAACATTAGAAGTATTCCAGCGGAATTGAACGCCGTTTAACGCCTCCAGATCGGAGCCATATTTCTCTTGAATATCTGCAGATAACCACCACTTCATAAATTCCCAAGCTTCCTGCTGTTTATCTGATTTTTTAAAAATAACAGCTGACTGTTCGCCTCCCTGTGCCCATCTCTCCACGGTGCCATCTTCACTTTTTTTCCCTGGAAGCGGAGCGATTCCCCACCTTCCGGTAAGCTCAGGAGCAGCAACACTCATCGTGACATACATGTTGTAGTCAGCTACCCCAACCGGCATAGAACCGTCTCTAAAATGTTGATAAAAACTGGGTACGCTTTTCTCGATGCTGTAGATCGTATAAAGATTAGTCCAATCCTTAAAGCCCTGAAAGGCTTCTGGACTGTCAAGACCGCTCTTCATCCCATCTTCCGTAAAGAAATCCGCACCACTTTGATATATAAAGGTAGAAAAATCATTCGCCGGGAAATAAAAATCCATATTATCTTGCTGAAGAGTTGGCAGCATACTGATCACATCATCCCATGTATCCGGAACGGTAAGATTCAGTCGCTCCAAAATATCTTTACGATAAAAAAGCACTTTAAAAGATTGGGTCTCCGGCAAACCGTAGATCCCTTTATCGTAATAATAGGGAAGAAGTGCACCGGGAGCGAAAGCGCCTGCAGTCTCTTCATAATCATGAAATTGAGATAAATCGACAGCCGCATTACGAATCGCAAAGTCAATTGGTTTATCTTCTGACAAACCCAAAGCAATATCGGGTACGATATTAGCGGCGTTTGCGAGAACAAGCATATTCGGGTCATTCAGCAAGTTCACTTTTACTTTCACACCATTCTCTGGCGTGTAGTATTCATCCGCATATTGCTGTAGCAAGTTGACATAATCTCTGCCCCTTGCAACCCACACATTCAGTACATTTTCATCCATATCATTTAATTGATTTTCTTTCACAAAAGAATAGCTAAATTCGTCAAATCTATTTTTGGCCTTTGACCACAAGCTCGCTTCCATCTTCGGAAAAGAAGACTCATCTGGAACCCAATAGATTTGATCAAGCTGCAGTGGAGAAGCACTGAGCCCTGACTGAATATTTCCAAGCTTTCCAAGCAGGTTTGTAATATCGTCGTAATGATAAGGGATTTCATCTCGATTCTTGCTGATGCTTCGCAGATCTTGAACTGCTGATTGAATCGTTTGAACATAGGTATCTCGCTTGCCATTGATTTTTGTAATTTCCTTAGCAATCTCAGTAAGCTCGTTTTGAATGATTTCAAGACGCTCAATAATGTCGGGATAATCTTTCTCTGCATTCCAAGTCCGATTGCGGTCAATCTTACTGCCCGTCATCGCCTTCACATCATAGTCAACCTCACGCAGTACACTCAGCACATCAAGTAGTCGTTCTATGGAAGGGGAAAACGGGGCATAGGTTGCTTCCATCTGGATCGTATGGCTGCCCTTTTCTAAATAAAAGCGGTATGGCTCACCTTCTTCGCTAGAGATGACACTACCCTTCCACTTGGATGCATAAGGAAACCGGTAAGCAAGGAGTTCGTTAAAAGGTACCTTACCATCAATATAAATGGTTCGAAATACGGCCTTGTTGGAAGTAAAACCCTGATAGGTCCGCATAGCAAGCTTATAGATCCCGTTTTCGGGTACATCAAAGGTCCAAGTCAATGCCTGATTGCCTGAAGACCACCTTTCTCCGCCAACTGAATTATAAACAATATGATTATTAGCTTTAGGCGTCATTGCCGGGTCTTGTTCGGAGACAAGTGGAATTGCTACATCATTTTTCATGTCAAATTGTTCCGCCTGAATAACGATCGTTTCTGTAGAAGCATTTTTTTGCTGCACCGGGGGCTCGTAAGCTTCGGTTTGTACTGGTGGTACAAGTGCTATGGACTCAATAGCTAGGGATTCCGGACTTATGAGCCGGATCGTGTGAGTTCCTTTGCTAAAATGCCATAACAGCGGTTCTGTATAACGCCCATCGGAATCACGCAAAGCTTGCGTCTGCCACTCTTCGATCGGCTCGGGTTTTGGCCTCACTTCATCTCCTTGATCGTCTTTACGTACCTGCTTTTCATCCGCAAAATATCGAAATAATGGTAGAGCTCTCGCTTCCATGAATGGATAGATCCCGTCAACGGTCATCGAAAGCACAATCGGCTGATAAGAGATTCGTGCATTCTCGGATGTATCTGAAATAACATGATACGTGATATGTAATTCATACAAGCCTTCATCTGGTATATCCGTTTGAAACTCAATCCAAGAAGAATCCATATTGCTATTCCAGACCAGCACATTCTCCTTTCCCTTATAACTCGCTGCTTGGACACTTGCCTCTGAGTCATGATGTACCAGCCGATCTGCTGTGATCTGAACCTGTTCTTGTCCAGTAATGATCTCCTTGTTCTTCCATTCCTGCCTCATTTCAGCTTGTCTAGGTTCCATGGTTTGTGTAAGCTCATCCGAATTCCCCTCTACAAGCGACTTCAAATCCGTAACCGGGCTTGCTTCGGCTGAACTGAGATTCGGCCTGGCAGCTTGAAGCGGATACATTAGGCCAATACAGATGAGAAGCATGAGCATGCGGCGAAGCTTGAATATAACAACATTCATGATTCATCTCTCTCCTTCTGTACATGCTTAATCGATGAGCCGTTCACCGGTATCCTTATGAAAATAAAGCGCCTTGCTCATATCTACCGTGACATGAAGCTGTTCATCCCTCGCATACTGATTTCGTGGATTCACTCTAGCAATGAGCCATGACTTAAAACCGATATCAAGGTATATATATCGATCTGCCCCCATAAGTTCAGTCAGTTGAATGGAACCTGGAATCTGACTGCTCGGAGAAGTGTCATCCATCAACGGCCCTATACCCACATTTTCCGGGCGAATCCCGAGTGTCACCGTCTTATTCAGCATTCCGCGCTCCCTAAGTGCCTTCGCCTGATCCCTCGGAATATCCAGATCAAACCGCCGAGTACGAAAAAAAAGATTACCGTCTTCTGCTTCCTGCAGCTTTCCCTCAATAAAATTAATAGGAGGCGAACCCACAAAACTGGCAACAAAAGTATTAATCGGTTTGTTGTAAATTTCTTCCGGTGTATCCACCTGCTGAATGATTCCATCTTTCATGACCACAATCCGGTCTCCCATTGTCATCGCTTCTGTCTGGTCATGAGTTACGTAAATTGTCGTGACCTCCAGTTTTTTCACAAGTCGAATAATCTCTGATCGCATCTGGACCCGAAGCTTTGCATCCAGATTGGAAAGCGGCTCATCCATAAGAAAAACTTTAGGATTACGAACTATGGCTCTTCCAAGTGCAACCCGCTGTCGCTGTCCGCCGGAAAGCTCTTTGGGCTTGCGTTCAAGGAAAGGTTCGATTTCAAGAACTCTTGCCGCTCTTTTTACCGCTTGATCAATTTCATGTTTAGGGAGCTTTCGCAGCCGGAGTCCAAATGCAATATTTTCATAAACAGACATGTTCGGATACAAGGCATAATTCTGGAATACCATTGCGATATCCCGATCCTTTGGAGGCAGGTCATTGACTAGTACATCATCAATGTAAACTTCACCATCTGAAATATCCTCAAGCCCTGCAATCATTCGCAGCGTCGTTGATTTACCGCAGCCGGAAGGGCCGACGAATACGATGAATTCCTTATCACAGATTTCCAAATTGAATTGGTCAACAACCGCCTCTTTATCTTTTCCGTACCTTTTGCTTACCTGTTGAAAATGAATTTCAGCCATCTTTCCTTCCTCCTCTCTAAGGTGCGGATATCCGCTCGTAAATAAAGGAACCGCCGATCCCTTTACTGTAAGCCAGGAATCGGCGGCATCTACTTTACTTAGCCTTTTTCTCAGCCAGCAGTGCATTTACTTTTTCATTCGCTTCACGCAGTGTCGTGTTAATGTCTTTTCCTGCGTAATATTCTTTAAATGCATCCCACACAACGCCGCGGGCATCATTCTCATAGCTGGAGAAATAAGGAGCTTGAAGCGGCTCATAGATCATCTCACCGATATTTTTATCTTTTAGATGCTCAAGATCAGCTCCGAACTGTTTATTTAGTTCCGGGTCGTTAAGTGGGCTAAGCCGCGCCTGGTTACGCACCATTTCCTGCTGATTTTCTTTGGATGTAATAACAGAAAGTGCCTGAACAACTTGCTCCTTATGCTTGCTTGTTTTTGTCAATCCAAGAATACCGGCTTCTGTATATCCATGATTATCAGGAAGATCCGTATACACCGGGTAAGAGACAACACCCCAGTTAAAATCTACATCAGCTAATCTTCCTAGTACGTAAGAAGCGGAAGGAAGGATAGCTATATTTTTCTCAGTCGCGAAGTTATTAGGAGCGTCAAATGTCATCATTTTAGGAGGTTCATTACCCGGAATAGACCAAACTTTTTTAGCTGTCTCATAAATACGCTTCCATTTTTCATTATCAACGGATGCCTCTTCTGTTTTTCCATCGATATGCGAAGCTGCCAGCTGACTGGTCATTCGGCCCAAGTTATCAGAGTCAAGCCCACGATACTGGATACCATTCTCGTTTCGGGTCAAGCTTTTAGATAGTTCAATCATTTGATCCCATGTCATGTCATTCGTCGGATAATCCACGCCAAACTTATCAAAAATATCTTTATTATAAAATGTAATATTGAAACTCATGTTAAATGGTAGCGCATACAATTCGTTGTTAGATGAAAATTGACGAATGGTATCTAAAGTAGATGGCTGAAAAGCATTCAGATCAATTCCATGTTTCTCTGCTAATGGAGTAATATCTTCAAACAAGTCCAGGTTCGAATACTTTCCAAGATCTCCATTCCAGGTGAAAATGATATCCGGTACATCATTTGCTGCAATTAGTTCTTCGATCTTTTTACCTTCATCAGGTCTAACGGGTTCGATTGTAATATTGGGATATTTCGCCTTGACCGGATCTACAATGATCGAGCTAAGTTCCTCATCGCTGATTCCTGTACCAATGTAGAGCTTCAGCGTAACAGGATCATTATTCTCCTCAGATTTCGGTTCGACCGTCTCACTGCCGGGTTTTTGTTCCTCTGTTCCCTTCGCAGAATCTCCCCCGGAACTCGTACCTCCCCCAGAGCATGCGGACACAACAAGCATGAATACCAGAATCATAGCCGTAAGGAACGGCTTCATTTTTATACTCATTACATAGACCTCCATCCATTAATTAAGCTGTCTTTCTTAACGCTCTTCTGTAAACCCGCTTACACAGATAACAAAAAAAGAAAACTTATGAATTTACAGCCCCCTCTACAACCTCCTTGCCAATTTGATAACGCTTTAATTCTATCGCAGATAAAAACCAAACTCTCCCCCTTTTCATGCTCTATTTCGCGAAAACTAATTATTATTTGCTGTCTAGGCAATTAAATGTGATTCATTAATGAGGTGAAATAAATATACTTCTTGTGCTTCTGCAGAGAGAACTGGTACTATTTTGTTCGCTATATAAAAAATCTATCTTCCTGCTGACTGATACTTTTCTGATGAGTAAAAACGCAAAAAACCAGTGAAATCTGCAAGATTCCACCGGTGAATAGCAATCATTTTATACATTCATTGCCTGTGGTAATAATGTTCTGTACATCAAACTCTGTGTTCGTTCCCCATCCCAAACTGTTCTGCCATCCAGTCGTAGGCAATGTGTCCGCTGATTTCATGACCGCCAGTAAAAAAGTCGGCTGCGAGCTTCTCCTTTACCCCGGCTGCTTCATAAATTTGTTCGAGAATGGTGTATGCCTGTTTAGCCCCTGTTATAGGAAATACCTGATCCTCGCTCCCAGCTTCGATCAGCAATGGTCTAGGAGCAATTAAACCAATCAGATCCGCCATCCTTGCCTCTCGTAAGACACCAGGAATGTAATTATCGAGACAATGACTTCTTGATAGAATGCTGTCTTCAAATGTATTGGCATATCCGCTGATGACAGCTGCGCCAATACGTTCATCGAGCGCGGATACCAAAGAAGCAATCATGCCACCCCCGGAAATTCCCATACATCCTATACGCTTCACATCTGCCTCTTCTCTGAGCTCTATATAATCGAGCGCACGTATCGTTTCATAGACGCGGTAACCAGCTAGTGTCTCTCCTGCCATCAGCAGAGCCAAGGCAAGACGCTGACAGGAACTTTTTTTCGGATCATCTATAAGGTCTTCCGTGAGCCTGCGGTCTCCAAAGCCAAGCAGCTCAGGGGCAATAACAATAAATCCACGTCTAACCCATTCAAGCGCAAAGTCTTTGTGTAACCCGGGGGATTCGGTTCGTTCCGCACCATCCGCCTCCAGACCAACAATCTCACGACTTCCATATCCATGTCCATGTAAAGCGAGCACTACAGGCCGAGGTTCGTGCCTAGGCTCAAGTGGGGACAAAATATACATTGGCATGCGGAGCCCTTCATAGGTAGTGATCTCCACCCGTTCGCGGATATGGTCAGGACGTTCTGTTCGTTCCAACAACACGGGAGCAAGTGCTGCGGGAGATTCGGGGAACTTACCCAAAAGCGGTATTAATCGCCCTGTAAGTTCTTTTCTCCATTGTCCCCACTCTTTTTCTGATGTAAAAGCGCTCTTCGGCTGTATATTCTGACTATGCTGTGCAAAATAAAGATCGGGATTCCACCTTTCTGTTTCCATGACTTTCCTCCTATTTAATCATTTTTTATAATATACTTAATTTCTCAATCGCTTGTTGTTCCGTTGGCAAGAAAAAGATATCTTTTCCACTATTACATTCATGGATAAAATCCTTAAGGTTCTGGCTTGGATACATCGAAAAATCCCCGATAATAGCAACCTTCACCCGGTAATTAGTAAACTTTTGAAGAATTTCACCTGCAAGACGGGTTTTCAAATCAAAAAATTGTTCGCTCAGTAACGATTTATGTATTCCGATCCGGTCGCATCCTGCTTCATACTGTACAGTTGCCATCAAATCAAGTGCTGTCTGGACATCCTTGATTACCACCTCATCACTATTTAAGATCGCTATATTTATCCCATTCACTTCCGTCTTCATTATATCCATCAATTTACCTCCCATTATTAACTGCAAGTCCGAGCTCAACTATTACACCCTACCCATTTTATCCCTCTGATTTCAGCTCATATCCCTTTGTTTATAAAGCAATTAACTCTACTATAAATAATCACCATCTCTGCACGAGTAATAGCTGAATTAGTTAGAACATTCCCTCTTATTTATACCTAAGTGTATCTATTGAAAATGTGTACTATTACATCTTATATTCCCTGCTTATTCGTATAACACCTCCTATACACATCTCCAATTTCTACACATTCAACTAATCTTCAACTTTGTAATATACAATTGGCCACTAATAAAAATCGTGACTTCACTTTGAAATATGACTGTTAATCAAGTGTGTTTAAATCACACAATGTAACTAACACTCACTTTAGACCCTTTATTTATATGTGGAATATATGCATCCACAAAATATGAATGTACAAGGAGGCAGATATGATCGAAGAAGTTATGCTTAACCGACTGCGGCAAATTTCAGTTTAAGATCGGGTATTTGTAGAGAAATCAGAAGACCAGAAATTGTTGCAACAATGGAACGTGTCAGGTGTGAAATTTGCGGCTTCTGCCGAAAATCTGGAAGATACCTATTATTCAGCACTGCAGAAACTACTCGCTTGTATCAAATCTATGGGAGAAGACAAGCTTATTTTACTCGAAGGAGGTAGCTATCTGGGATGCTGGCTGGAGAGCACCGGTACGATCAACGATGAGCTGTTATCGCGTCTTAATCCATCTGTATCGGAAACGACCTTTCTTATTCGTTGTCATTATTGCAAGCCATCCTATGTCAAGCTTGTCCTTCATATAAAAAAAGCTGACGCAGTTTGAATACTGACGTCAGCTTGCAAGATTGGGCTTATTTGTTTATGTCTTTTCAGATAGTAGCGGCTCTAAGGAATCCACTCCATTGTTAAATAAAGAGGGGTATCACCCTTTAATACAAAACCTAATCTTTCATACAACTTGTACGCAGGGTTAACACTCAGTACATGAAGCTCGATCGAAATCCCCTTGTCCATTGCATATTTCTGATAACGAGAAATCAGTTCTGTCCCGAATCCCCTGTTGCGAAAGTCGCTAAGAAGGGCAATATCAACAATCATTAGCATCTCGTCCATTTCTCGGGTTAACATCCGGCCGATCCGTTCGCCCTTGTAGAAAATGATTTCTTCTTTCAGCGAGCCGGGATGCGAGGAATAAGAACGTGTCTGAGCATCGAACTGCATTCGCATAAACATTTCAACTTGATCCTCATTCCATCCCCACGAAGCTACCTCTGACTTTCGAGTATCGATATACAATTGAAAGAGAAACGGCCTATCCTCTAGGTTTGCCAAGCAGGTATTCAGTTGCATGCTTAGATCAACCCAGATTTTTGCAAAAGTCTTTGCATGATAACAGCTATTTCAGATCGGGTTAAGTCATCCTTTGGAGCAAGCATTTTCATATATTTACCGTTTATAATCCCCGCTTGCAAGGCCGCTGCCGTATGTTCTTTTGCCCAGATAGAAACCTTAGAAGCATCGGCAAACGAAGTTAGAATCTCATTGGTATTTTGCTGAGGTGAATTCTCCTTTAGGCCCGTAAGGGTCATAGCTTTGGACAGAATGACCATCGCTTGTTCACGAGTAATCTTATCTTCTGGACGGAATGTACCATCCTTAAAGCCGTTGATCAACTTATAATCGTAAGCGGTTTGAATAGAACCTGCATACCAAGATGATGCACTAACATCAGCGAATGGTGAAGAACCGTTTTCCAATTTTAGCCCCAAAGCTCGGACAATAATCGAGGCGAATTCTGCTCGAGTAATTTCCTGATTAGGACTGTATAAACCATTCCCCGTGCCCTCAACAATCATTCTGGACCCCATATCGTTAACTGCAGCTTTGGCCCAGTGATTAGCAACATCCTTGAACTCAAGTGGATGCCAGACTATCGAATATGTACTATTCGTCAAGCTGTTAATGACTGCAGAATAGACTCCATTCATTTCTACCACTTTAGTGGGTACATGCCGAACACTACCGTCTGGTTCAACGACAATACCCGTTGTGATCTTGTTAGGGTCAATCCCTTCAGGCAAAGTTACGGTTCGTTCTACATAAGCATTAAACTGGGTAATATCGACTTTCGTGTTCCCGTAAGAACCTTGAATGGAAAAATCAAGCGGCGGAATGACGATGCTAAAGCCTCCATCGTCCGCTGCATTTTGAGCTACCTGCTCCATTCCCGATTCAGGTACCGAGATCTGAATTTGAATCTTGATATCTGCGAGGGCAATCGATTGTCCCATTTGATTAGAAAGGGCATCAATATTTATTTGCTGTGCAGGTAAAGTATAAGTAGCGTTATTCGTTTGAATTTTCACTACTGCTTGCTTCTGCTCCATATTTTTGACCATTTGACCATTCAATTCCCCAATTATGATGTCAGCACCGCTAGTGACAGGAATGGTTACGATGGCATGATCGCCTTCAGCAGCCAGCTTTTCATTAAGCTTAACCGGATCAACAACAATGGTCGAGACCTTGTGATTATTCAAAGTCGAATTTACCAATGTTCCCGCCTTTTCAACCTTCCCATTCACCAGGACTTCCACTGCATTATCCTCAGATTGCGCTGGAGTCGCAGGTATTGATGGCACTGGATTTATTGGCGCCGGTATTGCTGGTTCCGGCGTTGTTGACTCCGGTATTGTCGGCTTCGGCGTTGTTGGTTCCGGTGTCGTTGGCTCCGGCGTTGTCGGCTCCGGTGTCGTTGGTTCCGGTGTCGTTGGCTCCGGTATCGTTGGCTCCGGTGTCGTTGGCTCCGGTATCGTTGGCTCCGGTGTCGTTGGTTCCGGTGTTGTTGGTTCCGGCGCTACTGGTGGTAAAGGATTGGTAGTAACACTTTGGGGTTCTACGACTTGGATAACCTGAAATGAAACGGCAGACAGGTGATCTGCCGTTAAGCTAACAGTTGCCCTATAGGTTCCAGTTGCTAAACCATCTTTCGCTCTTACAGTAAAAGTGTCCTCTTCTCCACTATCTATTTCCCCAGCGACTGGAGTCACCTCAAATGCGTCAACATCCCCTGCGGTCAATTCAGCTCGCAAGTTAGTTAAATTTCCCGTTCCTGTATTTGATACGGTAATGGACTTTGTTTCCTGTGTCCCTGATTCGTATGCTTCGGTCAGTGGAGTCATTGTTTGATCGGAAATTGTCCCTATGATGTATGTCGGTTCTATCGGTGCTGATGTAACTGTTATAACCGACAATGCGAACTTGCTAGTATCCTCGGTTGAGGTTGCTTTTATTTTATATTCGCCTAGCATAGCGTCTGAAGCCACTGTCACTTTGCCGGTTTCGTCAACGGCAACCTTTGAAGCATCACTACTTGTCCAGGTCACCGTCTGTTCTGCTCCGCCTACCACTTCGATGTTAGCCGTCAGCTGCTTACTTTCTCCCTGCATTACATTCGCACTGCTTGGAGTTACGGTTACACTTTTAACAGCAGGTGCTGGAATAACTGTAATCGTTGATGTACTCAATTTGCTGGGATCTACAGTTGAAGTCGCCGTTATTGTGTATTTCTCCGGTTTAGCGTCTGAAGCTACCGTTACTTTTCCGGTTTTGCCTACTGAAACCTTTTCAGAAGCATCGCTGCTGCTCCAGGTCACCGTTTGTTCTGCCCCGCCTACCACTTCTACATTAACCGTCAGTTGCTTACTTTCTCCCTGCATTACTTCTGCACTGCTTGGAGTTACGTTTACACTCTTAACCGCTGGTGTTGGAGTGACTGTAATCGTTGATGTACTCAATTTGCTGGGATCTACCGTTGAAGTCGCCTTTATCGTGTATCTCCCCGGTTTAGCGTCTGATGCTACCGTTACATTTCCGTTATCGTTTACTGCAACCTTCAAGGCATCGTTGCTGCTCCAGTTCACTGTTTTGGCTGCTCCTCCTACCACTTCTACAGCAGCAGTTAGCTGCTTACTTTCTCCCTGCATTACATTCGCACTGCTTGGAGTTACGGTCACACTCTTAACTGCCGGTGCTGGAGTGACTGTTATCTTAGATGTACTTGTTTTGTTGGGATCTACAGTTGAGGTGGCCGTTATGATATATTCGTCCGGATCAACATCCGAAGCTACCGTTACGTTCCCGTTCTCATTTACTATGACTTTTCCAGTATCATCGCTGCTACTCCAGATCACCGTCTGGTCTGCTCCGCCTACCACATCGACGTTAGCAATCAGCTGCTTACTTTCTCCCTGCATTACATTCGCACTACTTGGAGTTACGGTTACACTTTTAACCGCTGGTTCAACAGGTGCTTGCGTTACCTTAATCGTGGACGTGCTCGATTTGCTGGAATCTTCGGTTGAAGTTGCCGTTATCGTGTATTCCCTCGGCTCCGCGTCCGAAGCTACCTCCACGTTTCCGTTCTCATCTACCGTCACTTTTCCTTTATCATCGCTGCTACTCCAGGTCACCGTCCGGGCTGCTCCGCCTGACACATCGACGTTAGCAGTCAGCTGCTTACTTTCTCCCTGCATTACATTCGCACTGCTAGGAGTTACGGTCACAATCTTAACTGCCGGTGCTGGAGTGACTGTTATCTTAGATGTATTCATTTTGCTAGGATCTACAGTTGAAGTCGCCGTAATGGTATATTCCCTCGGATCAGCACCCGAAGCTACCGTCACGAATCCGTTCTCATTAACTATGACTTTTCCAGTAGCATCGCTGCTTGTCCAGGTCACCGTCTGCTCTGCTCCGCCTACCACTTCTACAGCAGCCGATAGCTGTTGAGTTCCTCCCTGCACTACATTCGCACTGCTCGGGCTTAATTCAACGCTAGTAACTGCTGGTTCAACAGGTTTTTTTGTTACCTTAATCGTAGACGTACTCGATTTGCTGGAATCTTCGGTTGAAGTTGCCGTTACTGTGTAATCCCCTAGCTTAGCGTCCTTGGCTACCGTCACTTTTCCAGTTTCGTCTACTGCAAGTGTTGTAGCATCACTACTACCCCAAGTCACCGTCTGTGCTGCTCCACCCACAACTTTTACTTCGGCTGTCAACTGTTGACTTCCACCCTGCTCTACATTCACACTGTCAGGGGTTACGGTCACACTCGTGACTGCAGGAACAACCGGGGCATCAGTATCATCGGGATCATTAATACTTCCAGGACCAGTTACTTCAAAAGAAACGTTGCCTTCAGCTCCGTTCCAAAATCCGGTCATAACCATATAATAGGTTACACCGGCCTTTAGATGAATATTGCTGATTCGAGACAAATTATTATCAACGTGTGAAATATCATCATTACCCGCTATTAAATTATGCAGTGGATGATCGGGATAAAATCTATCTTTATACACATATAGAACCGTATCCTTTAAAGCATTTTGATCTTCTTTATCTGGGGGAGTTACCAAAAAGTTATAATCACCGTCAATAGATGGAGTAATGGTTCTATAAAAATAATTTCGAAGGTAGGATTCTCCCTCGGGTTCATCATCTCTTACCGTCACTTGAAACGGATATCCTTTACCTGTGAAGTCCTGACTAACAAACCATGTTCCACAATAATTATCTTTTCCAGCTCCGCATTCTAAGCTATTACTTCCTTCTTGAAAATACCATGTCGGCTCCAGCAAATAAGGATCGTATATATCTTCATCATTCTTCTCATTAGAAACATCTAACGAAACATCACCCGGCATCTGCAGTCTTACAAAAGTAGAGTTCGTATCCAAGCTACCACTAAACTGGGTAGTTATCATATCAGCATTTCTAGTATCAGCATTAGCTGTAAGAGGTCCAGAGAACAATGACCCACTAATTAAAACAAAGGAAAGAAAAATATGCCCGAGGACCTTACTTTTAGAAGAGATTTTGTACATAAATCTGTCCTTTCATATAAATTTCTCAAAGAGAATTGAAGATATAACGTTCAAAATTCGTAATCCTTAGGATGTTTTTTCAGGAAAAACACCTTGCAAGGCTATAATAAAATTAAGCTCTGTATAAGGCTGCATATTATTGTGCGGCTGCGATTCACCCGTCGTACCAATCGCGAGCGGATTCATGGATACGGACGGCGTATTGGAATAATACTTTGGTGCTGCATTCTTCCCGATTTTCGAAGTTGGAGTCCATACCGCTCCTTCAGGACTCAATTCACTGCCCTTGAGCTGAGTTTGCGGAGTATGGCTGTGACTCGGTATTTCCGCTTCAAGAAGTGTAACCTGAGCTTCTCCATCCGGTTTTCCAAATGCTCGAGGGGTTAAACCGATGCCTTGACCCGAATGCATGGGTGCTCTTCCGCGAAGATCGGGAAGTTGAAAGGTTGTCTCTCCGTCTCCTCCAAACTGGTTTCCTATCACACTAAACAATACTGAATTTTCTTGAATTTGCAGGGTCTGTCCATTACAAAACTCCCAGTCCCTCGGTGCATAAGTGCCTGCAAATAATCGAATTTCTCCTACATACGGATCCATTTAATTCCCTCCTAATTAACTTCTCGGCGGAAAGATACCTATGGTAGCAATACAATAGTTCACTACAAGGTAGGGCTGCATATTCGAGTGAGCCTCACTATTTCCTGCTGTTGTTAAAGCTTCACTGGACATTGTTTTATCAGTCTGATCTGCATAAGGGGTTATACCCGAGGTTGTCCCCCAAGTAGCATTGTTCGAATTAGCAGTTACGCCGTCAGAACCGGCGGAAGCATCGTGTGTATGCTGCGGCATTTCATTTGTCGTTAAGGTATGCGTTTCTTCTCCGCCATAAGGGTTTGGAGTATATGGATTAATCGCCCCAAGAGGAACGCGGCCCTGAAGATCGGGAAGTGCAAACGTCTTAGGGGCTTCCCCACCGAAACGATCACCTAATAAAGCAGACAAAGCTTGATTTTGTGAAGTTTGAAGTATTTGTCCGTTACATTCCGCCCAGCCTTGTGGAGGGTTTCCATACGCAAAAGCGAATAGGCGAATTTCACCTATAAAGGGTTCTGCCATCTTTTTAATCTCCTACTCTTTATTAATTATCATTGTGACGGATATAGGCCTTGAAGCGCAATAATAAAGGAAACGGGTAAATAAGGCATCAAATTGTTATGCGGGCTGCTTCCACCGGTTGATGAAACGGATGCTGTATTCATAAGTCCAGTAGGATTCTTATCTGCCGAATACTGTTTTGACGCGCTAGCTGCCCAAAATGCATTTTTCGGATCGCCTATAATTCCTGCAGTAGATTCAGCATTAACAATGTGGGTATGCGCTGGTAACTGCGCTAAAGTTAAAGCGACCGTCTCCGTCCCTCCTGTTTGACCCATTGCATATTCGGTACCACTTTTACTATTTGTTCCTTTATGAAGCGGCAATCTCCCTCTCAAATCAGGCAATTTAAAGTTAGTTCTTCCATCCCCGCCATACGTTACTCCAATGATTGAGTAAAGACTCTCATTATCTGTAATCGGGAGAATCGCACCATCGCAAAACGCCCATCCTTTAGGAGGATAATTGCCTGCAAACATACGAATTTCGCCTACATATTGATCACTCATCCGAAATCTCCTTTTTCTATTCTGAGGCTTATAGTTCTATAACAATCGAATCAGATAATTTCTCCTGAACAGTGACAGCATCTGGTTCTTTTCCTGGCAGGCTAAACATTTCATTATCAGCAAAAATATCATTACTATTCATAGGCTTCGGCACAGCAAAAGCACTCATTTTGCCGGATGGAGTCTTAGGCGCATAAGCTTCCGCTTTTCCAGCCAAGGTCATTACGATTTTCTTAACATCACTTAGATTAACGCCTTCGTTCAGCTTGCAGCCACTTCGATCCTCAAGCGGTACCTCAATAGACCAGAGGGATAATAAACCTGGCATGATCCGGGTAGTCCCATCTCCTACTGCTCCGCCGGATTGATTGATTATTTTTTCAGCAGATTCGCCTGTAATTCCCTTTCCTTCTTCGGGTGTTACTTCATATTCATAGAAACCATGGCTTTTATTATGAACAAAATCAAACCGCTCACCATATAAATTCAGGAACGTTGAATGACCATAGTGGGTATATTCCGTATGAATACTCCCCGCCGTATGCCGGGCTCCGGGCAATTGAACATGACAATCACTAACCATCATGTGCGCTTTACCTGCAATTTTCTCCCGTATGAGTTGATTATCTATAGACAAAGGGAAAAAGGCCGGCTTGTGTTCACGTAACGCTACGAATTGTTCTGGGAAAGATTCTTCAGTGAAAATAATAGTTACATTTTTGAATGGCTGTACTGGATTTTCTGAAGCATTCAACGCATCTTTTAATTTCACTGTGATTTCAGCATGGATGCGACTGAGCTCAGCTACATGACTATCCCGAATCAATGGGAAAAGGTCCTTGCTAAGAACCAAATATCGATAAGCCTGATATTCTTGATATAGGAAATCAGTTAAAGCTAGCTTCAATCCGTTATAAAGATCTAGTATATATGTATGAAATAACGGCAGACTGGCATCCAGGTCATCACCAATCGCCTGTTTAATATGATCCTCGTCTGCTCGCCGTTGCTCCATTTCGGCAAACAGTCTTGCTTCCTCTAAATGTTTTGCTTTAATGGATTGGGTTTTACTTTGATAGTCTTCGACAACATTAAGATACTGATTAAAAGCTTTGCGGTATCCATCGACTTTATCCCCAGGCATCTTCCCATAGACCGGCTTTAGCATATCGTCAAACTGTTCACGCGACATTGCAAGCATCGATGAATTATAGCCAAATGAATCACGCGCCTCTTCGATCTGCCCTAGCAGATCAACCAGTTCGGCACCACTCTTTAATACACCGAGGCCGGAAGAGAAAACAGTGCTTACATTCTTCAGTGATTTAGAAAGTTCCTCTTCTTTTTCTTTTTTCTCTTTTGCTACGGTCTTGTCGCTTTTGAAAGTATCATCAATCACAATTGTTTTTCCGGTGTTCCAATAGTTGCTCACAGCGGAAGCGATGGCCCCGCCTGTTTTAAGTGCGGTTAGAGCAGGTGTAACGTTGGTTACCAGCGCAACTCCGTTAACGACCAGATCAAAGGTAGCCTTAAGGGAATCCATCGCAAGCTTTGATCTTAACTCTTCTACAAATTCTTCTGCTACGTTCTGTAGATTCTTTTCATTGGATAATATGCTTTCATATAGCTCGCTCGCTTCAGATACCAATCGTTCTCCATCAACAATCGATTTTTGCCTTTGATCTTCCAAGTCATTAATCCGTTTCTCTGCAACGCTCATAGCATCCCTTAGTATCTTCACTCGGCCTCTTTGATCATTGTCAGCCTTTAGATAATCAAGATATAGAGTTTCAGCTTGCTGAGCAGCATTAATGAGGTTGCTGCCTAGATCCTGATATTTGTCCAGCGGCATTAGTGGTACCCAGTTCCAAGGATGTCCAAAGTAGTCTAGCCCTTGTCCCAACTGTGATAGCAAGATGATCGCCTTATTACGCAAAGAGAGCCACTGAATGGAAGTATCCAGCATACTCTTTTGAAAAGAGGAATAGGAGTCCAAAGCTCGAACTGCATCAAACCAAGAATCATTAGGTGTTGTTTCATGCAACCAATTTAGAAGAATAGCTGACTCTTCGAGTTTTTCCTCACTGCCTGTAAGATAAGCGAGCCCTGCTTTATTGAGGGTTAACATCTGGCGTTCGAGAGAAGCACTTAAAGCTGACTCTAGATCGAGCGTCGAAAAATCCGTGTAAATCTCTGTTCTGTCTACTTTTATTCCATAAAATTGCCCATACTGTATTTGGAAAACTCCAGTGTTAGCGGGCTGACCGTCAACAGGATTAGCGGCGTAAATCCCCGGATCCCCATCTCTGCCATTTGAACCGCTTGGCTCCCTCTCTTGGCTTACTATTTTGACCGCTGTTGTTCTTCCAGTGACAACTTTAAATTTACGGCCACCTATTCCGCCCTTAGCTCCGGCACCAAATTTTCCTGGACGGGTAGGAGCTCCGGCAACTCCGGGTTGACTTTCCATTGTGATCTTTTGTTCTGCACAATCAATCACATACCCGACAAAAATATGCCCAGCGTCTCCTCCATTTCCTGAGTGCCCAGCATTACCGGCTTTGCCTCCATTACCTCCATCTTTACCGGGTTCTGAGGAATCATCCGATGAAAACCAATGGGTTTCCGCGTCTCTTCCATTCTCTCCATCACGGCCGTTCATGCCGTCTCCTCCGTCTTGTCCACGTCCCCCATTGCTGCCATTTGCCGAAAGCTTTAATTGACCTTGCAAGTCGAAATGCTCTGCTACAAGTACAATATGGCCGCCGGACATCCCGTCTCCCCCGTCAAAACCATTATCGCCATCGCCACCATTGTCTCCGTTTCTGACAGGCATATCTCCTGGATTAGCCTTAGGCTGGCTAACAAAGTTCTTTTCTTTAGGGACAGGGGTTCCTGATGTACTGATCGAAACGTCTCCATCCGAAGAGATCACTCTAGCATTCAGGGTCAGATTACGCCCTGGTAAATTCAATGATCCGGCAAAATGAATCGTATCCGCCTGAATCAAGTAGTGAGCTGTTACATCGGAAAAATAATCTTGATTTAAAGTTAAATCTGCAGCCGTTAAATAAATCCATTCTTCTTTTTTGCCTCGCTGCACACCGGAATACAAAGACTGTCCGGTAATTTCCATAACACCCATCTGCGGCTCTTCCTCCATATTATAAAATTGTGACATGGCCGCTCTTATGTAATCCAAAATTGCTGTCCTACTAAATTATGATCATTGTCACATTGCCATCTTATTGTAATGGTATTTTCTTCATAAAAAAAGACATTTTTTTCTCTTTTTCGACATTTTTTTATTTACTGTTTTATTTCTTATTTTTATACAATTTGTAATAGAGTTTTGGGAGAATAAAATCGAAATTTTATTATTGCAGAATGAAAAAATTAAAAATCCTAGAGAGAGAAAGGTGTTAAGTTAATGGGGAGTTTTACATGGAGGAAAACTAACTAAAATACAATGATAAAAAAGAAAAAACCCGCTAAAATAGCGAGTTTTTTACCTGAAATGGAGCCTAGGGGGATCGAACCCCTGACCTCATCGCTGCCAGCGATGCGCTCTCCCAGCTGAGCTAAGGCCCCTTAATTATGTAGTTGGCTATTAATCAACATTTGTGTCTGCAGTAACTTTCCGACTTAGTTATTATACACTCAGAAACGTATCGTTGCAAGTATTTTTCATTGAAATTTAGACTCACAAATAGAATAGATTGGAACTTGATTTCATGCCATAGCGTATTTACTTAAAAGGGGCTGATCTGATGTTCATTTTTTATTTTCTAATGGGTGTTTGTGTAATAGCACTTGGGATCCTCGCTATTAAGCGTCCTGATTCTTGGTTATTCAAAAGAATAGGCTACGATAGAGAGCCCAGTGATATGTGGCTTTCCTATGTTAAGTTCGCTGGGGTAATCAGTATAATCATGGGGGTGATAATCATTATATTAGGCATGCAACATCTTTTCCAATGACATTCAACTTACCGCTCGATGATGACTAGGATTCATTCGCTCAAATGATAATGCAGTCACATACAACAATCGAGATAACACTACTCACCTCTCCTCCAATGATTAGTTAGAATACTGAATGATCCAACGAAAAGGATTGCCCGCTCCATGCTCTTTTCTGTGTCCAGGGTTCATCCGGCATTGCCCAAAATGGTTGATCACTTGATAGTCCTAGCGGCAGAAAAAAGGTACTGCACAGATATAAACTTCCTGTAGAAATATAACCTTCCGCTATATCGGGTTGATTGCCGTAAAACCCAATCTGAAGCCATCCGTTCTCATCGAATGTACCTTCGCCAGCAATGGTTCTCTGCAATACTGCGGTAAGCGCACAGCGTACACTTGCACAACCCAACTTCTCAGGAAGCGTTTCCATCAGTGCAAGCTGAGATAACAACTGAAAAGCACCAAAACGGTATGCAAGCGAACGACCTACTGGAGGGAATGTTCCTTCTGGTGAGATCATACGTTCAAGCACTGCGCCATATCTTTGTGCTCGGGACAGTACGAACTCGTAAGCCGAGTCCCAATCAGGGTACATCCCTTTAAATGTAAGGTGGATATCAATAAGCATAGGCTGAATGACAAAGCTGTTATAGTAGTCCCAGTGAAAATGAGGGCCATCTCCGTAGGTTCCATCCCCTAGATACCAATGCTCATGCTGTTTGAGAGCGTAATCGACTCTCATCACATCAAAGTCCTCTTCTCCCATCATATACAAGGCCGCCTCAACCATAGCAGAGAATAAGAGCCAGTTCGAGGGAACGGCTTTTATACGACGAGTCTTCTTTAAGCACTCAATAAGCTGCTGCTTCACTCTCGGTTTCAGCTGTCCGTAAAGTTCCTGAGGAGCTCTCACAATCGCGTGGGATAAAAAAGCTGCATCTACCAGCGGCTGACCGCCTTCTGTAAAATTCATAAAATCTGGTGAATTCCGATCCGTTCCAGCATCAATCGCTTGTCTAGCCATTGCTGCATACTTATTTCTTAGAACTTCTTCTTCTCCATCCTGCTTACGTTCTAGCCATGGAGCTATTCCGGCAAGTAATCTGCCAAGTGCTTCGAGATGAGTATAGGTTTCCCTACCCACTAAGGGAGAATCCACAGGCATGAGTTCCTTTAACTTCCGGTTCGATAAAGCTTCCAATACAGGATCTGCTATTCGAAGCATTGATTCAAGCCATAATTTACGACTATGTATCATGAAAGTGAATTCTCCTTTATGATAAAGGTATGTTTACTCTTCGTAGGGTTCCTTGGATAATAACGTTTTTAGTTCTTTCATAAACATATTAATATCTTTGAACTGCCTATATACAGAAGCAAAACGTACATAAGCAACTTCATCTACGGGATACAGCTGTTCCATAACAAGCTCTCCGATGTCTCTGCTCTCTACTTCAGCAACAGCAGTATTTCGTAAAGAAGACTCTACGGCAGAAGCAATATGATCAAGCTGTTCAACAGATACAGGACGTTTCTCACAGGCCCTTATCAATCCTCTCAGCAGCTTTTCTCTGCTAAACTCTTCTCTGCTTCCATCTTTTTTAATGACGATCAGCGGTGTCTCCTCAATCGTCTCAAAAGTGGTAAACCTGCGGTTACATTGTTCACATTCGCGGCGTCTGCGAATGGACTTGTTCTCATTAGCAGGTCGAGAATCCAGTACTTTCGTACCTTCGTACGCGCAATACGGACACTTCACGGACATCACTCCTCTTATTGTATATACTTTCCAACTATTTTTCTTTTCAAAAGTGTAATGAAAATCACATATCCGAGACATAATACTTTTACCAACTCGCAAGGAGGTGAAAGGCAATGGCACAAGGTAACAACGGAAATTCAAACCAACTAGTTGTAGCAAACGCATCTGGTGCTCTTGAGCAAATGAAGTATGAGATCGCTCAAGAACTAGGTATCAGCATCCCACAAGATGGATACCAAGGTAACATGACTTCCTACGAGAACGGTTCTATCGGGGGTTACATTACAAAACGTCTTGTAACGATCGGTGAACAACAACTCGCTGGTCAATTTCAATAATAAGTAATTATAAAGTGCTGGACAGGTTAGCCATTAGGCTGGCCTGTCCAGCACTTATTCGTATTTTAATCTAAAAGATAATAAGAATCAAAACTCCTTATAGATATCTTTATACTGATTATAATAATAAATAACCCGCTGTACATAATGCCGGGTCTCTCCTACCGGAATTTCATTAATGGTATCGAGTTTCCCATCCCATAAGCCCTTCTTAATCCAACTGCCTACATTCCCTTGTCCTGCGTTATAAGCGGCGATCGCTGCTATTGGATTGCCATCAAAATGATCGGATAAGTAATCAAGATACCATGTACCAATTTCTATATTCGCCTCAGGTTCATGTTTCAGTTCATCCATCGTTACGTTCTTTTTCTGTTTTTTCTCCAACACCCAGTTCGCTGTGTCAGGCATCAGTTGCATTAAACCGATAGCGCCTTTTTTCGATTCGCGGCTCAGTTTATAATTGGACTCCACTCGAATAATAGAGGCTACGAGGAATGGGTCCACATCATAAGCTTCTGCTTGTGTACGAATCTCATCTTTATAATGAATCGGATAAAACCAAGACATCCAATTGGTATTAAAAAATAGAAGAAATAAAAAGGAAACAAGTATAACAAGCAGTACTCTTTTTTTACGAAGCCATCTCATGATAGACCCGTGTCACGCCAAAAGGCCAAAATTTGCTTCTTCGTTTCTTCAAAATTCCCACTGTTATCTATAATAATATCTGCTTTTTGTTTCTTCTCTTCTATATCCATCTGTGCTTTCAGGCGAAGGATCGCCTGATCCTTGTCCAATCCATCTCTCTTCATTAACCGCTCTAATTGAACTTCCCTCGGTACATATACCAACATGATCTGTTCATACCCATCTTCAAGTCCTGACTCATAGAGAAGAGGGATATCAGCAACAACAAGACGGTCTGGGAACTGTTCTTCGAATTTATGCTTACGGTCTCTCATCTCCTGACGAATGGCAGGATGGGTAATTTGATTTAATGCTTGAAGCTGATCTGGATGATTAAAAACAAGCTCACCGAGCTTCTTACGGTTCAGTGATCCATCTTCTAGCAGAACAACTTGTCCGAAATGTTTTGCGACAGCAGCAAGCACAGGGTGCCCGGGAAGCATGACTTCCCGAGCGATCTGATCTGCATCAATTAAAATCGCTCCAAGGCTTACAAGAAGCTTGGAAACACTGCTTTTACCTGACGCAATTCCGCCTGTTAATCCAATATTCATGTATTCACCTCAAATTAAATCAGCTTCAATATTCCCATAATAATTAACATAATGGCAGGTAGGGCTGTCAGAGACTGTACAAAACTTGAGTTTGCAAAACGAAAACCTGCCTTTAAACCAAAGACGAGAAACATACCGCTGAAAAAAGCGATCATTACTGAGGTTAATAAAGGTGGTAAACCAAGCAGTGCAGCACCCAGCCCAGCGCCAAAGGCATCTAAAGATAATGCAATCCCAAGCCACATCGCTTCATATCCCGAAATACTTCCTGAATCGTCCATATCTGCAGCAGACGGTTTCTTTAATATTTGGATCACAAGACCAAACTTTTGAATCTCCAATAAAAAAACGGTTGTTTTTGATTCCGATTCGGACGATTCTCCCTCAGCAGTACTATGCTTTCCCGTTTCCCGAGATAAAAGCGTAGTATCTGAAGATAAGTTCGCTTTTTCCTTCCAAGGATCCGTCTCTGAATCCGCAGATTTAGACCTGAATGACTGAATGAGTGACCAGGTTCCCATAGCAATGAGAATCCCTGCTCCGATCCACGATGCTACATCGGGAGATACGAAAGCAGATAATAAAACTCCAAGCTGCATCGAAACTCCAATCACAAGACCAGAGCAGATAGAGATAATTACGATCGACAGCCAAGGAATTTTCATTTTGCGAAGGCCGTATGTAATGCCTATACCAAAGCCATCCAGACTAAGCGCAAAAGCAAGCAAAAATAACGTCAATGAATGAGGCACCCTTCATTCCTCCCAAAACTAGGCCACAAAGCTGCTTCATTAGCAGAAAGCAGGCTAATGCCTAAGACTGCGTTGCCCTAGCAGTATATGGGAACCGGGTTAAAAGGGTGCCTATTCATAAAGGCTCGCTTACCTAAAGGTTGTTTATTTAAATTCGTTACACCAACACCTGACATCTTGGGCAGGTATGGGTACCGCGTCCACCTACCACGGTCTTGACAATCATTGTTCCACAATGTTCACAAGGCTGATTTTGACGGCCATATATTTTGAACTGATGCTGAAACATGCCCACTTCACCTTGGCCATTGACATAAGATTTAATGGTAGATCCGCCGGCTTGTACCGCTTCAAGGAGTGTATCAATGATAGACTGATGAAGCAGTTCAAACTGCTCGTCAGTGAGCGTATTCGCGGGTTGTTCTGGATGAATCCCTGCCTTAAAAAGCGACTCATCAACATAAATATTCCCAATCCCTACGACATATTCCTGATTAAGAAGCGCAACCTTGATTTTGGTTGATCGTTTCCCAATTGCTTTACGAAAAGCTTCCAGTGTAAAAGATTCGTCTAGCGGCTCAAGCCCAAGCTTCATCAGCGGTTTGTTCGTAAGGTCTTCCCCCGTGCGGAACAGATGCATGGTTCCAAACTGTCTTACGTCCTTGTAACGAAGCTCTGTTCCATCAGAGAAATGAAATACAACATGAGTGTGTTTCTCCAAAGGCTCATCTTCAGGATATAAACCATAACGTCCTTCCATCCGGAGATGGGAGACAAGTACAAGTCCATCCAGTATAATTCTCAAAAATTTACCTCTTCGCTCTACACCTTGAATGGTGTGTCCGACAAGCTCCATAGCAAATGCATCAATATCATCTGGCCGCTGAATGATTCGCGGTAAATGAACGGTAACACGATCTATATATTTTCCTACGATTAATGAATTTAATGTTCTTTTGACTGTTTCTACTTCCGGAAGTTCCGGCATGATGTCTTCACCTCATCCTCCATTATAGCGGATTTTGAGGCAATCTTATACCCTTTGACTCGGATTTACTTGGCCTCATACCAGTTTCTGCCGAAGCTGACTTCTGCTTTCAGCGGAACGGCTAATTCCAAAGCTTTCCCCATCACTTCAGGTACTAATTCCTTCATTGTTTCTAATTCCTCTTCCGGTACTTCAAATACCAATTCATCGTGTACCTGCAACAGCATACGGCTTTTCAGTTTTTTCTCCGTAAGTGCTGCATCCATGTGCACCATAGCCAGCTTGATAATGTCAGCAGCGGTTCCTTGAATCGGTGTATTCATCGCTGTACGTTCTGCAAAAGAACGAAGATTAAAGTTGCTTGCATTAATTTCTGGTAAATAACGGCGGCGT
Organism: Paenibacillus sp. GYB006; assembly: GCF_036577645.1. Lineage (NCBI taxonomy): Bacteria > Bacillati > Bacillota > Bacilli > Caryophanales > Paenibacillaceae > Paenibacillus > Paenibacillus sp. GYB006. The sequence continues at coordinate 657,007 of NZ_JARBDA010000001.1, read as the reverse complement.
CCAAGAAGTGTAGTTACATACCCATCTTGTTTGGCCTGTTTCACGATATCGTCCATGAATTTACGAACACCTTTGAACACTTCAAAATACTGCTCAATAAACTGTGATGCTTCTTTTCTTGTAATGTTCAAGTTCTGAGACAGACCGTAATCGCTAATTCCATAGACGATTCCGAAGTTAACAGCTTTTGCTGATCTCCGCATATTGCTGTCTACCGCTGATTCCTCCACTCCAAATACATCCATTGCCGTTTTTGTATGAATATCCATATCATGTACAAAAGCTTCTTTTAGATTATCGTCATCCGAGATGTGAGCAAGCACACGAAGTTCGATCTGTGAATAATCGGCAGCGAGAATGTACCAATTCTCTTCGGAAGGAACAAACACTTTACGGATCTTACGTCCTTCTTCGAGACGAATCGGAATGTTCTGCAGGTTCGGAAACTGACTGCTGAGTCTGCCAGTCGCAGCTATCGTTTGACGATAGTACGTATGCACTTTTCCTGTTTTATCCGAAATTTCTTTCAGTAATCCTTCTACATACGTCGATTGCAGCTTCGCAATCGAGCGGTACTCTAAGATGTGCTGAACAATTTCATGATACGGAGCGAGCTTCTCCAGTACTTCTGCATCTGTTGAATAACCTGTCTTTGTTTTCTTAATAACTGGCAATCCCAATCTATCAAAAAGAATTTCGCCTAGTTGTTTTGGAGAGTTCAGATTAAATTCAGTTCCGGCAATCTCATAAATTTTCGCAACTAACGAAGATATCGTCTGTTCAAATTCAGATCCAAGCGCTTTAAGTTCGTCTACATTCGCTTTGATTCCTTGCTTCTCCATGTCAGCAAGTATGCGTGACAAAGGCATTTCAAGATCATAGAAAAGTTCATGCATTCCTGTCTCTTCTAAATCCTTCTGCTGTAAAGAAATCAGACGGGAGATCGTTTCTGCTTTGCGGCATAAATATTCACAAACAATCTTCTCTTCTGGAAGTTTATATTTAGCCCCTTTACCGAACACTTCATCATCTGACTGTAGACGAGCCAGACCATACTTCGATGCAACTCCCCATAACGTCTGGTTTGAATCTGTTGGATCAAGCAGATAACCTGCAAGATGCACATCAAAATCAGCACCCGCAAATGGCAACCCGTTCGCATGCAGTACAAGGTCTACCCTGTGCAAATCATACCCCTGTTTCGGATAATCTGGATTGCTTAACCACTCTCTTACCCCTGCGCATGCTTCCGTAGAGAGCATCTCTGGAGAAATAAAATAATATTTTTCGCGATCCGTCAGTACAATCCCAATCAAAACAGCATGATGAGGGTTATCCCCTCGTGATTCAACATGAACGATCTTGATACAAGGAAGTAACGGCAGCAAGTCTGTTATGTTCTCTTCCGTTACAATAACGGTCTCAATCTCTTCTTCTTCCGGTGTATTCTCATCCGCATCTGCCTGTTTAACAGTAAAGGCAAGTCGCTCTAACAATGATTTAAATTCCAGCTTCGCGAGTGCGGGAGCAGCAGACTCTTCCTGAATACCGCCGAATACCATGTCATCCCAAGTTTTCTCAAGCGGTACTTCTCGGTAAATAGTAGCCAGCCGCTTACTGAGCCGTGCATCTTCTGCATGAGTCTCTATTTTCTCTTTCATCTTCCCTTTTAGTTCCGAGGTATTGCTTAATACCTCTTCAACTGATCCAAACTGATGAAGCAACTTCAGTGCTGTTTTTTCTCCCACTCCAGGAACACCAGGGATATTATCAGAAGGATCGCCCATCAGTCCTTTAAGATCAATAATTTGCAGCGGAGAAAGACCGTAACGTTCTTCAATTTCTTTTGGACCGTAATTTTCAATTTCAGATACGCCTTTACGAGTCAATGCAATATTTACGTTCTCAGATGCCAGCTGTAACATATCCTTGTCACCCGTAACCACAAGGATTTCGCGGCCCGCTTCATCGGCACGTTTTGTGAGTGTTCCAATGATATCGTCGGCTTCATATCCAGATAGTTCAAACTGAGCAATACCGAATGCGGTAAGCAATTCTTTCAGTACAGGGAATTGTTCCGATAATTCAGGCGGTGTTTTTTGGCGTCCGCCCTTATATTCTTCATAACCTTCATGGCGGAACGTTACTTTCCCTGCATCAAAAGCCACCATCATATGTGTCGGCTTATGTTCTTCCAGCAACCGAAGAAGCATGGTCGTAAATCCGTACACCGCGTTTGTATGTAATCCGCTCGAATTCGTCAGCGGGGGCATGGCAAAAAAGGCTCGATAAATAATACTATTTCCATCAATCAAAATAAACTTTTCCATAGATACACCTCTCTTGTTTCACTTCTTCCTATATGATAACACATGGGAACTCTGCTTCAAAAAACAAAACAAAATAACTAGTCACTCTCCTGCATTATCGGCCAAATGGAAGAAAAACAGTCCGAACCGAAGTTCAGACTGTTTCCTTTTACCGTTTTGCTATTTTAAATCGTTCTGCCAGTCTTCCAAGGAAGATATCAGCCAGAATGGCAAGTAAAGCAGCAGGGATGGCCCCGGCTAATATTTTAATATTATGCCGCTGATTCAGACCCGCATAGATTTCACGGCCAAGTCCATCGCCCCCGATAATCGGTGCGAGTGCAGCCACACCAATTGCAATGACCGCAGCAACACGTAAACCTGCCATGAGGAAGGGAATGGATAACGGCATTTCCACTTTCCACAGCAGTTGGAACCTGCTCATTCCCATCCCTTTTCCTGCATCCTGAAGTCCAGGACTTACTTCCTTCAAGCCAACATAAGTATTACGCACGACAGGATTTAAAGAGTAAAGGAATAAGCCAATAACGACACTTTTGAATCCGAGACCGAACATAACCATGAGTAGAACGAGCAGAGCCATACTTGGAAGTACTTGAATAATGTTTGTAAAGAACATGATGACTCTGCCTGTTTTTTCATAACGAGCACTAAGAATACCAAGCGGAATCCCAATAACTAAAGCAAGTCCCAACCCGCAAAGCACCATTAAAATATGTACCCATGTTAAATGTAATAAGTAAGATGCATTTTCAGTAACGTAATAATAAAATTTCATGAATGAATTCGCATCTGGATGCATCGCTGATGCAGGAAGTTTTGATTCATCAAGTAATCCAAGCTCGACCAAATACTTCATCGCGACGGTCCGCGGTTCCATTTTTTCTACATCGACTTGATAACTTAGCTCTGTCATCGTATCTGCATCAATCGTTCCCACAAGAGAAGAAAGCACTTCATCCAGTTCAGGATGCTCTTCAATCAGCTCTTTACGAACCACCGTTGAAGCATCAAATGGAGGGAAGAATTGTTTATCATCCTCAAGGGTCACAAGGTTAAATTCTTTAAGTCCTGGATCTGTAGTATACGCTAGAACAACATCTACAATGTTGTCAGCAACTGCTGAATATACGAGTGAGATTTCCATAGGAGAAGTCTGAGCAAAAGTAAAACCGTACTCTTTTGTGAATGCCGGATATCCATCCGTCGGACGTTCAAGCCAAGTCGTATCCACTCCAATTCTCATATCTCCTGCATGTTCTTTTAAATCAGACATCTTGCTAAGACCGTACTTATCTGCAACTTCTTGTTTTACCGCCAATGTATACGTATTCTCGAAGCCAAGCGAATCATACCATTTCAGATCCCATAGCTTATCAAAACCTTCCTGAGCCTGACGGAGTACTTCATCTCGATCCCTTGTATCCTCAACTTCAAAATAACCGTTAAAAATTTCTCCTGAATATAAACTTCCCATATCCATTTCGCCTTTGCTAAGTGACCTTAGCAGCAGACTGGAAGAAGCTAGATCTGTCGTTACATCAACACTTAAATCCGTACGATCTTCAATTAATGCCTTATATATCTCAGCAAGCACTTTGGTTTCTGTAAAGGTTTGTGTACCTATTCTCACCCGGTCAGCAGCTTCTGCCTTACCAGGCAAGCTTACTGAAAAAATGGACAGAATGAGCATAAATAGAACCAGTGTGCGCGTGACTTTCAACGATTTTTGTTTAGTAACTCTCATTTGTACGATCTCCCTCTTTCCTTAGTAGCTTATGAGACTTGATCTTTTATATCTCATATGATTTCTTCAGACAATTAGGAAACCTACGCCTTTGCACTATTTTGGTTCGGTCTAATTGCTTTCTCAAGTGCTCCAAGTAACAAGTCAGCAAGCAGTGCAAAAAGAATAGCTGAAAGTGCGCCTGCTACAATAAGTTCGGTCTTGTTTACCCCAAGTCCCGACATAATTAACTGTCCGAGTCCACCAGCTCCAATAAGTCCAGCGAGAGTAGTCCAACTAATGATATAGACTGTCGTTATTCTAATACCTGACATAATGTACGGAACCGCCAAAGGCAGCTCGATCTGAAATAAACTTTGAAGTCTGCTATAGCCCATTCCCTTCGATGCATCTCTCAGTGCAGGGTCAACTGCCTGTAATCCAGCATATGTATTTCGCAAAAGCGGCAACAAAGAGTATAGAAATAATGCAACGATTGCTGGTGTCATTCCAATACCAAATAAAGGAATCATCAGAGCAAGAAGAGCTAAACTTGGGATGGTTTGAAATAGATTCGCCACACTGAATACCAGGGAATTCACCCATTTAATCTCTGAACTTGAGATCATGATCGCTACGGGTATAGCAACAACGATACCTAGAATGGTAGCAATCGCTGCGATTAAAGCATGCTGACCTGCGGCACTAAGAATATCTGGGTAACGTTCACCTATGAAAACAAAGAAACTTTTTATCGATTCAAATACCTGCATTCACTTCTGCCTCCTCTGGTTCTGGAGTATAGACGTCTGCAAGCAGTCTTACCACACTACCTCTCGTGATGAGACCAAGGAAAAGTCCATCTTCATCAACTACAGGCAAATTAGAAAGCTGGTTCTCATTCAGTATAGTAAGCGCAGTGGTAACCGAATCTCCTCTATAAAGTACGTGCTCTACAGGGTTCATAACATCGACTATTTTCTTATCTTCTTCACGATAATGTTTGATTAACTGATAGATCGTCACATTACCAAGCAAACGTTTATTTTTATCCACAACCAGCAATGAGTCTACTTTACGTCTTTGTAAAATGGTAATTGCTTCTGCAATCCCTCTAGATGGGAACGCAGTAGCAGGATTGTTAATCATGACTTCTTCGACATTCGGGAATTCGGTGATGTCTTCTGACAGCAAGCGATCTTTACCAATAAAGCTTTCTACGAATTCACTTGCCGGGTGACGTAAAATCTGATCCGGCGTTCCTACTTGTTCTATTTGTCCACCTTTCATAAGTACAATGGTATCGGCGAGTTTGATCGCCTCATCCATATCATGCGTAACAAAAACGATGGTTTTTTTCACTTCTGTTTGAAGTCGAATTAACTCATCTTGCAGTTCTTCTCTGCTAATCGGGTCAAGTGCACTAAAAGGTTCATCCAGCAAAATAATATCAGGGTCTGCTGCTAGTGCTCGAATGACACCGATCCGCTGTTGTTGCCCACCACTTAGTTCGGAAGGATAACGATTCCCAAATGTCTCGGGTGCAAGTCTGACTTGATTAAGGAGTTCATCTACACGTGCATCGATTTTTGCTTTATCCCATTTCAGCAGACGCGGTACGACACCTACGTTCTTAGCGATTGTCATATTGGGGAACAAACCCACACTTTGAATGACATAACCTATGCTTCTTCTGAGATCTACTGCATCTGTTTTCGATATATCTTTCCCGTTAATCAAAATTTGTCCATGGGATGGAACATTCAAACGGTTGATCATTCGCATTGTTGTTGTTTTACCACAACCAGAAGGACCAATAAACACGGTAATTTCACCTTTTTTAATCGTAAGATCAATGCCTTTTAACGCTTCAAATCCATCATCATACACTTTCTTAACACCTTTAAATTCAATCATGAATCGTTTCCCCCTGTCATATTTCGTCCCTACGCCTAAAAAACTCCCAGCATATAGAAAAAGAGCCGATGTCAACAGCGGCTCATTTCACTATCTTTACGAAATTTGCTAGGTGAGTTGCTTAACTGACAGAGTATAATTACCCACTACTGAACAAAAAGAAACAGAATTACCCGAAAATTCCTAAAAAAATAGAAATTTAAAGATAATTCTGCCATTTTGAGGGGTCTAAAAACCCATATTTTACTACGCATTCCTATGCTTTTCGTCCTCTTTATTGATTCAGGTCAGGACGTTTACCTGTAACTAAATATACAGCACTCTCACCAATGTTGGTTGCATGGTCACCAATTCGCTCGATATAGCGACCCACCAGCATAAGAAGCATAGCCTGGGAAGCATCTTGCGGATGATCCACCATGAGCGCATATAAGTCTGTTATCATATGGCTGTACAGTTCATCCACTTCATCATCCGTTTTTGCCATTTTGTAAGCCAAATCTGCATTTTCATCAAGATAAGAGGTAATGGAATCATCAATCATAAGCTTTACAATCTCCCCCATCCGCGGGATATCGACAAGAGGCTTGATTAGTTTCTGACCCTCCATACGCAGTGTCACTTTGGCTACATCCAGTGCAAGATCACCCATTCGTTCTAGGTCACTTGAGATTTTGAAAGCTACGATAATTCTTCTTAGATCTTTAGCGACAGGCTGTTGTGTGATAATTAGCTTCGTTCCAAGTTCCATAATCTCTTCTTCCATTGCATTCAGCCGGATATCTTCCGATACTACCTTCTGCGCAAGTTTGAGATCACCTGACTTTAAGCTGCTAATGGCATCTACTAATGCTGTGTTTACGTGTTCCGCCATCTTAAGCAATAAATCTCGAAGCTGATTTAATTCCCGGTCAAATCCTTTTCTACGAATCATCCTTGCTGTTCCTCCTCATGTAAATGAAGTGTAGCTATTTTATTCGTACAATCCGTTAACCAAAACGTCCAGATACATAGTCTTCTGTTCTAGGGTCTTGTGGATTGGAGAAAATTTCGTTTGTTTCTGCCGCTTCGATCACTTCCCCATTCAGGAAGAAGACCGTTTTTCCAGATACGCGAGCAGCTTGATGCATATTATGTGTAACCATGACAATCGTGTAGTGATCTCTTAACTCTTGTACAAGTTCCTCAATTTTGAGGGTAGAGATCGGATCGAGAGCTGATGTTGCTTCATCCATAAGCAGCACTTCAGGTTGAACTGCCAAAGCACGGGCAATACATAAACGCTGTTGTTGTCCTCCCGACAGACTCATTGCCGAGCGTTTCAAGTAATCTTTCACTTCATCCCACAGTGCAGAACGGCGCAAACTTTGTTCAACAATTTCATCAAGAACTTTTTTATCCGTTGTTCCGTGAAGACGTGGACCATAAGCGATGTTATCATAGATCGTCTTAGGAAAAGGATTGGGTTGTTGAAACACCATACCTACCCGTTTACGAAGGGTTTCAATCGGCAGGTTCTCACCATAAATATCTTGTCCATCGATCTCTACTTTCCCTTCAATTCGTGTACCCGTAATCATGTCATTCATACGATTGAGTGTACGAAGGAGTGTAGATTTACCACAGCCGGAAGGCCCGATAAAAGCAGTTACTGTATTTTTAGGAATCTCAAGATTTACATTTTTTAGCGCATGAAAAGATTCATAATATAGATTCAGGTTTTTAATATTTATCATCGTGCTGTTCATCCCTGGTTTATCTCCTTTACTGCATAGTGAGGATCATCTTGTCCTGCAAATAACAAACCTCACAAAATAAAAGCTTAACATCATTGTAACGCCCCATTGTAAAGGCTATATAAACAATTGTTAACGCTATGTAAAATGTAAATCAGAAAATTCCGCTAATCCGCTTCTTTTCAGCTTCAAAAAGCAGACTTTCATCGAAGCTGTGAAACCGTCTTTCGTTTCCCTGCTACAAGCTTATATCCCACCCCACGTATGGAGTCGATATGAACCGTTTCGGGATCCAGCTCCAGCTTTTTCCGCAAAGAACTTACATGAACATCTACGGTTCGCTGCCCTCCAATATAATCAAATCCCCAAACCGCATTCATCAAATCATCCCTTGTTAACACAACACCAGGCTTTTTAGCTAAATACAAAAGCACTTCAAACTCTTTCGGACGAAGCTGTATAGGTTGTCCACTCAGCGTCACTTCATACTTCTTCGGATAAATCTCAAGTTCTCCCAACACAATTCTTGATCCGTCCTCTTCATCAGGTATCGGCTGTTCCTCAATTCCAGATACCCTGCGCAGTACAGCATCCACCCTGGCCAGCAGTTCCGATACCCCAAATGGTTTTGTTATATAATCATCTGCACCCAGTTTTAGTCCTTGAACGACTTCATTTTCCCCATTTTTAGCAGTGAGAATAATGATAGGGGTTTTCACCCCCGTACTTCTAAGTTTACTTAGAATCTCGAGTCCATTCATTCCAGGGAGCATAATATCGAGCAGGATCAGATCAAACTCCTGAGAAGAAGCTCGTTCGTAACCGGATGTACCGTGATCTTCTACTGTTACATCATAACCTTCTTGGGTCAAGTTATAGGAGAGTAATCTTGCTAGTGTAGGCTCATCTTCAATAACTAATAATCGCTGTGCCATGGTATCCCCTGCTTTCTTTTCATGTTCATTCAGTTCATAATATCATTACTTTGTTATCGTGGTGTAAAATATGACCGTCTATATTATCTGCTATTCATTTGATAATCTATTCCTCATCCGCATGTTCCTGAAGAAGCGGTAAGACAACGGTAAATGTCGTTCCCGTACCCAGCTCACTCTCCACCATTAACGTTCCATGATGCAGTTCAACCAAATGTTTCACAATGGATAATCCTAGACCTGTCCCGCCAGAATTACGAGATCTTCCTTTATCTACCCGATAAAACCGCTCAAATACTCTAGGCAAGTCGGCTTTTGGTATACCGATTCCCGTATCGCTGATTTGGAAAGCTACTTTCTCTTCTCCATCATTTTTGTCAATGGATGCCTGAATTTTCACTTGTCCACCCTCAAGAGTATAGTTAATCCCATTACTAATTAGATTCAAAAAGATCTGTTTCAGTTTATCCTCATCGGCTTCCATAAATAATTCATTAGGCACGTCTACAAGAAGACGGATCTGTTTTTTCTCTGCTTCATTGCTTAACGTTCCGATCACCATATCAAAGAACGAATGAAGATGAACCGGAGAGCAATCAAGGTTAGATCTTTTAGATTCTATTTTCGATAATTCCAATATGTCACCAATCAAGCGGTTCAATCGGTCACCTTCATCATATATAATTTGCAAAAAGGATCGTACGGTCTCCTCGTCCTTTACTCCTCCGCTAAGAAGGGTCTCTGCAAAACCTTTCACCGCTGCTACAGGTGTCTTCAATTCATGGGATACATTAGCTACAAATTCACTCCGTATATTTTCTAGACGCCGAATGGCTGTGATATCTTGAAGTAAAAATAGCATCCCTCGATAACTTCCATCATTCTCGAACATCGGAACCCCGTCTAAACCAACAATTAATTCTTCAGGTGTATATAAACGTACCTCTTCATGTATACGATCTCTATGATCAATAGAAGATTCAATGAGTTTCGTTAACTCATAATGTCGTTTTTTGAGTTCATGATAGGGTCTGCCCATCACACGATGCTGTTCAACACCAAGCATACGCTCACTTTCTTTATTGAGCACAGCAATATTTTGCGTGGCATCAATCATAATAATACCGCCTGTCATATTACTCATTACACTCTGAACCAAATCCTCACTATCACGGATCATTTTCAGCTGAGTCTGCAGGCTGTCAGCCATACCGTTGATCGCTTTGCCCAGTTGACCGATCTCATCATCACGATTAAATTTAACTCTTGCATCATAATCCAGTTTAGATATTTGATTCGCTACCTTCGTAATGTGTTCAATAGGACTCGTAAGACTTTTCCCCACCCGATAGCAGACAAATGCCACTAATACAAACAAAATAATAAGAGTGATAAACATAAGAAACCAGCCTCGGCCTAGTCCTTCGTCTACTGCTTTCAAACTCATAGAAAGCCTGATATATCCATCAAAGTTCCCATCTGATGAAGTTACAGGAAGCGCGATATATAACATCTTATCGCCAAGTGTTTCGCTCGTCCGAATCGAATGTCCGTATGAAGTAGACCCTTCGGTAATGGATGTAATTTCCTCACGGTTTAAATGGTTATCCATTTTTGATGCGCTATGCTCCGAATCACCAATAACCGTACCATCTCTAAGAATGAACGTCGTTCTAGAATCGGTGAGTTCCTCAAGTTCTATGGCTTTTTCTGTATAATATTTGGTTACCGTTTCGGAATCCCCTTGCGTCTTCATAAAAGGAAAATGGGTTTGCAGTAGTTTAATCTCACGCACCATATTTTCTTCAAGGGCATTAATATGTACTTCTTTGAATACTTGACCCAGAGCCACACCTGCCGCTAAGACAGAAATAAAGATCAGCGTCATCATAATGGCGGTAAGCCGAAAACGAAAAGTCTTCATATGCGTTATTTACTCATCCTTTATATAGTTATTCTAAACATTGTATTTTACATTTCTTCTTTTTGAACGGGGAAAAAACGTTGCAGCAGCGCATGATGCAGTGTTGCAAGCGGCTGCTGAATCATAATTCCAAGAACAACAGGGATCGCTGCTTGCGGCGAAAAATAACCCATCGCAAGAACAAGTCCGAGTGAGATATTACGCATTCCAGCTGCATAAGACATCGTCACCCTTATTTCCCGGGAAACATTTCTCATAAGATAAGAGCCTGCAAATCCAATACAATAGCATAACGCAACTAACAATACGACAGCAATAGATGCGAGAATAACACTTGTTTCCAATGTTCTCATATGAGGAGCGATGGCTGCCGCATTTAGAAGCACGACTGCAGCGAAGAATATTTTTGAAATAGGCAATGTAACGGGAGCAGACCACGCTTTGAATTTTCCTTTTGAAATTTCGTAGATGGTTACGCCAAGTACAGTAGGAACTACAATAATTAACAAGAGATCCTTCATCAGTGAAACGGTATCAAATTTGATAGCAGCTCCAAAAAAAAGTTCAATGAGCCCTGGTACAATAAGCGGGCTAAGTGCTGAATCTACAACTACCATGGCAAGCATTAAGGGTACACTTCCATAAGACATGCCGACCCATAATACCGAAGAAACACCTAAAGGAATAATCGAGAATAAGACCAATCCCACCGTATAGTCAGAATCTGGACCAAACAGAGCTGCTCCAAGCGCAAAAGCAATAAGTGGTGTCAGTACATGAGCTAGAAGCAGCGTAATAAATACAGGCATCGGTTTGTACACTACATTCTTCAAATGAGTAAGACCACATCCCAAAGCCATGACAAACGTAACAAAGCCAAATAGATAGGGAACCCAAGAAACAAATGGTAAAAAGAGTTCAGAAAAAACAATCCCTACAATGAGGGTGAATGGAATAATAGCAAACATATACTTCTCAAACCAGGCTGCAAATCGAAGTGACCAAGATCCCATATATTATCCGATTCCTTTCCATAATTCTATCAAATTGATCATACCACACATTAAACGGTGTACTTCGATCGTTATGTAAATTTTATCAAGTTAATGTAAAAAGGTCTCATACGGACGTAAGACCGCACAAGACCTAATTAGTTAAGTTATAGCTAATATTAACCGTTCACTACTTCTCCGCCATTTACATGGATAACTTGTCCACTCACGTAAGAAGAATCACTAGATGCCAGATATACGTAAGCTGGTGCGAGTTCTTCCGGTTCACCTGGACGTTTCATCGGCTGTGTTGCTCCGAATTCACTTACTTTCTTTTCATCAAAAGTAGAAGGAATGAGCGGAGTCCAGATCGGACCCGGTGCTACCGCGTTTACTCTGATTCCTTTATCGGCCAAATGCATGGACAAGGAACGTGTGAAAGCAGTAATGGCTCCTTTCGTAGCAGAGTAATCAATTAAATTTTCACTGCCTCGGTAAGCGGTGATGGAAGTCGTATTAATGACAGCACTACCGCTTGTTAAATGAGGCATTGCTGCTCTTGTCATATAGAACATACTGAATATGTTCGTACGGAACGTTTTTTCCAGCTGTTCATCTGTAATATCTTCAAAGTTTTGCTGTGGATGCTGTTCAGCTGCGTTGTTCACTAGAATGTCCAGCCCGCCTAATTCATCTACTGTTTGTTTGATCGCTTCGCTACAGAATGCGGAATCCCGAATATCACCTGGGATCAGAACACACTTCACACCCTCTTGCTCTACGCATTTCTTCGTCTCCTCTGCATCGCTGTGCTCATCTAAGTAGACGATCGATACGTTTGCACCTTCTTTTGCGTAGGCTACGGCCACAGCACGTCCGATTCCGCTGTCACCGCCCGTAATTAGAGCAGATTTCCCTTTCAATTTCCCTGCAGCTTTGTAGGATTCTCCCTTGTACTTCGGTCTTGGGGTCATTTCCGATTCAATCCCTGGCTGTTTGCTTTGTTGTTGTGGAGGTAACGTTTTGTTTTGATTCTCTGACATGATCTCGTTCTCCCTTCCTTTTCTAGAATGTTCTATCACGTATTTTCATAATCAAGTTATAGGATGGCTAATCTTGCTGTCCTTATACGTCAATCTTTGAAACCTAACAGTAGACTATCAACCATCCTCTTCGTTATGATTTTACCCGTCCTCTGCTTAATGAAACTTACTTGCCCCATTCTATGAAAAGAAAACTCAACCTTTTACTATGGAAAAACGCAAAAAAAAGACAGAACATTTCGCAAATACTTGCGAATAATTCTGCCTTACTTAAAAATATATAGGTTGATGAATACTTTATATCGATATGTATTCTTACCTGGTTTCTACCAAGGGTAGACCATGATTCCAAGCATCACGAGCAACAATACAGCTAAAATAATACTGAACATACGCAGTTTATTTTTCTCTGCACTGATATCTCGTTTTTCTTGAATACCTGCAATCCCAAGACGAAGTGATTTACCCATGATTCCACCAATCGCGAGCATTGCGAGAAAGATCACAACAACTACGATCATCCAGGAAACAGCATAATCACCTTTGCTCATGATGTATCCGCCTGTAATCAGCTGAATGATCAAACCGTATTGAGCAATACGATTAAATGTTCTGACAGCAGCGATACTTCCCTCTTGTGCTGGTGCTGCTAGTTTCATAAGCGCACTAACCACGAAAGGAAGTAATAGATAATAACCTACCGATACCGCCCCGAGTATGTGTACAAAATAAAAAATTGAACCCATCTTTTCCATTCACTCCTTTCCTACTATTCTATTATAATCTTAACCGTAGAAATAAAGCTGGAATCAATCCATGGACAATTAATGAATGACTTTATTCCTATCTATCAAATTATACTGATTATGAAGCATAAAGAAAAGGAAACCCTGCTCATCTACAGGATTTCCTTATCATTCATTCACTATTTATTCATTTTTTTATTAGAATAAGTCCTATACCGATACGACTGACATGACATTTCGCACAGATTCAGCCGATTGATCAAGAGCTGCTTTTTCCTCTGTTGTAAGATCAAGTTCAAATATTCTCTCGATACCATTACCACCGAGGATCGTAGGAACACCAAGAAATAAATCATGGTAACCATATTCTCCCTCCAGATAAGCAATGACGGGAATAATCCGTTTTTTATCCTTGAGAATAGCTTCCGTCATCTGTACAAGGGAGGCAGCAGGCGCATAATAGGCACTTCCGTTACCAAGCAAGTTCACGATTTCTCCACCGCCAACACGAGTTCGCTGTACGATGGATTCAATCCGCTCTTCTGAGATCAGTGAGTCGATAGGAATACCGCCCACGCTGGAGTAACGGACGAGAGGAACCATATCATCCCCATGACCCCCAAGTACGAAGCCGCGAACATCTTCGACAGAAACATTCAGTTCTTGAGCGATAAAAGTGCAATACCGAGCCGTATCCAGTACACCAGATTGCCCAATAACACGGTTCTTAGGAAAACCAAGTGCATGATAGGCAGCATAAGTCATCGCATCCACTGGATTACTTAATATAATAACGATGGAATCAGGACAATATCTCTTAATATTTTCACAAACCGATTTGACAATCCCTGCATTGGTGTTCACCAGATCATCACGACTCATGCCTGGTTTCCGAGCAATTCCAGCAGTGATAATGACAATATCCGAATCAGCTGCATCTTCGTAGTCTGAAGTACCAACGATGTTACTATCAAAACCTTGAATTGGGCTTGCTTCGAGCATATCAAGCGCTTTTCCCTTCGTTGGGTTCTCAAGTTGAGGAATGTCAACAAGAACAACGTCACCAAGTTCTTTTTGAGCTATCATAAGTGCGGTAGTAGCTCCGGTAAACCCAGCTCCAACGACAGTAATTTTTTTACGCTGAATTGTCAATAGATTCGCTCCTTACAGGTTTTTTATAATCTCATTAGCAAATTCGGAACATTTTACTTCTGTTGCTCCGTCCATCAAACGTGCAAAATCGTAAGTTACGGTTTTGTTATTGATGGAAGTTTCCATACCTTTGTAGATCAGGTCAGCCGCTTCCTGCCATCCCAAGTGTTCAAGAAGCATTACACCGGACAAAATTACGGAACCTGGATTAACCACGTCTTTGTCTGCATATTTAGGAGCAGTACCGTGGGTTGCTTCAAAAATAGCATGTCCTGTTACATAGTTGATGTTCGCTCCAGGCGCAATACCGATACCGCCTACTTGTGCAGCAAGAGCATCAGACAGGTAGTCACCGTTCAAGTTGAGGGTTGCAATCACATCAAATTCAGCTGGACGAGTCAGTACTTGTTGAAGAGCGATATCCGCAATCGCATCTTTAATAATGATTTTACCTGCATCTTCTGCTGCTTTTTGAGCGGCATTCGCTGCATCCGTACCTTCTTTTTCTTTGATTTCATCATACTGAGCCCAAGTGAATACTTTATCGCCGAATTCAGCTTCAGCCACTTCATAACCCCAATTTTTGAAAGCACCCTCTGTAAATTTCATGATATTACCTTTGTGTACAAGTGTAACGCTCTTACGTCCATGAGTAATCGCATACTCAACAGCAGCACGTACAAGACGTTTGGATCCTTCGGAGGAAACAGGTTTGATGCCAATACCAGAAGTTTCAGGGAAGCGAATTTTGTTAGCGCCCATTTCCTGTTGCAAGAACTGGATTACTTTTTTCACTTCTTCAGAACCTTCTTGGTATTCAATACCTGCATAAATGTCTTCTGTATTTTCACGGAAAATGACCATATCAACAAGTTCAGGACGTTTTACCGGAGAAGGTACACCATCAAAATAACGTACAGGACGCAAGCACACATACAGATCAAGTTCTTGACGAAGTGCTACGTTCAGTGAACGGATTCCGCCACCGATTGGTGTAGTAAGTGGTCCTTTAATTGCTACAATATACTCACGGATTGCTTCAAGTGTATCTGCAGGAAGCCACTCACCGTATGTATTAAATGCTTTTTCACCAGCAAAAACTTCATACCAAGCAATTTTCTTTTCGCCGTTATATGCTTTCTCAACAGCCGCATCTAGTACGCGTTTGGATGCTTTCCAAATATCGCGGCCTGTTCCGTCCCCTTCAATGAAAGGAATAATTGGGTTATTAGGAACTTGAAGCTGTCCATTATCAATCGTAATTTGCTCGCCTTCTGTAGGGAGTACGAATTTTTCAAAGTTTGGCATAATATATTTCCTCCTTGTTTTGTAAATCTACAGCATCACATGGGCATAGAAGAGCCCTGCAACAAATTTCCTCCACGGAAACTATTGCCAAGGGCGCTTTCTTTTATTATACATGTTTCTTAGTAACTAGCGACGTTCAATCGGGATATACTTCTGATTCGTCGGACCGGTATACTCTGCACGAGGACGAATAATCCGGTTATCAGAAAGTTGTTCAAGGATATGAGCAGTCCATCCAGACACACGACTAATCGCAAAAATCGGTGTGAACAATTCTCTATCAATACCAAGCTGTGTGTACACAGAGGCTGAATAGAAATCTACATTCGGTTTCAGACCTTTTTGAGAGGTGATCAACTCTTCAATCTGAACTGACATCTCATATAGATCGGTATTTCCTTTTTGCTCTCCAAGTTCAAGAGACATTCTTTGCAGATGTTTCGCACGCGGGTCGCCATTTTTATATACCCGATGACCAAAACCCATAATCTTCTGGCGGTTATCCAGTTTGTCTTGAATGTAGGATTCGAGTTTTTCTACTGAACCGATCTCACTAAGCATCTTCATTACCGCTTCATTGGCTCCACCGTGAAGAGGACCTTTGAGCGCTCCGATAGCTGAAGTCACCCCTGAATAAATATCAGATAGCGTAGCTACCGTCACTCGGGCAGCAAATGTTGAGGCATTAAGTTCGTGGTCTGCGTGAAGCACGAGTGCTTGATCAAGCGCTTTTACAGATGTTTCGGACGGTTCTTCACCCGTCAGCATATACAGGAAATTCTCGGCGATGGATACACCCTGTTTAGGCGCTACGGGTTCATTTCCTTCACGAATTCGGGCAATCGCTGCAACGATAGTTGGAAGCTGAGCCTGCAATTTCACTGCTTTAATCTCATTTGCTTCCTGTGAATCATCTTCAGCATTCTCATCATAAAGTGCCAAAGCTGAAATGGCAGAACGAAGAGCCGCCATGGTGTTTAGTTTTTTTGGATATAATTTAATTTGAGAAATAAGTGCATCAGGAATAGGTGCATATTCACTTAGCTTCTGTTTTAGGTTATCAAGTTCAATTCTGTTCGGCAGTTTGCCAAACCAGAGCAGATAAGCAACTTCTTCAAAGCAAGCATTGGATGCTAAATCATCAATATCATACCCACGATAAGTGAGGACGCCGTCAACAATAGAACTGATTGAGGAAGTTGTCGCCACAATGCCTTCAAGTCCTTTGGTAGCTGTCATTTTACACCTCTCCTTTTGTACAAAATAGAGTTTTAATCAAAATGAAAACAGTTACATTATTAAATATTCGTAAGAAATTCTAGGCTCTGCAGACATCATGTGTAAAAGTATCACTTCCATCATCATACTGGATTTTGTCGATGATGTGAACAATTTGAAGGTTTCAAAGGATATCAAAGATTTCTTTCACAGGCATAAGTATTTTTTTGTAACCACTTTCATTGACAAATAAGGATTGCTATGTATATATTTACCTACCATAAAAAGGAGCAGGAAGAAATTATTCTCCCTGCTCCTATAAATAATCAGAATCGCCGATGAATTCTAATTTTTCCTTCTTTCAATTTCTTCTCCAGCCATTTTAATAAAAAGATTCGATATAATGGTCTTGTCAGCGGAAAGAGAAGAGTAAAGCCAATAATATCAGTTACAAACCCTGGAATGACAAGTAGCATGCCCCCTACAAAAACACAGAGGCCATCCAGCATCTTACGGCCAGGCACCTGGCCATTTTGCATTTCTCTTCGGGTGTCCTGCATTACTTTACGGCCTTCAAATTGCATCATCGCGATCCCGATCAGCGATGTTAAAACAATCAACAAAATCGTGGATCCAGCGCCGATTCTTTCACTTACCCATATAAATCCAAACAATTCCACACCGGGAATGATTAAAAGCGCAGCCCACATCCAATTTCGCATGTACGGTTACTCCCTTCCAAGCCTTAAAGCCTTACTTAATGCATCGTACAGGTTCGGAAAACTTTTATCAAGTCTAACAGGCCGAAAATCACCGTTTACCCATGCATGCTGCGTAGTGCCGGTAACAAGAAGTTCACCTGGAAGCTCCGCAGATGAGGTGATAGGGCCTAAGGAGATCGGGCTTTGCCCTTGTAATGACAAACTCTCATCTCTCCGCACTTCATACTCATAAGTAAGCCGAACACTGCTCATTTGATTGATTCGAGTCCAAACGGTGACACAATCATCATATTTGGCAGGTTTTTTGTATTTGAGATCGAGACCGATTACAGGTAACATCACCCCTGCTTCTTCCATACTGCGATACGTCAGCCCAAGACTGCGGATCATCTCGGTTCTGCCAATCTCAAACCAATTCACATAATTGGCATGATACACAACGCCCATTTGGTCACTTTCCTGATAACGCACACGAAAACAAGTACCGAACCACGCACTTTTCTCTTGCCCGTCCCTATCCTTTATTGGACTCATAGGTTTTCACATCCTTTACAGAGGTTCATTACTGTGAAAAAAGCAATGGGACCCATTGGCCCCATTGCTTTTTGTCGTCTTTTATTTTAATTATATCGATTAGATATGATCAATTTTGATGAGGTTAGTAGAACCAGAGCGTCCAAGTGGAATACCTGCTGTAATAACAACAAGATCGCCTTCTTCTACAATACCGGATTTTCTGCCGCCTTCTACTGCATTTGCAAACAATCCGTCCGTAGTATCACAAGGTTTACCTTTAACAGGAGTTACACCCCAAGTCAAAGCTAGCTTACGCATCGTACGGTCTTCATTTGTTACGGCTACGATTGGAGCTTCAGGACGGTATTTGGAAACCATACGAGCAGTATGACCAGATTCCGTTGAAGTAAGAATTGCTTTTGCATGTAGTTCATATGCACTAATTGCAACAGATTGGCTGATCGCCTCAGTTACAGTGATTTCTTGAGCACTACGTTGCTTTTTATAAAGTTCTTTGTAATTTAAAGCAGATTCTGCTTTTTCTGCAATACGAGCCATTGTTAGAACAGACTCAACTGGGTATTTCCCTGCTGCTGTCTCACCAGACAACATGATTGCATCTGTACCGTCAAAGATTGCGTTCGCAACGTCACTCGCTTCAGCACGAGTTGGACGAGGGTTACGCTGCATAGAATCCAACATTTGAGTTGCAGTAATTACTGGTTTACCAGCAATGTTACACTTCTCAATCATGCGTTTTTGCACAAGAGGTACCTCTTCTGCAGGAATTTCTACACCAAGATCACCACGAGCAACCATTAAACCATCGGAAGCTTCAAGAATTTCATCAAGGTTATCTACACCTTGTTGGTTTTCAATTTTGGAGATAATGTGGATATGGCCAGCGTTATGCTTTTCAAGCAATTCGCGAATTTCAAGTACGTCACTTGCTTTACGTACGAAGGAAGCCGCAACAAAATCGATACCTTGTTCAATTCCGAAAATGATATCGTTAGCATCTTTCTCGGTAATACCTGGCAGGGAAATGTTAACTCCTGGTACGTTAACGCCTTTTTTGCTCTTAATCGTACCGCCGTTAACGATGCGGCATTTAATTTCTGTGCCATTTACTTCCACTACTGTTAAACCGATCAAACCGTCATCAATCAAAATTGTTGATCCTGGAGATACATCTCCTGGCAGATCTTCATAAGTAACAGAAATACGATCTTTAGTACCGAGGATTTCTTCGGTTGTAAGGGTAACAAACTCATCTTGAACTAGTTCAATCGGTTCTACTTCAAGTTTACCTGTACGAATCTCAGGACCTTTCGTGTCAAGCAAGATTGCAACAGTCTTGTTCAACTCTTCAGAAGCCTGACGAATCGTTTTGATACGTGCTCCGTGCTCTTCATAATCACCGTGGGAGAAGTTTAGACGTGCTACATTCATACCAGCCATGATCAACTTTTTTGTGTTCTCCAACGATTCACTGGAAGGACCAATGGTACATACAATTTTTGTTTTGCGCATTTTTGTAGTTTCCTCCGTTTTCAAGACTCTCTTTATATATCCTTTTCCAACAATTAAATCTACTACAAATTTCGTCATTTGTATAGGAACTTTGTCATATTAATCTTTGCCGAAAGAAGAATCTTCTAAAAGAGGGTCTTTTATTTTTCTAAATTTTCTTGAAACTTTCCGATTTTGCGGAATTTGTTGTATCGATCTTGACGAAGTTCTTCCCCTGTCATACTTATTAACTCGGAAAGATGCTGCTCAATCATTAGTTTAATTGATTTGGCTGTCGCTTCGTAGTCAAGATGAGCTCCGCCTTTAGGTTCAGGAACAATGTCTTCAATAACTTCCATCTCTATTAGATCCTGTGCTGTAATCTTCATAGCTTCTGCTGCTTGGTCTGCCTTCGCGGCATCTTTCCACAGAATAGAAGCTGCACCGTTAGGCGAAATTACAGAATAAATGGCATGCTCCAGCATAAGTACCCGGTTTCCAACGGCCATCGCTAATGCTCCGCCGCTTCCACCTTCTCCAATTACAACACAAATGACAGGTACAGACAGCTTCGCCATTTCAATTAAATTGCGAGCAATTGCTTCTGACTGTCCTCTTTCTTCCGCTGTTTTACCAGGATAAGCACCTTTAGTGTCAATAAACGTAATGATTGGACGACCAAACTTGTCCGCTTGGCGCATCAAACGAAGTGCTTTTCGAAACCCTTCCGGATGAGCGCTCCCGAAAAATCGTGCAATGTTATCTTTGGTATCTTTACCTCGCTGCTGACCAATAACCGTCACCGGTCTGCCTCCAAGTTTAGCAAGACCTCCTACTACTGCGAGATCATCACCAAACAGGCGATCGCCATGAAGTTCCATGAAATCGGTAAAAACAAGCGTTATAAGATCTAGTGAGGTTGGACGCTGATGGTGCCTTGCAATATGCATTTTCTGAGGAGCCGTGATGGAAGAATATACTTCTTCCTCAAGTTTGGCATATCGCTCTTCCAATCGGTTTACCTCATCTGTAAAGTCAATTCCTTTTTCAAGACCGAACTGCTGAAGCTCTTCAATCTTCTTGCGCATCTCCGTAAGGGGCGCTTCATGTGGCAACTCTCCCGCCAACTTACACCTCTCCCTTCACTTCATGCATATCTAGTAATTTGGCTAGAGTAGTCCGTAAATCTTTACGATGTACTACCATATCGAGCTGTCCATGCTGCAAGTTAAATTCAGCAGTTTGAAAATCATCCGGTAACTTTTGACGAATAGTTTGCTCAATTACAATTCGGCCGGCAAATCCAAAAATAGCTCCTGGCTCCGCAATGTTAATGTCGCCAAGCATAGTAAAGCTGGCAGACACACCGCCTGTTGTTGGATCAGTGATGACAGAGATATACAGTCCCCCCTGCTCGTCCAATCTTGCAAGAGCACTGCTTGTCTTAGCCATCTGCATTAAACTTAAGATACTCTCCTGCATTCTAGCTCCTCCGGATGTGGAGAAGATAATCAGAGGCAACTTTTTCTGGGTCGCTTTCTCTATAGCCCTTGTGATTTTTTCGCCAACCACCGAACCCATACTTCCCGAAAAGAAGTCAAAACTCATAACACAGACCACTACAGGATGACCATCTATGCTGCCTTCACCAGTAACTACAGCATCCTTCAGACCTGATTTCATGGTTTGTTGTTCAAGCTTTGATTTGTAACCTGGGAACTCTAATGGATCCACTGAGACCATATCCGAGTCATATTCGATAAAGCCTTCATCAAGTGTCATCTTGACACGTTCCATTGCATTTAAACGCATATGATAGCCGCACGAAGGACAGACTTTCAGATTCTTCTCAAGCTCTTTACTATATTGAATCGTGCCACATTTACTGCACTTGTTCATGAGCCCTTCCGGGACCTCACGTCTTGGGCGGTCCACTCCTTCAGGAGCATCATTCTGCCCTGTTCGCTCTGAAGGTATGGTCGCGTATTTCCGCTTTTTCTGGAATATATCTTTGAACACAACTACACCTCTTCAGCCGTAAATTTGATGGCTTGCTAGTCTAGATATGACCAGCCATTAACAACATAGCATGGGCAAACATAAAAAGTGCCTATACGCAAAAAAAAGAGGAGACAGACACACACAGACAAGGGAGTCGTTCGCTCTTTCCTTTAAATTCCCTGCCGCATAAAATAGGTCCGCAAACAAGAATAGAACTCCATTGCTTCATTTAGGAATGCAAGATGGAATTCAGTACTTCCTGAACCTCTTCTAACTCACCGGAGGGAACGAGAATTTCATACTGTTGCTTGGATAAACTGATGGGACGGGTCTGTACTAGAAATCCTTCATCCGCAAGCCGAGTTTTTAGTCTGTCAGCAATTTTCGCTGTCGGTGCAATATATATCACCGTCCACATGCCATTTCCGCCCCCTAAGCCCTATGATCAAAGCTCGCATAATGGCTTAATGATAACATAACTCTCTTTTTTTTCGCAAGAAAGGCTTGGAGGCAGAATGATTCATGTATTTTTACCTATTCATGTAACTATTGTTTTCGCCTATTTTTACTTAAGATAAACCTTTATTTATGGATTAAAAGGATAATTTTTGGCGCTGATGTTCTTATGAGCAATTCTTGCAGATGCGGCAGCGGCAAGACCTGCAACTAAATCATCCAAAAAAACATGAACTCCTGAATTTTTGTCATTCAGTGTTTCAATGATCCCCATTTTCTCTTTATCTAAGTAACCAAAACTCGTCAGACCAATCATCCCATATACACTAGTAATACCAAGTGCTAGAGTCTCGTCCACACCATAAAGGGGCTCATCAGCTTCGAGCAGTGCCTGAAGCGGCTGTGGTAACAGTTTTTTCTCTGCGAGCTCATCCAGTGCAATTCCTGTGTAAAGTGTATACTGGACCTCCCGTTTACATAAAACCGCACGAACACTCTCTACACATTCTTCTTCTTTCAGTTCCGGGTGAAACTTCTTCTGAAGGGTGAACACGATCTCTGCAATCGATTCAATCGTCACACCTCGTCGTTTCAGCATCGCTTCCACAATTTCATATGACATCCGCTGATTCCCCCATCCCTGTAGCCATGATTGTCTCATTTTGAAAAGGTCTATACCAAAGTGAGAGCAAACCATCTACTTAAAAATGCACCAAATGTTTGGTGTTCCTAAGTGTATGCAGCCGGGATGGAAATTGTTCGTAAAAAGTACGTTAAATGAATCATTTTCACAAGACCTTACTCTTGCTTAATCACAAGTATTACTTCACTACGACGGTTCCCTTACCCAGAATTTCTTCAAGCCCGGCAATCAGTTCAGGAGAAGGTTTGATACTATAAGCCTCACTTAATGCTCTATAAGACCTGTGCTCTTCATAGAATAAAACAGTTGTTACAGGTCCGGGATGTTGCTGTAATACAGCCTTCAGTTTTGTAAGGACACCTGACTTTTCTGCTGCTGATGTTATCTTCATATACACCCGCTGTTTTACACGCACGTTAAGTTTAGGTGTTGACTCGTTTCCTGCCCCCGTCTTAGTTGTCCCTTTCGCTTTGTGAGAAGCAATAGAAGTCCCCCTAGGCGATGTATTCACTGTAGCACGGTTCGCTGCTTCGGGAGTTCGCTGCGACAGAGGAGACGTAGCTGTCTTCGTCTGAACAGAGGAACCATATTTTTTATCCTGCCGCCCTGTACTTCGCTGCTTTTGTAAGGCAAGACGATGTAGGTTCTCACTGGATAAAGGAGCTATTTCGTCAGCAAGGAGCTTAAATCCTTCATCCTGAAGCTGTACTTTAGCTCGAATCGCAAGTAACGCACCTTTGTCAATCAGTTGTGCGCTTTTTCGCCATACTTCTGGAAAAAGAACCACTTCTGTCCGCTCGATCTGATCCTCAAGCTCCATAAAGGCCATCGATTTTCCTTGTTTGGTCGTAATCTGTTTGACCGATACAACCATGCCTGCGGTTACAACCACTGACTCATCTTCGGCATCTGCAAGTTCCATCAGTTTGTTTGCTTCTTCTGCCTCCAAAACTTCACTATAATTGTCAAGCGGGTGTCCAGAGAGGTAAAGACCAAGCAGTTCACGTTCGAGTTCAAGTTGTTGTGACATGCTATGTTCAGGGATATTCGGATACTCAATCTCCCAGTTTGGCGTTTCTACAAAATCAAAAAGTTGAATCTGTAAGTCTTCTCGCTCTTTCCGCCATTTCAGTGCCGCTTCCACCACCTCATCCAGCATGGCAAGCAGTTGTGCCCGGTGGCCTGGAAGCTTGTCAAAAGCACCTGCCTGAATCAGAGATTCAATCACACGTTTATTGCAGACTCTAAGGTCAACTCTTCTGCAAAAATCAAGCAAACTTACAAATGGACCGTCTTTGCTGCGAACAGCAAGAATACTCTCCATGGCTTGAGTTCCGACATTTTTAATGGCAGCCAGCCCAAATCGGATACATCCCTGCGGCTTCTCTTCTGTAGCCGGGTCATCTCCAAGAGAGTCTCCATTATGTCCTACGATTGGAGTGAATAAAATCCCGCTCTCATTCACATCAGGCGGAAGAATCGGGATGCCCATTCGTCTGCATTCGACGACATATTCCGCTACTTTCCGGTGATTTCCCATGACCGCAGTTAACATGGAAGCCATAAATGGTGCAGGATAATGTGCTTTCAGATAAGCGGTTTGAAATGCCAAAATCCCATAGGCTGCGGCATGCGCACGCGGGAACCCGTAGTTGGCAAAACGAACAATCATGTCATAGACTTGATCCGCTTCTTCCTTGCTATATCCTTGCGCTGCGCTTCCTTTAACAAAGTGTTCTCGTTCACGATCAAGCACTTCTCTTTTTTTCTTGGACACAGCTCTGCGCAGCAAATCTGCTTCTCCAAGTGAAAATCCAGCCATGCTTGAAGCAATCTGCATGATCTGTTCCTGATATACGATAATACCGTACGTATCTTCTAGAACAGGGATGAGATCTTTATGCGGATACTCCACTTCAATGAGTCCATGCTTACCCTGAATATACTTAGGAATAAATTCCATTGGACCCGGACGATATAAAGCAAGTACCGAGATGATATCTTCAAAAACAGAAGGTTTAAGATCCTTCAGCACCTTCCGAATTCCTGCAGATTCCAATTGAAAAATGCCTGTCGTATCCCCATTTCCCAGCATTTCGTAGGTCTTAGGATCATCATCAGAAATATACCGAAAATCTGGAGCTTCGCCTTCCTGTTCACTAACCCAGCGCAAGCAGCGTTCGATGATAGACAGAGTTCTTAGTCCCAAAAAGTCCATCTTGAGCAAACCAATGGACTCCAGGTTTTCCATAGAGTACTGCGTCAGCGCTGCTCCTTCGCTGCCTTCCTGAAGAGGAACCACATCTGTCAGCGGATCTCTCGATATGACAACACCAGCCGCATGTGTCGAAGCATGTCTTGGCATGCCTTCTACTTTTTTCGCCATATCCAGCAGTGCTCTTGTTTTGGGCTTGGTTTCATAGAGTGCTTTGAGCTCAGGAGTGAGTTCGAGCGCCTTGGCAATATTCATGCCAATCTGACCTGGAATCAGTTTTGCTGCTTTATCAACTTCTGCATACGGAATGCTGAGTACTCTTCCCACATCCCTTACTGCTGCCCTCGCAGCCAGTGTTCCAAAGGTAATAATCTGTGCGACATGCTCGCGGCCATATTTTCTGGATACATAGTCAATAACTTCATCTCTTCGCTCATCACTGAAGTCAATATCGATATCAGGCATCGTAATCCGCTCGGGATTTAGGAATCTTTCAAAAAGAAGCCGATATTTTATCGGATCGACATTCGTAATGCGTAGAACATAAGCGACAAGGCTTCCCGCTGAGGAACCCCGTCCTGGTCCGGTTACAATGCCCTCCTGATGGGCATAGGCAATAAAATCCCAAACAATTAAGAAATAATCAGAAAAACCCATTTCTTCAATTACACCAAGCTCATAATACAGCCGGTCAAATAGTTCCTTTTTCCCTTCTTCACTGCTAAAGTGGCTTGTATCCTCATATCGTGATCTAAGCCCTTCTTCACACAGCTGTTTAAGATACTCGCCTGGTGTGAGTCCTTCTGGTATCGGTCTATAGGCCGGCAGAATATAGTTTCCAAACTCAAGTTGCAAGTTGGTGCGCTCCGCGATCCGTACTGTATTTTCAATCGCTTCTGGTACATGCGGAAACAGACTTTGCATCTGCTCACTGCTCTTTAAATAGAGCTGGCTTGAGGGGATACGAAGCCGGTCTTCATCATCCACGGTTTTACCCGTGCCAATGCAGATGAGTACGTCCTGAACTTCCGCATCCTCTTCAGACAGATAATGAGCATCGTTCGTTGCAACGAGCGGAATATCCAGCTCTTTTGATAGACGAATAAGTTCAGGATTCACTCGTTTCTGTTCAGCGAGACCGTGATCTTGCAATTCAAGATAGAAGCGGTCTCCAAATATCGTTTTATAACGAATAGCAGCCTCTCTAGCTTCATCTATACGTCCCATGAGTACATGCTGCGGAATCTCTCCTCCAAGACACGCACTTAAACAGATGATTCCTTCATTGTATTGCGCGAGGCTCTCCATATCGATTCGAGGCTTATAATGAAATCCTTCCAAATGACCTATCGAACAAAGTTTCATTAGGTTTTGGTAACCAATATGATTCTGAGCAAGCAATATCAAGTGATAAATGGGTTGATCTTTGCGGTTTCCCCGTTCATGACGAGAACCTGCTGTTATATAAGCTTCACAGCCGATAATTGGCTTGATTCCTTTTGCTACACATGCTTTATAAAAAGGGATTGCTCCGTACATGACCCCGTGGTCTGTTAAAGCAAGAGCCTTCATCCCGTCGTTCGCTGCCTTGTCCACGAGCTCTACAATCCGTGCAGCACCGTCAAGCAGGCTGTATTCGCTATGAACATGTAAATGCACAAATGAACTCATGACCGTTACATCCTTCCCTTAATCATATTTCACGTATTTTATCTTTTCTATTTTATCATAACAAGGCAGGCTCCGCCCATAGAATAGAGTACAAGCAAGCTGTGTCCTTCCTTTCTAGTATTCAAACGAAGGAGGACAGAAAGGAGCCGGACCACATTATGAGTTTCATGTCTAAGATTATCCTTGATTTCTTTATTGCGTTTGGCATTGTACTCGGCGGGGCAATGCTCGGCGGAGTCGGTGCGGTCGTTTCCCTTCAGCCTCCTACTCAGACAATGCTGGATGTTGCAGGCAGAATAAAAATTTGGGCCCTGGCCGCTGCTGTCGGTGGAACGATTGATCCCATGCGTGTCATAGAAAGTAATATGCTGGATGGAAACTTATCTCCTGCGATTAAACAAATCTTGTATCTGATTTTTGCTTTTTTAGGTGCTCATATGGGGACAGAGCTAGTCAAATGGATATGTACAACACGAAACTAGGAAGGAGGTAAACGTCTCATGCGTGTACCGCCAACCTATCTTATACGTCCTTTTATACAATTATCCGGTGTCTTTGTGCTGGGTATGATTATCGGATGCGTCGTCTACAATGCGGTGTTTCATGCAAGTTACAATGAGCTGTGGCTTGAAAACAAAGATTTAAAGATTCAAGAAGAACAGTATATTGAAGATATAAAAACCTTAAAAAAATACAGTAAACGACAAACCGTAATCAAAGAAATTAATATTCGTGCAGAAGAATCAGACAAGATCCCCGACTCGGTTTCTGTGAAGGAGATTATCCAACTGTTAGGCGATGAACTTGAGGTGCTGCGGGGCAGAGATGTATATAACATCGATGAGTATAGTAAAATGACCCGAATTATGATGGATAAAAAAACATACACCGTGAGAGAGAAGCCCTACTCTGTCAAAATTACAACCATGCTTGTTATGGAAGGTGTGCTTCAAGTATGGGTCGAAATCACGCCATCCTTTCGTTAAGGAAGCCTAAAGCCTATGGGAATTTTTTCAATATACTAGAGGAAATTCATGATACAATGAGGACAACATGTATATTTTTCCTAAAAAGGAGCTGTCCTACCAACTATGCTAGATATCATTAGATATGTTTTATTCGCACTGCTGCTCATCTCTACGATCACCGCGGGTATCTCTAGTGTTCGCAGCAGACGGTCACGTGATCAGCAGCAAAGAGGCCTTTTACAAGCGCTCAGCAATATTTGGATGGGCATTATGCTGATTGTACTGGCATGTATCCAGATGTTCATGTTTCAAGGGTCTACGGTTGCCGTCATCATCGAAGCTATCTTTCTTGTTCTTGGCGCATTCCATGTATTTTCCGGTATTCGTAACCACAGTTACTATGCGAATCAAAAAAGCGAAAAGTCCCCTGTATAAGGCGGACTTTTCGCTATAGTTTATACCCGGTCAATCGCTTGAAGGGTCATGATTGCTTTACAGATTAACTTATTATCTTCATGGATAATATCAATATCCAATTTACAGTTAAGTCTGCTGACTTCAAGAATTCTCGGCACAATACTAATCTTGTCTTCAATCTGTACAGGCCGGACAAAATAAGTTGTGATATTCTCCAGTACATGATCACTGCCTGTCTTCTCCTGAGCAGCTTTATAACCCGCCTGCGTCATTAAGTTGACAAGCACACCTTCCGAGATCGTTCCTAAATCCGTAGCCATCTGCGGAATGATAATCCCATTATATCTAGTGTCTCCTTCGGGACCTCGCTCTTCTACAAAACCATTCCATATCAAATGATCGAACGTTTCACCAAGCTGCGGTTGTTTCTGCGCTTCTCGCATAGCATCCAGCACTTCTCTGCGCTTGACGGAGGTAATGAGCTTCCGATTCCGATCCACAATAGGTAAATAATCAATCCCCTCCGAAGCCATTAACTGAGCCGCAGAAGCAAGAGAAGTTTTGAGGGTTGCTGTAACTGGCTTGCGAACCACACATTTCTCTATCGCCTCGTTCTGATCGAGTTCGATGACATCTTTGCGAGTAATAATCCCGATGACCCGATTCCATTCATCTATAACAGGAAAACGGAGTTCTCCTGTTTCCAGAACCAGCCTGCTGAAATCGGAAACCGTACTGCTAAGTTTAAGATAATATGATCTGGGCTTGTCTCCTACGATATCTTCGACAAGCATAATTTTTTTCTTAATCAGCCGATCAAAAATAGCCCTGTTGATCATAGATGCTACTGTAAAGGTATCATGTCGGGATGAAATAATAGGAAGGCTCAGCTCATTCGCAAGCTGGATTACTTCTGAACTCGTCTCGAATCCTCCGGTAATCAGCACCCCGGCCCCCTGATTCAAAGCCAGCAAATGGGCATTGTCCCGATTTCCTACGATGAGCAAGCTGTCAGCATCAATGTATTTGGCCATTGCTTCTTCCTTCATTGCACCGATAACATACTTATGGAGTGGCTTAGAAAGCCCCTCTCTGCCTCCCAGAACATACCCTTCTACAATCTCTACTACATCTCCAAACGTCAACTGTTCTGAAGCACCGCGCAATCTTTTCTCTACTCTTATCGTTCCTACTCTTTCTCTCGTAACAACAAGTCCCGCATTTTCTGCTTCTTTTACAGCCCGGTATGCCGTTCCCTCACTTACACCAAGTTCTTTTGCCAATCCACGAACTGATATTTTTGTCCCGATTTTTAGATGCCTTATGTATTCAAGAAGCTGCACATGCTTCGTAACGTTTTCTTCGTTCCCTTCCAATCTGTTACACCCCTTTATTTCGGAACTGTACTAGTCTGTACTCATTATATCACGAACTACATAAAATAACCAAAATTAGGTTTTTAATAGAAACAAAAAAAGGGTTGTCCTGAAGCCATTTCCAGCTTACAGAACAAACCCTTGCGCGTGAAAAATTCACTGTGAACGCTCCTTAGCAGGAACAATTTTCACCGTTTTCCCACTCTCCTTATCTTCCATCCACTTCAGTTCCCACTGACGAAGTTTAGATTTGCGTACCCGGTCAAGTGCTTTTCTCTTCTCCTCGTCTACACCCAGAATAAAGTGTAGATTTGCACCAATAACGAGAAGGGCAAAAGCTAACCAAGTAGCACTGAATGCAGCACTCCATCCGGTAAACGAAAGATTAGGCAAGGCATAAAGCGTCATTCCACCGGCGATAAGCATGTAGAAAATATGTTTTGCCTTCGATAATTTTAATTTTCCTACCACATTTCTCACTCCTCTTTCTCATGAATCTATATATCTACTCTATGAATGAGAAGTGGTAAATATGTGGACAAATTAGGAAGCGTGAGAAATCAGAGAATTGATCCTACTGATTTGCAGGTCCGCCATATAGATGTTGCAGACTTTCCATAATAATTTTGTTCACGTCTTCAATGATCACACTCAAGCGGCGTTCAGCTTCAAATAGTCTGCGGATATTAAGATTCAGACTAAGAACTTCAAATGATTTTTCCATTTGTTCCATCTCTTCTTGAGCCGGCATATCACCTGACATCATGCGCTGCTGAATTTCGTTTTGGCGTCTGCGGAAGTCTTCGAGCATACGTTTGCTGTCTGGATCTGCATCCACCAATTTCATAGCTGCTGTAATTTCCTGTACTTCTTCGCTTTCTTTCAGTGCTTTTGCAAGTTCGTTAGCTTTGTCATGAACATTCATTAATAATTCCTCCCAGCTGATTTTAAATAATACTTCATTTCTAGGTTAGGTTTCAGGCAAGTTAAAAACAATTTTAAAAAGTAGGTCAATCACCAAGGGATATATGTCCTCATATGATGAATCACATGCATTGTTCTATTACCCATTCCACCCTAAAACAGACATCTTGTTTGCCCCCTGGAAGGAGATCCACGATGTCAAAGAAAAAAGTAGCGATCCAAATAAGCGGATCTGGCCTTCTGCAGGATGACGTCGTGATGCTCGGGGATAAATTTCTCAAGCAATGGAAAATCCCCACTGGACGTCCGTTAATCCTCGCATTCGGAAGTTTCAATCAGGAAGTAACCGTTCTTTCCGTCCCGAAATACGAAGGGATGCGGATGAGTCCCTCCTTAGCTAAGAAACTGGGTCTCATTAACCGTTCTGTCCTTCAAATTCGTTATCATGCCGACAGCCGTACACTACGTATTGGTCCGCTCATTAGTGTTCTAATCAGCAGAGACTACCCGGAACAGCTTGAAAAACCTTTTGGTTCAATCACCATGTTCTGTAGAGAACTGGTCGGTGCGTGTCAAAAACAGGGTGCGTATGTGTATTTCATTACTCCAAGTCACGTCGAAACGGTAACTGGGCAAATCGATGGCTGGATTTACGACGATGGCTGGAAAAAAACAGTCATGCCAGTAGCCGACGTCATCAATAATCGGCTTACTTCACGCAAACTTGAGAATAAACCTAGCGTACAGCATTTTGTGAAGGAAGTAAAATCCCTGTACGGAACACAGATGTATAATGAGAAATTTCTCGATAAGCATGAAGTATTCGAAGCGCTGAAAACAAATGCTGGACTTAAACGATATTTGCCTGAATCCCACTTACTTAAGTCCTTCTCTAGATTTAAAAGTATGTGTTTGGCTCATCCCGTTGTATTTCTAAAACCTGTACGGGGCAGTCTTGGCAAAGGTATTATTCGGATTTCACGACAAACGGACGGCTCCTACCTGACTCATGCCACCTTAGTAGGCGGGGTACAGAAACAAACTTATCCTACTCTAGCCAAACTTTTCACAGGATTATCAGGAAAGATGAAAACAACAAAATTTCAGATCCAGCAAGGTATTCCGCTTATTGATATTGGAAAAAAGCCGGTAGACTTCAGGGCCTTGGTCCAGAAGAATAACACAGGAAAATGGAAGGTTACCTCTATTGTGGCGCGGATCGCCGGAGGAAGCCATTTTGTGTCGAATCTGGCTAGAGGCGGCTCACTTAGTACGTTAAAAGAAGCGGTCAATAAAACGCCACTTCCTCCGGAAGTCAAAAAAAATGCCCTTGCGCAAATGCGCCGAGCGGCTCTTGATATTGCTGCAGCCATTGAAGAAACCATCCCGGCTCATTTTGGAGAACTCGGTATTGATCTTGCTATGGACACGTCAGGAAACATTTGGCTTATTGAGGTGAATTCCAAACCTTCCAAAAATGATAATACACCGCTTTCGGATAACAAGATACGTCCTTCTGTAAAAGCTATGCTTGAATATTCTGCCTATTTGGCAGGCTTCTGAATCCATACACCAGAAAGGAGGAACATGAGATATGCAAGGAACACTCGGTACTCTCGGAGTTCTCGTTAATGAACGAGAAGGTTCACCTCCTTTTGCGGATGAAGTCTTTTGCCAAAGGTTATGTCAGGAAAGTGATAAATTTGATATGGACGTCGTGGTTATTACTCCTAAAGGGTCTGCACCCAATGGAAAATATCAAGCATATCGCTATGTAAATGAGAACTGGACTCAGGAAACGATCGACTTGCCTGATCTGATTTACGACCGTTGTCTCACTCCAGTTCCTGGAGTATTTCGGCGCAGATTACGCCAGGCAAGCAAATCTGCTTCCCGCAAAATCCGGTTTCTCTCAAGAGCACTGCCAGGCAAATGGCATGTATATCAGACACTAAAATCATATGAAATACTGCATAAACATTTACCCGAGACTGAACTTTACACCTCTAAAGACCAGCTGAAAACATGGTTGAAAATACATCCGGATGGCGTTTTTCTGAAACCGCAAGCAGGATCCCATGGCAAAAGCACCGTGAGGGCACAGTGGATTTCAGCAGAGCAAACTCTATATATTCAGGGACGAAACCGGTACAACCGGAGCTTCGAGAAACGATTCTCCCATCTTTCTTCCGGCCTTGCACAGCTGCATCGTATTCTCATCGCCAAACCTTACATTATCCAGCCATTTTTGCCGCTCATGAATAAAGATACGAAACCATTCGACCTTAGAGCTTTGGTACAAAAAAATGGTATTGGACAATGGGACCTTAGCGGGCTGGTTATTCGGGAAGGCACGGCGGGCAGTCTTACCTCCAACCTTCACGGCGGCGGAACAGCAAAGATTGCCCACACTTTTCTTGAACAAGAATACGGAAAAGAAATTACCTCACTTCTTTTCGCACAAGCAGCAACACTATCTGCTCTCATTCCGAGTATTCTAGAAAGCCGCTATGGAAGACTCAGCGAGCTTGGCATTGATTACGGAATCGACCGAAACGGTCATCTATGGATTCTTGAAGTGAACTCTAAACCAGGGCGTGCTGCCTTCCTTCTCTCCGGTGATTCCGAGAGTATAAATAAAGCTTGTAATCGACCGCTAGAGTACGCTCGTTATCTGCTGCTCCGTTCACAAGGATCACCTATTCATTAGAGTAATCACAAATAAGAATGGAATAAATCCCTCCAAAGCAAACTGCCAGTTCTGTAAATATACACATCAATAATCCTTTGCGTTTTTGGGATAGGAGGATAAAAATAAATGAGCCTGACATTGTGCAATCTGCATTTTACGAAGCGGCCGGAGAAAATCATCTATCTATCTAATGCCCTCATTAAAAATTTTCAATTATCCGGTAAAAAAAATGTTCATATCCGGCTGGGGAAAAATCGGATTCAAGTAAATCTAAAGCCAATGAAGAAAAGCGGAAAACATATCTATCTTTCAAGTGGTGTTCGCAGTGCGATTA
Organism: Paenibacillus sp. GYB006; assembly: GCF_036577645.1. Classification (NCBI taxonomy): domain Bacteria; kingdom Bacillati; phylum Bacillota; class Bacilli; order Caryophanales; family Paenibacillaceae; genus Paenibacillus; species Paenibacillus sp. GYB006. The sequence continues at coordinate 623,533 of NZ_JARBDA010000001.1, read as the reverse complement.
AGGTACCAACAACCGGCGGCATCCTTGTAAAAAATGTCGAAGGAGACGAAGTGCATCTCGGACCACTAATTGGGATTTTATCGGATGGCCCCCCCTCTGCTACCAAACCCTTTGGTTCAAGAACCGGCTTTGTGAAACAGTTACTCAGAGAAGGAAATCAGAAATCGTACACATTTGGTTTTACACCTCGAGATATTGACTGGAGCAGTGAAACGGTAAACGGGTATTTCCTTAACAGCTCTGGCGGATTTGTCAGAAGGCGTGTACCGCTTCCTGATGTGATTTATAATCGTCTGCCGAGCAGACGATCTGATTTCTCGTATTCTACTAACCAGCTCCGAGATCGTTTTGAACGTAAAAACATCCCTTTCTTTAACTGGAGTTTCTTTAATAAATCAGATATATACAAACTCCTCGAAGATGATCAAACCGTCAATGGTTATGTACCCGAGTCCCATCTGAATCCAAGCATGGAGCTTATCAATGAAATGTTAGAAAAACATCAAATTGTGTATTATAAACCTTCTTCCGGAAGCCTGGGTCAAGGTATCTATCGATTGACCTATTTGCCGAGCCGCGGATATTTTTGCCGTTATCGTAAAGCAGGCGGTAATGTACTTTTGCGCTTTAAGACGTTTAAAAGCCTTGCCCGAATGTTAAAAACAAAAATTGGCTCGGAGTCTCATGACTATGTTGCACAGCAAGGAATTAGACTCATAGAAATTGACCGTTGCCCTATCGATTTTCGATTTCACATGCACAAGAATGGAAACAACAAATGGGTTGTCGTGGGGATCGGGGCTAAAAAAGCCGGAAAAGGATCCATTACCACCCACATAAAAAACGGCGGTTCTTTAATGACACCAGAACAAGCGCTCAGCAAAACATTTGGCAGCAGATCATCTGAAGTTTTGCAGAAAACAAAAGATGTCGCTATAAAACTTGCAGAGGCCATTGAATTTCATCATAAGCACGTTCTTGGTGAAATCGGATTTGACCTTGGCATTGATCAGGAGGAACACGTATGGATGTTCGAAGCGAACGCAAAACCAGGGCGATCGATCTTCCGTCACCCTCAGCTCAGAACAGAGGGGAAAGCATCGGTGGAACACATAGTAGACCACTGTTTATATCTAAGTCAGTTCCATCAGAGGGAAGATTTGTGATTGGCGAGATCCGGGACACGAAGCCTACTATTGCGATTCTGACCATGCATGATAAGAAGCTTCTCTTTCGAGGAAATCGCAACAATTTTCGTGACATTATCAACACCGGTGAAGAGCTTGGTTGTTCCGTATACATCGTAACCGTTCGCGACCTGAAGCTGTCTTCTCGAGAAATTAAAGGATATCGTTATGATGAACACGTAAAGGAATGGGTCCAAGACCTGTTCCCCCTTCCTCAGGTGATCTATAATCGTATTCCTCAGCGGGAAGATGAACAAGATCCATTGGTAAAGAAAAAAATACAGGAGTGTCTGGATCATCCAGGCATCACTCTGTTCAATCCTTATTTTTTTAATAAATGGGATCTGTTTGAATGGCTTAGTAAAGGAAAGTCTACCCGTGATTTTATCCCTTATACCAAAAGACTTCGAACCCGGCGAGGATTAGGAAAAGTACTGGAGCAATATCCTTATGTTTATTTAAAGCCAGAAAATGGGAAAGCAGGCAAAGGAATTATGCGGCTTACTTTTCAGCAGAAAGAGAAACTGCCTTATATACTTCGGATACAAGATAACAAAAAAAGTGTGACTTACAAGGCAGCTACTCTACAGAAACTTTGGAACAGAGTCCAATTAGAAACGGAAGATTGCAAATATATCATTCAGCAAGGAATCAAACTCGCCACCTATAAAGGCCGGCCTTTTGATCTTCGCGTACTGGTCCAAAAGAACAACAAAGGCGTATGGAGCCTCTCGGGAATTGGGGCTAGACTTGCTGGACTGAAAAGTATTACAACACATGTTCCCCGCGGCGGCAGCGTGGAGGATCCGCATGAACTGTTGTCCGAAGTATTCGGTTCAGAAAGAGCAAGCCAAATTATGAATCATGTGAAAGAGACCGCTATCACCATTGCAAAACAAGTGGAAAAGGCAGCAGGTCATAGACTTGGCGAGATGTCCATGGATCTCGGTGTTAACCCAAGCGGAGGCATCTGTTTCTTTGAAGCCAATGCAAAACCGATGAAATTCGATGAGCCTTTGATACGCAAGCGATCACTCGAGCGAATCATTCATTACTGCACCTATTTAGCGAGACAAATAGAAAATTAGAGAAGGTGATCCTTTTATGCCGTCACCTGTCCTAGGCATACTCACGCTGTACCTTAACGATAAAAAGCATCTTGAAGAGAAAAAAGTCTATGAGAAGATGATTGAAGAAGGCCAAAAGCTGGGCATTGACGTGTATGTATTCACTCCTTCCGATGTAAATTCCAGCAAAGAACTGATTCATGCCCTGATGTATTTACCTGAGCAGAACCGCTGGATCCGTAGATGGCGTTCTTTTCCGGACCTTATCTTTGATCGCTGCCGGATTCAGCGGGGAGAACGATTCCAGGAACTGCTTCGTTTTCGCAAAAAATATGCACATCTTCTATTTCTAAATCGTCCGCTTCGTAATAAGTGGACCTTGCATCAAGCATTGAATAAAAAAGCACTCTTTCGTCCTTTTTTACTTGATACTAAACTGTATGGAAGCACGGCCGATGTCAAATTAATGCTAAAAAAACACAAACTTCTTTACCTGAAACCGATTAATGGTACGGGCGGCCGTGGAATTTTACGTATCGAGCGCAGCTCAAAAAACGATAACATCTTACTTGTACAAGGACGGGATCAACAGAGACGTATCCTATCACCTAAAAAGATCGAAATAGAGAATATATCCACGTTCCTTCCTTCCGCAGATACGGAAACTCGTTATATCATCCAAGAAGGCGTTCAACTAAAACTTCCCAATGGTCGGGTTCACGATTACCGTATGCTCGTACAGAAGAATAAACATGGGCAGTGGGAGTGTACCGGCTGTGCAGGACGAATTGGTGCAGAGCGAAGCGTAACTTCTAATCTGCATGGCGGTGGCAGAGCTGCAGAGATGAACGAACTTTTATCGAGATGGATCTCCCTTCCCGAAAAACGAAACGAGGTTCGAGAAACAGCAGAAGAATTCGGTATTGAGGTTGCTAAGTACCTGGAGAAAACCTACGGTGATTTATGTGAACTGGCTCTCGATCTGGCTATCGATAAGAAGGGCCATATTTATCTTATTGAGGTCAATCCTAAACCTGCACGTGAAGTATTTATTGAGATTGGTCAAGATAAGATATACCGTCAGGCCATTATTAAACCTCTTGAATACTCGCTGTGGCTCTATAAACAAAAAAACAGATAATCCTTATAAAAATATGCCAAAAACAAGCCGCATATGTTATATCTGTCCACTGGAGGGGCGTTCCCTCCTTCATGTAGGAAAGTATATAACAACTAGCGGCTTGTTTTATTTTTTATGCATACTTTAATAGGTATTCCTAATTTATCTACTCGGCTTTGTTGTACAGCTCGAGCAACTCCGTGAAGTCATTTATATATGCACTTGAACCCTTCAGTTCGTCTTCGTTACCAAACCCAGCATAGGCGCAGCCAATAACGGTCTGACCATTCTCGGCCCCCGCTTCCACATCGGAAGAACGATCTCCTACCATCCACGCATTTCTAATTTGGTGCTTATCTAGAAGCAGCTTCACCAGATCTACTTTTGAAGCAGTACTGAATTCACCTGCACTGTAAAGATCGTCAAACCATTCGGCGATTCCGTGGATTTCTGCTATAGCTTTTACATAATGTTCTAGTCCATTACTTGCCACAAAAAGTTTGACACCCCTGTTATGAAGCTCTTGAAGTGTTTCTTTTACTCCTGGATAAAGGACTCCAGATCCTGCTTTTAGATCTTCTAGTTCAAGCTGCAGAAGAAGCTCATCTGCACGAGCCTTCGCCTCATCTGTCGCATTCGGAATTACTTTATTCCATATATCCGGCAGCAACATCCCGAGACATCCCAGCATAAGTTCATCAGGCGGAGTCGGACCCTCATGATGCCCTTCCTCCCTCAAGATATCAAACAGGCGGTGATATACGGGGATAAGAAGTGATTCTGTTTGAAAAAGAGTACCATCCATATCAAAGATCATGGCCTCCGGCTTTTTGAGGGTAACCATTTGATTCATTATTGCAGCATCCTTTCCGTAACAACATATTTCGAAGTATATAACGATCTATATATATGATACGCATTTTTTAACAGCCATGTAAACCGGAGTTATGTAAAATATAAATCGATTGAATCCATTCCATCACTCATTTGAAATGGATTCGATTCACAAAAGATATATATTTAACTGAAAAAATGGGGTGTCTCCGCTTATTTAAGCGGGTAATGAACAGAGTATTTATGATTCAAGCATAACAAGAGGAGGGTGTGGAGAAATTACACGGAGAGAGATCATTACTTTCTTTTGCTGATGCTTGAAATATACATAAGGCAAAAGAGAATGCAGGCCTAATTGAAATCTTTGGCAGCCAGAATAACAAGGGAGGGAAATTCGAATTGAATTACTATCAACAAAGTAAAGAAGAGGTTCTCAGCAAAGTAAAAAGTTCAGAACAAGGAATTTCCAGTACAGAAGCACAAAAACGACTGGATTCAGAAGGCTATAATGAACTGAAAGCAAAAGACAGAGATCCCATATGGAAACTTTTTTTAGAAAACTTTAAAGACCCCATGGTCATTGTACTTCTTATCGCAGCTGCTGTTCAGCTTTTCCTCGGGCAATATATTGAATCTTTAATTATTTTTCTTGTCCTTGTTCTTAACGCCATCGTTAGTGTGGTGCAAACAAGAAAAGCAGAAAGTTCACTTGATGCCCTGCGTAACCTCTCTGCTCCCGAAGCGAAAGTCATTCGAGACGGTGCACGTATAACGATACCTGCCAGAGAACTTGTACCCGGCGACATTGTGCTGCTTGAGGCAGGAGACAATGTGCCTGCAGACGGACGTATCATTGAATCCGGCAGCCTAAAGGTAAACGAAGGTATGCTGACCGGTGAATCGGAAGCTGTTGAGAAGCATACCGATCCTATAGAAGGTGAAGCTGCTATTGGTGATCGCCTTAATATGGTATTTAGCGGTGCTCTTACGGTTTACGGCCGAGGAACGATTGTCGTTACGGCTACCGGAGAACAAACAGAGATTGGAAAAATTGCAGGTCTGATTGAAAGTGCAGAATCTAAGCAAACACCGCTCCAGCGTAAATTAGATAAATTCAGTAAAAAACTAGGGATATTCATTCTCATCCTGTCCGTTATTATTTTCGGCGTAGAAGCAGCGCGTATTTACTTTAACAATAATTCAGTTGATATGACTGCATCGATCCTGAATGCTCTTATGTTCGCTGTTGCTGTTGCCGTTGCCGCCATCCCGGAAGCTTTATCATCCATTGTGACGATTGTTCTTTCCGTGGGAACGAATAAAATGGCAAAACAGCATGCGATTATTCGTAAGCTGCCTGCGGTTGAGTCTCTAGGTTCAACAAGTGTAATTTGTACAGATAAAACCGGTACACTGACTCAAAACCGAATGACCGTGGTCGATTATTATCTGCCTGAAGGAACCAAAGAAGAATTTCCAGATGATCCAGATACGTTAACCGCTGCAGAACGAAGACTCTTGCACATTGCTGTACTTTGTAACGATTCTCATATCAATGAAGAAGGAAAAGAACTCGGTGATCCAACGGAGATTGCGCTTATTGCGTTTAGTAATACTAAAAACAAACATTACCGAGAAATTCGGGACCAGTTCCCACGAGAAGCTGAAATTCCTTTCGACTCAGATCGAAAACTGATGTCTACCATCCATACCTTTGATGGACAGAAAACAATTTTGACAAAAGGCGGACCTGACGTACTCTTCAGTCGTTGTAATCGTGTCTTCATCCACGGCGAAGAACAACCGCTCACAGATGAAATGATCGAACAGTTCCGTCATCAAAATGAAGAGTTCTCTAAACGAGCGCTTCGTGTTCTTGCCTATGCTTATAAAAACATTCCAAATGAAACAACGGAGATCAATGTAAGTGACGAATACGACCTTGTCCTTGTCGGTCTTACCGCAATGATCGATCCTCCGCGTGAAGAGGTCTTTGACTCAATTGTGGAATCCAAAAAAGCAGGAATCCGTACGGTCATGATTACAGGCGACCATAAAACAACAGCTCAGGCTATTGGACGAGATATTGGACTCATGAGTGAGGGAGATATTGCGGTAACAGGTCAAGAACTTGATGCCATGTCTGAACAAGAACTTGATCAGAAGTTAGAACAAATCTCCGTCTACGCTCGTGTATCACCAGAGAATAAAATCCGAATTGTTCGTGCTTGGCAGAAAAAAGGCCAAATCACCGCTATGACGGGTGACGGAGTTAATGATGCTCCTGCATTGAAACAAGCGGATATTGGGGTTGCAATGGGCAGTGGTACGGACGTAGCTAAAGATGCGTCGGCCATGATTCTGACGGATGATAATTTCGTTTCCATTGTTAATGCCGTTGAAGTAGGTCGTACTGTATTTGATAACATTAAGAAAGCGATCGCTTATCTGTTTGCGGGAAATTTAGGTGCAATTATAGCGATTCTCTTCGCCTTGATTGTGGACTGGATTAATCCATTTACAGCGATTCAGCTCTTGTTCATCAATTTAGCGAATGACTCGCTTCCTGCCATCGCACTGGGGATGGAAAAAGCAGAACCGAATGTGATGTCGCGGAAGCCGCGTGATATTAACGAAGGTATCTTTGCCGGTGGAACGCTCACAGCAGTGATTACCAGAGGTCTCCTTATCGGGATCGCTGTTATTATCTCCCAATATATTGGCCTTCAACATTCGCCGGAGATGAGTGTGGCCATGGCCTTTACAACGCTGATTCTGGCACGTACCCTGCAGACCTTTGCAGCACGTTCCAGCCAGCAAACGATTTTCCAGGTTGGCTTCTTGTCCAATAAGTATGTTATTGGAGCCGTCCTGCTATGTTTCGTTCTTTACGGAATTACGTTGCTTCCTGGCGTGCGCGGTATCTTCTCCATTCCAGCAACGTTTGGATGGAATGAGTTCCTTATTGCCGGTGGACTTGCCCTCGGCTCCGTACTGCTGATGGAAGTAATTAAATTTATACGAGTAAGCATGCGTAAAGATGATCAGGCTACTTCCTAACGAATAAATCTAAAAAGAGGCAGTTACGTATATGACGTGACTGCCTCTCCTTTATGAAAATTCTTCTTGCCTGACGATAACCTTATATTTACTTAAGTTCATTAGGTTACACGATATCAGAGAATGCTTTTCTCGTTTTGAAATCTACATCCTTATAATACATATCTGCTACAAGCAGGTTAGGTCCACAGCACTGAGCAGCATCACAAAAACAGTTTACGGTCTGATTAAGTGGATGATTTGTCGTCCATTCTTCAAAAATATCATCAAGCTTCTTATTTTTAATGTTGCCGAAAGCAGGGATATCTGCAAAATCCGTCACATACACATTACCGGTAAACATGTTCACATTAACCCGATTGCGACCATCCGGATCATTACGAACCGTTACATTTGGCTCTTTATGCAGTCTTGAGATAAGCTTACGATCTTCCTCTCCCCCATTACAAGCGTAAAATGGAAGGGTTCCGAACAACATCCACATGTCTTTGTCTCTGGCATCCAGCAGTCCATGGATACTTGCACGCATGTCATCTAATGAAAGTACCGGCAGAGAAGCCGCAAAATTAGACGCATACATCGGGTGCACTTCATGACGTTTTGCCCCCATTTGTCCAATTAAACGATGGATACCAGCTAATTTATCATGCGTGCGATAATTGATCATGGATTCGGCTGATATAAACATTCCTTGCTCACTGAGTTTCAAAGAATTCTCCATCATTTTATCGTACATTCTTGCTGCTACTTCATAACTCACCGGCCGCGGACTGTTTGTAAATCCGACCTCATGCAAATCCTTTGCACTTAGATAATTAAAAGAAATATGCATAACATCAAGATAAGGCAGCATTTTCTCATAACGACTTAGGTCAAGTGTCAGGTTAGAGTTAATCTGGGATCTTATCCCCCGTTCTCTTGCGTATTTCAGCAGCGGTACAATCATTTCATCTACCGTTTTTTCGAGAAAACTTGGTTCTCCGCCTGTCAAACTAATCGTTTCAAGATGCTCCACCTGATCCAGTGCCTTGATCATCTCAGAAACAGGCAGTGCAGGCGCCTCTTTCATGACAAGCATGTCTCCTACGGCACAATGTTCGCAGCGCATATTACACAAGTGAGTCACTGTCATCTCTACACTTGTCAGCTTATGCTGCCCATATTTTCGCAGTGACATAATAGGGTCCCAAGGATCATAAGACGGAGAAATAATTTGTAAAGAATTCGATTCATGATTTAATAAACTCATTTTAATTCACCTTACTTCCTAAAATAAACGGATCGCATAAAGCAATCCTTAACATTATTCATTTCGTATATCACATCTGTTTACCGAACAAAAATACCTCGTTATGTAAACTGAGGCTCTACCGAAGTCATCATAACTGCCTCCCCGCCCACACCCGCAATCATAACGGATAAATGTTCCATTAAGTCGAGATCATAAGGAGTATGCAGCTGCCTGCCTTCCGAATCTTTAATAACTCGAACAACGGGACGATGCGGTGCTTCGGGATGGATACGAACAACAACTGCCGTGTCCCCCGTGATAAGCTGTACGGTAAGACCGACCGGATAAATAGCTACATAATCCCTAAAAACCTCCAAGATATGCTGATCATAGAGTGTTCCTGTACCCGTGAACAGCATTTCTACTGCTTGATGAGGCAGCAGAGCATTCTGATATACACGATTCGTGGTCATGGCATCATAAGAGTCTGTAAGTGCAAGCAGTTTGCCGTATTCGTGAATATCCGATCCCTTTAGCCCTTGAGGATAACCTTGACCATCCATTCGTTCATGGTGCTGAAGTGCACAATGTGCCGATAATAAAGGGATGCCAGGTTCATCTTTTAAAAGTTTGAATCCATATAACGTATGATTCTTTACGATTTCATATTCCTCATGAGTCAGCTTTCCTGGCTTTTGCAAAATATGAGGAGGGATTTGAGTCTTGCCTATATCATGCAGCATCGCACCAAGACCGATCTCCATCAGTTTATTTTTGTCATAACCGAGTCCCTTACCAAGAATCAAAGAATGAATACATACATTAAGCGAATGATCATACAAAGTGTGATCCATGGTATGCATTCCCGTCATCATAATCATGACACCTGGCTGAGAACAAATATCCTCAAGAATCAGCTCCATCACACCGGTGAATTTTTTCCCTAAATAAGGATATTTATGTTTCATTTTACCGCCTGCTAGACTGGTGAACTGCTCTTTAATCTCCTTCATCGCTCGGATCCTAGTTTCTTCTCGTAACATAATAGGAAACTCGATATCTTCCATTTGAGGATCCTGAATATATACATAACTAATACCCAACTGAGAGATTCGCTTGATCAGATGGGTTGTCAGTTCAATTTGTTCACTGAGTAAAACAATACCCTCATCATTATATATTCGCTTGCCGAGTTTCATCCCGGGCTCAAGCATAGCAATGGGTACAAGACGCAAGGTCACCCTCTCCTGCCTACATTAAAATGCTCTCTAACAGTTCCTTTACCTCGATATGATCGGATGCCAACGGGCTAACGAACTTTCTTCTAGCGACTCCGGTCTTTGCAGTTCCATACCGAGCAAATCTCTAATAAACTCGGGTAATCGATAGGATAGGTCGGTACCTAAAGCAAGACTTTCATAACCAATATTAAATGTAAACATATCAAGCGTTCCTACTTGATAAAGCTGCTCATCGCTTAGAACGGTTCCCTGAACACGAATCTCCGTAATCTTATGATAAGGCGGCAGCGAATCATCATAATATACTTCAGCACCATCGAGACACAAATTCCCCATTTGATATCCTCGGAAGCCAAATCCTTTGAATTCTAGCTCTCTATATTCAGGAAGCAGACTTTGTTCCAGCGCTCTGCGCAAATCTGACCCTTTTAACTGAATTGTACACGCATTTATGGGAGATGGACATAAAGAATGTAACATACCCTCCGTAATATTTCCTGCTGGGAGCGCCCCTAAGAGCTGACCTGCATTCACAACAGAGAGTTCTGCCCCTGTGAATTGTCTTACTGCCTGAGCTAATATATTACCAAAGGGGGACTCCTCATCCCAAGAAATAGGAAGTTCTTTGTCTGTAATCGCTACGGTCCGGCTCAGTCTAATCTCAGCCTGCTCACGATGAGCGAGAATGGCCGCAGTTACATTTTCATCTAAGAGCATCTCATTCACCGGATAACATCCGCCAGAAACCAAAGAAAAACGCTCCTGTCCAGGATGACGTTCGAGGGTTACTTTTCCCAAATACTTACCGTATTTTCCCGCGCCGCAAACCACAGTACGATTTATGAGCAGCGGTTCTTTAAGCACATGGTGTGTATGTCCCCCTAGAATCACATCAATCCCTTCTATTATTTCGGCTATTCTCTCATCCATCATAAGACCTAAGTGAGACAATACAATCACAATATCAACCTGATCCCTTATCTCGGTAACCTGACTTCGTAATGTCTCCATCGGATCAAGTGCTTCGAGTCCAAGCAGTTCATAAAAAGAGTTAAACGGAGCAGTCGCTCCGAGGAGTCCAATCCGAATCCCGCCTTTATTTATGATATGATAAGGTTCCATCCATAAGGGAGGTTTCCCTGTGCTTTTTAATAGGAGGTTCCCACATACAACGGGGCATAAAATCCCTGCATAGGCTTGATCAAGAATATCTGCTGTAAACGTTAGACCTTCATTATTTCCGATTGTAATCGCATCATAGCCTGTCATATTAATGATATCAATATTTGCGCCGCCCATCGTGCCCTCTGTCTCTACGGCCATCCGATCCATATGATCTCCTATATCAAGGACGAGCACTTCTTCTCCGGATGAAGATTGTTCTTTAGCTTCATGAATCATCGCTGCAAGCGAGCCCATTTGTTCAAAATGACTATGGATATCATTCGTGTGAAGAATGGTGAGTATTTGTTTGTGTAAAACGTTCATCTTCGTTCCCTCCTCCGGAAAAATGATACAGCCTGGTCCTTTTTTTCCGTTTCCTCTAATAGATAAGCATAACATTTCTATGTAAGATATGATATATTAAAAGGGTTTCCCAAGCAAAAATGAGGTGAAAAAAATGAAAATAACCGTTTTATTATTTGCAGGAATAGCTGAGAGAATTGGCAAATCCAGAGTCGAACTTACATTAGCAGAATCTACAACAGCAGGGCAAGTAAAAGAAGAACTCATTCATCAATATCCCGATGCTGCAGGGCTGATAGAGAGTGCGATTATTGCCATAAACCAAGAATACGCACCCTCACACTCGCTACTAAATACAGACGTTGAAGTCGCCCTCATCCCGCCTGTTTCTGGTGGAGACGGAGCCACTTCGGGTTCCGCTGACAATGAAGAGATCCACACCACGTCAGATGGGCTATATACAATTGGGTACTCTCCACTGTCTGTGGAACAAGTAACGGATAAAGTCATTACTCCTAATCATGGAGCTGCCCTATCCTTTGTTGGTACCACACGAGAAATGACGGGAGATCAGCGGACTATTCTTCTTGAATATGAGGCTTATATTCCTATGGCTTTATCTATGATGCAAACGATAGGACAAGAAATAGATCAACGCTGGCCTGGAACGCGGTGTGCCATCTCCCATCGACTGGGTAAAGTAGGAATTGCAGAGGTTAGTGTAGTCATCGCGGTTTCTTCTCCTCACCGAGCCGATTGCTATGATGCCAGCAGATATGCTATTGAACGTCTGAAAGAAATTGTGCCTATATGGAAAAAAGAAATATGGGCAGATGGATCCGAGTGGAAGGGCCATCAGACCGGACCGTGGAATCCCAAAACATGACCGTTTCCTTTAACAGGTCATTGTCATACCATTTTTTTCTTGTTATGATATTTTTAAATTCAATGCTTAAAGGTGGTTTATTTGTTTGAGATTACATGTCACCGATCTTAAGCCCGGTCAGTTACTGGAAAGTGATGCATTTAATCATTCCGGTGTGCAGCTGATGCCAGCAGGCTCTCTCCTTAACGATTCCGATATTAATAGACTTAAATTACATGGTATTGATTATGTAGACATCGCAGATAGTGTACAGTTGCCCGATTTTCCTACCCCTGTTGTCACTTCGTCCCCCGGGGAGTCACTTATGAAGCTGGTTCCGTTGTTTGATACAACGATGGCAGGAACAGCTACTATTTTCAAGCAAGCGATGAACTCTGGAACCATTGCCATGAACGAGGTTGATGAACTGCTTCAACCGATGACAGAGCAACTTGTTGAACAGAAGGATGTTGTCTCACTGCTCCTGCTTTTAGACCGGGATGATGAGTATACATATAACCATTCAGTCCAAGTAGGCATTCTCACGTATTATATGGCCTCTTGGCTCGGTTATTCAGCAGAGGACTGTTATAACATCTCTAAAGCAGGATATCTCATTGATATCGGGAAATCAGTAGTCCCACAAGAACTATTGCATAAGCCCGGGAAACTCAGTACCGAAGAATTTCGAATCATGAAAAAACACGCAAAGCAAGGACATGACATTATTCTTGCATCTACAGGAAATGAACTGCTTGCCCTCCCTGCACTTCAGCATCATGAACGTGAAGATGGAAGCGGATACCCCTATGGGCTGCGAAAGGATGACATCCATCCTTATTCGCGTATAGCGGCTGTGGCAGACGTCTACAGTGCCATGACTACCACTCGCGTGTATCAATCCAAACAAGAGTATATCTCTGTCCTATGCGAGCTGTACGGTCTTAGCTTTGGTCAATTGAATGCAGAAGTAACCCAAAGTTTTATCAAACATTTGCTGCCGAATTTTATTGGTAAAAAGGTCCTGCTCACTACCGGTGATACTGGCATTATTGTACTGAATAATCCAAATGATTATTTCAGGCCTCTTGTAAAAAGCCCTCATGGGTTTATTGATCTTGCGAAGCATCGTTATATCGCAATTGTAGAAATTTATATTTAACAGTACGAACTAGAACCTATACATAAAAACCCTATCAAGTTACCTATGACTGATGTGGTGTCCCCTTTAGATCCATTACATGCGTTGTCTATAATCAAGCAGGTAAAGATAACAAACAGGCTGAGGAATCTTTCCTCGGCCTTTTCTTATTCTTTAAATCAGATAAATTAGTAACTAAATATATTGGATAACAGTTCCTTTTATTGAAATTAACTGTTATTCTATATTTAGAAAATTATCTAAATATAGATATGTTGGTGAAATCGATGTTTAACACATTTAAAGCTTTATCGGATCCCACGCGAATGAAGATTCTTGAATTATTAAGAAAAGGAAATATGACCGCGGGAGAAATTGCAGACCATTTCCATATGACAAAGCCAAGCATTTCACATCATTTAAGCATTTTAAATCAAGCAGATTTAGTTTTCGCAGAGAAAAAGGGGCAATTCATTCACTATTCTCTCAACACAACGATGATTCAAGAGATTATGTACTGGGCACTCAAATTTAACAAGGAATAAAACGAAATGTACGGTGTTTATTTTTCAATGAGAGGAGTTTGAATCTTATGATAAAAAAGAATCTTTTTTCACTCGTATTGATCGGTATAACGATTATCCTCGGTTTATTTGCTTATCCATTCTTGCCTGAGACATTAGTTATTCAATTTGGAGCAGACAATACACCTACGAACACCGCACCTAAGCTTGTTGCCTTGGCCATCGTTCCTGGTACCATGCTTCTGCTTCTACTCACTCGTGAAAACTCTAAGCGTCTTGTTCACCGTGCAAATCTTCTAGAAGTCACACTGATTTATAAAATATCAATTTTTATTCTACTCGGAATCCAAATTGCGATGATTTTATACGGACTAGGTTACCGGTTTGATTTCTACATGCTTGGAAATATGACAGTCAGCATCATCTTTATCATTGTTGGTAACTATTTATATCGAGCTAGAAAAGGATATCGTTTTGGTTTTGCCAACCGTTGGACCTTATCGAATGAAACCGTGTGGAAGAAAACGCATCAACTGGCTTCTGCCGTTTTTATTCTGGCTGGAATTCTTACCTTTGTATTGAATATCATGGGTGGTTCTATGCTAGGGTATAACATTAGTATATTTGCTAGCGGAGTCGTCATTTGTTATATCGGGTCTTACCTCTTTTATCTTACTAATAAAAACAGTAGCGTATCGTAATCTCTGCATCTAAAAGAATAGGTGTGAAAAAATATCCAACCATTCTAATTGCGGATGACCAAAAAGTGGTGTTGGAAACTCATGATATCAAGGAAGTGAAACCATTATTTCAATAAACTAATAAAAAAAGAAGAAGACGAACTTTAAAAAGTTCGTCTTCTTTATTTGATAATGCTTTTTGAATCGTCCACAAATGTGGCACATTAATTCAAAAATTCTCTAAAGTTCTTCTATGACTGGTTTAACCGATAGAACCTTCCATCTCGAACTTGATGAGACGGTTCATCTCTACCGCATATTCCATTGGAAGTTCTTTCGTAAACGGCTCGATAAAGCCCATTACGATCATTTGTGTAGCTTCTGCTTCTGACAAACCACGGCTCATCAGATAGAACAGCTGCTCTTCCGATACTTTGGATACTGTTGCTTCGTGTTCCAAAGTAATGTTATCGTTCATGATCTCATTATAAGGAATCGTATCCGAAGTGGACTCATTATCCAGAATCAATGTATCACATTTGATATTGGATTTCGCCCCTTCTGCGTTACGTCCAAATGATGCCAATCCACGATACGTTACTTTACCACCATGTTTACTGATGGATTTGGATACGATCGTAGAAGTTGTGTCTGGTGCAAGGTGGATCATTTTAGCCCCTGCATCCTGATGCTGTTCTTTACCAGCAACCGCAATGGAAAGTACAGATCCTTTAGCACCGCGGCCTTTTAGAATAACTGCTGGATATTTCATCGTCAGTTTGGAACCGATGTTACCATCGACCCATTCCATCGTTGCATTCTCTTCAGCAACCGCACGTTTTGTAACCAGGTTATAAATGTTTGGTGCCCAGTTTTGGATGGTTGTATAACGAACACGAGCGTTCTTCTTGGCAATGATCTCAACAACCGCACTATGCAGGGAATTTGTGCTGTATACAGGAGCTGTACAGCCTTCTACATAGTGAACGAAGCTATCTTCGTCAGCAATAATCAAAGTACGCTCAAATTGTCCCATATTTTCGGAGTTAATCCGGAAGTAGGCTTGAAGCGGCACTTCACATTTTACGCCTTTTGGTACATAGATAAAGCTTCCGCCTGACCATACCGCACTATTCAGTGCAGCAAATTTGTTATCCGCTGGAGGAATAACCGTAGCGAAATACTCTTTCAAAATTTCTGGATGTTCTCTGAGTGCAGTATCCGTGTCCATGAAGATTACACCTTGATCTTCCAGTTCTTTCTGCATGTTGTGATATACAACCTCAGATTCATACTGAGCAGATACACCAGCAAGGAACTTTTGCTCTGCTTCAGGAATACCGAGTTTATCGAATGTTTCTTTAATTTCTGTTGGTACTTCTTCCCAAGTTTTACCTTGTTTCTCAGAAGGTCTTACATAGTACTGGATATCGTTGAAGTCGAGACCGTCAAGGTCTCCACCCCATTTTGGCATATCCATTTTGTAAAATTGTTTCAAAGACTTCAGACGGAAGTCAAGCATCCATTCTGGTTCTTCTTTAATACGGGAAATTTCTCTTACTACTTCTTCAGTCAGACCTTTACCCGTTTTAAAAATGGATTGGTGTTCGTCACGAAAACCATATTTATATTCTTCCATTTCAGGAGCTTTTTTAGCCATCGGGGTCTACCTCCCTATCGTTATTGTGATTTGTGATCCTCATCAATCCCTTTACGCAGTGCATTCCATGCAAGGGTTGCACATTTGATACGTGCGGGGAATTTATTTACACCGGATAGGGCTTCAATATCTTCATATTCGTCAAATTCTTGTTCCTCTCCTTGCATCAAGGACGAGAAACGTTCTGCCAAGTTCAAAGCTTCTTCCATCGATTTGCCTTTAATAGCCTCAGTCATCATGGAAGCAGAAGACATACTGATCGAACAGCCATCTCCTGAATACTTTGCATCCTCGACAATTCCGTCTTTAACTTTCAGCTGCAATGAAATCCGGTCACCGCATGTCGGATTGTTTAAATTTACTGTGACTGCGTCATCAGCAAAAGTACCCCGATTTCGCGGATTTTTATAGTGGTCCATAATTACGCGCCGATACAGATCATCAAGTTGCATCACTAAAATACTCCTTTGTCTGGATTAAGGCGCTGACAAGACGATCAACGTCTTGCTCCGTATTATATAGATAAAAGCTAGCTCGTGCAGTAGAACCTACTTCAAGCCACCGCATAAGCGGCTGACAGCAGTGATGTCCTGCACGAATTGCTACTCCGCTTGCATCAAGTACAGTCGCTACATCATGAGGATGAACACCCTCTAAGTTAAACGTTGCAAGGCCGACATGACGTTTCTTAGGACCATAAATGGTGATTCCTTCAATCTCAGATAAACGATCCATAGCATAATTGGCTAAAACACTCTCATGTCTTGCAATCTCGTCCATGCCAATTTCCTCAAGGAAATCAATAGCCGCACCGAGACCTACTGCACCAGCGATAATCGGAGTTCCTCCTTCGAATTTCCAAGGGAGTTCTTTCCATGTGGACTCGTATAGTCCAACATCATCAATCATTTCGCCGCCAAATTCGACCGGCTCCATGGACTCAAGCAGCGCCTTCTTGCCATAAAGTGCACCAATACCGGTCGGACCGCACATTTTGTGTCCAGACAAAGTATAGAAATCACAGTCCAAATCCTGTACATCAACTTTCATATGAGGAGTACTCTGAGCTCCATCGATGACCATAACAGCGCCATGACGATGAGCAATCTCAGCAATCTCTTTCACAGGGTTGATTACACCAAGGACATTAGATACATATGCCATCGATACGATTTTGGTTTTTGACGTAATGGTTGATTCTGCATCAGCCAATGACACACTGCCATCTGGCTGAAGCGGAATATATTTCAGAACAGCACCTGTGCGTAACGCAAGTTGCTGCCAAGGAATCAGATTACTATGATGTTCCATAGGAGTGATTACAATTTCATCACCTTCAGAAAGTACAGAAGGACCATATGAGGATGCAACAAGGTTTAGTGCCGTAGTTGTACCTCTCGTAAAAATAATCTCTTGTGTACGTCTTGCATTGATGAATTTGGCCACTTTTTGACGAGCACCTTCATAAGCATCTGTGGCACGGCTGCCTAGCGTATGAACTCCGCGATGCACGTTTGAGTTTTCCCACTCATAATAATGTTTTACGGCTTCTATTACAGCAATCGGCTTTTGAGAAGTCGCTGCATTATCTAAATATACTAACGGATGCCCATTGATCTCTTGATCCAGGATGGGAAACTGTTTCCGAATCTCTTCGGCGTTCATTGTCCTAATTTCCTTTCAACGAGAGATTGCAATTGAACTTGCAATTCTTTCATTGGAATATCAGAAATAACAGGAGCCAAAAATCCGTAAATGATCAATCTTTCCGCATCCGTACGGGAAATACCGCGTGACATCAAATAGAAAATTTGTTCTTGATTCACTTGACCTACAGAGGCAGCGTGGCCCGCTGTAACATCATCTTCATCAATGAGGAGAATTGGGTTCGCATCTCCCCGGGCTTTCGGGCTAAGCATAAGAACACGTTCTGTCTGCTGACCATCTGCTTTGGTTGCACCCTTTTCAATTTTGGTAATACCATTGATGATTGCTGTTGCTTCTTCTCTCATAACAGCGCGAGTAATCATCTGACTTGAAGAGCTCTTACCAAAGTGTTTCGCTTGTGTGGTGTAATTCAGTTTTTGAGAACCAGCACCTACAGCAATTGTTTTTTGATCGGATGTTGAACCATTGCCTTTTAGCACAGAAAGCGTATCACTTGCCGTATTGCCAATGTTCATCTCTCCCACGATCCACTCAATGGAACCATCGTTCTCTACAACGGCGCGGCGGAAGGATACATCCGTCACTTGGTCTCCAAACTGGTGAACCGTTGCAAAACGAACTTTTGCACCTGCTTTTACAAATACTTCAGCTACCCCGATATGAGACACTTCGGCATCCAGTTGTCCAGATACATAATTATCTACATAGGTCACTTCGCTGTTCGTATCGGCAATAATCAGAATATGTGGTGCAAATGCTGCAGTACCATCATCAGACAACAGAATTGCCTGAACCGGTTTGTCGAGAACCACATTACGAGGAACATAGAGGAATACTCCTCCGTTCCAGATTGCAGAATGAAGCGCAGCAAGCTGGTGTTCATCTGATTTCACTGCTGTATGAAGGTGTTTCTTAACAAGATCTTCATGTTCACGTACTGCTGTTTCCAGATCCATGAAGATAACACCTTGATCTGCTAGCTCTTTGGAAAGATTACTATACACAACACCGGAATTACGCTGAATCAGCAAAGTTCCGTCTTCTTCTTCTCTGATCAAAGAATGAATGGTTTCAGGAGCCTCTTCCAAAGAGATTGCGTTAGCTGCTTTATATTGACCGTATGCTGAAATATTCCAACGTTCGATTTTTGTTTTTTCCAGTTTCGGAAGCTCAAGGCTACCAGCAAGTTCAAGCGCTGCTTGGCGCTGATCTGCGAGCCAAGCCGGCTCATTTTTGCTTTCGGATAACGCACGAAGCGCTACGGAATCAACCGGAAGAATGGTTTGTGTTGTCATTTACTTTTGTCCTCCTCCGTTAATCTTTACGCTTCTTGTCCTACAGTTTCATCTTCAATACCAAGTTCTTCTTTAATCCAGTCATAACCTTCTGCTTCCAAACGTTCAGCAAGTTCAGGACCTCCGGATTTTACGATTCGACCTTGCATCATAACGTGAACATAATCAGGTTTGATGTAGTTAAGCAAACGTTGGTAGTGAGTGATGATGAGGAATCCGCGATCTTCGCTCTTCATTGCATTTACACCATTGGCTACAATGCGAAGTGCATCGATATCAAGACCCGAGTCAATTTCATCAAGAATGACAAGTGATGGATCAAGCAGCATCATTTGCAAAATTTCATTACGTTTCTTCTCACCGCCGGAGAAGCCTTCATTCAGGTAACGATGAGCAAACTCAGGATTCATTTCGAGTTCTTTCATTTTACCTTCCATTTGACGAATGAATTTGATAAGAGAGATTTCGCTGCCTTCTTCACGGCGTGCATTAATCGCACTACGCAAGAAGTCGGAGTTTGTTACACCGGCAATTTCACTTGGATACTGCATAGCCAGGAACATACCTGCACGAGCACGCTCGTCAACTTCCATTTCTAGTACATCTTCACCGTTTAATGTTACCGAACCGCCAGTAACTTCATATTTCGGGTGGCCCATGAGTGCGGAAGCTAAAGTACTTTTACCTGTACCGTTAGGACCCATAATTGCGTGGATTTCTCCACCTTTCATGCTAAGGTTAATTCCTTTCAGAATTTCCTTACCTTCTATTTCTGCTTTAAGTCCTTCAATGACGAAATTTGTAGCCATATGTGCCTTAACCTCCAATAAAATAATTTCATAGTCGAAATCATATTGTTTATCTAAATAGGGTCGCCCCTTGATTTCCAGTTTCGCTTTATAAAGCATCACTTTATAATAATTCTAAACTGATTCTCAATGATTCTCAAGTCATTTATGTTAAAAAGTTTACAGACTGCAGAAAGAAAATCCCCTTCTCTCCCTAAAACTCTCCACAACTTGACAGCAACACTGCACTGTAACCACTGATACATATGAATTCTATATGAAATAGGGTACCGAATCAAATGAGATTCGCCTTTTTCATAAATTCATTATGATTCCTTCATCGTTAACCAAAAAGGCTGACCTTATAAGGTCAGCCTTTTTGTAATCTTTATCTTTCCTTTATAATTAAGCAAGGTAAGAACGAAGCATCCACATATGTTTCTCAAGATCAGCTTGGAATCCAGTTAGCATATCTGCTGTAGGCTGATCGCCTGCTTCGTCAGCTGCTTCAATACCTTCAGCATACTCCTCGGACAAGGTAGCAAAGTCTTCAATAATATTTTGCACCATTGTTTTCGTATCTTCGCCGCCAGCTGCTTCTTGAATAGAAGCAAGCTCAAGATATTCTTTCATTGTTGCGGCAGGGCTACCTTTAATAGTAAGGAGACGTTCCGCAATTTCATCCATTTGAAGAGTAACTGCATTATACAATTCTTCGAATTTTACATGAAGTGAGAAGAAGTTTGGACCCGTAACATACCAGTGATAGTTATGGATTTTCACATACATTACATTCAGGTTCGCAACCTGACGGTTTAGAATTTGTTCTACCCCTGTTTTTGTCTGTGTTTTATTGGTTGATTTAGCCATTGATATCCCATCCTTTTTTTTAATTTAATGTAATTTTCCAATCTTTATGTAGATCAGAAATCCTTCTATTTGGTGAAGATCAGATGCTGCTGTTCTTCTCTTCGCTGCTATTTTAAATTTACCCGTTAGCCTAGTTAATGAAACAAATCTATCAACTGACCTCTAACATGAATAGTTTTCCTATTCGGATAATTGTTCCAAAAAAATGCTATAAAATTGAAGAGTAATCCGATATACTGATATACCAAGTAAAGAAGTTGGTTTTATTCTTTATCATATACTTTAGCGGAGGTGCCTACCTTGTCTTCATATCATCCTTTAACTCTTGATGAAGCAATGCAACTGTCTCAGAATGTACTGGATCTATTTGATGCAAACAGTAAACTGACCTGCCAGGAAATTGGTGATGGTAATTTGAATCTCGTCTTTCATATTACAGATACGAATTCCCGCAACAGTGTGATCGTTAAACAGGCATTGCCTTATGCCAAAATTGTTGGTGAATCATGGCCCCTATCGCTAGACCGCGCAAGAATTGAACGTGAGGTACTACAGGAAGAGTATAGAATCTGCCCTGGCTCTGTTCCGCAAGTATATTATTATGATGATGAACTTGCTTTAACGATCATGGAAGATCTCAGTGATCATGTCATCATGAGAAAAGGATTAATTGAAGGAAACCACTATCCTCTGTTTTCCAAACATATCGGAGAATTTATGGCTCGGACACTTTTTTATACGTCCGATTTAGCTATGGATCAATCTCTTAAGAAAGAAAAAGTTAAGAAATTCGTAAACCCAGACCAATGTAAGATTACAGAAGATCTTATTTTTGAAGAGCCTTATCGTATATCTGAACGAAACAATTACTCTCCTTCTATTGAGGATGAAGCAGAGGCGCTTCGTACGGATAGCAAGTTGCATTTGGAAATTGCGATTTTAAGAGAAAAGTTTCTTACTGAGGCGCAAGCTTTGCTTCATGGTGATCTTCATACAGGCAGTATTTTTGTTACATCAGAATCTACAAAAGTAATCGACCCGGAATTCGCTTATTATGGACCCATGGGATTTGATATCGGTGCCGTTCTTGCCAATCTGCTTCTGCACTATGTATCTATACCAGGATGGATCACAGACGAAGCTGCCGCCTCCGCACGTGCAGAAGAACTGCTTCTAATGGTTCAGAATGTATGGACCGAATTTGAAATCAGTTTCTGCGATCTATGGAATCAAGATGTCCAGGACTACATGGCTCGTACCAATGGCTATCAAGCGTTCTATATAACTAAACTCCTTCAAGACAGCGCCGGATTCGCTGGAAGCAAAATGATTCGCCGGATCGTCGGACTTGCGCATGTAGCCGATATCGATACGATTAACAATGAAACAATTAGAGAACAAGCTGAACGAAAAGCACTCTCCATTGGCAAAAACCTGGTGAAAAATCACCGCCGGATTACATCCATTAACGACTTTATGAATCTCGTTACAGACGCTAGCAAAGGAAAGGTAGGACAACGATGAGCAATTTCAGCACGAATACGGAGTTTAATCCATTAATTTCACTTAACTGGAGAGGAGATCACCTTGAACTTCTCGATCAGAGACTACTGCCTGAATCCATTGTTATGCTTGACCTCTATACTCCGGAAGAGATATGGGATTCCATTCATTCCATGAAAGTGCGAGGTGCTCCGGCAATCGGTATCGCGGCAGCTTTTGGCGTGGTACTTGGTGCAGGCCAGTATCAGAAGGATGATATTGCAGGCTGGCTTGAAAAAGTGAAGGAAGTATGCGATTATCTCGCGACATCAAGACCTACCGCAGTAAATCTATTCTGGGCGCTGGACCGTATGTATGCAGCCGCTGTACAACTTAGCGAGGACCCTAATTACCTCTCTATCTCTGCATTAAATGAAGGTCTAGCACAAGAAGCCATTGCAATCCGTGCGGAGGATGAAGAAGTATGCAGAATGATTGGTGAAAATGCCTTGCCTTTATTCCAAGACGGAATGGGCGTACTGACTCACTGTAACGCAGGAGGATTAGCAACAGCAAAATACGGTACCGCTACAGCTCCAATGTATCTTGCCAAAGAACAAGGAATTCATCTCAAAATTTTCGCAGATGAGACGCGTCCCGTTCTCCAAGGTGCTCGTTTAACGGCTTTTGAACTGCAGCAAGCTGGAATTGATGTAACACTCATTACCGACAACATGGCTGGAATGGTGATGTCTAAGGGCTGGATTCAAGCTGTTATTGTAGGTACCGATCGTGTAGCTGCTAATGGGGATGTTGCGAATAAGATTGGTACTTATAGTGTTGCTGTTCTTGCTAAAGCACATGGGATTCCATTTTACGTAGCTTGTCCGATGTCAACCATTGACCTGAATACACCGACAGGTGCACATATTCCCATTGAAGAACGCGCACCGGAAGAAGTGACTGAAGGGTTCGGTAAGCGTACTGCTCCCCAAGGAATCAAAGTATTTAATCCCGCATTTGATGTGACACCAAACGAATACGTAACCGCTATTATTACGGAAAAAGGAATCGTCCGCGCTCCTTTCGACCAAAACTTAAAAGCGTTGTACTCTAAAATTTAATTCATAACGTTATTATGAGATATGAAATGGATTCACTCTGTTAGCGAGTATGATTTAATCTCATTTATATTGTTAAGCAGCCCCCATTTAGAAAGGGCTGCTTTGTTTTTGAAGAGCTAAGAACCCAGCTGCTTTATTCACATCATTTTAATCAGGGCTTCTACTCCGGTCATACCAGGTACGATCCCTAGTTTTTCGGCTTCATGTGTTACAGATTCCATTGGTGCTGCCAGCAGTTCCGCAATGGTTTTAACCCCTACTGCTCTAGCTGCAATAATCTGTCGCTGCCCCAAACGCTCATTAAGTAAACCTACATCGAGCGCTCCGCACATAATATATCCCTTTGATGTCGAAACAGTAATGAGCGTCGTTTTAGGTAACTTCACTTCCACGGCAGTAAGGGTATATTCTCCAACTTGAACCGGTTCTAATGTTACCATTTGCGTAAAACACCCCCTTCGCTTTTACGTCTCGACATCATATTCCTAGGTCTTACAAACGGTGTGGACAGTAGCGGAGCACCGAATTATTGATAAAACATGTCCTATAACCTATGAAACTACCGAATTTGATATCTTACTATTCGTTCTTTTGTAATTTTATATGTCTATTGTACTATTCATCCTTGCATTTTAATGATATAGTTATGAAATACATATCCAAAAATTGTAACAGAAATCTGCAGCGTGGGGTAATTAAAAACATGAACAAGTCCATATCATCAAACATAAATCATGAACAAGCTTTTTTATTTAATGTAGATATCATGATTCATAGCCGTACCAATGCCCTTGCCTTGCAAGCTTTGCTTGAAATTCTTAATGAACCGGAAGGAATCAGTGACTTTCGAATACAGTCCGGCATCGAGCTGGGTACAAAAATCAAAGAAGCTTTACACGAGTACCCTTCTACTGAACAGAATGCAGCTTTACCGAACAAACTATCTCCTAAAGAAGCAGTTGAACCTAACAAGCAAAACAACTATCCAAAAACAACGAAACTGGCCGAAAGACAGCAATCCTTAGCTGTAAATCAACAACACTCCATACCTGCATTCATGTGTCCTTCTGACGATTGGATTAATTCTGCGATGCAAGCAGGCAGACTCATCCGAATCCATATTCGAGACAACAAGGGACAGCAAAAAAGCATCCCCTGTCGTATATTAAATTATGATCAAGGAACCAAGTTAGTAAGCATTTATCACGTTGACGAGAAACAGGTGTACTCTATTCATACCTCCGAAATCGAAAAATACGTATAAAAGAAACGGCTTCTCTCAGCAATAGAGAGAAGCCGTTTCTTTTATACTTTCTTCAAAGCGGTAACCGCTAGACATATCCAACCAGCAATAAAACTTACACCGCCGAGAGGAGTTATAGCTCCTAATGGACCAAGACCACTTATACTTAGCGCATATAAACTTCCAGAGAATAATATAATACCAATGAATAATAGCCTAGCTGACCAGACAAGTAACTTAGCTTCACCGAAAACTTTTGCAATAACTCCAATTAAAATGATGCCGAGTGCATGGATCATGTGATACTGAACACCTGTTTCATATACTGAAATCTTGTCCTCACCAATGATAGGTTCTAACATATGTGCACCAAATGCACCAATCATAACAGAAAGCATGACTAGAATTGAACCGATGCCTATCCACTTTTTTGCCACTTCCATTTCACTCCTTGTTCCTGTTGTCTTTCTATTATCTTACCTCAATTGGTTTCCCCTAAGCTATCTAAAGTGAGGTTTGTCACTAAACTGCAACATTCAGAGCTGTACTCATTTTCTCCTTTCTCTTGCTTTTTTGAAAGATTTATGAAACATTAAATGGTAAAACAGAAAATAAGGAGTATACGGATGGATAAATTCGAGCAGGTTCATGAAAGGGATAACACAAAACAAGAAGAGGTAACAGAAGTGAATAATCCTTACGGAACATTTCAGCCGCCAGTAACTCCGCTGAAACACTCAGGTCCTGGAATTGCTTCTCTTGTATTGGGTATCCTATCTCTTATCACCTACATTACTATTCTTGCTTTATCACCGGCAGCAGCAAGAGATATTTTACAGAGTAATTCTCCTGAGGCAATGCTTGAGAGTATTTATGTAATCATAATTGGCGTTCTGGTCCTTGTTGGATTACTTCTTAATCTAACAGGTATGATTTTGGCGATTGTTGGCCTATCCCTTAAGAATCGAAAAAAAATAATTCCTATTACCGGGATGATTTTTCATGGGATCATATTACTCATTACTGTAGGCTTCTTTATTCTAGGTATGATCTGATCATGACCTCAGATCTTTTTGCTACAAATGTCTATATGCATTATAATAGAACTGTATGTTATAAATGAATTTTTTCTAAAAAGGGGATTAAGATGTCGCGAATTAAAATTTTTGCGGACAGCACCAGTGATTTACCTAAGACTTGGGTCCAGCAACATGAGGTTGGTATTGTTCCACTTTATGCCGTGTTTGGCGATGAATCGTTAAAAGATGGTGTTGAAATTAGCCCCGAACAGCTGTATGCAAGGGTAGATCGTGAAGGCCGTCTTCCAAAAACGGCAGCACCTTCTCCTGCTGATTTTATGGCTTCTTTTGGTCCTTACATAGATCAGGGCTATCAAGTTTTATTTATTAGCCTTTCATCTGAGCTTTCTTCTACGTATCAAAATGCACTCATCGCTTCAGGCGAATTTCCAGATGGCAGTGTTACTGTGTTTGATTCACTTAACTTAACATCCGGAATTGGTGTACTCGTAATGAAAGCAGTTCAAGCTGCTGAACAAGGAAAAACCATCACTGAAATTGTTGACCTGTTGACTGAGATGAGACCAAAAGTAGAAACCGAGTTTGTCATTGATACACTTGATTATCTATACATGGGTGGCCGCTGTTCAGGAATGCAAAATTTAATCGGCAGTCTTCTCAAAATCAGGCCTGTAATCAAGGTGGTTGATGGAAAGATGACGCCCGCATATAAAGTTAGAGGCAAACGCGAAAAAGCCATTGACCAAATGCTGAATAATGCACTTAGTAATGTCAATGTAATGAATAACGATACCATTTTCGTTGTACATTCGATGTGCGAGGAAGATGCACTTCTGATTCAGAAGACATTAAAGGAAAAAACCAAAGCAAAACATATTGAAATGGCTACAGCAGGTTGTGTTATTTCGAGTCATTGCGGACCTAAAACGATTGGACTTGTTTACGTAAGAGCTTAAGTCTAAAAGAAGAAGACCGTTCCTATATGGAATCGGTCTTCTTCTTTTTGTATTTTGAGATAACCTGAAAAAATCATGAATTAACATTAATATGTTTTTGTTTTGAGTTCATCCAAGCTTTTGAATGTATAACCCTGTGCTCTAGCCGCATCAATGATCTGTCCTAAGGCCTCTGTGTTATCCTTAGACACCGAATGAAGTAAAATCACCGCACCTGGATGAAGCTGTTTCATCACTTGATCGTAGGCATACTGAGCACCATGCTGTACCTTCGTATCCCAATCTTTATAAGCAATAGACCAGAACACATTAATATAACCTTCATTCTTACTGACAGTAAGAGAACGTTCGCTGAAAATCCCGCGTGGCGGACGAAGATAAGGAATTTCCTTGCCCGTTAGAGCAAACACTTCCTGTTTGACTTTATCCAGTTCTTCTTTAATTTTGGCATCTGGTGTTACGCTCAGATCGGGATGACTCCAGGAGTGATTCCCTACAATATGGCCTTCCAGACTCATTCTTTTGACCAGATCAGGCTGATCTTTTAAATAATGCCCTGTTACAAAAAATGACGCTGGCACTTTCTTGGCTTTAAGCACATCTAGAATAGCAGGTGTATATCCGTTCTCATAACCATTATCAAACGTTAGATACAACTCTTTTTGTGAGGTATCCCCAAGGAATATCGCTTCATTTTTTTCGAGAATTCCTTTAAATCCTTCCTCATTGATGGATGCAAGCCCGCCATCTTTACTTTTTTTGAAACCAAAGTGATATGCATCTTTCACAGGGGAAGCCTGTATATAGTGGACACCGGCGCCAGTCATGATCAAGATGATCATGATGCTGACCATAAACCACTTTTTCATCATGAATCCGCTCCTATCATCTACACAGTTATGTTACTTAAGATAATATGAGCAAGAATCCATTTTTTTATGTCAAACATTCAGATTTATACTGTTATAATCGGTACCCCTTCTTCCCTTCTTGCTCAGAAATGATATGTAAAAGTTCATGGACAACATTCGATTTATCGGTATGAGACAACCAGCTTCGTGCTGCTTCAATGGCCTGAATTTGACCGCGCCCTTCATCCTTCCATGTCAGCAGTTCCACAATTTTGATCAGTAGAGCCATCATCTCTGTGTTATCCTGTTCTTTTTTTTCGGCACGCATTTTATGAAACAATGCCTCTTGTTCCCAGTCTAACAAGATTTCCTGACCAATCGTTGGTCTCATTAGTGTATATCCTTGTCGGCAACTCTCACAGCGAACGGTGAGCACCTGTTCTTCTACAAAATGTACTTTTACTTCTTGAGTACACGTTGGACATTTAAACTGTACATCTATATGTAATGGTTCTTTTTTCTCTTTCATGGTGGTGCCTCCTATATTTTTCTTTTAAACATTTTGACTTAA
This sequence comes from Paenibacillus sp. GYB006, assembly GCF_036577645.1. NCBI lineage: Bacteria > Bacillati > Bacillota > Bacilli > Caryophanales > Paenibacillaceae > Paenibacillus > Paenibacillus sp. GYB006. The sequence goes on along the minus strand of NZ_JARBDA010000001.1, from coordinate 595,568 downwards.
CTGATCATGTTTACCCCGAAATAAAACGTTTAAATCGGATGATCCTCTTTCTTCATGATATAATTAAAAATAAATGAAGTTTGTGTTACGTTCCGTCATTTTATTTTAGGAGGATTACTGATTTGGAATCAATAAAAAAAATCAATTTCACTAATCCAAAAGTGATTTGGCTTACCGGCCTATCAGGCTCAGGTAAAACTACTCTTGCCACTCACCTGAAGGAAGTATTAATGGAGCACGATTATCCGTGTTATATTCTTGATGGAGATCAGGTACGAAAAGGCCTTAATCAAGATCTTGGTTTTAGCCCGGCAGACCGCAAAGAAAATTTACGCCGCATAGGCGAGGTTTCCAAACTTTTTCTCGACGCAGGTCTTTTCGTAATTGCTGCTTTTATCTCTCCTCATGAAGAAGATCGCCAGATGGTAAAAAAAATGTTTGAACCTGGGCAATTTGTTGAGGTTTATGTAAATTGTTCACTTGAGGAATGTGAAGCAAGAGACCCAAAAGGCCTATACCTCAAGGCAAGAAAAGGAGAAATTCTCCATTTTACAGGTGTCTCGGCACCTTATGAAATACCAAATAAGCCCGATATCATCATTGATACCGAGCTTCTGGATATTAAAAATTCCGTTGCTAAGTTACTGCAAGAATTGGACAAGCTATAAAAACTAAAATTTCAATCTACTAACGAAGGGTGATCGTTTGAATTATAAAGACACCCTCGTCTGGTAGGATAACAACTGTCCGAATACACCTTCCTCATCGCTTGCAAGTCCCTCATACTCTCCTTGCTGCATAACCTTGCCATCCTCAAGAACAATCACTTGATCTGCGTTACGAATGGTCGATAACCGATGAGCGATTACGATAATCGTCATTGATCCTTTCAGTCTGTCCAAAGCCTCCTGAATTTGCAATTCGTTTTGGCTATCCAGGGCGCTTGTAGCCTCATCCAAAACCAGAATAGAAGGATTTCGTAAAATTGCTCTTGCCAGTACAATCCGCTGCCGTTCTCCCCCAGATAAACGTAACCCGCGGTCTCCAATCACTGTATCTAGCCCTTGTGGCAGCTTTTTAACAAACCCAGCAGCTGCAAACTCTAACGATTCCCATAACTCTTCTTCTGTGGCATAAGGCCTAACTAGAAGCAGATTATCACGTATACTCGAATGGAACAAAAAAGGATCTTGTGAAACATAACTGAGAGACTGCCTCCAGTGCCCCCGCTGTTCTTGTTGCAGAGGAAGCTGATCAAGCATAATTCGTCCTGCTGTCGGCTCTATAAGTCCCATTAGAAGATCAATGAACGTACTTTTCCCTGCTCCTGATCGTCCTACCACAGCGGTCATTCCATTAACAGGGATAAAAGCATTAATTCCGTGAAGGGCATCCTTTTTTTGCCCAGGATAACGATAAGAGAGCTGTTCATACCGAATACCTTGATTTAGAAGGATCGGCATTTCATCAGAATGAAGTGGTTGGTTTACTACGTGCAAATCAATGTTTTCTTTCGATTGTTCGCATTCGCTCTGCAGCTGCATCAGGCTTCGAAAGGCAGGAATCATTGATACAATATATTCGATACTTGTTTGTATCATCGAGAATCTCGGCCATAACCTTGAGAAAATGACGATCAATAGCAGCATTGACTCTCCTTGAGACGCGAACAAATGCAAAGAAGAGTATACAAATAAGGCAATAATAACGACCGCACTAATCTGATAGATGAGCTGGGTAGCGGAATTTAGTTTAATGAAATCAACCATGTTTTTTTCCATCCGTAAACACAGTGCCCGAAATCCCTGAATATGCTGTTCTTCAAGGCCATTGCTTTTTATATCTTTCATCCCATTAAAATGTTCTACGATTTCCGTCATATACTGCTGTGACAAATCCGAGGTATGATCTCCAAGTTTTTTTGCCTTATGCACAAAAGGCCGAAGAAGAAAGAATAGCACGGTAGCACTACCAAGCACCATCAACGTTAGCAGTGGAGACAACCAAAATGCAAAAGCGATTTGAATGATAGTAAAAATGGAGGCTGAAGTCAGCCGTAAAAGAAGTGTTGTGCCCTGACTAACACGCGCGAGTTCTGAGGTTAAGATATGACTAAAATCAGATTTACGCTTACTCATAAATAGCTCCCACTTCGAATGAAGAAGAAGCTGATAGGTTTCATAACGAAGCGTATGTACAAAATGCTGTTGAATTTGTGAACTGAGTATCGTCTGGTTTCGTTGTAAAAATGCTTGAAAAGCTACAATGCTGATAAACACAACCAAAACCACTGCAAGCTTAGAGTCTGCGGGTATATGCTGCATTATAGATTGTAACCATTCTAGTGGTAGTGATCCACCGAAACTAGTGTCAACAATACCAATAGCAGCGAGCATCGGGATGAGCATGTAAATACCTGCTCCCTCTAGAATGCTGATTAAGACCATACAGATAACGTTTACAAGCAGTTTACCGCCCGTAATGGCGTAGAGTTTCTTCATGTAGAGCTTTAATTCTTTCATATTCTATCTCCCTGCTTCACGGTTTGGCACGACGCCAGATCCATAAGAACGGGCGTAAAGGTACATATAAAAAATGCAATACACGAGGCAATGGCAACAAAGCCGCGTCCTGAGGACCCGGATACAAACGCCCCAGCAGCATATATAATCGTCGTTTAGGGGATTTAATATGATGTAAATATGATTTTAGCTTTTCTTTATGCGGAATTTTCCCGTCATTGATAAGTTCAAAAGCATAAGCTGCCCATTTAACTGATATTTTCTCTTCTGCCACCAGCTTCATATCACTCCGCAGCGGTGTATTCAGGAGTTCAGAACATAGATAAAAAGTTTGCCCTGCATAATGTTTGGCTTCATGTTCATCCATAAAAAAGGTTAGATCATCATTTAACTGCTGATTACGAATAATACGGTCAATGTCAGTCAGCCAGCGTAGGCGAAACCATCCGTGCCTAGCTCCATGGCTGATTAAATATACAAATAGATCTTCTTGCCCTAGATAAGAAACCTCACGATTGACAATTGTCGTCGTGCGTCTTCTTTCCCATAATTTCGTAAAGGGTACATTCTTCGCTCCCGATGGATTCAGACTCCAATGAATTTCAACTTGTATTTTTAGCGCAGGATGAATCAAAGGAATATGGTGGTCCTTCCATTTCCAGCTTCCAAGGATATGCGGTTGTTCATACTCTTTAATATAACCCAGTCCTTCAAGCAGGGAAAGCGTGGCCTCTACATCATTATAGTTCACAAGCAAGTCCAGATCTTTGGATGTCCGATGAGCCAGATCCCCATATAATTCTTGCGAAAGAATAGGTCCTTTTAAGGTCAAAACCTTGACGCCAGCCCCCTCTAACGAGGAGAGTAAACGCTCTAATTCAGCAGTGAGCTTCATCATAAATAGGGTATTCGTCATGACACCGTGTGCTAATTGCTTCATCACATCAGCAGGAACCTTGCTGCTGATGTGATGTAACTTTGGAAAAATCAGCGGATATACTCGGTGGTGTATGATAAGTTCAATAAACTTTTCCCAATTAACTTGAGTAAAGTGCTCTTCTAATGGATTTGACTCACCGTGATCTTCTCTCTGCAACAACTCACACATGAATTGAAATTCAACGATGGAAGCTTGTTTTAGCAGACCATTTTGCTCATTCTTCATTTTCTATAAACCACCCTTTTGTTACATGCTAGGATTGTTTGGCAAACTTGTTTACAACGGTGAATTTCTCTATACCTTCCGCACCTGTTACGTATAAAGTCCCACTCCGAAGCCAAGCGTGTGCAATTAACTGCTGATCATCATTCTTTGCAATACCAAAATACAGTGTGCTGGCAATCCTCCGCCTCTGGAGCATCTTCATTGCCGCAATGCCAGTGACCATACATTCGCTTTTCCACGGGGTATGTTTGCCAACCTTGTATATCACTTTAGCAATATGAAGTGCAGTTTGTTCTTTAACTGGATGTCTTTCAAAAGTGGTTTCCTGCTGTTCAGTGCCTAACAATGGAGCAATCCTAGCGAATGGTAAAAAGCTCATCACTCTCGCATAGGCCAGATATAACCATGCTTCTACGATCATTCGCTTTAAAGCAGGTTTTTGCCTGAGAAAAGACCGAAAAAGAGCAGTTCTCATGATTCTCATCCTAGCTTTTCTGTATTTTGATGAGTCCTTCCTTGTATAGTTGCTGCATAAACGTATAGACGTGTTTCTCACATTGATCTATCGATACCGTGAATTCTGTTGTGAGCGTGTGTACTAGATTTGGAATCGTGTTTCCTTCTGATAAGAGCTCCCAGATTCGTCCACCCGTTTTGCCGAGATTGTAGTATTTTCCAGACTGAATAGACATCATAACTTTATCTCCGTTCATATCACTAACCACATAGCCTTCTTCTTGAATGTAAGTTTCAGTTAACATAACTACATTTTCTGTCATATGGATTGACTCACTCCTTTATTTACCGTTTGTAACACGGTGTCCACTACATTATGTACTGTTCTTCCATCAAGAGGACGTGATATCCGGTTCATCGGAAGTACTCCTGCCAGCTGGGTAACACTTGAAAAATGCCACTGAAGCATACTCATTCTTTTAATAAAAGCTAGCCGGTAGGTGTGCGCTTGGAGCAGATGGATTCCTGACAAGGCATAGATCGGTTCAACGGTAATGTTATTCTCTGTTGTTGGTAGAAGTTCGAATACACCTGCAAGAGGAACATCATCTACATAAAATTTGTCTCTTCTAGGTACGGCATACTTGAATTCATCCATGATGATTTCGTACCCCGCTGACTCCATTTGTAACATGTCCATGCTGTATGCGTTTAGTTTTTGCTGTGGATATGCTGGAGAAACAATAGGCTCAGCAGATCCTTTCGTATAATGCACGGCAACTACATCATCACTAAGCAAGGGATATCCCTGATTTGCTAGCGCTGCTGAGAGTGTTGATTTCCCTGCTCCTGAATCTCCTAAAAATGCATAAGCAGATTGGCCGATCATAACCGCACTCCCATGAAGCGGCAGTGTCCTGCGCTGCATAAGAATGGCTCCCATACAAGTTCCAAGGAGATATAACCTTATCCGCGCCATGTTTACTCCATATTTAGGTGAAATAGTAATTTGTCTCCCATAAGACACTTCAAAAAGAGCAAGATCAGGGATCTCAAATAGTAATGCTTCATCCCGATATTGAAAATTTTGTCCAGCAATGTTCCATTCCTCTGCAATATGCTCTAATTTGCCAAATTCAATATAAACATCAACTTCGCCTATAGAAGTGATCTCCACTTCTGTTAATTCAGGCAGAGGAATCTCGCTCCACATCTTAAGACCAAATGCTTGATAAAGATATTTCTTATTTCCACTATCCACCACACCAACCTCCTTACTCCTAACGTGATCACTCTCCGCTTCGGGTAAAGCCTCTCTTTTATATTGTCTACGCTGTTAAACCCTAAGTTAGTTACCAGTAGAGAAATGTGATTCATCTCTCTACTGATAACAGAAGGTATTACTTGTAAATACGTTTAAGCTGAGTTAGCTAGGATTATACAGGTCACCATCATGTTCAGTTACCCAATCGATTTGTCTATGTCCTATTCCTGCTTTTGTGCTGCTTATATCTAGCACTTCCAAACTAGGAACCTGCCATTCTTTTTTCTCTGTCAACATACATTCACCTCCCTTCCTAGCAGGAGGAACAACCTGCCGCGCTTTAAGTAACTAGTTATCTAGAACTGATTTAAGAATCGGTATACGATCAGGCTGTGCATTAATAATCGAACCTCGGGATCCCAAGCCATTTCCGGCCGCGGTTCCTTGATTTTTGCCAATCCTTTCTCAATCTGAGGAATGTTCAAATAGCTTGATACACTGCTATCCTTACTCAATTTCACAATCTCGGATGTAAACTCATCCCACTGTGGACGAATACGATGAATCCAATCAGCTGGTTGAATACCGCGTACACTCTGGTTTAACCTTACATTATCAGGCAGACGTGTATTCATAGCTCTGCGTAATAATGCCCGATCTCTACCCTTTTGGACATACTGATCAAGAGGAACTGACAAACAAAAACGAACCACTCTTGGATCACTTGTAGGGTCCCTCTCAAGCAGGCCGTAACGAAGAGACAGTTTCGTTGAGGTGGCGCCATTTTTGTTTGCTATCGATAAATTACTGAATTTTTCCTGTCTTGCTTGAACTGCATCAATCATGTTTGTATTTGAACTTGTTATGTACTGCTGGCTGCCGCTGTATATCCCCATTTTTTCAGCAAAATCCGGATGGATCAGCTCAGGTACCGCGTCTCTTTCTTTCTTTTTATGAAAAAAAGTATGAATTGAGGGAAATGCTTTACTTCCAATCATAGGAAGTAATCTTGATCTTGGAACTTTGGCTTGGCGGCTGTATAATTGCAATTCTCTTGCCAAGTGAAATAGTCTTCCTTTTCGTAGAAGCTGAGTGTAATACTCTAGAGCCGGCCCCCAGGAGATTGTAAAGTTGCCTCTTCCTCCCGTAAGCAGAACACCTACATTCTCCTTTTGAGCTTGTTCATAAAATCCACGTATCCAAAAAGAATTATCAAAAAATTTATAGGGCATCTCCATAAGGCTGAGCCACTCATTCACTTCAGACAGTGGATTTTTGTTAACAAAATCCATATAATGTTCTTGGATATTCCCGATATGCTCCACCGTAGATCGTATAAAGGGAGTTTCATCTGCAATGAGCCTGCTTGATGTCCAGTCTACAAAATCAGAGATCGGAATATAGCTGTAAGCTTGAAGTGTTTTCCCCTGTCTCTCCAGTAAAGGAGAAGCAAAACTTGCTATTGTTCCGGAATCAAGTCCTCCGCTAAGTGCTGCTCCTACCTGTTTGAATGTTCGTAGACGGCTGGACACTGCTTCCTCTACTACCTCACGAAAAGCTTCTTCGTATTCCCCATCCGATTTTAGATATAATGTCTCCACTTGATCGATTTGCTCATATCTGTGGAGACTCACCATTCCGCCAGAATGAACGGTAATGCTATGGGCTGGAGGAATCTGTTTTATATTTTGATAGGCGGTAGCATGAATGTCGTTCGATTCATACATCCCATTAATCGCTAAAAAATCAGCCATCCAATGTTCATTCAACTGTTTACGGAAAAAAGGTAACTTAAAGAGTGGAGTAATCCGGCTGCAAAAAGCAAATCGCTCCGAATCTGAAGTATAATAGAAGGTTCGATGACCTGATACATCCCTTGCTCCAAAGAGCTGTCTCTTTTTTTCATCCCAGATCATGAAGACGAAATCTCCAATAAGCTGTTTAGGGGCAAGCTTCCCCCATTTCTTATAAGCTATAAGTATCAATTGACTGTCCGTTACTCTTTTTCTTGCTTCGCGGGGAACTCCCAGCCTTTCAAACAACTCTGATCTATTATCCAAAATCGCATCTGCTGTAATAGCCAGACCTGTTTCTTCCTCATAATAGGGAAGCTGCTCATGAATCGACTCAGGCGTAACCCACTGTGCATGACAACTCATAAAAATATGTCCATCACACCAGGAATCAATACGATCCCATGGATAGGAATCAAATGAACGCATGACAGGTTCCATCTCATCCAGCAGAATACTCTGGCTATGGTATCTACATCCTGTTATTGCACTCATGATTTCTCTCTCCTTCCGCCTAGGTATCCCTGTACGAGAGACGCTACCTTGTTCCCAAACGGGAGTAAAGATTTCAGCTGATTTATTTTCTTTCTGATCTCCTGCAACTGGTATTCCAACCGTTGTTTATCCCTGTAAGCCTTAGTGAGTCGATTCTCCAGAAGTCTGACTCTTGTTTCCAACTGAGAGATTTGGGTGAGAGCAATCTCGTAATCTTCATTTTCTATCTTGATAACTGACCCATAATCTATAGAAGGAGCTGTAGGGCTAACAGCTAACGACTTGTTGTATAACATTTCATATTCAGGCTGCCAGCGATATCCGCTTATTTTTGCAAAATGGTTTTCTATCTGCTGAAGAAGAGTAACATCAGGCTCTACCGAGTATTTTTCACCTGTGATGCGTTCAGCTTCGGCAAGTTCTTCTTCGTAACCTAATGCTGTGAAGATCCCCGATCCAAGCACCCTGCAGTAGGCATCAATCTCTTCACTTGTGAGCTGTTCTTTCCAAATATCAATCGAATCTGCATGTGCTTCCTTATGTTGCAGTAAAAAAGGATCGCCTACCCCCATGCTGTAGAACAAATCGGCTTTCGCCTCACTTACTGGGGAACCATATTTCTCCATACCGTCTTGATAAGGAATTCCCGTAAACTGACATATTTTACGTAATTCATCGGCTGGATTCCTTGCCATATCTTCATATTTTAAAATATAAGTATTAACGTTTTTTGACTTAAAATAATGGTAATTACGGAAAAGGCCAACGGTAAGATCAACGATCTTCATACTGGGCTCTGACTTATTTAAATCATGAACTAACGAAAAAGGTTCACCCGTATGCTGGTTTACTTTTTTGTAGGAAGCCGCGACTGCAAGAGGATTACGAAATAAACCTATGCGTTTTGATCCGGGGAAAAGCACATCCAGAAATTCAAGGCATATATAATATCTTGGGGATTTATCGATAACATAGTGTGCTCTATTTTGTTCTAGAAGGCTACCATAGACTTCCGTTGCAAATGCTCTGGCTGCTTTATTATAAACACCTGTCGGTAAAATTCCATGAACGAATTGTCTGACAATGGCGCTACCGCCATAGGGTCGAGATGGAACAATGTTCAGATCAGCTAGACTGAGTAAATACCACATTTCTTGAGCAGCATATACTTCGGGATGATTCTGGATCATAGCTGTGGCTAAAGAACTACCGCTTCTTGGGGTACATAACAGAAATATAAGCTGATCGTCCTTGAAGTCTTTCAAAAAAGTGCATCTCCTTTCTGACAGAAGACTTACAAAAATCCTGAAGATGCGAACAGAGTTAAAAACATTGTCGATACATTATGTATGTTTAACAATACTTTAAGATACAATTTGTATCATGTCAATGACTGTTTTCATTCTCTTTCATAAAATAACGGAGCTGGATTTTCCAAATTTCCTTTAGCAAATGATAAAGATAGTCTATTCTTCACTCGAAAGAAACAGTACCCTAAATAAAAACACAAAAAACCCTCTAAGATGTAGACCAGCTCTTCATCCTAGACGGTTTTTTGTATTAAATTTCGCTTTTATTTCACTTGGAGACGATGGTAAAAAGGAAGGAGTTCCGCGACCACTTGATCCATCGTTCCTTCTACCTCCGTTTTACGAACAGGCATATCATACAGTGCTGAGATTTGCGGCGGGAATTCCTGCTCAATCTCACAAAGTTCAATGGATTCATTGAATTTTGCAGGATGCGCTGTAGCTAATGAAACAACAACTTCACCTGCAGGAAGCGTACGTTCTGCTGCGGCAACTCCGCAGGCGGAATGAGGATCGAGCAAATATGCTTTTTCATCGTTATATTTTTGAATCGTTGCGAGGCACTCTGCCCCGATCACACCGTAAGCTGCAAATTCGGATTGGACTTTGCTTAACAGCTCTTGTGGAATTCGAATTTCACCGCTCTCCTGGAAACTCTTCATATAGCTTTCGGTTTGCTCTGCATTCTCATCCAAAACGTAATAAAGATATCTCTCAAAGTTGCTGGCAACCTGAATATCCATAGAAGGGCTGTACGTCGTATGGAATCCATCAGGTTTATAGACCCCTTCTTTCACAAAACGCTCTAATATATTATTCTCGTTCGTTGCAAGTACCAGCTTACCAACAGGTAAACCCATACGAGAAGCCAGATATCCTGCAAAAATATCTCCAAAATTACCTGTAGGTACGCTGAAATGCAGCGGTACTCCTGTTAGTTCAGGGCGCTGATCTGTGACCCGGAAATAAGCGTAGAAATAATAAACCGTTTGAGCAAGGATGCGAACAATATTAATCGAATTAATTGCGCACAGATGATGCTCATTTTTGAAATTCACATCCGCAAAAAGTTCCTTAATCATCCGCTGACAGTCATCAAAATTGCCTTCCACTGATAAATTCAGCACGTTCTCATCTTGTACTGTAGTCATTTGAAGTTCTTGCACCTTACTTACTTTTCCGTTCGGATGCAAGATACAAATATTAATTCCTTCTTTACCTCGAACACCTTGAATAGCAGATGCCCCTGTATCGCCAGAAGTAGCACCCAGAATATTAATCGGGCGTTTATACTGTTTAGCTACATAACTATACAATTGCCCCATGAGCTGAAGCGCAATATCCTTGAAAGCAAATGTTGGACCATGGAACAATTCAAGTAAATATATATCATCCGTAAGTTGATGAACGGGAGTAATGTCTTCATGCCGGAAGGTACTGTAACTGGCATAGACCATCTCCTTCAGCTCATCACTCGGAATTTCTTCATTCAAGTAATAAGAAAAAATTTCAAGCATTAAATCCTGAAAGGAAAGAGTTCTCCACTCTTCCAACTTGTCGCTAGATATGACAGGAATGGTACTTGGTACGAGCAAACCTCCATCTGTAGCTAGCCCCATCAGAAATGCATCAATAAATCCTACTTCACTAACCTGTCCTCGAGTACTTTGATATTGCATGCGCTATATTCCCTCCTGCACTTTTGACCATGCACGAAAACGATGGTCCTATCTTCTTCTCTTTTAAACCATCATACACTGAACCGCAGCAAAAGCGAATCATTTTCTGTAAGTTAACGACAATAATAGGAAGATAAATGTTCCACTTCTCTATTTTATATCGATGTCATCACATATCATCCCTGCCCGTGAATATACTTAATTTACAGCAGGTCAAACTGTGCCGCACAATTTACAGGGGAGGTGCCTAAAATGCCGGATTCTCGCCAGCCTTACTCATTTGTCGTTTCGAAAGAAGATTGGTCTCTTCACCGTAAAGGTTACCAAGATCAGCAGCGCCATCAGCAGAAGGTGAAGGAAATCATTAAGCAGAACCTGCCCGACCTTATTACAGAAGAAAATATCATTATGTCCGATGGTAAACAGATCATTAAAGTTCCGATTCGGAGCCTGGATGAATATCGATTTGTCTATAATTATCAAAAACAAAAGCATGTCGGCCAAGGAGATGGAGATAGTCAGGTCGGCGATGTCATTGGACGTGATCCTGCGAGTCAAAAACCAGGTAAAGGCGAAAAAGCAGGCGATCAGCCAGGTCAAGACGTTGTAGAGGCAGAGATCAACATGGAAGACCTTGAAAATATGCTGTTTTCCGAACTTTCCTTACCTCACCTCAAACAAAAAGACAAAGAAGAAATTGAGACACAGAGTATTAAATTTAACGATATCCGTAAAAAAGGGATGCAATCCAACATCGACAAGAAGCGGACCATCTTAGAAAATTTACGCCGGAATGCAACTACCGGGAACCCAGGAATCCATCATATCAGCCCTGATGACCTCCGCTACAAAACATGGGACGATACCGTCATCCCTCACTCCAATGCCGTCATTATTGCCATGATGGATACATCCGGGTCCATGGGCTCTTTTGAAAAATATTGCGCAAGAAGCTTCTTTTTCTGGATGACCCGGTTCTTACGTAAACAATACGAAAAAGTAGAGATTGTCTTCCTCGCTCATCATACGGAAGCAAAAGAAGTGAGCGAAGAAGAATTTTTCACTCGTGGTGAAAGCGGCGGTACGATCTGTTCATCTGCCTATATTAAAGCGCTTGAGATTATAGATCAGCGTTATCCACCTTCAAGTTACAATATCTACCCTTTTCACTTCTCTGACGGCGATAACCTAACCAGTGATAATGAACGCTGTGTTAAATTAATCGGCGAACTGCTGAAAAGAAGCAATATGTTCGGTTATGGTGAGGTCAATCAGTATAATCGAAGCAGTACGCTGATGTCTGCCTACCGAAATATCAAGATGGATCAATTCATGTACTATGTCATCAAAGAAAAGGGCGAAGTATACAAGGCCCTGCGCACCTTTTTTCATAACAAAGAAGGAGGCAGCGTTTCATGAGCAGTTCAAGTGAATTAAAGGACCTGGAATATGCTATTGACGAGATTATGGAGATCGCAAATGGCTTCGGACTCGATTATTATCCAATGCGATATGAAATCTGTCCTTCTGATATTATTTACACTTTTGGTGCGTATGGCATGCCGACTAGATTCAGTCACTGGAGCTTTGGGAAGACCTTTCAGAAAATGAAGATGCAATATGATTTCGGACTCAGCAAAATTTACGAATTGGTTATTAACTCTGATCCATGTTATGCCTTCTTGCTGGACGGCAACTCTCTTATTCAAAATAAGCTGATTGTAGCCCATGTCCTTGCTCACTGTGATTTCTTTAAAAATAACGCCCGCTTCTCGAAGTCTAACCGAAATATGGTCGAAAGTATGGCAGCAACGGCAGACCGGATTAAGCAGTATGAACTGGAGTACGGCACAGAAGCCGTCGAATCTTTCATTGATGCTGTCCTCGCCATTCAGGAGCATGTCGATCCGCAGCTTATTAAACCGCAGCATCTCGATAAACAGCGCTATATGGAGCTGAAAATAAAAGAACAAAAAAATCCAGACCCCGCTGTTCGTCCTCCTGGGCGATATGACGACCTATGGGATATCGGAGTTAAAGCTCCTGAGGGTCCTGATCTAAATACACACCAAGTCTTTCGCTTCCCTCCTGAACCGGAAAAAGACATCATGTGGTTCGTTCAGGAGTTCTCTGAAGTTCTGACTGACTGGCAAAGAGACATCATGAGCATGCTCCGTGAAGAAATGCTGTACTTCTGGCCGCAAATGGAGACCAAGATTATGAACGAAGGCTGGGCTTCGTATCCCCAAGGTGCTTAAATTCATACAGCAAAAAACCGATTCCTAATCGAATCGGTTTCATTTATCTAATACAGTTTACGCTTCATCGCACCATGTTTGAATGAAGTAATAATATAACGCTCACCATTCTCCATTACTTTGTAAGATACGATATAACGATCAACGATACAGTAATACGTGCCCAGATATTCACGAGATGGCATCGCTGTACCCATATGGACCACCTTAGCTTCAATACGCCGAATAAGATCAATCTTATACTCCATTGTTTCCTGCTCTGTATAGTGCTCACTCTTGATCTGGTGAAGCCGCGTTACAGCTGTGTTGGTCCATTCTACAATCAATTACCAGTCACCACGCTTTATCGCTTCAACCAGATCATCTGTGGAGTATACTTTTCCTTGCTGAATATCTTGTTCAGAAGCTTCTATCATCTCTTTAATCTCGGGATCCGCATCCAATTCTTCAACAGGATTATAGATCTCGTATTCAAGCCCTGCTATTCGAATATACTCCCTGTGATCTTTATGATACGACTCAATTACCGTTCCATCGGGAGCTTTGAGACTAAAATTCATATCCTCACCCTCCTTTGTTCGAGTATATCATACCGTATATTGCTTCACATTAGCTAAATTATTTCATGTCGCAGGTACAGCTTTGAATTCGGAGACACTCTCACGTTTTGAATCCAAATGCTCAAGCCATAACTCGACAAGCTGATTTCCATCGATCAAATCAATATCAAGCCCATTTGCATAGTTACACGCATTTGAGGTGAATTTACTTGTCGTTATTACGTATCCTCCAACGGCTCCTTGTTTGATCATTTGTGAGTGAATGATTGCTATGGGTTTAAAATCAACTGATTTCAGATCATTATAACACTTGACTTGTCCAAGGTATAAACCTGCATCTGTCTCTTCTTCTATATCAACGCCGTAATCATTAGAACCTTTCGTTACATAAGTGCTTCCTCCCCGGACAGAAGTCATAATTTCAGCAACAAAATGTTCGAACAACAGCGGGTTCTCCGCTTTCTCTTCTTCAGGATCTCTTTTAAACCGATGGTAAAGACCAATACGTAACGTTTCTTTCATATCTTCATCTGTAGTTATCGCTTCAAGTGCATTGTCCCGGTAATTTTCAATGATCTTTTTTTGATTGGAATACATTTGAAAGAAAATAAAATTCAGAACCAATAACAGGCTGACAATCAGAATCATATTAACACTCCTTTTGACTTCATCCTGTCCAGTTCAGAACAAATTTAATACTCAAGAGCAGTGCAATCGTTTAGAAAAAATTTGAGATGGAGGGCTTCAATATGATGTCTCAAGAAGATATAAAAGATCTTGAATACACAATTGATGAAATTACTGAAATCGCTACGGGATTCGGACTCGATTTCTATTCCATGCGCTATGAAATATGCCCTTCCGATATTATCTATACTTTCGGAGCATACGGTATGCCTACACGTTTCAGCCACTGGAGCTTCGGTAAGACGTTTAACAAAATGAAAATGCAATATGATATGGGACTAAGCAAAATCTATGAACTTGTTATCAATTCTGACCCTTGTTATGCATTCCTACTAGATAGCAATTCTCCCGTACAAAATAAGCTGATCGTTGCGCATGTCCTAGCCCACTGTGATTTCTTCAAAAATAACGCGTATTTCTCCAAGACTAATCGTCAAATGGTCGAAAGCATGACCGCTACGGCAGAAAGAATACGAGAATATGAAATCATTCATGGTGCTCTTCAAGTGGAGAAGTTTATTGATGCGGTACTTTCCATACAAGAACATATCGATCCTAATAAAGTAAAGCCTTATCAAATGGGAAAAGATTCCTACGTCAACTCATTAGCTAATAAAAAGCCTGTGATTGATCCTGCAGCTCAAAAAACACCATATGATGATATTTGGTCACTTGAGCCCTCAGAAGCTCCAGAAACAGCTCCTGAGGAGCCTGTTCGCTTTCCTCCTCAGCCTGAGAAAGACATCTTATGGTTTATCGAGGAATACTCTCCTGTTTTGCAGCCATGGCAGCGAGACATTCTGACTATGCTCCGGGATGAGATGATCTACTTTTGGGCACAAATGGAGACAAAAATAATGAATGAAGGCTGGGCAACCTTTTTCCATCAGCGGATCATGAGAGAACTCGATCTGACAGAAGAAGAAACCATCGAATATGCCAAGTTAAATTCTTCTGTTGTACAGCCTTCAACGAAATCATTAAATCCGTATTATCTAGGACTTAAAATGTTTGAGCATATTGAGAAACGTTGGGATAATCCTACACCTGAAGAAAGAGAACGTTTCGGGAGAATGCCTGGACGCGGCAGAGAAAAGATTTTTGAAGTGCGCGAAGCTGATCATGATATTTCCTTTATTCGCAACTACCTTACAAAGGACTTGGTCAATGAACTCGATTTATATGTATTTGAAAAGAAAGGTCCTGACTGGAAAATTACAGATAAGTCATGGGAAAATATACGGGATCAGCTAGCCTACTCCAGGGTAAATGGAGGATTTCCTTATCTGGTCGTTAAAGATGGGGATTATATGCATAGAGGGGAGCTTTACTTGCTGCATCAATTTGAGGGTGTAGAGCTGGATGTAAAGTATGTGGAACGGACACTCCCTTATGTTTATCAATTATGGGGGAAAGCTGTGTATTTGGAGACGGTTGTCGATAATAAACAGATACAGTTTGCTTATGATGGGAATAAGGTTAGTCGGAAAAGTATATAAAGATGAATGCTTAAAGGAGAGCTGATCAGCTCTCCTTTTATTTCCATACAGACTGCTTGTCCATAAACTTCAAATTCTTGTTATAATACATGAACAGGAGGAATCATCATGCCATTATTTCAATTTGGAACCAAGACCATTGAATACGAATTAACGAGAAGCAACCGCCGTAAGACGGTATCCATCTCTGTTAATCAACAGGGTGTACAGGTGGTCGCTCCTAATACTGCTGAAGAACAAACCATTGAAAATATCTTGCACCGTAAAGGGACATGGATACGCACTCAATTGTTAAACTTTGAAGAGATGAAGCAGAGCTGTCTTCAGCGAAAGTTCATCTCTGGTGAAAAACTGCCCTATCTAGGCAGACAATATCGATTAAAGGTGATTAAAACCAATGAATCTATAAAACCAGAAATCAGCTTCTATCAAGGTCAATTTCGAGCATACGTTCATACCGAAATACCAGAACACCAGTATAGAGAACTCCTTATGCCGCTGTATGTGGAATGGGTTAAACATCGAGGAATGATCTTTACGAAAGACCGAATGAATAAATTCTCAGATAAATTTCAACATTATCCTAATAGTATCGTCATCAAAGATCAAGAACATCGATGGGGAAGCTGTACCCCTGCTCGCAATATCCTATTGAACTGGCGAATTTTTCTAGCTCCTGCGTCTATTGTTGACTATGTACTTGTTCACGAACTGGCACATCTGAAATACATGAATCATTCCAATGAATATTGGGATACTGTACGAATGCTGCTCCCTGATTATGAACAGAAGAAGGAATGGCTGCGTGTAAACGGATCTACGTTAAATATATGAAAATGACCAGCAAACAAGTTGCTGGTCATTTTCATTATTTTTTGCCATATTGCGTTTCTGCGAGTGCAGTAAAATATCCTGTCAGCATAGAGGCATCGCTCATGTCCATTTTCTGCTTGAGCAGTTTCACCTTCAGATCACCAGTCAATTGACGCTTGAAATCGGTTTTCGTCGTCCAGTCGCTGATGGGTGTGACACGCTCCTCAATAAACTGCTGTACATCAACGGCAATTTCTTTCAATTCATATTCTGCCCGCTGCTCACATACTTCATGGAGCTTATTGTAATAAGGCTCTTGCATATAAGTAAGACCGCTGTTCGTCTTACCGTTTACTTTCTCTATCATCTCATCACGAACCGCGTCCAGTTTCTCTAATAGCTCAAAGATCGTCATCTGGCGCTCTTTATACCGTGTCAACAACTCCTCAACCTTCTGCTTCAGAGAAGTATAGTAGACCTCATCCTCACCAAGACGAACAGAGATTTCTTTCTTAATCGCATGCTCCATCTGAGCTGCTTTCGTTTCTGGGAGCGTATTTTTCTCAATCTCCTCTTTAAAGGAAACATCCAAAATTGATACAGGATCTCTAGCATCAATGCCTGCAGAATGTAAATAGTCATGTACCATCTGCCTTACCTTCTCCCCGCAATCAGAGATATCCATGCCATCATCAATAGAAAAACGGGATTTAACTAACTGGCGAATGACACCAAGACGTTTTAAATCCGGTAGGAATCTCTCCACCTTAGGACTTGGCATCACCTTATCCATACTTTCCGCAAATCGCTTATAAGCAATATCAAAGTCTGCACGTACATCCTCATCCACGAGTCGCAGAATGCTTTCCTCTAGCTGATTCGGCTTCAGTCCATCAAAGAACCGAACTGCAGAGCGATGACGCTGTTCTAGTCTTGGCAATTCATCATCGATTGATTGCAAGGCTCCCTGAACATCATTCGCGCTAAAGATCTCAAGAGCTTGATCTAAGAAACGTGACACTCCAAAATAATCTACAATCAGTCCATATGATTTATTCGCGTCATATTTCCGGTTGGTTCTAGCAATCGCCTGCAGTAAGTTATGTTCTTTAAGAGGCTTATCCAAATACATAACTTGCTCAATTGGTGCATCAAAACCAGTCAATAGCTTATCACAGACGATTAACAGCGCTAACTTATCCTCGGAAAATGGCTTTTTAAACCGCTCAATCAGCTGTTTCTCTTTATCTTTCGAGATGTGATAATTTCGTAATTCATCCTTATCATTCTGTCCAGCTGAGAAAATCACTGCTGTCTCAAACTGACCCATCGCATATTGATCAATCAGCTTCTTATATTTAACTGCAGCTGTACGGGAGACAGCTACTACTTGACCTTTATAGCCATTAATCAAAATACGGGATTCAAAATGACGAACGATATCCAATGCAATTTCCTTCATTCGCTCTGGTGCAGTTAAGAGTAGCTGATCATTCACATATTTCTTCTGAATCTTCTCTCTGGCATCATCGTCATACTCGAAGAAAGTGCGGGCGAATAACTCGTCCAAAGTATCGCCTTTCATATGTAAGTTCGGTAGTCGAGATTCATAATGAATCGGAACCGTAGCCCCATCTTCAACCGCTTGCTCAATCGTATATTTA
Organism: Paenibacillus sp. GYB006; assembly: GCF_036577645.1. Lineage (NCBI taxonomy): Bacteria > Bacillati > Bacillota > Bacilli > Caryophanales > Paenibacillaceae > Paenibacillus > Paenibacillus sp. GYB006. Next base: position 577,403 of record NZ_JARBDA010000001.1, on the reverse strand, counting down.
TCGATATAGGAACCGAACTTACCTGTCGTCGAACGCGTCTTCTTATCAATTGGCGTTCCGGTAAAACCGACAAAGGTTGCATTCGGCAATGCCTTACGCATGTTGAGAGCAAGTCCCTTATACTGTGAACGGTGGGACTCATCTGTCATGACGATAATTTGCTCCGATTCCGATATGACAGAAAACGACTTCTCATCATCACCTTGGAACTTTTGAATCAGCGTCATCACTGTTGTACCTGGACCTTTGGCAAGCTGGCGTTTTAGATCAGCAACTGAACTAGCTTGCGTAGGATTTGGAAATCCTGATTGCTGGAATGTCTTCGTGATCTGATCATCCAAATCCTGACGATCTGTAACAATGACGAGCATCGGATTCTCTAACTCTGTCTGCCGACGCAGTTTCATTGCTAGATACACCATTGTTAAGGATTTACCAGAGCCTTGTGTATGCCACACCACACCACCTCGACGGGAAGGCTTCTTCTCACTCATAATTCGTTCTATCGTTTTATTTACCGCACGATACTGCTGATAACGGGCTAGCTTCTTCACTTTACCATCAAATACGATGAAGTTCCTCATGAGATCCAAAACAGTATCCTTACGAAGCATCCCAGATACCAGCACATCCTGTGCCCGGTGGCTTCCGATCTCTTCAAAAGTATACGGATAAGGATCTTTCCATAGACCATAGTGCTGCGGCTTAGCAAAAATAGTACCCACACGAGCACGATCACGACTCGTCACAATCAGCATCTGGTTGTACCAGAATAACTTCTCATTCGTGTCCATATATCGTTCAAATTGCCGCACACCTTCCGGCAGTTGCTTGTCTACCTGTAGTTTGGGACTCTTACACTCAATAAGTACAAGCGGTAAACCATTAATGTATAGGATAAGATCAGGGCGGATGGTTCCTGCTGCATTTTCAAAAACGATTTGATTGACCACGAGATAATCGTTGTTATTTACGTTCTCATGGTCAAAGAGTTGAACCGTCTGATTTTTCTTACCTGCCCCAACATCCTGCATCACCGATATTCCTTGTCCGAATAACCAATCGAATATCGTCTTATTTGCATGCCATACATCTTCTGCTTGTAAGGAAATAAATTGCTTCACGACTCGATCTACATTGGTATCATCAATCCATGGATTGAGCTTGCGGATCGCATTTGCAAATCTTCGTTCTAGTACAACACTAGCTCTAGAAGAGCGGTCGTTCTCCAATTTAGAACCTTCCATATAGGTATAACCATAACTCACTAACTGTTCAATAAAGGGTTGTTCAACCTCGGTATATTCCAAAGGATTCATTTACGTTCACCTCCAAGTAGGAGTAGCGGCTAAACCGTCACTCGTATTTGTCCTGTTAGTAGCTGCTGCATTAAACCTTTTTTCAGTTCGAGGTATTTTTCTTTTTCCTGTTCGTAGCTTTTGATCTGTTCGTCTACGGACGAAAGGATTGAGGCGATTTTTTGTTGTTCTTCAAGAGTAGGCATAGTAATCAACTGTTTTTTTTGTTCACTTATACCAATATAATTTCTTGTGCTTTGTGCAGACAATTTGATTATGTTTTCTTGATACCTATCACTTTGCATAAAGCATTTCAGATATTCTCTGTGAAGTATGGAATTTTCACCAATTCTGTATAGTGTAACTTGAGGAGTTAACATTAGATAACAGTATTCATCTGACACCAATGCTACTTTTCCCACTGAGCCTTTATGTGAGAATAAAATATCATTAGGAAAGCAGTGCCCGACACGTAATTGTTTTGCTTGCTCTAGACTTATGAAGTTACACGAATTATAGTCAAGACTTCCATTTTTTAAATCACTAGCCATAATAAATGGAACCGCATCACCTTTATTTTCACTTATATAATCTGATGATCTAGGATGTCTTTCACCATGATTCCCATCTTGGATACTAATAATAGTTTTATTATCAAGCAATTCTTGAAAGCTCTTTATATCCCACTCAACCGGTATCTCCCCAAGTTCCGTCTGCTTAAATTCGGTATGTCCAATGCCTTTTGTCAGTAATTGCTGCATTAAACCTTTTTTAAGAGCTTTTGTTTTTTCTATCAGTTGTTCTGTATTCTCAATCTGCTCATCAACTGTCGAAAGAATCTCGGCAATTTTTTGTTGTTCTTTTAATGAAGGTAATCCAATCTTTAATCCTTTAATTTCAGATACTGCTACCATATTTTTTATTGTTGATCCATGTGTCATATCCAACATTCTTGATTGAACATCCTCTGAAATCAATAAAAAATATAAAAAAGTATGGTCAGCTAGGTTTTTCTCTAGTCGAAATCTTAAAAGTGCTTGATTCATTACACCACGTTTTATTCTTTTAGGTACAATTGATACTTTCCCTACTGTCCCTGAACAACTTATAAGGATGTCTTCAGGTAAAACTTCAAAGCCACTAAGTTCATCAAATTTCTCACTTGTAATAAAGTATCTAATATTATTAAATTGATTGTAGATAACGTGTTGCTGTTCGTACACTGCGAATCCATCTGCAACAAAATTTTCTTTTTTCAATGCTCCACCAAATGGACCTCGTTTAACCCCAGATCCACCTTTTTGCATAACATCTTGTAACTCCATTAATTCCCACTCGACCGGTATCTCCCCAAGCTCCGTCATTTTATATCCATCACGAGCCTGCTTCATCACACTTCACCCAACCCTAGTTCACGAAGATAACCATTTAATTTCATTTTTATATCCGCTCTTTTACTTTCCAACTCAGAAATACTCATAATTACCGATTCTAGATCCACTTTTTCTTCTTCTTCAGACTTATCAATGTAACGAGTAATATTTAGGTTATAGTCATTGTTCTTAATCTCGTCCAAAGAAACCACTCGTGTATACTTTTCTACATCTTCATAAGCATCAAAAGCTGCCACGATGTTCTTGATATCATCATCTCGAAGCGTGTTCTGATTCTTACCTTCTTGATATGCATCCTCTGCTGCGATAAACAGTACATTACCTTTACGTTCAGCAGATTTGTTACGACTGAAGATCAACACACAAGCAGGAATACCTGTCCCGTAGAAAAGGTTAGACGGTAATCCAACAACAGCTTCTAATAGATCAGACTCAAGCAATCCTTGACGAATCTTACCTTCAGCTCCTCCGCGGAATAGAACACCATGCGGCATCACAACCCCGCACTTTCCATCGGCTTTAAGAGAAGCAACCATATGCTGGATGAAGGCATAATCACCCGCATTTTTGGGTGGTATTCCATACTGGAAGCGACCGTACGCATCATGCTCGGCTTCCTCACGTCCCCATTCTTTTAGGGAAAATGGAGGATTTGCAATAACACGATCGAACAGCATAATTTCACCGTCTTCCACAAGCTTTGGCTCTCGAATCGTATCACCTTTTTCAATGCGATGGTCCGGTAAATTATGCAGAAGTAAATTCATCTTCGCGATCGCCCATGTTCCCAAGTTCTTCTCTTGCCCGAACAGAGATAAAGATTGCGGGTTACCATTATGCTCCTTCACATAATCAACTGATTGAATCAGCATTCCGCCTGAACCGCAAGTCGGATCGTATACACGCATACCTTCTTCAGGCTTGATGAGCTTTACGATCAATTCAACGACTTTAGATGGCGTATAGAACTCTCCACCCTTCTTGCCTGCATCATCAGCGAACATTTTAATCAAGTATTCGTATGCTCGACCAAGCATATCAGGTTCTGATAGGTTAGCATTGCTGAGATCTAATAAAGAAAAATGCTGTAGCAAGCGGAGTAAGACACTATCTGTTAGCACTTCTTTACGGTTAAAGTCAATTGGTGTAAGGACACCTTCGAGTGTTTGATTTTCATTTTCAAGCGCTTCAAAAGCTACGTTAATTGCTGAACCAATATCGCTTGCATGTTTACGAATTTCTTCCCAACGTGCAGATGTAGGAACGAAGAATTGGTATTGATCGGGATCATCTGCCAGGAGTTGTCCAATTTCTTCTCCATGTTCTTGGACCAGCCTTTGTTTCTGCTCCTCAAATACATCACTCAAACGCTTTAAGAATAACAATCCAAATATGTAATTCTTATAATCACTTGAGTCTACAGACCCACGCAGAATGTCTGCAGACTTCCATAAGTGTGATTCTAATTCTCGCAATGTTAACTGACTCATTATTATGTCGTTCCCCCTGTGTCATCTATAAAAACCTATTATAAATTCAATATAACCGGACTTATTACCTTAATTTTTTTAATAGCATAGCCTAGTGCTATCGTAGCATAAAAAAAATGATAATTCGACATAAGCTTCATTCATACGAACAGACAAGTTCTGCACTTTACCTTACTCTCTTCGTATTACAGTCTTCTTTTATGTTCGTTCTCTTTTATATGCTCTCGAAGCCTATGAATATTTGTGAGTTCCAAGCATATACATATGACGAGAAAATTGACTTCACAGTTAACTTCAAAAACCGGTTAACCTCAGTATATTCATGGGTTATCCAGTTAACCAATCCAAGGAGATGTGAACGTAATATGTCAGATGTAACCTTCGGAGTAAAAGTCACACCTGAACTGAAAGGGAAAATCGAACAACTCATCAAGGATTCAGACTTTGATACAAATAAGGAATGGTTCCAGCATCTGCTCTCGATCTATGACTTATACCATCTAAAACATGAGGACGGGACGAAACGCTATGCCAGCGATCTCGAATATATTGAGCAGAACCTAACACGCATCCAAGAAACAATCGTTCAGATGATGAAAAAAATGGCGGATGAAGCAACACATCAAGAAGCCGAATGGACGAAAACATCAGACGAGATACAGCAGCAACTCCAGCAAAGCGAGCAACTACGTAAGGAGCTGGAAACCGAACTCACTGAAACTAAAAAGCAGACAAATCAGTATAAGATCAATCTCACGGAGTTACAGAAACAAAGCAACGTTCTAGAAGATCTATGTACTACGCTAAAAAAATCACTGCAAGAAAAAGAAGCAGAGATCGAGAAGTTGAACCAAGAACGCGTTCAGTGGCAATCTTCAGATTATCCCGCCACAATCCAGCGATTAACCGAAGATAATCAAGCCCTCAAGCAACAATGCCAGATGCAACAGCATCAGATCGATCTATTGCGAATGGAATATGAGAAGAAATTAGAAGTTGAACAATTGAAAACGGATTTTGCTAGAAAAGAAACCGAGTTACTTCTAATAGCACAACGCAAACCAAGTAAAGAAGACCCTGATGCACCACCTCGTAAAAGAGGACGCCCTAGAAAAGATGAAGCCGCACTGTCTGTCAGTGGACAACAACAATTATTCACTGATGTTTATGATGACGCAGAAGACGAGCAGGAACAGGATAATGACCTACCTGAAGATCCCGATGATTTGCATGAAATGCTCGGCGATGAACCTTCTCAGAATCAAAAGGAATAAGCATAACCCCCGACCATTCGGCGGGGGCATTTCTCATGATGTTGTATAGATTCACAGAGGTTGTAGTTTTATTTCGATATCCTCGTCCCCGTGAACGACTACATATTTTATTAATGTTTGAATAATTCCTTTTGCTTGCTCGACGGGAAGCACCTCAATTGCACTAATGATATTATTCACTTTTTCGTTTAACTCTGTCTGAATCTGCTCCATGTCTATCGCTTCGACTTCCTTATGATCCATCTTCTCGAGCCCAGCTAGTATCTGATCAAGCCTATCTTTCTCTTCATTTAAATCACTCAGTTCAATTAAACCTGAGGCATAGGCTTCAATTTTCCGCTTATATCTGGCTTTAGCAGTGTTTGCCTTTTGTTCAAGCTGATCCTTCTGCGACTTTACAACTGCTTCCTTCGCCATTATTAATAGCATACCAGAAGTATTTCCAACCATCTGCTGCAACCCATTTTTAAACCATTTTTCTACCAGATCGGCACGATATTGCTTACTTGTACAAGTTCCTTTATTTTTATTCGCTGAACAACGATATACACGATAGCGTTTATTAGGAGAACCTGAAAAACCTATACTCATGCCCGACCCGCAATTTCCGCACCTTAGCATACCACCTAACAGGTGAGGACTTGTCTGAGCTCTTGGAGCCATAGTTGTCTGTCCCATTCGCCTTTGCACACTTTCCCATATGGGCTTCTCAATAATAACTGGGAGACAGTCTTCCACTTTAACCCACTCCGATTCATCTTTGTCTTTACGCTTTGATTTGCTCGAATCTTTCCGATTCCAGACCAATGTACCTTTATAAACGGGATTCGTTAACATCAACTTAATTGCTCGAATGGACCATTCCTTCCGATGTCTGGATGGAATACCCTCCTCATTTAATCGTTTCGCAATGGAATAAAAACCAAGCCCTTCATTCAGATACAAGTCGTATACCCGCTTTACTATATCTGCTTCCTTATCATTAATAACCAAGGACTTGTCCAATAGGTCATATCCGTATGGGCTTTGCGTTAGCCATTTTCCATTAGTAGCGGCGTGAAGCATATTTTCAAACACACGTTCACGAATACGCTCTCGCTCAAACTCTGCAACTGCTCCCAGAACCTGCAAAGTAAGTCGACCTGAGGGTGTATTGGTATCAAAAGATTCACTAATAGATACAAAAGAAACCTCATAGTTTTGAAACATGTCAATTAGATTCAGTAAATCTAGCAGTCGTCTGCTCATTCGATCGAGCTTGGTAACCATGATACGAGATACGTTCCCGTTCTTTACTGCCTGCAACAGCCGCTTTAACTCCGGTCGATCCAAATTTTTAGCTGAATAACCATCATCGATAAACAGCTGAATTTGCTCCGTCCAACCCATCGCCCGGCAATACGCTTTTAACCGTTCCTGCTGTTCATCCAGAGAGACACCATCTCTTGCCTGCTCATCGGTAGAAACCCGGCAATACAAAGCCACAGAACGGATATTATAGGTTTCGTTTTTTCGTTGTTTCCCGCTCATGACTTCCCCCCTTGTCCATACCTATGCCTGTCCTCTTATATATATGATAATTCACAGGGTTGTCCCTTCGACCTTGCCGCATAGATTAGATCGAGGTGATGTTATGGGACAACTCAAAGTACGTTTTACAATGGAACATCAAGAGGAACAGAGCAGCTTCACGTCATTATCTAGCTTGCAACAACACTCATTCTCAGAACTTCTAGTGAATCGCCTCAATGATTTTGAAATTCGTCTAAAGCGTGCAGCGGCAGAGATATGGCTCCAGCAGAGACTCGGTAAAGATAATTATTTAAACTATCAAATAATGGTGGCGCAAAATCATACAACCTCAGACATAACTGATGAAACGCCAAAAGCCTAACTCCATCTGCAGGAGTTAGGCTTTCCTTATCGTCATCTGCTTATTCATTATAATAAACAGTCATTTATGTTGGTGAATACTTTTCCAATGATTAGGACAATTTAATTGGTGTCGCGCGATCCAGCTATGAATGCTGTTGAATAGACGTCAGATTTTATTGCAATAACCCGACGTTTGTAACACCGTCTTTAACTTTACAATTGCCTTCTCCTTCAATTCTTTCTCAGTCCGCCACCTGCGTGGGTGTGAAAAACGCCCTTTATCATCCATAGCGCATACTATACCTTTAATATCTTTAGACCACGATATGACCTGTTGCATCTTATCCTCAAAGGTTTCATGTACAAACCCCATGATTACAAATTTCGCTTGATGACATTCATCTATAAACTTCTCTCGGTCATGTGTTACCGGATCTTCAAGGTATGAGACAAGTGCTCCAGGTAAAGCTAATTTAGCTCGTTCATGATACAATTCTGCTTGTTTACCGTCGGGCTGCCGAATATTTGAAAGGTTATATATCCGCAATACCCCACTTGGCTCTAATAGTCCAAGCTCTTGATAACTCCGTCGAATAACCTCAATTACATTTTGCATGGTCATATCCGGATAATCAATTCCTTCGAGTATATCCACTGACCCTCCGCCGGCTTTGAAATTATCCCATCCATGTGTCCTTTTTAGCTCAAACTTACCAGGATTGGTCATCACAATGACTCCAAGTAAATCTGTGGAGTCCCCAAAATGAACTTCTGTAGCATATCTCATTAATAAAACTTCATCGTTATGTATAACGCGAACCATTAAAGCCGTAACTTTTTCAGGATACTTCCTATTCATAAGCGCCTCCTGCTATGTTCTATTCAAATCGAACATACACAAATCATACCTTACGAACATTTAAATGAGCAATCGTTAAATACAAAGTCAATGCATATGATTGTACTAATAAAAGTACAAGGGAGTGGTACGTTTGTCTAAATCTTCGGAACTACTTGAACAATTGCTAAAGCATAGCGAAATTGATACGGATACATTAGTGGAAGCAGCATTATCACTGCATGTAAATGGTCGTAAAAACTCGGGGATTCATAAATTTGCACATGAGTTACGATTAATGGATGATCTTACTTCACAGATAAATCATGTATTTAGAAATCTCATAATAAGAACAATTAGTGAGAATCAAAAAACTCTTCCAAATGCTCCTTCTTTTAATTCCCAGATCAATTCAACACACGAGTCAGATAGCGAAATCGAAAGAAAGTATAATAGTTTGCAACAAAGCTATCAGGATCTCTTGAGCGAAGTATCTAAGAACAACAATTTAGTTTCCGAATTAACACAAATAGTAAAACAAAATAGTTCGCTTATGGAGCAACATACGAACGCTATAGCAAAATTAGAAGAGGGTGTCCAAAAATCACTAACTAAACGTTCGTATACCAAAAAAGATAAAGATGTGCCCCAAAACTCCATAGCTAATAAGAATAAAGTTGCGCTGGTATCTTCCACTCCCAACATAGATCGTCAAGACCACGCAGAAACATCAGAAAGTATTTCATCTTCTGAGACATCTGTAAATAACGATACTGAACCAGTTCCTTAATTTGAACTGAGTTCCCTTTCGGCAATATCACTCCAATCTATTGCTGCAAGCCTTAGAGCAGAAATGATTACAACTCAAGAATACATACAAGGTATCAACAAACAAAACGGCATACTAGATAACGACTTACCAAGGAGATATGGACCTACTATTGATATAGAAAAATTTAATATCATTAAAATTGTTAATCATGAAAACACATGAATTTTTATTTATAAATGTAAACAATTATTCACTATGGTGAATAACGTTCATCTTGCTGGGACAATATAACACTAACATCTGAGCCGAAAAATTGATAACCGACATCAATTCCCTTTTCAGTTGTTTCCAACAAATAAGTTGCGAAGGTAGGTTGAAGCTTTTCCAGCTGTATTAAGTTTCGAGTAATTCGGTTTAATCGATAATGGAATTCTGTTTCAGTTTCAGTATGTTCTAGTCCTAACACTTGAAGGCGATTCTGGAGCTTCCACAGAACCTCAAGCTTAATGGAATCGGTCTTTCCATTTTCTAAATTACTTAGATACGCTGGTGAAACCTCAAGCTCCTTCGCAAATTTGTTTAAACTTATGTTCCTCTGTTCTCTTAAAACTCGAATTTGTTGTCCGAAATTTTTCAATACAAACACCACCTTAGAAGGGAAATTGAAGAATGGCTAAGAAAAAACCAACGCAAGAGCTCTCATTAAAATCTGTTCAATATGTTCATGATCCACATGCAGCCAAGCTTTGGATCGAAACATATTCTGAGTTGCTACTTAATCATTTAAAATCCAAGCTTCGGGATCTATAAAGGAGATGACCATCATGTATTCTGTGAAAATGACTGTCGCTTATGTGCGAAATTCTGCAGATGTTTATCAGGACAACTCCATACAATTGCAGAAAGATCAGGCTTATATTTGTGCGACAAAGCATTCACTAACTATTGATGACATCTATAATGATTCTGATACATCTGCTGTGAAACATTCGATTGAGGGTAGAAAAGATTTATCTAGACTTCTTAATGACATCAGGAAAGGGCTGATAGGAACCTTAATTGTTTATAAAAGAGACCGATTGGCAAGAAAGACTGATGAATATATGGAGATTTACGAAATTTTAAAGCAACACCAAGTTACTGTTTACTTTAGCGCCTCCAATGAGTTTCCAATGCTTTATACACCTCAGGCTTTTACAATTGAATATTTGTTAGCTTCCTTTGCTGAACATGAAGAAATTCAAATGAAGCAAAGAATTGCCGATGGGAACGCTTCTAAGTTTAGTGAAGGAAAGCTTATACCTCCAAAAATTCCTTTTGGGTATATAAGATGTACCAAGGAAACTTCAGAGTACGACAAATACGGTAATGTCAAAAAAGTTGCATGGATAATAATAGATCCACCTGCTGCCGAGATTGTAAAACAGATATTCAACGAATTATTAACAAACTCTTTTGAAACCATGACCGAATTTAGATACCACTTGTCATCACTGAAGCTCACAAGAAATAAGAAAGGTAAACCTCTGCAAACTGAAGATATTAAGCAAATTATTCGACAACCCCTTTACAAAGGACTTCATCAAATGCAGTTCCAATTTCAGGAGCGACCCTCAACAAAGTTTTATCATGAACTGATAATCGTTTCAGAGGATAACTGGACACGTGCGCAAATTGCATTAAGCCAGCTGACTCAGGAGAAGAGGATTCCTCGAAAGAATAACTTATCAAAGAAAGACTTTTTTCTTTCCAACATAATAAAGTGCCAACAATGCATAGATGATTCTAATGAGAATCACACACTTAAATCTCATATCCAAATGGACGGTATCAATGGTGGTTATTACGTATGTAAGAAGCACAAAATTAAGCTCGAGAAACAGAAACTTGAACATTACGTTGTTAGCAGTTGCATTTCTTTTTTCACTCAATTAATACAGCACAAGCCTAAATTAAAGAGTATACAGAAGTCGCATATCCAGGCTGGAGAGATGTATAGCAAGAAGCTCAATGAAAGACTAGAAAAACTCACACTTGTTTTTTCGAATTTGACGAAAGAATACATTAATGAACCGGAACCTGTTCAAAAAAGTAGACTCCTCAAAAGTTGCAATGAAACTCGTGACGCAATGAACCGCATTCGAGATAAAATTAATGAATTGAACTCTAAAATAGGGGATGAGAGCAAACTTATTCACTTCATGGAATCTGATAAAGAACTGCACCGCAAGTTTACAGATATTGATTCTGAATCCAAGTCACGTCTCATAGAAGATATTCTAGACACAATTCTTGTAGATCATGATGGAAATCTAATTCCGATTTTTAAGATCCCACACATACTTACTAATACTTTTATAGGAGGAATTATTAATGATATCGAGTCTTCAAGAGCAGCTACAGAATAAAAAAGGAGTATTCTATGGAAGGGTCTCCTCAGAGGAACAAGACCTACAAATGCAAATTGATTCTTGTAAGGCATTTAGGGAGCGTCATCATTGTGATGTTATAATCGATCGTGATCAATATGTAGAGAAAAGATCCGCAACTCGTATTCCATTAACCAAACGTGACGCCTTAATGAGAGTTATTAAAGCTGTTACAGACAAAGAGTTTGATTTTATCGTTGTCTATAATCATGACCGACTCGCTCGTGATCCGCTTGAGCATCTTCGCTTACGTAAGTGGTTTACAGAATTACAGGTACCTGTCTATTTAAGCAGTTCAAATCAAGTTTATAGCAACAAGGATATTCTAAGTAATGCAATACGAGATAACTACAGTAAAATTGAAGCCGATAATATACGCGTCCGAATGAAAGACAGTATATATTCGCGTGTTGTTTTTCAACGAAAATGGACAGGAGGTAAAACACCCTATGGTGTTAAGTATAACTTCGATGCTCTATTAGATAAGAAGGTACTGCAATTTGAGCCTGATAAGATTCCGGTCATTAAAGAAATATTTGAATTGTATAGGAATGGGGTAGGCTTTAGTTCTATTGCTGTTTACTTGTCAGAGCAAAAATTAGACCCTGGACAAACATGGAGCAAAGATCGTGTAAAATCTATAATTACTAATCCAATCTATTGTGGTTACCTCAGTTTGCATAAACGTAAAAAGAAATCAAGAAATTCTACGAACAATCGGGAAGACTGGATTATGGAGCAATATCATGAATTAGATCCCATTATCTCACTCGTGGAATGGGAGTATTGCTATGATTTATATCAGCAAAAAAAGACACGTGAGATTGCTGATCCAATGCATTTCTCAACTTCATATTTATTTAAAGGTATTATCAGATGTAAATCTTGTGGGGAACTCCTCAAAACCAAAAACCAATCAAGTGGTCAATATGGAGATCAAATTTATTATTGCGGTAACTCCTCTAGCTGCAAAATCAGAATTGTATCCAATGTTCTGGATAAGTATCTTTTAAAATATGTCAAGGACTCCAAAATCCTGAATATAGAAAACCCTGTACAGCGAGAATTATTAATAGTAAAGATTCAAAATTACTACAAAGAGAAAAAGCACATGCTAGAGATTGATAATAAAAGTTTGCAACACAAGTTAAATGAGCTTCGTCACGATTATGACACCACACAAGATGAAATAAAGCCCCTGCTCCTAACTCAAAGTGATAATGTAGCAATAAATGTTTTGCAAACATTCTTGGCTCTAATAACGAGTAATATTACGGAAACTCAGCTAAAGTTAAAAAGAAATATTGAGGAATGTAAAAGCCTAGATACTTTAGAACTTAATTCTGAACACTGGGTTCAATTTTTTAAAGATACATTACCGATTCAAAAAGATTATATTCAACCGTTACGTAAATTGCTGCTCCTAATATTTGAAAAAATCGAGATTGACAGTGATGGTGGAATATTTATAACAAATAGAATTGACTTAAATAATCGCTGACTCTTCAAGAACTTGAAGAGTTTTTATTTTATTAATATCTCGGTAATTAGGTGGACAACCTTTTTTAAGCTCGGCGAATAGGTAGGAACGGTATGCCGTTCTCACCTATAAACCGAGGTTCGAACGACAAAAAAGTGCTTGTCCCATATGGGATACGGGTTTTTATATTTATTAGTATAGACATTTATTCTCGTCGATAAACGTATCTCGGCGATTAGGTGCGTTACAATTTATTATCTCGGTGAGTAGGTGTATAAGATCCAATTCGATTTGTCATATATAATGCTTGCTTGATTTAAATCATTATATTTTTAATAGCCTAACCTTAAATTAGTTTAAGGTTAGGCTATTCATTAATAAAACTAATGTGAATGGCAGGTTAATTGCTTCTTAAAATAGAATTGTTGTAACACACGATTAGAAGGGGCTGGAAGCAATGTTTATTCGTTATCTAAGAATTTGTAACTTCAGAGGAATAGACCATTTCGAAGGTATTATGAAAAAAAACATACTCTCAATTGTAGGACAAAACGATGTTGGAAAATCATCTGTGTTACGCGCAATATGTGTCTTTCTAGATAAGGAAAAAATGTTATTTGAGGATTTTCCAAAGTTCGATGTATCTATGCAATGCGAGATTGAGATTCATTTTGAAATTACGATGGGTGACACCATCCAAATGAAACGAACTTTTGATTATTCAGACGGGAAGATAATCAGTAAACAATATATTTATAAAGAACTATCCTCACCGACTGAAGAAGAACTAGAAGATTACAAATCACTTAAAGGATTCGCTAAAACCCTAGGAATTGATGCCCCTACTAAAAAACCAAGTCATGCGGACATTATTAAATTAAGAACAGCTGTATTAAGTAGTGTAACTGAGCAACCTTCATTTAATTGGTACGAAGATGATTGGAAAGATTTTAGTGAACTGTTACCAGAAATAATTTATATTCCTGCAGCACAGGATCATCTATCAGAACAGAAAATGACAAGTGACTCGTCTTTATTTGGAAAGCTATTTCGTGTAGGAATGCGAAAATGGTTAAATGCTGATCCAGAAAGTAAAGATGCGCTCAATGTTGTAAATAAAAGAATCGAACATATTAACAAATTATTCATTAACAAAGTTGAAGATAAACTAAAAGAGCAATTACCATTAGCTGAAAATTTGAATCAAAAAATAGATCCTCTTGATGTAAGTAAGGGCTTTTCATTTACCATGACCGTTAGTGATGCTCAAGGTGTTGAGACTGCGCTAAACAGCCGTGGAAGTGGATTACAACGTTCAGTATTAGTTGCAGTAATTAGGGCACAATCTGAAGTTAATAAGATGATTGAGGAACTTGAAAGTGACAACAATAATCGCTCTTACACAAGACCAATTTTATATATTTTTGAAGAACCAGAAGCATTTCTTCATTTATCGGCGCAAAAAGATCTATTCTATTCACTGATAGATCTTGCCGATTCTGGCAGCCAAGTTATTATTACAACACATTCAACACTTTTTATTGATGAATCTAATCGTGATGATATTGTACTTTTGACGCGCACTAATGGTCAAACTAATTCACTACAACATATTCCTGATGAAGAGATTAGAGATCATCTTGGTGAACGTATAAAAATAAGTGAATTATTAACTGGAAAGGTTTGTTGTTTAGTTGAAGGTAAATCGGACAAGTTTGCTTTTGAAAACTGGGCTGATAAACTCGGACTTAACCATAGACGTGATGGTGTTCATTTCATATCAATGGATGGTGGTAGACAATTAGATTATTTCGCTAACGTAAAAATTCTTCTTGATTTCAACATTCCTTTCAGGATTATATTAGATAAGGATTCTCACGGAGAAACTACTCCAGAGGCTAGGAAACTAGAATTTGAACAGAAATATCCTAAGCTTAAACATGGTTACATTAAAATTCTAACTAAAGGCGAGTTAGAAAATTATTTTTGTTTGGATACCGTTTCTTCTGTCCTTAAAATTGAAAGATCTTTTATTAATGAGAAAGACTATTCCTTTGATCCTAAAAAAGCATTAAGTGATGCAACTCAACTCGCTATTAGAAATGGGATATACGCTCGAAAATATCGCGAAGGTGAACATAGTCGAGAAATTTGCAGCAAAATGCCAACGGAAAGTATTGATGAGGAGATTAGAGCGATAATTCATGAATTAGCCGAGATTTCTGGGCGAAATGATGAGTCCATACAACAACTGAGACAAGCATTTGCTGAGGCTGCAGTTCAATAAATTCTAATCGTAATTTAAAGTATTCTTAAATTAAATGGCTTTGTAAAGATAGACGGTCATTATCCTCATGGTTTTTACGCGAGGACTAATGATCGTTTATCTCATGTGTTTCAAACCACATCAGATTCGTGGTGAGGGTTAAAATACACAACGGATAATTACTTCATTGTTTAATATACTAAATGTTTAAAAAATCTAAAGCCAGACTATCAGGTAATATCTATAAATTCTTTAGGTAATGCTCAGAATCCTCAAACAAAGAATTCGTCTAAGTCTTTATTATTTATCTCGGTTAATCTCGGTTTATAATGCACCTAAGTATATAGATCCATCTTACAAAAAATAATCGTCTGCACATTCGCAGACGATTATTTTTAAGATCGATTTTTTAAGAAATGAGTATATGATTTTTATCCTGATACAAACTCATCAGCAGCATTTTTAACTATCCTCGACCGAACATCCTTTATCCATTTAATCTCCATTAATTCTTCTCTTGATGCTTGAATAATATCTCCAACTCTAGGATAAACCGGATTCACTAACCTCTTCAAAAAATTGTCAATCGGTAAATTTGTCATTGGTTCATCTAACAAACTGCTAATTATAGACGTTGTCTCTACTTTTTTTCCGCATTCTGAACAAAATTTTGCATTTGGTGGCAGATCTATATTACAGCCTGTACACTTTTCAGATAACTCTCTTAGTCGTAATAAATAGCTATCAATTGCAGGATCGTTTGAGTTAAACTCTCGATAATCAGTTAAACTTATGCTTCCAAGGGCTTCACTAATATTTGTTGATGAAAATGCTTTTTCAGTTGTAAGTAAAGCTAAATGAACCATATACCTTAGTCCAGTCTTTCGATCTGCAATCTTTATTGTACCTTTATTTGTCAACACGCCTGAATAGCATAAAATATCTAATGCAAGTTTTAAATTCGGTGATATATCTCTGGGAAAAGTAAAGAATGCAGATTGATAATTATTCTTCTTCTCACGCAAGTTTTTCTCTCTTATCTCTTGAATAATGTATGATCTCAATAATTCAATTCCAATTTTTATGTGGTTTGAGTATTTTGGTAATCTATTCGTTAAACTATTATGATACGGAAGTAATTCTTGATCTATAAACTCTTGTGTTGATAATAATAATGCACGATTTGTAAATCCTTTATCTAACGTCCTAATAAGAAGGTGTAAAAAAGCTCTTGGATTACCAGTCGATAAATCTATACAATGATCTAATATTTCTCCTCTTTGGAATATCTTTTTTCGAAGTTGACTCTGTTGGGGTAGTCTCTTTTCTAATAAGTTCCTAAATAATTGCCGATTATTCCTGCGCCCTAGCTCGCCTGTTTCATATCGATCCATGTGTAGAACGATTGCGTCATGACCAACCTCGAAGTTTCTTCCATAAGTAGTGACACTTGGATAAACCGCGGCTTTTACGGCAATTTTCCCACCGTGTAAAAGTTTGAATATCTCAAAAAAGATCTCTTGCTGTGATGGAATAAACGTATGAGCAGCCTCATCAAACAAAAATATTAACTTCTCAATATTGAATTCACCTAATACATCTCGAATAATCTCATTTATAAAACTAACATCATTTACTCTATCTAAAAAATCGCTACCAATGTCATTAATAACTTTCTCTTTATCTACTGCAACAGAAAGCTTTTGCAATTGATGAATTTTTTCTTGCAACATAGTTTTTGTGCCATATGCTGATTCAATGCCAAATATCCTATAATAAGGATCCGTACTGCCTTCATGACCAATTAGGTTTAATTGAGTCAGTTTGTCGTGTAAAGCTTGTAGTATCTTTGCTCCAACCCACACCTGAAAAGCATCTCTTTCTTCTGCTTTCACTCCTTCAAGTAAGGTACTTGTTTTAAAAGTAACATATACTGCAAGCTTTCTTGTCTCTTGGAAATTATTATCGAGCTCAATCTCTGCTTGTCTAAGAAGCATCGATTTTCCTACACCTCGGGCACCCATCAGTAAGTGTGCCCCACTTTGCTTAAGTGTATCGATCATTTTCCTTTCAAAATCTCCGAGAACAGTTAGTTGACTAATCTGGTCATAGACCAGATCTTCACATCGTGCTGCCTGAAGTAAATCTGAATCTGGTATATTAGTTGTCAATTACTTCACCTTCTGTGTAATAGAGTTGAGAGTGCTGGTACCTGTTTAATTAACTCAGGTGTGTATTTCACAAGTCTTTTATTCCAAAGATCGAATAATATATCTTCAACTTCTTCAGCCATTTCCAAAAACCTTTTCCAATCTTCATCTTGATAAGAATACCTTTTAGGTAGATTAGATTCAAATGTTGTTATCTTACCATGAACAGTATTACTTAATATTCTATATAATTTTCTTGCTTGCTTGAATTGTAAAACATCTTCATCTTTATAACTTGAATTGACTGTACGTACATATGTTTTGTAACCATCTTTAGAAAAGTGTTCTAACATATCATTAAAATTAAGATCAAAGTCATGTTGTTTCCACCCCCAGAACACGTGAGGCAAATCCCAGAGATATGTAACAGCTATGCCAAGTTCCAGGACACGTCTAAGTTGAATTTTTGCAGGGTTCTCTAATGAAGATGCTGCAAAATAAATGCCTATTGAAATATCAGAAAAAAGCTCGTCGAAGATAGGAATTATCTCTTTTTGATGCTGCTCCAGAGTATGCTCTTGACTAATTATCTGACCCAATATTGCAAATGATCTTGATTTTATTTCTACACGTGCTAATAATTCAGCCTCATTCTCTAATGACTTAGTGAAATTGACTTTAAACTTTTTATGTAACTCATTGTATATATTAACACTTTTTTTTGTATCCAAAAGAGTTCACCCCACTCCAGTTATAATATCAGATTATACCAAATTGTTCCCGTTTATGCTTACCAGTTAATTTCATCAGTGTTCGTGCTGAAAAAATCAATTTAAAAAGCACCTTAGCTGAACGAAGGCTGGGCTTCGTATTGGCATCAGCGCATCATTCGTGAACTGGATCTGACGAGTGATGAAGCTGTAGAGTATGCGATGCTGAATGCCTCGGTTGTACAGCCGTCAAAACAGAGTCTGAACCCTTATTATCTCGGTCTTAAAATCTTCGAAGACATTGAAAAAAGATGGGATCATCCAACTTCACATGAAGAAGAACGACTCGGACGGACTCCCGGCGGGGGCCGGGCCAAAATGTTTGAAGTACGTGAATATGATTCCGATACCTCATTCATCCGTAACTACATGACGAAGCAGCTGGTCGAAGACCTTGATTTATATGTGTTCGAGAAAAAAGGACCCGACTGGAAAATCACTGATAAGTCATGGGAAAATATTCGGGATCAGCTCGTCTTTGCTAGGGTTAACGGCGGATCTCCCTATCTTGTTGTTAAGGATGCTGATCACCTTCGCACGGGTGAAATCGTATTAAAACACCAGTATGAAGGCATTGAGCTTGATCTAAAATACATGGAGCGTACGCTCCCTTACGTATATAAGTTATGGGGCCGCGCCGTTCATCTTGAGACAATGATTGATGATAAACCTGTCTTGTTTACATTTGACGGCAAAAAAATGAACAGAAAATTACTAACTTGAATCCATTTTATAATTCTGTGAGATTGAATCAGTTTGTACTTTTTCCAGCTAAAAGCCTGTTTTCACTCAAATTTGGGTTGAAACAGGCTTTTTCATGGGGTAAATTGAATAATAGATGTACTGGTCATCTAATGCCCGTATACATACAAAGCCGATAAATATGTTATAATCTACTTTTGTCAGCGCTTATTACAATCGTAAGCACTCATCATTAGAATTATCTGCAATTGAATAAAGGAGCGAACAAAATTGTCCAACATCGGTAGAAACGAACCGTGCCACTGCGGCAGTGGAAAAAAATATAAAAAATGTTGCCTCGAGAAAGACAGAGAAAAGCAACGTAATGTACGAGTAGCCACTTCGGTTGAAGTGATTACAGGTTCCAGACGAGCTGTTTCCACATCAGCTCCAGCACCAACAGCACAGTCCGTTGAAGCTACAATCGTCTCAACTACAGACAAAGCACTTGACCTCTCTGAATTTTCCTGGGAAAGCGATACGCACCGCGAGTTAGCAGCTTCGGTTATCCCAGAAATTGCAAAAGAATACTCGCTGTCGTATGAACAGCAATCTCAATTGGCAAAGCTATGGAGCGACTACAGCCAAAGCGAAGCCCCTCGCTATCGTAAGCCGGGCGGTTACGCTGGAGCTCTAGAATACTTGACGGCAACAAAGCTTGGTAAAACGGTAAGTCATTCGGAACTTGCTGCAAAACATGATGTTTCGGCCAGCACGCTCTCCAAATGTGTACACCAGCTTTCTGAGTTCTCTGATCAAGAGTCTTTTGCACTGCAAACCGTTTAATTTCTTTAATTTATAAAATATATGGGCAGATTCCCGAAGGAGATCATCTTCTTCGGGCTTTTTTATTCAAAAGCAGTATATGAAATGGAATCGATCATCAACATCTCTTTCTCATCGTTATATACATAAGTCAAAGCGAGCTCTCCAATATATTCTAAGGGGGATGTCGCTACTCCAATCAAAGCGGTAAGCTGCTCATTCTCGTTCATCTGGTAGTCAATGTGATTTAGCAGAAGCTCTTCCTGGCTAATTAACTCCGTACTTGAAACTACCCACTTTTTCGCAGCATCTGCTGCATCTTCTACGTGCTTTTCCCGCAGTGTTTTTCCATCCACGACATGAATATCCTCCAAATACACGCCTGTTCCATACCCTGCTGGCAGTGTAATGATAGCATCTTTTGTCCCATCACCCGTTACATCAGCTGAGAATAACTCAGCGGGTGCGGCTGGCGATGCAATGCTTTTCCAATCAAAATCAGCGGTTTTGTTTTCCCAATTGAGTATAAACCCTTCATAAAACCCTTCTGATTCTTGTACGATATACAAACGATTTTCCGTATTTGTCACTTCCGCGATAGCTTGTAGTGTCGATTTCTCCCGCTGATCCACTTGCCCTGATTCTTGCTTGTTATCTATATTTTCTTCCATTAGTTCTCTATTTGAATGGGATGATCCCTTAAATTCTGCATAAACAACAACACTGCCGATCAGCATAATTGCAGTCAGCAACATAAGTGATTTTAGTAATTTATTCAATGAATTGTACTCCTTTATATTCATAGCCATAAGTAATTGATTGTTGAACATTCATCTTATCTTCACTTTACCTTTACCATTATATAGTGCGAGTACCCGTCATGATAGACATTCAGGAAAATTTGATCAAATTTCTTAAAAATAAGTGTTTCGGGTGAAAATAAACCTCCCCTAACAGAAAAAGCATCTCTAGAATAAACAGCCTTTTTCGACCATTCTGGTCAAAGTCAAAGGCTGCCTTCTGGAGATGCTTTTTAAATAAATTATATCAAAACACTTGGGCTTGCTGTCGTCTGTCTTACAATTAATTCAGACGGCTCTGTAATGACAGGAGGTGAAAAATCAGGATTTTCGATTAAGCCAATCAGGCACTCAATAGATTTGATTCCAATAGAATAAATATTTTGGTTAACCGTCGTCAAATTGGGTTTAAACACTTGTGCATGATAGGTATTATCAAAACCAACCACTGAAACATCCTCTGGGACACGAAGCCCATGTCTTTCTATTTCATAGATCGCGCCAAAGGCCGCCAGATCCGATGTACAGACAACACCTGTGGGAGGTTCTTTCAACTGGAGCAGACGTCGCATCGCTGCGGCCCCTTCGTCAAAAGAATAATCGCAAACCTCAAGATATGATGTCAAATAAGGCAAATTACAGTTTTTCAGTCCTTGTCTGTAACCTTCAAGCCGCATGTTCGCAATGGACTGTCCTAGGGTACCTGAAATGTAAGCAATCTTATGATGACCAAGTTCGTATAAATGCTTTACACTCATCTGGATTGCATTCTGATTATCCGTTGTAATGTATCCCGCACGTTTACCTACAATATCTGTATCCACAAACATCGTAGGTATGTCCGAATGAACGAGTTCATCTATACTCGGGTTATCACGCTCCACACCAAACACGACAACTCCTTCTACGTTCCGGCTGCGACAATGTTTGATAAAAGAATAATTGGGATCATCAAAACGGGTGGATAGCCGAACCAGATCATATCCGCTGTTTTCAAGCGCTGTTTTGATACCTTCCAGCAGTTCCGCAACAAATGGATTGGTAAACGGGACGGTCAGGAGAACGCCCACGGTCCAGGATCTTCTTTTCACGAGTCCCCGAGCGACAACATTAGGTTGATAATGTAGTTGTTCAATCACCATATTCACTTTTTTACGAGTCTTGTCACTTACATCTGGATAATCATTCAGCACCTTAGAAACGGTAGCAACTGAGACCCCAGCTTCTTTAGCCACATCATGTATCGATGCCATTTGATCACCTCTATATCAATCATAGTCTAACCGTTACATTATCAGCTGGGTAATATATAGGCCCGCATAATCATTATTATAACGGAAAACTAGAAAACCTCATAGATTAAATGAATGCGCTTTCTATTATTCTTCCTAGACATGTTTTTTCTGCAGCTCTTTCAAATCTTTAGAGACGCCTTCCATCATAGAAACAAAAGCGATTAATTCTTTGGAACTGTGAACTTGTCTTTCCGTATTTCCGGTTGTATTGTCTGATTCCTTACTCACTTGCACAAGCTTTGTCATAATACTATCTACTACTCCTTGGATTTGGTCCATTGCTTTCTTAGACCCGGTTGCAAGTTTGCGGATTTCGCCTGCTACAATTTCAAAACCTCTTCCGCTCTCTCCAGCATGAGCTGCTTCTATTGCCGCATTCAAGCCAAGAAGATGACTTTGGTCTGATATATCTCGAATAAGCGTGCCCATCTTCTGTATATGCTGTACTTCCTGATTCAGTTCATTAACTAAACCATGAGCCAATTCTTGTGATGCTGCTGTCTCTTTCGCAGTCTTAGAAATCACTTGTGTATTTCTATGTAGCTCGTCGATCATTCCTGTAAGCTTTTGAGATACTTCTGTAATTGCTTTTAACATAAGTTCCTGTTCTTGTACGACCTCATTAATCGTATCCTTTTCTTTCGATTCATAGGCTTCTAGCACAAGCTGTGAATCAAAATTAAACATCTTAGTTAGTGCATGTATAACAGGATACCAATTGTCTGGAAGAAACTCCTGCATGTACTGAGTAGCTAAATCCAGATAAACCATATAGGTTCCAAGGTAATAATCGGCATTTAATCCAATGTGAGAATGTACTAACCCAATCTTAATTCTCTTCTCAATAAAAGGCTCATCAATGACTCCATCTGTTAAGGACAGAAAGTACCAACGTTGTGTTTCTTTAAGTCGTTCAATGGTAGAATGTCTCTCAATTATTGTTCTAAGTTCTTCGATCCGGCCTATATGTTCATACATACGATCTACAACTTTGTCCACAATTTGCTCAAAAACAGGACGATGACGATTAAGAAGTTTCAATTCACTATCTGTTAGTCCTATAAAATCGAGCTGTTTTTTTCTTTCTTGTGAAACATCGATCATCACATTTAATTCCTCTTTCTTTCTGTATTCTTGTGCAATTTTCTAATCCTACTTTGATCATTATAGAACGAAAACCCTAGTTAGACATAGATCCAAAGTCCTGTTTCATCAAATTTTTTCCTTTTTATCATAATAAAAGCGTTAACCAGGCAACTGTTAAGTCACCTAAAGTTAACGCTGTTATCAATCTAAATCAAAGTGGATGGATGGGAAAACACGTACTACAATCGAGCAACTTTACAGTCAATTTAAAAGTTAACGATTCAACAAGCTGCCGACATAACGCAAAAGTTCATTTGCGCATACAGGGCAGTATCCGTGCCCGTCAATAAGTCTCGAGCTGACTTCGTTAATCCGCTTTAATTGAATCGCATCTGGTGTCTTCGTCGATGTCGTAATCTTCACGATATCCTTAAGATCTGCAAACAATTTCTTCTCGATGGCCTCTCTTAAGCGATCATGACTGTTATAATCAAACTTCTTCTCTTTACGCGAGTATGCTGAAATCCGAATTAGAATTTCTTCACGGAATGCTTTTTTTGCATTCTCAGATACCCCGATCTGCTCTTCTATAGAGCGCATAAGGCGCTCATCTGGATCCATCGTTTCATCCGTTAACGGATCACGTATTTTCGTCCAATTGCAGAACGCTTCGATGTTATCAAGATAATTTTCAAACAAAGTCTTAGCGGACTCTTCAAAAGAATAGACAAATGCTTTTTGCACTTCTTTTTTCGCTAACTCATCATATTCTTTACGTGCAATCGAGATGAAGTTGAGATATTTCTCACGTTCTTCTTTCGTAATAGAAGCATGCTGGTCTAGACCATCCTTAATGGCCCTAAGGATATCAAGCGCATTAATGCACTCTAGATTTTGTTTAATAAGCGCGCTGGAGATTCGGTTAATGACATAACGAGGATCAATCCCTGTCATTCCTTCTTCAAGATACTCATTTTGCATTTCCTTCAGATCTGCTTCTTTATATCCTTCCACTTCTTGACCATCATACATCCGCATTTTTTTAACAAGGTCCATTCCTTGTTTTTTTGATTCTTTTAAACGAGTAAGTATGGAGAAAATGGCAGCCGTCTTAAGGGCATGCGGGGCAATGTGCACATGACGCATGTCACTTTGCTCAATCAGCTTTTTATAAATTTTCTCCTCTTCCGAAACTTTTAAGTTATACGGAACCGGCATAACAATCATCCGGGATTGTAATGCTTCATTCTTTTTATTCGATATAAAAGATTTGTACTCTGATTCGTTGGTGTGAGCAACGATAAGCTCATCTGCACTTATGAGTGCAAAACGCCCCGCCTTAAAGTTCCCCTCTTGGGTGAGTGACAGCAAATTCCACAAAAACTTTTCATCGCATTTCAGCATTTCCTGGAACTCCATGAGTCCGCGATTCGCTTTATTGAGTTCTCCATCAAACCGATAGGCCCGCGGATCTGATTCAGAACCATATTCTGTAATGGTTGAAAAGTCAATGCTGCCGGTGAGATCAGCGATATCCTGCGACTTCGGATCTGAAGGGCTGAAGGTTCCAATTCCAACACGACTGTCCTCTGATATAAAGACGCGTTCTACTCGGACTTTTTCAATATCTCCATCGTACTCCGTACGAAGGCGCATCTGGCAAGAAGGGCATAGGTTCCCTTCGATACGTACTCCAAGCTCTTTCTCTACTTCGGGCCTTAGTTCAAGCGGAATCAAATGCAGCGGATCTTCATGCATAGGGCAGCCTTCTATTGCGTAAACCGCTCCTTTATCTGTACGTGAGAATTGCTCCAACCCGCGTTTTAACAACGTGACAAGTGTGGACTTTCCGCCGCTGACCGGACCCATTAAGAGCAAAATTCGTTTTCGGACATCCAGCCTTCTCGCTGCGGAGTGAAAATACTCCTCAACCAATCTTTCTACACTGCGGTCTAGTCCAAAAATTTGTTGTTCAAAAAACTTATACCGTTTATGGCCATTTTTTTCTTCCACACCATACGATTTGATCATTTCATACACTCTGGCATGAGCCGTCATTGCAGGCGTAGGATCCTTTTGCAAAATCTGAATATAGTCTTTAAATGTCCCCGTCCATGACAATCGATCGGTTTCCGCTCGAAATTCAGCTACGCGTTCAAAAATATTCATGCTCTTTCGTACCTCCCATGGCTCCATAGTGATTCAGCATCCACTCCGAATAGGTCCATTCCATGAACTGCTAACCCATCTTTTTCCTAACTGTCTAAGCTCCTCTGCCTTCAGTTCCTGATCACTTTAGTGAGAGAAGTCCGACACTTTGATCTAAAAAAAGTGTATTACATACCTATGCGTTAATTCGGATAAGTTGCCTCTTTTTTTGTGACAGGTCTCCCTTTTTTACGCAAAAAACGAGAAAAACCAGGGAAAGAAAATGTTTTGGAATCCTAGCGCAAGGTATGTTAGGGTGAAAAAAGAAGAGCAATGTTATACTTGTACGTATATGAGAAAACAAGCGCTATTAGAAGCAGTAAATTCATAAAGGAGTTTGATAAAGGGATGGCTGTGGGGTACGAAACCGAATTATATGAACCCGTTAAATCCTTTTTTGAAAAGCAAGGGTATCATATTAAATCCGAGATCCGGTATTGTGATCTTGTTGGAGTCAAAGAAGGATCGGCTGATCCGCTGATTGTGGAAATTAAAAAATCATTCAATCTATCCCTGCTCCTTCAGGGGATGCAGCGATTAAAAATAAGTAACAATGTCTATCTTGCTGTAGAACGTAACCGTGCTAAACGCGGAGCTGTGAACCAGCGGTTTAGTGAAATTACGGAGCTTTGTCAAAAGCTTGGACTTGGACTTATTACCGTGACTATTTATAAGACAAAGCCTGCACTTGTAGATATCTTATGTCAACCGCAATGTCAGCTAAAATCAAAAAAATCCATACGCAAACAAAAACTACTGCGTGAGTTTGAGGGTCGCAGCGGCGATTATAACCTAGGCGGTAGCCACAAAACAAAATTGGTCACTGCTTACCGCGAAAGAGCTCTAAAAGTAGCCTACGCCCTTGAGCCTCTGCCCTCTGCTTCTCCTGCACAGCTCGCAAGAACTACGGGAATCAGTACAGCTGCTTCCATTCTTCAAAACAATTATTATGGATGGTTTGAGCGTATTAAGCGAGGCAGCTACAGATTAACACCCGCTGGCAAGGAAGCTTTAACAACCTATGAGAATGTCTTACAACAAACCACGCTTGCTCAAAATGACTTTCTTATTGCTGAAAAAGTACTTGCTGATGATGAGTTCAAAAAATAGACTTGTCTTATAAAAGAAAAGGCTGAGTCCCTTCCTCATTCGAGGTAGGAACTCAGCCTTTTGCTCATCATTACTTATTAGAAACGTGCAGCTGCTTCTGCAACATTTTTCAAACCGTCTTGAACGATTTGTGCAGCACGATCAGGGAACGCGTTATGTCCTTCAATAATGTAAACTTCAGGATTTTGAATACCCCAGAATCCGAAAGCGGAAGATACATATTTCACAGCAAGTTCACTTGCTGCTGCAGGACCTTCAGAATAAACGCCACCACGTGCGTTCAGAAGTGCAACTTTTTTGTCACCTGCAAGTCCTACTGGACCTTCAGCTGTATATTTAAATGTTACGCCAGCTTGGCTCAGGTAAGATATGTAGTTTACAAGCGGTGCAGGTACAGTGAAGTTCCAAAGCGGGAATGCAACAACCACTTTATCTGCTTCAAAGAATTGTTTTTGGTAGAAAGCAGCCAGGTCTGCAGCTTCTTGCTCTGCAGGAGTTGTTTCAATACCTTTCGCTACTTTGAATGTTCCTGTTGCAGCATCGTTACCGTAAGCTGGCAGGTTAGCAGCATACAGATCTAGTTCCACAATTTCATCTGCTGGGTTTGCTTCTTTATATGCATTGTAGAATGCATCGTACATTTGAACACTTACTGCTTGATCCGCTGGGCGGTCGTTTGCTTTAATAAATAGAACTTTAGACATATTGTTCGTTCCCCCATATTATAAATAGTTCACTGTAACAAATGATCACCAATTGATCGATATAAATGAATAGAAAATGTTGCTACAGCTCTTATCGTCACAACAACTAAAAAAGTTAATGCAACTGACTAATTAATATTATATATAAAAATGTTAGTTAGTGCAACTATTTATTTTAATATGGAATTATACACCTTAAAAAAAAGAACACCCCCTCCAATATGGGGCGTCCTTACCTCCTAGCAGTGAACTCCTGTATCGCTTCACTGATTAGATTCATCCCTAACAGCAACTCTTCTCTACCCGGCCTGCTGAAGTTGATTCGGATGTACTCATCTGCCTGTCTTCCAGGAGAACATCTGCTTCCTGGTAAGAAAGCGACGCCAAGTCGCATGGATGCCCTCAGTAGCGCTTCACTGCGCAGCCCTTGTGGAAGCTGAATCCACAAATACATACCTCCAGATGGCGGGTGGTACTTCACTTCCTTAAACCCCGGTCTCTTTAATAATTCAAGGACCAGCTTGAGTCTAACCTCATACTCCCTGTTCAATAGCGCCAAATGTTCTTTCCACCGAAAAGAAGATTCATGAAGTAAAAAATATAAAATTTGTTGATTCATCGAACTTGATTGCCAATCGGCCATTTGTTTTAAAGTAGACATTCCTCTAATAAGTCTTTGGTCGCCAACAGCCCATCCAGTTCGCATCGCAGGTGCTATGGTCTTGCTGAATGAACCTATATAAAGCACTTGATTCCCGCCATCCATGGCATCGAGCGCATACAGCGTTGGATAAGATACTGAAAACCGAGAAGCCGCCTCCTCTGATCCAAAATGCAGTTCGCCGTAGGAATCATCCTCCACAATCAGAACTTCATACTTGCGGCATAATTCCAGCACGGCTTTACGCCGCTCCAAACTCCATAGTATTCCGGTTGGGTTTGAGAAGCTGGGTGCAGCAAAAAGCAGTTTCGGTTTCACACTTTGAAACTGCTCTTCTAGGCGATCTGGCAACAGACCTTCCAGGTCATTCTCTACAGCTATAATATTAGCACCTTGCATCTCCAGCACCTGAAGACATCCAGGGGAGGTCGGATTTTCTACGACGACAGAATCACCTATATCCACAAGCAGCCTTGTAATAAGATCTATAGCCTGCTGTGTTCCAGCCGTCAGCAAAATCTGATCTGCTGTCGTATGCATACCTCTTCTCTGCTTCCAATCCTCACTGATCCAGCTTCGAAGGGGAGCGTAGCCCTGCGGCTCTCCATATTGTAAAACCGCAGGATCTGAAGATAATACCATACGAGCTGCTTCTCCTAGTCGCTTAATCGGAAAAAACTCCTCTGCCGGCAATTCCTCTGCAAGAGATATAAAAGAATTCTGTCTTTCTTCTTTATTCACCTTATGTAGATGAGAAGACAATAACTTTGAGGCACGGGAAGCAAATGAAAATTCCATGTCAGTCCTCCCTATTTTTTATTCGAAACATGACCCTTGCTTAATTATAACAAGAACCCAGACGTATAAAAGCTATTCGCTGCCATGAAGCAATATGCCTTCTCTACCTGCTCAGGTTATATATGTGGTTTTTTGGATTTGGTGTATAGCGTAAACTGCTCAATAGCTTGTGCTCTGCTTGATACACCTAATTTCGTATATATTTTCCGCAAATAATTATCAACCGATCTGCGACTTACATTAATCTCTTTAGCGATCTTATCGTACGTTATCCCTTGAACAATTCTTTCCATAATGAACTTCTCCATGTCAGTGAGCTGGATATCCACATCAAGTTCTGGCTCTCCTAGTTGACCCCAATCTTCATTCTGCAGCCATGTCAGAGGAATAGAGGCTAGTCCTTCACGCAATCCTGTGATGAGATGAATCAATTTCAGCGGTGAAGATTGCTTAGAAATAACTCCGCTCGCGCCGATCCCGATATATTTTCTGAATATTTTCAAATCGTCTTCATCTGTCATTACGATGATATGTGTGTCTGCTGATAATTGCTTCATCTGTTCAATGAAATGATCAGCTTCTCCATCCGGCAATTTATAATCCATTAGCACTAGATCAGGATGAAGTCTATCAACTTCTATAAGTCCCTCTCTACCTGTTGAAACCATTGCTTTTACACTCAAATCTTGATGTTCTTCTAAAATCAGCTTTGTACCTAGCATACTCGTCGGATGTATATCAATTAAGACCACCTGCCAGTCCTTTCTCATAAAAACTCCCCCTAGTAAATTAGTATATATATTTAAAAGATCGTTAGATCGATGTTATCGCCTATTTTATGACTTACATTCCATATGTTGCGGCAATCGTTGTTTAGAGGAAGCCTCATACATAAATGGTTAAACAGATCACATATTGTCGAAAATTGCATCCCTCTTAAGTCCTTAATTTGGTCTATATATGAAATTGTATCCTAGGACTTCCTTCCGATGCAATCTCTTTTTGTTTAAATTGGCCCAGAAGGCGTTTTTTGCGGAAATGATAGGGCCGTGATAGAATGAGGTCTGGAAAATCATAGAATATAGTCGATTAATGCGAGGAGTGGTGAAAATTGGATCGATCTACAGAGCAGTCACCAAGCCATCCTACCAGGCAAACTGCAAGTAAGAACAAACGCTCTGTCCGCATGTTCCTGATCCTATGGATCATTATTATTGCTATTGGCATCTTTGCAGCTTATTCCTATAGCAATTATCTGAAACAGCAAATGGTAGTAGAGATGAAAACCTATACGAATGAACAGCTCACTGCTGTCAAACAAGAATATCAACTTCAAATGGAAGATATCGGTTCTGAAATCGCTGCAATCCAGGAACAAGTTAAGACTTTTAATGAACTGCTGACTTTTACAAAAGACAATGCAGGTAACACATCCGATAACAGCAATCAGTTGTACACAGAGCTTAGAGAAGTCAAAAAACAGCTGGACACGCTCCAGAAGAAAATGGATTTACTTAAATGATCACTGTTAAAAGATTGAACCGTTTCCTGATGCTTTCGACAGCACCGTTCGTCGGAATCATTCTTTGTCTTTTGTTACTTCAGCAGCCCCTTGTTATCGAAGTTACAGAACCGGTGGAACATTATGTTCCCTCAAGTGATATTCGTTCTACAACCGAAGGAATTAAAAGTGACCTGGATACGGCAAAGGCACTCGCCGAGAGTACATCCTCGTCCATTCAAAGAACAACCGAACTTTATAACAGTACAAGTAAAACCATGCAAAGTATTGCGAATATGACGGCAGCCCAAGCTAAGAAACCCGAAGCGGTCTATAATCGGCGGATTCAGACAAAATTAGGTGTGCCTTACGAAGTCGTTGATAGTGACCGTATCCGCATCGAACTTTTTAAAGTGAATCCTGGTACTTACCATGGGTTTGCGATGAAAATAAAACTCAAAGATCCTTCCGCCATGCAAATGGCTCTTGACGATAAGCTTGGATCTTCTCAGACAACCCTGCAAGCTGTTCTTCGCGGCGGAGCTGTGGCCGGAATCAATGCGGGGGGATATGCAGAAAGCGGGGGAAAAAGATATCCGCTCAGCACAACAGTACAAGATGGAAAATACGTAACAGGTTTTCATCCGAGTATCAAAGATCTCGCTTTTGTGGGAATGAATAAAGAGGGGAAACTCATAGGCGGGAAGTATTTCAGTAAATATGCCCTAGATCAGCAAGAGCCTGTATTTGGTGCTACGTTTGTCCCTATGCTGATGAAGAATGGCAAAAAGACGGTTATCCCTTCCAAATGGAAAAACACACCGCGCCGTGCTCCTCGTACCGTCATTGGCAATTATAAAGATGATCAACTGCTTATTCTCGTAATCGACGGTTATAACGAAAAAGGAAGCTCTGGTGCCACTTTAGAAGAACTGCAGCATAAATTGTATACCCTTGGAGTTCAAGATGCCTATAACCTTGATGGAGGCGGCTCATCCTCTCTTGTTCTGAATGGAAAGGTTGTAAATGATCCATCCGATGGAAATCTTAGAAAAGTACCTACTCATTTTTTGTTTTATGAATAAATCGATGTAATGATTCGTGATTCGCTCTAACAGGGAAAAGATTCCTTTTTTATAGAAAAATAGGTATAATAAGGGCTGCGAGATTAACAGGAGGTGGATGACATGTCATTCTCGTTGACTTTCTGGATCATCACCATAGTCCTTGTCCTTTACACAGTAGGAATCTTGACGTCCTCCTATAATGATGACAAGACAAAAGGTCTTTAGAAACAACAAAAAAAAGCTCGCCTCTATGAGGTGAGCTTTTTTTGTTAGAACTAGACGTAAGTTATCTATCACGCCTGCGATCTGTCTCCACCAGGGTGATTAGGCGTTTTCTTGAAGCCCCGTCATTTCTGTGAGGCAAGAAGCACAAATATAACGATCTTTAAAATCATTTACTTCTTCCATCGATCCACAGAAAATACATTTAGGACGATAGCGCTCAAGGATGATGTGATCACCTTGAACTAGGATCTCTACAGGATCTCCCTCATTCATTTGATATCTCTTACGTAAAGATTTAGGAAGCACAATTCTTCCAAGTTGGTCTACTTTTCGTACTACTCCAGCAGGTTTCATTAACAGTACACACTCCTGTTCAAAATATTTCTAGGTACAATAGAACTATAGTTTATACATTCGCTACGTTTTTGTCGAATCCTGCAATAATTAATAAAATTATTAACTTTATTTTAGTTACCATAATTAGGAAAGACAGTTACTAAAATGAACTAAATTATTCGATTCCAGGAAAATCTAGTTGTTTTAGCGCCTCATATACGATTATTGCCGCAGAATTGGACAAATTGAGAGATCTGACTGCATCTGACATTGGCATACGCATACAGGTTTCCTGATTTTTGGCGATCAATTCCGGAGGAAGCCCTTTTGTCTCTTTTCCAAAAACTAGGAAGTCACCATCCTGAAATTGGAAGTCAGAATACCTATTTTTTGCTTTTGTAGTTGCATAAAAAAACCGACTGCCGGCATATTTCTGCTGTACTTCTTCAAAGGAATCATGATATTCAATATTCACGGCATGCCAGTAGTCCAGCCCTGCACGTTTCAACGTTCGGTCATCTGTGTTAAAACCAAGCGGGTGGACAAGATGAAGATGGGTTCCTGTTGCAGCACAAGTTCTTGCTATATTGCCGGTATTCGCCGGAATCTCGGGTTCCACTAATACGATGTGTAATGCCATCTGACTCATTTCTCCTCTTGTATGAACTGTATAAGAATTAAATTATAATATAAAAGAAAGCCTCCCACAAATTTTTGTGGGAGGTAAATAGAATTTTTTTAATAATTCATGTATTAACCATTTATTTTCTGAAATTCTTTCATAAAATCTGTAAGTGCTTTTACGCTTTCAGAAGGAACGGCATTATAAATAGAAGCGCGAAGCCCACCTACACTCCGATGTCCCTTAATTCCGATAAATCCTTCTTTTTCCGATTGTTTAATAAATTCCTTCTCCAGTGCTTCATCAGCCAATCGGAAAGTTACGTTCATTCTAGAACGATCCTCAGCATCTACACAGCCGAGGTAAAAACCTTGGCTTTCATCAATCACTTGGTAGATTGATCCCGCTTTCTTCTCATTTGCTTTCTCCACTTGCGCGAGACCGCCTTGTTCTTCAATCCATTTCAGCACTTCATTTACTAAATAGATTCCAAAGGATGGAGGCGTATTATATAGTGAATTGTTCCCTAAGAAAGTATCATAACGAAGCATAGATGGAATTGTTTTTGGTGAATCTGTCAACATTTCTTCTTTAGCGATGACTACGGTAACCCCTGACGGCCCCAAATTTTTCTGAGCTCCAGCATAAATCATATCAAACTTGCTCATATCTAGCGGTCTGCTCAAAATATCACTGGACATATCTACGATAAGCGGTGTATTACCCGTATCTGGGAAATCCTTGAACTGGGTTCCCTCAATCGTTTCATTAGAAGTCATATGCAGATAAGCTGCGTTCTCCGCAATCTCTATTCCTGATAGATCTGGCAGCTTCATAAACTTACTGCTTTCACCAGAAGCAGCAATATGGGTTTCACCAATGATTTTCGCTTCTGAGATAGCTTTCTTAGCCCAGCTGCCTGTGTTAACATAACTACCCGTTACGCCCGCAGAGAGAAAATTCATAGGGATCATAGCGAACTGTGTACTCGCTCCACCTTGGAGAAATAACACTTTATAACCTTTAGGATTGCCAAGAAGAGATAACAAACGCTCCTGAGCCTCATTATGTACTGATTCATATACCGCTCCACGATGAGACATTTCCATTATAGACATGCCAGTACCCTTATAATCTACAAGTTCTGCCTGTGCCCGTTCGAGCACCTCTAATGGTAATGCTGCTGGTCCTGCATTGAAATTGAACGCTCTTTTATTCATCATTGAAACCGCCCTTCTCTCCCTGTTATCTTTATATGACATCTAATGATACGTATGATAATGGCTATGATAGCAATAAACGTTCGTGATATCAAGTGTATTTATACCTCATATCCGTTACATATATTACAATATTATGAAACCCCCGGGAAATATCATTCCCGAGGGTTCTTAAAGATATAAATTAATATTATTGCTACTTAGCAGTCATAATACAGACTATATTCGTGTGGATGAACACGAATTGCAACAGCTTTTGCTTCACTGCGTTTGATTTTAATGTAATTTTCGATGAAATCTTTTGTAAATACGCCGCCTTCAGTCAAGAATTCACAATCCGCAGCCAGTGCATCCAGTGCTTCTTCTAAAGAAGTCGGAACACTGCGAATGTTCGCTTTATCGTCTTCAGGCAATTCATAGATATTTTTGTCTACTGGTCCGTAACCAAGCTCTGTAGGATTGATTTTACGTTTGATTCCATCAAGACCTGCCATCAGCATTGCTGCAAATGCAAGGTATGGATTCGCTGTAGAGTCCGGAGTACGGAATTCGATACGACATCCTTTAGGTGTTACTGCTGCGACTGGTATACGTACTGCTGCAGAGCGGTTCCCTTTGGAATATACAAGGTTTACTGGAGCTTCATAACCAGGTACAAGACGTTTAAATGAGTTCGTGCTTGGGTTAGTTAATGCAATCAATGCTGGAGCATGGTATAGAATACCACCGATGTAATGGAGTGCCATTTCACTAAGGTTAGCGTATCCGCCTTTTTCATAGAATAGTGGAGTGTCGCCGTCAAAGATAGATTGGTGAACGTGCATTCCGCTACCGTTATCACCAAACAGAGGTTTTGGCATAAACGTTGCCGTTTTACCGTATTGACGGGCTGTGTTATGTACAATGTATTTATATGCGAGGAGATTATCTGCTGTTTTCGTAAGAGTGTCAAAACGGAAATTGATCTCGGCTTGACCTGCTGTAGCTACTTCATGGTGATGACGTTCTACGCGCATGCCTGCTTCTTCAAGCAAACGAGACATTTCACTACGGATATCTTGTTGTGTATCTACTGGAGCTACAGGAACATATCCACCTTTTACGCGGACTTTAAATCCAAGGTTTCCGCCTTCTTCTTTACGATTGGTGTTCCATCCAGCTTCTTCGGAATCAACGAAGAAAGAAGCGCTGTTTGTTCCACTTTCATAACGTACATCATCAAAAATAAAGAATTCTGATTCTGGAGCGAAATTAGCACGCGTACCGATCCCTGTTTTTTGTAGATATTCTTCCGCTTTCGCTGCGATACTGCGCGGGTCACGTTCATAACGCTCACCATCTGGAGTATATATGTCACACATAATATTAATAGTTGGATGTTGAGTAAATGGATCAATAAAAGTGGATGCTGGATCTGGCATCATAACCATGTCAGATTCTTCGATACCACGGAAGCCTGGAATGGAAGATCCATCAAATGCTACTCCATTAACGAACGTTTCTGCATCTACTTCGGTAGACGGCAAACTAATGTGATGCGCACGACCAGATAAATCTACAAAACGAAAATCGACCCACTCAATGTTGTTTTCTTGGATTGTTTTCAATACATTTTCAACAGACATGTGTACTTCCTCCCAATTTATCCGAACATTAAACACCCATAACCTTGTGAATGTTCATCAATCTAATTTTCAACTGAGGTAAGTATAAATCCCAAATCTTACATCGTCAATAGTTATGTCAGGTATTTTTTATACTAGTGTGAGAATTGCTGACACTAGCAGGAACGATAGGATTATAGACTAATAGCCTATAACCTCGTTCTATAGAACGAGATTATAGGCTATTCATAAAATATCAAACCTTACATCAACTTTGATGAATCAAAGGTGCTTTTTTTGTGCTAAATGATTTACCAACGATTGGTGCCAGCTTCTCTAGATCTTGAAGGAGTCCAGCGAATTGATCTGGGAATAAGGATTGAACTCCATCGCCTGTCATTGAGTTGTCTGGATCTGTATGCATTTCAATAATAAGTCCATCTGCTCCTGCAGCCACAGAAGCCTTTGTCATCGGTTCTACAAGCTCTCTGCGCCCTGTACCATGACTAGGGTCAGAGATAACAGGTAAATGGCTAAGGTCTTTCAGAACAGGTATAGCTGACAAATCCAGAGTATTTCGAGTGTACGTCTCAAACGTACGGATTCCTCGTTCACATAGCATAACGTTCGGATTTCCTCCTGCAAGGATATATTCCGCTGCATTCAGAAGTTCATCATAAGTTGCACTAAATCCACGTTTTAGCAGAACCGGTTTACCACATGTACCGAGTTTCCGCAGCAAATCAAAGTTTTGCATGTTCCGAGTACCCACTTGAAGAATGTCTGCATATTCCGCACAAATATCAACATATTCAGGTGTCATGACTTCTGTAATAGTCAGAAGGTCATGTTTTTTCCCGGCTTCTGCCATCATAATAAGACCTTCTACTCCCACTCCTTGAAAGCTATAAGGTCCTGTGCGAGGTTTAAATGCTCCGCCGCGCAGCACTTGACCGCCCGCTGCTTTTACAAGACCCGCAATCTCATCGATCTGCTCTGCCGATTCCACAGCACAAGGTCCGCCCATTACGACAAGCTCACCGCCGCCTATATTAACCCCTTTTATAGAAATAACGGTATCTTCAGGATGAAAGTCACGACTTGCTAGTTTGTAAGACTTCGAAATTTTCACTACGTTCTCTACACCTTTCATTTGCCGTAAGTGTTCAGCCAGTTTAGGTTCAACAGTTCCGATTAGTCCAATAACGGTACGATCATTACCGCGGGAAAGGTGAACTTGAAGTCCTTCCTTTTCAATCGCTGAAATAATATCTTGAATCTGTTCTTCCGGTGTGGTGTTTCCTGTTATAACGATCATGGTATTATTCTCCACCTTTCGAATGTGAAATCATACTCTATGAGAGACCTCAGTTGTTATTCACACTATTACACTTAAACGCTTGTTCGCTTTTAAGCTTTTATACGTTAAAGCAACTATACATGTTTTGTAACTTCGCGTCAAGCTCTCCTTACTTTATGCGCTCTATATTAAATTGATACCAATATATCTGCTGATTTTTTTACATTCTTAAAAAAAAGAAGAAGACCGGGTTCAATTCACCCGGTCTTCTTCTCTATATAAAATAAATTACGATTTTACTTTTTTCACTGGCGGGAGTAACTTTTTCATATTCACTGTACGCTGAATCTCCCACGTCTCAGGATCATTCGCATCGTATTGTTCCAGATAATTAATGACTTCTTTGGTAATCGGCGTAGGTGTCGAAGCACCGGAAGTAACAGCGACCTTATTGACGCCTTTGAGCCATTCCTGTTTGATTTCGGTAACATCCGAAATCCGGTAAGCTGTTACTCCAGCAATCTCCTCAGATACCTGTGCAAGACGATTAGAGTTATTACTGCGAGGATCGCCTACCACAATGACAAGGTCAGCTTGCCCTGCTTGTTCTGCAACCGCCTCTTGACGCACCTGAGTAGCAAGACAGATTTCATTATGAACTTCAGCTCCTGGGAACTTCTGGAGTAACTTTTTCATAATGTTTTTAATATCCCACTGACTCATCGTAGTCTGATTTGTAATAATGATTTTCCCTTTCGGGATATCAAGAGCCTCGATCTCTTCTTCTTTCTCAATGAGATGTACCGAATCTGGAGCAATACCGATGGCTCCTTCCGGTTCGGGATGCCCTTTTTTACCGATATAAATAATCTGATAACCCTCAGCAGACTTTTCTCTAATGAGGTCATGCGTTTTGGTTACATCAGGACAAGTCGCATCCACCGTAGTGAGTCCTTTCTCCCGCGCAATCTTACGCACCTCAGGAGAAACACCGTGTGCAGTGAAAATAACAGTACCTTTGTCTACCTGTTTCAATATTTCAAGACGGTTTGGCCCATCAAGTGTAATGATGCCTTCATCTTCAAAAGAATGCGTTACATGACTGTTGTGCACAATCATACCGAGTATATAAATGGGTCTTGGCAGATCCAAGTTGCTTGCTGCTTGTCGTGCCAGCACCATAGCGTCTACCACACCATAACAATATCCACGTGGTGAAATTCGTAGTACTTCCATGTTGCCACCTGCTTTCTTCTAAACGTAGTCTTAGTATACCTTATTCGAGGGGGGGAGCCAACACCAACGGAAGCCATATAATAAAAGTCGTACCTTCATTCAGCTTGGTCAGGACTTCTACAGAACCGCCATGCTCCTCAATAATCCATTTGGCAATCGATAGGCCAAGGCCTGTTCCTTTTGTAACCCCGCGGGACTCATCTGCCCTATAGAAACGATCAAAAATATAAGGAACCTCATCTTTATCCATCCCTATCCCCGTATCACTGATCTTAAGGCCTACCTGACCATTATAAATAATTGCATCAAGTGTTACGGTTCCCTCTGGTGTATATTTAAAGGCATTTTCAATAAAGATAAATAACATTTGCTGCAAATAGTCTTTATTTCCAAGCACATATACTCCGTTCAGCACTTCGAGATCACCATAATTCCATTCCGCTGTCCGTTCGAGATGATGCGCCCTGCGTGCTACTTCCTTCACGAGAATAGATAATGGGATCGGATGAAGCTCAATGGTCTGGCCAGTGTCAGCTCTCGCTAGTGACAACATATCATTCACAAGACGACTCATTCGTTTTCCTTCATCTGAGATGTCATCAATGGCTTCTAAGGTGATTTCTTTTCTCATCTCATCACTCATTTGTTTACTGCCATCCGCCTCGAGATCCCATAGCTTCTTCAGAAAATCGGTATTCCCACGAATCGTGGTAAGCGGTGTTCTCAGCTCGTGAGATGCGTCGGAAACAAAGCGTCTTTGCGCGGCATAAGCATCCTCAAGTTCTTTGAAGAACCCTTCCGTACGAGCAAGCATCTTATTTACCGTTCCTATAAGCTTACCTATTTCATCTTCCGGTCCATCGTACTCAATCCGTACACTAAGATCGTTCCCGGACTGAATGCCATTGGCTGCATTAATAATATGAACCAGCGGCCGCATCGACTTACGGGCCAGAAACAACCCTACACTCATGGCAAGCATAATCGTAATAATGGATACATACACCAAAATAAAAAGCAGACGATCCATTAATTTATCTTCTGATGCCGTAATCGAACCTACCTGCAGCAGACCGCTAACCTGCTCTGTCGTTCCTTGAATCGTATAGGTGAATGGGAATTGATAGACAAGGAAAGGAGTCTTATCCACGAGCATCCGTTTCCATCCTTCATTTTCCATTGCCTCATTTATGGTTGCAGGAACCTCAAAATTAAAGTTATTCAGGTTTTTTGAAGTCACCACTTTATTATTCTCATAATTATATAGCTGAACATAGATTTGCAGATCTGCGAGTTGATTCGCCTCTTCCGGTAACAACAAATTAAGCTCTTCCGTAAAATCGGAGTTAGGCACCACCACAACGGCCATCTTCTTGCTAAGACTTCTGGTTTGTCTCAAAATTTCATTTTCGACATCCTGGTAAGCATAATGATACACAAGTGCATAAATGATGGACCCAAAAAGCAACAGTACGGCAGCGAGCAAGCCTGAATACCATAAAGTTAGCCGTAACCGGATGGACATACTAGGAGTCTCCTCTCAAAATGTAACCTGCACCGCGAATGGTCTGAATTACACGTTTTCCTCCATGTTCTTCTGTTTTTTGACGCAACATCGCGATATAAACCTCAAGTACATTCGATTCTCCGCTATAATCGAATCCCCATATTTTATCCATAATCAAGTCTCTTGATAACACACGTTTCGGGTTTTGCATAAACAGATATAGGAGTTCAAATTCTTTTGCTGTTAGATCAAGCCGTACTCCAGCACGGTGTACTTCGCGAGAATCATAATCGAGCAAGATGTCTTCAAAACTGAGCCGGTTACTGCTCTCTCCACTTGTCTCGGTTTTACGACGAAGCAAAGCCCGTACACGTGCAAGCAATTCTTCAAGCGCAAATGGCTTCACTAAATAGTCGTCTGCCCCAAGATCCAGTCCCTTGACTCGTTGTTCAATCTCATCTTTAGCCGTAAGCATTAGAATCGGGACATTGCTTCCTCCTTCACGAACCCTTCTGCATACTTCAAAACCATCCACTTTAGGCATCATAACATCAAGAACAACAACGTCAGGATCGGCCTCCAGCATTTTTTGAAGCCCTTCCGCTCCGTTTGCCGCAGTTAGTACATCGTAACCTTCAAATGCTAAACCTCTTCTTAGCATAGAAATGATTTTTTCGTCATCATCAATAACCAATATTGTTGAGCGCACTCCAGCATCTCCTTTTTTTCTATACACTTGAATCCATTTCATAACTCATTCAAACGAGATATGAAATGGATTCATTTTTTACTTATATTGTATCAGGCAATGTACAAGCATGCATCCATTCTAGCAGCAAAAAGCGAAGGGGGCTAATTCCCTTCGCTTCTGTGCTACAGTCCATCGATCTGCTGCTCGAATTAAGGTTGCACGCTTTGTGAACTGCTCTCCGTGTTGTAATCATTTTTGTTACCAATGGTTACTTTAATTTCAATATCTTTTCCATCACGATTTACATTGAGTGTAATAACATCGCCCACTTTTTTTGTTTGAATTTGTTCAATCAAATCTTGTGCAGTCGCATATTTCGTACCATCAATACCTGTAATAATATCGTAAGGACGAAGGTCTGCAGAATACGCTGGAGATTGATAGATTAAATTGGTCACCACGGAACCTTCTGTGAGTTCTGTTCCCATTTGTTTTGCAACTTCTGGAGTCAAGTTCATCAGAGATGCACCAATAAATGGTTCTGGCTCTTTCGGGATTTCTTCATTGTTTTTCAGTTTATCTACGACTTCCTGAATAACAGAAGATGGGATCGCAAATCCAATTCCTTGTGCATCTGCACTTACTGCCACATTCATACCGATGACTTCGCCCTTTAAGTTAAGCAAAGGTCCACCGGAGTTACCTGGGTTAATTGACGCATCGGTTTGGAGCAAATTTTTATATTCATTAGGTTGGCCAGTATCTTCATCATTGATCGTAATTGTACGATCTTTCGCACTTAGCACACCTGCTGTTACCGTATGTTCAAACCCTTCTGGGTTTCCGATCGCAACCAGCCACTCACCTACTTTTATACTATCCGAGTCGCCTAGGGTTGCTACTGGGAAATCGTTATCACCTTCAATTTTCAGAACGGCAAGGTCGAGGTCTTTGCTGCTGCCTAGAAGCGTTGCTTCGTAAGGTTTCGTATTATCTTCAAGCGTAACTTGAATTACGTCTGCACCGGAGATCACATGCTCATTCGTAAGAATATAGCCTTCTTTTTCAAAGATAAATCCGGAACCAATCCCAAGTGGTACAAGTTGATCCTCAGATGAACCATTATTGCTGTTATTATTGCTGCTTCCATTATTGCCATTACCACCAAAGAAATATTGATAAAGAGGGTCGTTGTAATAAGAATTGTTTTGTCTTGAACTGTTGGAACTTGATTTAGACAAAGTTTCAATTTTTACAACAGCAGGACTTACTTTACTTACCACGCTCGAAATGTCTGTAGATCCCACGGGAAGTGAAGTGGTTACCCCAGAATTACCTGTGTTTGTCGAACCGTTATTGTCATCAGA
Organism: Paenibacillus sp. GYB006; assembly: GCF_036577645.1. NCBI lineage: Bacteria > Bacillati > Bacillota > Bacilli > Caryophanales > Paenibacillaceae > Paenibacillus > Paenibacillus sp. GYB006. The sequence goes on along the minus strand of NZ_JARBDA010000001.1, from coordinate 536,523 downwards.
AGCCCCATTTTGAGTTGTTCCATTATTCGATAATGCAGTGTCCGGAGTAAACAAGTTCATACGGTCTGCGGTGAACATCAGCAGTGATACAACAATCATGCCGGCGAAAAAAGAAGTAACCCCTGTCTTAAAATTGGATTTCTTCGGTTTTTGGTTGTAATTCCAGTTGCGATTTCCGCCATTTCCATTGTTTTCACTTTGGCCTGTTCCTGTGTTCGCATGACCGGACCGAGCAAAGCCACTTGAATTCCGTTCGAGCATCGTCGGAACCGGTTTAATTGGATCTGGTGGTGTTACTTCTACCTCATCTACATTATTCGAACTATGTTCTTTTCCGTCGGAGTTAATCGATTGAAATGGTCCATATGAGTAGTAGTAAGATTCACCGGTGTTCTCAGGAGAACGTTGCTCGTCGCTTCTACTATATTCACGTTCGTCCTCTTCACGGTTATAACGATTATTGTTATTCTCGCTCATTTTATTTATCCTCCTAAACCCCTTGCTTCCAAGGGATATTGTTTAACTGTCTTTATTTTGTACTTTAAACCTTAAATACACATTAAAAACAATTAAAAAGGAGATAAAACATGTAAAATTGTTGAAATTAAAAAAAATCTTATTATGTATTCACCCAGCCTTTACGGTGAGCATAGATCGCCAGCTGTGTCCGGTCATCCATCTCACATTTCATTAACAGATTACTTACATGAGTTTTGACGGTTTTGATGCTGATATGTAGTTCTTCCGATATATCCTTATTATTTTTCCCTTCAGCAATGAGCAACAGAACTTCTCGCTCCCTTTCCGTCATTCCCGAGTCGTCATCCTGAACCGTTTTTTGTCTAAGTCCCCGAGTAAGCGCTTGAGAGATATCATTTGTCATTACGGGCATACCTCGTTTTGCTCCCTGCAAAGCATAAACAAGCTCCTCAGCTGAAATCGTTTTAAGCACATAACTGACTGCTCCAGATTCAATCGCTTCGAGTACCAAATGATCCTCAAGAAAACTAGTTAATATAATGATTTTCATGTCCGGGTATTCAGATAGTATGGCTCTTGTTGCTTCCACTCCATTCATTACAGGCATCATTAAATCCATAAGAATCAGTTCGGGTAATTGTTCGGGGGCAGAGGTCTGTAGCGTATGTAAGGCATGTTGTCCATCTTTACCTTCCGATACGACTTCAAAAGAAGGATCCAAACTTATGTATGTTTTTAGTCCCATTCTGACCATATCATGATCATCTACAATCATAATTTTCGTTTTTTCCAGTTCCAATTAAATCTCCCCTTCCATATATGCCGCCGACTAAGTTCCTCTTATGAATCAGCTTTAAACTTAGGTATATGCACTCTTATCGTCGTTCCTGCTCCCGGGTGTGCAATTATGTCTACATTTCCTCCTAATTTCTCAGCTCGTTCTTTCATTGTCATAAGCCCATAAGAACCTTGCCTTCCTGCTTCTTCCGGACGAAAACCTTTGCCGTTATCACTCACACTGAATACAATTCGTCTTTCTTCTTCTCGTATCGACAAACTGACGAGACTTGCCCCGGCATGCTTCACAATATTAGCCATTGCTTCTTGAATAATAAGAAACATTTGATGTTCGATGGCTTCAGAGATCCCGCCAATAAACTCTTGTTCTTTTACTCCCTTTAGTCCATTTTGTCTGCAATAATCCGGAAACCAGGCGTCAAGAGCTTCTTCGAGACTACGATTCTCCAGTTCTACAGGTCTTAGCTGAGCAATAAGCGCTCTCATCTGCTTTTGAGCAGTTTGTGACATCGTGATCAGTTGTTCAAGTACTATACTGCCTTGTTCATGATGCTGTTTAAGTAAAGACGGGAGAGCAGAAGCAGACATGTGCATCGCGAATAATTGCTGGCTTACGGTGTCATGTAAATCTCGGGCCATTCTTCTCCGCTCTTCCAGCACAGCCGCTTCTGCCGCTTTTTCCTTCTCAATTACCTCTTGTTCTCCCAGTCTCTGTACCCATTTCATCCGTTCCTCGATGGCATCCATCATCCTATTAAATTGTGGGAATATCCCTGAAAAAGAAGCATCCTCATCAGCAGCAATTCGAGAAGAAAGATTCCCTTTCGTTACTTGCAGCATATTTAGATTCAGCACATCTATTCTCCGCTGGACACGCAGTCCAGCAATATAGCCAATAATCAGCGTTGTAATTACAATGAGCGCTAGATAGTAGAGCCAGGTCTGGGGCATAGCTAACCCTGCATACCCTGTTCGAGAAGCGCTATAGAGAATTCCCACTGTAACTACACTATTCATTAAGAAAAATAACAATAGCTCCCATTTAACCGTTCGAAATATCATCTTCATCGCGTTAACCTACCGAATTCACTTTAACATCGCCGATAAAAACGCTAATAATAATACGCACTTTCTTTCCAGCTTCTCTATAACCGGGAGTTTCTGCGACCGCATTGCTCATAAAACCTTGTTTTGAATTGCTGAGAACATCCATGTCACCGATGAACGAATTGGAATTCACCATGATCCCAATCTCCATATCTCTAGGAGCAAAGACTTTAATGTCCCCTATAAAGCTAGAGATATGAATTCGTGTCTCTCCATACGGAATTTGTGCTTTCGTTAAATCAATTACGGTATCTCCGATAAACTGAGATATATTGGTTGGTTTCAATTCGTAATAATCATCTCCGAGGCGAATATCACCAATGAAAGTCGATTTGTTTATTTTTGCATCATGAAAATTCACATCTTTATAGTTATTATTTCCATAATGATTCTGCTGTCTCGCTTGTTCATACTTCTTGTTATCATCGTCTTTAACGGTTGAGCCAAACTTTTGCTCAAACTGTTTATCGAAATCGGAGTAAAGCGGACTTGGTTCAACGGGTGGTGCAGGAGGAACCTTATATTCTTCATCTTCTTTTGTTCTCTGATCATGTTTACGATCCCTTCTTCTCGGACTTAAGAGTACATAAAGACCGCCCCCAATTAGCGCCATAGGTACGGCGTAACGGAAAAGATCTCGGAACGAGAAATAAGAATACCCTAGATTATTACTTAAGAAATGTGCGCCAAGAACCAGCAGTATTAAACCGCCAATATAACTTTTGTCTTTCAAGGAACTGAATCCAAGATACAAAAAAATGACTGGCCAAAATGTGGAGATGAGGTAGCCAAGACTAAAATCTCCCCCGTTCAATATGTGAAATAACACCACTAAACCTATTCCGATGAGCAGTACAGCTCCGATAAAACGGTTTGCCATATTTCGTGCACCTCTCTTTTTTTCATTTTTCTTTAGTTTGTCTAATTATGTACTTATTGTAAACGAAATTGCCTGATAAGAAGAGCGGCGCAGGAATGAAATTCTACTCGGTCTTGAGACTGAGCAGAAAAGCGGAAGAGATAAACAAACAGACCCTGAAGAATATTCTTCAGGGTCTGTTTGTTTATCTTACATTATTTTTGTTGGCCTTGTTGACCTTGTTGTTTTTGTTGTTTATTTCCCGTGTTTTCAACTGCAAACTCAGCGTTAAACTTTTCATCCGGAGTTTGGAAGTTTTCTTGTACTTTAGAAGCTGAAGATTGTTTTGCTTTTTCAGCTACTGAGCTTGCTTCTTGTCCAAACTCAGCGTCAAATTTCTCATTCGGAGTTTGAAAACCCTGAGAACTTTGCGTACCTTGAGAATTCGCTTTTTTCATGTCAGATTCACCTCCCTCTCCTGCAAGTGTAGGTCACTTGCTTGACCCGAGGTTCACACCTCAGTCCGTATTATGTGAGGGTTTGCTCTTTCTTATTCAAAAAAAGAAAAGAGCTTGCCTGGGTAGGATAACTACCCAAGCAAGCTCTTTAATCATAATTATATTTCTTCATTCAGCAAGGCATCCGGAATGCTCTGATTGACCATGATCGCATCTCCGAGCTGCTCTAGCATTTGTTCCGTACATTTCCCTTTCCCTAGCTTGATTACTTGAACCTGCACATCTTTTTTGCCCCACTCGCTGTATACCGCCTTAATCGTTGGAAAATACAGATCAATCTTGGAGCCCTTAATAGCAGATCCTGTATCAGCTACAATTCCATATCCGTACCCAGGTATATAAAGTACCGTTCCAAGTGGAAATAAGGAAGGGTCTGCGGCAATGGTCGAAACCCCTTGTTTATTCCGGTGTACTTTTACACCCGAATAAGTGATGCCATATAGTGGATGATTCGGACCTTTTCCTGTTGATTCATATCCCGCAGTATAACCCGTTGCCGTCACATTTACTGTCCCGACCACCTGTTCCGTTGGCGGAGCGAGCACTTCTCTTGCTTCATCCGGCTCACTTCGTTGTACATGAAAGGCAATAGCTAAGTCATTACTAGAAAAACAAATCAGCATCATCAGCAAAACAGCTGAAGAACATCGCCGAATCACTCGGTGTATCATAGGTTTAATTCCTCCCTTTCTCTAGCAGAGAGTCCCCATAAAACACACGATATATTCATCCGTGTCTATTTAAATCCTTTTTAGACTTGGTGTGTACGAATTTCTTCTTGCAACATTTGTACTACCTCAGCCAATGGTTTAGCTCCTAAATCTCCTTCTCCGCGTTTACGGATGGAGACACTGCCGTCATTCATTTCATTTTCCCCAACGATGAACATATAAGGAATTTTCTCTAGCTGAGCTTCACGAATTTTATAGCCGAGTTTCTCATTACGTAGATCTGCTTCTACTGTGATACCGCCGCGTCTAAGCTGTTCTTCCACTTCACGAGCGTACTTCTCAAAATGAACCGATACAGGAATTACTTTTGCTTGAACTGGAGACAGCCAAAGCGGCAAATTACCTGCATAATTTTCGAGCAAGAATGCAGTGAAACGTTCCATAGTTCCCAAAATACCGCGGTGGATAACAACCGGACGGTGTTTTTGTCCATCGTCTCCTACATACTCCAGTTCAAAACGCTCTGGAAGCAAGAAGTCGAGCTGAACAGTTGATAGTGTCTCTTCTTTACCCAGTGCAGTTTTTACCTGAACATCAAGTTTAGGACCATAGAAAGCAGCTTCCCCTTCAGCTTCATAGAACGGCATATCCAGACTTTCTACTACTTCCTTCAACATGCGCTGAGACATTTCCCACATCTCATCATTCGGGAAGTATTTCTCAGTATCCTGAGGATCGCGATAAGACAGACGGAAGCGGTAGTCGTGAATGCCAAAATCTTTATAAGCAATCATGATCAGCTCAATAACACGAGCAAACTCTTCTTTGATCTGATCCGGACGGCAGAAAATATGGGAATCATTAAGAGTCATCGCACGAACACGATGTAAACCTGTCAGTGCTCCTGACATTTCATAACGGTGCTGCATTCCAAGCTCTGCAATACGAACCGGCAAATCACGATAGCTGTGCATTTCACTCTTATATACCATCATATGGTGAGGACAGTTCATTGGACGAAGTACAAGTTCCTCGTTATCGAGTACCATTCTTGGGAACATATCTTCTTCATAGTGCTCTAAATGTCCAGAAGTTTTGTACAACTCTACATTTCCTAGAACAGGAGTATATACATGTTTGTAACCAAGACTTTCTTCGAGGTCTACAATATAGCGTTCTAGAGTACGGCGCAGTTTTGCTCCATTTGGAAGCCAAATAGGAAGCCCTTGACCCACCAGCTGAGAAAAAGTAAACATGTTAAGTTCTTTACCAAGTTTACGGTGATCACGTTTTTTTGCTTCTTCCAAGTAGTGAAGATGTTCTTCCAGCTGTGCTTTCTTGGCAAATGCAGTTCCGTATACCCGTTGAAGCATTTTATTTTTGCTGTCTCCGCGCCAGTATGCGCCGGCTACGTTCATCAGCTTAAATACTTTAATTTTTCCAGTGGATGGGACATGCGGTCCACGGCAAAGGTCAAAGAATTCGCCTTGCTCATAGATAGAAATAATGCTGTCTTCTGGCAAGTCACGAATGAGTTCCAGCTTATAAGGGTCTTGAACTTCTTCAAAAATACGAATGGCTTCTTCTCTGCTCACTTCTTTACGAACGATAGGCAGATTTTCATTTACAATCCGTTCCATTTCTTTCTCGATCTTTTGCAGATCTTCTGGATTCAGTGCATGTTCGAGATCCATATCATAATAGAATCCGTCCTCAATCACAGGTCCTACACCCAAGAAGACTTCTTTGTTGCCAAACAGGCGTTTTACGGCTTGCGCCAGCAAATGCGCTGTACTATGGCGAAGCACCTCAAGCCCTTCAGGTGAATCATAAGTTACAATTTCAACAAGTGCACCTTCACGAAGTGGAGTAGAAAGATCTACAACAATCCCATCCATTTTACCTGCAAGTGCATTTTTTTTGAGTCCACTGCTAATCGAAGCAGCCACATCAAGGATACTAGCTCCGTTCTCATATTCGCGAACAGAACCATCTGGTAATTTAATACTTACTGACATTGTTATTTCCTCCTTTATCCTTTTGGATGCCGGGGAACGATGCTATGTTTATTGCAGACGCAAAAAACACCCGTCCCGGCAAAGGGACGAGTGTAATACTCGTGGTTCCACCCTAATTCAGTTGTCTCTTATCATGCACTACTGTACATCACAGGACAACCCTCATTGAAGCATGCAAGATAACGGGCATGAATCCGGCGGTTCTTACTTGTCTGCATAAATGCAAGCGTTCTAAACCACAGCTACAAAGGGGTAAGTCGCAGTTGGTATCCGGAAGAAATTACAGCCAGGTTTCTTCTCTCTGTACGGCCCAGTCTCTACGGCTCATGTCTTTGTCATTGCTTTTAATACCAGTTATTATAATTCCAAAGATTCCTCTTCGTCAAGCGCCAGCTGCCCCGTTTCTTTCACCTTACGGCAATGTCTGCAATTATGGCAAATTTCCACTCGATCTTCAAAAATCTGTGTAATGGATCGAATGACTGGAAAATCTTGGGTCTGTGTATGCAGTTTCATTTTCTTAGGTGAAATGGAGATCAGCCTGCTGATAATCATATCTTCAACTTCCATTTCAAGTTCTATACCTGGCATTTCCATAATGACACTTTCATCTGGAGGCAATACCATTGGCCGCATGTACTCATCATACAATACAAATTCGTGTTGATCTTTATGCACGACATGCACGAGAGGCACCTTCGTCTCCTGGAAATAAACAAAATATTTCAAAAGACTCATAAACTCCTCATATTGCCGATCCATATAAAATTCATCCAATGCATATTCCACAATTTCATGAAGTTCTTTCTTATAACTCTGCATCCGAAATCGCAGTACTCCATCAAGATGAATTATAGGTATTTCTTTCATCCCTTGTATAAGCCCTTCAGTTAGCTTGGCATGCCTTCGTTCTCTCGTCCCCTGCTCCGTTTCGAATCTTGATCTCAGCAGCGGTTCACATATGATTTTGACCCGCGAAAGTTCCTCAGAATCCATATTTACACATTCACGCTTCAGGATCTGGTCGAGCTGCTCCTCTTCTTTTTGATCAAGAATGTAATCAGCTATACCTGCAGCCATAATCTGATACATCCGAGGTAATCCTTCCTTAAAACCGGGGTGACTTTCCGTTCCTTTACATATCCATGCTGCCTTGCCTTCATATTTCCTAAAGGAAAATCGAAAGCCTTGTTTGCTTATATGTAGACCTTTTGTTTTATTTTTAATAAATCGATAAAAGCAATCTTCTGCTGATTGGCTGTTTACTTCTGTCCATATCGCGAACAATTCCACAAAACCCACTCCCTTCTCTAAATATTATATGGTCCGGTCGAAGGGGATATACGAAGCGGCTTAATGGAAAGAATGACATGTATTCTCAGGATAGTAAGAAGAAAAACGAATTTGGAGTCCGAACAAATTTATGTTATTATTTTAGTAACAGTATCTTGCAGAGAGGGGGATGGGATGAAAAAAGAGAATTGGATTCAGCGTTTCTTACTGATTTTTCTATGTTTATTTGTGATTTTTTCCTATCAAATCCCCACCCTCGGTAACACGACTGCAGGGTCACATTCTATTTTCGCCCACGAATCAACCATGGAACCCATGGATTTCTCGGGGAATCATCACCCCAAAGCAATGATTCGAAAATCGATGTTGCCTCTGAAGTTAACTGCCGTTAACCCTTTGCAATACCTCTTTACGATACTGTCCATTCTGATGATCTTTCGGGTTCCCATGATCGAGCCGCCTTTCAAGGTGTTTTATGACAATTTAAGGCGCCGGCTTTATCTTAAACCCGTTAAATTCACCTCTACGTTTGTAAGTGCATAGAGAAAACGAATTGCAAACACTTTATGTACGCTGCTATGAAAGCTTCATGGCTATAAACAAACTTTAGGAGGATTTAATCTATATGGAAATTCGTGAAACAGACCTGCCTGGAATCGGACGTAAATTTCAAGCGACGACAAGCAGTGGTGACAAAGTTATTATTGTGATTCATGACGACGGAAGACGTGAAATGTATCACTTTGAATATAATGACCCGGAACAAAGCATTTCAATGATTACGTTAGAAGACTACGAAGCAAGACAACTTGCAGCGATCGTGGGTGGGATGACTTACAAACCAAAACAACTGGAGCGTATGGAGATGACGCTCGATGATCTTATTATCGAATGGTACAAAATTGATGCAAATTACAGTTGTGTCGGTAAATCCATTGGTGAACTGGATATCCGTCAGAACTCAGGAGCAACGATTATTGCCGTAGTCGATAAAAATAACAAAAACAAACATGTAAGCCCTGGTCCTGATGTGAAGATTACAGCTGACTCGACAGTCGTTGCGGTCGGAGAAAGACATCAGCAGCAAAAATTAAAACAAATCTTAAAGGATGGAAGTTGGTGAACCGATGGATCATTTAGTACTTGAAGTCGGTTTGGCAATTGCACTCATCGCGGCAGCCGGACTGATTTCTTCAAAATTGCGTTTTTCTGTCATCCCTTTCTATATTTTGATTGGTATGGCAGTAGGACCGCATGCCGCACAGATATGGCATCTTGATTTTCGTTTTATTGAGAGCGAGCCTTTTATTTCATTTCTTGGTCGTATAGGCGTGCTCTTCTTGCTCTTCTATCTAGGACTTGAATTCTCAGTCGGACGATTGATTAAATCAGGAAAATCGATTGTAGTTGGTGGAAGTATATATTTAGGCATTAACTTTACGCTTGGACTTTTGCTAGGATTTATGTCAGGATTTCCGATCGCAGAAGTACTGGTTATTGCAGGGATTACGACGATTTCGTCTAGTGCCATTGTAGCGAAAGTACTAGTTGATCTGAAAAGAACCGCTAATCCTGAAACAGAAATGATTCTTGGAATTATTATGTTTGAAGATGTATTCCTTGCTGTATACATTTCCATTCTTTCAGGCCTTGTTCTCAGTGATTCTTCTTCGGTCGGCGGTGTCATTTTAAGTGCACTGATTGCACTTGGTTACATGCTTATCGTAATTATTGTAGGACGCAAACTCGTTCCTTTGCTTAATAAATTGCTTAATATTCGTAATAATGAGTTGTTTGGTCTTGTTATCTTCGGTTCTTTATTCCTCGTAGCAGGGTTCTCTGAAACGATTCACGTTGCTGAAGCAATCGGTGCTCTTCTCGTGGGACTGGTTCTTGCAGAAACAACTCACGCGAAGCGTATCGAACATTTAATTATGCCATTCAAAGATTTCTTTGGTGCCATATTCTTCTTCAGCTTCGGATTATCAATTGATCCTTTGTCGCTCGGTGGAGAAGCCGTTTGGCTGGCTCTGATTGCGGTCGTTGTTACTCTAATTGGTAACTTCGTAGCCGGAATGCTTGCGGGACGAAGTGCAGGACTTTCGACGAAAGCCTCCTCGAATATCGGTCTTACCATCGTATCGCGCGGTGAATTTTCTATTATTCTCGCGAACATGGCTCAAGCTGGCGGACTCATGCTGATTATCCAGCCTTTCGCTGCTATATACGTTTTGATTCTGGCGATCTTAGGACCACTGCTTACGAAAGAATCGAAACATATCTACCGTGGACTTAATAAACTATTTAAATTTGAAGACAACAAGAAGAAACCAAAACCTAAAGTGTTAAAAGAAAAACCTATAGATAATAAATAAAGGATCCGCAAATATGTAGGAAAAGGAGGAACAAAGATGAATCAATCTCCACACTCCGTTCTTTCCTCATCAGCCAAACTATCCTATCGAACATGGATAAAGAAATTACTATTTGTTATTCTTGGGGGAATTCTTGCTTCTATTGGGCTTGAGCTATTTTTACATCCGAATCAACTCATCATCGGCGGTGTAACAGGAATTTCAGCCATGTTCGCCTATCAAACCGAGATGCGATTAGGACTTTTCTTATTTTTGTTCAACTTGCCATTTATACTTCTTTCTTACCGAAGAGTTCAGAGGCAATATGCAATCCTAACGGTTCTTGGACTCGTTGTTCTTTCACTTAGCTCTCTCATGCTTCATTCCTTTCCTGCTCTTATTGAACATCCACTGCTTGCCGCGGCTTGCGGTGGGTTGTTCCTCGGAATTGGAATTGGGATGGTGTTATATGAAGGTGGTACGCTCGATACACTAGCGATCCGGCCGATGGATCACTCCTATAATAATCGATCTAAATATCGATTAGAACGGGTCATTATGCTGGTGAACTTGGTTGTGCTTACCGCTGCGGGAGTTACACTTGGGATGCAGCAAGCGATGTATTCCATCATCGCCTATCTAATTGCATTTGAAGGTGTTCACTTTTCTTTAAGAGGATATACCTTTAATCGAAAGATCTGTATCGTAAGTGCTGAGAAAGCGCGAATTGAACAATCCATTAAGACTCGGTTACACCGTGATCCCGAAGCATCTGTTGACAGAATAGAAGAGACAACACTTGGCTCCGAGCCATGGGCAACACTACCTGTACTATATTACAAAATACATCTATTTGAATCCCGCCGAATCAAATATATCGTTCGTTCTATCGATCCGCATGCTAGCATTCTATTCGATAGGGATATGAATCGATTATAAAAAAACCCTTTGACTTCAAAGTCAAAGGGTTTTTCCTATTTACATCAAGCATAGCAGCTATGCTTGTACGCTTTATTTTATATAAGAAAAATTAGTTCTGCATAACAAAATCATTCACAACCGCACGATCCGATTCATCAAAAACACGAAGAATTTCGTATTTCGTATTTCGCTGAGCAGGAATATTGCCTGTTTCACGAATCAAATCCAGAATGGAATGAATATTAACTTTATGGGTTGCACCCGCAGCAGACACTACATTCTCTTCAATCATCGTACTGCCAAAGTCATTACATCCATATCGAAGCGAAAGTTTACCTACCTCAGGCCCCATCGTTACCCATGAAGACTGAATATTCTTGATATTATCGAGGAACAAACGACTAATTGCTACTGTTTTTAGGTACGCTTCTGGTGTTTGACGCTCTTTTTTGAGGTTTGTGTTGTCAGGCTGGAAAGTCCATGGAATAAACGCAAGGAATCCTTCCGAATCATATCCGTTCTGAATACATTCATCTTGAGCATCACGTACACGTTGTAAATGTAAAGCTCTCTCTTCCATCGTTTCACCAAAACCGATAACCATCGTAGCCGTTGTATTCATACCAATACGGTGCGCGGTTTGCATCACGTCCATCCAGTCACGCCATGAGCCTTTTTGACGACTGATTTTGCGGCGTGTCCGATCATCGAGGATCTCAGCGCCCCCACCTGGAAGCGAATCAAGTCCAGCTTCATGAATTTGACGCACCACTTCTTCTAGAGAAAGTCCGTCCGATACTTCTTTCATCTTCATAATCTCGGCTGGTGAGAAAGAATGCATCGTAATATTAGGGAATCGTTCCTTAATACCGCGAAGCAAATCAGTGTAGTAGCTGAATGGTAAATTCGGATTGGTACCACCCTGCATCAGGATTTCAGTTCCGCCTACATCTTCTGTTTCCTTGATCTTTTGGAAAATGAGCTCATCGGGTAATACATAACCTTCATCAGAGCCTGGTCTGCGATAGAACGCACAAAAACGACAGTATACGTCACACACATTCGTGTAGTTAATATTTCTGCCAATAACAAAAGTGGTAATTGGTTCGGGATGCATCCGCTTCATAATCACATTAGCTGCTTCACCGATTTTTTCAACTTCATCAGATTCAAACAAAGCAATAGCGTCTTCTACATTCAGACGCTCTCCGTTCAACGCTTTATTTAAGATATGGTTCACCGCACTCATACGGCAGCCTCCCTTATCATTAGAAATGTAACAATAATATCAAATATTGTCTTGTCTATCGTAACATAGGATACATGTGAAAAGAAGCACCTTATGCTAGCATGCTTCTTTTGAGAATAAAAATCTTATGTTATGTGTTAGATAATGCCTGATCTAAATCGGCAATTAAATCATCAATATCTTCAAGTCCAACGGAGAAACGAAGCAAACCATCTGTTATTCCTCGCTCTAGTCTAAAGTCTTTCGGCATCGCTGCATGAGACATCATTGCAGGATAGGACAAGATACTCTCAACTGAACCCAGACTTACGGCAACAAGAGGCAAGCGAACTTTATTGAGGACGGCTTTCGCTCGGTCTCCTGAACCTACATCAAATGATACCACTGCACCGTAGCCAGTAGACTGTTTCTCATGTACTTCTCGCCCAGGATGATGAAGTAGTCCCGGATAGTATACAGCAGGAATGTCAGAACGGTTAGTAAGCCAAGCTGCAAGTTTCGTCGCACTGATCTCGGAATGAGCCATACGAGCGCCAAGCGTCTTCATTCCTCTCATGAGCAGCCAGGATTCTTGCGCGCCAAGTACAGTGCCAAGTCCATTTTGAAGCTGCTTCAGCTGCGCGCCAATCGCTTCTGTTCTTGCTACAGCAAGCCCCGCAAGTACATCGCTGTGTCCACCAAGGAATTTAGTGGCACTATGGAGTACAATATCTACTCCTTGCTCAATCGGCTTTTGGTAATAAGGTGTCATGAACGTATTATCAAGCAGCGTCAGAAGACCCTTTTCCTTCGCCCATTCGGTAATGCCTGCTACATCTGTAATACGCAGTGTCGGATTTGATGGTGTTTCCATATATACAGCTTTTGTATTTGGACGGTAAGCGGCTTTTACATTTGCTAGATCCGTCATATCTACGAACGTAGTCTCAATATTCATCCGAGTAAGAATGCTGCTTAGCAAGCGGTATGTTCCGCCGTACACATCTTCCGTGGCGATAATATGATCGCCTGCAGACAGAATCATAAGAGAACTTGAAATGGCAGCCATCCCCGAAGAATAAGCAAAACCACGTACTCCTCCCTCTAGAAGAGCGATATAATCTTCGAGCGCCTGCCGTGTTGGATTGCCAGAACGGCTGTAATCATGAGTTGGCGGCGAAAAAATATCATGATGGTGGAACGTGGATGCTTGGTATATAGGCACACTGGATGCGCCGGTTGTCTCATCGATCTCTGCTCCAAAATGCAGCAATTTTGTATCGAATTTATAATCGTTTTGCTGGTCTTCTTTTTTGTTAGCCACGAACAACACTTCCTTCCAGCTCTAAAGCTGCCTCGTGAAATGCAGCATGTAAGTCCTGAATAATATCATCAATATGTTCAATTCCAACGGAGAAACGCAGCAGCCGATCATCGAGACCTACTGCATTACGAATCTCGACTGGAATATCCGCATGAGTCTGCACCACAGGGTACGTCATTAGTGACTCTACCCCGCCCAAACTTTCTGCAAAGGCAATGAGTTTGATATGTCTTAGAATAGGATCCACATAACGAGCGTCTTTCACTTTAAAAGACAGGATGCCTGTATTTCCACTAGACTGTCTTTTTTGGACTTCATAAGACGGGTGATCCGGCAAGGCAGGGTAATAAACATCTGTAATCAGTTCATGGGACAGCAAAAATTCAGCTACCTTTGTTGCATTATATTCGTGGCGTTCCATACGCAGCGCAAGCGTCTTCATTCCCCGCATTAACTGGTAACTATCGCTCGGAGATAACACGGCCCCTATCGAATTATGGAGAAAAGCGATCTCTTCCGAGATTTCTTTGCCTTTCGTGACAATAAGACCAGCCAGTACATCGTTATGTCCACCAAGATATTTCGTAGCACTGTGCATTACGATATCCGCACCAAGTTCAAGCGGACGCTGGAAAAATGGTGTAAGCAGTGTATTATCTACAATGGACAAAATTTCGTGTTTTCTAGCCCATGTACAGACTTCTTTAATATCCGTGATCATCATCAGCGGGTTCGTCGGAGTTTCAATGAAAATCGCTTTTGTATTTTCCTGGCGCACCTTCTCGAGGGCCTCTAAATCGTTCGTATCTACATAGCTTGCTGTAATTCCATTCTTAGCAAGGATCCGCTCCACAAGACGATATGTTCCCCCATATAGATCAAGTGAAATGATCAGGTGATCCCCTTGCCCAAACTTAGCGAAAATCGTCATGATGGCTGCCATACCAGAACTGCATGCAAAACCTGCATCCCCTGATTCTAGTTCAGCTGCAGCTTCTTCCAGTACTTTTCGAGTTGGGTTTGTCGTACGTATGTAATCAAATCCCGTGCTTTTTCCAAGTTCGGGATGTCTAAATGCAGTCGATTGATAGATTGGAAAATTAACCGCTCCAGTTACAGGTTCTTTAACTGATCCTATTTGTGCGAGCTTACTTTCTAATTTCAGCTTGTTTTCCATAATGTGATGTCCCCCTTATATACATAGACTAGTTTTGTGTTTCAAGGTCATAGGGTGTTGCTTGGTAAACATAGTAGTTAAGCCAGTTCGAGAACAATAAGTTTGCATGTGCTCTCCAGCTGGACAACGGTACCTTGCTTGGGTCATCATTCGGAAAATAGTTATTAGGCAGTTTCACATCTAATCCTCTCTCCTTATCGCGGTCATATTCCCACTTTAAGGATAACGGATCATATTCGGAATGCCCTGTAACAAAAATTTGTTTGCCATCCTCGCTAGCCACAATATATACTCCGGCTTCTTCCGACTCTGCTAAAATATCAAGCCCAGCCACTTTCTCTATATCTTCTCGGCGTACTTCGGTATGACGAGAATGCGGAGCAAGGAATAACTCATCAAATCCTCGAAGGAGTTTTACATGTGATTTACTTAACGTGTGTGGAAACACACCGAAACATTTTTCAGGAAGTGCCACTTTGGGTACATTAAAATGGTGATAAAGCCCTGCTTGTGAAGCCCAACAGATATGCATCGTAGAAGTCACATTCGCTTTGGACCAGTTAAAAATCTGCTGAATTTCTTCCCAATATGTTACTTCTTCAAATTCCATCTGTTCTACCGGGGCCCCCGTAATGATCAGTCCATCGAAGCGCAGATCCTTTACTTCATCAAACGTTTTGTAAAACATATCGAGATATTCTTGAGACGTGTTTTTTGAAACATGCGATTTTGGATGAATTAGAATTACATCCACTTGAAGAGGTGTATTGCCAATGAGCCGGAGTAACTGGGTCTCCGTTGTCTCTTTCGTAGGCATCAAATTGAGAATACCAATACGTAAAGGGCGAATGTCCTGTTTGAAAGCATGCGTTTCATCCATAACAAAAATATTCTCACTTGCGAGGATTTCTTTAGCTGGTAAAGTATCAGGGATTTTAATGGGCAAGGGTAATTCCTCCTTAAAAACGTTTTGTTGGTTAATAGAGTGAGAGGTTCGTAAGGAAGCGAATTTATTTCCACGGAAGATACAAAAAAAACGACCTATCCCATTACACTTGAGAAAAGGCCGCCCATCCGTATACGGTAATGCTCCTCTCTCATCTCTCAATTCAAGTTATAGTCCACAATCGGCATATAACTTAAATAGCAAGAATTAGCACCGTGCGATCGCTCGCCGGTTGCTGTGGCTTCTAAGGGCCAGTCCCTCCACCACTCTTGATAAGATTTCGCTGTATTCAATTTTACAATAAAGAACAATTCACTAATTGTTACCATTACTCTATAGCAAGAGGTATGTTTCCGTCAAGAACTGGATTTATAACGTTACTTAAAAAACAAGTCACCACTATGAAAATCCGGACATAAGATATGTCATAAACATTTTATCTTGATTGCTGAAATATAGCACGTTATACTAAGAATCAGTGTCAATTTAAACATAATGGGGTGACAAAAATGGACGGCGACCCGAGGCCTGACTGGCAGCCGAATGATTATAACAGCATAGGATGTACCATCAGCTTGCCGGCTAACGGGACGCGTAATTTCTGATGTTTGCCCTCTTTGTACCTTTTGTCGGCACTGATGTTCACATTCCTTAGTTATTCAGCTTGTCCCGCTTAAATTCCGGGAGTTTACTTAAGGAGTGGTTCAAAATGAAGATTAGATATGTTAACCAAGGAGTTTTCACTTCGCTTGATCATATTGAAGATACACTGACTCCACCTGAAGAAGGCTTTTATTGGATCGATGCGGATGTAGACGATCTCGCCATTCTTCAACCTATATTTCACATGCATGATCTTGCTGTAGAAGACTGTCTGAGTGATGAAGAGCAGCGTCCGAAGCTTGAAATCTATGAAAGTCATTATTTTATCGTTGTGAATAGTATCCGTTTTGATGACGAGGAAATATTTTTACGTGCGGTCAACGTTTTCCTCGGTAGACATTATATTATTACGGTAACGAAGCAGAAAGTAAATGAACTGCGAACACTGAAACCGATCCTCTGGGAGCAGGAAGTAAATTCGCCCGATCGTTTCTTATACCTGCTTATTGATTCCATTGTAGATAACTATTTCACAGTAGGTGACCGGCTCGAAGCAAGAATTGAAAAACTCGAAGAAGATATTTTAATGCATACCAAGAAAAGTCATCTGAATGAAATTATAGGTCTCAGAAGTGAGATTTTATGGCTCAAGAAGGGGCTTGGTCCTCAAAAAGAAGTCATTAATACACTTAATAAAAAGGATCTGCGTCTCATTGATGATCAATTGCAAAAATACTTTAGTGATATCTATGAGAATGCGGTAAAAATATCAGAAACATTTGATACTTATCGGGATTTGATGGGTAACTTACGAGAAGCTTATCAGTCCAGTATTTCCAACCGGGCCAATGAGATCATGCGTGTGTTTACGGCCATAACTACCGTATTTATGCCACTGACACTGATTACCGGGATCTATGGAATGAATTTCAAGAATATGCCTGAGCTAGATTATAAATATTCATATTTTATAGTCATTGGGATTATAGCAGCGCTTGGGATCACGATGTACCTTATTTTCCGTAAAAAAGATTGGATTTAGAGATTTTTAGTGAGTGTATTTTCACTAGATCTTCATTTAATCTTCATGGAAATATCATATATAACAAGGTTCCTTCATTTATATGGAGGAACCTTTGCTATATAATCCACCCTGCTTATTCATATCATAGACTGAGTTATATCCAGAAGTTATTATGTATTGTGGCCTTCCTCCTTTTATCCAACCTGTTTGCTTGTTTCGGTCTGTCTTCGGTAACGAATACGAACCATACGCAGCCGCTCATACAATTGATCAAGTGGTCCCGCTCCTGCAGGATCTTCCCCATACACTCGGTGTAATATGGGTTTTAAAAAGCTTGTTCCAAGCTCATCATAAGCATTCCAGATCAGCTCTTGCTCATCATCGGTCATCCATGTCAGTTCTTTTGCGATCAGCATCTCTGTATCATAGCCACTCTTTTCAAGTTCTTCCAGAAAATCAACTAGTTCTCTGCGGTTCAGACCTGTAGAAGCACTGAGATCATCAAGAGACTGACCATCTGCTATACCTGTTAGAACTGATTTCTTCAGATTGAATTTTTCCAGCTCCTGTTTATACTTTTGCTCTTTTTGCCTATAATTCCATGACTCATATTCTTCTTCCGTGAGCTCTGTAACTACCCAATTTAGTGGGAAACCATGTTCTCTCGTTTCTTTTGTGGTGATTTCCAGCAACTCCTGGCCATATTCGGCCAACTTATTCTCGCCTACACCAGGTAATTCCCGCAATTCTTCCAAAGTATGAGGCACAAAGGTGCTAATCATCCGAAGCAATCGATTACTCGCGATAAAATAAGGCGCTTTGCGCTCCGTTGATGCTTTCTTTCTCCGCCAGATACATAAAGCTTGATATAATTCTTCACGACTATAAAGTTCGCTATAACATTGCAGTTTCTGCGTATGCTGATTACGCTGTTTCACCTCTTCGGTTTCATGAAATATACCCTCAATAAGCGGCCTGTAGCCTTCACTCATCTTGATTGCCAGCTGAAAACGATAGATATGCATCATCTCATTCCAAGAACCGCCCTCATACCAAATATCGACCAGTTCTTCCCCCGAATTCATACTGCTCCAGCCAAGCTGCCACAAGTCTTCTTCTTCCCCTATCCATAATTGTGCATACTTTGCCCCGCTTTGCTCTGATGTTACAGATAATTGATTCATAAATACAATGTTCATTTTCTTGCCAGCCTCCTCTCAAAATCAGGCAGTACAAAAGTAACACGCAAAAAAGCACCTCTCTCACATATCCATGTGAGAGAGGTGCTTCCTCATGTAACTCCGCGCTGTTCTGTTACCAAATACTATACCATAAATGTAAATAATTTCAATGTTAATTTTATTGTTCTTCTAAAGCCAGCTTGGCAAGAGCGAGTGAACCGCAAATACCAGCATTGTCTCCGAGTTCCGGATACACGACATACTGATCGATGTGCTCGGTAATACTCGAATGTTGTACATATCCTCCTAAGAGTGTCTTCAATTGGCGTCTGATCTCAGGGAACAATTGCTCCTGCTTCATTACACCGCCGCCCATAATAATCTTTTGCGGTGAAAGAATAAGTACATAATTGACCAAAGCTTGAGCCAAATAATAAGCTTCCATCTCCCAAGCAGGATGATCGGTCGGTAATTCCACACCAGCTTTTCCCCAGCGTTTAAGGATCGCAGGCCCGGCTGCCATCCCTTCAAGACAATCACCATGAAATGGACAGAAGCCTTCAAAGGTATCATTCGGATGGCGTCTTACACTGATATGTCCCATTTCTGGATGAGATAGACCATGAACGAGTTGTCCTCCTACAACCGCTCCTGCTCCGATTCCTGTACCGACAGTGATGTAAATACAGCTGTCTAATCCCTTTGCAGCGCCCCAAGTATACTCACCAAGTGCAGCCCCATTTACATCCGTATCGAAATTCATAGGTACATCAAAATGTTCTTTTAGCTTGCCAATCATGTCATAACCGCCCCAAAACGGTTTAGGTGTTGTTGTAATATGTCCATATGTAGGACTATTCTTAATCGGATCGATTGGCCCGAAGGAGCCTACACCAAGTGCATCGAATTTCTTGCCTTCAAAAAAAGCAATCACTTGGGCCATCGTTTCTTCAGGGGTTGTCGTCGGAAAACTAACTCTTTCAAAAATTTCACCCTGTTCATTACCGATCCCGCATACAAACTTTGTTCCACCAGCTTCAATAGCACCTAATACTCGCACATTAACACCCTTTCGAATCATTCTAGTTGAGTTTTCGCTTTTCCATTCTTTTTGTCAGTGTGGATTTCCAGCTCGCTGATAGAGAATCCACAGAAAGAAGCTTATGTATCGCATGAAAATCATCTTTATTCTGATGCATAATGTAGTTTGCTTCCATTACACTTACACTGTTAGCTGCTCGCGAACACAGAATAAGTTCACTCTCAGCTGATACATATCCTTCTTCTAGTACTCGAAAATAGTACCCTGTAATCCCAGTCGTTTGAAACTTCAATGGAAGTTCCTTAGCATTGTGTTTCACACCTAGTTTAAAACAAGGTTCGCGCGGCTGACTCACTTGTACTGTTGCTTCTCCAAGCTTCCATATATCCCCAATACATGTGTCCTGCTCACTGCAGCCGGATACCGTAATATTCTCGCCAAACGCGCCTGGCTGCAAGTTTTGTCCCAAAAAAGCTTCGTACGAAGGGTAAGCAAGATAGTCGAATACACACACGGCCTTATCTACGCCTCCATGGTGTATCAGATCGGCCTGTTCATCACGAGCAAACCCTGTTTTTGATAAATATATACGATCTGAAACAGGATGTTTATCGATGGCTGAATAAAATTCTTGCCTGCCGCTTTTCATCCGTTTCTTGGTTCCAACGTTTAGAGATACGATCCGATATGAAACTGACTCTATATCATTCAATGGTAACGCCTCCACTTTTTCTAGATACCAAGATGTTCTATCATCGCTTTATAAGGTTAGTATCCGGCTTTATCTAATCATCCCCCGAAATCGGTTTTAGGTCAATGCCTAAATACACAAAAAAAGATACGGAAATCAATCTTCCGTATCTTTTATTCTATCTCTAACTAATCGCAACCCCGATCAGTGAGCACAAACTTTTCATTTCAAGTTCTTCAAATTTCGCAATAACCTGATGATGATCTAAACTTAGAACACAACTTTCAAGAGAACAAGCAACGGGAACTTCCAAATGGATCTCAGCCAGTTTGCGAGATAGATGTAACATCTCCATGTCATTCTCAATCTTCTTGCGAATAGAAGGACTAAGTTCATCCAGATGTTCAAGAATCCCTTCAATGGATTCATACTCTTGAACAAGCTTCATCGCTGTTTTTTCACCAATCCCCCGAACGCCTGGATAATTATCACTTGCATCCCCCATAAGCCCCTTCATATCAATGATTTGACGAGGACGCAGCCCCTTCTCCTCATATAAGGAATCAGGAGTGTATACTTTATAATTACCATGCCCTTTTTTCATTATAATCACACTGGTACGATCGTTCACAAGCTGAAGAAGATCGTGATCTCCAGACAGAATCATCACATTCATACCAAGATCTTCGCTATATAAACGACTTAACGTACCAATACAATCGTCAGCTTCATAACCTGGAGCACTAATGTTTGGAATACCGAGACTTTCCATTACTTCTTGAATCATTGTAAACTGAGGAATTAAATCTTCCGGCGCTTCCGGACGATTTCCCTTATATGCCGCATAATGCTCGCCTCGGAAAGTTCCTCCACCTAAATCCCAGCAACATACCACATGTGTCGGGTTAAACGTCTGAACTGCATCCCAGAAATAACGAATAAAGCCATAAACTGCATTTGTGGCCAGCCCATCCTTCGTACGACGAATATACCCGCCTGCAGCTGTAGCAAAATACGCGCGAAATAAGACGGCCATACCGTCGACGATCAGTACCGATTGTTGTTCTTTTGTTTCATTACTCACTTATGATAACGCTCCTGTTCTATTCCATACCTATATTTATAATACCTGTATTATAGCACAGGCTACACTAGGTTTGGGGATAAAACAATGGAAAGCATACCAAAGTCACGCTTCTAAAAAAGGAAGATCAGGTCAACCCCATGTTTCTTGAAATTGTTCTTCTTTGAAACCAACGGTTACCTTGCTTCCGTCCGTCACAATCGGGCGTTTAATCAGTCTGCCATTAGAGGACAACAGATTGAGTTGCTCTTCTCTACTCATTTCTTTCAACTTGTCCTTAAGATTCATTTCTTTATAAACTTCTCCACTTGTATTGAAAAACTTTTTCAGCTCCAGTCCACTGTTCTCAATAAGTGATGCTAATTCATCTACCGTAGGCGGTTTTTCAAAAATCGGAATTTGTGTTAGCTCATGTCCAGCTGCCTCCAGCCATTTTACTGCTTTACGGCAAGTGCCGCATTTCGCATATTGATATACGGTTAATTGACTCATATACTACGGTCCTCCTGAATTTATAGCTGTTTTGTTATTATCTTTGTTAACCTTGCAATTGTTCAAGTTGTGCTTTTAACTGTGCCATATCTGCTGGTAAAGCCGCAGTAAACGTCACTCTTTCCCCTGAAAGCGGGTGAGTTAAAGAAAGCTTGCTGGCATGTAAAGCCTGTCTATTTATCCATGTATCCGTTAGTATTGCCTGTTCTCGGTTAAATTCCACATGTGTAAGCTGATCGGCACCATAAAAGGTATCTCCGATTAGCGGACAACCGATCGAACTCATATGCACCCTGATTTGATGGGTTCGTCCACTCTCGAGCTTTATGTGCACCATGCTGCCATGTGGATAACGTTCCACTATATGATACAATGTGCGAGCTGGATAACCATCCGGTGTAACGATCCGGCGATGCGGCTCTAGTGGATCTCGGTCAATAGGTCCATCAATAATACCTTCTGCGGGTTCAGGATATCCATGCACAATCGCCGTATAATACTTATCTACCGTTCCCTGTATCATTTGCTCGGAAATATGCTGATGCACGTATGGATTCTTAGCTATACACAAAACTCCTGACGTGTCTTGATCCAGCCTGTGGACAGGTCTAAAACGCACCAGTTCACCTTTTTCCTGCCAGTAATGTACCACTCCATTGGCAAGTGTACCCGTATAGTGACCACTGGTTGGATGTACAATGAGTCCAGCAGGTTTATTCACAATGAGCAGGTGCTCATCTTCATATATGATGTCAAAAGGAATAGGCTCCGGTAAAATATCTTCCGAAGTCTCTTTTTCCATTCGAAGTTCGATTCGGTCTCCGCCCTTTACTTTCTCACTGATATAGACGCGCTGACCATTTAATTGAATTCCACATTCGGTCATTTTCACTCTGGACATTAACTTGCGGGAAACTCCTAATCTTTTTTGCAAAATCGTTTTTAGAAGCATCCCTTCATCTTCTGGAAGAACAACATATACAATTGGATCATAGTAAGACATCATTTGCTACGAAACACCTTTTTGCTGCGAAGATATTCTACATCAGGAACTCCGGAACGAACATTTGCCGTACGGGCGATAACAAAAAAGTAATCCGACAGACGATTCATATACAACCTGACGCTAGGATTAATTTCAGTGTGAGACCCAAGCGTTACGACCCGGCGTTCTGCTCTCCGGCTTACAGTACGGCACACATGAAGTGCGGAAGATAAGGCACATCCTCCCGGAATAATGAAACGTTCAATTTGTGGATTTTCAGCTTGATGAAGATCGATCCACTGCTCTAAACGTTCTGCCATATCACTAGACACTTTATAATTCCCTTCCTCCAATTTGACAAAAGCAAGATCAGATCCGCAATCGAATAACTCCTGCTGGATTATCTCCAGTTCTTCTTTCAAATCCGCAAACTTCTCTTCGTTCGTTATGAAACTAATGGCTTGACCGACAAAACTATTTAGTTCATCAATCGTGCCATAAGCCTCGACCCGGTCATCGTCTTTTGGTACTCTTGCTCCGATTACCGAAGTCTGGCCTTTATCACCTGATTTAGTATATATCTTCATTATTCCCTCCACTTAATATCTAATTTTGTTCCTGCTGATCTCGCTTGCAATGCCTGAAGTGAGCTGAAACACCTGGTCGCTTCTGACTGCAATCATACGATTCATCTCAGCCATTGAAGAAATGAATTGTTTTTCCTCCTCAGAAGGATGAAAACTCCCCTGCATTTCGTTAGTAATAATTAGAAGTAATCCCTGATAAGAAAAAACAACTTCCTTTAATTGCTCCAACCTTGCTATAATACGAGCTTGATCCGCACTATTCCAACAGTTTTTCCATTCACTAATCATCCAGCTGGTCAAACTATCAATAACAACAATTCGACGATCCGCACGGAACAAGTTAGATTCCCTGTTGATGTGATCAAGTGTATCCGGAAGTGACTGGCGAGAAGAGATATGTACTCTGCGCAGTTTGGACGGGGCTCTCATTTTTTCAGGCAAAGGTTTTGCATCTTCATCTGTAATATAAATGCCTTCCCGTGCAAGTGTTGAGGCATAGGATAGTGCAAACTGAGTTTTACCGCTGCTTACTCCCCCTGTTACCATAATGAGCATCCCTCGGCCCCCCTCCTACTGGTATATCACTTTGTCCGTTCATTATAAATTAATTTAATTCCGTCATAAACTTAAGAACTTCTTTTGCTAATGCGATATCAGATGTAGAGACCGGGATGGTTGCGAACAGATTTTTTGCTGGATAATTCAACTCTTGGAATATCTTCATTTCATCAAGTGGAATTCCAAACAAATGATCACCCGTCACCATATCTTTAGACATATCTCCATTTTCGTCAATCTCATATGTACCGCCCTCAAAAAAACCACGACTATAGGTTTCTGGGTTAAATGTATCTTCAAGTTCAATATGTGATCCTTGACTGCCATACGCTTTCATATCATTTTCGGGCATAATCATCAGATCATTCGCTTTTCCAACGTACTCAAGCAGAAGTTTTTGTTGATTATAGATCGGACTCGAAATGACTTCTATCTTTATTCTGTCCCCAAACTTTTCTTGTAACTTAGATTGAAGTTCCTCTTCAATACCGGCAATACTGCCTTGATCATCTGTCATAAAAATCTGGAACGCCGTATCTTCCTCTTTGCCGCATGCCGTAAGTATTACCATGAATAATAATGCAACTAGAGCCCATCTGCTTCTGTTAGCCACTTTAATGATTCCTCCTTTTTCCCTTATTTCACATCATATCACAATACTGCTTCACAAAAAAAGAAGACCCTCAAAAGGGTCTTCTCCTGTAAAATGAGCTCACGCTTTTATGCTTTCTTAGGATAGGTCTTCATATATTCATTGATCTTTAAATCAAGCAAGCTGCTGATTTCGATCACTATGTCTGAAGTAAAAGACTTCTCTTCTAAAAAGATTCTTTCCATCTTGCTGCGCAGGATATGGATTTCATCTTCCAAGGAAAGATTGCGTGATGATGCTTTCTCCGAGTTTATAAGCCAAGAGGTGCTGCTATCGCTATCCACAGCATATTGACCTCGGTATGTCGGCAAATCATAATCGGCACAAAACAAGGTAAATCCCTCCCTAGAAATCTATATCCTTACAGATTATAGCATAAAAACGAATAAACCCAAGTACCAATTGTTACAATTTACGGAAATTGTTGAATTGTTTACATTTTGGTTTTATTTATACCAGCTGCTCAGGAAATGATCGGATTATATTTTTATTTACCCACTTGTTCGAGTTTATAAACAAAATTTCCGATTCTTTCTAAAGCTTCGTTTAATTGAGCAAGAGAAGTCGCATATGAGCACCGTAAATAGCCTTCTCCACCAGAACCAAAAACCCCGCCTGGAACCGTTGCAACTTTGCCTTCCGTTAATAACCTGTGGGCAAACTCTTCTGAAGTAAGACCCGTTTTGCGTATACTTGGAAATGCATAGAATGCACCTTGAGGTTCATGGCAATCCAGTCCAATGTCCCGAAATCCTTGAACAATTAATCGGCGGCGCTGATTGTAGGACTCGACCATCCGATCCTTTTCCTCTATCCCATTACGCAAAGCTTCCAAAGCGGCAACTTGCCCCATAGACGGAGCACACATTACGGTATACTGGTGAATTTTAAGCATTGCTGAAATCAGATCAGAATTTCCGCACATGTAACCAATTCTCCAACCTGTCATTGCAAATGCTTTAGAGAACCCGCTTACCAGGATCGTTCTGTCTCTCATCCCAGGGATCGAAGGAAAACTTACATGCTTTTGATTATATGTAAGTTCCGCATAGATTTCATCCGAAATGACGATAAGATCATGCTTCTCTACAATCTCAGCAATTGGCAGCCAATCTTCGTAAGTCATGGTTGCTCCTGTCGGATTGCTTGGATAACAGAGAATAAGCACTTTGGATTTAGGCGTGATTTTTGCTTCAAGAGCTTCCGGTGTCAGCTTAAAATTATTTTCTGCTACCGTTTCTACACCTACGGGGACGCCGCCGCCAAGTGCAATAATAGGCGAATAGGCTACATAACAAGGCTCAGGAACCAAAATTTCATCGCCCGCCACAATCAGTGCACGTAATGCCAGGTCAATCGCTTCACTTCCGCCTACCGTAACGAGAATTTCATCTTCAGGATCGTATGGAGTATGAAATCCCCGTTCAAGGTAATCACTGATCGCTTCTCGAAGTTCAATCATACCAGCGTTCGACGTATAGCTCGTAAACCCGCGTTCAAGCGAGTAAACAGAAGCTTCACGCATATGCCACGGTGTAATAAAATCAGGCTCCCCTACACCAAGAGAAATAATCCCTTTGTTAGGACCAACGAGGTCAAAAAACTTACGGATCCCTGACGGTGGTATTTGCTGAGCCCCTGGGTTTAGATACGAACTCATTGATTTTGAACCGGGTTTATTATCTTTTTTATCTTGGTTAACTATCATCTCTCATACTTCCTTTTATGGCGAAATAGGGAGCCGTTTATCTTCTTGATGTGGCTCAAAAATGATGCCGTCTTGTTTATATTTTTTAAGAATAAAGTTTGTCTTGGTCGACAATACAGAATCGATCGTTGAAAGTCTTTCAGATACAAAATTAGCGACTTCACGTAAATTGCGTCCTTCAATCTCAACCAGGAGGTCATACGCTCCTGACATGAGGTACACAGATTTTACTTGTGGATACAAATAAATACGCTCTGCAATTCCTTCAAAACCACGACCACGTTCCGGACTAATTTGAACTTCAATTAAGGCAGTTACTTTCTCATCATCGACTTTTTCCCAGTTCACAACTGTCGCGTACTTCACGATAACATTGTCTTTCTCAAGTTCCGATACCGCTTTCTTGATTTCTTCTTCCGAAGTCCCAAGTAAAGTAGCAAGGAGTGCCGGGGTTCTTCTCGCGTCTTCTTTTAACAAATTAAGTACTTTTAATTTCAAATCATTAAGTTCTATCATGCATTTCCCTCCAGAGTACATCTTCAGTAACGGGTCCGTGTTACGGGCCATGCAGTACCTTTTCGTTAAGCAGATTAAATATAATATGACATGAAATGAATATTACTGCAAATAAAAAAAACAACACCTCTTTGTTTGCGAGGTGCTGATTTCTTTTAAACATCGTTCCTATCTTACGTGTGGGTTGGAGGAATATTCACTTGTATTTAATGGCGATCGAAAAGGCTGACCAATTGGTGAGCCGGGTACCGCATTGATATTTTTTTGTTGTACAAATTGATCGCATTCCTGTTTTGTTTGATTCGCTGTCTGTATTTGTTTATCAATATCCGATTGGAGTGCCTTACCTGGAGCTGGGTACATATTGTTTTGTTGCATAACGTTATAAAGTTCGCCCTGCAATTGTAAAGTACTGTTCGTTAAATCAGTAAACATTTGGCGAACGGTTGGGCAATTGGATTCCGTGGTAGCCGTTGTGTATTCACGTACCGTTCTTTTTAAATCGGCTAAGATTGTATACGCCAAATCTGCATCAGGCATAAATGAACCAGTGGAAGATGAATTCATCTTTTTTCTGCCTCCCTCTCAATATTTAAATGGTTTTTATCTGTTAGTTAGATGGTTGTGTGGGTGCGAGCGGCTGATGTTGCTGCAGAGCGCCAATAAGCTGATCCGCATGCTGCTTATGCATTTGAATGTGCTGACTTAAAACTTGCTTCAGTTCTGGATTTTGAATACTTGATGCGGTCGCTGCACACTGTTTGGTCAATAAATCTTCATTCGATAAACAATCGGCAATGTACTCGAGTTCTTTCCCGGTGATCGGCTGCATTGATCCATTTTGCATAAATCTTACCTCCTTTAGGTTATGACTCTTCATTCTCGTTTGATAGCTTGCCCGTATTCAAGACCTTTATGTACAGCTAGATACGAACGAGCTTACGAAGAAACAACCAACTGAGAACCGGAGAAAAACCGAGGATGACCATGAGCCATGTCATTGTTTTGCTTGAATCATGGATAGATAGGACTAAGATAAAGATAAGAACTCCTGCAATTCTCCCTGCGGTTAGACAAATTTCACGCAATACGACAAGTTCGACTCTTTTTGACACCATTTCATCACTTGTGCCCATGAGATCAAATACAGAAGAGATCATCGGCAAAATATAAAACGGCATAAATAATGCTGATCCTATACCAACGATGAGCAAGGTGCTGTAATTAACAGACCATAATAAAGGCAGCGTAAGCAAAGAAAGCAATACAGCCCCTATCAAAGATCCATAGTAACGATGAGATGGTTTGTACCATTTTCCAACAAAATGATAACTGACAAGAGCCACTAAAGATGTATACAGATAGAATTGTCCTAATTTTACTTCTTGAGTTGTAGCGATATATACCAAGAGGTTTACTAAAAATGAAAACACGCCTTCTCTGATCCCTTGGAAAGCAAGAGCAGGAGCTGCATGACGCCACGGACTCGCTGTATTCTTTAGTTGGCGAAAAGGTTCTATCCAGTAGTAAGTCCCTTCTGTCTTTCTTTTTTTCAAAAAGAAGCTGACAATAACGCCTACTCCATAAACAACCATCGAAATCATAAATATGATTCTGTATCCTTGATTCGCCTTTGATAGCGAAATGACAAGACCTGATGCCCAGGGACCCACAATCCCTACTAGTGAGCCGATAAGCCCAACCCATCCATTAAACAAGTCACGGTTATCTCGACTGGTCACTTCAAAATAAACCACATTAAATGAGATCCAGAACAAACCAAGCGAAGTTCCGAGTAATAACCCTAATGGCCAAATATACGATACGGCCTCCTGATCAAGCCAAAGTACAAGAAGATAGAATACAGCAGATAATAAAATGCCGACTCTGATGACATTCATTTTGTTATGTTCTTTCACCCACTTTCCAGCCAGCCAAAAAGTAAGGACAAGCGCTATTTGCTGACTGATGGTGAACCAACCAATCATGGTGAAATCCTGACGGCTTTTCCATAGAAACACATTAATAAAGGTGCCCGATAAGGCACTCGCAAGGACAAACAAACCATTTACAAACAGAAGCAGCTTGGATTGCCCGTCAAGCATTGCCTTTTTCACTTCGTTTCCCTCCTTACGCTCTGCTGCCTTTAGGAAGCAGGACTACCATAAGTATCAAAACTAATATGTCCTCTCTTGACAAAAAACTTGTCTCGGTTTAACAATTTCATAAAATTGGAAACACAAAAAGGAACACACACCTTGAAGCGGTATGTGTTCCCTTATATAAAGTGTTATTTATTTACTTTGACTTAAGCGTTTCACCATACGTAGTCTATCCTCGGAGGCTAGACTTTGTGTCGTATGAAAACATGAAGGACAAACATAAATATTCAAACCAAATGGCGCTTCAAGCGGAGGCATCACGGATTGAATTTTTGTGAAGCTGTCTCTTGTTACCGTCTGTACACCGGTATGAAGCAAAAATTCACGGCAGTTTGGACATTCAGGTGCTTCCTCTTGTAAATCGAGAATAGACTGCACAGCATCAGAATATTTAGCCAAATCAACCCCAGATTCTTCATATTGATCAAGTACTCTGGCAGTAGGAAGAAGCGTATCTGTTTCATCCTCCCATAGTTGATCATAATCTTCTTCGGTTACTTCCGCAGCCGCTCTTTCTTTCAAAAGTTCCTCTTCCTCTGTAAGCGTCACGTTAACCGTACGATATCCTTCAAGATTCACTTTAGGAAGATCTTCTTTTTGGTTGTTGGTTTGTAACTCATCTGCAGTGGTTTCAGGTTCTTCTTGGTCTGGAATGGCTGATAGAGGATTATTGCAATAAGGGCATTCTTCTTCCGGACCCAGCTCCTCATCCCATACGATTTCTGTTTGACACCATGGACATACTGTTGTTTCCATTTCATTCATCCTTTCATACTATCCCATTTCATCTTAGCCCATTACCCGTTCATCATATACACGATTCCTGCTGCAAAAAAAATGATGGCAGCAGCAAACAAAATCCGGGTTAAATTTTTCATGAGATCCTCCTGTACTTATAGAACCTTCTTATTTCAGTTCAACAACGGTCACACCGGAACCGCCTTCTCCATAATTTCCAAGACGATAACTTTTGACATTTTTATGTTTTCTTAAATAATCCTGAATTCCTGTACGGAGTACTCCTGTTCCTTTACCGTGAATTAAGTACACTTGTCCTAAGTTAGATAAAAATGCTTCGTCAATAAAACGATCCGCTTCAATCAGTGCTTCCTCAAGATTCGCTCCTCGCAAATCAAGTTCAGACCGCACATTATCATCACGAGTCCGTTTCACCGCGGTAACATGGCGCTGGACCTGAGTCGATGCTTTTTGCGACGTTTCGATCAGTTCCAGATCGGAGACAGCTATTTTCATTTTCATAATGCCTATTTGAACAAGTGCCTCTTTGCCAGACAATTCAACCACATGGCCTTTTTGATTCAGACTGCTAACCTTCACTTCATCACCAAGGCCAATTTTTTTAGTTCCAGCTGCTTTCTTCACTTTTTTCTTACGTTCTGCCGGTTCTGCTTCTTCCAGCCCTTTACGAGCAGCAATCAACTTGTGCTCTTTGACAGAAGCACCTTCTTCAAGTGCCATTTTTCTAAGGTCTTGAATGATCTTTTCCGATTCTTGACGCGCTTTGGCTACGATCTCACGAGCTTCTTGCTCCGCCTTCGTTAACCATTTTTCACGTTGATCTTCCAGTTTTTTAATTTCATGTTCATGCTGACTTCGAAGCTGTTCAAGTTCTGCACGAATTTGCTGAGCTTTATCATGTTCCTGCTCGGCTTTAAGCCGGTTATCTTCAAGGGATGCGATCATGTTCTCAACACGCTGATCTTCTTCTTTCACTTCACCGCGTGCATAGTCGAGAATGTCAGATTGCAGACCCAAACGTTCAGCAATAGCAAACGCATTACTACGCCCAGGTACACCGATCAATAAGCGGTACGTGGGACTTAGTGACGCGACATCAAACTCCATGCTCGCATTAATAATTCCTTTTCGTTCGTATGCATACGCTTTTAGTTCACTATAGTGAGTCGTTGCAATCATACGACAACCTGTAGAGTGAATATGCTCAAGAATGGAGATCGCAAGCGCAGACCCTTCAGCAGGATCTGTCCCTGCACCCAGCTCATCCAAAAGCACCAAACTTTTCGGTGTCATCTGGGATAGAATGCGAATAATATTCGTCATATGGCTTGAAAACGTACTGAGACTTTGTTCAATACTTTGCTCATCACCAATATCAGCATAGATCGCATCAAAAACACATAGCTGACTTCCATCTTCAGCAGGAACAAATAACCCTGACATCGCCATAAGGCTGAGTAGACCAACCGTTTTAAGGGTAACCGTCTTACCACCTGTATTCGGTCCTGTCACAATGATCGAACTATATGAATTCCCAAGTTCAAGATCCGTTGGTACAACTTTATCCAGTGGGATTAAAGGATGACGCCCTTTTTTGATCTTCATAAACCCACGATCATTCATGATGGGCAGTGTTGCTTTCATTTCGCGGGCAACCCGTGCTTTCGCAAAAATGAAATCAAGGGTCCCCAACAATTCGACATCATCAATGAGCCACTCGGATTGTTCACCTACAAGAGCTGTCAATTTCTGCAAGATCACTTCGATTTCGCGTTCTTCTGCTAAACGTGTCTCTCTCAGCTTGTTGTTCATGGCAACGATGGATTCCGGTTCTATAAACAGAGTAGCCCCCGAACCTGATTGATCATGAACAATACCACCGAAGTGGGCACGATACTCCGCTTTTACAGGGATAACGAACCGATCACCGCGTATCGTGATCAGCTGGTCTTGTAACATTTTGGAAACCGTAGATGAACGAATCATAGAATCCAGTTTTTCTCTAATCCGTGATTCACCTGACCGAAGTTCTCTTCGAATTTGTGATAATGCGGAACTTGCAGAATCCAGCACCTCTGCTGTTTCATTGATACAAGATTTAATGGCATCTTCCAGCGGTTTTTGTTCTGAAAGCTGCTCGCTTAAAAATGACAACTTGCTGATTTCAATCTCATCTTCCATGCTGTGAAGGATTCGTTTAATCCTGCGTGCCGTATGAACGGTATTATGGATAGCAAGCAACTCATGAGGGTTCAGTGTTCCTCCGATCCGAGCTCTTTTCACAGCCGATGTAATATCGGTCACTCCAGTAAAAGAAGGAATCCCTTTTAAACGATCTACAGCCACAGCTTGGTCTGTACCTGTAAGCAATGATTTCACTTCTTCAAGATCAGATACAGGCATCAGATTTTCCGCTTTATGTTTACCTATCTCGGTTTGTGTGTATAGAGATATTGTATTTAAAATTTTACGGTATTCTAACGTATGCAAAATTTTCGAATCCAATGTGACAACTCCTCTCAGGCTCTATATTTCATTATAACGAATGAGCAGGACTTGTGCCATTTGAGAAATCAAATCTACACATAATTTGTGTCGATTTGCTACATAATAGGTTATGCATACCCAAGAATACATCAAATCTAAGGAGGATATATGATATGTCAATTTTAGGGGCAATTGTTCGTTTTATTGTGGCAGCAATTGTATTGTTGCTGGTAAGTTGGATCGTTCCTGGTTTCTCTGTACACGGTTTTGGCAGTGCACTTCTGTTAGCACTGATCATCGCACTACTCGGATGGGTGGTCGAAAGTATTTTCGGCAAGAGAGTATCTCCCTTTGGTCGGGGGATCGTGGGATTCCTAGTTAGTGCGCTTGTCATCTGGTTATCCCAATATATTGTAAGTAACGTATCCGCAAGTATTCTCGGTGCTCTTCTAGCAGCACTTGTGATTGGGATCATTGATATTTTTGTCCCAACTCCATTCGATGCTGCAAAAAAACATAAATAAATGAACATAACAGCAAAAAGATCTTCTTCTTTATGAAGGAGATCTTTTTGCTGTTTTTATTGTTGATATTATTCAAAAATATGACGTATTTGGAATGTACACCCCTAGAAGATCTACGGTATCATAATGATGTATGTACCTAAAATATTTTTATGGGAGGTTCTCACTCTTGAAAAAAGCAATCGTACTACTTCTAAGTGCAATGTTATTATTCGTACTTGCTGCATGCGGTCAAGACTCGAAATCAGGTTCAGACAGCGGAATTACGGAACCAGATGTGGCAGCAAGTGAAGAAATTACTATTAAAGCAACAAATTACGAATTCGATCAACCTGAATATCGTGTAAAAAAAGGAGTTCCCGTTCGTATTGTTTATGAAAACGTTGAAGGAAACCATGGAATTATTGTACCAGGACTCGGCGTGCAACTCGACACCAAACAGAGTTCTACTGTGATTACTCCTGAGGAGGCCGGCGAATTTGAAGTTGCCTGCTCCATTTTTTGCGGAAAAGGTCACTCGACAATGGTATCTAAAATCATTGTAGAAGAATAGCAACACAAAAGACCCTCATCCAAGGCTTAATTAGCCTTGTACGAGGGTCTTTTTACTACCAATTTTTCTAATCAATCGAAGCTTAATTAGTTTTGATCCTGCTCAATCAGTTCTATCCATTCATTATACTCCGTTTGGAGTTTAGCATACTCTTCTTGCAATTTACGGTAGTCATTCGCCAAATCTTCTGATTTATCTTGATGCATTTCACGTTCAACCTCAAGGAGTCTCAACTGGTGAGCCGTTATTTCATAACGCTCCATAATTTCCTGAAGTTCGGTTTCAAGTGCTTTCTTATCGCTTTCGAGCGAAGAAGAACGAGAGATCGCTTCATTTTTCTCATAGGATAATTCAAGCAATCTATCATTACCAGCTGCAATCTGTTTCTGCCAGCTCTTCACTTCCTCCTCTAGATGCTTACGATTTGCTTCCCAATCAGCTTGTTGGTTCATGAGATATTGATATTCGCGCTGAAGCTCCTTATTCTCTTGATCCATTCGCTCCTGCTGATTTGTCCATTCTTGTTCTTTCTCAGCCCAATCTCTAAGTTGACTGCGAAGCTGTTTCTGCTCCTCTTCCAACTGTTTACGTTCCTGCTGAAGCTTGGACTCGGCTTCTGTAAGTTCTTCACATCTTAATTGCCATTCAATCGCTTCTTCTTCTACTTTATCGAGTTGAGACTGTCTGCTATTCACTTCTTCTTTGGCATCTTTCAGTTCAGCTTCAAGAATATTTAGATCTTTGCGAAGCCGCTGCAGCTCTTGTTCGTACTGCTCTGACATTTGAAGATGCTGCTGAGCCTCTTCGACGGAAGATTCAAATTTACCATTCAGTTCAGCATACTTACCGTCAAGAACAGACAACTGTTCTCTGAGATTCTCGGCCTGCTGTTGCGCTTTTTGTGCTTCATCTTGAGCCCTATTAAACTCTTGCTGTAAGTCACGAAGACGCGCTTCTGCAGACTCGAATTGCTCTGCACTTTCTAAGACGTCATTCTCCAGCTGACTAATATCCTTTTGTCTCTGTTCCGCAATTGTTCTCCAATTTTTCTCACTTTCCGTAAGTGTTGCAACTTCACTTTGTAATTTACGGGTTGCCGCATGAGCTTGTTCGAGTACTTTTTGCAATCGGCGCTGTTCCTCTTCTGCTTTGGCTCCCGCTTGTTTCATTTTATTCAATTCCTGCTGACTAGCCGCTTGTTGCTCCTGTAATTTGCGAATCAGCGCAGTACTCGCTGTTTCCCTTTCAGCCGCTTGTTGTACTTTTTGTTTCAGCTCTACTATTCTTTCCTGTGCTTTCAAACGATCTTGTTCTGCTGTATGGAGCTTTCTCTGCAGAGCAACACTGTTTTCTTTGGTTTCAGTAATCTGTTGTTCAAGTTCTTGTACTCGGCGTGTATATTTCGAAATGTTCTCTTCCGCAGCAACATTCAAAGATTCAAGTTTCTGGATTCGAGACTTCTCATCTTCTAATACAGCCGCCAATTGTTTGCGCCCTTCTTCTTCTTCAGATAGCTCCCTCATCGCTTCTTCAAGCTGTAAACTCGCTTCTTTTCGCTCGTTCTCCAAACTCTCCTGCAATTGAGTCAATTCTTGAAGAAGTTTCTGCTCTTTCTTATCATGCTCAGCCATAATTTGCTGTTTCGTGTTATTCAGTTCTGTTTTGTATAGCTCATACGCTTCTGTCTCGGCCTTCTCTGCTTCTTCCAACGCAAGACGCTCAGCCTCTTGTACCTTAGCTTCCATTTCCTTCTTCAATTCTTGAAGCTGTTCTTCCGATCTTTCCCGTTCTGCTTCCAGATCATCATTTGCTTGTTGAAGGCGCTGTTCCAGCTGTTCTGTACGCTCTAACGCATCCGCCTTAATAGATGAAATTATATTTGCATGCTTTTCTTCGGTTTCCGTAAGCATTTCCATAACTTCATTAATACTCTTCTCTGCTTCTGCCTGAGCCTCTGCTTTGATAGATTCGATATCAAGCGCATGCTGTTCTTGCCATTGTTCAAGCTTCGTTTGCAGCTGTGCTTCTGCAAGGCGAATCTGTTCGTCAGCCGCAGTGCGAGCTTCACGAATTTCGGTATCAGCCAGTTCCTGCATGGTTTGTAATTCTTCCGCAGCCTGCTGTTTATAATCCTGCAGTGCTTGATTTGCAGCCGCACGTTCCTGTTCCTTACGCTCCAATTTCTTTTCAAGGTCTTTTTTCAACTGTTGCCAATTATTCTCTAGTTCCTGCTCTTTACGCTGGTGTTGCTCCGTAAGGTTTTTGAGTTTGGTTTGGAGCTCTTTATCCCAGTTTTGTTTATCTGTTTGGAGCTGTTTCTCCCAATTTTCTTTGTTTGCCTTAAGTTGTTTTTCCCAGTTCTGTTGATCGGTCTGGAATTTAGTTTCAAGTGCTTTACGCTCTTGAGCCACTTTATTTAGTTCAGCAGAACGCTGATTCAGGAGTAAATTCAGCTCCTTCAGTTTCGCGTCTGCTTCTTCTTGAAGTTTCTTATGCTTAAGCTCTGCTTCAGCCAGCACTTCCTTACGCCGAGCCTCAAGTGCTACCGTATACTCTTTTTGTTTCTCCGATAACTGTTGCTGCCACTTTTTATCGTTCTGCTGCATACGAGTAGAGAGTTCCGTATTATTTTGCTTCGCCTGTTTTAATTCACCCTCCCGAAGTGAAACCTTCGCAAGAGCTTCTTCAAGCTGAGCTTTGAGTACCTTTTGCTCTTCGGCACGAACACTCTCAAGCTGCGCCAGTGCTTGCTGAGCAGATTGCTTTTCTTTCTCCATCTCTTTCGTAACGGTTTC
Organism: Paenibacillus sp. GYB006; assembly: GCF_036577645.1. Taxonomy (NCBI): domain Bacteria; kingdom Bacillati; phylum Bacillota; class Bacilli; order Caryophanales; family Paenibacillaceae; genus Paenibacillus; species Paenibacillus sp. GYB006. The sequence continues at coordinate 500,426 of NZ_JARBDA010000001.1, read as the reverse complement.
AAACTGCTCTAATTTTTCTTTTTGTTGTTCATAAGTAATTTTGAGTTTATCCAGCTCACTAACGAGCTGAGTGCGCTCACCAGTGACCATCTTCAGTTCATTCTTTACTTGCTGAACCTGAAGAGACTCTTCTGCCATATGTACTGCAGTGAGTACTGCCAGTCTTGGAGTATCCAGTCTGGAATGATTTTTAGAAATGGTGTTCATTCTTTCATCGACCATACTGGCCACTTGTTTCATATATTCGGCACTGCTGCCGACCAATTTATAAGAAGTTCCGTAGATCTCTACGGTAACGCGTGTACGATCAGGTGTAGTCACAGTTGTGCCCTCCTTCAAGTCTGTATGTTGATTCTTAGATGATGTAACCCTATTTATTAGGTTATAAGTGTAAGTATAAAGATCCCTAAACAAAAAGTCACATCGAAGCCTTTATCTTTAAGGATTCGATGTGACTTAGAGCAATTCCTTCAATTAATTCCTCAAAAAATAAAGGAGAAACATGGAAACTTACACGCCAAGCTCGTCATATCCTTATTTTCGGAGTTCGGCTCCAAAGCGAGTAGAAAGATCTTCTACTACTTTACTATGAACGGCTGTAATTTCTTCTTCTGTCAGTGTATGTTCATGGTGACGGTAAGTCAGGGCAAGAGCAACACTTTTCTTGCCAAGACCTAGTTTTTCTCCGGTAAAGATATCGAATACCTGAACTGATTGTAACAGTTCTCCCGCGGATTCGCGAATAGACGTCAGCATTGCACCTGCTTCAACGCTCTCCTCAACCACAACTGCAATATCACGTTCAACAGCAGGGAAACGAGGAAGTTCACGATATACGAGTGCAGGTCTAGCATATTCATAGATTGCTTCAAGCGACAATTCTGCAACATACGTATCCGCCAGATCATAGCTGTTTTGAATTTCAGGATGAACCTGCCCCATTGTTCCGATCAGGATCGCATCTTTGCCTTCTACATTTAGATAAATGGAAGCAGAACGTCCCGGATGGAAGTCCTTCGGTTCATTTGCGATATAGGACACGTTTTTATCAAGACCGAGATAAGCAAAAATAGACTCAATAGCTCCTTTTAGATCAAAGAAGTCCACTTTTTGTACAGATGTATTCCATTGTTTTTCTACACGATTTCCACTAAGAAGCAGGGATAGCGCAGGAATCTCACGTGGCTGCTTCGTCAAGCTTTCTTCCTCTGTATAAAACACATTACCAATCTCAAAAAGTGCCAAACTGTCCTGTTTACGATTCCGGTTGTATTCAGCTGCGGAAAGCATCTGCGGCAAAATACTCGTTCTCAGCACACTTTGCTCTTCACTCATCGGCATAGCCAGTTTAACAGAGTGACTGCCTTTTGTAAGTTCCGAGAACAATGAACCGCGCACCGGATTTACGAATGAGTAACTGATCACTTCATGATAACCGCCATTCGAAAGAAGAGCGCGAAGCGCACGGCGAATCGTTTGATCCTTCGTGAAGGAACCTGGTGTAGTTGGACCTTCAATCACCGTCGTTGGAATAAGATCGTATCCATATAGTCTTGCTACTTCTTCGATTAGATCTACATCACGAGTAATATCACCACGGCGGGTAGGAACGGTTACTTTAAGTTCATCACTGGATGATACCTCATATGCAAAATGAAGACGATCGAAAATCGCTTTGATCTCTTCTGTTGTGAGTAGGGTTCCCAGATAATTATTCACTTTATCAGTAGATAAAGAAATCACAAACTCTTCTGTTTGAGCCGGTGCAGATTCTACAATCCCCGGATGTACCGTACCTGCTGCATACTGAGCGATCAGGGATGCTGCGCGATTCAGTGCCGGAATAACAGCATTCGGATCTACGTTTTTCTCAAAACGAAGACTGGATTCGGAGCGAAGCCCAAGATCACGAGATGTTTTCCGTACAGTAGTTCCATCAAATCTAGCTGATTCAAGCAAAAGGTTGACCGTATTACTCGTTACTTCGGAGTTTTCTCCGCCCATAACTCCTGCGATCGCAACTGGTTTTTCACCATCGGTAATAAGCAGCATCGTTTCTTTCAACTTGCGCTCTTGTCCGTCAAGTGTCACCATCTTTTCGCCTTCAGCTGCCGTACGTACAACAATGTTGCCGCCAGCAAGGCTATCTGCATCAAATGCATGTAAAGGCTGTCCATATTCAAGCATGACATAGTTCGTAATATCCACAATATTGTTAATTGGACGAATGCCAGCTGCCATAAGACGATTTTGCATCCACTGTGGAGAAGGAGCAATTTGGACACCTGTAATATAGCGAGCAGCATAGTGAGTGCACAATTCAGGGGCGTTCACCGTTACTGAAATATGCTCCGCTGCTGGAGAACCCGATTCTGTTAATTGCTCTTCCGGTTTTGGCAAAGTGATCTCTCTGCCTAAAATCGCGCTCACTTCATAAGCTGCACCGATCATTGATAATGCATCAGAACGGTTTGGTGTCAAATCCAGTTCAAGCACATGATCATTAAGACCGAGTACTTGTTCAATCGGCGTGCCTGGTTCAAGATCGGAAGGCAGAACAAGAATACCTTCTTGTTGTTCTTTTGGTAGCAATTTATCATTAAGGCCCAGCTCTTTCGCAGAACAAATCATCCCTTGGGATAATACGCCGCGCAGTTTTGCTTTTTTGATATCGAGACCGCCGGGAAGCTTGGCTCCGATCATAGCTACCGGTACTTTTTGACCTGCATCTACATTTTTCGCGCCGCATACAATTTGAAGTTCTTCTTCAAGACCTGCATCGACTTTACAGATATTAAGCTTATCCGCATCTGGATGCTTCTCTTTGCTCTTCACGTAGCCAACCACAACTTTCGTTACGCCTTGGTTACGGTTTTCCACTACATCAATTTCAATTCCCGCTCTTGTAATACGCTCAGCCAGATCTTCCGGAGCTACATTTTCAAGAGATATATAATCAGACAACCACTCTGTAGATACTCTCACGGACGTTCACTTCCTTCTATATAAATAGGTTTACCTTGTGATTTGTGATTTGAATATTCTATAATCTTGCAAACTGCTTCAAGAATGACATATCGCTGTTATAAAAATGACGGATATCATCTACACCATATTTCAGCATAGCGATACGCTCGACACCCATACCAAATGCAAAACCGCTGTATTCAGCCGGATCGTATCCGCCCATCTCCAGCACTTTTGGATGTACCATTCCTGCTCCGAGAATCTCAATCCAACCTGTTTGTTTGCAAAGTCTGCATCCTTCACCGCCGCATTTAATGCAAGTAACGTCAACTTCTACACTCGGCTCTGTAAAAGGGAAGAAACTTGGACGGAGTCTGATCTCAGTATGAGCACCAAACATTTCACGAACAAATTGTAAAAGGGTACCTTTCAGGTCACTCATACGGATGTTTTTGCCTACAACGATCCCCTCTACCTGATGGAACTGGAAGGAATGGGTCGCGTCGTCATCATCTCGGCGATATACTTTTCCTGGTACGATAACTTTTACTGGGGTTTCTCCTTGCATGGCTTGCATGGTACGAACCTGCACGGGAGAAGTATGTGTTCTCATGAGGATGTCATCTGTAATATAGAACGAATCCTGCATATCCCGGGCTGGGTGGTTCTTCGGCAGGTTAAGTGCTTCAAAGTTAAAATAATCGGTTTCGACTTCTGGTCCTTCCGCCACTTTGTAACCAAGCCCAACGAAGATATCTTCAAGATCCTGAATTACTTTTGTTAACGGATGAAGACCTCCTTCAGGCATACGGCGTCCTGGCAAGGAAATATCAATTTTCTCTTTAGAAAGGCGTCTCGCAGTCTCTTCTTTTTGGAAAGCCGTTTGTTTTTCCTCAATGACAGACTCAATCGCACCGCGCACTTCATTCGCCACTTGACCGATAACCGGACGTTCCTCTGCACTTAGGGCACCCATACCGCGTAAAATCTCAGTGAGTGCTCCTTTTTTACCTAAATATTTCACACGTATTTCACTTAGCGCCTTATCATCGGCTACGTTTGCAAGCTCAGCGAGAGCTTCAACTTGCAGTGCTTCCAATCTTTCTTTCATGTTGCGGTTACTCCCTTCGTAACTCTTTAGATTTTAATCAATAAAAAAGGCCTTTTCTCCCCCAAAAAAAGGGACGAAAAGACCGTGGTACCACCCTTGTTAGATTCATGTACGACTAAATAAATCTATGGTTTTATAATAAAACCGAGCTAGTCTGTACGAAAACAATCTCACTTTAGCACGTTTGTAACGGTCGTGAACCGGTATCCTCTACTGACCATGAAATAAGGCATTTACATAGGCACCCTATCTGCTGTTCAAGGAACTGCTCCGGAGCGAACTTCGACAGCCTGATTTCGTAGAAACGCTCTCAATCTAAGTGGCGCTTCCTCCCTGTACAAAAGCACTGTGTACTCTTCTCCATCCACGCATTTTGCTCATTAAAATCTCATATATAGATGAAACTAAAGTGTGTAATAATGCTTCGCTTCATTCCTTTAGTTTTCTATATTCATTGCTACATTATTATACGCAAATGACAAGTGCCAATCAAGTCCTCACCTCAAAAATAGGCACTACTTCTTCTCATATGCATCAAGCTGAGCACGTATTTGACGGATTTCCTCAAGAACAGACTCTTCCATATAGTAAGACTCTACATCCGCAGGCTGACCGTTACGATGATTTGAGGTGACTGATCCTGTCAGTAATTCATGCAAACGGTGCTGCAAATGCATACGCCGGTTATCTTCCTCACGCTCTGCTGGAACTTTATTTTTGCGGTCAAGATGGTCTTCATACTCTTCCACATTTCCATCATATATCTGGAGCTGACCTTGTTCATCTCCGCTCAGCTCAATCAGCTGATTAGCAATCTTTCTAACAAGTGTACGGTCATGAGATACAAATACAAGAGATCCTTCGTAGTGAAGCAGAGCTGTCTCGATCACTTCCCGTGTATCAATATCTAAATAGTTAGTCGGTTCATCCAGAACTAGTAAGTTTGCCCCACTAAAATATAGACGAATAAATGCCGCTCTGCATTTTTCTCCCATACTCAGATTCCCTATCTTCTTAAACGCATCATCTCTTGAAAACAAAAAATTACCGAGTACCGTGCGAGCTTCGGTCTGCGTCATGTAGGGATTAACGAGTAAACTGTCCAGTAATGTCATTTCTGTCTGAAGACCTTCCAGCTCCTGAGAAAAATATCCGATCTTTGTCTTCGGATGAAGGACGACATTACCCTTCTGTGGGGTCAAACTTCCCGTGATCAGCTTAAGCAGTGTTGTTTTTCCTGCTCCATTCGGACCCCGAAGGACTAGTCGCTTCCCGCGTTGGACCGAAAAAGTAGTTCCTGTGATGACAGGTTTTCCACTTTCTTCGTATCGATATTCTACATCTTGAAGCTGAACAAAAGTGCGGGCTTCGAACTCACCATCCTTTAGTTCCATACTGACTTTCGGTCCCAAGCGTGGTCGTTCCACACGCTCTCCTTCTAATCGTTCCAGCTGTTTCTGCTTGGCATGATATCTTGATATGTTTTTATTCGCTCTCGCCTTGTAATAGCTTGCAGCTGCTCTCGTTTCAGTCACATTACCTGCATTATTGTGAGATTTCACGAACCATTCTTGATATTTTCGAATGGATTCTTCTAGGGCTTTTTTTGCAAGTTCTTGTTTGCGGTACTTCGTTTCCTGCTCTTTGCGCTCACGCTTCTTCTGTTCCTTATAATCTTCATATCCTCCGGGATATTTACGGACACCGTCTTTGCTGAGTTCACAGATCCCCGTCGCTACATGATCTAGGAAAGTTCGGTCATGCGAGACAAATATAATAGTGCCCGGATAAGATAAAATCCAGTCTTCAAGCCAGATCAAACTTTCTTGATCCAGATGATTGGTTGGCTCATCCAGAATAAGAAGCCGGGGTTTGCTGGCTAATAAAGCGGCTAGACGCAGTCTAGTCTTTTGCCCACCGCTGAGTGATACATAAGGACGGTTCCATAACTCTGCTCCAATCCCCAGGTGAGTCATCATTTTCTCAAGTGCTATTTCTCTAGCATAGCCGCCGTGTGCTTCATATTGTTCCGTAATCTGTCCATACTGCTCCATTAATTCTGAGATCTTATCTTGATCGCCTGAGACAAGGTTTGCCTCGACTTTCTGCAATTTTAATTTCAAATCTCCCCAGGCACCGCTCTCCTTATACGCAACTTCTTGTACTGATTCCACCGCATCTGCTTTGAAATCTTGCCGCATAAATCCAATCTCTTCCGGTTCTAAGTGAATGGTAAGCGTCCCCTTTGATGCCTGTTCGCTTCCCGTCAAAATGTGCAGCAAGGTCGTTTTACCACATCCATTACGGCCAAATATAGCAATTCGCTCATGCTCGTTCACTTCCAGATTTACATGTTCAAACAGCCGTCTACCGTTCCATTCCTTACTGATTTCATGCATATGAATTAGTGTCGTCATATGAATATCTCCCTCTTTCTCTTCGCGCAAGCTAAAACACTGCAAGCAAGCAGCCTGCAGCGAAGACGAGAGCCTATAGAAATGAATGCACCTAAAGATGGGTGGTTGGTAAAATAAATCCAGGTCTTAATGTGCTACCTTACTCTGCCATAGTTAATGAACAGAACTTATTCAAGGTACAAAAAACTTATAAATAGCACAAAAAAACCACACCATTCCCATGACTGAATGTAGGCACACTTATCCTAGGGTCGTCAGCCGCAAACAGCTAACCTGCTTCACCATCGGTTTGCAGTTATCCGTAGGATTTCATGTGCTTTACTTCATGGGACGTGTGGTTACCTCTCATTCATCTTTAATTGTTAGTTAGTATAACACGGTATCATTAGTTTCTAAACCTGTAATTTTCTGTATTTCATAAATTTTGTTCGCGAAACCACTCTAGAAAAGCATCCGCGACTTCTCTTCCCGCAATGCCGTTTGGATGCGGGTCATATTCATTACTCATGAATTTAGGCTGAATCCGGTGTTCCTCTGTTGCCGGGCAGGATAAAACTTTGGCAATATCAAACACAACATCCGTTCCTTCTGGCGGACACGTCCGAATCGTTTCATTGACAGTTCGCCACACTCCTTCTCTTTCCTGTGTAAAATTAAACGGCGGCACCGTAAATAAGATCACCCGCACACCCCTGCGCTCTGGATTTTGCTTTATTTTTCGGATAATAATAGATAAGTCCGCAAGCAATTCATCCGCGCTTCGACTTCCAATATCAATATCATTCACACCGAGGACAATTGCTACTATACTGCCCTGTTTTGATTTAGCAAGCCAAGGGCCATCCGTTGCTGCATCATAGGCTCTTGCCCATCCGGAACCGATATTCCAAATACCATATTCAGGACCAAGACCATCAGCTATGCGAGAAACCCAGTACTCGTAGCCATCTTTTCGCGTTCTTACTCCCTGAGTTATGGAATCTCCCAAGAAAACAATCTCTTCCCTCACCTGTTTTTTATATCCTATAAAAGCTGGCAGAACAAGACGATTCTCGGATGCGGTAAACAAGACTCCTTGTTCTTCATCTGCCTTATTCCCCTCCGCTTCAAAAGCAGATACAAGTAGCCCCTCCGTATTGTATGGGAATGATCTACCTGCAAAAGCTGTAATCGTCCACGAGAATACTAAATCATGTCCTGCCGGAACATCTATATGTACCGAATCACTCCAGAACTTCTCTGCAGGAGTCACTTCTTTGCTTACTTCTCCATCAAAAGTCACCTTTATTGCGCTGCCAGGTATAATGCTGCCATCTCGTTTATGCCCGCTAACCGCTACATAAGCGCTTTCAATAACCCATACACCGCCAGGCATACTTCCTTTCGCATTGTTCCCTACATCCCAAGTCGAGTCTACCGCATTACTGTGCCAAAACTTCAAATCAAGCTGACCCGTTTCTCTCAGTCTTACGTACGTCCGGTAGGTACGTGTAGTTGCTGTTTCCTGCTCCATGATGAAATTAGTTGCCGTGGAGACTGCTGTTGCGGATCCATATTCATCTGCCATTTTCCACCCATCCCCTCCTCATTATGTAAAATCAAACTGTCCTCATCTATTATACTAAAGCTTTGGTTATATTCATTATAAATTAGATTCTCGAGAACAAAAAAAGCCTCTTGCCTAAGGCAAGAGGCTTTACTATGAAGCGGGTGATGGGAATCGAACCCACGCTATCAGCTTGGAAGGCTGAAGTTCTACCATTGAACTACACCCGCACAGTGACGATCGGGACGACACGATTTGAACATGCGACCCCCTGGTCCCAAACCAGGTGCTCTACCAAGCTGAGCTACGTCCCGTCAAATGAATGTGCGTCATTCATTAGTGACAAGAAATAATATATCATAACTCTACTTTCTCTGCAACCTTAAATTTATAACTACAATCCATTTTTCTCAGTCTCAGCACATGCGAATTCACGTAACAAAAGGTAAGTGCATGTGCTGGGTATCCTCTGAGAATAAATTTTAGGCAATAGCTTTTAAAAATCTAGATTCAAAATCAACGGATGCAAGTGGTCTGCTGAAAAAATAACCTTGCGCATCATTACAGTGCTGTTCTTGTAAAAATAAAAGTTGATCTTCGTTCTCTACCCCTTCCGCAGTCACTTTGAGCTGAAGATGCTTTGCCATAGAGGTAATCGTGGATACGATTGCTTTATTGTTACGATCCACCATCAGTTCCCGAACAAAGGACTGATCAATTTTAAGACGGTCGATAGGTAGATTTTTCAGATAATGAAGTGAACTGTATCCCGTACCAAAATCATCGATACTGATCTGCACTCCAAGCTTTTTAATACTTTCGAGTACTTTCATACCTTGTGTCATATCAAACATCGTACTTTCTGTTATTTCAAGTTCTAAGTAAGCAGGATCAAGGCCTGTGTCCTGCAAAACACGTTTAATTCGTTCTGCAAGCTGTACTTCCTGAAATTGTTGAATCGATAAATTTACGGATATCGTCAAAGGTTTGTATCCTTGATTTTGCCACATTCGGTTTTGATGACACGCTTCTCTAAGCACCCATTCTCCGAGCGGTACGATAAGTCCGCATTCTTCAGCAAGAGGAATAAAATCGATTGGTGATATACGTCCTCTCATCGGATGATTCCACCGAACAAGCGCTTCTACTCCAACCACTTCACCGGTAGCAAGATTCATCTGCGGCTGATACTCAAGATAGAATTCTTTACGTTCTAGACCTTTACGTATATCGTGTTCCATCTGTAAGCTCTCTTGAGCTTCTCTCTTCATAGATAAGGTATACCTATTAAAATCTTGTCCTTCATTTTTTGCAAAATATAAAGCCGTATTTGCATTACGAAGAAGTTCGTCCGGCTTAGCACCATCATAAGGATATATACTAACTCCTGCAGAAGGTGTAATGTATAGTTCTCGTTCTTTTATAAAAATAGGATCTTTTACACGCTCTAAAATTTCATAAACCCGATTATGTAACATTTCTACGCTTTCTATTCCGGTCATAACGATTGCATATCGATCTCCTCCAAGAGAAAAGACTTCTTTTCCCCCTTGATAGTCAAGCAAGCGTTCCCCTGTCTGTTTCAAAAGCTGGTCCCCAAGTATATAACCAAGGGAATCATTAATGATCTTAAATCGACTAATATTAATAACAAGCAAACCTAACAGTGCACCATCAGTCTCTGCTTTTTCAAGACATCCGCTCACATAGTGAAGCAAAGATCTCCGGTTACCAAGCCCAGTGGTCTCATCATAATGAGCCATATAGTCTAATTTTTTTCTGGTTACATTTTGCTCTTCTAATGGACTCTTAATATAGACGTTATAATAAATATTTTGAAAAATAATATACGAAATCAATTGAAACAACATCGAAAAAGTAAAGAATAAATCCTGAACATAAGTAACTCGAAGTATAAAACCTTGGCTTATAATACAAAAACAAACGCCTAGGATCAGCCGGAAATTAATTTCCTTACTGCGCTTCTTTCGCGAGAAAATAATACCTGCTAACGCGAACACAAAAAATAAAAGAAGCGATGCATGCACAACATAATGAGTTGAATTGATCGTTTGTGACCACGGATCAGAACTGCTGAAAACATATTCTGTTATACCGTTATTGTAAAGAATCAACATAAGAAAACTGATATACAAGGTCCCCATCGTAAAACTTACCCATCTTGGGAATGGCTTCTGCTTTGCAGGCAGCTTAAATCCGAGAAACAACATACACAGCACACAGATTAAGCGAGCCATAAAAATAATGACAAGTACATCTATGGAATCAACCAACCGTTCATTACCTATCGTAATTTCCCCGTAATAAAGAAATAACAAAAGTTCAAGCAGTCCTCCAGCAAAGAAGACGTAAGAAAAGTATTGTCCATTCCTGGTTTGGTCCCCTTTTGCCTGCATCCTGCTCTGATTATAAGCAGATAAACAAATAATCATAGAAACTAATGAAATTCCAAGACCTAATAGATGAAAAAATTGTTGATTTACAAGTGATGATAATGAACCTGGTATCCATGGAGTCAATAAACATAAGAACAAACCCGCTAACACCAATTTGATGGATTTGTGATATCCATTTATAAAGTTCATAACATTTTCTATGCCTCCATTCATCTATAACTAAAACCATTTTACTTGTTGTCCAAAAATTTAATCTAATATGACACATTTCAACATTATTCTTCCGCTTTATTGGACTATAATACCATTTTTACAAGGAATCGTGTATCTTTTTTTGTGAACAACGATGCATAACAACGTATTTTGTAGTTCTAAAGACATATAAATCAAGGATTGAACACAAAAAAACGCCCTATGTGAATATCACATAGAGCGTCTAATTATCAAGCAAATTTTTTGCTACTTTGTTGTCTATTCAAAATTAACTTCGGGTGTGGTGAGCTTGTCGTAGAATTCTACGACCTGATCTTTACTTTCCGAAGCACGAAGAGCCATTGCTGAACGGGGATGTTCATCAAGATGTCCTGTAACCATGTAAGGCAGGAGATAACCCCATTCTTCCTTTTCTCGCAAAGGCACAAGCCAGTTTTCCAGCACGCTTAGAACAGGACGCAGTTTGTACTTGGTTCCCTTCAAATGAGCAATAAGCAGTTCTGTCGGACAATTGCCGGCCGCACGCCCCATTCCATATACAGATGCATCAAGAAGTTCTACACCAAGTTCTGAAGCAATTAGTGTATTTGAAAAAGCTAGTTGCATATTGTTATGTGTATGTACACCGAGTCGTTTATTAGGAAGATGCTTTTTGAATTTCTCAACGAGATATTTAATGTCGTTATGATCCAAGCTGCCGTATGAGTCTACGATGTATACTACATCTACAACACTCTCATTAATCATTTCAAAAGCTTCTAAAAGTTCATTCTCCATAACGTTAGAAAGAGCCATGATATTCAGTGTTGTCTCGTAACCGCGGTCATGGAAAGTCTGTGCAAGCTCAAGACCTTTGTCCACATCCTTGATATAACAAGCTACACGAATTAAGTCCAGCATACTTTCACTACGAGGTAAAATATCGGCTTCGTCTACTCTGCCAATATCAACCAGAGCAGATAATTTCGTATTTCCTTTTTGCGGGATCACTTTACGCAGAAAATCATCATTCAAAAAGCGCCATGGTCCTGCTTTTTCTGCTCCTTTAAGTAACTTGGGAGAGTTTTTATACCCAATCTCCATGTACTCTACCCCTGCTTCATTCAGCCCTTCATAAAGTCCTTGGACAAACTCAACGCTGAAATCCCAATTGTTTACGAGACCGCCGTCTCGAATCGTGCAATCTACAATTTTGCTTGTGTTCGTCAATGTCTTCATGCATAAGCTCCTTTGGCATCTTTATCTATTTCTACCATGATACTTGAACGTAGAAGGAAAAGTAAAGGGAAGGTTTACCTATTGATTTGTCTTCCATTCCCTATCTATTTGTTGAATCGCTTCTTCACTTACATTTCTCTTTCCATACCTAACTTTGTTATATAAGGGGAATAGGTCATCAGGAGCTGCTCCCAAGTCATCCTTATGTTTTTTATTCGTTCTTTCTGTCTTCGCTGTCGTCTTTATCTTATCCAGCTCTTGTTTCACTTCAAAAGGAGTTAGATGAACTGGGATCTCAAGCCCCTGTCCTTTGACCCGGAGAATGTATTCTCGATAATAATACCGAATACGTTCCTTAGGATCGCTCGGCACGGATTCTCTTTGAAAGAAACGAAGCCAGTTCTTCTTCTTCGGTTTTTCTTCAATCGTTTCAATGATATCTATATATGCCGTTTTAGGCGGGACGCCAGGCATTGGGTTCTTTTTACGATGTTCTAGATACTCAGTGAACTTCAAAAATAATTTCCAAGCCTTATAAAGTATAAAACATAGCACTATGATAGCTGCCAAAAAGACAAATGTTCTCAGCAAAAATTCCCAAATAGGCGATGGTTCTTGCGGAATTTTCTCCTCATTAGGCAGAAAGGGAGGAAGAACCTCCGTAACTCCTGTAGAGTTAGGGATATTCTCCTGCGGAGTCTCACTGCTAAATAGATTTCTCACCCAAGCAGTAAACCAACTCCATACAGAGGCAGCTACTTCTGATAAGCGCTGAAATGCTCCGACAAATAAAACGATAGTGATGAAGATCAAGGTACGCAATTGATTAATCCTTGTAAAACTCCTTACGAGCGGCCTTTGCCCTTTTGGATCAAGAGTAACCTTGCGCATTTCCTGGCTATGACGATTCCAGAGCAGCAATATAAAACTAACCAGTCCGCTTACATAAACCCCCACACTGTATGGCGTAAGCGAAGGATACCTTCCGACAAAAAAACTGAGCACCACCAATGATATGAGACCAAATAACCGATATTTCCCTGATATAAAAATCGAATGCTCGATATGCTTCTGCAAATAAAATCCCCGATAGCCTACAGCTCCGCCAAGAACGACACCTGCTATGATGAAAAGTAGACGACTCTCCGCAGATCCTGCCATTAAAGCCGCAGTGGTAATTAACATTCCACCAAGTACAGCTGCAACAACAGCAAATGTTGAACTCTTCATATATAGCACTCTTCCGCCCAATACCCCGGCACTGATCGCAACAAAACCAATACAGAGCACATATATAGGTGAAATCCCTAGAACATAGACAGATAAAATAACAATAAGAGCATAGCTATAAATTAATTCGGCAGCGCCTTGTAGTATAGCTAGAACAGGAAAAGTATAGGTTTGTTTCTTATTCATTTCCCCCCTCCTTATCCTCTATGAACAGGACGGTGATCCGGTTACCTGCGTTTCGCAGTCTTGCTAACTGGGTTTCCATCGCTTGTGACACATAGGCGGTAATCAGTAAATAATCGAGCTTCCGTTCCTCATCTTCTTGCCGGTCAGCTTCATCCCGCAGCATTTGTTCCATTGGCATAAGACACTTCAATTGAACCTCAGCCATGGTTTGCATAATATATTCTGCATGAACAGAGCCATAATCCGCCTCAATCCGAACACTTGTATCTGCCTTTTCCGAATAAGCATTGTGTGCAAACCCCGCCTTCAGCCCTCTGCCTGCCGCATAACTGACTGCAGTTGCCGCATAAGACAAGCCTCGCTCCACCAGCTCTGGTCTTGTCACTACACTCCACATTTCTTCCGATTCTTGTATATTAAATAGGATCATCGTCTGTGGGTCAGAACTGAAGCCCTGTTTAAATACTTGAAGATCGCCTGTCCTTGCGGTAGCGCTCCAGTGAATACGATTCATTGGATCACTTTCCCCATAAGGACGAACCCCTACGATTAAAAAGGGATCTTCCACGATCCACCTGGATACTTCTAGTTCTCCTTGCCATACTTCGAAGTTCGACGGCATTTCATGATCCGAGAGGATTGCCGGATACACAGTCAATGCAATGGATACGGGCAACTTTTGACTTGTAGAGTAGATATTAAAGAGATCTCCCCCCGTCATCGTGACCGTCTCCATCTGATAAACACCCCGTTTCTGACATACCACAAAGTGTCTTCTTGAGATTTTAGTGAAGGGTCTCATCGTAAACACGCTTTGATGATTTTGATAAATGTTTCCTTTACTGATCCCCATTTCTTCTCCTGTTTGAAAAGAAAAGGAAGCAGGCATCATCGCTTCTAGACGCAGCCAAGGAATAGGCAGTCTTTTTTCATTAGCAATCTTTTCCGTCATAACTAACTGATCACCTGCATAACAGCGTTCTTTTTCAAATTCTCTCGAATACGTAACGCGCCTTAGCACAGGAATTCCAAATATCGCTTGCTCCACCAAAATCAGCAAAAGACCGACGACAATAAACCATAAGAGATCCATAAGCTAGCCTATACTGCTTTCTGAAGCCATGTTTTCACTCGGGACAGGGATTTGTTCAATGATACTTTGAAGCAGGGCAGCAGCCTTCCCTTCCTGTTGTCTTGATCTTTGGTGGAGCACAAGTCTATGAGATAAAACAGGCAGAGCGAGCGCTTTGATATCGTCAGGCAGAACGTAGTCCCTGTTTCTTATCGCAGCCCGAGCTTGGCTAGCTCTAAGCAGCGCCTGTGTTCCTCTCGGGCTTACACCAAGGGCAATATCAGGATGACGTCTTGTAGCCTCTGCGATAGCAATCATATACTGGAGGAGATCTTCCTCGACTTGAACGGACTTAAAGGATTGCTGGGCTGAAATCATATCCTCCTGTGTGATCACGGGGGTTATGGAAGTCTGGAAACCGCCTTCTATCGTCCGTTTCAAGATTTCAATGCCTTCGGCATGGGATGGATACCCCAAATTCATTTTCAACATGAATCGATCCATTTGCGCTTCTGGCAGCGGAAAAGTCCCCTGGTTATCGACTGGATTCTGCGTTGCTATGACAATAAAAGGTTTGGATAGTACATGAGTTTGTCCATCCACACTAATTTGCCTCTCTTCCATACACTCTAGCAAACTGGATTGTGTTCTCGGCGTTGCTCTATTAATCTCGTCCGCTAATACGATATTCGCAAATAATGGGCCTGGCCTAAACTCAAACTGTCCCTCTTTCTGGTTGTAGAAATGGATTCCCGTCAAGTCCGACGGCAATAAATCAGGAGTAAACTGAATCCGCCGAAATGAACATTCCATCGAAGCAGCTACCGTTTTAGCGAGCATCGTCTTACCTGTCCCCGGAACATCTTCCAATAAGATATGGCCCGAAGCGATCAGTGCGGTCAGTAACAAATCTACCGATTCTTCTTTGCCGATCATGTACTTCGCTATACTTGTTCTCAGTTCTTGGGCCATATTCGCAATTGCCTTGATTTCCGCCTCAACCACAGAAAAACCACCTTTGTATTTGTAATTAGGAAACGTTTTCATATATGTGTTTTATTTTATCACAACGCCAGAAAACATGCATTTTATGTAAAAAAAGAAGGTATATCCCCTGGTTTCTCCAAGACATATACCTAATCTATAATTACAAATCCTATTCTTATTCCACGCTTGTGATCCACTCCACAATGGTACGAACCATAACACCGGTGGCTCCTTTCGGATTTACACCTCGCTCTTTCGAAAGAAATGCCGTTCCAGCAATATCAAGATGAATCCAAGGCATCCCGTCAGCAAAGGTCCCTATAAACAAACCAGCGGTACTTGAAGCTGCATTTCGTCCTGTACTGTTTCGTAAGTCTGCTACATCACTTCTCAGCATCTCTTGGAATTCAGGATACGCAGGAAGCGGCCATACTTTTTCACCGGTTCGTCTCGAAGCCGAAATAAACCGACTCAAGAACGTCTCATCATTCGATACCGCACCAGTGGCAACATCTCCAAGAGCCGATAATACAGCTCCGGTTAACGTTGCTACATCGATAAGGCTAGTTGCACCTAATTCCTTCGCGTAGGTCATACCGTCAGCAAGTACAACTCTTCCTTCTGCATCTGTATTTAGAATTTCAACGGTTCTGCCGCTAAGAGTGGTAATGACATCACCTGGTTTGAATGCACTGCCAGAAGGCATATTCTCAGCAGTAGGAATAATTATAAGTGTGTTTAGTTTCGGACGAAGGATACATAATGTCTCAAGTGCGCCGAGCACGGTTGCCGCACCGCCCATATCACTGATCATTTCTTCCATACCGACACGTGGTTTCAAAGAAATGCCGCCTGTGTCAAAGGTAATTCCTTTACCTACAAGTCCTACAATGTCGCCATCCCATGTTTCTTTTCCTTGATACTTAATTACGATCATTTTTGGCGGATGTATGCTACCTTTCCCTACAGCGAGAATTCCGCCCATCCCTTTTTCCTCGAGTTCTCTTTCATCTAAAATGGAATACTCTAGTCCATGTTTCTCAGCTAGTTGTTTGGAGGCTACGGCAAGATCTTCAGGAACGAGCATATTCCCTGGAAGATTGGTTAAATCTCTGGCATAATTGGTCCCTGCCGCAAAAGCTTGCCCCCGCTCGATCCCTTTCTCCCATTCTTTTTGAAAATCAGGGTCTGTGATCTTTTCCTGATGAAAAGTAAGTTTACTTGGGCCTATATAAGCTTTTTGCTTCTGTTTATAGTTTTTTCTCCGATATGCACCTAAAATAAAACCTTCCGTTAAAGCGTGTGCTACTTTGGAAATATCAAGTGTATCGGAATAGGACACCAGCGAGGAAGGCATAGCAAATACCACTTCATCTGCGCTGACCTGCAGCGAAGCTTTGGCTGCTTTTGCAGCGAGATTACGGAGCTCATCCACACTCATGGGATGCTCCCCTGTTCCTACTAAAACAAGTGTAGCAGCGGCACTCCCCTGCTTTACAGGGATGGTGAACAGTTGATTCTCGGATCCATTAAAAAGTCCTCTTTCTTTTACCGAAATAATCGCTTGCTTCCATGATTCCGGAAAATGTCCCGTAATCCACTCGGCTTCTGATACCAAACATATGACGGCATGTGCCTCAAGTGATTCTACAGGAATCGCAGTTTTCCATGTGACTTCTAATGTGTTGTACGTCAATATCTTCATCTCCCAATCGGTATATCGTTCTGATTAAAGCAACTAAAGGTATTATGAAATTGATTCATTTATACACGTGTTCCCTACTACTCCATATATACCCTTCGTCATACCTACAAAAACAAAACAGGCCGGGAGCTGCTCTAGCTCCTGGCCTACTTTAATGAAGAGGATCTAAATCGCAAAAGATAATCTATACGAGAGGCAGGGAGATTTTAAACTCGGTCCCTTCTCCTACTTTACTATGTACAGCTATAGTCCCACCATGATTCTTAATGATACGATAGCTGACAGACAGTCCAAGTCCCGTCCCTGTCTCTTTCGTTGTAAAAAATGGATCAAATAATCGAACCAGTGTGTTGTTGTCCATCCCATGGCCATTATCTTTTATCGAGATGACTACCTGACTTTGCTCCTCATGCGTATCAATCTGAATGATGCCAGAATAGTCTTCTCCTACAGGATCCATAGCGTCCATCGCATTTTTCACTATGTTCAGCATGACTTGTTTAATCTGTTTTACATCAATAGAGACATAAAGGGGAGTCAGATCATTATTCAGCTGTATCTCACAGCCATTCATTAAACCTTCACTCTCTGTAAGCAGGACTATTTCTTTAAGTAAAGACTGGATAGGAATGACCGTTTTCTGAGGCGCTGAAGGTTTTGAAGAATTCAAGAATTCATAAATAATATCGTTAGCCCGGTCAATTTCTGTCAAAATAATTTTCGCATATTCGTCCTTGCCCAGCTGCAGCAAATGAGGACGAAGCAATTGAATAAACCCCCGAATAGCGGTAAGTGGGTTTCGAATTTCATGCGCTATTGAAGCGGATATTTGACCAAGCATTGCAAGTTTGTCATTTTGATAAGCGGTCTGTTCAATTTGTTTGAAATCCGATACGTCTTTAACACTCAGCAGAAAATTCCCATCCATCTGATCACCATAGGTAATCGTAATCAGCCAATGTTTCCCATACTCATCAAGCAGCTCATGATAGCGCTTACGATGAAAAATGGTCTCTCGATATATCCTGAGAATTTTCTTCTTTTTGAACCGGCTGATATAAGGATGTTGAACTAACCGAAGGACGTTACATCCAAGTAACTGATGCCTTGGAAGCTCCAGCAATTTTGCCATCTGCACATTAATAAAAGTTAGAAAACCTTCGCTATCAAACAACATGATTCCACTGTCCAAATGTTCCAAAATGTTCTCATAATTACTATTATCGAGATGCCTTAGTGGAAAAGCCTCATTGGCAGAAATCAAAGTGTCCTGAAACTCACTGATCATACTCAGGTTCCCCCTTTTTACTTAAATGGAACTTGCCGATCGGACTAGCAATGGTCGCAGAACAGTGAGACCGTCTACCTTGAAGTGTGGTGTCTTCCCATCAGAAGGGCATTGGGTTTGCCTTTCTTAAGACTTTCGTAGAGTAAGTATAGAGGTAGTCCAAATATTACGCATTCCTTTGTTTCTAAGTCATGTATCCAATAATGGGAAGATCTATTTTCCGATACGGAATAGTGATTATGTGAGCCAATGTTATTAAATTAGCTGATTCCGCTTTGAAAGAAGTCTATTTTATCATAGACAAGGTTACCAATCCTAGTCAATCAGAGATACTGTCGAATAAACAGAAATAATTGAGATAAACCCTTTTCGTTCAGGTATAAAGAATGACTTCTCAATAAAAAAACCTCTGCCCTAGGGCAAAGGTCGTCATTTACAGACATACTATGGTTGTCTTCCCGGTTGATTGTGCTTAAGTTTTGAGCGTTTTTTACTCATGACAGCAAGCCTGCGCTTTAATTCGCTCTCCCACTTCTCGTCTTTTATATTTTTGGCTATGGACAGCAAGTCAAGAGACGTATCGATTTGTCTTTGGACGACTTCGAGCGGATCTTCATTTTCACGGTTTACACAGTTCTCATAAATCGTATCTTCGTCTTCCATTACATAATCTTGAAAGTCAATCTCAGAAGCACCATCACCATGTGCATATTCAGCTAATATTTCATATTCATTCTCTACTTTGTAATGGACTTCTACCCGATGACATACTGGACAAAAGAGCAGGGGAACATTGTGGACCTGCGTACGGTAATGTTTTAATGTTCCCTTCGTTCCAATCATACTTGCTCCACAACAAAAACTCATTTGTTCACCCTCCTTGTAGAAACGCACCGGATGCATTATTTACATTATGTTCAATAGCGTATTCTTTTACCCTATTCGTTATGACAGTTCGTTTTCCTCTTTATAAGAAAAAAAGATTCCCTACCCCTTATAACACCTTTTTTCCTATTCTTAAACGCAATTTTTTGTAAAAAAAAGGTATCCGCGTTATTTGGTGAAAAAAGCCCTCACAACATAAAAATGCTGTAAGGGCTTGTCTATTATTTTTGAAAAATGCGGAAATTTATAGGTTACTGACCGGCTGAGGAAAAGAAAATGTATTCAAGATCCTTAGCCCACTTTACGAATAATATATAGATCCTATCACTCGTCTAACTCAAAGTCAAATTGGCAACTCATGAAGAGGATCGTGAGCAGCTACTCTCTTCTCCGTAATACATACGGAATCTAAAGAATATCTACTCTCCATCGTTACCTATTTAATAGGAAGAAACTAGTGTCGATTTCTCCATATTTTTCACGATTAAATCTCCCATCGCTGAAGTACTGATTGCTTGGCTCTTGTCTATTGCAATATCGCTTGTACGATGACCTTCATCCAGCACTTTAGCTACTGCTTTTTCGATGGCATCTGCTGCATCTTCATATCCAAAAGTCATCCGGAACATTAAAGCGACAGATAGGATCGTAGCAATAGGGTTCGCTGCTCCTTGTCCTGCAATATCAGGAGCGGAACCATGTACCGGTTCATACAATCCGAAGCTACCTTCTCCCAAAGATGCAGAAGATAGCATCCCAATCGAACCCGTCAACATCGCTGCTTCATCACTTAGAATATCTCCAAACATATTCTCGGTTACAATGACATCAAAGCTAGCAGGCCTGCGAAGAAGCTGCATTGCACAGTTATCAACGAGTACATGTTCTACTTCTACATCAGGATAGTCAGGAGCTACACGGTTTACCACTTCACGCCAAAGTCTCGATGTTTCCAGTACATTAGCCTTGTCTACAGATGCAAGTCTCTTTTTCCGCTTCTGTGCGATTTCAAAAGCCTGTCTAACAATACGTTCCACTTCAGTTACGTTATAAACACAGGTATCAACTGCTTCTTCCCCGTGCTCTCCTTGTCTGCGAAGTTTGTCACCGAAATAGATTCCTCCAGTCAGTTCTCTTACGACCATTAAGTCCGTTCCTTCGAGAACTTCCGGTTTCAAGGTAGACGCATCTTTCAAACAATCAAATACAACAGCCGGGCGTAAATTAGAAAATAAACCAAGTGCCTTGCGGATTCCCAGTAATCCTGTTTCTGGTCTAAGTTCTTTCGGGTTATTATCCCACTTAGGGCCACCCACTGCTCCAAGCAGAACTGCGTCTGCATTCTGACATACTTCGAGCGTTTCTTCCGGAAGCGGTGTTCCTTTTTGATCAATAGCGATCCCGCCGAATAAGGCATGAGTGGTTTCAAAAGTATAACCGAATATTTCCTCCGTCCGTTTCAATACTTTCTCTGCTTCCGCAACAACCTCAGGGCCGATCCCATCTCCTGCGATGACCGCAATCTTCTTCACATCTGACATAAACAACACGCTCCTTTTTTATGTAAAATCATAAACTTCTATTTTCTCGTCGTTGTAAACTTCTTATATACCTTTGTACCATAGATGTGGTGGATTTGACCAAGATATAGAATCTATTGCTTTAATAGGTTTAGACTATAACGGGTAAATCAATTTCGTAATTCATTCAAAGGATTGTAAGTAAATCAGTTGATCGAACTTGAATTAACCGTTTACAATAACATAGAAAGGTAAATTTGGTTCCTATGAGGAAGGGTGAGTGGACTATGCAATACAGTTACCTGGGTAAGTCTGGTTTAAAAGTAAGTAAACTATGTCTTGGTACAATGAACTTTGGTCCCGAAACAGATGAGAAAGAGGCATTCCGAATTATGGATGCAGCTCTTGATGCAGGAATCAATTTTTTTGATACAGCAAATGTATACGGTTGGGGTGAACATTCCGGCTTAACAGAAAAGATTATCGGCAGATGGTTTAAACAAGGCGGAGGCCGCCGTGAAAGAGTGGTACTCGCTACAAAAGTCTATGGTTCCATGCAGGATCAGACGGATGGTCCTAATGATGACGCAGGTTTATCTGCCTATAAAATTCGCCGTCACCTGGAAGGATCATTACAGCGTCTTCAAACGGATCATATTGAACTTTACCAAATGCACCACGTGGATCCCGTCATTTCATGGGAAGAACTTTGGGGAGCGTTTGAAGTCAGCATTGCACAGGGGAAAATCGGCTATGTCGGCTCTAGTAATTTTGCAGGTTGGCAAATTGCGGTTGCCCAAAGTGCTGCCAAACAGCGGCATTTCCTCGGACTCATTTCGGAACAGCATAAATATAGCCTCAATTGCCGGCTTCCGGAACTTGAAGTCCTTCCTGCTGCTCAAAATTTAGGACTTGGGATTATTCCTTGGAGTCCGCTGGATGGTGGATTGCTTGGCCGTAATGCCCTTAAAAAATTAGAAGGTACTCGAACCGGTAATAATGCAGCTTACATCGATCAGCACAGGGAGCAGTTGGAGCAATTTGCTGCACTCTGCCGTGAACTCGGTGAACCTCAGGATAACGTTGCTCTTGCTTGGCTGCTAGCAAATCCTGCAGTAACTGCTCCGATCATCGGACCTCGAACCATGGAGCAATTTGAAAGTACACTGGGTGCACTTGAGGTAAGCCTTGATGAATCTACGATGAAACGTCTAGATGAAATTTTCCCAGGACCTGGCGGACATGCACCTAATGCGTATGCTTGGTAGACCTATATAAACTGTGAATTGAATTAATTTCATAATATAAAAGTTACTCGAAAAGCCCTTTCTAGGAATCTTTACTCAGCTGAGGAAAGTTCCAAAAAGGGCTTTTTTTATCGAATCATCATGATTTTATAAATTTACATTAATACGCTCTGTATATGTTTTACGTTTCTCAACAAGATGATTGAGAGCATCTACATAAGCACGCGCGCTCGCCCCAAGTATGTCGGTACTTACTCCGCGTCCCTGCACCGTCATCTTATCCTGCCTTAGGACGACATGTACTTCACCTAAAGCATCTTTACCGTGAGTAACGGACTTAATGGAATAATCAGCAAGGATAACATCTTCTCCACTTGCTTTATCAATCGCATTATAGATCGCATCTACCGAACCATTTCCCTCTGCTTCTGATGTCACATATTTATCGTCTTCCAAGCAAAGACTGATTCTAGCAGTAGGTACAGAGGCATCTCCATAAGTGACATACATCTCCTGGAGTTTGAACACCTCTGGAATATCGACTAACTTTTCTTCTAAGAGAGCGATTAGATCATCATCCGTCACTTCTTTTTTCTTATCTGCAAGATCTTTAAATTGTGCAAACGCCTGGTTTACTTCATCCTCCTGAAGGATAAATCCAAGCTCAACCAATTTTTCACGGAAAGCATGCCGACCTGAATGTTTACCAAGTACAAGCTTGCTCTCTTTCAGTCCAATAGTTTCTGGTGTCATGATTTCATAGGTTGTTTTTTCTTTGAGCATGCCGTCCTGATGAATACCTGACTCATGAGCAAATGCGTTAGCACCGACGATCGCCTTATTACCAGGGACGACCATACCCGTTAATCTGCTGACGAGCCGGCTGGTCCGAGCAATCTCAGATAATTGAAGTGTTGTTTTAGCACCAAACAATTCTTGTCTTGTCTCTAAAGCCATCGCTATTTCTTCGATAGCTGTATTTCCGGCACGTTCCCCAATTCCGTTAACCGTACCTTCAATTTGATCTGCTCCATTCATAATCGCAGCCAGTGTATTGGCAGTCGCCATACCTAAATCATTATGACAATGAGCGCTGAGTTGCACCTTCTCAATATCCGGTACTTGCGCTTTTAATATTCTGAATAGATTACCGTATTCTTCTGGATACAAATAACCTACCGTATCCGGGATATTTACAACGGCTGCTCCCTCTTGGACTGCCATTGACGTCACTTCAACTAAGAAGTCATGTTCTGTACGACCGGCATCTTCGAGTGAAAATTCAATTTTGGAAAAATAACGTTTCGCATACCGAATTGCAGACCTTGCTGTATCAAGCACCTGTGCTTTGTCCATACGAAGTTTATGCTGACGATGTATTGGCGAAGTAGCTAGAAATAGGTGGATACACGGATCTTGTGCTCCTTGAAGCGCTTCCCGAACAGCTTCAATATCCTGTTCTCTAGAACGCGAAAGTCCAATAACGGTTGAGTTTTTTACCGCTCTAGCAATGGCATTTACTGCAGCAAGGTCGCCCGGGGAGGCTGCCGGAAAACCAGCCTCCATCCGGTCCACTCCCAATTTTTCAAGCTGATAAGCGATCTCCAGTTTCTCTCGCGTGTTCAGATTGACTCCAGGAGATTGCTCTCCGTCACGCAGCGTAGTATCAAAGATATGAATTTTGCGCACACTCAGCACCTCCAAAAAAGTTTGTGTTTAACCTCCTATAGCGGCTCACGCATAATCGCACGGCCGCTTAGGAAGAAATATTTCAATTCATTATTTTTCGGTTATGATGAAATCTTATTTATGAGTCCAGTGCATCATTTCACGCAATTGACTACCAACGACTTCAATCGGGTGATTTGCTTCATTACGGCGAGTAGCTGTCAAGAATGCACGGCCTGATTGGTTCTCAAGGATAAAGTCACGAGCAAATTTACCTTGTTGGATGTCAGTCAGAACGGCTTTCATTGCTGCTTTTGTATCTTCTGTTACAACACGAGGACCTGTAACATAGTCACCATACTCAGCTGTGTTGCTGATGGAATCGCGCATACTTGCAAGTCCGCCTTCATACATCAAATCCACAATTAGTTTCAGTTCGTGCAGACATTCGAAGTATGCCATTTCTGGTGCATAACCTGCTTCTGTCAGCGTTTCAAATCCCGCTTTTACGAGTGCACTTACACCACCGCACAATACAGCTTGTTCACCGAACAAATCTGTTTCGGTTTCTTCACGGAAAGAAGTTTCGATAACTCCAGCACGAGTACAGCCAATTCCTTTTGCATATGCAAGACCAATTTCTTTCGCTTTACCTGTTGCATCTTGTTCGATCGCGATCAAACCAGGTACACCAAAACCTTCTACATATGTACGACGAACCATATGTCCTGGAGATTTAGGAGCCACAAGCAATACATCGCTATCTTTAGGAGCAACGATTTGACCAAAATGAACGTTAAAACCGTGAGAGAACATGATTGTAGCGCCTTTTTTCAAGTTAGGCTCAATTTCATTTTTGTAAACGGAAGCTTGTGTTTCATCCGGCATCAAAATTTGAATGACATCAGCACGGCTTGTTGCCTCTGCTACGGAAAGTACTTCAAAACCATCATTTTGAGCGGTTTGGAATGATTTACCTTCGCGTAGACCGATTACTACATTTAGTCCACTGTCACGTAAGTTTTGTGCCTGAGCATGTCCCTGACTACCATATCCGATTACGGCGATGGTTTTACCTTTCAATACACTAAGTTCTGCATCCTGTTCATAGTACGTTGTAACTGCCATTGTTAAAGTCCTCCTTTGTATTGTAAAGAAACCCTGCATGAATGAGCGGGTGTTTCAAGGGACTATTCTCCCAGACTGCTCATCATCGTCTTTAGTTATGAAGTAGCAGCAATCCCCTCAAACCCCCGCCCATTCTTCAGGACTGTGATTTTCTGTCGCGGTGAATGACTAAACTATTACTTTAAAAAAGAGAATGAATGACAATTCCACGAATTAAATATTCATTCTAATAAGTTTTTATACATTACCTCTAATCATTGCGGTAACTCCGGTTCTGGATAATTCACGGATTCCGTAAGGCTTCAGAAGCTCAATCATTGCATCAATCTTATCTGTATCCCCTACAACCTGTACCATCAATGAGGTATTTCCGATATCCACGACTGAAGCGCGGAAAGTCTCAACGAGTCCCATTACTTCAGGTCGTTCTGAAGGATCTGCTTTTACTTTTATCAACGCAAGTTCGCGTCCTACCATTGGATTTGAACTAAGATTGACTACCTTAATTACATCAATCAATTTGTAGAGTTGCTTCTCAATTTGCTCGAGTAGTTTGTCGTCTCCAAGTGTTACAATGACCATTCGAGATAAACCTGCTTCTTCCGATTGACCTACTGTAATACTTTCGATGTTAAATCCACGGCGACCGAACAGACCTGATACCCGTTGAAGCACTCCTGGCTGATCGTTTACCAGCACGGCAATCGTATGTCTATTCATGATTTATGCATCTCCCATCAGCATTTGATCAATTGTCGAACCCTGCATTACCATCGGATATACATTTTCATCCCTATTAACTACAAATTCGACAAGTACAGGACCATCCGTATTCATTGCTTCTTCCCAAACTTGCTGAGCTTCCTCTTTGTTTGTTGCACGCAGGCCTTTTACTCCGTACGCTTCAGCCAATTTTACAAAATCAGGACTACCTGATAGATCAATATGGCTAAACCGATTATCGTAAATTAATTCCTGCCACTGTCTAACCATTCCAAGTACCTGATTGTTAATGACTACAATCTTAACCGGAATTTTGTTTATCGCGCAGATGGCAAGTTCTTGAGAACACATTTGCATTCCGCCATCTCCATTGATGGAAATAACCAGTCGATCTGGATGAGCCATCTGTGCACCAATCGCAGAAGGGAATCCAAATCCCATTGTACCAAGACCGCCAGAAGTAACCCATGAACGCGGTTGATTAAATTTATAATATTGCGCAGCCCACATCTGATGTTGACCTACATCTGTCGTTACAATTGCACTGCCGTTTGTGGTGTCATTCAACATTTCAATAACCCACTGTGGTTTTAAGACTTCATCTGAATCTTTGTAATGATAGAGACGATCGCCTTTCCATTCCTTGATCTGTCCCCGCCATGCATCTGCCTTATCTGCACGAGCTGCATCTTGATTAAGAATTTCTAGTACGGTTTTCACGTCACCCACAATAGGAATATCGGCAGCGACGTTTTTGCCAATCTCAGCTGGGTCAATATCAATGTGAACAATTTTTGCTTTAGGTGCAAAACCATCCAGCTTTCCCGTAACCCGATCATCAAATCTTGCACCGATACAGATTAGGAGGTCTGCTTGTTGGATGGCATGATTTGCTGTATATGTTCCGTGCATTCCGGGCATCCCCATCCACAATTCATGACCGCTTGGGAAGCCTCCGAGTCCAAGAAGTGTAGTTGTAATCGGAATTTCCGTTTGTTTAACAAATTCGTACAGTGCTTCATGTCCTCCCGAATATACAACCCCGCCTCCAGCTAGAATGACTGGACGTTCTGCTTCTTGAATGGCTTGATGCAGTTTATCAAGCTGAATCCGGTTTGGAATTACTTTTGGATTGTAAGCTCTCATCTGCACCGGTTCGGTATGCGGTTTAAAAAGGGTCTTCGCTGAAGATATATCTTTAGGAATATCAATGAGTACCGGCCCTTTTCTACCAGTGTTCGCAATGTGGAATGCTTCGTGAATCACGCGAGGCAAATCTTCAACATCACGTACCAGATAACTATGTTTCGTGATCGGCATGGTAATTCCCGTAATATCAGCTTCTTGGAATGCATCGGTACCAATCAGGCTTGAAGCGACATTTCCTGTGATGACAACAAGAGGTACTGAATCCATATACGCAGTTGCAATTCCAGTAACGAGGTTCGTAGCACCAGGACCTGAAGTAGCAATACATACCCCTACTTTTCCACTTACTCGTGCATAACCATCAGCTGCATGAATAGCACCTTGTTCATGACGTGTAAGAAGATGATTGAAATCTTCGAATCCATGCATCGCATCATAAATATAAAGTACAGCTCCGCCTGGATAACCAAACACACATTCAACACCTTCAAGGAGTAAGCTTCGTAGCAAGATATCCGAACCGGTAATGACTTCCGGCTTCATCCATTTCTCTCGTAGTTGATCTGTTGACCGCATTTCAGAATTATGTGCATTCACTCTAAGATCTCCCCCTTCTAAAGAACTGCATAGAACTTGCAAACTAGAAAACAAAAAAACCTTTCATCTCAAGCGGACACAATATGTGCCTCGCAAGGGACGAAAGGTTGTTTCTTCCGTGGTACCACCCAGTTTTGTCTGATTCCTCACAGAATCTGACCTTAGCAAGTAGAAGAATAGTAAGGTAAATAACCCCACCCCATCTTCTTACCTAACGTCTGTAACGTAGACTTACGATTTTCCCTAATAAGCAAATTGCCTTTCAGGAAAACAGCTCCGAGGTGAGCTCGTATATAAGGGATTATGGTGGAGCTTGCAGCATATTCCGTCCACTCTCTGAGCATAAGCGCCCTTACAACTTCGTCCTCATCATTGCCGATGAACTATAGCGGTTAAATGTTAGGAACATTATATGATTCATTTATGGAAATAGTCAACACTTTATTTTTCAAGAGTATTACAGTTTTTGGACAAACCTTGCTGTAACAACTGTTTTGCCCTGGAAAATAGCACCTGTCATCCCGACTATACATATACTATTTCAACAAGAACTTGCTCAATAAGGAGGTATTTTCTATGATTCGAAATCGAAGACCTAAACAGGATGACACTGCTATCATGGAACTCATTCAAACCCAATTGGTCCCTCTCTCTCACATGAGCAAACAGGACATCGATCAAGTCATAAAAGAAATCCCCTTCAGATTATCAAGGGGATTTTCTTTGGTATCCTCTTCGACATACGAATCGGATTTATTTGGCTTTATTCACTTTATGATGCATGGGAATCTGCTTTATATTGACATGATGGCAGTCTCACCGAAACAACAGAGAAAGAATCACGGCAGAGAACTGTTACTCAAAGCAGAACAGTTTGGAATCTCACGAGGTTGTAAAAAATCAAAAGTGATGGTGGATGAAGGCAACCATAAAGGAGTGCTTTTTTATAAGAAATCCGGTTATGAATTGATTCGTTATATGGACATTGGCCGTTGTTATGAGATGGGAAAAAATTTAGAAATCTATTGAAATGATACAAAATCAATTTCAAGAAATGGATTCACTAGTAGAAAAATTTATTCTTAAATCCATATCCTCCTCCAAAACCTGGGCCTGGTCCCGGTCCTGGACCTGGTCCAAATCCGTAACCACCACCTGGTTTGCCTCCGTAGCCATAACCGCCGCCAGGATATCCGCCGCCCTGGTAGCCTCCTCCATTATAACCTCCTTGATAACCTCCGCCGCCAAATGGACCGCCAAAGCCGCCGCCTGCAAAAGGTAATGTTCCGATTGCAAGAAGATCAAATAAGACTAAAGGGAGAATCGCCCGTGTACCTGCCTCTTTTCCGCCCACCGGTTCGAGTATAAGTTTATTACCCGTTATAGACACCAGCTTGCCCGCTACCTGTGTTCCATCTTTCCGAACAGCTACAATTTCCTGTCCAATCCATTTTTTCGCTTCATTTGCGCTCACAGATTTACTCATCTTTCTCCCTCCTTCTGAGTAGAATTCACTATTATACTATTCATAGATCAGAGATTTGCCTGTTCCTATGTCCTGCATGTACAAAAAAACCCGAAGGTGTACACATGAATGTGAACACCTTCGGGTTATCTGTCCATTCTCTAATCCCAAATTATCGTTTGCCTGGATCGTATGGTTGACCGAGTGCAGCAGGAGCAGAAGAGCGACCTACGGCAGCGACCAATACGACAATGGTAAGTACATACGGCAACATGAAAATAATTTCCTGGGGAATAGCCTGAGACCATTCGAATATTTGAATATAGTTACGAACGGCTTGAGACAATCCGAAGAACAAGGCAGCGCCAAATGCACCAATCGGATTCCACTTACCAAAGATCATCGCAGCAATTGCAATGTATCCTTGTCCGGAAATGGTATTGTGTGAGAATACTCCCGTTGTAGTAAGAGTCAGTGTTGCACCACCAATCGCTGCTAGTGCTCCACTAATCATAACTGCAACATATCTATATTTCGTTACGTTAATTCCCATTGTATCTGCGGCACTAGGGTGCTCCCCGACTGAACGAAGACGCAGTCCATAAGGTGTTTTATACAGGAAGTAGTAAGCAATAATAACGAACAATATAGCCAAGAACGTAGTCGGATAATGATTAATAAATACACTTCCAAAGAACGGAATTTCAGCTAACTTTATACCGAACAAAGTTGGATCCCATTTTTCAAAACCTAAAATAAGCGGAGTTTCTCCTGAACCATCAAAGAGTAATTTAACCATATACAGGGTACTTCCTGCAGCCAGGAAGTTAATAACGATACCACTGATAATCTGGTCTGCTTTAAATGTAATCGAAGCTACTGCGTGAATAAGAGATACAATCAGTCCGAATACGGCAGCAGCAATAAGACCGATCACCGCTGCGGATTCTCCCGACATGCCTGCATCTTGTGCATAGTGAGCCGTAACACCTGCTGCAAAAGCTCCGAAAATCATAAAACCTTCGATCCCGAGATTCGTTACCCCGGAACGCTCGGAAAAAATACCGCCTAGCGCAGCAAAAACAAGCGCAGTTGCGAAAACGAGTGTAGTATTAATCAGTTGTCCAGAAAGGGTTATGAAGTCCATGTTTACAACACCTTCTCTTTCTTGCGCTTGGAGTTAAAGGGTTTAAGCACCCAGCGCACAATCCCTTGTGCAGCTATAAAGAAGATGATCGAACCGATTACGATTCGGATCAATTCCGGTGGAACATCCGCAGCAAAGCTCATTCCGGAAGAACCATAGGTTAATCCACCAAATAAAATGGCTCCTAGTACAACACCAAGTGGATGATTCATACCAATCAGAGCAACGGCAATTCCGTCAAATCCGATACCTGGAGAACCTTGGAACACCGTTTGATATCCAAATACCCCTAGTACTTGGAACGCACCGCCAAGACCAGCAAATATCCCACTGATAAACATCGCTTTTACTACATTTCGGTTTACTCTCATCCCGGCATATTGTGCGGCATGATGGTTGAAACCAACGGCTCGCAGCTCAAAACCTTGTTTCGTCTTCCACATGAAAATATAGAAAAACAAGGCTGCGACAAGAGCAATTAACGTTCCCCAGTGAACACGTGAATTGTTCATCAGTTCAGACAACCAGCCGATCGCGATCGACGCACTAGGCTGAATTTGCTCTGAGCGATTCTCACCAGGCATAAGTAAGAACTGTCTGACTACAAGATTAGCCATATAAAGAGCAATCCAGTTCATCATAATACTGGTGATAACTTCGTTAACTCCGCGTATCGCTTTAAGAAAACCCGCTACAGAAGCCCAAAGTCCACCTGCAATCGCCCCAGCAATGAGAGCAAGCGGTGCATGAATGATTAAGGGTAAACTAGTAAATTTAATTCCGATAAACGTAGCTGCGGTCATACCTACGATATACTGACCTTCAGCCCCGATATTAAACAAACCTGCTCGTGAAGCAAAAGCGAAAGCGAGACCTGTCATTAGGAGCGGAGTCATCTCACGAATTGCCTCACCAAAGTTATAGGTACTTCCAAAAACTTTATCAATCAGTGCACCATAAGCGGTAATGGGATTATATCCACCAATCAGCATAACGAATGCACCCAAGATTAGACCCATAATAATAGCGACTACAGGATAGATAAATGAGTCCTTCGTAAACCATTTTAATACATTATTCACCCGCTGCACCTCTCTTCTTCATGCTGCCTGCCATCATAAGTCCGAGTTCTTGATCATTTGTTTCCTCTGGCAGGACTTCACCTACGATATGTCCTTCATAGATAACAGCGATCCGGTCTGATACATTCATAATTTCATCTAGTTCAAAAGAAATAAGAAGAACAGCTTTCCCTTGATCGCGCTGAGCAATGAGTTGTTTTTGTACAAATTCAATTGCACCAACGTCAAGTCCGCGTGTCGGCTGTGCAGCGATAAGCAGGTCCGGATTTTTATTCACTTCTCTCGCAATAATCGCTTTCTGCTGATTACCACCAGAGAGTGCACGAGATTTCGTATCAATGCTTGGTGTTCTAACATCAAATGCTTCTACCAATTTCACCGTATGCTTATCGATCTCTTTAAAATCCAAGAAACCTTTCTTTGAAAATGGTTCTTTGTAGTAAGATTCGAGTACCATATTTTCACTTACAGAGAAGTCAAGTACCAAACCATGTTTATGACGATCCTCCGGTATATGGCCTACACCTGACTCTGAAATTTTACGAGGAGTTTGATTCTTAATCTCTTTGCCGTTGAGCTTGATACTTCCTGAATCAACTTTACGCAGTCCAGTAATAGCCTCGATCAGTTCACTTTGACCATTACCGTCTACCCCGGCAATTCCGACAATTTCGCCAGCTCGCACTTTCAGATTCAATTGATCAAGAACAGCGATGTGATCTTGATTCTTGGATGTAAGATTTTGAATATCAAGAACTACTTCTTTAGGCTCGGCCTGTTTCTTATCTACCTTGAAAGTCACTTCACGTCCTACCATTTTAGCTGCTAGATCATTTGGAGAAGTTTCAGAAGTTTTAACCGTATCAATTACTTTCCCGCGGCGGATAATGGTAACCTTATCTGAAATCTCCATAATTTCTTTCAGTTTATGAGTAATCAGAATAATGGACTTTCCTTCAGCAACGAGCTTCTTCATAATCACAAGCAATTCCGTAATTTCCTGTGGTGTTAGCACTGCTGTTGGTTCGTCAAAGATGAGAATCTCTGCTCCTCGATACAGTGTTTTAAGAATTTCAACACGTTGCTGCATACCTACAGATATATCTTCAATCTTGGCGTTTGGATTTACTTGTAACCCATACATTTCTGATAAACGTGTAACCTCTGCTACTGCCTTTTTATAGTTAATACCCAGCCCTTTTCTTGGTTCAGAACCCAGTATAATATTCTCAGCTACAGTAAAAGGTTGCACCAGCTTAAAATGCTGATGGACCATTCCAATTCCCAGTTCAATTGCTTTGTTTGGACTATCAATTAATACAGGCTTGCCGTTCACTTCGATGCTGCCTTCATCAGGCTGATACAATCCAAATACAATATTCATTAACGTTGATTTACCCGCACCATTCTCCCCTAGCAGCGCATGGATTTCACCCTTGTGCAGCTGCAAACTTATGGAATCATTGGCGACAATACCTGGGAAGCGTTTTGTAATTTGCTTTAACTCTACAACAGGAGTTGCTGCACCCATGAGATCACCCTTATATAGAATTTATTAGTAATTATGGCCCTAGACGTGAGAACAAGGCTAGTTCTAATAACCAGCCTTGTCATTATGCTTATTTACATCGTATCTACTTTTACGTAAGAAACAGTAAAACTTGAACTACTCAGTTGCACTACTTAGTTATACTACTCAGTTGGAACAACAATTTCGCCGCTGATAATTTTTTCTTTATACTCGTCAACGAGTTTCAGAACATCTTCAGGAACGTTAGCTGTTGAAGTCTCAGCAATACCTACAGCGTTGTCGGCAAGGTCAAGCTCTTCAATTCCACCCTCGAAAGTACCGTTTACTAACTCAAGTGATACTTTTTTTACTGCTTCGTCTACTTTTTTGATCATGGACGTCAGTGTGATTTCATCACCAAACTCGATAGATTGGTCTTTATCTACACCGATTACCCACACATCTTGGCCGGATTTTTTACGGGAGAGACCTTCGTTAAACACCCCAGTACCTGTAGCACCAGCAGCGTGGAAAATAATATCTACTCCATCGTTGTAAAGTGTTGCTGCTGCCGTTTTTCCTTCGTCCGGTTTATCAAAGTTACCAGTGTACGTAGGAATAAACTTAGCATCAGGATTTACAGCTTTAACACCTTCTCTAAAACCAACTTCGAATCTCTTGATAAGCGGACTATTCATACCGCCGACAAAACCAACTTTATTTGTTTTTGTCATTTTACCAGCGATCACACCTACGAGGAAAGAACCTTGTTCTTCTGCAAAAGTAACAGATTTCACATTTGGTGCATCAACAACGCTGTCAATAATCGCTAGATTTGATTCTGGGTTTTGTTCAGCTACCGTTTTAATTGCATCGGCCAGTTGGAAGCCAATTCCCCAAGTAAGATTATAATTGTTTTGTACGAACTCGTTTAGGTTTGTGTTATAGTCACTATCCGATTTACTCTGCAAATATTTAACTTTTGCGCCTGATTCCGCTTCTACAGCTTGCAGAGCTTCCCAAGCAGATTGGTTAAAGGATTTGTCGTTTACACCGCCGACATCCGTTACCATACCGATTTGTACGTCAGATTTTGCTGCTCCTTCGTTACCATCGCTACCTTGCGAACTGCTACTGTTGTCATTACCGCAACCGGCAAGTGCAACTGATGCTGCAAGGATCATACTTAGAGACAAACTCAATACTTTCTTCATCTTGGAATTGTTCCCCCTTAAAATATTGCCTTCTTGATTCTTTCATTCGCTCTGCTACCTGCCACAATTCATCTTAAACAATCAATCTTAATCGAGGCCTCTTGTAATTCAAGCGAATGCGAAGTTCAAGTAGGACTGTCCTACTAGGTGTGATTATACAATCATCCTTTTTTAAAATCCAGCAGTTTCATCACTTAATTTTAAGTTTTTATAGCAAAAAAGTAATGTAAGCGTTTTTACTTTCGTGATTTAACACGTTAATGTAACTTGCATGTGACTTTCCTTGCCATATAAGTATCTTTATCATCCCTTTCACTTCCTTAAGTCCCAATTATTATTTGCACTATTTTAAGTAATATACAAAGAGAATGATTTAGCACATTATGTCAGAAGACCTAGTTCATTTATGCAAATGAACTTAAAGATGTCCATAAAAAAGCCGCCTATAACGGCGGCAACATATTATTAAATTATGCGTTCACTTTTTCTTTAGCTACAACAGCCAAAGAGTTGAATGCATTGATATCGTTCACTGCAAGATCAGCGAGCATTTTACGGTTCATGTCTACTCCAGCGAGTTTCAAACCGTGCATGAATTTGCTGTAAGACAATCCGTTCATGCGAGCTGCTGCATTGATACGAACGATCCACAATTTACGGAAGTTACGTTTTGTAGTACGACGGTCACGGTATGCATATACCATGGATTTCATTACTTGTTCATTAGCAGTTTTAAAGATACGGTGTTTAGAACCAAAATAACCTTTAGCAAGTTTCAATACTTTTTTATGACGACGACGAACAACGAATCCGCCCTTTACTCTTGCCATATTAGAAGACCTCCCAGAAAATATATATGTTTAGTAGTTATACTGCTTAGATGCAGTTGTTGGCATTACGCGACTATTTAAGGTTAGACAAACCTTGTTTCAAACGTTTAACATCTCCAGGTGCCATTACAGGGCTACCAGCAAGAACGCGTTTTGTACGTTTGGATTTGTGGGAAAGCAAGTGATTTCTGTATGCTTTATAACGTTTCACTTTACCAGTACCTGTAATTTTGAAACGACCCTTCAGACTGCTGTGAGTTTTCATTTTAGGCATTTTGTATTTCCTCCTCCAAGTTTAACTGGCTCAAGCTTTTGGAGCCAAAATCATAATCATGCTTCGACCTTCAAGTTTTGGTTGACGTTCGATGCTGCTGATCTCAGCAACTTCTGCTTTAACGCGCTCCAAAATCTTTTGACCGATATCCGCATGGGCAATCTCACGTCCGCGGAAGCGGACGGAGCACTTCACTTTGTCGCCGTCCTTCAAGAACTTAACTACATTGCGAAGTTTTGTTTGGTAGTCGTGTTCCTCAATGTTAGAACGGAACCATACTTCCTTAATGTCCACAATCTTTTGATTCTTGCGTGCTTCTTTTTCTTTCTTTTGTTGCTCATAACGGAACTTACCGTAGTCCATAATACGACATACCGGCGGTTTAGCCTGCGGCGCTACATTCACCAAGTCTAAGTTGAGATCTGCAGCCATCTGCAATGCTTCGCGAATTGGTGTTATTCCAATTTGCTCCCCTTCAGCTCCAACCAAACGAACTTCCTTCGACCGAATTTCATCGTTAATCATGTGTTCTTTACTAATAACTGTCCACCTCCATGTCGTTATCGATACCCATTCGAAAAAAAATAGGGATGCCGGTAGGCTACCGACATCCCTGAACAATCGACAATTCTTCATGAAAAATCAAGTTTCATAAATCATTGGGATCGTACCCGTCAGCTTCAGCCGATCAGGTGAGAAGTCGTACCTTCTTCTTATGATTCCGTAAACAATCACTTGATTAATATAACATAGCTCATTCAAACCGTCAAGCATAAAATATATATTTTTTTATCCTTGTTTGCTTTGTACTTCTTCCAAGCGAACAACACGAGTATGCTTCGTGTGGCTCCATTGTTTGTTATTCTGTGTAAAGAACGCGTACAGCGTAATTGGATACCAGGATAACAGGTAGATCGGGAACAAGATAAGTGATGTATACACTTTCTTGATTTTAACCTTCTCCAGTGCAAGAGACGCTAGGAACGTCACAACGTTTGCCAAAATAGCAGTAAACCCTACCCATATTGGCAAGTATCCATAAATATTTGTGATATTTGGACCTTTAAACAACGTAATATCGATCAAGCTGACCGCCGTCATCAGAAACGTCAGTAATACTACATACACGTTCGCACTGTAGACAGCAAGGTCAAATTTAACCAAACTGCCCTGCTTGATACTCTTCCATATCAGCGGGAAGAAATATCTTCTCGCTACGGTGAAGTGACCCTGCATCCAGCGTAGACGTTGTCTTGCAGAAGCTTTAAACGTAAGTGGCTTCTCATCAAATACCTTAGCGTCATAGTTGAACACAGGATATACATCACGTTCAACAGCACGCATCGTAAACTCAAGGTCTTCTACCAGGGATGTAGCTCCCCAGCCCATATCTTTAAGGAGTTTACTTTCAAAACACATTCCCGTACCGCCTAAAAAGTTAGCCATATTCAGGTTATGACGGGACAACTGCCACAAACGGTTAATATACCAGTATGAAATACCGTAAGCAGCTGTAATCCAGGAGTCTTCCGGATTCTTAGTATCGATATATCCTTGAATAACGCGAGCTCCGCGATTTAAATCATTATTCATTTCTTGAAGGAAATTCGTAGCTGCCAAATTATCTGCATCAAACATAACGATTGCATCGTATTGTTTTGGCATGCTCCAAAGTTCTTTGAGCATCCATTCAATCGCATATCCTTTACCGCGTTGTTCTGGATTCACTCTGACACAAGCATTCATTCCATGTGCCCTAACAATTTCAGCTGTATTGTCTGTACAGTTGTCACAGATCACAAACACATCATACAACTCTTTTGGATAATCTAACTTTTTCATATTCTCAAGCAAAGCTCCAATAACTTCTGCCTCATTGTGAGCAGCAACCAATACAGCAAATGACTTGTTCGGCGGAAACTGTTGTTTCTTTTTCTTTTTAATCAGACCGAACAGAGAAAAACTAAACTGATACACAGCAAGAAACGCCAAGATCACTTGGAACGTCACAAATATCGCATTAAACATTTGTTCTCTGCTACCCCCTCTTTAATATGAGCTTCTCTTTTTTTACGCACATCTTTTTTTGTAGTACATGACCCGTTCTTTGTTTCTTTTCTATATCTTCACCACTATTCTTAACTGCCTACTCGATTTTGTATGCTTTCTGAAGTTTTGTCAAAATCCTCAAATGACAGCATCTCGGCAATAAAGCGTTCTTTTGGGCTGATTTCGCTATAAGAACTACTTCAAGCCTTCATTCATAGCAGTTAAGTCTTATTTTCATCCGTTTACGCGTTTTTTATTTGATCTTTCCCTCCTCCATTTTTATTTATTTCTAAATGCAGGAATTAGATCTAAATATTAAACGCAAAAAGCAGGAAAAAGGTTTAAACAAACCTCTAAACTTTTTAAACCAGAATTGGTGGCTTGAATCATTTTATATTTTTTTCTTGAGTAAAGTCAAAAGCACTGTTTTTTTAAAGGGTGTAAATGGGTTATTATTGAAAGGGATATCATTTAAAAATGTGATAAACTAGGGTTAATACTCATTGTGGACGCAATTGATGCAGGGGGATGTTATATGAGCCGTTTTTTCGTAAGACTACAAGCATTCGAACAAAAAATTTTTATGTGGATTAACGGACGTCTTCATAACCGTTTCCTGAATTTTTGGCTTTACTACTTAACTCATTTGGGCGGGGCAACATTTACGATTGCAGCTTCTCTTCTCATAGCTACACTCGCACCCGATCCATGGAGACAAGCTGGTTATATGGCTTGTGCCTCCTTAGCGATTAGTCATATCCCTGTTGCAGCAGCAAAGAAGCTGTATCCTAGGATCAGACCTTATCTAGCGCTGCCTGGTACAAATACTTTTCGTAATCCCTTATCTGATCATTCTTTCCCGTCTGGTCATACTACCGCGATTTTTTCTGTCACGGTTCCTTTTATGATGATCGTACCCAGTGTAACATCCGTCCTACTGCCTTTAGCAAGCATTGTTGGTTTCTCAAGAATCTATCTTGGATTACATTATCCTTCTGACGTACTCGCTGGAGCAGTAATTGGGACTTCAGTTGCGCTCGGAACGGTTGCATTTTGGCCATAATGTTTAGTATCTTTGAATGACAGAAAACAAAGAGCAAGGAACAGGTGAGCTGAGAGTGACCAAAAAAAGAGTGTTGTTATTATCTGAAGGTTTCGGAGCCGGACATACTCAAGCAGCATACGCACTCTCGAGCAGTTTAAGGAGACTCTCATCTGATGTGCAGACGAAAGTGCTTGAATTAGGGAGTTTTCTCAACCCGCATGTTGCTCCCCTCATTATAAATGCTTACAAAAGAACGATTACAAAACAACCAAAGCTTGTTGCACTTATGTATCGAAAACAGTATAAAAAACCAATTAATCGTTTCGCAACGCTCGCATTACACAGGCTGTTCTATACCCATACAAGGAGCATTGTAAGACAGCTTAAACCTGATATCATTGTCTGCACTCATCCTATACCAAGTGCTGTCATCGCTCGTCTTAAGCGTCTGGGAGTTGATGTTCCGTTATGCACGGTTATAACGGACTACGACGTTCATGGAACTTGGATCAGCCCAGAAGTCGATCGTTATCTCGTTTCGACCACGGAAGTCCAGCTCAAGCTTATTAACCGTGGTGTTCCCAAAAATAAAATTCAGGTAACCGGCATTCCGGTCCATCCTAATTTTTGGGAACATCCAAGTCGGGAAGAGATCCGCCTCAAATTTGAGCTGAAAGACATGCCTACGGTTCTAGTCATGGATGGCGGCTGGGGACTTATGACTGATGAAATTGTCAATGAGTACCTTGCTCAGTGGCAACAAAAGGTACAATTGATCTATGTGTTGGGGAATAATGACAAAGCCAGGGCCCATATGGAGCAGAATCCGCTTTATCAAAAACCCAATATTCATATCATGGGATTCACCAGAGAAATCGACAAGCTTATGGAAGTAGCCGATGTTCTGGTGACGAAACCTGGCGGAATGACTTGTTCAGAAGGACTCGCTAAAGGGATTCCAATGTTGTTTCATAACCCCTTACCTGGTCAGGAAGAAGAAAATTGTCTATATTTCACAGAACAAGGACTTGGTGAACCCATCACTTCCTTAGAAGTTGTCGAAAAATGGATGAACCGTCTCCTTAGTGAATATGAGACGATTGTCGAAACAAGAGAGCGTCACTTAAAAGAGATTGAAAAGTTTCACCCGATGCAAAGTGCCAAAAGCATCATTGAGATGGTAGAAACAAGAAAGGTGCCTTTCTAAAAGGGCACCTTTCTTATTTTCCACTATTCAAATGTTATGAGGACAAGCAAGGAAACATTCCCATTTTTTAATTTTGTTCTTGTTCTTGTTTGCCTGTACTTTCTGTTAAACGATATTTCTTCAAACGCGTTGCATTATATTCAGCAAGGGCTTGTTCACCAATAATAACCTCTACGCGGTGAATGTTCATTCCTTTGCCCATAAATTTCTGTTCGTATTCTGTCATTACATGCTCTTCATTGATTCCATCACGGTGCAAGTTAAGAGAAATATTAGTCATTTGAAGACCATAATCAGCGAATGAGTTAAGCGAGAACTCAAATAGAGTCTCTGAGTCAGTCTTGAAGTGAATCTGCCCCAAACTGTTCAGCACCTCTTTATACTTATCAAGAAAACGCGGATGAGTCAGTCTTCTTCTTGCATGTTTTGATTTAGGCCACGGATCACTGAAGTTCAAGTAAATTCGTTCCACTTCACCTTTTTCAAAAACATCGAGAATATCTTCAATGTTTGCGAGTGCCAATTTAAGGTTTGGCGGAGTTTCGACACCTTCTGGCTCCCAAGCTGATCTAGCCTTATCACTTGCACGGCGAACAAGCTCATCATACATATCAATTCCGATATAATTGACTTCCTTGTTGCGATAACTCATCTGACTGATAAACTGTCCTTTACCCATACCGAATTCCACGTGAATTGGTCTATCGTTTCCAAACAATTCTGACCATTTCCCTTTATAATCAGCAGGATTCAGAATAACAAGGTCTTTTTGCTCTTCTAAATTTTCACGAATCCCTTTTCTGCCCCTTAAACGCATAATTCTCCTCCGTTATATAAAAAATTCATCGGCATTAATTGTGCCTAAATATCAGTGAAAAGTAAAGATAAAAGAAAAAGGAATCACACACTGTACCCAATAGGCACGGCATATAATTCCTTTTTCATTTATTTGGAATTGGGGTCCAACTACTTTAACAGTTCATAGTCTACCTTATCTTGGGTAGAAAAATCAAATGTCTTTTCGAAGGCTCTACGTATTTTCTTCTTGGCAATTGTTTCTACTTGTGGGTTGTTATTGAATCTTACTCCCGTAAGTGCTAGTGCTTCATCCGCTGTAAGCTCAACCGTTACTTTGTGCTGTCCTGCTTTTATTATCGAATTCATGTTATCACCTCATTATTAGTATGGCCGAGACGAGCAAAATGTATGAATTCTAGCGAAATTTGTAAGCAATAATGTTAAGGTCTGACCTAGTTATAATATAACATTACTGTGTAAGGTTTACAATAGGAAAGCGCTTATTTTTTTAATTTTGTCTGTGATCTTTTTCTGTATTCAATGGAGAAGAATTCCCTTTTTGCAAAGCTTTTTGATACAATGGTAAAGGTTATCGTTAACTCAATTATCAACCTTACTTTTTAATATACAGAAAGAACTTAGTCAAAAGGAGCACTAAAATGAATTTACCAACTTTCTCCCCTCTACTCTGGGGAGACAAACGATTCCACACATGGAACTATGAAATGCGGGAGCAGTTTGACAATAAGGTATTTAAAGTCATGCTCGATGCCGGTTTTACTTGTCCCAACCGAGACGGCTCGATCGCAAAAGGCGGCTGCACGTTCTGCAGCTCGAGAGGCTCTGGCGATTTTGCGGGATCAAGAAGAAACGATTTGGTAACGCAGTTTAATACCATCCGTGATCGCCAGCATCAAAAGTGGCCAAATGCAAAATATATTGGATATTTTCAGGCATACACAAACACTTATGCTCCTGTTGAAGAACTGCGAGAATATTTTGAAGTAATTTTAAAACAGCCTGGAGTAGTTGGATTATCGATCGCAACACGTCCGGACTGTTTACCAGATGACGTGGTTGAATATCTTGCTGAACTCAATGAACGGACCTATCTATGGATCGAAATGGGTCTGCAAACGATTCATGATTCAACTTCACAGTTAATTAATCGGGCACATGATACAAAATGCTATGTAGAAGCTGTTGAAAAGCTAAGAAAACACAATATCCGTGTTTGTACACACATTATTCATGGACTTCCTCAAGAAACTCATGAAATGATGCTTGAGACAACAAGGGCAGTAGCAAACATGGGGGTACAAGGAATCAAAATTCATCTTCTTCATCTTATGCGCAAGACTCCTATGGTAAAACAATACGAAGCAGGTCTTCTGCGTTTTTTGGAGCAAGACGAATATATAAAACTGATTGTAGATTCACTGGAAATTTTGCCGCCGGATATGATTGTTCACCGCCTAACCGGAGATGCTCCAAGAGATCTTTTGATTGGTCCAATGTGGTCCCTTAAAAAGTGGGAAGTATTAAATGGTATTGACGCCGAGCTAAAAGCTCGTAATACTTGGCAAGGGAAATACTGGAGGGGATATTAATTTATGGGTTTTCGATCCATTCTTAGCTGTGCCCACCTTTGGACAGCGGACAGGCTGCATTCTGGAGACACAGCCATTGATGCTACGGTAGGGACAGGAGCAGACACTTTATTTTTGGCACGAACCGTTGGACCAAAGGGGCATGTCTTTGGCTTTGATATCCAAGAACAAGCAATTGACCTTGCAAAAAATAGATTTGCGGGTGCCGCTGATCAAGATAAACTTGCACCCGTCACCTTTTTTAGACAAAGTCATGGGGATATGAGAAATTATATCCCTTCCCATTTCCATGGTCATATCGGAGCCGTCATGTTCAATCTTGGATATCTGCCGGCTGATCAAGCTGATCCTTCTGTAATCACGCTTACTGCAACTACGATCTCTGCTTTGGAAGTATCCCTTGATTTACTTAGACCCAAAGGAATCCTCACTGTCGTATTATATCCTGGACACAAAGGTGGCGATGAAGAAGCACATGCAGTTAGTGAGTGGGCTGCGAAACTTCCTATAGCTATTGGTCAAGCAGTTACATACAGACAGTTGCAGAGAGCCACTTCCCCCTATCTCATCGCTATTGAGAAAAAGTAACAGAATCTAATATGGGTAGAAGAAAGACTAAATTCATATCATAAGGAGAGAATAATCATGCATAAGCCTTACCCGTTGCAATTTCAGCCCGAGTTTAAAGAAAGAGTATGGGGCGGTCGCGCTTTAGAACAATTTGGTCTTACGATACCTGAGGGACATATTGGGGAAGGTTGGATGATTGCTGATCATCCAAATGGAACAACAAAAGTGCTTAACGGGGAATTAGCTGGTATTGGCCTTGACGAAATAAGAGAAACGTACGGACGAGATTGGCTTGGCAACAAAGGGGTTTCCGAACAAGGGGGCCGATTCCCTCTACTCATTAAGTTGCTTGATTGTAATGATGATCTATCCATTCAGGTTCATCCTACCGATGATTATGCTGGACTTCCAAAAGGAGAACTTGGCAAAACAGAAATGTGGTATGTGCTTGATGCAAAACCGGATGCTAAGATTATATATGGATTAAAAGACAATGTTACTCACGATCAGCTTCGTGACGCACTCGAAAATGGTACGGTTATGGATACCCTGCAGGAAGTACCTGTAGAAGCAGGAGACTCCTTCTTTATCCCAGCAGGTACAGTTCATGCCTTATGTGCTGGTGTGTTAGTTGCCGAAATTCAGCAAAACTCAGATACGACCTACCGGATTTTTGATTACAATCGCCCTGGTCTTGACGGCAAACCTCGTGAACTTCATATCGAAGATTCTTTAAACGTAACCGTATTCAAAAATACAGGGGCTACTTCGATGAAAACAAATCAGGCTGTTCCTGGTGAATGGCTTACACTTGCTTCTTGCCCATATTTTGTCGTCGAAAAGGGAATTGTAACGAGTTCTTGGAACCTGTCAACCAATGAAGATAGTTTTACCATTCTCGTTGTCTGTGAAGGCAGCGGCCAATTAATCTGGAATGATACGGAAGAACTTGATCTAAAAGCGGGACAATGTTATTTACTTCCTTCTAGCCTTGGAAGTTACAAACTTGAAGGAAATACAACCGTTTTACGCTCTTATCTCCCCTAATTTTTTTTCATTATTTTAGCGCC
Organism: Paenibacillus sp. GYB006; assembly: GCF_036577645.1. Taxonomy (NCBI): domain Bacteria; kingdom Bacillati; phylum Bacillota; class Bacilli; order Caryophanales; family Paenibacillaceae; genus Paenibacillus; species Paenibacillus sp. GYB006. Next base: position 457,281 of record NZ_JARBDA010000001.1, on the reverse strand, counting down.
ATTCACTTTGGAAGGAGGACTCACCATGCAGGAATATACGTTTCAAATGCTGGATAGCGATGAGGTCAATGTCTTTGTGTATCGGTGGGCTCCGGAAGATGAAATACCTATTAAAGGGATTGTTCAGATTGCACACGGGATGTCCGAAACAGCGAAGCGCTATAAAGAACTGGCTGAATGCTTGACTAAACACGGGTTCATCATCTATGCCAATGATCATCGTGGTCATGGTAAGACTGCTGTTGATCAAGGAATGTTAGGAGATGGCGGACCCAATGCCTTTAAGTGGATGGCGAAAGATATGGGCGAACTAGGAAAGTTCATACGCCAAGAGCATCCTCAGTTACCTATTTTTTTACTTGGACACAGTATGGGCTCCTTCCTTACCCAAAAAGTAATGTATGCCGGTCCACATTTATACGAAGGCTATATTTTATCTGGTTCGAATGGGAAAAGAAATTTGCTGAAGTTAGGACAGATTCTCGCTCAACTGCAAAGTCTTATTCAGGGACAACAACGTCGAAGTTTTTTTCTCAATGCAGTCGTATTCGGTGGGTTTAACCGCTCATTCCGCCCTGCTGCTACTCCTTTTGACTGGTTATCAAGGGATGAACAAGAAGTAAGGAAGTTTATAGATGATCCTTTATGCGGCTCGCTATGCACAGCTCGCTTTTACCAAGGTTTTTTCGAACTTCTTATGGAGATCCATCTTCCTCATCATCTGGCTGATATACCTAAAGATAAGCCCATCTACATCTTCTCAGGAGGAAATGATCCTGTGGGTATGCATGGCAAAGGAGTACTGAATCTAGTAGAAATGTATAAAGAACTGGGGATAAGAGATTTGGAATATCGGATTTACCCAGAAGGCAGGCATGAAATGCTGCATGAAATTAACCGCAGAGAAGTAGAAGAACATGTTGCCGATTGGCTCCTTCGTCATGTATCTCCTTCCGTATGATCTATAAATCACACCAAAAACCTTTCTTGAAATTGAACTTATCATTCAATGACAAGAGAGGTTTTTTGTCGTTATCTTTTTTTACCAATTCATACGCCCGCGAAGTGAAGTAATATGGGCAGTATGGTGAAGACTATGCCACGAATAATGACGTGCACACTCTCCAAGCGTTAAGGTCTTCTGGGAACCAGGGTGATAAAATGTACGCTGATAATCTTCAAGAGACAGCGAATGAAGCAGTGCAGTCCAGCGTGCATGAAGCCCTTCTATGATATGTAAGGAAGGTGTTACCGGCATTAAGCTTGCGTCAGGCAGTTCAGCCCATAACGTTTCTTCGTATGGTGTGATCGTGGGATTATTCTCTGTCAAAGCAAGTTTAAACCTAATAAAACTATTCATATGGCTGTCTGCCACATGATGAACAACCTGCCTAACAGACCATCCATCCGGGCGATAAGAAGTATCTAACTGTTCATCGGACAAATCTGCTACCGCCTCTTTTAGCTTCTGAGGTAACTCTTCCAGATTTTTAATCCATTCTTTGATGTTTTCCTCCGTTATGGGCTTATCTTCCTCTTGCCCAATCGGATATTGTAACTCTACAATATTCAGCATTTCCATTTCCTCCTACTAAAAGTGATATAAAAAGAAGAACAAGCCGCCACATAAGATGCGCGCACCTGTTCTTCTTATTTATTCAATATTCCGCCTTCTTATCCTTCAAGCAGCAGTGATTCTGGGTCCTCTAACAATTCCTTCACCGTTACTAGGAAGCGAACTGCTTCGCTGCCGTCAATAATACGGTGATCATAGGATAGAGCAATGTACATCATTGGGCGATTCTCCATACGTTCATCATCAATAGCTACTGGGCGGACCTGAATCTTATGCATACCCAAGATCCCCACTTGCGGAGCATTCAGGATCGGAGTAGATAAGAGTGAGCCAAATACTCCGCCATTTGTGATGGTAAATGTTCCACCTTGCAGTTCATTTAGAGACAATGTATTCGAACGCGCTTTAGATGCAAGTTCTCCAATATTGCGCTCAATCTCAGCAAAGCTCAAACGGTCAGCATCCCGGACAACCGGAACAACAAGTCCTTCTTTAGCAGATACAGCTATACCGATATCGTAATATTTTTTAAGAATAATATCGTCGCCATCAATCTCCGCGTTAACTGTTGGAAATTGTTTCAATGCACCTACAACTGCTTTCGTAAAGAATGACATAAAGCCAAGACCTACATCATGTTTTTCTTTGAATTTATCTTTACGACGTTTACGAACGTCCAAGATTGCAGTCATATCAACTTCGTTAAATGTAGTTAGCATAGCCGCAGTTTGCTGTGCCTCTACAAGACGCTTCGCAATGGTCGCGCGGCGGCGAGACATTCTCTGACGTTCTACTGGTTTGCTGAAGCTTGCTTGCTCTTTTGGAGCAGAAGGAGCACTTGCTGGCTTATTAGGTGTGGCAGCAGGAGCTGCTTGTACCGAACCATGAGTTTTCACATCTTCTTGGTAGATACGTCCAATAGGATCGCGGCTCTGTACTTGATCAAGATCAATACCACGTTCACGGGCAAGCTTGCGTGCAGATGGAGAAGCTTTAGGGCTTTCGCTCTCAGCAGCATCCTCCTTTTGCTTACTTTGTACAGGAGCTGGTTCTGGCGACGCTGCAGGAGCCGGAGCTTCCGGAGTCGGCGCTGAAGCTGCTGCAGATTCCTTGGCGCCTGCGCCTGCTTCAAGCAGCGCAATAGCTTCCCCGATTTGCACCGTATCTCCTTCTTGATGCAAGATACTGGTGATTACACCGCTCTCTTCCGCACTAATTTCGATATTTACCTTATCCGTTTCAACTTCTAGAAGTACATCTCCTTGATTTACAGAGTCTCCTTCTTTAACGACCCATCTGGATATTGTCCCTTCCGTGATGGATTCCCCCATAGCCGGTACTTTAATTTCGCTCACAGCAAGCTACCTCCCCAGTGGTATGTTTTTCTTCGAATTTTGTTTCAATACTTTAGCGAGAATTTGTTGTTGTTCTTGGATATGAACGTGCTGGAATCCCGTAGCTGGGCTCGAATGCTCGGTACGTCCCGCATACTCCACCTTAACACCTTCTGGTGCAAGACCGCGAAGTTTCGGTTCCATATAAGTCCAGGCTCCCATATTTTTAGGTTCTTCCTGAGTCCATACGAGTTCTTTCAGATTGCGGAATCTAGCTAGTATCCGTTTAATCTCCTGTTCAGGGAATGGATATAACTGTTCTACACGGATAATATGAAGCCAGGACCAGTCTTTTTCCTTATCCTTATCAATCGCCTCTTCTAGATCAATAGCTATTTTGCCGCTGCATAACAATACGCGTCCAACTCCCTCAGACTGTATACCAAGGTTAGGTTGTTCGAGTACTGCCTGGAAACTGCCTTCGCTAAGCAGCTTAGCTGGCGATGCTACTCTAGGGTTACGAATGAGGCTCTTCGGTGACATGAGTACGAGCGGCCTTGCATCTTCTGTTTCCGTCAAGGCAGCTTGGCGACGAAGTAAGTGGAAGTATTGCGCACTGCTTGAGAGATTGGCAACGATCCAGTTATCATCCGCACTCATCTGCAAGAAACGCTCTAATCTTGCACTTGTATGTTCAGGCCCCTGTCCTTCACTTGCGTGAGGTAAAAGCATAACCAAACTCGAATTCTGAGACCATTTTGAACGGCCAGAAGATATAAACTGATCAAAGACAACTTGAGCACAGTTCGCAAAGTCACCGAATTGTGCTTCCCAGATGACAAGCGTCTCTGGAGAAAAGACATTATATCCATACTCAAATCCAAGAACAGATTCTTCTGATAAAGGACTGTTATGAAGAGCAAACGACGCTTTAGCTTGCGGCAGACGGTGCAGCATGTTGTACTCTTTGCCTGTCTCCGTATCATGTAGAACCAGGTTACGATGGGCAAAGGTTGCACGCTGTGCATCTTGACCCGTCATTCGAATTGGTTTGCCATCCGCAAGGATGGAAGCAAAGGCCAATGTTTCAGCCAAACTCCAGTCTACCTTTTCTCCCTCATCCAGAGCATTCTGACGACGCTGTAGAATCCTCTGCAGCTTCGGATACACCTTGAATCCTTCCGGCCATTTCAGTAATTCCGAATTGATCTCACGAAGTTTGTCTAACGGTACCCCCGTCGGCATATTGGTCATACGTTCTGGTCGATCCAGACGTTTGCTGCCGGCATCCACTTTACCATGAACTTCTTCATGACTTACCGTTCCTTGTTTTACTTCCTCGTAAGCCTGTTTCAGGACACGCTGCGCTTCTGCGCGATACTCAGCCAGAAGATCGGATGAAATTCCCTTTTGGCTAAGATACTCAGCGTACAATTCAGTTACTAATGCATGTTTTTTAACTTTTGCATACACGGTAGGTTGTGTTGTTTCCGGATCATCGGTCTCGTTATGACCATAACGGCGATAACCAATCAGATCTATTAAAAAGTCTTTCTTATAACGATTACGGTACGCCGATGCAAGTCTCATCGCAGCAACACATGCTTCAGGATGATCCGCATTAACGTGGACAATCGGAATTTCATAACCTTTTGCCAAGTCGCTAGAATAAAGCGTAGACCGTGAGTCATCGCTGTTCGTTGTAAAACCTACTCGATTATTTACGATAACATGAAGTGTTCCGCCATTCTGGTAGCCTTTCAGCGCTTTGAAGTTCAAAGTTTCAGCTACGATACCCTCACCAGGGAAAGCAGCGTCACCATGCATTAGAATCGTTGCGGCTTTGGACACATCCTGTTTAGGATAACCAGACTCACTGCGATCTTCTTGAGCAGCACGAGCGAAACCTTGAACGACAGGGTTCACATACTCCAAGTGACTCGGATTATTCGCAAGAGTGATTTTGGCCTGAATGTTATCCGCTTTTTTAAGCGTGCGTGTGGCACCTAAATGATATTTTACGTCACCCGTCCATCCAAAGTTCACACCAGAAGATGATTCCGAAGGAACAAGATCCTTGTTGATCGCTTGATGGAACTTGGAGAAGATTTTGCCGTAAGGTTTTCCAAGAACATGTGCAAGAACATTGAGTCTTCCCCTATGAGCCATCCCCATTAAGATATGACTTGAACCTGCATCCATCATCGTATCAATAAAAGAGTCAAGCATAGGGACAAGCATGTCATTGCCTTCGATAGAAAACCATTTTTGTCCGACGAATGTCTTGTGCAAGAATTGTTCAAACTGTTCTACTTCTACCAAACGTTTTAAAAGTGCTTTTCGTTCTTCTTCCTTAAGTCCCTCTTGTAATTTGCCCGACTCGATATATTCATTAAGCCACTTTCGTTCTTCTTCGTCCTGAATATGCGTGAACTCAAAAGCGATCGGCCCTGTATACAATTCATTTAGACGTGTAACAGCGTCTAGAGCTGTTTTGGTAGTTTGGTCTGCATTCTCCCAAACAATAGAGGCCGGCAATGATCTTAGATCCTGCTCGCTAAGACCGAAATGCCCAGGAGATAGTAGATCTGTATCTGTATTTTCACTGATTCCAAGAGGATCAATATTCGCTTTTAAATGACCGAATCGTCGTATATTTTGTACTAATTCACCTATTGTAACCGCTTTCCTTAAAAGGTGGATATCAGCTACACCGGAAGCAACTGTACTCCCCGTCTCATTATTACTTGTTATTTCCTCTTCAGGAGGAGGTCCCCATTGCTCAAAAAGTAAACGGTATTCAGCATCTACCGAATCCGGATTAACTGTATAAATTTCGTACTGTTCTTGAACATAACCCATATTAGGTCCGTAATAAGCTTTCCAAGGGCTTTGCATATTGCCATCTTCGTTAGCCATAAATGTTCCCTCCGTCAATTATTTTGGATTGTTCCAGGACGGAATACCATATAAAAATCTAATCAATTAAAAACATATTATAATTCGTTAATATGAAGAGAATATGAATTAACTTCAGTAATGAATCGCTCTTTGGTCATCCTCATCTTTCATTACATTACTACATATTCCATGAATTACGGGCACTCACACTAGAAAGGTGAGTTTCTTTATTTCATATAGTAGATGTAAACTGATGCTCATGTTAGCCCAAGGCGGTCACCTCATTTAATTATTCTACCGATCCCAAGGGATGGTTGTAATTCCTAATTCTATTCTATAAACATTTGAAGCGAAGAGCATTTCCAATTTTAAAGGTAATTGATGCATTAATTAGATGAATCGTTTTTTACGTATCAATACACCAATTATTGATTCTACCAAATAACGAGTAAGAAGACAAAGATCATGAAAATCTTCTCTCATCAAAAGGAAGTTACTATACCTATAGTACCCCACTTTTCACGATTTGAATGGATTTTATACTTTTTAGCCAACTGTTAAAGTTGAGCTAACGTTTTTACGATTCGGAGTTTCTTCCCCCTGCGGAGTAGAATTATATTCTTGTTAACAAGAATAAATATAAAAACATTGGTTTCATTCCGCCACATTGTGGTAACCATAAGGCAAGAGTAATTTCATTAATCGATGGATTTGGTAAAGGAGGAATGATGCTTGGAACGTACAATTAAAATCGGAATCATTGGAAGCGGAGGTATTGCAAGAGCTCATGCAAATGCCTATAAACAACTTGACTATGTAGAGGTTGTAGCCGTTGCGGATATTATTCCAGGCAAAGCATCCTTATTCATAGAACAAACGAATCTGCCTATGGCAAAAGCTTATGATGATCATCTTGATCTGCTGGAACTGGACTTAGATGGTGTCAGCATCTGTACACCGAACTTCTCCCATTACAATATTACCATTGATGCACTGAATGCAGGAAAACATGTCATGGTAGAGAAACCGATGTCTGTAACACTTGATCAAGCTATTGAAATGGTTGAGGCCTCTAAACGCTCGGGAAAGATGCTTACTGTCGGATTTCAACCCAGATACGATCCAAATATGCAGGCCATTCGCAGCCTGATTCAAGATGGACAGCTTGGAAAGGTATACTTTGCCGAAGCAGGCGGTGGCCGAAGACGCGGTATGCCTGGTGGTACATTCATCAGAAAGGATCTTGCCGGAGCTGGGGCTATGGCGGACATTGGCTGCTATTCTCTAGATATGGTTCTCCATGCGCTAGGTTATCCTAAGCCGCTTACGGTATCTGCCTATACCTCCAATTATTTTGGCACAAATCCAAAATATCACCCAGAAGCAAATATGTTTAACGTAGAAGATTTTGGTGCAGCGATGGTGCGATTAGAAGGCGATATTTTGTTAAGCTACAAAATCTCCTGGGCTATGCATATGGATACACTCGGACCCACGATGTTTCTTGGAACCGATGCCGGTTTAAAAGTCACTCCTTCAGGAAGCGGTCCTTGGAGCGGAGGCTGGGAAGGCCGAATCGGCAGTATGACGCTGTATCACGACATTGCTGGTCATCATACAGAAAGTCCCCTTCCCATTCAACATCATCAGATCAATTTATTTCATGCAAAGATTTTTGACTATGCTAATGCAATTCAAAAACGGTTGCCAGCTCCCATACCGGGTGAGCAAATTTTATATAATCAGGCGATCATTGACGGCGTTCTCCGTTCCTCAGCCGCAAAAAAAGAAGTGACGATTGAAATTCCTGATTTATAGCATAGCAATCAAAAAAAACAAAAAGCCATCTATCCTGCAGGAGGATTACGATGGCTTTCTTCTCGCCGCTTCAACTCTTTGACCTGTTCTTCGAGACGTCTTATTCTTTTGATTAAACTATAAATAATAGGAGTATAAGCTGCACAAGTAATGACTAGAATCTCAATAATCATATGCTACACCTCCTTGGATAGACGCAGCATATCTACACAAGGTATACCCTTTTCTATAATAGGGTCAGGATAGTGTTTAATAAAAAAATCACGGTCAATTCCAGTGATTCGGAACCCTTCTCTTTGATAAAATCCCAGCTGATCCAGACTTGAATTGCCAGTACCGATCTCAATAGTCGAGGCTCCCTGATCCTTTGCATGATCAATTGCATAGCGCAGTAATGCTCTTCCTATGCCCTTCCCTTGATATTCCTCTTTCACTGCCAAATTTACAATCTCATAAGTTTGCGGCCTGGTATGCAGCAGCACCACAATTCCTATAATTTCTCCATGAGATACGGCAACGCTTATCTGTCCGCGGTGAATGTATTTGTCTATCACAGCTTTAGACGGATCAGCAAGGAGTAATAGGTCATACGGTACGGGATCTTCCTTCTCAATGGACCGGATTGTGTATTCCACATGTGTTCCCCCTTGATGCGGCAGAATTCAAAATTGTATTTTCCAGGTCACTACTTACAGACTGACCTTCACGAAATGCTCTACTACTGGAAAAGGATCATAGTAGTGATGAAGGATCTCTTTCCACTGCTGATAACCTTCCGAACCTCGAAATCCAATCGTGTGATCCTCCAGTGTTTCCCATTGAACTAACAGCAGATACTGATGATCTGTCTCCATGCATTTATACAATTCGTGATGAATATACCCTGTCATGCTTGATATAATCGTAGATGCCTTCGCAAAATCTTGTTCAAAAGCAGACTCATTCCCTTTTGTTACATACAGCATGGCACTTTCCAGAATCATCGTACATCGTTCCTCGCTATAAAGAATTAGACATATCTTCAAGTTGTTTCATATGATGGCGATCGTGCCAAATAAAATCTTCAACATAACTTTGTACAGTAAAAGGTCCGCCATCAAGTCCCCTATATTCTTTCGTCCAATCCTCAGCAGGTAGTTCATGAAGCGCGCGGATAATCTGCTCCCGGTAATGGAGCGTTTCTTGCACTAGCTCTTCTATACTAATTGTATGTGCATGTTCACGTGCCGCCTCATTAAATATATCAAAATCCAGATGCTGAATTTGCAGCTGTTTCTCTTCTCCAGAAATAATCAAAGATATGGCACCTTCCCAAAAATAACGATCCCAGCGCATCATATGACTAATCAGCTCACGAACCGTCCATTTCTCAGCTGCAACCGGGATATCCCAAAGCGTATTCTTCTCTATACTCCACTTGCGGAACCAGTCATGCCATTCGTGAAAAGACACAATCAAGGAATTTTTTTGCAGTGTATTCACTTCGCCTTCATCCCCTCGCCAGAAATAGATTGGAATAGATATCAATTCTAAATTCATTCGTCAAGATACAAGAAATCCCCTGCTTTTCCACAAAATAAAACTTATTTCAAACGTGAATTTTCAATGATTTTGATGATTTCTGATATCGCATCTTGTCGATTATAATCCAGCATCTTCGCTCTTATCTTTTCTTTATTCTCATCCAGCAAACGAATGGATTCCAGCAAGGTATCTTCAGTAAGATGTTCTTCCCATAAAATTTGAGCATATCCTGATGTTTCAAAGGCTTTTGCATTCAACAGCTGATCTCCGCGGCTTACTTTTTCAGATAATGGGATCAGCAGCATCGGTTTATGTAAGGTTAAGAATTCAAATATTGCATTCGAACCTGCCCTTGAAATCACCATATCCGCTAACGCAAGCACATCTGGGAGCTCATCCTGAAGATATTCAAATGCCTTGTAACCTTGTACCGAATCCATCTCTAGGTCCACTTGACCCTTCCCGCAGAGATGTACAATCTGATATTTCCCAGTAAGTTTGGTCGCTACAGTCCGCAACGTATCATTCATCTTCTTCGCACCGAGGCTGCCACCCATAAATAACAGTACCGGCTTCTCTTGCTCAAAACCAAGCCATCTTCTGGCCCGTTCCTTGTCGCCTTGCCGCAATTCTTCTCTAACAACAGCCCCTACATGAATTGCCTTATTTCCTTTTAGGTGTTTTGCCGCTTCTTCAAAGGTAGTGCATACCTTGGTAGCAAAAGGAAGGGCAATCCGGTTAGCGAGACCTGGGGTAAGATCCGATTCATGAATAACAACGGGGATTTTACGCATCCATGCCGCCATAACAACGGGAACAGATACAAATCCGCCTTTCGAAAATACAATAGAGGGTTTCACATCCCCAAGGTACTGGTAAGCTTCACCCACCCCTTTTAACACTCGAAAAGGATCTTTCAAATTCTTAACACTAAGGTACCGGCGTAGTTTCCCCGTCGCTATTGCTTTATAACTCACCTCTTCTAGAGACTGAACAAGTTCTTTTTCAATACCGTCTCTAGAACCTATATAATGTACCTTTTCACCCTTTTGCAGAAAATAAGGAATCAGTGCCAAATTCACCGTTACATGTCCGGCAGATCCTCCTCCGGTAAAAACAATCGTTCGTTGTTTCATTTATATCCTCCACTCCTGTCTCATTGCGTTCATACCTACTTTATTAGATAATAATAATTATGGATTGTTATGCTATATATTGTGTTGGAGGAAACTAAATAATGGATAAAAATACGACTAATCATGATCATCCGCTTCATCGCATGATTAACCGCAGAGAGACACGTTCTGTGAAATGGGATGGAATGGAATCCCTTTTTGGGGTAAAAGAAGCCATTCCGCTGTGGGTTGCAGATATGGACTTTACTGCACCGGAGCCGGTCCTGCGAGCGGTACGTGACGTAGCAGATCATGGAATACTCGGCTATGCCACACCCAATGCTTCATTTCAGCAATCCATTGCTGACTGGATGAAAAAACGCCATGGCTGGAATGTAAGCCCCGAGTGGCTTGTTTATACACCAGGTATCGTCCCCGCCCTTAATATGGCAGTAGAAGCCTTTACTGAACCTGGAGATCACATTATCATACAGCCTCCTGTTTACGGACCTTTTCACAAGTTAGCATCTAATCATGGACGAGAACTGGTGTTAAACCCTCTCCTTCATGATGAGCTCCATTATAAAATGGATCTCGCTCATTTGGAACAAGTTGCAAAACATGAAAAAGCTAAAATGCTCGTATTATGCAGCCCTCATAATCCGATTGGACGTGTATGGACCAAAGAAGAACTAAAATCCGTAATGGAGATTGCTGCTAGGCATGACCTAATTGTCATCTCCGATGAAATTCATGCAGATCTCGTATTCAAAGAAGGGCTGCATACGCCTTACGCGATGATATCTGAAGAAGCTAAAATGCACTCTATCATCTGTACTGCCGCAAGCAAAACATTCAATATCGCTGGATTACATACGTCAAATGTCGTGATCGCTAATGAAGAACTTCGCGTGAAGTTTAAAAAAATCATTGAAAAAAATGCGCTCTCTTCAATGAATATCTTCGGTATTGCGGCAACGGAAGCAGCATACCGTGAAGGTGAACCTTGGCTTTCAGAGACCCTGGAGTACATTCATGAAAATATGGTATATGTTACAGAATTTATTCATACGCATCTACCGGAATTAAGAGTGAAATTGCCTGACTCAACCTATTTGCTGTGGATTGATTTTCGCAATCTGCAAATACCTCATAAAGAACTCTATCAATTTCTGCTTCATGAAGCCGGTCTCGTCTTCAGCAGCGGCACTGACTTTGGTGAACATGGAGAAGGATTTATGCGCATGAACGTAGCATGTTCAAGACGCTTGCTGGAAGAAGCCATGAATAAGCTAAAGATTGCTTTACAGTCTCGATAAGAGGTCAACATTTACTCCATAATTTAGGGTGGGAATCCGTCTAACGGCGAGTTCCCACTCTTTTTTGTCTGTTTTTCTTTATTTCAGACATTTTGTTTCTTTTTATTTTTGTGCTGAATATATCATTTTTTACGACCATTACTATAACTACCCTCTTAAAACGTTAAGAAATAGCGCTATAAAACACTGTTAATTGAAGATCCTACATTAATAATAAATTAATTTAAATAAACGGCAATCTAAATCAAATAATATACATTAAAAATAAATATTGACAATGAAAGCGCTTATTCGGTAGTATTTTGTTTACAACACAGATGTTCACAGATATTTTGATAGTGTTTATTTCCGATTCATTATATGTACCTGAGGGGGAGGAATCAGAACCATGGGAATGAATAATCCCTTGGCTGTGAAACAGACGGTTCAAAGTAAAGGAGCCATGCATTTTTTCAAGAGAGAATGGCGCCGCAATAAGTACATTTATTTAATGCTTGTTCCCGTTTTAGCTTACTACTTTATTTTTTGTTATGGACCCATGTACGGGATCCTCCTATCATTCCAGAGCAGTTACAGCCCGGCAAAAGGAATTATGGGCGGAAACTGGATTGGTTTTGAGAACTTTACCATGTTCTTCGAAAGCTATAATTTCTGGAGACTGATGAGCAACACCTTAATTCTTAGTTTACTAAGTCTCGTTATCGGGTTTCCCGCACCGATCATTCTTGCTCTTCTGTTAAATGAAGTGCGAAACCGATATTTTAAAAGCGCCGTACAAACGGTCAGCTACCTGCCTCACTTTATTTCGGTAGTCGTTGTTGTAGGTATGTTGAAAACCTTCTCATCGTTAGACGGTGGACTATTTAATATAATCCGAGAATTCTTCGGTTTTGAGGCGATGATGTTTTTTACCGATAAAGACATGTTTCGTCCTATGTATATTCTCTCTAATGTGTGGCAAGGTGCAGGATGGGCCTCCATTCTATTCCTCGCAGCACTCGCTGGCATTAACTCAGAGCAATATGAAGCTGCAAGGATGGACGGCGCAGGCAGATGGAATCAATTATTACATATTACATTGCCGGGTATCATGCCAACGGTTATCATCCTGCTTATTTTGCGGATGGGCAGTATTATGAACGCAGATTTCCAGAAGATTTTACTTATGCAAACCGCTGCTACGTATGAGACATCAGATGTTATTTCTACTTTTGTATATAGGCAAGGGATGCTTCTTGGCGATCAGGCATACTCCACCGCAATTGGTTTGTTCAACTCCGTCATTAATTTCGCCTTACTGCTTGGTGCCAATTACATTAGCAGAAAAGCAAATGAAACCAGTCTGTGGTAGAGAGGTGAACCCAACATGAAAAAATCCTTTGGCGAAAATGTATTTGACGTTATCAATATTTTTCTGCTGCTTCTCGTGATGTTACTTTGTGCTTATCCTATGCTCTACATATTTAACTCTTCTATATCTGATCCGCAGCAGCTCTTGGCAAGCCGATCGCTCATGCTGCTCCCAGAAGGATTTTCCATAGAAGCTTATACAAAAGTATTTCAGAATCCCAAGATTTACAGTGGTTATATGAACACTTTGTTTTATGTTATTGTCGGAACTGCACTTAACCTATTGATGACGACACTCGCTGCGTATGCTCTTTCAAGACCTGATTTATACGGACGCAGCTTCTTCATGAAATTGATTACCTTCACTATGTTTTTTGGCGGCGGGATGATTCCTACCTTCTTACTCATTCAGAATTTGGGTCTCCTGGATACGAGACTTGCTATGATTCTGCCGACAGCCATCAGCACTTTTAACTTTATCATCATGAGAACGAATTTTATGAGTATCCCGCTCCCCTTGATCGAGTCTGCTAAAATCGACGGGGCTCATGACTTCCGAATTCTGTTCCAGATCGTTGTTCCTTTATCCAAGCCGATCATCGCCGTAATGACTCTCTATTACGCTGTTGATCATTGGAACGATTTTATGGGTCCTCTCTTGTACTTGAGATCTCAGGATCTATATCCGATTCAAATCATTCTTCGAGATATTTTGCTTAGTAACAGTACCGAAGCAATGGGTTCTGCTAACGACACCGGATTTGCGATCGGAGAAAACATCAAGTACGCCACCATCATTGTTTCCACACTTCCGATTTTGCTGATATATCCTTTTATCCAACGTTATTTTGTTCAAGGTGCACTGATTGGAGCCATTAAAGAATAGAGCAAAGTACTTGCATCGTCTTTACATGTGAAGTGGTGCAAGTAACAGCTTTATCCTATAGATTGTTAAGGAGGGTTTATATGAAGAGGGTCATGTCTATAATGCTTGGTTTGGTAATGACAACAGGGCTTCTTGCAGGATGTAGTGGAACTAATGAGGCGGAGGAGCCGAAGCCAGCTGAGGGTGAGCAAGCAATTACCGAAATTTCTCTTCCCATTGTAGATGAAGCAATGACAATCAATTATTGGAGAGCGAATGACGGAAAAATCGCTTCAGGCAATGGATTCAGCGATGTAAAAGCGTATCAGGAAAAAGAAAAACGCACCGGGATTAAGGTGAATTTCACACATCCTCCACTCGGTCAACAAAAAGATCAATTCAATCTTTTAGTCACAGGTAACCAGCTTCCTGACATTATTTATTACAACTGGGCTGATGTATCAGGCGGACCGGAGAAACTGCTAGCGGATGGACGAATTATAAAACTTAATGAGTATATCGACCTTTATGCTCCGAACCTAAAGAAAATCATTGCTGAAGATGAAGAAGTTCGTAAACAAATTTCACTCGATGACGGTACGATCTTTATGTTCCCTTATCTACGTACAGATTCTGTAAAGCTTAATGGAACAACAGGCATGATTCTGCGTCAAGATTGGCTTGATAAGCTAAATCTGAAGGCGCCTACAAATATTGACGAGTGGTACACCGTACTAAAAGCATTCAGAGAACAGGATCCTAATGGCAACGGCAAAAAAGATGAACTTCCTTTTACAGCTAACTGGGGTCCAGGTAACATGAGTAAATTGAATGATTTTGCACCTGCCTTTGGCGTCCTTGCAGGTTTTCAGTTGAATGGAGAAACGATTGAATATGGTCCGATTCAACCAGGTTACGAAGAATTCTTAACTACCATGAGAAAGTGGTATGAAGAAGGTCTGATCGATCCAGAAGTCATGACCAATGACGGAAAAGCTTTTGATTACAAAATTACGAATAACCAAGCCGGTTCTTACTATGGCGGTGTATTTAGCGGTATGGCGAAATATCTTAATATGATGGCTGAAAAAGATCCAAACTTTAACCTTGTCGGCGCTCCTTGGGCGAAAGATCAGAATGGTGTATCTAGAAGTACTTTCCGTTTTGATACCAAAGTATTAAGTTATGGTGAAGCCATCACTACTTCTGCGGACAAAGACAAACTGAAAGCCATTGTCCAGTGGATGGATTATAACTACAGTCCGGAAGGACATGATCTCTTTAACTTCGGTATTGAGAATGAAAGTTACACTCGTAATGGCGACGCTATCGAATTTACAGATACGATTCTTAAAAACCCAGATGGACTGACCTATGACCAAGCACTTGCTAGTTATGCACTTTCTATTATGGATGGACCAATGAACCAAGATACGCGTTATCTTGACGCACTGATGACATTTGATCAGCAAAAAGATGCAAATAATGCATGGATGCAAGCAGATTATGCAATGGCTCTTCCTAATCTGCGTAAAACGGAAGATGAAGCAAGAAAAGAAGCCCAAATCATGGGTCAGGTTAACACCTATGTTGATGAAATGGTTACGAAATTTATTCTAGGTGATGAGCCTCTTACAAGTTACGAAACCTTTGTTGAGACCATTAAAGGAATGGGTATTGAAGAAGTAATTAAGATACATCAGGATGCTTACGCACGTTACCAAGCACGTTAATTTCAAATAAAAGAGAGTGCAGCGAAAGGGTAACCCCCTTAGCTCACTCTCTTTTTCTATTTTATGATGAATATGATTCTTCTTCGATTGACGTAAAAAAACGAATATATTCTTCTACTAGCTGTGATGTTAATTCAGCTGATTTTCTAGGATTTGATGTTTCCAGCCCATGACCTGCATCCAGCACTTGATGGACCTTCAGTTCGGAACAAGAAGCGAGCTTTGCTCTGCTCTCTTCACTAAATAAAGAATCCTTAGTCCCGTAAATCACCATACCTTTCGAATGCTGCATATACGTGAGTGTACTATCCAGCGGTGTTAGGTACAGGTGGCGGATCGAGTAATTTGTGAGATGTTTAGCCGTGTACCCAGCAAGCAAGGTCCCCAAACTTTTACTCACAAAGATGAGCTGCTTATACCCCTCACTCGCGCGTCTAACCATCTGTAATATTTCTTCTTCAAGGATGGAACGTTGTTCTCTCTCCAGTGCTACACGAGCACTTTGAAAGCCGTACTCCAAGATCAGGGCATCCATGCCCTGAGAGGTAGCGCTTTGAACAGCGTAGTACAGAACAGGCAGTTCACAAGAATAATTTTGCCCGGGAAAGAAAACCACGAGCGTATTGGAACCTTGTGTAATGTGTCTTAATCGAACATCATGTCCCCAAAAGGATTCTTCATAGATCAAATGATGTTCCAAGAACTGCACCTCTCCTCCTTGTATAATCTATACCATTATATATGATATCAGGAAAATATAGTGATTTAATTGGATAGATAAGAAAGTGCCGGTATTACCAAATCTTCGTAATAGCCCATATTAATCAAGCTGATATCGGACAACGTGATAATTGTATCGCCGTCTTCTGCACCCGAAATATTCCCCATATCAAATGAAATTCTAGTATTAGCATAGCTATCCTCTGTCGCATTAAATGTAAAGGTAAACAGTTGTTCCTCCGCAGTTAGATCAACCTTTTCCCCAAAGAATCCATGCCATTCATAGTTGGCTGATGCATCGACCCATCCGATGCCTAAGTTCATTTTTCTGGGCTTATCAGCTTTCGCCTTAAATGTAAGTTTGTATTTAAAATCTCGCTGGATGCCAAACCCTTCGTTAATGACCTGACGGTCCCAAGGGTTCTGCCCAGCCGTTCCAATTTTGGCTTGAAGCTGATGGTTACTAGCACTTATCTCAAGCTCCTTGGAATCCCCATCCACATGAGTAAACCAACCATCGGTTCCTTTGGAAAAGTCACCGTTTGAAATCAAGTTTACGTTAATAGGCTGTCCACCCTGATCGGCACTCGGATTCACCTCAATAAACGATACGTTATAGATGGATATAGTATGATTTCCGATTGATGACGGATAACCTAACCCAAATGCAAGTACAGCTGCGGGGTCCGAAGCACCATTCATCGTAAATGTATAAGCATATTGTTGCTTACTTTCGGTTAGCTCGATTTTTTCTTCCATATACTTCGTATAATCGCCTTCATTTTGTGAGACGACGGCTTGTACCGATTTCGGACTGGATGCAGATGCTTCGAATGCGAGCCTGTATGTTTTTCCTTCATCAAGCTTTATCTGTCGTTGCTGCAGCAAAACATCCCACCAATCCGTACTTGTGCCGGGTAAATGAATCAATACTCCTCCGCCTTCAACATCAGAAGTTATCAGATCATTAGGAATCTTCTCCCAATGCTCCTGTGATGCTGCAAGTTCTCCATTTTTCACCTTATTTTGTGATATATCTACCCAGCGTGTATTATAATCCTTACCTTCAAAATCTACATAATAATGTTTGCCAGTCGTTAAAGAAACAGATGGAAAGTAGACTGTATTGTATTTCTGCCATCCACCCGTATCCCCAAGAGCGTACACAGACTGTGCAACCGTAGTGCCCTGTTCGTCCTTGATACTGAAACGGACACTCGAATCATCTTCTGCACTAGCCATTCGGGCAGATATTACATAATCGTCGTCAGCAGCTACATCAATCTTGTATTGGAGTAGATCCCCTTCTTCCATATGACTGATATGCTGGCCGCCTTCATCTGAATTCTCAAGTTGTAAGCCCTGCATGGACCAGGCTTCCGTTGCAGGAATATGTGCGTAGCCATTAACGGAAATAGGATTTCCACGTTTTGTTAGACGGACATTGTCCACATAGACGGTACCTGTCGAGCTGCCGAGTAACAGTCTAAACTCAGAATTTGCAGTTGGCTCTCCATCTCCAATACTGATTTCTCCGGTATACGTCTTCATCTCCTGATCAAGCTGGATATTCTGACCTTGATGAATTTGTATGGAATGTCCCTCACCGCTAATCAGATCAATGTCCATACTGCGCGGCGCATCTGCTTTGGCTTCAAATGAAAAACCATAGGTGGTATTCGCCTCCAGCTTCAAATCTCCTTGATTCACCGCAACCTGCTCAGCCTCTCCATTCGTTTGCTTCACATTAACAACCAGTTGACGTTCCATAATCGGGAATTTCAAGAAGTTGTTCACGCTGATATCAGCTAAAGCATGTTCAGCAATCCTGCTTGACCAGAACCCAAGACGGTTCTTGCCTTGATCAAACGTTCCATTAAAGATGTAATTGCCATCAGGCAGCGGCTTCCGCTCTACAGTCAGCGGATCTGCTTCTCCTACCTCGCTCAGCCGAACATTAGAGATCAGAACGGTATGATTATCCAATCCTAAATTAAATTCAAATCTGGCATTATTGTCTGTTCCATCTCGCATGTCAAACGTATATTCGTATTTATTCCACTCTGTAGTAATCGTAAATGAGTGATCTCCCGAGTAATTCGTCCAACTTTTTTCAAATTGAGTCACCTTAGAAGAGATTGTACGGTTTGCTGACGCCTTCGCGTCGAACTCTATCTTGTATTTTTTATTTTTCTTCACATAGATCGGCATTTGTGTGAGCTGAATCGAATAGTTCTCAGTCCCTTTTTTATCAATGCTCACCTTCACTGCTTTTCCTTTTTCTTCATCCTCTACAACCTTGACATCTCCTGCTCCATCCGCATTTGTAATGAACTGCCATTGCTTTGGAACACCGCTCGCTTCCGTGCCTTCCAAGAAACGGTCATTGTATATCTGATTGCCATCCTCCTGCGGTTCACGCTGTGCTTCAGGCTCTATTGGATCTGTTGTCACATCAGGCCATTCGTCTAATTTGTCGTAAGAATATACGCGAACAAAATCAACATTCATCGCTTCTGAAGTAAAGTCATTATTCGGTGATCCCGGCCAATCTCCTCCAACCGCCAAATTCAGAATCAGGTAGAACGGACGATCAAAAGGAGCAGGAAACGTATAGTATTCCGGCTGACCCGAAGCCTTTGTCTGCCAATTGGTCACTTCATGATGCAGCTTGCCATCAACATAAAACCGTATCATTCCCGGCAGCCATTCCACTTGAAAATCATGATAATCATCAGCAAATGATTCTCCATTCGGGAGTGTGACGCTTCCCTGATCGTGTCCATGAGACCCATCAGGCTTCACACTGTCATAATGCAAGGTACTGTATATTTTGTTGTGGCTCTCTTCGCCGCCAATGAGCTCCATAATGTCGATCTCTCCAGAGGCAGGCCACCCTCCGTAATGGGCTTCATCTGTCGGCATCATCCAAAAAGCGGGCCACATGCCTTGTTCTTTAGGGAGCTTCGCACGTACAACGACTTTACCGTATGTAAAGTCGCCTTTACCCATAGAGATGAGTTTACCGGAAGTGAATTTTTGACCGCTTTTCTCTTCGCGTTTTGCTTCAATTTGAAGAACGCTTCGATTCTCATCTTTTACAATGCGGGTATTATCGGGACTGTAGTATTGCAATTCATTGTTATAGACTAGACCCGTGTCCTGGACTATCCACTTGGAAGCATCAATAGCAGGTCCGTTAAATTCGTCATTCCAGACAAGCTTCCAGTCTTCATCAGGAAGCGTCGTTGGTGGAATTGGTTTCTCATTTGACGGGCTTTCTGGTACCGATGGTGTTTGTCCTCCCGGAGAAGATGGAGTGGAAGCACTGGAATCCGTTGTTGAATTACCCAGCTGGGAGGGAACAGGCTGTGCCGATTCTCCTTTCATGGAAGTAAGGAAGCCTGGTTTTACCTTTTCGCCATTAACAACAACATCTGTTGCATCGACTTTCAGTTCGTTAATCTTGCCTTTAGAATTAATCTGTGTCTGATCTGCTTTCGTGAGGACCGTTAATGAATTGATCAAGCTATCTGAGGAGAGTTCCACACTAGCTTTTTGCATAACGATCATCTCTTGTATGTTACTGCCTTCTTTAATATTTACACTTACGGGCTCTCCTCTTTTGTCAATAACGATGCGATTCAGCGTGGAGTCGCTGATGTCTATTGAATGACTGCCGCCGCCTTTAACAATGACACTCCCCGTAACCGTTACCCCTTGAAGCACAATGGACCCATCCCCAATTCCTTCTGTAAGCAGTAAGTTTCCTTTTACGACTGTGTTTTTGAGTGTAATATCGGAAGACCGAACAATCAGATTCCCCTCTACGCTAGATTCATAACTTCCCTGAGAGGTTTTAATATCCGCGATCATCGCAGCTAGGAGACCTGCCGTCTCTGCACGTGAGATTGGAGATTTGGGATACAGCTTACCCTCATATCCTTTCATGATATGGTTACTCGTTAAGTAGGTAAGCGCTTTCTCAGCGTAGCTGGAAACATCCTTTGCATCATGAAACTTCAACAGTTCGCTTTCCTCTTCCATTCCGGTCGAAAGCTGAAAAGCACGATCCACCATTACGGCAGCTTCCTCACGAGTTATCGGTTGTTTAGGAGACAGACGATCCACATCGGTTCCTTGGATAATGCCTGACCCGTTTGCTCTCGTCAACGCATCATAATACCAATCCCCTGCGGTAACGTCTGCAAATGAAGAAGACTCTGTGCCGCCTGTAAATCCAAACACACGATCGAGTATCATAACAAACTCAGCTCTGTTAATCTCATGATTCGGCTTGAATGTACCATCCACATATCCTTGCAATAAATTCATATCTTGCATACGAAGTACTGCAGGCTGAGACCAATGTCCGTTCAGGTCTTTGTAGGGAACAGAGGCTTGCAGGCTTTTCGCCTGCAAGTCCCCCATTTTCACCTGCGCATCTGCACCTTCTGCTCCAGAAAATGTTGGAAAAAAGAGTGAAGCTGTTAAACACCCTGTAACAATACATGCCAATCCTTTTTTCATCCTATATCCTCCATTAGCCTAATTTTCATTGCTTAGCCTTTAACCGCCCCAATGACGATTCCTTTTACAAAAAAGCGTTGCAAAAACGGATATACAAGCAAGATTGGCAGCGCACCGATAAAGATTTGTGCTGCGCGTACGGTTCGCTGTGAGATATTCTCCAGCATGGAAGGGTCTACATTGATTTTACTGAGATCTTGCTGAACAATGATGGTTTGCAGCAAGGAAGCAAGTGGATAATCTTTAATATCAGACATGTAGATCATGCCGTCGAACCAAGAATTCCATTGAGCTACCATTGTGAACAAAGACAGGGTTGCGATAGCTGGAAGCGACAGTGGAACATAAACCAAAACGAGTGTTTTGATATGTCCTGCTCCATCCAAATAAGCGGCTTCCTCCAGTTCTTTTGGTAATCCGCGGAAAAAGTTCATCATGAGGATGACATTCCACACAGACAAGGCTCCTGGCAAAATGAGTGCCCAGATTGTATTCATCAAACCAAGCTTTTGTACAAGAATATAGCTTGGAATAAGTCCGCCGCTGAATAAAATGGTGAACACAAAAAACCAAGTGTACCATGAACGCCCTTTGAAACTGGTATCTTCCTTCGACAAGGGAAAAGCTGTCATCAGCATGATGACGATACCAATGATTGTAGCTAGTATGGTTCGATTGACAGATACCAAAAGGGAATTGATAAAGTTTGAATTTCCGAATGTTTTTACATAAGCGTCCGTCGTAAAACCAATTGGCCAGAATGTGACCATATTGGAGGAAGCCGGCGCCATACTGCTGAATGAAACGGCTAATATGTGAATGATTGGCAGAATACAGAGCAACGATAAAATACCAAGGAACGTGTAGTTGGCTATGCTGAATATTCGATATCCTTTTGTTTTATAATACAAGCTTCGTTTCTCCTCTCTAAAAAACTCTATAGTTGGCTAGTTTGTAAGCTAATCTGTACGATACTACAATCAAAATAGTTGCTACCACAGATTTGAATAATCCTACCGCTGTAGCAAAACTCATCTTCCCGTTCAAGATCCCCAGTCGATAAACAAAAGTATCAATAATATCTCCTTTGTCATACACAAGCGGATTGTACAGGTTGAAAACTTGGTCAAAACCAGCATTTAGAATGTTACCAATGGAAAGCGTCATAAGCACAATTGTGATCGGCATCAATGCTGGAACCGTAATGTGCAGCGTCTGTTTGAACCGGTTAGCCCCGTCCACTTCAGCCGCTTCATAAAGCGCCGGGTTAATCCCTGCGAGAGAGGCAAGAAAGACGATCGTTCCAAAACCAAATTCCTTCCAGACGTCGCTGACGATCAGCGTTACCCGAAACCATGTACCATCTCCAAGGAAAAAGATCGGTTCCCCTCCAAGTGCTACGATAAGCTGATTCACAATCCCTCCTTGCGGGGACAAGATGTCAAGTAAAATCCCGCCGAGTATGACCCACGAGAGGAAATGCGGTAGATAAACCAGCGTTTGGCTCACTCTTTTAAAACCAACCAGTCGTACTTCATTTAATAAAATGGCAAACAACAAAGGGGCAATCAGCCCTGCCACAATCTTAAAAAAGGCAATAAAGAGTGTATTCCAAACGACTTGACCAACGTCAGGATATAAAAACAGGTATCTGAAGTTGTCCCACCCTACCCATTCAGATCCTGAAAATCCAAGGTATGGTTTGTAATCTTGAAAAGCGATGACAATTCCGCCCATCGGTATGTACTGAAACACCAGCGCGAGTAATACGGCTGGAATGAGCATCATATGCAATGGCCAGTTCCGCTGCAAATTCCAGCGCTGTCTCACCCTGGTAGAACGCTGTTTATGCGTTGTTTTTAAAGTATGTTCCTTCACCCCTGCATCCCCCATGTTCTAATTTTTATGTTTTACAAGTTAACCCAAACTTGTATAGTAAAATTATAACAATGGGATTTTGCGATCTATATCCTAATATTGCAAGAATGATATGAATATTTTAACGAGATGAGGAGGCAGAGCTTTGCTGAACCGCTTAAATGTTTTTACTAAAATTGCATTGTTAGTTGTGATCCTGCTTATCCTGGTTTTGTTCCTCTATACCTACTCGAATAGAGAAAGCGTAAGAGTCATTGAACATGAAATTCAGAACAACACGAAGAATCAGCTGTCGACTTTTGCAGAATCCGTGGAGTCCAACATTTATCAGTTGTCCCTTTACGGGATGTCGATTGGGCAGGATTCCAGTATTCAGGAGTATCAACGCCCCGACTACAAAGATATTCCCTATGAGCGTACCAAAGCGGGAAGTGCCATTCTAGAGAAGATGAATCTGTATAATGCAGCAAGCAAATGGCATTCGACCATTACCTTGTACTTCCCCCGTATGGAAAAAGTGATATCAACTGACTATTATGCATACATACCTTACAGAGAAAATGAGTTTACAGAACCACTCTCGCAGTCCTGGACCTACAACGACAATCAATTTATCTGGCATACTACCGATCCGACGACAGCGATGAGCAATCCTAGTAAGGCCAAATTGATTACCAAAATTAGTTTTCCAGTTCACCATCTCAAATTGCTGCTCAATCAGAATAAGTTAAACAACAAAGGCGACCCTTTTATGTTTCATCCTGAATTCGGCTTAATTAGCAACAGCACGGAGAAAAGTACCCTGAAATCCATCCTGCCTTCACTGCAAAATGCACAACTGCAAGCTAGAGGCGGGTTCAGAACTACACTGGATGGAACCGAATACTACGTCTCCTATATTCAATCCAAGAGTCTCGGTTGGTACTATGTGGATTATGTGCCCATGCAGCAAATATTAAAGCCGATTACGATCAGTCGTAACCTGTTCTATGCCTCTATCGCAGTCTTAATCGTGATGAGTATCCTAGTTCTGTATACGCTCTTTCGCAGTGTTCAGGTCCCTCTTCTTCAACTGGTGAGAGGAACAAATCGCTTGTCCACCGGGGACTTTTCCGTGCGACTGAATCACACTGCACATAACGAATTTAGCCTCTTGTTCGCTAGGTTCAACATCATGGCGCAGCGTATTCAGGAGTTAATCGAAAATGTGTACGAGGAGAAACTACGAAGACGTGAAGCAACCCTGAAGCAGCTGCAATCCCAGATCAATCCACATTTTCTCTATAACTGCTTGTTCTATATCAAAAATATGGCGAGAATGAAAAATGAAAAAGCGGTGGTGGCCATGGCACTAAATTTGGGAGAATACTACCGTTACATAACAAGATCGGAAAATGACATGGCAACAATACGAGAAGAATTAGCAATGGTGAAAAATTATCTTGAAATCCAATCGCTTAGACTAGAACGTATGCATTTTACAATCGACGTTTCCCATGCTATTTTAGATAAAAGGGTACCCAGGTTGACCCTCCAGCCTATTATTGAGAACGCTGTCATTCACGGACTCGAGCCTAAAGCAGAGAACGGGGAAATCAGAATTTATGGGGACTGCAAAGATGATGTATATACGCTTACGGTGGAAGACAGTGGACTTGGCATGTCAGACAAACAGCTTGATCAAATGAAATATGATCTCCTTAAACCGCTGGATGAGAATATGGGCTGCGGCACGTGGAATGTTCATCAGCGTTTATCTTTTCTATACGGTGAAGGAGCAGGTCTGACCTATCATCATTCTTCACTCGGCGGGGTTAAAGTTGATATCATATGGCACGACAATACTAACAAGTAGGTGAACTACCCATGCTACAAATATTATTAGTGGATGATGAACGTTCAGTGGTCGAGACGCTGGCGGAGACCATTCCTTGGGAAAGCTGTGGGATTGGCACTGTCCATGAAGCATTATCGGGAAAATTGGCGCTTGAAATGATGGAAAACCATGACATCGATATTGTGATCAGCGATATTCGTATGCCTGAAATATCTGGCATTGCACTGATTACGGAGATTCATAAAAGATGGCCCCATGTACAAACTATTCTGCTGTCAGGTCATGCCGATTTTGAATATGCAAAGCAGGCGATGGCCCAAGAAAGCTTTGATTATCTACTCAAGCCTGTAAGTGACGAAGACCTGATTGAATCCGTCCAACGTCTCGTGAGTAGAATTCAGAATAAATGGGAAACCGCGGCTTCTTATCAAAGAGCACTCAACGCGTTTCAGGATAATCTGCCACTACTGCAATCTACGATGCTCCATGAGCTGCTCACTGGCAAAACCTATGATCAAAAGACACTGACAGATAAACTTGAGCTACTAGAACTTCCCTATACGATAGGAGAAGATTTAGCAATGTTGATTATTCGTATGGAAGAACATTTTTCCGAAATGGGCAGCAGCGATATTGCACTCATGGAATATGCCATCTGTAATATCATTAATGAAGTTGTGCAAGATTATTTTCATATCTGGCATACCCGAGATGTTCATGATTATATCGTTGTCCTGGTAAGTGTGAAGGATCCAAGCAAGATGTTCTCGAATAAACACGAGACTCCTCAGACGATGCTAGAACATTATGCTGCCCAGATTCAAACGAATGTTCAGGCGTACTTAAAGGGAGCGATCTCGATTTCCGTTTCCCATTGGGGAGAGTTTCCGAGTGAGATCGGTGAAATATATGAGAGATTAGTTATATCCATGCGTAAGTGGATGGGACAAGTCCAAGGATTGTTCGTTACCGCTTCCGACGAAAAAAATGTGCCCTCTCTTCATACGATCAGGTCGCTTTATAAACCGCCTACTTTAATAAGTCTGTTAGAAGCTGGACGTTTTCAAGATGCAGAACTGAAGATCGAGCAGATCTTTGAGGAGCTGCTGCATTCAAACGAATATCATGATATCGCAGAGTCAACGATTGAAGTGTATTACGCTTTAGCGGGTGCATTTACTTATATCATACATAAAAATGGGAAACAGCTCTCTTCCATTCTACCAGTGGAGTCCTATCGTTACTTTCAAGCTCCTAGCTATTCGACGACAAAGCAATTAATGGACTGGTCTATCCGAACGCTGCATTACATCCGTGATGACGCAGAACAAGAGCTGAAGGACAATCACAGCACGATTGTTCGCAGTGTACAAAGTTTTGTCGATCTCCATCTGGCTTCCGATGTGTCCCTGCCGGCAATTGCTGACCATGTACACCTGCATCCTGTCTATTTGTCCAAAGTCTATAAAGCAGAGACGGGAGAAGCACTTACAGCCTACGTCTACCGTTTAAGAATGGAGAAGGCAGCGTATTACTTACGAACTTCAACTGCCAAGATTTTTGAAATTTCAGAGCTCGTCGGTTACAACAATACCGCCTACTTTATTCGTGTATTCAAGAAATACTATGACGTTACTCCGCAGGAATATCGCGAAAGTCTGCCCGTTTAAAGATGAATCGAGATTAGATTAGATTCCACCCGTTACTTCTATTTTAACGAAATTGCTAAAAGGCATTGTCGGAGTTTTCCCGACAATGCCTTTTGCGATTTCAATCTTTTGATAAAATATTGCAGTTTATGTGTAGTCTAACTTCCGTGCAGTTCTTACTTTCCGCTCTGAACGGACTGATACCATTCGTTTACTTCTTGCGTCATCTGATCCCCGCCTGAAGACTTCCACTTCTCTACGAAGGAGTCAAAGGCATCAATTGAAGATTTACCATAAATGATTTGTGAGAATGTATCCTTCTCCATCTTGGTCAGAATATCATTATTCATCTGCATCGTCATCGTGGGCGCACCAGTAAACATCTGTTTAAGAGAGATATCCTTTTGATCCAGAACAAGTTTCGCTGCTTCCAGCATCGCTGTTGGAACACTTGCATCTAACTTTTTCTCAAATGGCGTTGATGGCGTCTCACCATTTGCCAGCTTCGCCAGTGTATTCATGCTAAGACTTGGAATCCGTGCCCCATCAAAGGCCACCGTGTATTTCTCAGGAGCATAACCTTCAGTCAGACTTGGATCCGTTGATGGTTTGCCGTCAACCATAACATAATCGTATCCTTCAGCAAATCCATATTCGAATTCACCGCCTGCTTGTGGGTTAGCAAAATTCTCAAACAGATAATTTTGATAGGTGAAAAATGCTTCTGGATTCTCCATGTCTTTATTAATTAGAACAACACCATTCTCATTCGGCGTACCACGTCTGCCCGCTTGGCCATCAGGACCAGAAGGAATAGGATATGCCTTAAATTCAGCATCTGGATCGTTTTTCTTCACGTCCTCCAGTGGCCAAGTTGGCATCCAGTGAGGTCCAACCACAATCCCTGCCTTGCCGGCAGTGAATTCTTCAGCAGCCTTCGTCTCGTCGTATACGCCTACTTCCTCTGGGATATACCCTTTGCTCATCCAACTTTGTAATGTTGCGAGTGCCTGTTTTGCTCCTGGTGTCACTGAACCGTATTCAAGTTTTCCATCCTCTGTAAGATTCCATTGGTTTGGCATCGTGCCATATGCTCCAAAGACCCATCCAGCATCCGACATCCAGGTGTTTACCCAGTTTTTGAATCCAATGGTCAATCCGAATGTATCCTTTTTACCATTCCCATCTGGGTCTTGATTTGTAAACGCATCCATAACAACTTCAAGATCAGCCAATGTCTCCGGACCTTTCAGATTAAGCTTTTTCAGCCAATCCTCCCGAATCCACATCACTGGGTCACCATTATAGGAATAATCGAGAATCGGGATACCAATCCGTTTGCCGTCTTGCATATATGGATACCAAACGGAAGGATCTTCGTTAATAGCATCTTTCCATGTATCGTTGGCATATTTATCAAATAACTCGCCTGCATCAACAAACATCCCGGATTCAATCAACTCACGCACCAAATTAAATTCACCACGATAAGAGATAATATCCGGCATTTGTGCATTAGAAGCAAGGGATAGACGAAGCTTCGTCTCGAATGCATTATTGGTAGATGGAGAAACCCATTCATTTTTCAGCTCAATGCCGAGCTTCTCCTTCGCCCATTTGGTATGAACATTGTTATCCTGATCCTCGCCTGTCTTAAACGTAACGTCTGGACCCCAAGGCCGTAGATAGCTAATTGTCACTGGCGGATCGTATTTCCCGTCTTTAAGCTCCAAAGGTGCAGATGGAGTGCTTGGTTCAGCTTCCTTGTTCCCCCCATTGCCGCATCCACTCAGTACCGCAGTTAGGGCCAGCATCCCTACCATTACCATACTGCCTATTCTTCTTTTTTTATTTGTGTCCAACATTGCTTCCCCCAGTCTATGTAATGTTGCTTACAGAGTTAATCATAATGAATGATAGATACATATGCCCATACTAATATTGCAACATTTATTGCATTAATTTAGGATATTTGAAATTGAATACATATATTGGATAAGTGATACTTGGTTGAACCCGGTTATGATGAAAAATCAAAAGCAGCCAGTGACGGCTGCCTTTATTACTTGCCTCTCTAGTTACTCGTATATCGAACCCAATCATATTCTGCAGACAATGGATTGGCACCGTTATAAGATCCTAACCATTCATCAACCCCTGTTCCGTTCCAAATATTCATCATAATTTTGCCAGGTGTTTTGGGGATATTGCTGGTTGCTGTATGTTTTAATACTCCATCCACATACCATTTGATATGTCCTGGCTGCCAGTCGAAAGCATACGTATGAAATCCTTGTGATGCATCAAACCCTAAATTGATAATCTTCTCATGATTACCAACCCCATTTGTATAATAATTAAACTGTACTTTTGTTGTATCTTTACCTAAGAATTCAATATCAATCTCATCCCATTGTGTTCCATGAGCAGGTCCGGTATAAGTGAAAAAAGAGGAGACGATCCCAGGATTCTTAGCGGGTTTCATACTGACTTCATAAAGCCCGTATCCGTAATTATTGGTGGAACGATACTCACCGCAATCAAACTTATTTTGAGCAGAACTGGTTAAACCAAGCTTGAGTTTACCATCACTTGTAAAATTAACATTGTTTGCTCGCCAAGTGCAGTTGAACATTCCACCGTTAGAGTACCCATCTGCCTTCTGCCATGTGTTTGAGTTGAAATAGCTTAACGGTTCCCAGAAAACATAACCTGCAAATGCGCTTACCGAGGAAAATAAAGAAATCATCATAACCACCACCAACGTGTACCAAGTCTTCCTTTTCATCCACACACACCTCCTGAGAAATTTCAAACACGTGTTAAAAACAACTTATAAAGCGCTTACATGTTTGTTGTTATCATTCTATATGGATTTGGATGAGTTAAAAATAACAAAATCTAAAGAAAAGATATTCATTTCTAAACATAGCGGCCTAAAATATAGCTCTTATCCTTCGCTTACGATAAGGAAATTACATTGCTAAAACAAAAAAAGCCGCGAATTCGCGACTTCTTCTGCCTGTAGGATCATATCCTCCTCTAATCCACACTTTCGATATTCATAATCAATCCTTCATTCTTATGATGATAAGTTATAAGTTCAAATACTCTTTAATGCCATCAACAATGCCCTGGGCAACACGGTTCTGAAAATCTTCTTTAAACATAGCGGCTTCCTCTGTCTTGTTAGAAAGGAAACCAATCTCCAGTAGTGCAGCCGGCATTTTTGTATTTCTTAATACCGATAAATTACCTGATTTCACTTTACGGTCTTTAAAACCCGTTGCACTAACCAAATGTTTATGAACAATCGTAGCTAAAGCTTTATCTTGATTTTTGTAATAAAACGTTTCTGTCCCGCTTGCTGATGAACCGGCAGAGTTGGCATGGATGGAGATGAACACATCCGCTCCGAGGTCATTCGCTACCTTCGCACGACCTGTTAAAGAAACAAATGTATCATCATCTCTGGTAAGAATTACATCAACGCCCGATTCTTTTTTAAGTAATGCCTCTACCTTCAAGATCAGACTGAGGTTTAAGTCTTTCTCTAATTTGCCTGTGACTCCTACTGCACCAGAATCATGATCTCCATGACCTGCATCTAAAACAATGACTTTGTTGCCGTTATTTTCGTCAGGGTTCGTCGTGTTCGGCGGTATGACAGGAGTTGTTCCCGGATTCTCGGTACTTGGTGTAGATGTTGAATCTGAATTTAAGTCGAGTACTAGTAAGCTTGTCCCTTCTTGCGTCACATGGTATCCAGAGGACTGTGTTAAATCGATAACAATACGGACGGTTGAAGGTTTATCACTGAACAGAGAGTATCTGACTTTAGATACAACCGGGTAATCAGTAACTTCTAAAGTACCTGCTCCCTGCTGATTCAGATCTTGTCCATACGTTGAACTAAATTTAGTATCAGGCAGATCAATTACAATTCGATCAGGTCCAGTCATCGTGAATACTTTAGGAGTAACTTTACCGCTTGTTGCGATCAGCAGACGATTCTCGCTGAAGCTGAGCCCGCTTATTTCAGTAAGACCACTGGGATTGGTTACCGTACTGCTCTCCCCTTCACTAGGGGTTGTAGGTGAACCCGCTGGAGGCTGACTACCTGCTCCAGATCCACTCTCATCCTCCAAATATACTGTCTTTGTCGTATTGTTCCATTTTACTTTCATTCCGAACTGCTCGCCTATAAAACGCAGCGGAACCAAAGTCGTTCCCTTTCTAAGGACGGGCGCATTGTCCAGCTTTACGGATTGATTATCAACCGTAGCATTTTTATTATTTACGACCATTTTAATGGTGGAGCCATTTTGTTCTATAGTAACGGTGCCTGTTTTTTGTTCCCACTTTACGCCATAGCCAAGTTCTTCTGCCACCATACGGATTGGAATCATGACAGATTTATTAATAATCTCGACTTTCGTATCCCCCGTCGTTCCAAGCTGTTTATCGTTAAGATAAATCTTAGCTTGTCCACCGTCTGCATGACTGAGCCCAGGAATCACCCATAACCCTACAAACAACAACATGAATAGAACAATTTTCTTCAAACCTTCACACATCCTTTTGGTCGTCTAGTAAACTCGCCGGCATCAACATTTTTTTACATTCACTACTATAATGAACGCAGAAATCTGGTAATAGTTGCGTCTTTAATGACCTTTTCTTTTCCAATCTGTCATAAAAATGAAACCTAAAACCCCTTATATATATCGGTTTCTTTACTCTTTTTCTAAATACTGCATTTCTTCTATGTTTCTGACCAATCATGAGATCCATGTTTCATATCGTTTGTATAACATATATCCAACAGAACCACCGATTACGTTCAATAATAGATCATCAATATCTCCGGTTCCCACTCGTAACAAAGTCTGCATACACTCAAGCAAAATGATAAAAGAACTAAAGAATAGAATGAACCTTCCATAGGACCAAGGACGAGACAGCGATGCAGGAATAAGAAAACCAAGCGGGATAAAAACGGCAATGTTTCCAATCAGGTTTATTGCTGAATCAATTACATGATCTAGACTCAGATTCCTCACATAAGCTGAAATCGTATGTAATGGGATTAGATTATAGCGATAGTTATCATGAACATAGCGATGAAATCCGGCAAACATAAAATATAGGAGCATTACTGAATATAGAAAAAGGATCACCCGAAATAAAGTTTGTTGCTTCAACTCTTACATTCCCTTCTTTCTACATAAGGCCGCTCAGAGGCATAAGACTGCTCCAGGTCGATCTTGTGTAACCAAGCTGCATTCCTGCTCGCTGCATATTCCGAAAACTCGAAGACAGATACGAGGCTTGTCCAACGATAAGATTACAACCCTCCAGAACTGCATCTCTCATTCTCCGCTCAATTAACAAGGTTTGAATCCCTCTATTTCGGTATGCCGGCAAGGTAGTTGCAAAGGTCAATGAAGCAGTACTTCCTTGAATATAAGCTGCCGCAGCGCCCACGGGTTCGTTATTATAATAAGCTACATAATACTTCCAACCTTTTCTTCCATGAAGAATACGGTTGTTATCTGCAACATGCTGTTTCCCTGAAATCGGTAATCCTGTTCCTAGACAATGAACCGTAGCATAATCATCAAATTGATGCGAGTTAATTTCTACAATTTGGATATTTTCCTTGTCGCTTGTCTTTTTCTCTAACGAAGAGCTAGTCTCTTTCTTACATTCTGTATATAACGTGGCATGAAAGGAGGATTGGAAAAATCCATGTGTAGTCAGAGATCTAAACAGTGTTGGCTCTGCTCTGAGAGGAGTAATCTCGATATGCGGATTTCGATTCCTGGAGCGATAAAACATCATTATTTCAGGCAAATATGACTCTTCCTCTGAGCCGATTCCTTTCACTGTATTAAACTGAGGCCAAGGCATCTCCCTGCTATAAAAAGCGACAGCTTCTCCAAAATACTGAGTCTCAATGCCCATTGGATTCCCCGGCCGTTCTTCCATTGCCCTCATACGATCAATCATGTATTCCATTTCAGAACGTTCAAGTCGCTGGGCAGTGCTTACTTCAAGTACTTTACCTTGCATGATCTGACACCTTCCCCGTCTTTTTGCTTTATTCGCCTTTTATCTATCATAGTCCAATACCTATATTTTGCCAA
Source organism: Paenibacillus sp. GYB006 (assembly GCF_036577645.1). NCBI lineage: Bacteria > Bacillati > Bacillota > Bacilli > Caryophanales > Paenibacillaceae > Paenibacillus > Paenibacillus sp. GYB006. The sequence goes on along the minus strand of NZ_JARBDA010000001.1, from coordinate 424,983 downwards.
TTCATTCCGCCTTTTTTATGCAGGAAATTATTCCAGTATCTTTTTGTCCTTCTTTTCTTATATTACAGAGGTAAATATGACATGAATGAGGTACAGAAAACATGGGCGATAATAACAATAATAAGAAACAAGCATCTGAAACAAAAGGTAATTTATCATGGTGGCAACTTTCTTTGCTTGGCGTTGCCGGTACCATCGGAACGGGGTATTTTTTAGGTTCTGCTCTTGCCATTCAGGTGGGTGGTCCATCCGTTTTATTTACTTTTGTACTGGCTGCTCTTGGTACATATTGTGTATTTAATGCACTCGCCGGTATGACAGCTGCTGCACCAGAGCAAGGGTCATTCCGATCCTATGCGAAGAAAGCTTATGGAAAATGGGCTGGATTCAGCAGTGGATGGGGGTATTTTTCTTCAGAATTACTGATTATGGGAAGTCAGCTCACTGCCTTGTCCCTATTTACGAGATTTTGGTTTCCGGCTATCCCAATGTGGGTATTCGCGTCAGTATATGCACTGCTTGGACTCCTGATCATCGTAATTGGTACGAAGTTGTTTGATCCGCTGCAGACTACAGCAGCCATTATCAAACTTTCAGCTATCCTTATGTTCATTGGTCTTGGAGCTGCTGGTTTATTCGGCTGGTTATCCGGCGGAATCAAACCTAATGCCCCGCTTCGTTTAAGCGAGATATTCCCTAACGGAATTACAGGTACATGGGCAGCGTTGCTCTTTTCTTTTTATGCCTTTGGGGGAGTGGAAGTCATGGGGCTTATGGCAATCCGTTTGAAGCAGCCAAAAGAAGCTCCAAAATCGGGCAGAATTATGATAACGGTACTTGCCGTAATCTATGTAACTTCCTTGTTTCTTGTTCTTACCTTGGCGCCTTGGCAGAGATATGGAACTAAAAAGAGTCCATTTATCCAGGCACTAGCCACTTATGAACTTCCTTTTATTCCTCACTTATTTAATGGCGTGCTGATTATTGCTGGTTTCTCGACAATGGTTGCATCCTTATATGCGGTAACGACGATGCTAGTTACCCTTGCCCAAGACAAAGACGCCCCTTCTCTTTTCGGCAGAAAAGTGAAGGAACGTTTTCCTATTTATGCGTATGGATTCAATGCTGTGCTGCTCGGTATTTCGATCCTCACAGCGTTACTCTTGCCTGATACCATCTATGAATCAATCACAACTGCGGCAGGACTCATGCTCCTGTACAATTGGTCCTTCATTCTAATTACCTCAGGCAAACTGCTTAAGCTGACCATTTTTGGACAAATCAAAAGATACGGAGGACTTACTCTTATTCTACTCGCTGTAACAGGAACACTCTTTCATAAGACGGGGAGACCTGGCTTTTGGATCAGCTTTCTGTTTATCGCATGCATTGGTCTCTTAACCCTGTATATGCAGAAAAAAGTATGGACTGCGGATAGGCCCAAACGAACAAAGCCCGACCGCAAGCTGATCCAAAAGTTAAAATCTAATAAATATCGCTTCCCGGGAAGGGTTAAAAAAATAAAGCCTTGACTGCCTGAACACCAAAATATAATCCAAATCCTAATAAGGATAGACCCGAAATTACAGAGATCGTCTTTAAAAGTGTGGGACTTAAATACCGGCGGAAGAAACTGGACATGGTGGCAACGGCTAGGTCCCACATAAAAATACCAAGTATGATGGCAGAACTAAAAATCACTACATGCATTACGCTTCCAGAGCTTGTCTCTTTCGCAAGAACGGAACCATAAATGCCGAGCCAGAATAGAATGGACATCGGATTAAAAAGCGATAACCAAAATCCTGACATCACTGATTTACCCAGAGGTTCTTTATGATCGATTTCCGTTTCCTTGATCTGACCGGTGCTAAGAATACTTTCTATTCCTGTGTACGAAAGCACAAAAAAACCAAACAACCATAAAAACGTTTGAATAAAGGGAGCATCTAGTAAATGGACGACTCCCAAATACACTAATAGCATGTACAATAGATCAGCAAGCACTGCGCCAAGTCCGAAAAACCAGGAATGAAAGAATCCACGTCTGATTCCAATGTTGAGCTGGGCAGCATTGAGCGGACCAATGGGTGCAGCAATGGAAACCCCAAGCAGTATGTAACCCAAAAAAGCACTTGTAATCATACAGCCTCCTCCTTCCTTGAATAAAAAGACAACCTATTGTTCATCTTATTCAAGAAGGAAGGCATGTACGACAACAAAGTGAATGAGAGAAAAATTAAGAGGGTAACTTAATCACGCACAACTCTATGTTTTAGATAATATTTAAGACCTGCTCTATCTACATTACTAAACTGCAGTGGATTCTGATCGATCATCGTACGAAGACTTTGCAACGTTTTCCATGTAGCTCCCTTTGTCTCGTCCCCTTGTTCTAACAGTTTACCTTCTGCCTTACAGATAAAATACATACCAATGGAATCAACCGGTCCCTTAAGGGTTTGGTATACACAAAAAGGCTCAACACATTCGACCTCGAAGTCTGGATTGATGCCTATCGTATCGATTCTTTTTGAAGCGCCTTCAATCCGAGTAATGGTGAGACCTGTTTCTTCTTGAACTTCTCTAATTAACGCTTTGTGTACGGATTCGAATAGTTCAATTCTTCCACCTGGAAGTTCAAGTGCTTCCTCTCCCGGCTTGTTACGGGTTTGAATGACGAGCTCGGTTCCTTGTTTTCCTTCTCTTTCAATAAAAGCTCTTGCATTAACATAGAACATGAACATCCTCCTCACAGGAAACTCCCAATCCTCTTTCCGATCTTAAGATCAATAATACCATATATATCCTTTTTTACGCATATTGGTTCCCCTATTATGTAATTATCATGTAATTTTTTTGTGTTGAAAATGAAGGCTGCAAGCATAGAAAAAAGGATGGTCCCATGGATCATCCTTTTTCACACCGCTTTGTCCTATATAAACCAAAACCTCACTACAATAACCCGGCATACTCCAAACCTTTACGAATTCCGCTTTCATCAACCGAACTGGTCACATATTTTGCATATGATTTAACCTCATCATTGGCATTCCCCATTGCGATACCCAGCCCTACATAGGACAACATTTCTACATCATTCAGTCCATCGCCAAAAGCAACCACTTCTTCTTTCGATATTCCCAAAACTTTGAGTACCGCCTCAATCCCTTTGGCCTTGGAACCTTCCGCAGGAATTACATCCACAGCATAAGGATGCCATCTAACAAACTGAAGATCCCCAAAACCAGCTTCCTCCGATGTATAGATATGTTCTTCGTGTTCTTGGCAATATAGCAGTGCCTGATAGATCGGCGCTTCTTTCCAATAGGAAGTACGATAACCCGGTACCTCGACACGAAGGGTCTCAAAAGACGTCGCAATAAAATCGTGCTGTTCCGTGTTAGAGAAGCTCGCCTCAGCACCTTGCATTACAATAGGATGATTGTGGCTGAGTGCCGTATTTTCCAGTCTTTCCATTGTTGATTTGGAAATGGGAGTCTTATGAACAGGTTGTCCTTTGTACACCACATATGATCCATTCAGACTGATAAACGAGTCCAGACCAAGCTCTGATAAATATTTTGTAATATAGTAAGGTGCTCTTCCCGTCGCTATAAAAACATCAATTCCACTAGCTTTCAGCTGATTCACCGCTTCAACTGCATCTGCAGGAATAACCTTCTCATCATTCACCAGGGTACCATCTATATCAAAAAACACTGCTTTATAATTAGTCATTCTTATGTTCCCTCCATGATCATCCATATTATGATTTCTCTATTTATTTACGTCCATAATCTGCTTTAATTTCTCCCCACAACTTCGTTTGCCATTTCACGATTTTGTTCTGGTACGTATGTGTTCTGAGCCATTCTTCAGCCCGCTCGACCAAATCCCAAACCTGACGGGTCGAGGCATCTTTTTTCAATGTAGTAGCCGCTTTCTTCTGTCTAACCCATTTCATCGCATTTACTGAGTCGCTATAAATGGTCTTGTTACTTCCTTGTTCTTGAAGATAGGCCAGCGCATGAACAATGGCAAGGAACTCGCCGATATTATTTGTACCATTCGGTATGGGACCTACACTGAACAATACTTCTCCTGTCTTCGTATCCACGCCTTTGTATTCCATAGGGCCTGGGTTTCCCCTAGTTCCTACATCAACCGAGATACTATTGTAGTCAACAGGTTCTATAGGTGCAGCATCAGCAGCTCCATACGTACGCTTGCTAGAACTCCCTGCAGATTTCTGAGCTCCTCCTTGCCCCCAATATCCTTTCCAGCCTGCCGTGTAGGCTTTCTCGGCCTCTGTTTTGGATTCAAATGCCTTGTATTTAGCGCCATTCACTCCGTTAACCTGCTGCTGGCATGCAGGCCAACTTGTATAAATACCCGGGCTTTTCCCTTCCCAAACTACATAATATTTTTGCTTAGCCATGTCCCCTGATTCCCTCCATACTTACCTTTTCACATTACTTTCTACAATACCTTTTCAGAAGAAAAGATGCAAAGTCATCTGTTATTTCAAGACATAAGAAAAGCCTGAGCGTAAGAACCCAGGCTTCATGAGATCAATCCTATTTTTTCATTCGTAAGACTCGGCATATGTACGGCTCCCTGCTCAAACTTATAAGGAACAGAGATGATCTCTACAATAACTAGCTGACGATATGCTTGACACCCTTTCCAACTTCCAACACATGAAGCTCGGGAACGACAAATTCCGGAACAACGTGATGCTGCCTAAGAACATCAAGATCAATCCATTTATATCTATATTCTTTATTTGTACCTGTAAACTCACCATCTTTATTGAAGATCGGATGTGGATATGGAAGTTCCAGAACGAAGAACATTCCCGTCTCATGAACCTGCATATTGGGACCCAGCGGTAAATCGACAATATTCTCAATCATCCATACTTGCTGCTCTTGAATTACAGGTACACCAAGCTGTTCATATATCATCTTAGCGATTGTATACTCAGGTGTATCATCTGCTTCTACACTTCCGCCTGGTAAAAACCAATACGGCTGGTTTTGTTCTCTTTGCAGAAGAACTTTGCCATTCTGAATAATTATTCCTCCTGTAGTTGTGTGATACTCGATGGATTCATGGTTGTAGGATATCATCATCACTATTCCTCCTTAAGTACAGTCCACTTACTCATTTTGGTTTTATTTTGTATACACTAGACTCTTACAATTACTTGTTGATCAGGAATAGCTTTCCCCAATCAGCTCTTACCATGTTCTTAAATGAAGCACAGAATCATAACATACCCGATGTTCGTCTTTTGCTTTTAATGACACAATTTGGTCAAAATATTAACATCGGATTATTTCTGCTTTCTGAGCTGCCGTAAGTCCTATCTGATGGGCATCCGATAGGAAGATATTTTCCATATTTCTCACAGGAAACCTCAGTTCATCCTTCTTATTTCACAGCGGATTTTGTCCGCTTTACTAACTCACACTTTCTATTCAGAATTCAGATAAAACAACGTTCAGTACTATAATAACAAGCTTTAAGAGGAAATAGTTTGATTTTTCGAAAAAATATTTATGAATTTCAATTTTACTGCTGACTTCCTAATTTTTGCTCCTAATTCGTAGTTTATATGGAATAAAAAAGAAGTTATGCGGGCTGCACAACTTCTTAATTCCCTTATATTGTAAACACATATATTTTGTTTATAAATGTCGAAATAGTTCGGTTATTCTGTAATTCTCTTTTATATTGTAAGCGGTTGTAGTTGTATTTCCATGTTTTATTCTAGCTCCTTTAACCTTCTCTCCACCATAACAAATACAAGGAGATGAACGGTCAGAAACACGCCTACCAAAATACCAAGTCCCTGAATACCTTGAACGAATTTGGCAACGATCAATCCAATGATTATAAAAAAGATCCCAACATAAATCATCCACATCGCACTATAACGATTCGCTTCTTCCCACATTCGTTGATTCTGAGTTGACCGATGGGTTCGATATCCAAACAAGCTGTTTATTCGCTTTGGAGGCTTCCATTTCATTACCACACCGATGATAACGGAAATGATCCCTACAAAACTGAACACGACCAGATTATCCAAATCCATGGCTGCCTCCTTCTAATACAACAATACAATCACCTTTCAGACTTCTTGCAGTATAGAACGCCCGCTTGACCGGTCTCCGCTTGTCCATGTCCATTCTTCATGGATGCGTATTTTTCCGCTCTCAAGTAATTCGGGAGTTGAAGTGCATATCCCTGTCATGATCTCATTCTTTTCATTAACATGATGATAACGCATATCCAGAACTCCATCATCCCCCATTGTCGCAATCAGGTGGCCTGCTATAATACCGCCTCCTGCATAATTAGCCCACACGAGGTTCCCGTCCTGAAAATAATGAAAAAGTGTCTCTCGATTGACCTCCCCATTGCCGGAATTCTCCCAAGACGTAAAGATTCGTCCATTGTAATCAATCTTGTTCATCACTGTCAGCCTCCCTATCCTACTTAAGAAATTGTTGACGTCATTCCTTTCCTACAGGATTCATATGAATATCTCGGGAACATATCAAAATATCTCCGCGTCGTGTCCATCCGAGACCCGTCCAGAATGATTGGCCACTCTCATTGGAACCCATCACCATAATATGGGCTCGCTCGATCCCTGCGTCTTGTAATCGGTCCAGACAAGACTGTACAAGGATTTTGGCAATCCCTTGTCCCCGGTATTCCGGCTTGACTGCCAAATGGTATAGATAGCCTCGTCTTCCGTCATGTCCTGCCAGTAGAGTCCCTATGATATCTTCACTCTGAACAGCTACATAACTGAAGCCTTCATTACGTTCCAAATAACTTTCTATGGCTTCCCTGGAATCTGCATTGCTGATACTCATTCCTTCCGTTCTTTTCCATAAAGCAATACACTGCTCATAATCGCGGGCATCCATCTTACGGTATTCCAAGTTCGTTACCTCCTGCCATTCATTTATGTTATGCTCTCTTCTATAACAAAGTTTCTTCCTTATAATGCACCATCTCATTCATTGCTGCCGGGAACAGAGGTTCACTTAAGGAGAGAATTGCTTTCGCATACGCTTGAATCTCCTGTTGGGCATCATGCATAAGCCGCTGATTTAAGAAATGACATACGGATTGCAGCGAAGCTGTCCAATACCAGCGAATATACATCCCGTAAGATGGGAGAAAAAGCCTTGCCTGTTCCGCGCATACCCCTGATTCTAGGGCTGCCTCATATTTTTTTATACCCAGTTCTACATACTCCAGTAACTCTTCACTTAGTTTCGCGCCCTGCTCTATTGGAAGCGCCTCTCCGCTCCCTTGTTTTGAATGTGCGGGTGCTCCTCTCCACTCCTGATGATTTGGAATATAAAACTCGGGTTCTTCTGTTATGTATCTGCGACTCGACTCATTCCACGCATCGAGGCTGTCTCCTGTACCTTCCATATGACTTGAGCCGACTATGTATTTCCACCACTGTCTAGCAACCATCAAGGGTGCGTAGATTTCATATTGCAGTATTACGTGGCGAAAAGGAGAAGTATGTCCTTCTCTTGCTAGAAACCGTATTAGTTTCATATCTCTCTCCGTGAGTTCCACTGACTCTTTGGCATAAGACACTCTTGCCGCATTCGCTATGGTTAGATCAGACCCCATATGATTTACTAGACGAACATAACCTTGATCAAGCACTTTTTCAAAAGACATATCAGCTGCACCCCTTTATTCTAATCCCATTATTTTACTGTATTTCCCAAAAATATGTCTAGCAGTTTCGTATCTTGATCAACTTGATTTTCATGTAAAAAAAGCACCTTCCTCGGAAAGGAAGATGCTTTCATTCTCATTCTTCATTCATATTATCTAAGCCATTTCGGTTCAAAAGGATAGGGACAGGTAGCGCTGGCTACCTTGGCTTTCAAAGGAATGAGACACCCACAGTATTTACAAGTGGTTCCGTATTTAAATCCATCACATGTACGGCAGATCGCTAAACGTTCTTTGTACAGCTCCTGAACAGCCAGTTCTGACATCCCTTGATCAGATGTAACAGTGGACTGTTCCATAACTGCAAGTTGTGATTCGCTGACATGCACACTTGCCGTACAACCTTTGCATTCGTTATCAGCTCTTGATGTCATCCTCTTCCCTTAGCCTCTCTTTGGCACAATCTTAATTACCGCTACGGAAGCAGCAGGCAGTGTGAAACTTACGTTTCCTTGCTCTACTGAGATTCCCTCAAGTTCTTTCGGTGCAACCTGAGTCGGGTTATCAAACGAGTTATGTGCATCCAGCTCATTAGATGAAACCAGCACTTGGCCGCTTACCGCTGCATCTACAATTCCTTGAAGATCAAGTTCTACGTTCAAGGAATCTGCATGGCTAAGATTACAAGCAGATACATGAATATGCCCTTCATGATCTACAGAAGAAGATAGGCTGAGCTGCGGAATTTCCTGATCACCCATTTTATAAGATGGACTTACATATTGAGACTCAAGCAAATGTGCATCCTGGTGAACTTTATACATATCAAAAACATGATATGTCGGTGTGAGTACCATATTAGCACCTTCCGTCAGAATCATTGCTTGCAAGACATTCACGATCTGTGCAATATTCGTCATCGTTACGCGATCGGAGTGTTCATGGAATAAGTTCAGGTTAATTCCCGCTACGAGCGCATCACGTACTGTATTTTGTTGATATAGAAATCCTGGATTTGTTCCTGGCTCTACTTCAAACCAAGTTCCCCATTCATCAATGATCAGTCCTACTTTTTTGTCTGGATCATATTTATCCATAATGGCCGAATGCTTTACAATCAGCTCTTCCATGTATAGAGTAGCTTTCAGTGTTGTGAACCATTCTTCACTTGTGAATCCAGTTGCACTGCCTTTTTTCTCCCATATACCTGTGCCTGTCGTGTAATAATGAAGACTAAGTCCGTTCATGAGATGATGAGCTTCCCGCATGAGGACTTCTGTCCAGTGATAATCCGCTGTATTAGGTCCGCAAGCAATTTTGTATACCGGCTCAGAACTGTAATTACGCACATAAGTGGAATATCTGCGATACAGATCAGCGTAATATTCAGGACGCATGTTCCCGCCGCAGCCCCAGCTCTCATTACCTACACCAAAATACTTCACGTTCCACGGTTCTTCTTGACCGTTCTGTGCACGAAGGCTTGCCATCGGCGACTGTCCGCCGTTATTCATGTACTCTACCCATTGCTGCATCTCATACACTGTACCGCTGCCGACATTACCACAAATATAAGGTTCTGCCCCAATCAGTTCACAGAGTCTCATAAATTCATGCGTACCGAAGTGGTTATTCTCTTCTACTCCGCCCCAGTGGGTGTTGAGCATACGCGGACGGTTCTCACGAGGTCCAATTCCATCTTCCCAGTGGTACTCGTCAGCAAAACAGCCGCCTGGCCAGCGCAGTACAGGTACTTTTAGTTGTTTCAATGCTTCTATTACATCATTTCGGATGCCGTCTGTATTTGGAATGGGTGAATCTTCGCCAACCCATATTCCTTCATAAACACAACGTCCTAAATGTTCAGAAAATTGTCCATAGATATTTTTATTGATTTGGCTTTTTCGTGTCTCCGTATGTACAAGAACTTTTACCATAATAATAACCTCCACCTTATTGAAATGAATGGTTCTTCGCGCGTTCCCTATTGTCATTGAATTAATTAAAATATAAATCCTACTTGCTACTTTTCCTAACAATTACATAATAAACCTAATAGGTTATCTTTGTAAACGCTTTTTTACACAAATAATGAAATAATATTTCAATTAATCCAAATAAAAAACATTGAATCTGAAATACGTATTTTATACATACCGATTCCGGAAGGAATCAATTGACAATATTTCCACCGTGCCTTTAAGTTAAAAACAAGCTTACTTGAATTCATTTCATAATACCTTCAGCCTCTTTAATGAGTAATGAAATTGATTTACATACTAAAATGTCGTCCCTCTATCTCACTTACGAAAGGTGTCCTTATTTTAATGAAGAAACTACTTCCTTTTCTCAAACCCTACTGGGCAGCGAGCTTACTCGCTCCTCTGCTTATGCTGCTCGAAGTTTCCATGGATTTGCTCCAGCCGAGACTCATGGCAAGTATCATAGATGAAGGGATAATGACAAATAATCTTGATCATATTCAGGAAACCGGACTTTTTATGATCGTTGTCGCGCTGATCGGTCTAGTGGGCGGAGCCGGCTGTACGATTTTTTCGAGCATTGCTGCACAGCATTTTGGAAAAGATCTGCGAATTCGATTATTTGAACAGATCCAATCTTTTTCTTTTCGCAATTTGGATGAACGAAAAACCGGCTCGCTCATTACTCGTCTAACGAATGATGTGGTACAGCTGCAAGCTTTTATTCAGATGGTTCTAAGAATCTTTGTCCGTACGCCGCTTCTGCTGATCGGAAGCTTAGCAATGGCAATTATGCTGAGTCCAAATCTAGCGTTCATCTTAGTGGTTTCCGTGCCCGTACTTTTCTTCATCCTCTATCTCTTAACCAAGCGGTCCTTTCCTTTATTTACGAAAATGCAAAGTAAGCTCGATCATGTAAACACCGTTCTTCAAGAAAACTTGTCTGGTGTTCGTGTCATCAAAGCTTTTGTCCGGAGAGATTATGAAGAGCAGCGATTCAACAAAACAAATGACGATTATACCCAGGCAGCGATTCGGGCTAATCGGCTGATGGCACTCAGTATGCCGCTGATGACGCTTGTACTAAATGTAAGTATCGTAGCGGTGCTCTGGTTCGGGGGATTGCAGTATTATCAAGGAAGTCTCGAAATAGGTAAACTGATCGCCTTCATTAACTATGTCACCCAGCTCCTAATGTCGATGCTGATGCTAAGTAACATGCTGGTTTTTGTATCGAGAGCGAAAGTATCTGCAGATCGGGTAAATGAAGTGCTGAGTACATATTCCGAGATTGAGAACCCGATTCATCCAAAACATATGTCCAGTGATAATGAAGGGTCTATCGAGTTCTCTAATGTTAGCTTCTCCTATCATAACCAGGAGGATGACCTCGTCCTCACAGATATCAGTTTCAAAGCAGAAGCGGGTCAAATGGTAGCCATTCTTGGAGCAACAGGTGCTGGAAAAACAACCCTGGTCCATCTCATTCCAAGACTTTACGAAGTATATAGCGGAGAAATATGGGTGGGGGGTGTCCCCATACAGGACTACGATCTGGAGGAGCTAAGAAGCAAGGTTGCCGTAGTGATGCAGCAAGCGATTCTGTTTAGCGGAACGATTCGGGATAATATCCGTTACGGTAATCCTTCAGCCAGTGAGGAACAAATCTTGGCGGCTGCAAAGGCGGCCGAAGCGGCTCCTTTTATCGAACAATTAGAAAAAGGGTATGACACGGTCCTTGGACAAAAAGGGGTGAACCTGTCTGGCGGGCAAAAACAACGGATTTCACTCGCGAGAGCACTCGTTACGGACCCTGCAATACTTATTCTGGACGACAGCACGAGTGCGGTTGATTTAAAGACAGAGGCTAACATACTAAAAGCGATGGAACAACAAAAAAGCAACGTGACCAAGATGATCATCGCACAGCGGATTTCTTCTGTAACAAAAGCAGATCTGATTCTTGTCCTAAACGATGGGATGATTGCAGCTCAAGGAACGCATGAAGAACTTTTGAAGACAAGTTCCGTTTATCAAGACATCTACCGTTCACAGCGCAAGGAGGATATATCCTATGTCTAATCAAATGCGTCCCCGAGTTCCTGTGCATCAAATGCCAAAAGTAAGAGCGAAACATACAGGTCCTACGATAAAACGGCTCTGGAATTACTTAAACAAACAGCGCGCAGCACTGCTCATGGTTTATATTTTCACCGTGCTAAGTTCACTCACTGCTCTACTAGGTCCCTACCTTATTGGGGTAACGATTGATGATTACATTATTCCGAGAGATTATATTGGGCTGATTCAAATCTGCTTGATCATGCTTGCTATTCATTTGTTCGGTGCGGTGGTTACCTGGGTGCAGGCCTATATTATGACCGCCCTCTCCCAGAAAACGGTGCTTCACCTGAGAAAAGATCTGTTTGCAAAATATCAAAAACTGCCGGTTTCATTCTTTGACAAGCGCAGCACTGGAGAACTGATGAGCCGTGCAACGAATGACATAGAGAATGTATCTAATACACTGAATCAGAGTGTTACTCAACTACTGAATAGTATCGTGACACTCATCGGTTCACTTGTAATTATGATTATTTTGGATATACCGCTCACCTTAGTAGCACTGATTAGCATCCCGCTCGCTCTTGTAGTAACCCGGAATATTGCTAAATACACAAAGAGATATTTCAAAGAACAACAGCAACATCTGGGGGATCTCAATGGAATGATTGAAGAAACCATCAGTGGACAAAAAGTGGTGAAACTATACCGTCAGGAAGAAAAAGAAACCCTTCGCTTCAGGGAAATTAGCGAGCGGCTAAATCAGATTGGAATTAAGGCGCAAATTATGTCTGGGATGATGGGACCATTCATGAATGTCATCAACAATCTCAGTTTTGCCCTGATTGCGGCTGTCGGAGGCTGGCTCGTATTCCAAGGTTCAACCCAGGTCGGTATTGTCGTCAGTTTCCTCAGTTACTCTCGTCAATTTGGGCGCCCTATCTCTGAACTAGCAAATCAATATAACCTGATTCAGTCTGCTGTCGCCGGTGCAGAGAGAGTATTTGAGATTATGGATATGAAGACGGAGCACGAAGGCGAACATGGAAAACCGATCACGAATATTCAAGGTGCTGTACGTTTCGATGATGTGTCTTTTCACTATCATGCGGATAAACCTATTTTGCAAAACATAAGCTTTGCTGCACGTCCAGGTGAAAAGATCGCTCTTGTTGGACCCACTGGAGCAGGTAAAACATCGGTCGTAAATCTATTAACCCGTTTCTACGATATTTTGGATGGAGCAATTACGATTGACGATGTAGACATTCGCCAAATCGACAAAGACCATCTTCGCAGGCTGATGGGTATGGTACTTCAGGATGCCCATGTTTTCTCTGGAACGATTCGGGAAAATATCCGCTTTGGCAAACTAGATGCTACGGACCAGGAAATAGAGCAAGCGGCTGTACTCGCGAATGCAGACACATTTATTAAACGACTCCCTCAGGGGTATGACACGATGCTTAGTACGGAAGGCAGCAACCTGAGTCATGGACAGCGGCAATTGTTAACGATCGCGAGAGCCATCCTTGCCGATCCGGCTATTCTTATACTGGATGAGGCGACAAGCAGTGTAGATACAAGAACCGAAATGCATATTCAAGAGGCAATGAAGCTACTTATGCAAGGGAGAACCAGCTTTGTTATCGCCCACCGGCTAAGTACGATTCAGGATGCAGATACCATTCTTTACCTTGAGCATGGACGTCTTGTAGAACAAGGGACACATGAGGAATTACTAGCAGCAAAAGGTTCTTATTATGAGTTGTACCACAGTCAGTTTCAACAAGTTGTATCCTAATAGACGATTGCTGATGCAAGTTTAAACTCCGAGGTCTTGTGGTAAATAGAGTTTTTGACTGAAAACCTATATTTGAATTACCCATGACTAAAGAGGTGCCATATCATTTGGATTTAAACAAGCAATCAATACCCAAAACAAGAACTTACATCGCACAGCATCTAAAAAAAGCTTTTCGTATCAATAAAGTCCCGGTTCCTTGGGGACCGGCTGTTATTGCGGGGCTTAGCACCGGCATTCCTCTGCTAACCGGTATCATCTTACATGAACCGGGGCTTGGAATGCTGGCAACAACGGGTGCTTTTGTGAATGTATATATGAGGGATGAAACCGCAAGACAGCGCTTTGTGAAACTGAGCTGTATTCTGTTAGGGCTTGCTTTAAGTATTATGCTGGGCACCCTTGCGGCTCCTTCTTTACTTGCAAGTGCAGCTGCCATTAGTTTTATTGGTGCGGCAGCTACTTTTTTGTGTGGAATAACAGGCGTCCTGCTTCCCGCAGGATATATGTTTGTTCTCGTATGCGGTATGGCGATCAGCCTTCCCGCAGATCCAGGATTATTCGCCTATCGGGGGCTGATTGTGCTCCTTGGCGGCATTCCTGCACTCCTATTATGTATGATTCCCCTAGTGTTTCATCGTTATGGACCTGAGAAAAGGATGCTGTCTTCCCTGTATCAGAAACTTGCAACTATGCTTGAGTCTTTGAATACGAGCGACTATCCGCTTCTTCGCTTGGAGACGGGGGAACTTCTTCAGCAAACGAAAAAGAAAATTTATAAAAGTATGGTATCCCGAAGAAAAGAGAATCGCTCCCTTCAGCAAATCTACGAGATTACAGAGGCTGCGGATCAGTTATTTTGGGCTATTGTGTCTATAGAAGATCAACAAATATCCGTTCCTGCTGTCTATCCACGTATGCTGAGAACGATATCCCGTACATTACCTAAACGATCTTCAACTTTGACTGTGGATCGGCAAGTTTTCGGCAAAATAAAGAAAGAAGATCATTTTGAATCTGGCTTACAGGAAGCATTTCTATACATGATGGAAGCCATTAAGAACCCTTCTCCCAAACTTGAAGTGTCCAATCGTTCGCTAAAAGAAGCGATTGGTACCAGGTGGAGTATTCGAGGTCTGTATCACTATACAACAATCTTCTCTGCCTCTATGAAAATGGGGGTGCTCGTTCTTGTTTCTTATGGAGTGGCGAGTATGATTCAGGCACCGCATCCTTCCTGGGTTCCGATCGGATGCGCTTCTGTCCTAATCGCCGCTACAGCAACGGCCAGTATATATCGCGGAATTCAGCTTATGATCGGTACATGCTTAGGAGGATTACTCGCATCCCTGCTGTTATTCTTAGAACCCACAAACCTTGTGATTGTACTGAGTGTTGCTCTCATGCAATTCATTATTAAAACGCTGGCTGTCAAAAACTATGCTCTTGCTGCGGTATTCATTACGCCGATCTCTCTTCTGCTCGTATCACTGGCACATCCGGTAGATTCACCGCTTGCCTTTGTAAATGTAAGAATTATAGACATCTTGCTTGGTTGTTCGCTTGGTTTAGCCGGGATGCTTGTACTGTCACCTCATTCTGCTTCAAAACGGCTGGATCGGACTTTTGCTGCCGCTTTGGATGCCCAAGCCAAGCTGCTCAAGACTTATGCAAAAAATCAACATAACCAAGAAATTAAGATCTTATCCAATATCGTACTTCGGTCGTTAAAAAGAACCAGTACCTTATATGATCAAGCTTTTAATGAAATTACACATCGTCCATACCATGTGGAAGAAGACTTTCCTATACTGATTCGCGTTCAAAAAGTGGGTTATCTTACAATTCACATAATTAGGAATGAGCAACTAAAAGAAAATAAAGAGAAACTACTTGCATGCAGCAAACTGCTGACAGACATGTCAGCTTATTTTAAAACAACACCTATTTCCTACAAAGGAAGAATAAAATTGAATCAGAATCTTGGCGTTTCTTCTTTAATAGAGGACAAGTCTATCCCGCTCTTCACTGCAGTCATGGATCTTTATCAGGAGATTCTGTCAGCAGAGACGAATATGAATCCAACCCATTGATGCACAAACCAATTGATGCACAAAAAAAATAATCCCACATCCTCCTTCCAGGATTGTGGGATTATTTACTTGTTAACTTTAGATTTCCACAGCGACACCAAAATGATCTGATACCACAGGACTAATGGTTCCATTCAGTACGACTTTTGAAGAATGGACAGGAACCTCTTGATTCGAAAAGACGTAATCAATTCGCAGCTTCTGCTTATTATCTTCCCATCCCGCAATCGCCTTAACAACCGTGAATCCATCGTCTTTCTGAGCAGCAAGCTCATAACAATCATGCCATCCACTCCCTGTCACCAGGGAATAACCTTCGTCCTCAATGTGAGCCGCATTGTTGAAGTCCCCCATGATAAAGGCAGGCAGAGAACCAACATACTTGTCCATCACAGCAAGAGAGTATTTCCACTGAGGCTCAAATGGTTCCTCTTCATCATGCCACCAATTATAATGACCATTCACGAACCAGGTATCCTTACCGGAGATTTCCGTTTTGATTCCCAGCAGTTTGCGTGTACGGAAATTGGCATAATCCCGCATATCCGACACGTAAGCACCGAACGCTTCCTTAATCGGCGTCTTGGACAGAATAGCCAGTCCTTCGTCGTATTTAGCAAATCCAACATGGATAGGTATATACGTCCAGTAGTATTCGGTGTGAAGCTGTTTACGAAGGACATAAGCATAATTATCTGCTTTGACGATCGTATTCTCTTCCGCTTCATGAAAATAGGTCATTTCCGAAGCAGGAAGTGCTTTTTCCTGCATGGATTGATTGACTTCCTGAAGTGCAATCACATCAAAATCGTGCTCGTTTATAAAATGAGCAAGCTGCTCTATTTTCTCAAGCTGATTTTCTTCGATCCATGCGTGTGTGTTGAGTGTTAATATTTTCAAAATTTCATCACCCTAGTCTGTCTTGAATATCGGATTTGAGTACATCCGCTTTCGGTCCATAGATCGCCTGAATTCCATTATCCTTCTTGATCAGCCCGAGTGCTCCAAGTTTCTTCCATTCCTCTTCATTACCCACGGCATCAACATTATTCACTGTAATCCGCAGACGAGTCATACATGCATCTACATCGACAATATTTTGCGGTCCACCGAGGATGGTAATGATTTTAGAAGGAAGATCTTCTCCTTCGGCATCTGCAGCTGATGTTTCAGAAGCCGATGCAGAACCCGCATCCTCATCTGCTGCTTTATCAGACTCATCATCCGTATAATTCCCAAGTCTGCCCGGTGTAGCCAATTTAAATTTACCAATCATAAAGTAAGAAATAAAATAGGATGCCCCAAAGAATACAGCTGTTGTAATGACAAAGTTAATAATATCTGCGACAAGGCCCGCATTAATCGATAACGGAATCCGTGTTAATAATTCAATCATACCGAAGGAATGCAGCCGCAGATGAATTAAATCTGCCATACCAAAAGCTAGACCCGTAATGACTGCGTACACACCATACAGAAGCGGTGCAGCAAACATGAACATAAACTCAAGCGGCTCTGTTACCCCTGTCAAAAATACAGCCAAGCCTGCGGACAGGAACATGGATTTATATTTGGAACGTTTGTCTTTATCTACACGGCGATACATGGCAAGCGCAATACCCATCAAAATACCGGCTCCTGCGATCATTTGTCCTACTTTAAAACGTGCAGGAGTAACCGTGGAAATAAGCTGTTGGTATGCTGCAGGATCTGTTCCTTGCAAGTTCGCAAGGTCACTTGCCCAAGCAAGCCAGAGTGGATCTTGTCCAGCTACCGTTCCACCCGCATTCGCTCCGGTTAGTACCGTGTAAATGCCTCCAAGCTCTGTGTAGTTTACTGGAATAGTAAGCATATGATGCAGACCGAAAGGTAAAAGTACCCGTTCTAGCGTACCATATAAGAACGGTGCCATAAACGGTGCTGTATCTCCCGAGGCAGCAAGCCATTTACCAAAGCCATTAATTCCCGTTTGTACAAAAGGCCATACGGCAGACATCACAACGGCAATAATAACAGACCATAAAATAACTACGAAAGGTACAAAACGTTTACCGTTAAAGAAAGCTAATGCTTCCGGCAGTTTACGATAATTATAATATTTATTAAAGACTACAGCTCCGAGGAAACCAGAGATGATACCGACAAAAACACCCATGTTCAGTGCTGGTGCTCCCAGTATGGAAGTAAAGTAGCCCGATACTAGAATTTCCTGACCAAATAAAGTCGTTGTCGTTGCTCCCTCTTGTGTGAGCATGTCACTGCTTACGCCAAGAATCGTTCCTGTCGTAATATTAATTAAGATAAAAGCGATTAGTGCAGCAAAAGCTCCACCTGCACGCTCTTTCGCCCAAGAACCACCAATAGCAACTGCAAATAGTATGTGAAGATTGTTGATTATTCCCCAACCGAGATTTTCCATAACCCCGCCTGCGGTCACTAGGAATGAAAGATCTCCCCCGAACATGGCGATTACTTTACCCAGTGAAATCATAATACCGGCTGCTGGCATAACCGCAACAACGACAAGCAGTGCTTTACCAAACTTTTGCCAGAACTCAAAAGACAATAATTTTTTCATAATGAGTACCTCATGTTCTATTATTTCGCAACCTTCGCTTCATCCATTATGATTCCCCATTTAGCATAATTGGAATTGATATCGCATTCAGAAATCCCTTACAAAAAAACGATTCTACAGTTGTAACACATAAGCTAATCCAGTGCGTTTTTCTTAAGCGTTTACACTTTGCTTTCTAGACTTGTTAGGGATTCAAACAGATTCGATTGCAACATTGTGCAATTCAGTGCAATCGGTTGCAAGATCATTATAAATAATATCGCTTTCATTTTGCAACCCTTTTTTAAAAATCTAATTTTGACGACGGGTTTACCGTTGTTCATTTGCCAAGGGGTGTGTATGATATAACAAAAGAATAGATGAAAGGAGCGTTATCGATGGCAGTAACAATAAAAGATATTGCAAAGCGTGCGAATGTGGCTACCTCCACCGTATCTCGCGTTATACAAGATAGTCCCAAAATCAGCGAAGCTACAAAGGCTAGGGTAAGGAAAGAAATGAAAGCGCTTGGATATGAACCTAATTTCTCTGCACAAAGCCTGGCTAACAAGATGACGCAATCGATCGGTATTATCATGCCAGATGCAGAAATTGCTATTTTTCAAAATCCATTCTTTCTGGAAAGTATTCGAGGAATCAGTGAGCTTGCGAATGAGAAAAATTTTACAATGGCCATTGTCACAGCAAGAACCGATGAAGAACTGCTCGATCGCGTTAAAATGATGACAAGAGCCAACCGGGTAGATGGCTTCATTGTCCTCTACTCCAAATCAGAAGACCCGGTAATCGATTATTTTCATAACGAAAAAATTCCTTATACCGTAATAGGTAAACCACAGCAATACGTAAATGAGACTACTCATGTAGATAATGACAATTTCCAAGCAGGCAAAGACGTAACACAATATCTAATAGAACTAGGCCACGAATACATTGCTTATGTGGGGGCTGATGTGAGTCGTACAGTTCATAAAGAAAGGGTCCGCGGGTACCAAAGAGCACTACAAGATTCGGGTCTCTTTACTGATGAGCAGTATATACTCGACCCATGCTTCACTAAGGAAGATTTAGATTTACTTTTTAAACTACCTAACCGGCCAACCGCCCTTATTGTCGGCGACGATATGTATGCTCTCCCACTGCAAACGATGCTGAGTCAGCTGGGATTTTCTCTGCCGGAAGCTTGCTCTCTTGTGAGTTTTAATAACCTGCGTTTTACTGAGATGCTGAATCCCCCGCTCACTTCGGTCGACATCGATATTTTTACTCTGGGATATCAAGCTGCTAAAAGTCTAATTGAGAAAATTTTAGATCCCAAAGAAATGACAAAACATATTATTGTCCCGCACCGAATTGTCGAGCGTGCTTCTTCTCAGCGCAGAACAATGGAAAATACGGCAGTCGAAGGAATTTCATAATTCTCTTGCTTATCACAGAAAAAGAATAATCACGCATTTGATTTTGCATCAAGCTGCTTTTCATAAAGTATCCTGAGAAGTCGAATACGAGATTGTTCTTTTTTGGGTTGACAGGGCAACCGGTTGCACTATATACTGAAAACGCAATCAAATGATAGCACTTTCATGATGCAACATCGTACGTTTTTTAAAGCAAATGATCAGGGTTATTCATACGATAGTGGATATGAATTTTGACAATATAAGAAAAGGCTTTCAAAGTGCGATGAGGTATCAAAGTTTCACCAGTGATTAACTAACACAGGAGCTGTGGAGACTCACACTCCTTCAAGGAGGATTATCATGTCATATAAACGTATTTTTGACACTCATGCATGGAAACTCACTACAAATACACTTCATAAGGAAGATCTGCGCCTTCAGGAAAGTATGACTTCCATTGGTAACGGATACATGGGAATGCGAGGGAATTTTGAAGAGACGTATTCCGGAGATCACCATCAAGGCACCTATATTTCTGGGGTTTGGTATCCTGACAAAACTAAGGTTGGCTGGTGGAAAAATGGCTACCCTGAATATTTTGGTAAGGTCATTAATGCCATGAATTTCATTGGAATACGCGTCCTAGTTAACGATCACGAAATCGACACTTATCAAGATAGAGTCACTGACTTCTATCAAGAACTCGATATGAAAGAAGGGATTCTACGCCGTTCCTTCACCGTAAATGAACAGGTGCGCATTGAAACAGAACGTTTTCTCAGTGCCTCCTTCCTTGAACTATGTCTAATTAAATATAACGTAACGAATCTGACAGATGAGAATATCAAAGTCACTCTGATTCCGTACTTGGACGGAAATACGAAAAATGAGGACGCTAACTATGAAGAAACATTTTGGGTTGAAGCGGATCGTAAAATAGGCGACCCTTACATCAGTCTTTCTGCTATGACAAAAGAAAATGCATTTGACATCGAGCGCTTTACCATTAATGCAACGATGGGCATTGTAACAGAACATGCTTTATCTATGACAACAGAAGAAGCAGGACTTTATGCAGCGGCTCATTATGAATATGAAATTCCTTCCGGCGCTTCTGCGGAAATTCAGAAATATGTTGTGGTTACCACTTCACGGGATATGGAGAAAGAAGATCTGATCCCTACAGCGGAACGTCTGATGGCAGATGCGATGAACAAAGGATACAACTTGCTTCAAGAAGAACATATCCAAGAGTGGGCTCGGCGCTGGGAGAAAGCGGATATTACTATTGAAGGTGATGTAGAAGCACAGCAAGGAATTCGCTTTAATATCTTCCAATTATTCTCGACTTACTATGGACACGATGAACGCCTGAATATTGGTCCTAAGGGCTTTACAGGTGAAAAATATGGCGGTGCAACTTACTGGGATACCGAAGCTTACGCTGTTCCAATGTATCTAGCGCTTGCTGACAAACGTGTAACTGAAAACTTGCTGCGCTATCGCTTCAATCAACTGGAAGGTGCGAAACATAATGCACGTCAGCAAGGTCTAAAAGGTGCACTCTACCCGATGGTTACCTTCACTGGTGTGGAGTGTCATAATGAATGGGAAATTACGTTTGAAGAGATTCACCGTAACGGAGCCATTGCTTACGCCATCTATAATTATACGAATTATACGGGAGACAAAACGTATCTCCAAAATGAAGGTATTGAAGTACTGACCGAAATCAGCAGATTCTGGGCTGACCGGGTTCATTTTTCGAAACGTCACAATAAATATATGATTCATGGGGTAACCGGACCTAATGAATATGAGAACAACGTAAATAACAACTGGTACACCAACACTATGGCAACTTGGGTTCTGAGATATACGATGGAATGTCTAGCAGATATCGATGAACAACGAAAAGAACAACTGAATATTTCTGCTGAGGAACTCGCTCACTGGCAGGATATTGTGGAACGGATGTACTTCCCTTACGACGAAGAACTGGGTGTTCATGTACAGCATGATACCTTCCTTGATAAGGATCTGCGTCCTGTATCCTCCTTGGATAAAGCGGATCTTCCGCTCAATCAGAAATGGTCATGGGATAAAATCTTGCGTTCTCCATTCATCAAACAAGCTGATGTTCTGCAAGGAATTTATTTCTTCAGCGATGAGTTCACAATGGAAGAAAAGAAACGGAATTTTGACTTCTATGAGCCAATGACGGTTCATGAATCTTCCCTCTCCCCTTCCATTCATGCAGTACTTGCTGCTGAACTGAAGATGGAAGAAAAAGCAGTTGAGATGTACAAACGTACGGCAAGACTTGATCTGGATAACTATAATAACGACACGGAAGATGGTCTTCATATTACTTCCATGACAGGCAGCTGGCTTGCTATTGTGCAAGGGTTTGCTGGCATGCGTACGCATGGAGAGACGCTGCGCTTCTCGCCATTCCTGCCAAAAGAATGGTCTAGCTACAGCTTCCACATCAATTATCGTGAGCGCCTGATTAACGTATGTGTAGATCAAAACGAAGTGAAGATCACACTTGTCTCCGGTGCGCCGCTGACGATGGAACTTTATGATAAAGAAGTGCTCATTACTGATGAAGAGCCACTCATTACAAAAACCACTTCCTAAGTGGAAAAGAAAAGGTGGAGAAAAAATGAAAGCCGTTATTTTCGACCTCGACGGGGTCATTACTGATACAGCAGAATATCATTATTTAGCATGGAAGAGTTTAGCTGATGAATTAAACCTTCTTTTCGATAAGGAATTTAACGAGAAATTAAAAGGGGTCAGCCGGATGGAATCCCTGGAACTCATCCTGTCCCTAGGTGACACTGCTTACTCCGATGAAGAGAAAAAAGCACTTGCTGAAAAGAAAAACGATCTCTATAAAGAGATGATCGCAAAAGTGACACCTGCGGACTTGCTTCCAGGAATTGAAGCGCTGCTAAAAGAGTTACAAGAAGCCGGTATAGGTATTGCTCTTGCTTCCGCAAGTAAGAATGCACCGTTCATTCTGGATCGTCTAGGAGTTACCCACTATTTCAATCATGTCGTTGATGTGAATTTAATTAAACAAGGGAAACCTGATCCAGAAATCTTCTTAACGGGTGCTGCTAAACTTGGCGTTCTGCCTGAAGACTGTGTCGGCATTGAAGATGCAGAAGCAGGAATCGAGTCCATTCTTTCCGCTGGTATGTATGCGGTTGGCGTAGGTACACCTGCTCAGATGCAAAAAGCGGATCTTATCGTCTCTTCCACAGCGGAGCTATCACTCTCTTTGTTGAAAGAGAATTTTAAGAAAAAAACAAACTAATTTGTTGTAGATAAAAAAGACGTGAGTGGAGTGATCGTTCATTGCGATCCATTCCCTCACGTCTTTTTATTTTTTATTCTGACTCTCTTCAGCACTATATAATTGGTTCACGTTCACAATTTATTCTTCCAAGTGACGGACAGGGATGCTATAGAGAACATATTGTCTCGTCCACTTTTCACTATCCACGATTGCAGATGTTTCCTCCTGGGAGCTTGCTCCTCCTTCCTTGCCAAAGAAATAACCTGCTCCCTCCTGGGTTTGATACGTCCATCCTTTATCCTTCATGAAAGAGATAACCGCCTCTGCACCATCACCTTGGCTGCCCTTAAATCCGTACCATTGCTTACCTTCCTCTTCTGTCAAATAGATCAGTTCTTTGGAAGAAGGTTCTAATGCTTGAACCGCTTCTTTTTTACTTATTGTAGAGAAAGGGGCAGCGGGATAATATGTTTTACTTGAATAAGCAAAAGGCAGGAGGACGATAATCAAAATAAACGGAAGAAGAAGTAGAATTCTAGTATAAACTTTGCGTTTTTTTACGTTCATCAGCAATCTTCCTCTCTATTATTCATTTAACAAGAAGTCCCATTATGCCTGTACAAATACCTCCTCTCTCTGTCACCAGAAATTCTTAAAGCGATAATATAATTCTTCTTCATAATAAAAGGCTTTAGCGAAGGGCAAGGTTTGTTTCATATAGATCTCTATCGCTTTTATGTCTTTCGCGGGAAAGACAAGCTGATTAAAATATCGAAGCAAAAAAGATTCGATAAAACCAAAAAACTCAGTACCCCACTTCTCAACATCCGAGGTGATATAGGTATTCCACTCAAAGTTCTTCACTTCAATAACCCCATAGGAATCGAAACCATCGAAATATTCATAATGATAATCACTCGAATCTTCGATAATACTTGCCTCCATCTCCTTAAGAATCGGAGATTGTTCCTGAGAAAGATCAAGAATCGTGCATCGACAAGTGAAGTCATGAGCACCTCGAAAAAACAAATGTGCTTCGTTTCGATTTCTCCCCGGTGATACATGTATGGAATGATCTTTATGATATCTTTCAGCAAATAATTCGGACCCTTCCTCCCCTTCTGTATACTCTATATTTTTCGTGTTCAAAGGAAAGTGGTATTTCTTTTTTTCACTAAATTGATATACTCTTGGGAAACTATCTATAAAAGAAAGATACCCAATTGCTTCAATTTTCTCGTCAGCCCATGATTCTACCTCTAACAGGCTCTCATAAGGGTCTCCTTCTAAATCCAACAGCTTAGCAAAAGCAGGTTCTGTTTTGTACCCTTTTCGTTTGAGTGAACGAACTTGCTTCCTAAAATCTTCATTATAAAGACGGAGTATACGGTCTTCGATCACCATATGACGATAGGCGTTCTGCTTAGTGACCGGAATGGACTGTCCAAATATCTCAACCTCAAACTGCTCAAGCCGGAAGTTCGCCTTCATTCTCCTGATGTCGTTCACTATTTTGTCCGTCAAGATAAAATCCTGAAAGTCTCCAAATTCACTTCGTAAAAGTCGTTCAAATGCCGAAAAATCATACACCTCACAAATAATATCGAGATCACTGCCTTCAATATCGATATCTATCGGAATCGTTCCTGTAAGGATAGGAGTGTATGGAGATAAAACCTCCATCACATGGTGTTTCTGCAGTGCCCGGTATGCTGCTTGTTGTACTTCGTTTCCACTAAGTAGATAGATCAAATCTTCGTACTGAATATGATTCACTTTTGTCTTTCTCCCTACAATTTTGTTATGGTTCGCTTTTGTGTTTCGTTACGCTTTTCATCCCATAGAGCATAAATTTCAAAGGTTCCGTCTTCAAAAAAATACGTCAGTCTTTCTCTAAACCAATCTTGCATCGGATAGTGTACCAGTTCATCAAGCGGGATCCACCGAAGTTCTCCTTCAGGAGGATTGTCCAGCAAATCTCCTTCAAATGTATCCGTTATATAGTTAAATACCATATACCGGTATCTCTCGTTTACATCAACAAACTCATCAAGACCTTTATATATTAAATTACTTACCGTAAGACCCGTTTCTTCCTTTACTTCGCGTATGGCCCCTTCGGTTAAACTCTCGGGAAAGTCCACTTTCCCTCCTGCAGCAATCCATCCTGGAAATCCGTTTTCACTTGGACGGTTCATTAATAAGATTCGATCTCCGCCACGTACTACGCACATCGTGTACAGTTTAACTTCGATATCATTTGATCCGCTTGTCATTATGTAGTTCGTCTCCTTGTGTAAAGTAAGTTATATAAGAAACTACCTGTGCTTTACATGTCTTTATACCTTCTCTAAGATTCAAGCATTTTCTTTAATTGCTTATTACGGTACTCAAGAAATTTTTTCATATATAATTGCAAAATAAAACGCTCCGCAAGCCTTCCTACCCATCCATAAGGAGCTTCAAAATAAAGCGTGTCCCTAAGCCGTGTTGAACTTGGACCAAGGACTTCAAACTCGTGAATGTGTGTCATGCTGCGGAACGCGCCTTGCTGCATTTGATCTGTAAACATGTAGGGCGGCTCAAAAGCTACCACTTTAGATGTAAGCTGCTGACGAACTAAAAAGTGAGTTGCCTCAAAGGTTACCATCTCACCGTACCCGATCAGCTGTCCATCTATACCTCCAGGGGATGAAATGACCTTCTCGTGAGTATGTTTCCATACCGTTCGGGTATGCAGATCCAAATCTCTCGCTGCATCAAAACAGCAACGTATCGGCCTATCAATCGTGATCTCGGTCTGAATACTAATCAGAGGTCATTCCCCCTTATTGAATGAATCCACCTGTTTATTTTGTATATCTCTCGTTGTTTTCAAAAAAACTCTTCACGAGATCTGAATCGCCATGTTCCTTATATACTGCTTTCAATGCAGCGGTCCAACTATTTTTAATAGAAGGATAATTTCCACTGATCATGCGCTCTCGATCTAAGTTATTTTCCAACGTCAGAAAAATCTCTTTTAGTTCTTTCACAGCTTCCACTTTAGCCTCATCATTATCCGAAAGAGCAATATATTTCAGTTTATAAGAGATATACGTTAAAAAACCTGTGATATCATTTGCACCAATGGGCTGGTCGTATGTGTAATTCCAATGGGTATTTGCAAGTGTGTATTCAGCGAGCTCAGCTCTATCCAAATCCTTAACAACATCCAGAAGTCCACTCTCAAACTGAGTCATCGAGATACTGCCTCTATCCAGTTCCTTCAACAGCCGATTTAGTTCACTGTAATTACTCATACCATTTGTTACTAATTCGCGATTCATTAATGACAGCACATAGCGATCCGTATTTTGATACTGAGCATACTTTTTCTTCGCTTGCATAGTTCCAAAGATCAGTAAAATGGAGGTAAGAATCAAAATTAGGTTCTTCCATTTATTATTCATGGTTTATTTATGTTCCTCTCTAAGATGTAATGTACTCGAATCTATTTATTCTACATGATTATTAACGTTACCAGTAGGTGCATTGTTTCAAAAAAAGAAAAGCGAATCGTTATCACAAAAAAACAGCCGCACTCAGCACTAGGCTAAACAGCGACTATTTATGTCTTCATTTTACATATGTTAAAGCACTACAACTCTTGGTCTATCCGATTGTTAGGATTGTTAGGATTCCTATGTTTACCGATGTAAATATCAAGCGCAGTAATCCCTCTCCGCGCCAGTTTCACGAATAACACAAAACAATAGATACCTATTCCTAGACAAACGATATACCAAATGACTAAAAATATAGATAAAATACTGAAAACACCTGTTCCTCCATCCATGAGCATGCACTCCTCCTCTATATAAAATAAAAAAGGACTTGCCTCTTTCCCTCAAGCCCTGATTAAACAACTTATTCCTAATTATACCATTATTATGTAATATTTTATATGTTTATGACTAATTAAATCCTCTTAATGGGCAATTACTTCTCTTCTTCATTGATACTTCCTTGATCAATAGCTTCAAACATCTTGGAGTAAGCAGACTGAATGTTTCTTTTACTCCGCCTGTCATTATAGACTCCAAACTGCCAGTATCCCATTTCATTTCCCTGCTGCGGAACGAGTGCAGTTGCATAGCTAAGATCAACCGATGTATCTGGCGCATCTTCATAACTAAGCTCTTCATAGAAGAAAGGGACGTAACTCCGCTCGGATTGTAAAAAGAACACGGGGATCTCTAATTCTTTGTATACTTTTGCAAACTCTGGTGCAGCAGCCTTTGATAAAAATTCTTTACTAATAAAAATAGCATCCAAATGGTTATTTTCTTCCTTCATCTGCTGAAGATTTATTTTATGAAAAGTAACCTGCTTCTCGCGTACCACGGGTGCTTCACCTACCATACCAATGCGGAGTTCCTTCCCATCATAAGGCTTGTTATGGCTTGAATTCGTAGTGTTAAGACTATAAGATACAATCACATACGCGAGTAGAGCAAAAAGGATAAACATTCCTGCTACTTTCATCGTCGATTTCAAGTGTTGTTACCCCCTTGGCTAAAGCTTTCTTATTTCTTGTTGCCACTTCTTTTCTTATCATGGCAAACTGAATCTGGTCCACAAATTCTCCTTTGATCTGAAACTTTTCTCGAAGTATGCCCTCCTGCTGCATCCCGACTTTTTTCATAACCCGTGCTGAACTTAGATTATCTACATTACATCTTCCTTCAATCCGGTTTATATTCATATGACTAATTCCATATTTAATTACTTCTTGTAACCCTTCAGTAGTGATACCCTTCCCCCAATATCTACAAGAAAGAGCATATCCGATTTCTGCACAGCTATGTATCTCGTCCAGATGAATAAATCCAATTCTTCCTATCAATCTTCGTTCCGGCTTATAAATAACAGCCCAACGATAGGCTATCTTTTCTACAAACGATCTCTGTACTTTCTCTAAAAACACTCGAGTGTCCTCGGTAGATTCATGCCGATCCCATAATGTCCGTTCCGATACCAGCGGGTCCGAAGAAAAACTAAAGTATTCTTCCAGGTCATCCATATCTAATCTTCTAAGTATCATTCGTTCCGTTTCAAAAACCGGTTCTTCTGTGAACAGCACCTCTTTATTCATTTTACCGACCCTCCTCTGCCTGTTAATTCCAATGTCACTATTAAACCCTATACTTTTCCTACGCCTGACAACACTATTACTGTCGGGTAACCAATAACCTTACCATCATGGATTTGATAATTAAGTCCCTTGATTCCCTCTTCCATCTCCTCTGCTGTCTGCTCGTTTCCATAATTAAATTTATCTTGCTCTACTTTGGTAATAATCCATTTTTCGTTACGCTTCTCCAATGTATACTTCTTAGTAGTTGCGCTGAATGGTTGATCTTTCAACTCTTTATTTTCAATCGTGTATATATTGACTTGATTAGACTGCTCCCCTTCATACACATCCGATATGCGCACCGTTGCACTAAGTTTTTCCATACCAATTCCATGAATTAAATTAAGCATATGTTCTTTATGTTTGTCGTACTCCTCTTGAGGCATATTCACCAAATCATCTCGGGTGTATGCTCTACTATCATATCCAAATATAATCTCACTACGGATAGATGCCCAGTATTCTTCACTTACAATTTCATCTATAGCTTTATGATATTGTCTATAGGATTTGTTAAAGTAAATAAGATCAAATTCACTCTCTTCAACTGTCTTCACATGTTCCACGATCTGCTGTTTCTCCGAACTTCCCATCGGCGAATTAGAGGTACACGCCACTAAAATGGTAGCAAACAATAGAAGCGACCCACACAAAAAACTTATAGATTTCATTCAAATCCCCTTTTTTTCCTGTACTTTAGTTTAACAAGAATAAGCAGAAAGCCGAAGTTTGGTGTTCGTGTCTGTTACCATAAATAAGCACGAGGTGACTGACATCTTCTTCTTATACGACATTGGTTCTCATATTCCTTGCTATCTAAATAACGGAACCAAGCTAAGTATATTGCGAATACTTCGTTACTACTCCGTTAAAGCGGTTAACCTAGCGTTTCAATCGGCAAAACACGTTCTACTATCCTTTGTTTTCTCTGCTCTTCCATTTAGATTTTCAACCTAAGCAGTCTACCAATATTTTCACTTGTACGTTCGACATTACGAGGGCCATCGGCAAGCAGTTTTTCAATCTCGTGAGCACCAGGAACAATACCAAAAATCGCATCGATCCCTTCTTCATAGAGAACCTCCACGCCTTCTCCAATGTAACCAGCGAGTGCAATAACAGGGATTCCCTTTTCTTTTGCAACTTTGGCCACGCCGTAAGGAGTCTTACCGAATTTGGTCTGAAAGTCCATTCCCCCTTCTCCTGTGAAGCAGTAATCCGCCCCAGCAAGTTTCTCGCGCAGCCCCGTGTATTGAATAATAATATCAATGCCTCTTTGAAGTGTGGATTTTGTGAAAATGAGTAATCCTGCACCCAATCCGCCTGCTGCACCCGCTCCAGGAACATCACCGATATCTTTGTTCAGCACGCTCTTCACTACTTCCGCATAATGGGCTAGATTGTTATCTAACTGAAGGACCATTTCAGGTGTAGCCCCTTTCTGTGGACCAAAGACATGCGACGCACCATTCTCACCGCACAGTGGATTGGTTACATCACAGGCAACGATGATTTCCACCTCCTGAAGTCTGGGATCAAGCTCTGCCACATCAATGGTGCAAAGCCGATCAAGACTACCTCCTCCGCGAGGAAGAGTTTCCCCTTTCTGATCAAGGAATTTGGCTCCGAGCGCTTCCGCCATACCTGTTCCGCCGTCATTGGTTGCACTGCCGCCTATACCGATAATAATTTTCTTTATACCTTGATCAAGGCATTCGCGGATTAGTTCTCCTGTTCCATAGGTGGTCGTAATCAGCGGATTTTTCGTATCTTTCGTTACATAGTGAATCCCGCTTGCTGAAGCCATTTCAATGGCAGCAGTTGTGCCGTCTCCCATAATTCCGAATTGAGCAGTTACTTGGTTCCCTAGAGGACCTGTCACTTCTTTTTCAAACATTCTCCCGCCTGTTGCATCTACCAAAGATTGGACTGTACCTTCGCCTCCATCTGCCATAGGAACATGCAGATAATTCGCTTCTGGAAAGGATTTGCGCAGTCCCTTTTCTATAGCAATACATACTTCTTTAGCTGTCATACTTTCTTTAAATGAATCCGGTGCAAGCACAAATGTTTGTTTTGCCATCTAAATCACCTCAACCTGTATTATAGGAAAAATCCATACATGAGCGTTGGTGCTGTCCCATATTAAGAATTGCTTCTTCATCAGAGACCATAACTCCTCTATTCGTTAACATGGAAGCTGCACAATAAGAAAACTTGATTGCTCAATTAAAAAACCGGTAAGTAATAGGTGAAAAACCTATCACTTACCGGTCACATAATATATAAGGAAGTACATCTCTACCCAATCATTTTAAGCTGCCCTTATATTGAAAGACATAAATTAGAAAGGCGAATATTAAAAATCCATATACAAACAGCATCTTTTTCATTGTGATTTATGCCACCTCCTCATACCCAACCTTATTTTACCACCACCTTTGATTAAACGCTTTCATAAAATAATATAGAGAACTTCATCTCCTAGCAAACACGATTAAGAGGATGACCCCCGATTGTTATCAGAAGCCATCCTCTTACTAGTTAAGCAATACTATTATCTTTCACAAGTAATCTGGTACATTAAACTTAAATAGATCAAGTTTTTGGAAATACATTATTATGAGCGAGAACTTGCTTGTCCACCCTTACGGCCAGCTTCTTCCCGGCTCATTTTACCATCATTATTAGAGTTGCTGCGGGCTTCTCCACCCTTTTCACCAATCTCTTGGTAAAACTCTTTACCATGATTTTTGGATGTAGCTTCTCCACCTTTTTCGCCAATCTCTTGGTAGAATTCCTTATCATGATTTTTTGCTGTTGCTTCTCCACCCATACGTCCTGCTTCCTCGCGGCTCATCTTATCATTTCGATTGTTATTTGCCATTTGAAATCACTCCTTATGTTGGATTTGTTTACAGAAAGTAATCTTACCTCCCGCATGTCTATTAATTAACCGTCTCATAAATTATTAAACTCTCCCGATATAATATTCTCATAGATTTCTATCCTATAACTTCTATTCCGTTCAATGATCTCGCAGTGTTTCTTCGTGGATCTCCTTGTTATGAGGGGCCAGTACGGCTTCAAAAGATTGGTATAGATCCATGAATTCAGGATCTTTGTTAATTAACTTATGACCTATCTCATATAACTCCTCTGAGGCATACGTTTGAACTTCAATGAATTTCCCCGGTTTTTCTTCACTTTCCATATAAAAAAGTTCATAGTTCACATACCGTTTATACAGCTTGTCAGCTCGCTCCATTATTTTTTCATATTCTGCAATTCGGGTAAGGTTCACATGATAGATATACATTTTTACAAACATAATCCTGCCTCCTGAACTTTTTTAGGATCACAGCTAAAAAAGATAAAAACCCGACTTAAGATATTAAAATCTTGAAGACCGGGTTTTTGATTCATTACAGATGCAAAGCGTTATGCATACAGGATATGAGACCATGGATAAAAAAAGAACACATCCGTTATTCATTATTTTATGTATTACTATGAAGAACCCTAAATATCTCGGCTCTCCTTTACTATAAAGTCTGGTTTTGTTACATACTCCATATACCTGACAGTCCCTTTGTATTCAAGGTACACTTCATACC
Organism: Paenibacillus sp. GYB006; assembly: GCF_036577645.1. Lineage (NCBI taxonomy): Bacteria > Bacillati > Bacillota > Bacilli > Caryophanales > Paenibacillaceae > Paenibacillus > Paenibacillus sp. GYB006. The sequence goes on along the minus strand of NZ_JARBDA010000001.1, from coordinate 393,228 downwards.
GAGCACGGATCGCTCCCGATGTAATATAATCGAGAACCTTATCTTTCTTTACCCACTTCACTTCCGAAGTTTCATCCGAGGTGCGGAGTTCCCCGCCGACCGGCTTGCATATAAAATCAAACATGACCTTCGTCGGTACGTCTGTTATCCCATCATGCCACTTATTCATCCCTGTATTGGAATATACGCCGATTAGCTGCATGACCTGAGTAGAAATTCCGCTCTCTTCTTCCACTTCTCTTCGTAGACCATCCATGAGATTCTCTCCAACCTCTACTTGTCCACCAGGAAAAACCCAACCGCCATGAAATGTCTTAACCAGTAAGATTTGTTCGTTCTCATCTTCGACAATTCCGCCTGCGGCCACAATATGTGTTGGCATCTGCAATAGAAGTATCCCCCTTATAATGAGATGGTCTTTTCGTTTATGATAAAAACACTCACACGCCTGCTTCCCGCATACGTTCCAGAATACCCACAATTCGCAGCCCTGTAATATCCTCCACCCGGATTCCATACTTCTCCTGAATTTTTGCGATTTTCCGCTGGGCTTTTTCTTTTGTATCACAGAAATCATACAGCGTAGAATCATCCGATATGAACATGCCGTAATAATCCAATCCAAATATCTCTTTGAATAAAATAATACCTTCTGGCTCTAAATAGTTAATCTGATCGACTGAAGTAAACACCATTCCTGATTTACTTCCTGGTCTAGGCAGATCATTCCCTTTTGCCTGATAATCCATAAAATTCTCTTGCAACGCCTTAAATGCTTCTTGCTTCGTATGTCCTTTTCCGCTCATCCAGTACCAGTTCATAATTCGAGCTTCCCAAGGAAACTGTTCCTCTCCCGTGTCTTGTCCAGATATCTGTCTATATTCGGTAGGATAGTCGTGAATGGACCAGCTTTTCTTAAAATAGGACGATACTAACTTGGACGCCGTCTTCCACGAACTCATCAGAAATTGTTGTCTCATTGCACAAGCACTCCCTATCTATAAATATAAACGTAGCTATCACACACGGTTTATCGTGTTCCGTCCTTACTCGCTATTATGCTCCGTTACCCCTATTATAACAAGACAAACCATGTTTACGAACATTTAACCCATCAAAAGATATCTCGTTTTTGTTACAATACGTGAAGGCACACTTCTCTATAGCTATAAACTCAGGTTTATTTACATAAAACATTAAATCGCAGGAGGAATATTATACCATGTCGAATACAGAGAAATCTCCACTCAAAATCATCCGCCCCAAACTGCCTCATCAGCTAAATACACTAGATCTCTCCAGTGCAATGATAGACGACCGAACGGAATGGATCCAGTCGGTATGCGAAGAACAAGAAATATCCTATGTTACGGCTGAAAAGATCCTTTTTGATCAAATGCAGTTTAGCCATGTTACTTTTAGCCAAGTATCCTTTCCAAGTGCCGAACTAACGGATGTGGTATTCACTCACTGTGACTTATCGAATGTTGATTTTAATGAGGCAGTTCTTCACCGGGTACGATTTGAACATTGCAAAATTATCGGGATGGACCTCACAGCTGCCACTCTTCGGAACATCGTATTTCAAGACTGCGCAGGTGATTATGCTACGTTCCGGTTCAGTAACATGAAACAGGTGTCTTTCGAAAACTGTTCTTTACTGAAGTCAGACTTCTATCATTCGGAATTTACAAAGGTAGAATTTGATCGTTGTATGTTAAACGAGTCACAGTTCTCTGGAGCAAGCCTTAAGGGAATTGATCTCAGTAACAATGATTTTTTTAACTTGGGTGCCACGCTTGAAGATCTTCAAGGTTGTATTATTTCTCCAGCGCAGGCTATTCTATTCACTAAGATTTTTGGACTTGTTATTAAAGAATGAGCTTACGTATTAAATGTTTTAAAGTAATTAGTAACTACACTAAGGAAATTATCGGATGATATACTCTTCATTATAATAACGAGAGAATCATAAGGAGAATTTGTATGTTTGAAGCGATCGGAAAGTATAATACAGCTAAAATTTTCACATCACACCTGGAGGAAACGGCCTACGGCCAAGTGCTTGAACTATGTAATCAGAAAGCCTTTGAAGGGGCGAAAGTTCGTATCATGCCGGACTCCCATGCCGGAAAAGGTTGTGTTATCGGCTACACTCAACAATTAAAAGGTAGGGTCGTTCCTAATCTCATCGGCGTCGATATTGGATGTGGTATGGAGGTAACCTATCTTGGAAAAATAGAAATTGATTTTGCTCTACTTGATCATTTTATCAGGCACAAAGTTCCACATGGTCACTCCATCCATCAAAAGGTGATGCATAAACTGGAGAAACCTGCTCTCCAGGAACAGATCAAGCGGATCTCCAAGAAAACAGGTACAGACTATGAGAAACATCAGCGAAGCATTGGTTCTCTTGGCGGAGGCAACCATTTTATAGAGATTAATGTAGATTCGGAAGGTAACAAAATTCTGGTCATTCACTCGGGAAGCCGGAACTTGGGACTTCAAGTGGCAACTTACCATCAGAAAAAGGCAGAACGTTATTGCACAAGCCGGTTACAGGATCTTATGGAGCAGCGCGAAGAAGAAATTCGCTTATTACGTGCTTCTGGGGATACAGATGCTCTCCCAGCTGTTGTTCAAAAGTATGACGCGGAGCTGGAACTCTACAGAGTACCAAAACCGCTGATGTTTCTCGAAGGTGCAGGGGCTGATGAATATCTAGAGGATATGTATGCTGCACAAGAGTTTGCTTTGCTGAATCGTCAGGGCATGTCCAAAGCGATTGCTGAGTTTTTGCAGCTTGACTACAGGAACCTAGACAAATTCACTACCATTCATAACTATATTAATCCAGAAGATAAGATCATTCGAAAGGGTGCCATTTCAGCCAAAAAAGGTGAAAAAGTGATCATTCCAATCAATATGCGTGATGGTTCCATTATTGCGATTGGAAAAGGAAATCCGGATTGGAACTATTCTGCTCCCCATGGGGCCGGAAGACTCATGAGCCGCTCACGTGCGAAAGACCTCATTCATATGAATGATTTTAAGGATACAATGCGTGACGTGTGGACCTCTTCCGTGAGTACCAAAACGCTCGATGAAGCCCCTATGGCTTATAAACCAATTGAGGAGATTTTGGAGAATACGAAGGATGCGCTGGAGATTGTAGAGATTATTAAACCTTTATATAATTTTAAGGCGTAATTAAATGCCGGTAGACTGGACATTCATCAAAAAAATCCTTTGGACTAGAGTCCAAAGGATTTTTATTTATTTTTTTCAAGACCTTATTCAACATCATAATCCTTCACGAAGAAAAAGTCTATATTTTGGCAGGGAATTTATTTACAATGATGTTGCCGGCAAAAACTTAAATTGGAGTGTTGTTTAGTGAACTTTACATGCCATCTCGACCAGACTGATCTACAGGATTATCTGAAAAAAGTTTTTGGTACCGGTTATTTAGCTAGCAGTGTAACGAAAATGCATGGCGGTGCACAGAAAGTGGTCTATAAGATTAAGTGCAGTAATGGATTCATCTGCGTTTTGTATGTATGGGATTTATCCATGAATTATTTTAAAGAAGATATAGAAAACGATGATATTCATCAACATTCTTATGGGAGTCATCTCTTTGAATTAAATAACAAGTATTTGAAACAACATGGAATCAAGACCCCTGCTCTTTATGATCTAAATACAGAAAAAACGCGTTATCCATTTGATTATGCGCTTGTTGAATATGCGGACGGACAAACGGCAGAATCCTATTTTGATCATTCCGATTCACGAGTTCAGGATAAAGTGTTTGAACGGCTGGGGGATATGCTGGCTCGTATGCATGCTAACGAAAGGTATACTTTTGGAAAAGCGGATCAGAGTGAGATGGGTACCGAGAACTGCCATTACGAGCAAATGGAAAATGCCAAAGTACAGTTAACGTATGCTTCACAATATATGAAGGACATTCAGGTCAAACAAAACAAATTACTGGATATTTTGTGTGAACTTGAATCAAGAATCAAACCAAGAACGCAGTATGGATATATTCACGGGGAACTGGGTCCAAACCATGTGCTTGTGAATGACAAGCTGGAACCCTTTTTGATCGACATTGAGGGGGCAATGTTCTTTGATATCGAGCATGAACATAGTTTTTTAGAAATACGATTTGGGGATTTCTACCGATATCTAAAGAACGATAAGCTTGATCCTGATCGGATGTTATTCTACCGTTTCCACCATCATATATCCTTACTATCGGGTGGTTTGAAACTGCTTCATAGAGGATTTCCAGATGAGCAGTTTGCGAAGGATTTGGCTAATTACCATGCCGCGTGTGCATTACAATTTATAGAGGAGTACTATAAATGATAGCGTGACTATAACCATCTTCGTCCTAGCATGACGGCTGAAGAGAAGCTATCATAAGAAAGATTTTTGAGAAAACAGGAGAAACATTCTTAAATGAACAACGCTGATAAAGATAAATATCCTAGGTATTAGCACTAAAGCCTCTCGTCCTTTGAACGAGAGGCTTTTTGATTATAAATGCCAGAAGTCTTTTTTACTCTTGTCTACTAGAAAGAGATAATACCACTCTGGTGAACTTCCCTCTCATTAGGTAAGCTCCACCCGATCTCCGGCTGATCTCGGTGAAGAAATAACGAGAAACTCGGCATCTTCCTCCGTACGATTGAAGATTTGGTGCGGAGTTCCCGCGTGAACTTCCATTCCTTCCTGTTGTGAGAGGCTGTAGGTAACTCCATCCACCTCTAGTTCTACTGCACCAGAGAGAATGAAGAAAAATTGTCTTGCTTGCTCATGGTAATGTCTTGATTCACATGTACTGGGTGGCATCTTTTCATAGATGATGCTTAGACTCGGATCATTCACAAGCTTCCAGCCATCACAGCCTGCTCCCCAAATATAATGTTCCGCTGTTTCTTTATTTCTTATCATGATGTTATCACCTATCATTCCTCCAATAATTCTACAATCATGGATGCTAGATTCTCGTAGATCGGCTCCATTTCATTGGACTCATGATCATAGTAGTAGATCGTTTCGCTCATCTGATTATGATCACCCACAACATAGCACAGAAGATCACCTGTTCCATCTTCAGCGATCGCAATATAACGCTCTGGGAAATCACCCAAATCTATCAATTCGTTATTTCGGATAATATCATCGGATGTTTTAGCGAGCCGCTGGTTGTCTTTTATAGGATAGAGAATCCATTCATCAATTTCAGCTTGATTCACCAGCTGTACGAGCTCTTTATATTGCGCAGGAAATAAAGCTTGAAGTTTTGTCTCTGTGTAAGCAATATCCGAAAGGGACACTCCCGGTTTCCTAGTGAGGATACGTCCACGTAATTCACGCATTGTTTTATCACCTCAATTATTTAAAATAGGACAGGTTACGGATGATATAGTTACATCCTGATAACAGGGTTACGAAGGTAGCTGCAGCTAAAAGTGCCTGATCTACAGGGAAAGTCGTAAACAAACTGAACGGAAAGTTATGTAAAAGTACAGCCGTAATGGCGATTACCTGCAGGACCATTTTTATTTTACCAAACTGATCTGCCGCAAGAGCAATCCCTCTCCCAGAAGCAGCCATTCTTAAAGCGGTAATCGCGAATTCTCGGCCGATAATAATGACAGCCATCCATCCGGGAACCATGCCTGCTTCTGCCATCATAATTAGGGCAGCAGAGATAAGCAACTTATCTGCCAATGGGTCAAGCAGCTTACCCAAGTTCGTAATTTGATTATATTTTCGAGCCACATAACCATCAAGCTTATCTGTCCCCGCAGCAAGAACAAACAAGAATACAGTCAAGACATAGCTCATTGTAGTCCAGATCGGTGCTTGTTCCGAACTTGCGACATTGGAATAAAAATAAAAACAGAGCATAAACAAAGGAATCATTGTGATTCTAGCGATAGTAATCCGATTGGCGAGGTTCATTACTCTTGCCTCCTTTTTCACTGAGAGCTCCTACAAAAATACAAAACAAGACCAATTACCTTAATCAATATCTGCTATCTTCCAAGCTGCTTGCGCATCTTGTTTATCTTTTTTGAATACATATCCTCTAGAACTCTCTGCTTTGTCTATATGAATTTCTCTGATTCTGCACGCAGCTTGATAGATTTGCTTCTGTTCTTGAACAGCGATCTTATCTTCTATCACAAGTTCTTGAATCTGGTAATTTGGAATTTGAGATACCGGACGATCCTCTGTAAATAACGTAAGATATTCTTCTTCGTTACCTTCCCGCAAAAATTGGGCTCTCTGGTTGATTAATCTTACGATCTCAAGTTCATCTCCTGTATATTTACTCTCATCTAAGTACTGAGGAGATAGAGATGTAAGATGTTTGCTCTCTGTTTCCAAAGGATCCTGTACAAACGGTTCTTCCGCTTGCACTTTCGGCTGTGTAATGGACTTATAAAATGTATTCCCACATTCAACTAGAAGGATTATCATTCCTAGAAAAAGTAGATATTTCACCATCGGTACCTCCTTTTCATCAGTTTATCTTACAATTTATGGATAATCCACGTTTTTATTGTTCATTTATGAAAATACAAAAAGGCCCTTGCTAAAAGCAAGGGCTTATCGTATGTAGCTCAATCTACTTTATTTATATAATGTAATTAACCTAACCGCCAGTTACTGTTGTATAGTTACCAAAGTAATTCATTAAGAATGCGGCTATGATAAGAACCACTGCGATTATACCGATAATCGTCATATTTTTCTTGCGATTTGTCGGGCGCTCTCTATTATCTGCCATGTTTGCTCTCTCCCTTTATATTTCGTTGTTGTTAACTAATTAAACGTATAGAGGATTTTATAAACGATAGATTAAAATATCCCAAAATCCGTTTGATTCAGATATAATGGAAAATAATGAAATCTGGCTTTGTTTTCATCTATCTTTTGAAAGGAGTGCTCGGTATCAGAACCATTGTTATCAGTGATTTACATGGGTGTTATGACGAATTTAACGCCTTACTCCACAAAGTAAAATATCAGCCCGAGCAAGATCAGCTTATCCTTTTAGGAGATTACGTCGATCGTGGCCCACGCAGTAAAGAGGTCGTAGACCAAGTCATGACACTTCACCGTGATCATGGGGTCATTGTTCTCAAAGGCAATCATGATCAACTGTTTCTCGATGCTATTCTAAAGAATGAAGATGCACGGTGGATTAGAAATGGTGCTCGTCAAACGTTAGCCAGTTACTGTGATTTATCCTGCTCTCCTGAAGAGCTGAATCAGGAAACTTATGAACAAGCAAAAGCTTTTATTAAAACACATTTTTCCCACCATCTAGAATTCCTTACTTCTTTGCCTTTATATTATGAAAACGCTACCCATCTCTTTGTACACGCAGGCATCAATCCTTTTTATGCCAACTTTAAGGAGCAACCCGAAGATGATTTTATTTGGATTAGAGAGATGTTTCATGATCAGGCTACGAATCTCGACAAAATCGTTGTCTTCGGACATACGCCTACCGTCCATTTACACGAGCGGGCTGATATTTGGTTTCAGAAAGATAAAATCGGTATTGATGGAGCCTGTGCTTATGGAAAACAATTAAATGCATTAGAAATTAGAGAAGATGGCAGCTATCATGCTCATTCAATCCCTGCAGGGACCGTAGCGGTCAGCAGTGAAGCGACTACATAAATAAGGAATTGAAATTAGTATATAAGCTCTTGGAAATGAGTAACATGCGAAAATAGCCCTTCTTCTTCTCACCTTCTGTTATAAAGAATTCATATTCGGGTATTAATCTAATAATACAAGTGTACATAGAATTCAAATTCAGGAGGTGTCATATCAAATGGAAGAAACCAGATCATTTCCAAGAGAAGAAGGATTAGATAATACGCTAAACGTTCTCAAAGAAGGTTACTTATATATCACAAACCGCGCGATTGGATTTCAATCCAACCTGTTTGAGACACGGTTGCTTGGGGAAAAAGCGATCTGCATGCGCGGGGAAGAAGCTGCTCAGCTTTTTTATGACAATGAGAAATTTGTTAGAGAGGGTGCAGCTCCCAAGCGAGTATTGAAAACGCTTTTTGGTGAGAACGGAGTGCAAACCTTAGATGGAGAAGAACACCATCACCGGAAAGCGATGTTTATGTCCCTTATGTCTCGTGAAGGTCTTCAGAAAATAAGAGAGATTACGAGCAAACATTGGGGTCTTGCCGTGGGCCGCTGGGAAACCAAAAAAGAAATCGAAATCTATGAGGAATCACAGGAGCTTCTGTGCCGTATTGCCTGTGAATGGGCAGGTGTCCCTCTAGCAATCGATGAAGTGAAGGAAAAAAGTGAGTGGCTCGGTGCCATGATAGAAGCAACTGCTGCGATAGGCGTAGCGCATATGAAGGGTAAACGAGCACGTTCCAAAGCGGAGAAATGGATAACTAGTCTTGTGGAAGAAGTACGCGAAGGCAAGATACATCCAGCAGAAGATACAGCGCTCTACACCTTCTCTTGGCATCGTGACCTAACGGGAGAGCTGCTTGATCCGGAGACGGCATCCGTTGAAGTTCTTAATATCATTCGGCCCATTGTAGCAGTCTCCATCTATATTACTTTTACGGCCTTAGCTGTTATTCAGCAACCGGAAGAACGTGAAAAACTAGCCTCCGGCGATGAAACTTACTTACAAAACTTTGTTCAGGAAGTCCGACGTTTTTATCCATTCTTCCCTTTTAGCGGAGCAAGAGTGAAGGAAGATTTCACATGGCAAGGCTATGAATTTAAGAAGGGTGAACTTGCACTACTCGATCTGTATGGTACCAATCACCATCCTGATTTGTGGGATCAGCCGGAGCAGTTTAGACCGGATCGTTTTAAAGACTGGAGAGGAACCCCGTTTAATTTCATCCCGCAAGGCGGCGGTGATTACGATACAGGGCATCGCTGTGCTGGGGAGTTTATTACGATTGAGATTATGAAGGAAAGCCTCGACTACCTTGCTAATAAAATGAGTTATGAGATCCCAGAACAAGACTTCAGTTATAGCTTTAACGACATACCGTCACTGCCTCACAGCAACATTGTGCTTAAAAATGTAAGATCGAAGTAAGATTTGTTTAATTTAGCTGCAAGAATAGTGTCATTACAAAGGGGAATCAGAATTCATTCTGACTCCCCTTTTTTTTGATTTTTTACTGTGGTTATTTACTAATTCGAATCAGTGTCTTTTGGCAATAATTCTTCCGTTAAAAATTCTTTTACTCTGCTTAAATAGGGAGTTTCTAATACGATCCCTTCTGCATCCATGACCAAATACTTGGGAAAATCCTTAATACCAAGTACCTTGGCCCATCTCTTATAAGGTTCTATGTCTTGATTCCAAAATTGAATTTTATTAATGGTATCTAGAAAAATAGGATGAGAGTTATGAAAGATATTTAATTCATTTGTTTCCGTCATGGGCAAGCTATCTTGGTAAAAAAAATGGACAGCATACTTTTCTTGTCCGGAAGGTTCTAAATATTTCATAACATCTTGTCTACTTGGGCCCCCACAACCTGAGATAAAGAATATGCAGGTAATCGCGGATAGAATAAAGAAACTACGCTTTGAAAATAAGTTCATACATGTCCTCATTTCTAATACTCTCTAGTTATATGTAAAGCTCTAATTAACATCTCACGAAAGACGAGTTCCTACTTATTTTCAGAAGATGCCTCTTTTTCTGAATAATGATCTACCTTTACTTGTCTACGTATGCTCAGATCCACCACTTCTTTATGAATCTTTCCCATTTCGTCATCCCATATAATTTCAGCAAAAGTAGACTCATAGGTGCCCTCATCCTTATTTAACTCGTCATAAGAATACTCGTGAACGTTAGTACCGAGATTTTTTGCATTTTCTATAATATTAAGAGGGTTATCTACTGTTCTGCTACTGCTGACTAGATGATACTCTCGCGAAAAAACTCCCTCTCTCTTGTCCCTCATTCATTTCGTAAAAACTAATTTCAAAATTACGTGTTTGAGCCAAATCGCTTGGATCTCCTGTGTAAGTAAGCTCTGCATTACCTCTTAGGATTTGTCCATTGCTAATTAGGATCATATAGTCCTGGACTTCCCACCGTTCTCCAACGCCATTCATTAAATACAGTTCTGTCTTTTCTAGGGGAATAGACTGGGCTGAGGTAAGAATCTCTGATTCCTCCTTGTTTCCTGAGTTACCAGATAGGATAAGGAAGACACCGATCACTACAAGCAACACACCAGCGCCTATTTTTAGTTTGCGAGCCGCTTGTATCCTCATTCCTCTTGTTCCTTTCTAGACCTCCATACTGCACCGCCGCAAGGTGTAAACCCACATTCTTTATAAAAGGACTCATGCTGCTTGCTGTAATTGACAGTCACAATCGAAATTCCGCAATCTTCCGCTGCCTGTAGCAATGACTGAACAAGCGATTTCCCTAACCCTTGCCCTGCTCTTCTGGATCAACCATCACATCCTCCATGTATCCATGTTCAAAAGCTTCACCCGGTCCGGTAATATAACCAAAGGCGACCAATCTTCCTTGTTCATTTCGGGCAGTTGCCCATAGCAGGCAATGATCTAGTAGAGCAGGATAATCTTCCTCCCTTCTCCCCCAGCCCACTTTACCTCTGAGTTCAGGAACTTCGTGTCTTTTTAGTACTTCATTAATCTGAATCGGATACAAAACTGTCAACGCTATCACCTCGTCTCTACAGTCACAATTGACATCCCATAATAAATCAAACATAGACACTCTTTTAATATTTGTTATATAATCCCAATAAAATATTTACTAATATTAGCATCGTTGTATTCATGAATAGTAAAGGAGTTTTACCCATGATCATGATCGTCTTGCTTTGTATTGCCCTGTTATTCTGTGTCTTGCTCATTTTCCGAATGGGAAGCCAGAATTATTTGAAGTATTTTTCTTTACTCGTGTTTTTCACTTCTACAATCCTTTCTTTACAAGCCGGTCATTGGAGAGATCCACTTACCATCGTTCAAATCATCTCGATGCTTAGTTATTTCTACGCTGTGGCTGTCCAGAAGGAAAGTGAAAATTAAGAATAGGGGCAGAAGTTAATGAAGTTAACCAGTAAGAAAGAAGGAAGAGAATTACATTATGCGTAGCAGTTCCCCAATCTGATTGATGGTGTGCAGTGGTTTTGCCTTGTTCGCCTCACACCAAGGCTGGTTAACCCTCATCCAGATCGTATGCATTCCCAGCGTGTGCGCCCCCTCCACATCATTAATCGGGTGATCTCCAATAAATAAACATTCCTCAGGTTTTACGTTTAGCCGCTCTAATGCCACTTGGAAAATACGTGGGTCCGGTTTCTTGCATCCCGCCTCCTCGGATACTACAATCACATCAAAATATTCCCTTAACCCGAGATGATCAATTTTGCCATACTGGACCGCATTCCTGCCATTCGTAATGATCCCTGTCTTATACTTTTCTTTCGCGTAGGCAATGACTTCTTCTGCCTGTTCCATAAGGACAGCACTTATTACGTAGTTCTCAGCATAGTATTTCATCAGATCATCTACGAGCGGTTTATTTTGTTCATTGTTCCAAGGGAATTCGCTCAGCAGTTCTGCGAATAGCACAGGCTTATTTTTATATCCATCCTCATCACGCTCAATCATTTGCTCAAGCCATAGATCCGTTGATTCGATATGCGCAAAATATTGCTTCATAAACCCTTCTGCAAACTTTCGAAAGGTCGTCGTTCGATCCAGCAGCGTATTGTCTAGGTCAAAAATAACCGCTTTAATATGTTCCATCTGAGCATTCCCCCTACGAATTTTCACTTATGTATTGAGACCTTTCCTGACGTTACCCTTCCTTACGGTGTACTGAATTCACGCTCGAATAGTAACTGAATTTGACCTGTAAAAAGTTCGTTTGTTTCATAATAAACATCTTCTATGGATTGTGGGCTAAACCAAAGTTTTCTATCTTCACCTTCGTAGAATCCGATTACATACATCCCGCCGACACTTCCCTCCTGATTCTCTTCTGGAATGAGTACCACATCGTTTAAACCTCCAATCCATAGACGGATCTCAACCGGATCATCCAGCCATTTCGTTCTACCCGTTGTTCCATCAAGCAGTTCTACCCTGTCCACCTTTGTTATATCACCTGGGTAAATCTCGGATAATGTTGTCCTCTGAAGAGCAGGACGAGAAGAAGTACAGCCTTGTAAAAACACAGCACATAGGAAACATACGAATAGAAGTAGAAAACCACCTGATCTCCGCATTCTGTCCTTCCTTCTCACGCTCAACCCCCTACCTATTTGTCCTTTTAGCTGGAGACTTGCATTCAGCCATTCAAGGTGATCCTAAGCTTGCTCCTGCTGTTCATTTACCTCATTCTCCGATTTCAAAAATGGCTGATACATCATCAGCGCATGATTCTCTGTAATATACTGATCATCAATCAGTTCCTCCTGCTGATTCCATACTCGCCGGTATAGCAGGTTATGTCTCATATGTCCGCCCCAGTGTTCCTGGGTAATCCGATGCTCCTTCTCATACACTTCATAGGTCAGCTCCTGTGGAACTACGCTATTCCATGAACCGATTAGAAATTCATCTGTGATTTGTAGAGTAAGCTGGTACGGCCGGTCAGTAGGATTGGTAATTCTCAAATCGAGATAGTTATAGGCGCAGGTTGCTCCACTTCCGAATGGCTGACTTCGGCCTGAGTCAGGGAACACATCATAGCTATGTCGATGCCTCTCCGTTATCTGCAGAGGGGTATGTAAGGTAATCCAGTAGAGGAGATTAGACAACTGACACAAGCCGCCCCCAATTCCGGGTTTAAAGCCACCATAGAACAAAACCATTCCTTCCACATATCCCTTTCTGCGGTTAGGATTTCCGATTAGCTTCCAATAAGAAAATGTTTCCCCAGGCTGAATGATAATCCCATTCAAACGTTTCATTGCAATCTTCAAATTGATGATCTTGTTATGTTGCAGCCACATATCTACATCCTTTAACTTTCTCAACAGCGGAGTCTTATGGGATGCAACTTTATATGGCAATACGGTGCTGCTTTGTTTTTGAGCGAACCGAGTTCCTCCAAAATACCACTCTACATATCGTCTACTACGATAATATGCCGTTCCGAGCTTAATACGGAGTTTAGACCTTTTGATCGGCTTCATGGTATCTTCCCCCTATCCTTATTTTCTTTCAAAAAAAGTTCCGAGTAGCCCTACCGTTCTGATCTCATATACTAATTCGTTATGATCCATATCGTAATATTCCATATCTTTTATTGTGAAAAACAAAGCATTTCGGGTATGTCCTGTTTCATACATTCGTTCCCCATCTTTAACAAAAGTCTTTCCATCAAAATAATTGTATTCTTCGAGTGTAATTCCATATTCTCGCTCCAGCCAACTATGATACCTACCCTCAGTCGGGTTGAGCAGCACAAAGACTAACATGATCATACCGAGCGCAAGGAGCCACTTTTTCAGAGTACTCCGCTGGCGATTAGAACCATCTACCAAGTTAAAACTCCTCCCCATCACCTGTTGTTACGAGCTGTTAAGCTTATAAGTAAAGGACGGAGCATAGAACGGTTTTGTTACCTATCTGATAAAAAACCAACTGCTTTTTATAGTAGCAGTCGGTTTTGCAGTGGAATCTTTTGCTGATTATCTTCGTACAACCTCTGTACCGGCAATGAGATCATGAATGGAACGTTTATCTTTACGAAAAATGACAAAACATCCACTGACCATCTGAAGTATCCCTAATGTAACAGCGTATACTAGCGTTCCTACAAAGATTCGCAGAAACATGTTCCATACGGTTGGAGGCAATTCATCCTTTACTCTTCGAATCTTGATGCCACATATATACTTGCCTGCCGTAAAACCATTCCAAAATACAGGTAATAACAAGAAATATAGAATGATTACCACTTCTGTAGCTACATTTTCTACCGATCCAGTAATCAAATTCATTGGAATGGTAAGAAGTAGTGAATCTATGAAGAACGCTCCCAAGCGTCTCCAAAATCCCCCAGGATTACCTGCTGCCACACTCATGACACTCACTCTCCGCTCTATTTTGTTTTCTCTTTTATGATTAGCTCATATGTAATAACAACAATAGAGTGGGCGTAGTTACTTCTTCAATGATAAAAAACGTGATTTTCTCAGAGGCCTTCTCTACTCGCTGCACTTTCCTGCTTTATACGTACGAAGAACTTTGAACTGCTCCCCATCCCAGGAAGCCAGGAGTACATCCGCTGGTGCACCAACCTCAATTCCACGTGCTGAAGATAAGCCCATCATCGAAGAGGGAATTACAGAAGCCATATCCCAGGCACGTTCTAAACGGCAGATCCCGCTTCTAGTAAGATGTTCGATCCCTCTAGTCAGCAGCTGTGCAGAGCCAGCAAGCAGTTCGGGGGACTCGGCTAGATGGAGTCTACCTTCCGGAGTAAGGATCACTTTGCCCCCAACAGGTGTATCGTAATACCCTGGCGGCATTCCGCAAAGGGCAACGGCATCACTTACGAGCAGCGCCTGATCTCCTTTTACCTTCAGGGCTACTTTAAGCACTTCCTCTGGGAGATGAAACCCATCTGCAATGAGACAACATGATAACTCCTCTGCTGCGAGCTGTGCCCATAGGACATTCGGATGACGAGGAAGCTCTGCTTGTATACCATTACCAAAATGGGTTGACATCGATGCTCCAGCAGCAACCGCAGCCTTGATCTGAGAGGATGACGCAGAGGTATGACCAATGGAGACGGTAATTCCTGCAGCTACACATTGACAGATAAAAACCTCTGCATTCTCCCATTCTGGTGAGAGTGTAATTAGCTTAATTCTGCCTTCTGCGGCTTGTTGCCACTGCGTAAATTCCTCAAAGTCTGGCTTTCTGACCCACTTCAAAGCATGCGCTCCCCTTGCACCATCTTTCGGTGAGATATAAGGGCCTTCTACATGAATTCCGGATATCATGCTTGCCACTTCTAGATCTTCCGCGCAGGCTGCAGCTATAGTGCGAAGGGCTCGCTCAATATGTTCTGGACTCTCTGTAATTAGCGTTGGATAATAGGATGTCACGCCTTGCTGCCGCAGTAACCTTGTTACCGACTTTACCGTTTCCGGAGTTAGATGCCGATTATTGAAGTCGTAGCCTTGGAATCCATTGATCTGAAGATCAACGAGTCCCGGACCGATCAGAGGCAGTTCCTCCTTGATCTCACCAAAAGAATGGCTCCTCTCATTACATTTTTCATGTGTTATTGGTAAAACTTTGATTTCACTGATCTTTCCATCTTTACAGATGAGTTTGATTCTCTCCCCTGTCCTGTAGTGAATTCCTTCCACAGCAGCATCGTTATATTCACTCATAGGCCCAGATCAGTCCTTTCCAAGACCCAGCTCAGCATCATATGACGCCTCATCTAGGAACAAAATCGCTCCTTGATGCGTTCGCAGTATAGAAGCGGGGCAACTTGGTTCTATAGGTCCCGTTAAGGTTGCTGTAACGGCTGCCCGTTTGAGCGGGCCTGGAACCATACAGTAGATATATTTTCCGGATAATAACGCTGGAATAGTAAGGGTTAACGCATGGGTTGGAACTTGATCCAGACTCGCAAAACATCCATCATTCACCTGTTGTTCTCGGCATGCCTCATCCAGCTCTACACGTTTCATCCAGACGGGATCAGAAAAATCTGCAACTGGCGGATCGTTGAAAGCGATATGTCCATTTTCTCCAATCCCCATACAGACAATATCTATTGGAGAGGCAGTCAACAGTTTCGTATACCGATTGCACTCTTCCTCTGCATCCTTAGATGGATTAATATAATGAACATTCCCAAGCGGAACACGATCAAACAAACCACGCTTCAAAAATAGACCAAACCGCTGTGAAGCGGACTCTGGCAATCCTACATATTCATCCATATGAAAGGCATCAACCCGTTTCCAGTCGATTCCCTCCGCTTTTCCGAGGGCATCCAAAAACTCATTTTGAGACGGAGCTGCAGCAAAAATCATCCGGATTCGTTCCTGCTTTTGAAGCAGAGTTCTCATCTGATCTGCCACAAGAACAGCTGCAGTAAGTCCCATCTGTTTGCGGTCTGCATACACCTGTACCTTAAGGCTGTCACGAAAAAAAGTCATGCTTGATGTGGTTTGTTCCATCGTTCATTCCTCCTTTGGAATTGTCCCTATCTCAAACTCTGTTTTTATCGATCTATTTACTTTATGACTGCATAATTACGTAAATGACGAGGTTCTTTGTTTTCTCATTCGTGACCGGGATACGACTATCCTGTATAAAATCACAAAAAAAGACCAAAAGCTTTATATCGCTCTTGGCCCTTCTTTATTAAGATATTTTCTTATGAGTATATTGTTCGAGTTGATGTACAAATGCCTGCTCTTGTTCATCATCCGCAAAAGCACGTTTAGGAATATTGATCGCCTGAACACTATTGACGAAAATATAAATATAATCCTTATCTGATTTAATAGCTTCGATCTCTTTCCAGGAATACTCTAGATTATTATATTCGGTGGTTTCGTACATGCCTTCCCCATTAAGTTCAATAGCATGTTTACCGACTGTTCCAGCGTTTGTTTTTACAAGTCTCATGACCTTGCGTTTGATCGAGAAAATCATATAAAACGCAGATAATGCACTCACTAGGATTCCGATAATAATAGAATATGCCCAAGAATAGTCTAGCACGAAACGAAGCATTGCAATGATAATGATCGGCAGGCTGATGAATGTGAGCATCAGCAGGTTTCGGTATTTCGGAATATGGAACATGACAAACTTGTTCATATTCCAGTAATCCTCTTTTGTTAAATCAATCGTAATTTTCATGAATACGGTGTATCCCTCTCTTTTCCTATAAAAATATTCGTCGATCCTGTTCATATCATACGGTACATTGCAGACCTAAACCACCGTTTTATTCTAATTCATTGCTAGAGCATATCTCACAAATAAAAAGATCACCCAAAAGGAACAAAGACTAACGATTACGGTGTAAAGAATAACCCGGTAAGTATCAAGCCTGCCATGCCTCACAGTAAGCCTCAGGTCATCATCCCAACTGGTATAACCCTTTCTAGTTAATCTTCTGTATCCAATCACACCCGCAATCAGCTGCAAGATTCCAATACCCATCCCCATGCCCCGGTACCATACCATACGTGCACGGACAAAAGCTTCATATCTGCCGATTGGACTTCCATCTGCGTGAACAACTTGAATATGAAGCAGTTTCTTGCCTGGTGTTGTTTTAAAAATATTCATATAGCATCCTTCAAGCACAATCCACACGACAAGCATCAAAAAATCGACGGTCGCAGAACTGTATTCCATTAGCCGTATAAGACTTGGTTCATCGATCACTGCCCATAGAGATAAAAAAAGAGCAGCGTGAACCACATAATCAAACATTCTAGCAAAATATCTTCTCCACGGAATCGGTGTTGTTACATCCATCGTGCAAAATCCTCCTGTATGTTTATTCTTGCTGTATGTATCATTCTTGAAGTGTGTATTATCGCGTTGTGACCTGTACTCTACTTTTCTTTACTTTTCTCTTCTTTGCTCAAGTAATTCTTTAATATCCCTAAGCTCTTGCAGCATTTCCTCGTTGTATTTACTTTGTTTTGAATTATCCATTCCGAACTTCACACATAATACGCCGATCAAAAATGAAAGAACTGATGTGATAACAAACAATAATATTTCACTCCTTTTACTTATAATACGGAAGTTTACGCTGCTCATTTACCATAAAGCATCTTCATTAACGAATCGCCTACATCCCTTTTTGAACTTGCTGGACCATAGACATATCCATCATCAAGTTGATAACGGCTATTGAGTTCACTTGAACTCAGCCAAACCTGATCTAATTCTTTGGAAATATGGATTACACCAAGCGTACGCTGATTTCCACTCTCATCATAATAAGGAATCATATACACGTACTGATTTCCGTCCAAATCGGCAGTAAAGTGATATGACAACTCTTCGTCCACTCTAATCTCTCCTGAAATCCGGTGCTTACCCGATAATCTTTTGTATTTTTCCCCATCCAGTATTACCCTTGTCTTTTTCTCAAATGTTGTATCTGGAGAATAGATCACTGCCTCTATATTGTGATGGAAAGGCAAATCCCGATGATAATAAAGTGTAGCAACAATACAACTAATTACAGCTGCACTGATCCATAAATAAATCCTTTTCTTTTTATGACTTATCATTATCACTGCTTCATCTCCGGTTCCAGTTCAAATACTCGCTCTACATAAGCAAGCAAAATCGCCTCATTGGAATGACCATCTTCTGATAAAATCGTGTATAACCAAGAATATAAAACCATAATCGCAGGTAACAGGCTTACACTAAGGAAAAACATTTCAGAAATAAACGGAGGGCCCATGATTAAATTTATACATGAAAAAAGAAACATCGTGTATATAAGAGCAAAAGGATCTGTCCATCCTTTATATAGACGAAAACGAACGTGAGTTTTTCCATCTTTTACAGAAATCCGGCCTACCGCCTTATTACGAACGATTCTTCTCCTATTGTGTTCCCCATCGTTATACGAAATGCTAAAAATGCCGAATTTCGTCCATCCACGAAAGGATTCGTTATAAAAATCAAAGCGAATAAAATCAATATTTTCTTTTATAAAGGACAGGCATTCTTTTCGGGGGAGCTTTGTTATATACCTTCTCTTCTTCATTAATGAATTCTCCCCATTCATTTCAATTGGCGATAGGTTTATTTTCCATTTATTATATCGTTTTATGATTCCACATCTATAATTAATATTCAACCTTTTTATGTATTAACCAGTTATATACTGTAAAATAGAATCTTGTCTTGAATAAGAGTTAATGAAGTCTAGTAGATGGAGCGATGGTAATGTACAACATGATCCTACAAATTTTGTTCTTATTTATCCCGTTTTTGATTTTATTCGCAATGGGAATTGAAGTTTATTTCAAAAATCCTCCCAGTACATTAAATCGCCTAAGTATGTTATTACTGTTTTCACTCAGTTTATTTTTTCTTGGAGGATTCTGGGCAAAAACATTGCCAATTGCATCTGGATTATACGTAACGATGTATGTGAAATACATCAGCGCTTTTGTAACGATGACACTCGGGCTCTATCTCTATAGCTTGGTTAGTAAAATACGAATAAAACCGTTATTCCGACATTTGATTTGTTTAGTCCCATCGATTGGTATCATTCCCATTTTAACGAATCCCCCTGAAGCTATTGTGTTAAGTACACAAAGTGTATTTTGGCGTTCTGAACAGTTGGATTTCTACATGGTGATCATGATCATGGGGATTGCAGGGTATAATTTTTTGATGTTGTTTCTCTTTTTATGGATTGGCAATCGGCAGCGAAGGGATAAGAACTGGTCACAAAAAGAATACCTTCGTATGCATAGAATCAAACGAGGGCTCGTCCTCAGTCTATTGTGGGCTGCCTTTTGGGCAGTGTTTTCCTTATTTAAAAATTCATTTGGCCCTGAGACTCTTTTTAGAGTACTCCCTTATGAAATAATGCCCGCGTATTGTATATTGATCTGGGCTTATTATATTCGTTCTGCCATGATTCACTATGACTTTCTCGCTTCACCTAATCGTCGGTTCGAAGTTCTGTTTTCTTTATCAAGACAAGGGATTGCACTTGTAAACGACTTAGGATTCGCTGTAGAAATAAATGACTCTTTTCGGAAATCGCTTGGAATTTCAAATACAATTCCAGAAGAAGGAATTGATCTAATCTCTCTGATTCCTGAAGAAGAGCAACAAATGATCAAAGAATTATATAAAGAAAAATTTGGCACGATGACACCGATTCATATGGAACAGAAAATCAATACTTTTGTACACGAAACAAAGATCGTGGAAATTGACACCGCCTATTTGGAAATTGATGATCAGATTTTTTGCTATCTGGTTACACGTGACATCACTACAACAAAGAATGCAGAGGCAAAACTGCAAAAACTGGCTTATGAGGATAATTTAACAGGACTCGGAAATCGGCTTCATTTTATAGAAAATTTAGAGCAGGCACTTCAAAATTCTAATTTAGAAGATCAGCAGACAGCTGTCATTATGATAGACCTCGATCAGTTTAAATGGATCAATGATACGCTTGGCCATTCAGCTGGAGATTTTTTATTACAGCATGTTGCAGGCCAAATTCGCGAGAGTATGCCCTCCTCTGCAGTCGTTTCCCGGCTAGGTGGAGATGAGTTCGCTATAACCGTGCCTGTGAGCTATAGTGAGGAGGCCATTCGTTATGCTAATGAACTTTTATCTTCTCTACAGCAGCCCGTTCATATCTTTGGAAAACCATACACCGTTACGGCATCAATTGGAATCAGTATAGCGCCTGAGCATGGCAGAACCATTGAAGCATTGTATAGCAGTGCAGACACTGCTATGTACGCTGCAAAACAAGCAGGACGTAACCAATATTATTCCTATACTCCTAACTTAAAAGCCATGGCCGAACGTAATTTAACAATCGTGAATGGACTCAGCACCGCTCTTGCCAAAAATGAATTCACACTATATTATCAGCCGCAGATCGATACTCGTACAAATCGTATTGTTGGATTAGAGGCTTTAATTCGATGGAATTCACCAGAACTAGGATTCGTGTCCCCCGCTCAATTCATACCGATCGCCGAGGATACAGGAATGATAAAATCCATGGGTGATTGGGTTCTGAATGCCGCCTTTAAACAAACGAAGCAGTTGGTGGATGAGGGGTATGCTGATATCTTGGTTTCTGTTAATTTATCTGCGCATCAGCTCAGAGAACCTTTATTTGCAGAACGAATTGCAGAGCTACTGCAGCAACATGATCTTTCTCCGCGAAATGTATGTCTTGAAATCACGGAAAGAACGGCGATATTCGATTCGAAAAAATCACTAGAAATCTGTCGTGCTCTGGTGGAGCTGGGTGTATCACTGTCCATTGATGATTTCGGTACGGGATTCTCTTCCCTAAGTATGTTGAATCGTTTTCCATTCACGTATATCAAAATTGACCGTTCTCTCATTCAAGACATTGCAATGAACGTGAATGAAGCAAAGGTTGTACAGACAATTATTGAATTAGCAGATCGACTTGGTATGAAAGTTATCGCTGAGGGTGTAGAAACGGAGCAACAATTATTCTTGCTCTGTAAACTAGGATGTCATGAAGTTCAAGGCTATCTTAGAGGGCGCCCTATGCCAACAGAACAACTTAAGGTTTTTTTAGCAGATGATAAGCATTAAAAGAAGGGATCCCATTCATTGGGTATCCCTTTTGTTTTTATGATAAAGATTCCAAATGAACTTCACTTAAATTCGGATATATGTAATCTGGTTTATAGTGATCCGGCAGCTTTCTACCAAGCCTATTGATCCAGATTGCTTTGATGCCAAGGCGCTGGGCTCCCTCAATGTCACTTGTAAGAGAATCCCCTATATGAATCACTTCATCCGCTGTACATCCACTTCTGCGTAGTCCCTCTTCAAATAATTCACTTCTTGGCTTGTAAGATCTCACATCTTCACTCGTAATTACGTCTGTTACCGAAATCCCATGATAGTTCATGGCAGCCGTAATATCATCCCGATCAATATTAGATAGAATGTAAATAGGGGTTCCTACGAGCGATTCCAGAAAAGGAATCGTATCTTCGTATAATGGAGGCTGAATCCAGTTATTAAACTGAGTTTGAATGATATCTTCTGCTATACAAGATGAATTAAAGTTACGAACCGTATCTGCTAAAGACTGAATACCGATCTCCCTTTGCCTGAGAAACGAATCGCCATAACTTTCTCGCGATAGGTGAAAAAACGTAGTAGACCAGTGCTTTCCAATATGATTTACTTCTACATCATCCGAGCTGGAGCGTTTTACTTCATCATAAATAAGAGGCAGAATATCATCGTCTTCATGTACTAATGTGCCATAGAAATCGAGAAATACCGCTTTGAATTTCATCTATTAGCCCCCTGATCGGAAAATTATTTATCGCAAGGCAGAGAAAAATATTCTATAATTGGATAAAAAAGATGAGGTGAAGTTAATGAGGCTTGAGGATTATGCTCCAGTGATCGTTATTGCTGAGTTGTTTTTTCTGCTGGCTGCCTGTATCTGCTTTCCTTTTTGGCTGTATGCAAAGAAAGAAAAGAACGTGAAATTATTTCGTAATTTAATGATCTTATTTGTTGTTCTTCTACTTATCGGCGCTCCTTTGTACTACCAGGTGTACGATCAGATTATATCAATAGAGACAATCTCTGATTAAGCGACCTGTTCGAACTCCTCCGTATCGACTTTTCCTCCCAAGAACCCACCTGTCTTATATTTCATCGTTTTGTATTCCCATTATTCCATCTTCGTTTTCCCTCTCATTTTTGCTGAACTGCAATTAGATTCTTACCTATAACATTAGGAGAAATCGGATTCTTCTGAATTCCTGTTTCTCTTGCCCAAACAGACAGCTGTCCCATGTGGTGTATTTGGTGTGCTATGATATGACGCATTACTTCGCCCCAAGCATCACGGTCAACACTACCATCAGGCCTATGATCGTAAAATGCTCGGGACTCCATTGAATTGTCCCATGCAGCAACGAATGCTTCCACTTCAGGTTTGAATCGCTGATCAAGCTCTCTTACCTTCTGAAGCGAAGCATAATCATCAAAATTCTCCTGATCATCCGGTTTACCTTGCAGTCTTCGAATCCAGCTCCACTCTACATCTACGATATGAAAAAGCGTCTGTAAAATGCTTCCGACTCCTCCGGTTCGTGGTCGCAATAATTCCTCTTCCGGCAGATCCTTACACCACTCGTACCACTGTTCTCTTACAATCCAGTTATATCTGAAAAAAGTTTGCATTCCCTGCCCCTTTCAGATTTCTTTATTGTTTTCTGGCTTCCGTCTCTAAAGCTGTATGTACTCTTTACCAGTTCGTATACCGCGGCTCGGCAGAGGACAATTTATCAGCAACCATATTTCCTTCCTTATCAAAACCTCTTATGTTCCAACTTACGTCGGTGTAATCGTCCATGACAAACAGCGCATAACCATCCTTCACTTCCTCAACTAGATACTGATCTGGATGGGCTTCGATGTCCTTCATACTGAACTCATAGGGCTCATTCAAGTAACTTATCCTCTTGTGATTTCCAAGTGATACGGAGGTAATATTAGAGTCGCGATTTACTTTAACGCCGACAACATAGCTGTCATCTTCTTCTACATCATTTTCAAACCCTACCGCCTGAAAAGGCATGTCTCGATCAGGGGATTCTTTTACTGCATGACCACCAAATTCATAAAATAAACCTAATTTTTTTCTGAGTTTAACAGCTCCGAACGTATTATTCATGGTGTCTTCATAGATTGCGGCTTTACCATAGACTGTATCCTGAGAAATAATAATCTTATGATTCCCAGGAATCGCACCTGATGCAGTTAGGTGCCAGTTCTGTGTGAAGCTGCTCAAAACTTGTAATCCAAGTAAAACACAAATGATAATAGCGATTTTTTTCTTGTTCATATCCTTATGTACGCCCCCTGATGTCATGTTTCGTGAATATAGTAAAGCACGATTATACTATATCCTGTAATATTATACCTTCTGATCCTTTACCAACATGAAGCCTCCTCATAAAAAAGAACATGAATCGAATATCGGTTTCATGTTCTTTATGGTTCTTAAGATCGGATCACAAACGGATAGAATTCTGTTCAAGTTTTAGTATTTTATAATAATCTTCGACACTATCTTCTGCCCCATTCATGATTCTTCTGTAAACTCTGTTCAGTCCCTCTTTGTTGTATCAGAAACATGTTTTCTGTATATCTATCCCAAACTTTACAGTCCCAGTTGATCAAGAATTTTTTTCCATTGTCCTACTTTCGAGAAAATTATTAATTGCTACTGCTAGGCTCCTCTTTCTTCTCTGTGAGATAGTTCCTCCATAAATGAATGAGCTTTCTCTTTACATAATAGTAAGTCTTCCTTAGCTCATCTTTTAAAGCTCCCCATACCATGAGCATAAATCCAAGCCCCATACATCCTATTGCATAAAACATGGGAGTATTTCCTTCGGTTATTTCAAGTGCTGACCCGATTCTTCCTGGGGGAGTCGTAAAACTGCCTAAAGTAAGACCAAGTTCAAGTGCAGGAAGATAAATACCTAGATAAAGAATGATTCCACCAAGAAATAAAATACCTCCTGCTACAATCTTTTTCATTGTGATTCTCCTCCACTCATAGGTAAGATAGACCATAAGCTCACCCTTGAATCGTCCGTTTTTCTAACGCTTCCCAAGCTTTGAGAAGTTCTTTAGCTTCGTCCGCCGTTTTCTTAATAAAGTCACGAACCCTGTCTTCTGTAAAATAAACCAGCTCAATTCCCGGTTCATTCTTCGGATCCTTTAGCCACTCCAGCTTCATATCACGATACTTTTCTACTTCTTCCACACTCACAAAAGGGGCCACCTCAAACCCAGTAGCTGCCTCTAATTGAGTCAGGATGACATCGATCCAGTAGCTGCTCCGTAAAAGATCATACTCCAGCTGACTTACTTCTTCATTGTAAATCTTCCGAATCTCCACCGGGTCCTTCTGAACCTTGCGCTCAAAGTCAGCATAGAGTGTTGCCGTCCATCGTTCATCTGTAAAGATATGTATGAAATACCCTGCTATGTATGCTTTCCACGCCGGATCTTCACTTAGATCGATATACTCCAGGTATTTACTAGTAAGTAGCACGGGATCAGCCAGGCGATCGTTCCTGACAAAGTGAGACCGCATTTTCTCTTTCCGTGTTGCACCTTCCCTTGCGTGAATTGCATCCGGTGCAATACTTCCCAGTAAAAAAGCAGGTGATACTTGACCTTCATACATTCTATTCGCTACTGCAAAATGGATCATTGGCCAAGGCATATCCTTAATTCCCCTCTCAAATAAGAAACTGTTACACCAAAGGTGCGGTCTTTGCTATATACCGCTCGAGTGCCATTTTTACCCCATCCAAATCTAAAACCAGCTTTCTATTTCATAGAATCTGTCCCCTTATTCCTTCTACAAATGGTGTCACTTCCAGTTCATTAAATTCTTCCTTATAGAACCACTTTGCTCCAAGAGAATCATGGCCATCTCCACTTACCTTCAAGATGTAATTCTCATTATTAATACTAACTTTGTAAATGATCCCGATATGATGCATTTCCTCTAGCTGATCTTTTCTAAACGGATGAATAAGAGTATAGGACGGAGCACTATGAATAACCGCATTTATCTCTTCAATCCCTGTCTCTTCTAGAAACTCTCTCTTCAGCGTAAACAGAGGCTCTTCGCCAAACTCAATGGATCCACCAGGAAGATCCCATTTCCCCTTATGCGGACCTCTCGATTTTTGAACGAGCAAGATCCGATTATCTTTGACGAGAATGCCATATACGCCGAGGTGGGTATATTGATCCATCATTTACACCTTCTTCTCTAGGATTAAAAACGAGTCTGATCTCCACAGATTAACGGAGTTTAAGAAGAAAAATTTATAAACTCTGTATCAAAGTTCACAAATTGTTCACTTACTAAGAAATTTTTATGTCACTATACTAGAGCTTATCTGCAAAACGAAAGGAAGAAAAAAATTGCCTAGTAACAAAAAAGAAGGAATTATTTTTGGATTAATGATGTGTTTTGGAATGGTATGTGTCATGTTCTTTTACAACATGTATTTGAATGGTTTGTTAACCACATTACCTTTTTCTGGTATTTTATCACAATTTGCTTTAACATTTGTAATTGCTTTTTTAGTAGAGTCTTTTATTGTTGGACCTATTGCTCGAAAAGCCGCGTTTTCCTTGCCATTTGATAAATCCAAGTCGTTGTATGTCATTCTGGCTACATCTACTTGTATGGTTATAGGTATGGTGCTCTGCATGTCGGTATACGGTCTTATTACATCCATGATTATGAATGGCATCGAAGGTTCGATCCTCGCAAACTATGGACGGACGGTTCTCAAAAACGTCATTGTTGCCTACCCTGTTCAATTACTAGTGATTGGTCCTTTGGTAAGGTTCCTATTTGTGAAATTCGTTAAGGATGAGCCCGTAGTCAACTTAAGTACATCGAACAGCTCATTGTGAATATAGTTCTCTTTCTAGGATTGTAGATTGTAACTTTATTTCTACAGAAATAAACCCGATGAGTATGAGACTCATCGGGTTTATTTTATTTGCTTTATTTTCGTTCGTTGTACCAAGATTAGCGTCTTGGACGGTTAACTGCAGTATCATTTACAGTACCACGGTTAAGTCCATCACGTGCAGTCGTAGCATCAACATCTGCATTCACTGCCGGTTCACCCTCACGGGAAATACGAGCTTCTTCACGTTTTACCGTATCTTGAACTTGTTCCGTATTTTGAACAGTTTCTTTGTGAACTTCAACTTCGCCTGTTACTACGTTACGTTTATTAACTTCTACTTGCTCTTCACTTACGGGAATACGAATACTTTCATCTTTTCCGATAGGTTCGTTTGTTGTGTTGTCATGAACAGCTCTGCGTTCAATTACGACTTCTTCATGACTTACAGGAACATCAATGGTTTTCTGTTCTTCGACAACTTCTTTGTGAACTTCTACTTCGCCAACTTTAGCCTTATTTTTAGATACATCCAGTTGTTCTTCACGAAGACGCATTGTCTTTTCATCTTCACCTGAATCAAAGCGGCCATTGCCCACATTCTCAGGTGTAACTTGGCGGTCAGCTGTTCTACGATCAACATTTGCAGCTGCCGTATTCGGAGTAGATGTTACGGAAGAATTACGTACTCCTTGATTTTTATTAAAAAGGTGTGCATTTGTCGCATTATTATTACGGAAGATATCATGCACACTTGATTTAGTGTCTGCTTTGTCCTCAACGAGCACCAAAATTTGTCCTTCTTTTACGTTAGACTCATATTCTTTCGCTTCGTCTTCTGGAATACCCAGACCAATCAAACCGCCAACCAGTCCGCCGGCACCCGCTCCAACAGCAGTACCTGTCAGTGTTACTGCGATTGGACCTGCTACCATGATTGGACCAAATACAGGAATAGCCATGATTCCAAGTCCTGCTAATAGACCAGCGATACCGCCAACCAGTCCGCCTGCTGTTGCACCTGTTGCAACACCTTCAGGAGCTTTCGTTCCTGTCTCGTCACTAATTGCCTTCATATCTTTTCGATCTTTTGCAATTACTGAAATTTCGTCAGTGCTGTAACCTTTCGCTTTTAGCTGCTCAATAGCTCGGCTTGCTTCTTCTTCTGTTCTAAATGAACCTACGATTCTTTCATTTGCGTGTACCTTGTCCGTTTTCTTTACATCTTCCAAATGGTTTGTGTTTTTGTTTAACATAATAAATTCCTCCTTGAGATTCTCTCATTTTAGTTTTAGTGATTCGTATTTTTTAATTTTTGATTTCTTAGTGATGCTTGCTTGTTCTAGATTTAAACCCCTAAAAATAATTTAAAACATTTTACTTGACATTTATTAAATTACGTTTTGTATGATTTGATGATTTTCGCTCTTTTCCACTTCATACTAAAAGCAAACAAAAAGGTTGATTTCACAGAGAAACTCTCCGCAAAATCAACCTCTATTCAAATCTATTTATATATCCATTCTTTTTCTAATCATTCTAATCTGGCCTCTATGATTGATCTCATCTTCAAATACATGAAACCACATAAAATAATAATTGGCTTGTTGCTGAGCCCAAAACTCTTCTTCTGTATAGAGCCATTCATCTGTTACTGTTTTAAATAATTCATAAGTTCGTTGCCTTACTGCTTGTAGCTGATCGGTATAATAGCTTAGTTCATTCCCTTTAATCTTATTACGCCCTTCTTCACCAAGGCTCAAAGCTGGACCCCAGATCGCGGTTTCTTCCTCATTCAATCCTCTTTTCTCAAATGTCCCCACCTGGTAAGCATATTCCACTGCTGCAAAATGTGATAAGAGCGCACCTATCGAGTTACTTTTGGAGTCCACTAAAAAATCTAATTGTTGTACAGATAAATCTTTTACTTCTTCCAAAGTGGTAAATCTCGCATAGTTCATCATCGATAATAAACGGCTGATTTGAGGGGAGTACCCAGGAATATCGGTAATAAGAAAGATCTGCTTCATGTCTATCATGTTAATGACCTCCATGTATTTAGGTGATGTCATACCAGAAAATTTGATAGTCGAATGAAAGTGACATTCCCATCTTTTTCGCAAGGCGCACCGAACCCATATTCTCTGGCATACAATCCCAATATGGCTTTACTCCCTTACGTTTGCACTCTTCTATGAATGCGTAAGCAACTGCTGTGCCAACATGTTGATTCCTATATTCTGCTAGTGTCTCTATATCTACCGAATGGGTGTCGCCATCTACAAAAGCAGAAAAACATACACTTATCACATTATGATTAAGTTCTGCCATATATCCAAAACCGTGTTGTAAGAAGTCCTCTTTCGATTCCCAGAACCTAGCTATCTTCTGTTCCAGGAATGGTTTATTTTCAAATCCTCTAGATTCAAGTAAATCTCTATCTATTCTATGAATCATCGTATTCTGCACATAATTACTACTTTGTTTTTCATCGTTTTCAGTCATTTCAAACACATATTGATTATCATTTAATAGGCTTCGTTTTCTAAATATCATTTGCAGTGTTTCTGCCCAACGATCATTTTCCACACTTATTTCCACGGCATCAATATTCAGCTTTTTGAGTCTAGGTTCAATTTCATTGATCATGTAAGTTTCTAAATACGTCAAGAAAGATTCACTCTGAGGGTCTCCAACCATATGAAATCCGGACTGACCTTGGATCCAAATCATAGCGGCGGTAACATCCGTCCCATGATCTACGTAAACCGAACCGGGATTCATCCCGTTCACCACTGCCCTAACTTCAATATTTCTACACTGATCCGTGATAGGTTGTACCTTGTAAAACTCTTGTTTATCTAGTTTCGTTATCATATGAGCACCAGCCATTCTAATGAGTACTTTGTTTAAGTAACTTATTTAAGTTTTCAGAAAAGCTGTCCCAATCGCCACTATAACCGATGTTCATTCCCCAGCCTGCTTTGAGGAGATTGCTTGCTAGTACTTCTAGTTTTTTTCTATCTGCAGAACTTAGAACTGTGTTAGGAACACCTGTATAATCGGGATATTTTGATACATAGTTATAAAGAATAGAAAGCTCTCTTTCTTGTTCTTTTGTTAATCTTCCTAAGGTTTGACCTATTTTCATGAACGAATTTAATTCTTCTTTGATATCTTCCATTTTCTCTAAAACAACGTTATCATCTTGCCAATTTTGATCCATTTGATAACGAATTGCGCTCTCTAGTTCCAACAAATCTGTTTGAACTTGAAAAGTATGGCTTGAAATTGCATCGTCGATTCTATTATTATTCGTTATCAACATCATGATTAGTATCATGTTCAACAACAAAGATATCATCACGATGAATGTAATGTATTTAACTTTTTGTGTATTGATTTGATTACTCCTCCCTAGATCGTAGAAGTTCCAGGAGATGTCCAGTAACTTATATTGTTTCTCTTTATATTGGTTCTCGTTATCTTATTCAATCAAATATCACTTCACTATTCGCTTGTAAGCCTTTATCAAACATGAGTTGGACCTGTCCGTATGTATTTCTCTCCTCCGAAAGCTGTGGTAGATTGGACCGATCAAAGAATTTCACTTCACTTGTTTCCATTCCTTCCATCGCACTACCGCCCATGATTTCGCATAATATAAATATTTTGTACACATGGTAAGGAGAAGGTGCATGGTAATGCTTATTTTTATCCAATACAGCAAGTAACCGCCGAGGTACGACATCAAATCCCGATTCTTCTTTTACTTCTTTCACTACAATTTCGCGTGGAGATAACCCGATATCTGCCCATCCCCCAGGAAGTGCCCACGCACCATCCGCCTTTTCTTTAACGAGGAGTATTTTATCGTCCTGAAAAATAACACCCCTGACATCTACCTTTGGAGTGGCATACCCGGTTTCATTAGCGAACAAATCGGTAATCTGATCTGAATCGACTTTCGTATATGTGTTTACTATTTCTACACTTAAGCTTCTCAGCTGCTCGTATCTCTCAATATCATAAATATCTTTACCATATGCGAGACCAATCTGACTGATTGCCTGGATCTGTTTTGCCCATGTAAGCCATTTTACTTCTTCCATTCATTTACACTCCCTGCGTTATCGATTTCTTCTAACATATAAGTAGCAAACTCAAGCAAGATCTCGTCATCCTGCTTAATCGTATCAACTTTACCTTGATATGCAGCAAGACAGTCATGTATGACATCTGCATATTTCATGGGTACAACCTCGGCGGCCCACTCTCCGCCTTCCTTTTTGGAAGATACAATCTCTTCTTTGAGAAAGAATAGTGCTCTGCATAAATTCAAGACATAGTACACCGGATTTTCGGTAATCCCTTCGGTCACATCCTTTACATCGGATTGAATCGATGCTATAAAATACGACTTATCAATCGCTGTAAAAACATCTCTAATGGATTTTCCATAGAGTACGATCCCCCGATGAAAGATAACTACGAAATGAGCTGCTAAATCCGTATCCTCATAGCCGCCGCATAGATAATCCGGATCTGATTTATATTTTTCCTTATGTGCTAATGAATAATGAAATTCAAACGGAGTAGGATATACGAATTCATCTGTATATTTTTTGAGCACTACACTTAACTCTATGCCTTTTGTCAGATGCAGCTCTTCCTCAAACCGAATAAGTCCGGCTGCTATTCTCTTATATGTATCTCTGGATTGTTTCGACTTAACGACCACTAAGATGTCTATATCGCTATGTTCTGGGTGGAAACATCCCATTGCCATTGAACCATGCAAGTATATGCCAGTAAGAGCATCTTGCAATTCTTTCTGAAAAAGATGAACAACGCCGTCTAAATTAATGGGTCTATGCATTTCATTCTCCTTTGTAAGGGGTTATCTCCTGCTACACTTCAGCGTAAGTAACGATCTTTCCAGGCTCTATCTTCTGATCAATCCTATGTAACAAGTGCTCTCCAAGATCCCTGGTTGATATCAATTGTCCCGTTTCGTGAGCTGCATTAAAAAACGGAGCCATCCCAAAATCAGTCTCATTTTTCCCTCTAGCCACCCTTTGTAGTTCGGTGTCGACCATACCTGGATCAACCGCTATAATTTCAATAGGATTTTCTCGTTTATTTTGCTCTGCTCCCACACACCTGGTAAACATGTTTAGTCCTGCTTTTGCTGTACAGTACACACTCATATCGGGTGCTGGATATGTCCCTGAACCTGAAGATATATTGATAATTTTTCTTCTCAACTGTAGACTTTCGGTTTGCTGAATAAAACAAGAAGTCAAAACCATAGGAGCAATTAAACTAATTTGCAGATTTTTATTTATTTCTTCCTGCGTGCATTTTTCAATTGATTTGAGTGGTTCAAGCATAGCCGCATTGTTAATCAGGCATAACATGTCTGTATCGTTCGTATTAATTGACTTCAGAATTCCATCTAGCATATGCTGAGCACCCATTGTATTACTTAAGTCGAACTTAAGATGCGAGTAATTCTTATACTTACATAAGACATCTGAACTTCCTCTAGATATACCATGAACATGACTGCCTCTTTCAAGCAGCATCATAGCCAGTTGCTCGCCGATCCCTCTTGATGTACCCGTAATAATAAAGTGCTTCTCAGCCATAGAACTTGCCCCCTATTTTTCATACAGTACTATTCTCTTGAATATCCTCAGTTTGACTTCTTCCAGGTGTTATTTACCATAATTATACATATTGTGCGCGAGTAGCGATAGGTTTAAGTCATTTTCTCCCGTGAACTGATAAGGAGACTCCAAAATAACTCAAAAAAGAGCAGCTACATTCAGCATGTAACTGCTCTACTTTTATGCTTCTGGAAAAAGATCGGGTACCGATAGATAACGCTCGCCTGTATCTGGGAGTAGTACGACAATTTTTTTGTTTTTATTTTCTGGTCTATTTGCGACTTGTAGTGCGGCGAACGTCGCTGCTCCAGATGAAATACCTATTAGCAACCCTTCGCTTCTCGCTAACTGTCGTGTTGTTTCATAAGCATCTTCGTTTTTCACTTGAATAATCTCATCAACGACCGAATGATGAAAATTACCGGGCACAAATCCAGCACCGATCCCTTGAATTTTGTGTAATCCCTTATTCCCACCGGAGAGAACTGGCGAATCAAATGGCTCAACGGCAATAATCTGCACCTCAGGTTTTCTACCCTTTAGCACCTCGCCTACCCCAGAAATGGTTCCGCCTGTTCCCACACCACTAATAAAAATATCCACTTCCCCATCCGTATCTCTCCAAATTTCTTCTGCTGTTGTCTTTCGGTGGATCTCAGGATTAGCAGGATTCTTAAATTGCTGCGGAATATATGAATTAGGAATGGTATCGGCAATTTCTTCGGCCTTTTTGATTGCTCCAGCCATTCCTTCTTAAGCAGGAGTGAGAACTAATTCTGCACCCAAGGCAGATAACAATTTTCTGCGTTCCATACTGAAACTTTCGGGAAGCGTAATCACTAACTTATATCCTAATGCTGCAGCTGCAAAAGCAAGCCCCACTCCCGTATTTCCACTAGTCGGTTCTATAATCACGGTATCTTTGTTAATATCGCCCTTCTCTTCTGCATCTCGAATCATCGCAAGTCCAATTCGGTCTTTCACACTGCCTGCAGGGTTAAAGTATTCTAATTTAGCAATAAGGTTCGTCTCTAGATGATGATTCAAAGAAAAGTTAGCAAGTTCTAATAACGGTGTATTACCAATTAAATCAGTAAGATTCTTTGCTATTTTTGCCACTGAGGTTCCTCCGTTCAATTTTCAAGTAAACCAAGATAGTTTATTCTGTAAACTCAATAAGAAAAGGATGCTTCTCTTGATCTAACGCAAGATGAACTCTCTCTTTGAAATTCCCCCAGGTGATGAACTGATCTGCTTCTTCTAGTGAAAAATAACCAACTTCGTCACTCTCTATACTTGTCGTAAGTTCTCCACCAATCGGTTTGCCGGTGAAAATATGATTACATACGCCTCGTGTTATATTTTGATAGGTACCACAAAAATTAATCAATTCAATATCAATTCCTGTTTCTTCTTTCACTTCACGAATGGCTGCCTGACGTATAGACTCTCCTTCTTCTACACAACCCTGAGGCATCTCCCAACCTCTGTGACCTTTCATCAGTAAAATCTTATTACTCTCGTTTAATACGATGACACTTGCCGAAACGATGAACTTCATCTGATCATCCTTCCCGTCCTTTTATGATTCTCTATTAACAGTTTCCTTGATCTCTCTTATGTCTTTTATTAATAAATCAAGTCTCGCATTTAATCCTTCGTCTCTTTCCATTTTTCTCTTCATCCTTACTTCCATAGTGACAACACTCGTTGTAATAATAAATAGTAATAGTACAATAAGGATCGTTCCTATCATGCTACCTTCACTTCTTTCCGATTAAACTTGTTGTAGTTTACTTATAAAAATAAGTCATATGCTCTTCATCGTATGCCTCGCCCATATACTCCAAAGCATTCTTTTCAACACCATAGGATTCGAACCCTAATTTCTTATAGAGTTCTACTGCGGATCTATTTACCGTTATCACACTGAGATTGATTTGCTTCAACTCTTCTAAATCTTTTCCCCGGTTCAATACTTCTACCATGAGGCTCTTGCCGATCCCTTTTCCTCGATATTCGGGTGATACATAAACTCCCCATACCATTCCTTTATGTTTAAACTTCATTCCTTGTCCTTTTCTGAAACCTGCGATACCTACAATTTGATTGTCTCCTGTAAAAGTTCCTAAAATATACTCGTCATGTTCATTTTTAATCTTTTTCACAACTTCACTGATTGGCGTACCAACAGAATCTTCGTAAGAAGTTCCGAATGCCTCAGGACTTACTCTTAATGATTCTAGTCTTATTTTCCAAAACTGTTCTGCTTGTTCTTCTGTTATATTCTTGATGCAAATCTCTTGTTTGATCAGTTTTTTAGTTAAATAAAGGGTAAGATCATCATCGATTGTGGCAACATCTCCGTATTCAAGATACCTCTGACCATTATGTATTCCTCTGCCATCGGGGATATAACCCCGTCTTGCATATAGAATTTGAGCATTTCCGTAATCCGTAAATAACCCTACCCCAATTCCGGAAAAATCAGATCGTTCTTTAATGATCTCCTCTGCTCTATCCATCAATTTAGAGCCAATGCCTAATCGGCGATACTTCATTAATACATTAAAATCATTAATTTCAGGAATCCCTATTTCTCGAAATGAAGGATAATACGAATCCCATAACACATTGACATATCCGGCAAAATCACCATCCACTTCAGCAACAATCGATACGCGTTCACTACGTTGCTGTTCGTCCAAATATCTAACATATAAATCTGCAGGCTTTTCCCAGCCTTGTTGTTTAAAAGCATTCGAAATGATCACAGGATCATTTTCATTAAGCTCTCGCAAACAGATATTCATACTCTCTTCCTCCATGCATCAATGTTTACAATGAACTCAGCGGTTTATTAAATATATATAAAATTGAAACTAAGAGGTGTCGTATCATGGCTAAATCAAGCGCAAATAAAGTATCTTCTAAGAAATTGTCTAAGAAAGCATCGCATGTTTTGCAAAGTAACTCTGCTAGTAAAACCTCAAAATCTTTAGCAGGGTCTGTACTCGCTCAATCAGGATCCGACAGTAAATGATTTTCTCTCCTCCAATATAGTTTGGAGGTTTTTTATTGTAGCTAATTTTTCTGAATTTTTGACAGCTCTGAGTAATGAATAAATAAATTTTTAACTGATTAGTTGTTTATTGCTATGGAGGTTAAATCAAAAAAGTTCTCATATGCCGTCAAGTATACATCTGCTCCAGGAGCGCTGTTCTGAAATAGACAGGTCTTTATTCCAATAGACTTCGCCGGGGCGATATCAATCTCGCGATCCCCAATCACTAGATCAATCTTATATTTATGATGTAAATAAATGTACGATGCAGGATCAGGTTTTCTCGGATATCCATCATCTATAGCAACAATTTCGGTAAAGTAATCTTCAAAGTCATAATATTTCAAAATATGTTCCACATCTTTACGAGGTTTATGCGTCATGATTACATTTAGATCAGCAAACTTTACTACGTCCTCCACGAACGGAAATGGTGGAGTATCTGCTGGGTGTACTGCCTTCTCCATGGCAAATAGCCTTTTCACCTGTTCTTCTGATAAATCGTAATACTGAACAGCATGGGTAAATGAAATTTTCAGGTGATTATATATATCTTGCTTAGATACTGTATGGCTGAGAATCTCATAAAGAATTTCAGTATAAGCTGGGTATGTATTAAACAAGGTACCATCAAAATCCCACAGGATATTCATAGTATGAACTCCTTTCTTCACTGTAATTGAAAGCTTTGATATTCAGCTGATTAGTCATATATCGTAAAAGATGACATATCAAAAAAGTGATTCAATACCCCAACTGCTTTTATGTCATACTCCTTATTTGATTGAGAAAAAGTTTCTCTTACCTGCAAATATATCCTCGCATTTTTAATTTCTTTTGTATCACGATTAATCGCTCTAGCTCCCATCTTGCATCCCGATTCCAAACCACTATGATCACAGATAATGCCTTGTTTACTTGAAAGCCATTCATTGTAATCCACTTCATCTGGAGCAGTTATAATTAAGAGGCTAATTATGAATCCAACGAATCCTAGAATCCAATTGAACTTACGATTCACACGATTCATTCTCTTCCTCCCTTCATACAGTTTCAGCGATAACCTCTATACTTCTTGACTCATCTGTAAAAACCCTCTATCTAATCATTAAAATGCAATTTTGCCATTCCATCTACATTAAACAGTAATATAAAAAACCGCCTTCCTATGGAAGACGGCCTCATTGTTAACAAGCTGATAACAGCTTTACTATTATTTTATTAGACAATCCCGTGAGCGAGCATAGCGTCTGCTACTTTAAGGAAACCTGCAATATTCGCTCCAGCAACAAGGTTGCCTGAACATCCATATTGGTCTGCTGCTTCAACGCTGCTGCTATAAATGTTACGCATGATCTCTTGCAGTCTGGTATCCACTTCTTCAAATGACCAGGACAACCGCATGCTGTTCTGTGACATTTCAAGTGCTGATACGGCTACACCGCCTGCATTAGCTGCTTTTGCCGGTCCAAACAAAACACCATGCTCATGGAAAATATCAATCGCAGCCAGCGTAGAAGGCATGTTAGCTCCTTCACCGATTGCTTTCACTCCATTTCTAACTAGCAAAATAGCAGAATGTTCATCAATCTCATTTTGAGTTGCACAAGGAAGTGCGATGTCACAAGGGATAGACCAGATTCCTTCACAGCCTTCTGTATAAGTGGCATGAGGATGCTCTTTTACATACTCGCTGATCCGTAGACGTTCTACTTCTTTTAGATATTTCACTGTCTCTAGATTAATACCTTCTGGATCGTATACATATCCGCCGGAGTCACTGCAAGCAACAACCTTCGCACCAAGTTCTTGAGCTTTTTGAATGGCATAGATCGATACATTACCGGAACCGGATACAACAACCGTACTGTCTTCGAAGCTAAGATCTTTCGATTTCAACATCTCGTCAACAAAGTACACACATCCAAATCCAGTTGCTTCCTTACGTGCAAGACTACCGCCGTACTGTAGTCCTTTACCCGTCAAGACACCGGATTCATGACTACTTGTAAGTCGTTTATATTGTCCGAACATATAACCAATTTCTCTTGCGCCTACGCCGATGTCCCCCGCTGGAACGTCCGCATCTGAACCAATGTACTTATATAGTTCAGTCATAAAGCTTTGTGTAAAGCGCATAACTTCCATATCCGATTTTCCTTTTGGATCAAAATCAGAACCGCCTTTACCGCCGCCGATCGGCAGACCCGTCAATGCATTTTTAAAGATTTGTTCGAAGCCTAGGAACTTCACAATCCCTGCGTACACGGAAGGATGGAACCGCAGTCCACCTTTATAAGGACCGATTGCACTGTTAAACTGTACACGGAATCCGCGGTTTACTTGTACCTTACCTTGATCGTCAACCCAAGGTACTTTGAAAGTAATAACACGTTCAGGTTCAACCAGCTGTTCAAGCAAGCTGTTTTCCCGGTACTTCGGATGAGCAGCGATAACGGGAATAAGAGAATCGAGAATTTCTTTTACCGCTTGATGGAATTCAAACTCCTGTGGATTTCTTGCAACAACCGACTCATAAACGGAATGAACATACTCTGTAGCAATAAGCATGTTTTGTTCTGTATTTTCTCTCGTTATCATGGACACTTTTTCGATGCACTCCTTTGTTGTATTAAAGTCTGTAGGCTTCTCTTTGTCAAAACGCATAAAAGTTTGTAGTTAAATATACAGGATAACAAAATAAAATACGAGATAAAAATCCATAAAATGTTTTTTATAACGCTATTAAAATGTTCTATTGTACTAATAATTTTATGTTTTTACCGCTGAATTACTGCTCATTTACTACTTTTCATACAGATTAGCGCTCCATCCATCTCCATTTATTGTTCTTATATAGTTAAATCCATAATCTTGATAATACACATTAAGTCTGCTGTTGTCTGCCATACAATCCAACCTTACAAAAGTCTTACCCCGGCTTTTAATCTGCTGTTCCGCTTTTTCTAAGAGAATATTTCCGATTCCCATTCCCTTATAATCTCTATTCACTGCAAATCGGTGGATATAACCTGATTGTAGATTATCGAGCTCTTTCCATATAAAAGGGTCTGACCAAGTAATAATATAAGTCCCCACTACCTCCGAATTCAGCTCAGCAATGTAAACGTCAGAACCATTTGTTAGAAATTCTATAACCTGATCCACATTAAAAAACTCCGGACGCCACTGATATATTCCTTTAGAATTAAGCCACTTAGCCGAATTTTGCCACAGGTTTAGAATGATGGGCGCTTCTGATAATGAAGCTGACCTAATAACAATTGATGAGTTTGAAGAATTTGAGGTTTCTGATGTTTCTGATGTTTCCATTGCTTCTCCCCCTCATCACAAATCAGGATTATATTTCAATTCTATTGGAGAGTTTCTTTGTAAAGCGTTCGCTTGCGTATACAGCAGCACCGATCATGCCGGCTTTTCCGCCTAACTGAGCTTCCTGTATCTTACATGCCTCGTTGGATAACTTTAATGCATGCTTAGCAGTTGTCTCCCGAACCACATCTAGCAATCGATCTCCTGCAGCAGACATGCCCCCGCCGACAATGATGATCTCTGGATTATATAGATTAATGACATTGGAAAGGCCAAACCCTAAGATTCTGCCCGTTTCATGCATCACTTCCATTGCTACTTTATCTCCTAAATCATACGCATCAGAAATCATTTTAGCCGTGATTTGGCTTTGATCTTGTTGGACCCATTCTTGAATGATACTTTTATGACCGTCACTGAGCCGTTCAATAAAAGTGTTGACCATCCCGACAGCCGAAACATATCTACCCAAGCAGCCTGAACTGCCACACTTGCAAGGGCGACCTTCTCTGTACATATTCATATGGCCTATTTCCCCAGCACTCGAGGTCTTTCCATACAACACATTGCCAGCACTGACGATTCCTGATCCCAGTCCTGTTCCTAAGGTAATTAACACAACATTATCAAATCCAATACCTGATCCAAATCGCCATTCACCGTAGAGATTTACACGAACATCATTGTCAATAAAAGTGGGAATTCCAAAGGTATTCTCCATCTCATTAACAACATGGATATTTTCCCAACCAGGAAAATTAGGGGAGAAGATCGAGAGCCCTTCATCCGGATTCAAGAGACCGGGGATGCCCATTCCCATACATCTTATGTCAGATTGCGACAAATTAGAGGTTTGGAACATTTCAATTATGGTTTCTTTCATTCTATTTAGTACATGGGTTGGACCTTTGATTGCTTCCGTTTGAACGTTTTTTTCAACTACCGTTTTAAATTCTTTATTAAAAATAGCTGCCTTGATGTTCGTACCACCAAGATCGATTCCTATCGTATACTGACTCATGTGTTAGCTCCAATCTCTAATATTCATAGGTGTGATAGCGTTTTCTAAAACTTCATAGTTGTCTATTCTTCCACTTCAAATATAGAATCCACGATGATGGGAAGATTATCTCTTACCGATACAGCCCCTAATACGGATCTTGCGTGAACTCCTTTATCTCCAAAGACCTCATACATGAGATCGGATGTTCCATTTAACACTTTATGGTGCTCTTCAAAGCTGGGTTCTGCATTCACAAAACCTTGAATCTTCACAACACGCTTTACTTTGTCTAAACTACCTAGAGCATCTTTTAATACAGCTAAAATCTCAATTCCTGTTGTTCTAGCGAACTCATATCCTTCCTCCGTTGTGTATGTAGAGCCGAGTTTACCTCTCGGATGACCAGATGGTCCTTTACCAGAGACAAACATGATTCCATTAACAATAACATAATTTGTATACTGAGCAGCAGGGTTACTTGAAGATGGCAAAGTTATATTCATTTCTTTTAATTTCGTTTCAATGGATTGTATCATATTCATCTCTCCTCAGATTTGTGCCTATACGCGCTTCTAGTATCTCCATGATCCTCGATACCGTAAGTTCCACAAATTGATCAACTTCACTTAACGTCAGATATACAAATTCATGATCGTTTGGTGCTGTGTTTTCTAAATAAAACGCTGTAATCCTCCTAATCTGCTCACTCACTTGCCCATTAGGGAAAATATCTAAATAATCCGGAAAATCGATAATATTTTGAAATGTAGTCCAAAAGATATGATCTTTGTTGTTATTCAAATACTGAAAATCGATGCCATACCAATCCCCTTTAATTAAACTCCAATATTCAGGTGTTTCTAGTATATTTTGATATAATGGTTCTTTCTTTTTAGCTTGATAACTTTTGTTCCACTCCTGATCGGTCACTAAATGAAGATAATAGCCCAGATAAAAAGATAGCTTTTTCGTATGGATATCTTTCTCGTTATGAAGAAGGTACTGATTATAAAATAAGTCTGCGTCTATTTTTCTATCGATTTGAAAATGAGTTGTTTCCTTTGGAGGAATAAATCCTGCTCCCTCACGATAAATTCCACAATCTGGGCCAATATTCCCTACTAGAAATTCTTCTTTACTTACAACTAATCCC
This sequence comes from Paenibacillus sp. GYB006, assembly GCF_036577645.1. Lineage (NCBI taxonomy): Bacteria > Bacillati > Bacillota > Bacilli > Caryophanales > Paenibacillaceae > Paenibacillus > Paenibacillus sp. GYB006. The sequence goes on along the minus strand of NZ_JARBDA010000001.1, from coordinate 352,703 downwards.
AAGTCTATTAATCTCTCAGCAATCCTAAAATGAGTAACCCAAGTAGCCATGGTTATGCCTCCATCATCTTATTTGTTCCCCGCTTATTACCGAATCGGATAAATAAATTCAATAGGGTCCTTCTTTAATTCTTCTTCAAAAAAGTAGTTATGATCCGCTCCTACCGTACATAAAATTCTTTTGTTCGGATATTTCTCGCAGGTATTTCTCACTCTCTCAACCATAATCTGATTACGAATATGCCATCTAAGTTGATATGATCTTTCATTAAGATTCTTTAGCCATGCATATTTCTGTTTCGTTATCACGTCAAATTCTTTGGAGTTAAATGGAATCTCTCCATACAGGGACGTTTGCAACTGCTCTGTAAACCAATCTTTCTCCATTAATTCATAGACATTCTTTTGATCTTCGGGGAAATCTACAAAAGGGCTAAAATTATTCCATACATCTAGTTCAAACCAATCAATCGGAACAAATTCGATTCGTTTTTCTTCACATAAAGGAAAGATCAGATCCCAGTATTCACTTGCCGGCTCTCCCCAATATCCCTTATCCGTGTTATCTTCTAGGTATCTCTTCCAACTAAGCGGATGGACTTCTCCGCAGATCAAATCCGGAGCAAATTCTAATATTGCCTCTTTGTAAAGCGGTAATGTACAATGATATTTCTGTCTCAACTCTTCATCATGAATCATTCCAAGTAATCCTACAATAGCCATCCGTTTTAGCTCCCCTCTCTCTTTCAAAATTCCTTATTTTGTATTTTAAACCATATGAAAGAATTTATCTTTACCTAATTTGCTTCCTATTGTAGAAATAAAAAAGCAGCTCCGCGAAAATCTAGTTCTCGCTTCACTGCTTACGATATTGAATTAAATTGTGCCTTCTCTAGTTATATCGAAGTTGATTTATAGCTTTCATTTAGGCAAAGCTTCGCAATGTAGAAAATCTGTCCCATATGCTCGGAATAATGAGCTGCGCACTGATGCAAAATGTCTATATTTGTTCGTTCCTTATTCCTGACTAATTGTGTTTGCTCTAACTCCCTATCTGTCAGTTTACTCACGATATCAATTAAAAAGTTAAAATTCCCTTCTACTATGGCAGTTAACTCGGCTTTTGAAATAGATACAGCTGAGAATTCAGCTTCTCGATCTCGGACTATATTTTGGTGCAATATTCCCTTGGCGATTCTTTCTTTTATATTCCCTTCGATATGAAGTACTAAATTAGCAATACGATGACTCTGCTCATTCGGCTTCCAATTCAATTGTTCCTCGCTGAGCTGTTCCATGACAAGGAGAATCCTTCTCTGTATCTCCTGAAATTTCTTAACAAGCCATTCTCGATTGAACTGATAGATCATATAACACCTTCTTTTCTTTATTAGATATTATGTAGAGGGAATGCCTTTAATCTTCCATTATATAATGCATTTCTTTTAGGTAGTTCTCTATATCTTTTGTTGTTTTTTCAAAATACAGATTCTCATGCCTTCCATAATTGAAAAATCCATGCTCCATACCCTCATAGGTCAAAAACCGTATATCATTTCCGGCTTCCTTCATCTGGTGAATGAATTCTTTATTCTCTTCATATAGAACATCGCCAGTTCCACACATCCACAGGGTCCGCGGTAAACAACGATTGATATGATGCTTAGGCGAGATCGTTTGCGACATAGGCACCAAGTCAGGAAAGAGCCGAGTTGTAATATCAACGGCATCCATACCCGCCGCAAAAATAATAAGCTCGCTCACGTTATAATCGGTTGTATTATTCATTTCATCATCGATCTCTGGGAACATGAAAGCCGAAACAGTAATATATCCGCCCGCCGATGCACCGCACACAATAATGCGATTCGGATCTATTCCTAACTCTAGGTGATGATCCTTGACCCACCGAATGCTAGACTTCACATCACAGATCGCTTGTACAGGTGTGAAATCATCATCCGATCCATTCCGATAATCAACGCAAATACTTACAATCCCTTTACTTGAAAAATGTTTAGCTTGATGCTGAAATTGATCTGGAGTTATTGGATTTTTCTTAAAACTCCCACCATTAAAAAATAATAGAGCCGGTCTATTTTCTCCTTCTGATTCCGGTTTGCTAATGTACAAATGTAAGTCCCGATGTGCCTTTTTATAGACTCTTTTCTCTACAGGAATATCAAAAGTAAAATGTTTCATTATTCCACCACCTCAGCTTCATACGCCAACATAAAAACTTACTACTCTTCAGTTGATTTCCCTATCTTCATTGTTGTTTCTTGCCAACTGCAATCCATCTTCGGTCAATATCCTCAAACACAAATTCCTTATTGTTATAGTCTGTCGTGGTTAGCGGCCTTACTATCGTAACGCCTAACTCACCGAGATCCTTCTCCATTTGCTCTTGGTCATCTGTTATAAAATAAGCATCATAACCATACCCATGAATTTCTCGATTCGGAACGATGTTTTCAATATTTGATTGGGTTAAAACAATTTCAATCCGATCCTTATATAAACAAATATGAGGTTCATCTGATTCAAGATAACGTACTTCCCGAAAACCAATGCTTACATAAAATGCTGCTGTTTTGTCCATATCCGTGCTTGGAAACATTTGAAGACAGTTCGTAAAACCTTGATGAGACATGTTTTTCACCCTTTTTTATACTTTATGATAGTCGTATGTTTGTTCTCTGATTATTTCTTTCTTTTCATTACAAACGCTTTATCTGCTTTTTCAAATCCTAATCGAGGGTAATACTCTACTGCTCCTGGTGCAGAAAGAAGTACCAAAGAACACTCCTCTCCAATTTGAGCTTGTACACGATGAACCAGTTCTGTTCCAATTCCATCCTTTTGGTAGGCTGAATCTACTGCTAAATCAGATAAATAACAGCAATACGAATAGTCCGTTATCGCTCTTGCAACTCCGATCATTTTCCCATTAGTCCATGCCGTAATTAATATATCCGCGTTATCTATCATCCTTTGTATTCTTTCGTAGTTTTCATAAGGTCGTTTAATTCCGGAATTTTTAAAAACTTGTGCAACATCACTCGCATTCTGCACTTTTTCCTCTGAGTAAATAATCATGTAATCACCTCCTTCCTTTTTCAAAAAATTCACTAAAACCTATTCTGTGTACTTTAAAGTTTTTAATATATCGATAAATTGCGGTAAGACCGTTTTACTTTCGTCCTCAAAATAGGAAAGACGTATAACGAGCTCTGTACCTTCGATATTCACACGGAAGAAATCTTCGTATTTTATTTTTATTTGGTCTGCACCATCATGTATTTGAGACCCCATATACTCTTGATATACTTCAAGTTCTTCTCTCATCACTAACGGATCTAGACTTAGTTGATCTGGACTGAATATACTGATTAATGAAGAATGGGGACCTTCAAATTCATTACCGTCATGGAACTTCTTCTCGTTAATAAAATCAGGAACATAGAATCCAACGGGAAGAAAATCATGCTTGATAAACTTGGTCATGTATTTTTCTCCCGATATTTCAATCTCTTTTTCAGCAATACCATCGTATTTGCTTACATCCGCAAACAAATTTATTTTGGCATCATCTAATTCAGTTGTAGGAGGATTAGTTGGGCCCTGATTGTTGGTAGAGGAAGGAATCTCCTCTTCCTTTGAGAGTGGTTCTTGATTCGTACACCCGGATAACACAAATAACAAGACGATGGCTGTAATCGATATGATGGTTTTCATATTCGCACATCCTTTTTAACTTGAAATTCGTACTCCCTTGTTATACGAAGCCCAATAAACATATACCCATTCTAAAAAGGGAGTTTACAACTATTTTATTTGATAAAGATTTATGTTCTGATTGTGTGTTTATTACACGAACTTGTTGTAATTTCCTTCTTTTTGCTTTATTCAATCATCATAGTTATAAAGGTTGAAATTCTAATATTACTGATATCTGAGATAAAGTTATTAAATCATGTAAAAAAAAGACAACCCGTCATAATTAAACTGAACCCCGAATGATAGACACTTAAAAAAAGTGACTCCATCGGGGTTCAGTTCGGACAGGCTTGCGGCTTCTCTTTTATTTTCCCGAAATTTATAATGATTCTGAAATAACTTATATAGAGTACAAATCTTCCCCATAAAATCATCTTATGTATCAACATCGTCGTGTAATTCATGCATTCCTCACTCTAATTTCTTGGTACAATGTGCTTTAAGTTAGATAACACAACTCCTTTTTCCTCACCCTCTTCAGTCAACCGAGAGTCAAATTGCATAATTTCATTATGAGCAAAGTACACATATTCCACATAAGGTTCATCCTTAAAGATTACGAGTGTGTAAAAAGAAGGTAACTTCTTTCCCCAAACCCCTTTTACAGATTCTATTTCTTCTCTGCTGTATTTCTCTTCTTCCAATAGATAATTAGTTACTCTATCCGCATATTTGTATTTGTTTACCTGCACGTATATGACAGGCGTTATGACAATTGTAATGATGATAATCACCATAAAAATAAGTAACACTCGTCTTTTTATAATCTTAACCATATCCTTTATTTTATATTGTCTATAGTTCCTAGCTGCTATGTTTATGATTAATCAAAGGTTAATTACATTTTCAAACTTTGCCCCATAGTTTCCTTTGCCTATATGAGGTTCAATGGCCCACCTGTTTCCTTTTAGTAACGTACTGCTGTTGTCAGGACTTATGAAAATCCGGTTTGCCTGGTTGTCCTCGTCTTCAATGGAATGTCCAATATTCCCATTTGGGTCTAGTAATTGGTAACCCATTGACTTTATTAGACTGTCACAGTAGGCAAATAATTCTCCGATGGTATTACATCTTTTTGCGTAATCAAAGGTCTGTTCGAAAATAAACTTTGCGTCTGCTGCAAGACGGGAATATGCTTCATTTTCACCAATCACGATGGTTTCTGAATAATCTCCCCAATAACCGTTTACCTTCGGGCTAAAATCGATCAGTACTATGTCATCCTTCAATAAATAAACATCATCAGAGGGTAGATGGTTCGCCCGGGTGCAATATCTCGAATTCGTATTGAAATTGACAAGCATGGGGTACCATACATCTTCCGCTCCTAGGGAATGCATTGTTTTTTCACAAATATCTGCAAATTGCTTTTCGGAAATACCTGGTTTGAGATATTCTTTAGAGATTTTACACGCTTGTATTGCTAATTCTTGTGCATTCATAGGATACTCCTTCGTAATGTAATATTATTGATATCTCTTTATCACATCATCATCCCAGATCTGAACCTCAATATATCGTTCCGGTCCTTTATCGCCATGTTCATTCCAATCCTGCGGCATTCCATACTTGTCTATTACTTTTATAATCTCCTGCTTTGTATAGACTTGTCTGCGATAGGGTTTATCATCCTGAACTCGCATGGTTGGGAAAAGATCTCCATATGTAAAACTAATTGATGGCTCTGTGAAATCATCCCAATCTAGTACAATCCAATCCGGATTGGTGTACCATGTTTTAAGCCAATCACACGCTCCTAATGTCATGTAATGAGGGAATGAGTTTTTTGGCTTACCGCCTTTAGCAATAAATTGTTCTCTTGCAAGCATTTCAAGTTCTCTTCTAATCTCGATATAATCAAGAGACCTTTGACTCGCAAATGTTTTTCCTTCTTTATTAATTTGTTTAGAAATATCTACCGCTTTTTGCAGAGGTAAACTTGAAAGGTTCCTAAATGGTCCAGTTTTTCTATCAAAATAATGATACAAAAAGTAGTTCATATATGTTTTCCTTTGCATTTTTATTTCACTTTTCCAATTAACTCTCCTGAATTCATATCCAACGCCTCAATCACTTTATTTCCAAACTCTCTTATATCCTCCAAATAGTTATAACCACTCTTGTTGTGTACTTGATTGTACATCCGTACCGCTACTGCACGATATTTAGGAATAACCAGACAAGCACACCCGGTTATGCCAAGAATTTGATATGCCTCATCAGGTACATTACTGCCTATTTGATTTAAGGGTGAATTGCTTCTTTGCAGCCACCAAATGAAGCCTTGTCTTGGTAAATGAGATGGCAATGTCTCTGGTGTATGAGTATTTGTAATTCTATCAAAAATAGATTCCGGGAAGACCTGTTCACCCTGGATTTTCCCTTTGTTAAGATGCAGATTCCCCCACAATGCTAATTCCCTAGCACTGACAAATAAATTACTCTGCTCCCCTGCAGGACTGTCATTCGGTCCAACACAATTATCCTTGTGATGATAGTAATTATAGATTAATCGTTCTTCATACTCAGTTCGCCAGCCCGTCTCAACTAGTCCCGCTGGTTCTAATAATGTATGTTGAATATAGTCGGCTAGTGATGTACCTGTTACACATTGAACTAACTCGATTAGAAGGTTAATACCAGTATTCGTATAAGCCCAGTCTGTACCAGAAAAAAAAGAGCTCACTACCTTCCCTTCACTACTATCCAGACCATGCGTATGAGTTAAACAATGCCGTATCGTTATTCCCTTTATCAGATCTGGAACTTCATTTATGTAATGTTCAATTGCATCATCTATGCTATGAATCATTCCAGATTCGATAAGCAAGCTGATCACAAATCCGAGGTAGGTCTTTCTAACAGAAGCCACATTAAATTGGGACTCTGCATCAACCATTCTAGATGAAGCAAACGAGTCATGCCGTCCTGAATACCACTCATTAACTACTATGTCGTTTTGAATAATATATGTCGCAGCAGCTGTAGCATTAATCTGCCGCTGGATCTCAGATACATATTGATTTAGTGTACTAAATTGTATGGAAATCACCTCTCATCATTAGTCTAATACTCCATCTGTCCTGATCTTATTTAATAACCTTCGGGCTTCGCCAGGGCTATTGATAATGATGATTTTTTTATCTACATGTTCCTCTAGCTTTTTTAATATATTCGGCCTCTTATCTTTCCTGAAATTCCAGCCATACTTAATAAACGGCCAGTCAATCGACTCCGGACAACCTTCATTTAAATCAGGCCTTGTCTTGCCATGATATTGTACTCTGCGTTTGATTACTCGGTATGTCGTGATCACAGGTGATATATCGAAAAATATAATAACGTCCGCTGCTTGTAACCGTATATCCAGTGTTCTTCCATAGTGTCCATCTATAATCCACTGATCTTTCGCAACTAATTGCCGGTTAAAATCATCCCATTCAGCCCTCGGAGTTTCGATCCAACCTGGCTTCCAGTAGTAGAGATCTAAATGATACACAGGCAAACTCAATATTTCCCCAAGTTCTCGTGAAAATGTTGACTTACCCGAACCGCTTGAACCAATGACCATAATTTTCATTGTTTTATTTTCCTTCTTTATCTATTAGATATTCTTCAAGAGGTTGATTCCTCTGGTTCATTCATTTCATTCATTAAATGTTCTATTGAGGCAAAACGATCAATCGTATAATTCTGACCATCAAAAGTAAGTGTAGTAATCGAACATTCAGATACTAAACTGCTTTGTTCCGCGATGAACTGGGGATGAAAATGATGGAGCACTTCCTCTGAAAATGTATTCACAGTATAATCAGTAATCAATCCTCCATGGGTAACAATGATAATATTACTTCCAGATGGATATTGTTCTGCTAGACTCGTTAATAAGGAGGACATTCTTTTAGAAGCGGATTTCACAGAATCACCTATAGGAGGAATATAGTCTGGTTCCCGAGTACATTTATCCCACATCTGAATAAATTCCTCAAATGTCTGTTCCGGTAGATCTCCCCAGTTCGCACGCTCCCGTAAACGGTCATCTACGATGATCTCTACGTTTGTTTTAGCTGCAATATACTCTGCCGTTTCTATAGCTCTTCGAAGCGGACTAGAGATGATTGCATGGATCGGTATCCTACTAACATGCTCAGCAGTAGATTGTGCTTGAATGATACCTTGTGGAGTGATTGGAACATCACCTATGGCTTTCTCCTTTATTCCATGCCTTACTAGAAAAAATGTAGTTCCCATCTACCTCACCTCATGTCATTGTTAAATGTTTACCTATTAAGCCAAGTTTCTAAGGACGGAATTAGATCTTTGTAGGCTCAAGCTGAATATGATAGGATTCATTTACTATACGTTCTCCTCCGCTAGTCCATACGACACTTCGAATTCTCCGACATAGACGCCTGTCCCTGACACATATACGTCCATACTCTGTTCACCACGGTTAACCGTTACCCATATACTTCCCTCACGTCCCACTTCTTGTCCTTGCTCAACCAGAAAATTCACCTCAGAAATATCATGGTTTAGATAAGTTAGATAATAAGCGCCCATAACTCCAGAAGCTGTTCCCGTTACAGCATCCTCAATGGTTCCTGAATAGGGAGAGGAAAAATGTCTTGCATGCATAAAAGCATTCTGATCTACCGTTTCCAAGCTGAACGGATGAATGGATGCTTTTGAATTTTGGGTAAGAATCTCAGGGAACATAGAATTAGTGGGCTTCATTTTAGAGAAACTATGTACATTTTTGATAGGTAGTAACAGGGTCCATGTTCCCGTACTTCCATACAGAATCGGCATTGTGGCATCAATTTCTTCTTCGGTGATCCCGATACTTTCAGCAAGCTTTGATACAGACCCTTGGAATCCTGTAAACTGAGGTTGATCTTGCTTCATTGTAATAAAGAGCTCACCATTTCTTGTTTCAAAAAAGATAGGCAATACTCCAACATTCGTTTCAATTTCTAACTCATTTCGATCCGCGTGAAGAACCCCTAAAGTCTTTAAACAATACATAGCAGCAATAGTTGCATGTCCACATAAATTGATCTCGTGTCCCGGGGTGAAATATCTCAATTTTACATCAGCCTTCTCGGATCTCAGCACAAATACCGTCTCATTAAAACCTACGGATTGTGCTATGAATTGCATTGATTCCTCATCTAAATCATCTGCATCCAGTACAATCCCTGCTGGATTACCTTTATTAGGTTTAGAAGAAAAAGCATCATAATGCAGCACTTTTCTGAGTCTCATGCGCCCGTACCTCCTAATTTTGAAAGGATTCACTAAGTTTCCCCCTTACAAAAGGTTTGGTAAGTAATAATTATATGATCTATACATATTGTTAGTTTTAATCTTACTTCCTTCAACTAATCCATTTTTTGTTTGCCAAGCATTTAGTATGATTGCTTTGCTTAGTTCAATAATCTCTTTAGATTTCTCTATTTCACTTATGTCCCAGTATTTAATATCAGCGATTTCATTTTCATCTTTTTTTAGGGTTCCTGATACAAGCATGAGTTCAAATACTACATATACATTTGTTTGCATCCCTTCATTTTGGTGCTGCGTTCCAGAACGAAGACAAACTACTCTTGCAGTTTTCGTATTTAATCCTGTTTCTTCTTTAAACTCTCTAATTGCTGCTTCTTCAATGGATTCACCGGATTCAAGGAAGCCACCTGGTAACATCCACATACCTTGATTAGCACCATATTTGATTTTCACCAATAAGACTGAATCATCTTTAAACAATACGCCTCCACATGAAATACTGCTATTGTTCATACGAATCCTCCCCGAGTCCTAATAGTCCATTTATATGTACAATCCATTTTCCGTTCTGATCTGCAATATAGGTGTTCCATAACCTTTCTTGTGCGGGTTTCAGGTTTTTTTCTTGATCGTCTATATACCATACTTGTCCATTTGGGTTCAGTTTCTTATGAAGAAGCTCGTATATTTTAGGATCAGGTTTACACAGTCTAACTTCACTTGAGATGGTCAGACTCTTTATATAAGGCAGCATGGGTTTAAATAGCGGCTCGATCCATTCTGCCCGGTGATTGCTAAGGATATGAATGTCAGTGAGCTTACTCCACATTGGAATATAATTAAAAGCGGGTAAATACCCGAGATGTTTGAATAATATCCGTTTTGCTTCTTCGTTTTCTATCGAAGGGCACTGTATCTTGAGCCATTGCCAAAAGTCATCTTCACTTATCTTTCCAGACCATAAAGATTCACGAATTTCCTTTTTATATTGGGCTCGTAAATGTTCATGCGGGATATCCGCTTTTTCCGCAATCTCATACCAGAACGTCGGAGAAAGATTGGTGATAAGTACTCCGGCTGCATCAAGAATCAGTTGATATGGGTGGCTCATCCTATTCTATTCCCCTCTTTTATATTTCTCCGGAAGCAATTCACTAACTTTTACTTTTATGTACTGATTTTCTTTCTTTAAAATTACATTTATCTCCGGTCCATAATCACTTATTAATTCTCTACAGATCCCGCAAGGAGAAACGACTTCTATTTCTTGTACTTCTTCAGTTAGATCCGGATGCCTTACTGCTACAATCGTATCAAAATCGCATTCCCCCTCTGAAATTGCTTTTCCTAATACAACAGCTTCAGCACATACGGACACTCTTCCGATATAGGCCTCTAAATGAACGGCTGAATAAGTCTTACCGGTTTTCGTTCTTATTGCTGCTCCCACATGGTGTTTTCCCTCTTTATATAATTCTTTTATCGTTTTTTTCGCAGCATCAATCAGCTGTATGTCTTCATTCGTTAATGAACTCATAGATTACACTCCTATTCTAAATACCGCATTCCATTATTTTTCCAGCAAAAAGCAATTCTTATATAATTCAAGTACTCCTCTGGGGTTGAACATCAAATTCGTTTAATATAAACCGCGGAACGTCGAATACAGGGTCACCGCTGACCCCTTTAGTGCCTGTTCATGATAAATCTACCTCCGCTCCATTCGAGTTCATCGCTCTTCTTTCTCGTTTAAAATCTCCATCATCGTCGCTTTGGCTTTCTCATCTAATATATAATGTCCGGTATCCTCATGATCAGTAAGTAGATTTGATCCATCAGATATCCACATAGACAATTCCCTTTTTTCCCCGTTCTTTAATGTTAGTTCTGCCGCATAGTCCGCTGGACGTATATCAAGCTGTCCTTTATCAAATATCCCGCTGCTTATTGCATTCAGATAACGAACCATTTCTTCTTGTGGTAGGGTTATGACAGTGCCGTCTCCCATCTGTAGATCAACTCCGCTAACGTCTTCTATGCTGATCGAGTGTTTATTTCCCCAAGTCATATTTGCAACATCTTGATTCTGACAACCTGTCAGCAATATTGCGAGAAAAATAAAAACCATGAATATTTTTTTCATAGTCAGCTCTACTTTCTAACACTTTCGTGCTTTATAGGATCGAGATAAATCCAGCGTTCATATAATTCATCCACCTCATAAAATGGGCCGTTTTGCTAAATAAGAGAATTTGTGTTCGATGTGTTACTATATTAAAGAAACATTCAATTTCGAAAGTACCTCTTAGAACCAATTCAAGTCGCCAGAAAAAATACAAATATATTGATGAAATGAAGGGATCTTATATGCTATTAGCTCTATTAATCTTCTGTATTCTGTTCTCCATCTTATTTATTGTGAAAAGTGAAGATGGACGATACTTATCAAAACTCTCTTTACTTGTTTTCGCTCTGTCCATAGTAATCAATATCTTACTTATCAACGATGCTGTATTTATTGGAACACAAAATGATACTGAGTTTTTATATCTTTTTGAGATCCACCTGAATGACGTATTTACGTATGTTAGAGCGATTACTTATGTTTCTATTATTTCTTTAGTATGTTATTTTGGATTTCATGCGGCGAATAAATGAAGTCTCAATAACTTGACTACAGAATTTCCCGATTCCATCCATACTCTAATCTTGAAGCAGTTTCTACAGCTCGCTCTTCACCTAATAATTTGGAGACCACATGCAAAGAAGCATCCATTCCAGCCGTAACGCCTGCGGACATCACGATCTTGCCATTGTCTACATACCTAACATCTCTCAAGATTTCACAATCCTTAGGTGCCACTTGTACTAACAAGTCCATAGCCCGCTGATTCGTTGTTACTTTAAGTCCACTTAATAAATTCGCCTTTGCTAGCAATAGGGCACCTGTACATATGGATAATACAATTTCTGAATTTTCCGAGGTACGTCTAATCCACGATGTCAGTTCTAAATTGTTCATTTCAGTCCTAGCCCCTATACCTCCAGGAACAACTAGAATATCGGGCTTCGGACAATCACTAAAGTTATATTTAGGAGCAACGGTAAAAGAACTTATCGTATTTACTAACTCCGACTTCTCGCTGACTGTATACGTATAAAAGTCTTTTCCCCAATCGCTTGCGGTGGCAAATACATCAAATGCTCCGCAAAAATCTAAGCCATCGACATGTTCATACAGCAGTACGGCTACATTCCTTTTTCTTGTCACCAAGATCAGCTCCTAAATATATGAATTATCAAATCATGAACCAGGCTTGATCGCTCTCCAAATGAATTTATGTTCTCTAACGCCAATTCTTCCGTTAATGATATTTTCATTTAATTTCTTCTCAATGTATAACTCATAATTTCTCTCATCGTTTCTTCAGGAGTATGATTTTTCGTATAAATAATATATTTCGCTAACTTCTCATTGGAGTCATGCTCTACAAAATGTCGATTAAAATCAAGTTCAGAGCGTTCACATAGAATCTGTGCAGACTCTTCTCTATTTCTCGAAGGGATTAATAGAAAAACAAAAGGTTCGTTATGCAGCGCTCGATCTACTTTCTGAAATAAAGCTTCCTCTTCATAAACAGAATGCCCTGCACCAAAATCAATAATATGATCTGTATATTCTTCAAGAACCCGAACAACCAAGTGAGCTTCAAACGGCTTCCAATATTTATACTTCTCCCAAAAACCATACTTTTCTTGCAATTCTAAAGCATGATTGTGATCATAATTTAATTCTTCGTAATATTTGTATCTTATGTCATCAAGCGAACATCTCGGCATTCCTGTCTTTTGAGATAACAACTCAGCAACCGTTGATTTCCCCGCACAAATTGGTCCAATTAAAATAATATTCGCCATTCGTTTTTCTCCCATGCAAATTACTATTTTCCCTCTTAAAATATATATTCGTCCCTTAACAATCCGTAGCACACAATGTCTTCATACTCGCCCCACTTTTTAACATGCTGTCTTAATAATCCTTCATATTTCATACCAATCTTTTGCATAACTTTACCTGATGCAGGATTTCTCGCTAAATGACGAGCATAGATTCGGTTCAGTTTCATTTCTTCAAATGCATAATGCACGATCCCTTTTGCAGCTTCTGTACAATATCCATTACTCTTATACTTTCTTCCAATCCAATAGGCGAGTTCTCCATGATCAAAATTCTTATTGCATCCAATCGTTATCGCGCCAATCAAATAAGATTCCTCTTTATGTACAATAGCTAAAGTAAGTGATCTTTCTTCATTAAAATGTTCAGTATGTGTATCGATCCAAGCCTTTGCCATCCCATCCTCATAAGGATGCGGGATATATAGTGTCGTCTCAGCAATATACTTATCGCCTGCTAATTCTTGGACCTGCTCGGCATCCTCTTGACGAAATGGTCGCAAGGAAAGTCTTTTTAATGGAATCGTCGGTAATTCTTTCATAGAACATCCTCCTTCATACCTGAATGGAAAACACCACTTTGTTATTCCATAAATATACATATATTTACATCACGATTCTACCCTCTACAGTTAAAATATAAAATAAATGGATAAATGGTCTTTATGTCTACTTCCACTTTTTTCATTCACAAAAAATACATAATTCATGTGATTTTACTCACTCTATGTAATTTAAAAGTCTATATTATTAAATATATAAAGAAGTCAATTATTAACAAGCTACACGCAATTGGAAATGAAAATGCTCTCTTTTTTTAAATATTTATGTGAAAAAAGTCACATACTTAATTTACCTCGCTTACTATAAAAATAACTTTGCAGGATATCAGTGGAATCGATGAGGAGGAACTAACTATGACACAAAAACAAAAGCTTGTTGTTGTTGGTAACGGAATGGCTGGCATGAACACAATTGAACAGCTTCTTAAACTTACAGATCAATACAGCATTACAGTAATTGGTGCTGAGCCCCACCCTAACTATAATCGTATCATGCTTTCTTATGTATTAGAGGGAAGCAAGACGATTGATGATATTGTAATTAATGATCGTGCATGGTATGAATCGGCCGGGATTCACCTGGTTACAGGTAAACGCGGTACGAAAATTAATACAGAACAAAAAACAGTTCAAATGGATGATGGATCGGCAGTTGACTATGATCGCCTGATTATCGCGACAGGTTCGAATCCATTTATTCTCCCTATTCCGGGTTCTGATCTCGAAGGTGTCATTGGCTTCCGCGATATTGAAGACTGTGAGACGATGATTGCAGCAGCATCGAAGTATAAAAAAGCTGCTGTCATCGGCGGTGGATTGTTAGGCCTGGAAGCAGCGAAAGGACTTGTTCAGCTAGGCATGGATGTAACTGTTGTTCATCTGCCTGATTATCTCATGGAACGTCAACTTGATGTAACTGCAGCTAAAATGCTGGAAAAAGAACTGGAAAGCCAAGGTATTAAATTCGCATTAGGTAAACAGACCTCTGCTTTAAAAGGGGATACTCGCGTTACCGGCCTTACTTTTACAGATGGTACTGAGCTCGAAGCGGAGTTAGTCGTTATGTCTGTTGGTATTCGTCCAAATACGGAACTTGCAAACAATAGTGGAATCGAAGTAAATCGCGGTATTGTTGTTGATGATTACATGCAGACTTCTGTACCTGATGTATTCGCAGTTGGTGAATGTACGGAACACCGCGGCACATGCTACGGTCTCGTAGCACCATTATTTGAGCAAGGTGCGGTACTTGCGAAGTCCCTTGCGGGCGTGGAAACAAAGCCATACGAAGGATCGATCTGCTCCACGAAGCTTAAAATTTCGGGCGTTGATGTATTCTCAACCGGTACTTTTATGGAAGAAAAACAACATACAACCATTACAATGCATGACGGATGGAAAGGTACGTATAAAAAGATTGTAATGCAGGACAACGTAATCGTTGGTGCTGTACTATTTGGGGACATTGATGACTCTTCCCGACTTGAGCGGTTCGTTAAAAAAGGCGAACTTATGACGGAAGAATTGTATGCAGAATTAACAGGAACAGGCGGATGCTGCGGCGGTGGTGCCAAAGCGAACGTAGCAGCTGAACTAACTGATGAAGATATCGTCTGCGGCTGTAATGGTGTAACGAAAAAAATGATTGTCGATGCCGTTACTATTGACGGTCTAACTACTCTTGATCAAGTGAAAATGAAAACAGGCGCATCCCGCTCTTGCGGCGGATGTAAACCGCTGGTAGAACAAGTAATGCAGCTTGTCCTAGGAAATGGATTTGATGCAGAAGTTAAAGAAGGTATTTGCGGTTGCACAACGATGTCGAGAGATGAAATTGTTGAGGCAATTAAACAGCAAAATCTTCATACCGTGGCAGAAGTAACGAAAGCTCTGGAATGGAGTCAACCAGAAGGATGCTCGAAGTGCCGCCCTGCTCTGAACTACTATCTCGGTATGCTGTGGCCAACCACTTATCAAGATGAACCTGCTTCTCGCTTTGTTAATGAGCGTATGAACGCGAATATTCAGAAAGACGGAACTTATACCGTTGTTCCTCGGATGTATGGCGGTATGACAACACCACAGGATTTGAAAAAGATTGCCGATATATCGATTAAATATAATCTGCCTCTTGTGAAAATGACAGGCGGTCAACGGATCGGCATGATGGGTGTAAAAAAAGAAGATCTGCCTAAAGTGTGGGAAGAGCTGAATATGCCATCTGGTTATGCTTATGCGAAATCCCTGCGTACCGTTAAGACTTGTGTCGGCTCTGCTTATTGCCGTTTTGGTACACAGGATTCCCTCCATATCGGTGAACTGATTGAACGTAAATTTGAACGTATCGACTTCCCTGCCAAAGTTAAATTTGCAGTGAACGGTTGTCCACGTAACTGTGCAGAATCTTGTACAAAAGATATTGGTATCGTCGGTAATGACGGCGGCTGGGAAATTTATGTAGGCGGTAACGGCGGTATTAAAGCAAGACTTGCTGATCTGCTATGCAAAGTAAAAACAGATGAAGAACTAATCGAAATCAGTGCTGCTGTACTTCAGTTCTACAGAGAAACAGCTAAATATTTAGAGCGTACTTCGGATTGGGTAGAACGTGTGGGACTTGATCTCATTCAACGTAACACGGTAACAGACGTAGAACAACGGAAACAGCTTGCTGAGCGAATGGATATTGCACTAAGCCGTACGGAAGATCCATGGCAAAAAGTATTGAAAGATCAAAAACTGAAAGAAACCTTATTTGAAAAAGTAGTCGTTGCGAAATCTTAAGTATACAATGCATAAAGGAGTGTTCATAGATGTCTAATACGATCACCGAAAAGTCAGTTTATATCGGGACGACAGATGAATTTTTAGAACGTGTAGGAAGAACGGTTGTGATTGAGGACCTCAAACTCGCTATATTTAAAACTGCTGAACAGATCTATGCACTGGAAGATCGCAATCCTCATCCCAAAGGCGGGCCTTTGAACGAAGGGATTGTCTCTGGACCCTATGTGTATGACCCTTTGTATGATTGGAAAATTGATATGCGGGATGGATGCGTTCAAGCACCGGACGAAGGTCAAGTTCGCACGTTCCCCGTTTTTGTAGAAGAAAATAAAATATATGTTACAATAAGTTAAAATCTGGTGATATAAACACTATTAACTAATCGTTATTCGTAACCATTCATAAGGCAGGGGAAGACGATGTTCCAATCAACGATCGAACTGGTTAATCAGTCAGTAGAAGCGAAAAAGAAGCTTATGCAAACAAGTTTGTTACGTTACTTCATTGCTGCCATGCTTGCAGGGGCTTATATTGGAATTGGTATTATGCTTATTTTCACAGTAGGCGGTTCATTCAAAGCCGCAGGCTCTCCAGCCGTTCAGCTCGTCATGGGGATGTCTTTCGGCATTGCACTCACACTTGTCATCTTTGCAGGTTCTGAATTATTTACCGGTAACAATATGCTCTTCACAGTAAGCAGTTTATCGAAGCAAACCTCTTGGGCTTTTACATTTAAGAATTGGGCAATCGTCTTCTTCGGCAACTTGCTTGGCGCTGTCGTACTTTGCCTTCTGATCTATGGATCTGGTGTGTTCGGAAAAATCCCGCCAGATCACCTGCTCTTTACAGCCGCTGCAGGAAAAATGACCATGCCTATTGACCAATTGTTTTTCCGTGGCATTTTATGTAACTGGCTCGTATGTTTGGCTATATGGACATCGATGAGAACGAAAGAAGACACAGCTAAACTTATTCTCATCTGGTGGATGCTGTACGCATTTATTGCGGCAGGATTCGAGCATAGTGTAGCCAATATGTCACTCATGACCATTGCTCTTATGCTGCCTGGGCATCCAGAAACGATTACATTTGCAGGATGGCTGCATAATATAATTCCTGTTACTCTTGGGAATATCGTTGGCGGCTCCGTTTTTGTAGGTATGGCCTACTGGTTTATGAGTTCGGCAAAATCGAAAAAACAATAAAAAAGATAACCCCTTTGTGATTCACTTCGGCACGGTCCATCCGGCCTGAAGTGCAGCGCACAAAGGGGCTTTTTTTATAACAAAGATTCAGCAATAGATATGACCCAATCCCGGTCACTACCTTCCGTTCCTATCTCATATTGCAGCGCCTTACCACGTGAGTCCATTTCAATCCAGATCAATTGTTGTTTCTCATCATCTCCAATGTACACAGCCTCATTCCCTCGTATCTGTACATTTTCATATGTATAGTCCTCTAGATCGGATAATTGAATTCGGCTTTTTGTAGTTCCAAATATTCGGAACTCAAAATCCCGCCCCCCCTTGTTATAAGTGACACTTAAACCGACTAATGTATGATTTGGCCTCAGATCTCGCAACACTACGTGCTTGCCCGTTCTTCTGCTTTCCTCTTATCAAATCTATTTCTTGGTTCGGTGAACTACCCACCACTTACGCTACGCTTAGAAGTGGGGGCTTCTTGGGAAGTAGAACCTTTTGATAGCATTCTATATGAACCAAGCTAACAAGGTCGTTCCGACCTCTAAAATATAGACCATCTTACATAGCTAATTTGACCAAATTGAGAGAAGCGTTATAATCTCGGTCATGTTGTGTGTGACAAGAAGGACATGTCCATTCGCGCAAGTTGAGATTTTTCACGTCTGCATGTTTGTACCCACAACTTGAACATAATTGGCTGCTTGCATAGTTTTTGGGAGCGATGATGACATCTCGACCTTTCCACATTGCTTTGTACTCAATCATGGTTCTGAATTGCGACCAGGATACTTCACTAATGGCTTTCGCCAATTTGCGATTTTTTTGCATATTCTTCACTTTTAGGTCTTCCATCACAATGACTTGGTTTTCGTTCGTAATGACATGACTAATACAGTGAAGATAATGGGCACGTTGATTGGCGATTTTCTCATGAAGTCTCCCTACTTTCAATCGCATTTTTTGGCGATTGAAAGACCCTTTCTTTTTGCGAGAAAGGGAACGTTGCAAAAAAGCCAATCGTTTTTCCGCTTTACGAAACCATTTTGGATTTTCGTATCGTTGCCCGTTTGATAAGATGGCGAACTCTTTCAACCCCACATCAATGCCCACTTGTGTGTCCAGTTTCGGAAATAATTGCTCGTTTTCTTCCACCAAAACGGATACGAAATACTTATTTGTTGGGGTTTTCGAAACGGTAGCCGATTTAATAGTACCAAAAAATGGACGGTGTTGCTTGATTTTGATAAGTGATTTGAGTCTCGGTAATTTCAACTTCCCATTTTCAATTGAGATGGTACCTTTTTGGTTATTGGTTGTGTAGCTGTGATAGTTTTCTTTTTTACTTTTGAATTTTGGGAATCCGACGGATTTATCCCGAAAGAAATGAGCATATGCCTTGTTTAGATTCATTTGGGCGTTAGCTAAAGCTAAACTATCCACTTCTTTTAACCATTCAAATTCTTTCTTATATTGAGCGGGTGTGGGATATTTAATCGTTTTATCTTCTTTTTCATGCAATTCTTTATATGAAGATATTCTGTCCGCTAACATTTTGTTGTAGACAAAACGAACGCAACCGAATGTTTTCGCAAAGAATAGACGCTGTTCGCTGTTTGGATAGATACGATACTTATACGCTTTTAGCACGCCCTGCACCTCGCTTTTCTCCTTGATTTTCAATATATTTTTTGATGACATCCAGTGTTGCACCGCCCGTGGTCAGCAGACAAAAACTTCTCGACCAGAACATTTCTTTCCATAGCTTCTTTTTTACTTGTGGGAAGTCCCGTTTTATCAGTCGAGAACTTGCACTTTTGTACGCATTAATGAATTTGGTTAATTCTGTATTCGGATGCGCCTTGAATAAAACGTGTACATGGTCACTATCATGATTCCATTCCATCAATGTTACGTTGTAGTTTTCAGAAAGACGTAAAAATATGTCTTTTGCGTATGTTGAAAGTGCATCAGCAAACACCATTTTTCTATATTTAACCACTAAAACCAAATAGCACTACAATAAGAAGACTGAATGGTTATTACTATCTAATTTCATTTATACACCAGCCTTTCACACTTATAAGACTGATTCTATCATTACATCATTACATACCGAAATCAAAAACAAACCCCTTTTGGCTTTGCCAAACCGAATTCCATCTCCCACCTAGACATGGGGCTATTCGCCCTTTCACATGTTTTGAGGAAGGAGAATTCTTTCGAAAAGAATGTTAAATTATCAAATCCATAGTACACCTGAATATTCTCAAGTTCCGCATCCATAGGAAATGAGAGTTCCCACGGAGAGGCTTTTTCTCTTAAAGCAAGTAAGACCTGCATTCCATTCTACTGCTTTATAATTCTTTTGTTGGCTAATCTTTTTTTCACCAGCATCTGCGATATAAATTCCCTTACCCATACCAGGCTTTAGTTCCTTAATAATGGCCTCCATCACGTTGTTCCTGTTAAGCGAGTCGATGTCTAGTATTCCTAGTACATTTCCTTTCTCATCTTTCATTTCCACGGAAGACCCTCCCTCTCCACAGCATATTTGATGTATAAATTTGTTGTTAGATGAAGTTATTTTGAGTATAAGGTAATATTGTTATTTATTCTTGAATTCTGCTTTTGACAAAATCCTTTTGTCGCCTAGGAAAGCAACAATAACATTGAAGATGAAGAGCAAATAAGACATAACTGCGAGATTAATTCCTACGAAATAAAGTACCCCGACGGTAACCATACACAGTAAATAACATACCGTGGGAACGAGCTTTTGCTTAAGAAGTGCCATGCGTTCCATACTTTGATCAGTCGGGTTCTTGTAGGCTTGCTTTATTCTAGCTCTTGCTTGTCCCAATAGATATGCGTAGTATACAACAACTATAGATATTAATGTAACTAAGACTATTCGAACGTAAGTTTCTACCATGATCTCGTTTGAATTATCAATCATACCCTCCCTTCTGCCCCTTAGTACAGCGTATTATTAATAAGAATTAAGTATCTGAACTAAGGAACCCATGTCACATGATATATAAGTAATGATACCTTATTAAGTTATACTAGCAGGATATTTCCAATAAGCTTCATTAACTCCCCATAGGTTTACAATAAGCAATTTATAGCTCTGCTCAAAGCAGTGTTCCAAGGTTTTGATTCAATTAGTTTAATTTCATTTCTCTTACAGGTATCTGCTATCCAGTTTCCATATGAAATACTTACTTCGGCTCTGTCATGTTGTAATTCGCCACCTTCTCTTGCTAAATAGTTCTGCACGATTTGATTTTTATCTGATTCATGTATAAATATTGATTTCACCTGCGAGTTATCGAAAGATAATGTAAATTCGGGAAGGATAAAATCGCCTTCAATAATGATAGGTAATTTATCCTCAATATGCCTGTTTGCAAGCTCTCTTAATACTGGAACCATCTCTTTGCTGACATCAATCAGCCAGTCTACCGTCCCGTCAACTCCAACATATTTCCCATCTTTAACAGAATCCCAATAATAACTACAGGAAAATGCTCCTTTGTTGTAACTGTTTTTACAGATAGATGAACATCATCTACTTCCAAGACATTCACCCCGTAAAATCTAGCAATCTCATAAGCAATACTTGATTTACCACTTCCCGATGCTCCACCAATAAATAAAACTGTCCAATTTCTATCCTTATTCATTTCTAACCTCATTTATATGTTCATCAGTAATGTTAATGGTTATGTAGTTGTTCCATATTATTTTACCTATCTCCTTCTTTTCTCATATCAAATTTCAAAACGGCATACAGAGAGAGCATGAATCAAAGGTGAAGTACTTTATGAGACCAAAGCTGATAAAGCTTAGAAGGTTGATTAAAGCAAACGGGAAACGATAGCACCATGACAACAGGTTGCCGGAGCTTCGGCAGCCTGTTCGACTACCGGGCAGGATTACGTACTAACCGTGTTTCTCCGCCAATATGAGAAAAAACATCGAGAAACCAATTGTTCTCCATGCTACAATGAACGCCATGGAGGTGCACATCCATAGACTATAAGCAAAGAATTCAATCCGCACTTAATTATATCGAATCGCATGTACAGGAAGACATTCCGTGTGAGTCACTTGTAGCGTTAGCCGGCTTCTCTAAGTCACATTTTTTGCGTGTGTTTGAGGCGTACACCGGCTTCACCGTCATGTCATATGTACGCGGTCGCAAATTAGATCTTGCTGCCGAACGATTAAGGAATAGCAATGATAAAATAACGGAGATCGCATATGACTACGGCTTCGAATCCCATGATGTATTCGGAAGAGCTTTCAAACGCGTGTATGGAATAACACCAGAAAACTATCGGAGGGGACGGTTTCTTTTGCCTACATTCCACGCTGTTAATCTCGCACTGCAGCAACAGGGAGCTGAAGCCTTGATAAAAACCAAGCCACATACGATGATCGTAACAAAACCAGCGATGAAACTAATTGGGATAGAATGCCGATTTGAAGATGGTGTATCTTCGCCCGATCTGTGGAAACAATATTTCGAAGAATGGCAACAAACTTTCGGCAATATTGCACATTTGCGGGTTGAGTCAGAAAAAGAAATTGATTATGCACTGACTGTAGATCGAGACGAAAGCGGGTACACCTATTTTATCGGGATCGAAGTGACAAGCGTAGACCATGTACCGTCAGGGACCATAGCACGTCTCATCCCTAAAACGAAATATGCCATGTTCACAGCGATTGGACCCGTTGAGGAGTCGATAGGACGAACGTATGACCATATTTTCAAGGAATGGTTTCCAAGCTCGTCCTTTCAAACAGCTCCCGGTCCGATCATGGAACACTATGATATGCGTTGTGCTACCCATCTCGGCATACCACCTGAAAAGCATGAAATGGATATTTACATCCCAATCGAACCCGTCAAAACAGAAACAAAAGAAATTATTGAACTTCAACCTTACCGAGCAGCATATTACAAGGCTGTGGGCACGAAGGGAAGGAAGTGGCACCAAATAAAGAAAGAAGCATTTGACGTCATGATCGCTTGGACATTATCGCAAGGTATTGATCAATCTAATCTGCGAATTCGAGCGCATAACAACGGAGGTGCTCCGGAGGAGGATTTCTATTACGAGGTTTATATGGACGTTACAGGGATAGATATCTCAATAACAGAGGATTCACTTATCAGCCTGATAGATTTTGAAGGCGGATTGTATGTCGTCACTCCCACACTTCATCGTATGTTGGAGCCGACAGGAGAAGCATTTTGCAAATGGTTTGACCAGCAGGAGAAATATAAAATGACGGGTGAATGGTTCGAGGAATTCTTTATTCATGGCGGAAAAGTTACTTTGGACACACTCATCAGAATACATTTTGAAGCGAAGAGATTGTTGGTTACTGAGGGGAAACTGTAGCTCAATAAAAACAAGAAGGAGCCGATCATATTGATCGGCTCGTGAGCAGCAGCTAGTGTCGGGTGACAAAAACATAGTAACAATAGAAGCCGCTGATTAAGCGGCTTTTTAAATTTATGTTATCAAGTTCTTGTTTAAAACCCAATGACAATAACTTGATAACATTCCCGACAGATGACAAGAACATTGTTACATTCCCGATATGTTTCATTGAGGGCGTCTAATAAAGATAATTAGACGCCCTTTCATTACTCTATTCCTGCTTTGTATTCCTTCTATATATTAGGAGGATATCAATGAGTAACTTACAAAATATGAGTAAAAACATCTTTACTATAGAATGCAAAGATATATTTTTGAGGGAGTATATGATTGAAGATCTAAATGAATTACAGAACATTACCTGGCAACCCCATTTCAATGAATTTTTGATTGATTGGAACGTATCCAGAGAACAGCGGGAAGAATGGATAACGAATTATGAAATACCAGATAACAAACGGTTTCTAAATGCTGTATCAAAAGATGGAGATATAGGGCAACTCCGTTTACGAATGGGTATAATATCCAAAGGGACTGGTAAGTTTATCGGCGTGTGCGGTACAGGAATATTGGATAGAGTGCCATCACCCAATAGAGAGATCTTTTTTGGGATTTCAAAAGACCATACAAACAAGGGTTACACGACCCAAGCCGCAAAAGGATTAATTAAGTATTTCTTTGAAAATACCAATGTCCAGGATGTCATTGCTATAGCTCAGATACGTAACGTTCCATCGAATAAAGTGATACAAAAATGTGGTTTTGAATTTCAAAACAATATTGAGATTGAGAATAGGAAGTACAATTATTACCAACTTAGAAAGAGATAGTTGCGCTAACGGTAAAACGTTAGTTCAAGAAAAATAAAGAGGCAGCCGGTCATAAAGACCGACTGTTCTTCATTCAATTAACGGGTTGTATAGAGAGAGTATAAAAGCTGTAGTTAATTGATGCGCTCTGCTGTTTGCACTTCGGTACCATCATAAATTTTTACTAATTCCTTGCCGTCTTCCGTTGTAAAATCAACATTTACTGATAATCCTCTTAAGAAGAAGTTTTCCTCTGTTTTAGCGTGTAATTCGAGTTTCATTGAACCAGGCATCTTGATAAAAAGTCTATTGTTTTCTAATAAAACATGAATGATTAAATCAGGATGTTCTGTTAGTACATAATCGCCGACAAGACGTTTTAAAACATCTTCTGGGAGAAGTTGGGCACGTTCTAAAGGAGGTTTTTCCTCAGCAAGTTTATAAGGCTCATTGAAAGTAGCTTGCTCAATTGCATGTAAGACTTGTTGTTCAAAGTCGAAATCTTGTTCTTTATTTCTTAGTGCGATAATGACAATATCATGATCGATGAAGCGTCTAAGGCTTGTCGCATAACCTGGCCAACCGCCACTATGCCAAATTATTTGACCTTTTTCCTCATCATCCTCCAAAATCCAACCAAAACCATATTTAAATGGTGACTCAGTTTTTGTCATTGCTGGTTTATAAGCTTCTTTTAGTAAATCATCATTGATTAAATTACCTGCGCTTAGAGCACGCTCATAAAGATATAGATCCCTAACAGTTGATTGAATACCACCGTCACCAAGCATTCCATCTAAATAGGTAACCATTTTTGACTCCTCAAAATCATCTGCCAAAATATGCTCACCTGCATATACATCGTAGACATAACCGTATGCATAATCATCAATTTCGATATTCTCTTTTCTAACGCCAATGGCTTGAGTACGAGCCATATTAAGTGGTTTAAAAATGTTCGCTTGTAAAAAATCAGCAAAATCCATGTCAGTTACGCATTCGATGATTAATGCAAGTAAAATATAACCAGTATTGCTATATTCAACACGCTCATTTGGTGCAAATAGACGCTCAGGTTTGTATTTGATTAAATACTTGATTAAGTCATCATTATCAGCGATTTTCTTTTTATCCCAGTTCAACTCAAATAGATCTAAATAATCAGGAAGTCCGCTCGTGTGATTAAGTAAGTGTCTAATTGTAATTCCTTCATAAGGAAGATTAGGTATCCATTTCTCCACAGAATCATCAAGACTTAGCTTACCTTCCTGGATGAGTAGTAAAATTGCGGTTGCTGTAATTGGCTTTGAAACAGATGCAAGGTTGAAAACAGATCGTGATGTTAATGGACGATTTGTTGACAGTTCAGCATCACCGAAAGCTCCTTCATATAAAATCTCGCCTTTTTTAGCGACAAGAACCGTCCCATTTAATAATTCTCTTTCCTTAATATCATTGAATAAACTTTCTAAGTTAGCCTTTGTGTTAGACATGATTAGTTTCCTTCCAATCTTGTTTTTCACATTTATTTTCTACAATCTTACTTAGCTTTGTGAGAATTCTTTTGAGTTCTTCCATTTCACTCAATTCCATTTGCGAGTAAAAACGATTAATAATTTCTCGATTTATTTTTTCTTCCTTTTCAAAATATTTGGTTCCTTTATCTGCTAGTTGCACAAGTATTTCGCGTCTATTTTTTGGATTAATTGTCCGCACTAAATAATTTTCATCTTCGAGCTTATTAACAATCTGTCCAACAGCACTCGATGTTATTTTCATTAGTCGAGCAATTTCTCCAATAGAAATTTTTTCGTGATCTTTAACAATATTCATTAGAATTGTTTGATTATTAGAAAGATCATCATCGAGTAAAGATTGATACTCTTTTATGATTATTTTATTCATTGTATAATGCATCTCGTTTATTTCGGTAACGAGTTCAAATAATTTATCTCCCTTACTTTTTTTCATATATTAAATCCCCTTCACTATCAATATAACTTAAATATAAAGTATACTTTAATATAAATCAATTTTAACTTATATAAGTTAATCCATTTTCCTTGTTCCAGATCTAAAGTCAATGACTATAACAGTTATTTACTGTTTCGGGTTCCCTTTACTACAGGTACATATTTACGTTTGTGTGTTAAACTAACAGAAAAACGTTAGTAGAAAACAGCAGGGAGCAGCTTGCCATTTGGCAACTGCTCCCTTTTATTAGGACAGCCTATGTGTTTCTTGTATTTCAACTAAATTCTAGATGTAAATTTCTGCATTGTGATTGGAGGTTATTATCCTATATAGTTAATGCTTCAAACCTGCCTAACGAAACCAAAAATCACAACATTCAGGATTGTCGGACACATACGAACGTTTAAGTTTCTCAAAATCCTTGGTATATTTCTTATGCCTAATTAGCTATATGAGGAGGTGGAATTTATGAGAGAAAAACTAAATTTTTGGTCTTTCTTCCTTTCAATAATTTGTTTAGTTTCGTATTTGACAATGCCATATTGGATCGAAATCTATAGACTTATCCATAAAATATCCGTCCCAGACGCCTTTAATATTGTTTACATCCTTTCATTAACTACTTTAATCCTTGGAATAATAGGACTAACAGGTGAAAAAAATTTAAAGTCTGTTTCAAGAGGAATAGTAACTATCTTAATCACATTCAGCATAACAGGATTTCTGAGCTTCTTGATGTGGATACAACAATCTTTCTTATTTTAATGAAGTAATTACTTCTTAAAGGCATTATACTGAAAAATCACATAAAATTGGAGGCAACTGTTTGAAGATTAACCTTAGCGTAATTAGTTATGTAGCTTATCTATTAGTTATATCGACCACATCTTTCTTATTTTACTGGGTATTCAAGATATGGATAGAAATGGGAAGATTCACAGCAGCAGATGCCCCACCAGGTGACATTGGTGCAACAGAAAAAGTATTTTATAGTTTCGTTATACCGATTGGGTACTTTGTTATCATGACCTTACTTTCATTTGTTTTTCGTCGCTACTTAATAAAATATTCAGTTAATCTGAAAACAATATTTATACTCGCAATAAATGTACTCATTACTGTCTACTTAATAACACAATTCACAATCTTTTCTTTTAGTTAATTTCTATAGGAGCCGAATGATTGTTTTATTAGGATAACTCATTAAGCTAATGAAAAACGATAGTTGAACACAGCACGGAGCAACTTGCCAGTTAGCAACTGCTCCCTTTTATTATGCAAACCGGCAATTATACATACCCACTTGGAAGCCACATTCATTGTATCTATGATTACGTTATACTCACTTTTATCAAGCATTATCCGTTTTTATAAGTAATAGATAATGATAAATTAATTCAATTCACTAATATTATAAGGATGATGCCATGACTGGTAGCATCTTTTATTTAATAGTCCTATGTTTAATAGCTTTTCCAGTACTGTATCCAAATTGTCTGATTTCATCTTCGTCATTTATCTCATAAAGATAAGTACTATCCGGTTCATTTGAGAATACCACTGAAATTCGATATCCAGTTGCTGCTTTATCTTTATTCTTTGGTTCACGTTTTGAAGTAACATGTAAGATATCACTCTCTGAATATCCTTTTTCTTCAACTAAGTAATCTTTAACCTTTTCCTCAGTATAAGCAACAATCTCTGGATCATTCTTCGGTGGAGTTTGAATATAAATTATGAAACCAATTACAAGAATTACAAGCCCTAGAACAACTCCACCACCAATCAACATTATTTTCTTTAAAATTTTCTTCAAAAAAATTCTCCTCCATCTAAAATCAATTAATATATATTAACAAAGCATTTCTAATAAAAGTAGAATAAAACTAGCAATAAATAGAATATTATTACATAAAAAAGATAGAAAGTTATTTATATCAGAAGGATAGCCCGTTAACTGTGTTTTTTGCGAATTATTGCAAAATAATATTGTGCTAATATGAATTTACAGAAGTTGACTATAATGGACTAAACAATAATCTTATCTTCGTTCAACTTACGGAGAAAACGATAGTTTAAGAAGAACAAGTAAGCAACCGATCAACAGCCCAGTTGCTTTTTTTAAGCTATTGTACAGTTTTGCATAATATCATAAACCATTCTCTTGGAACATTCCTCCATTTACAAACGTCAATAACTGTTGAAAAGGGAGGGATTATTATGAAAAAAATTATAATTTCACTGATAGCAATGAGTTTTATTTTAGCAGGATGCTTTTCTATTCAAACGGAAAAACCACCAGTGATTGAGAAAGATAAAGAGAAGTTTGTGACCGAGAACGAAAATAATCTTACTTTGGATAAAGTGACAACCGCTCTAAAATCTGAGGGAATTGAAATGTTTATAAAGGAGCAAAAAGATGATTGGGTTTTGAATAACGTTAAGTCCAATAGGTTTTTTGTGGTTCGACCAAATGTAAAAGAAGTTTATAAAGAATACATTTCAATTTACGTTTATAATTCAGAGACTGCTCGAGAAGAAGGACTAAACGATTTCAATACTCAGAAGGAAAAATATGATATGAAAATACCAAACATTTTCGAATACAAAAATGTTCTTATCCTGTATTGGCATCATGAAAACGTAGACAATGCGAAGGATGCGAAATTTAATAAACATATTGAAATGGCAATTCAAAAGATTTAAATTTAGGATTTCGACTTGAACTAACGTAGAGACGTTACAAAAATAGCATGCGGCAGTTGCTCCATTTTCCAACAATAGAATCCCATGATCCCGTTATTATGGTATAAAAAATAGACCGCCATCACTCGGGGAACGGTCTATTTCTCGTCTAATTCTCGCGATTATTACACTTACACTCTTTTTCTCGATGATAATGAATGTCCTCTTCAATACACTAACCACGAGATGATAATAAATTGTAATGCTCCAATCACCTCCAGAATTCCTGCTTTCATTGGCTTCATTGATTTTCCAGAGAACAGATACGTACGCACGAGTGGGAAAATAAACGGTAAGATCATCCAAGGTTGCCCTAATATAAATGGAATGATCAGAATCAATATATGATAGATTTTCGCTGCTTTTTCCCAAGCTGAATTGCCTCTTTCCCGAAATATCGTTTTCACAAAAAGCGCTGTTCCCATGAAGTAAATTAAGTTATAGAGTACAATAGTCAGCATCTCTGCATCCCAAGTGCCGCCGCCATACAAGTAAGATGCAGCTCCTCCTAAGGAAAAGATCACAATGGCACAGAAATCATTCAAAATAGCTCTTTCCGCCTTCTGTTTGACATGCCATATGTTCACACTTAATAAGATCAGGAATGGGATTCCAAAATAAAACAATTGAGGTTTGTCAATAAGAGGATATAGGAGTGCTGCTATAGCAATTACACCATAAATGACGGCGTATTTTAATAAATGCGTCCTCTGTTTTTTTCTTTTTATCGCCTGTAATAAAGGATACGAAGCTAAGTATAAGAACAACCACGCTATAAATAAAAGTATGTGGCTAAAGCGGGGTGTCCCTGCCATCACTCCAAATAAGAACGGAACACTGATCATAGCCCATCCCCCATGTTCATGAGGAATGACCATTTTATTTTGTTTCTTCATCGGTATGATTCTCCCCCTCTCTGTTTATTTAATCTGTTTTTTTCATTCTCGTCAGGAGCAGAAGCAGAAACGAAATAAGAATGATAGAGATCGTCCAGAGCCAGGCCATCGTCATATTACCAGATTCCACTGCTACAAAAATGGCCGTTGGGACCGTTTGTGTCTTGCCCGGAATATTTCCGGCAATCATCAGGGTTGCACCGAACTCCCCAAGACTGCGTGCGAAGCTAAGAATATAAGCGGTCATTACCGAAGGAAGAGTTATAGGTAAGGTAACATAACGGAATAATTGCCATTCACTTGCACCACTAGACCGTGCTGCATCCATAAGATTCGTATCAATTGCAGCAAACCCGTTCTTCATCGTCTGGTACACAAGCGGAAAAGATACGACTACGGAAGCAATAACTGCAGCTCCCCAGGAAAAAATAATCGAAGTAGAAAATATACTTTCTACAACCTGTCCAACCCAGCTGTTTCTACCGAGAAATACAAGCAGCAAAAAACCGATCACGGTCGGAGGTAATACAAGTGGAAGCATGAATAACGTCTCGACGATCACTTTCCCTGGGAATCTTGAAATAGACATACGCCAAGCGAAAAAAATACCAGAGCAGGTACTAAGGACACTTGATATCGCAGCGACTTGTAATGAGAGGCGTATCGGACTCCATAGCTGCACAAAGTCTATATCCATGTTTACTCACCAGGAGCCGAGAAACCATACTTTTTGAAAATAGACATTGCTTCCTCCGATTGCAAATAAGTGTAGAATTCCATAACCTCTTGTTTATTTGCTGAAGAATGAATTACGCCTACAGGGTATTCAATGGGAGTATAGAATGAGGGATTCACCGTATAGGCAATTCTTACTTTATCTGAAGAGAGAGCATCTGTCTTGTATACAAAACCTGCCTCTACATTTTTCGTCTCTACATATTGCAGAACCTGACGCACATCTTTCGCTTGAATCATCTTGGACTCTACATCTTCCCATACGTTTCCATGCTGAAGCGCTTCTTTCGCATACTTACCTGCTGGCACGGTTTCAGGAATCCCAATGGCGATACTGCTAACTTCCGTTTTTAGCAAATCGTTCACATCTCGAATCGTTGTTTTGTCATCCGCTGCGGTAATCACAGTAAGTTCATTCGTGAGCAAGGTAGTCTGCTCGTCCTCTGCAATCATTCCTTGCTGGACAAGAGCTTCTATATAAGATTTGGATGCAGAAATAAACAGATCAACTGGGGCCCCACGCTCAATCTGCTGCTGCAATGCTCCCGATCCACCGAAGTTAAAATAGATCGTAACATTGGAGTTTTCCGCTCTATAGTTATCTTGAATTTCTTGCAGAGCATCGGTTAGACTCGCTGCGGCAGAAACCGTAATCTCTATTTCTTTACCATCTGTCTGCTTCTCAGCCTGTTGATTCCCACATCCCAATAATAGCAGAAAAATTGTGAAAAAAAGAACGACATATTTCATATTTTTCTTAGAAAAAACCCCCATACTTCCCCCTCCTAACCACCAATTTGTGACATTCTACGGTGGGTAGGCGTATGAGTTGTTTCTTTTCCACCCTGTAGGAACTTGTACATTTCATGATGTTCGGGCTTCGTACCAATCGCCTCTAGAAACATTTGCCGCAGTGCTTCGTCATCCCCGATTACATTTCGGACTTGGAACTGTTCAGTCCATGCTAGACATGGCTTAATATACCCATCAGCGGTAAGACGCAGACGGTTGCAAGACTGACAGAAATGTTCACTAACCGGATGAATCAAACCAAAACTGCCGACGGCACCTTTCAGTCGATAATTCTGTGCGGGTCCATTCCCCTTTACATTGTCTACACTTTCATAATCCCATTCCTGTTGAGTGCATACTTCTTTCACTGTGCTGAGTGGCAAGTAGAGACTTTTCCACTGTTCATCACTGTGTCCGATGGGCATATATTCGATGAAACGCACATGGATATCCCGATCTTTCGTCAGGGAAATAAAATCAGCGATTTCATCATCATTAATCCCCTTCATGAGTAGTACATTCAGCTTGATGGGAGTCAGTCCCACTTTGAGACAGGTATCAATGCTGTCCAGCACCTTTTGAACGTTGCCTCCGCGTGTAATCATTTTAAACCGATCTGGGCGTAAGGAGTCCAAACTTATATTCACACGTGTCAGGCCTGCTTCTTTTAACTTCGCTGCACGAGGTCCGAGAAAAATCCCATTCGTTGTAAGAGCAATATCTTCAATCCCGGGAATATGGGAAATCATATCGACTAGTTTCTCCAGTTCTTTTCGGACAAGGGGTTCTCCTCCTGTCAGTCTGATTTTGGATATTCCCATTCCTGCAACAACCCGCACGACGTCAGCGATTTCATCATAAGTAAGTATCTTATCGGAAGGTTCAAATTCCATTCCTTCTTCCGGCATACAGTAAACACAGCGCAAATTACAGCGATCTGTCACTGATATTCGTAAGTATTCATGTTTTCGGCCAAACGAATCTACGAGACGAGGTACTTTCATCCGCTCATCAACTCCTTTCTTATAAAATAGGGTGGTTTGTTACCATATTACTTATGCATTATCCATTTCTTCTTTGGATAGATCATGAAGTAAAGGACGGCCTTCTGGATAAGTGACTTGGTTTAGCTGATCTCCAACCCACTCTGAACCATCTTCGCCGTATTCTTTTTTCCAGATCGGTACAATCTGTTTAATCCGTTCAATGATATATTCATTCGCTTCATAAGCCGCTTTTCGGTGGGGAGAAGAGACCGCAATCGCAACGGCAACATCAGAAATTTCAAGCCTGCCTATACGATGGGTGATAGCTACACATGTATCTGCCCAGCGTTCGCGTACTTCCTCACCAATACGTTCTAATTGTTTAACTGCCATAGAGGGATAAGCTTCATATTCCAGAAATAAGGTACGTTTACCAAAGGTAAGTTCCCGTACTGTACCTAAAAACAGGGTAATTGCTCCTGCTTCCCTGCGTTTTACTTTGCTAATCACTTCTTCTGCTTCAATCGGTTGATCGGTGATCACGAATAATGAACTGTCCACTTTCGGCCTCCTTTCTTTCCGTAATTCTCATGTATTTTGACGATAGTAGTCACCGCTTTTTCCGCCTTGCTTGCGCGCTAGATAAGTAGGTCCGAGAATCATCCCTTTATCTATTGCTTTACACATATCATATATCGTTAATCCTACGGTTTGTGCTGCTGTTAAAGCTTCCATCTCAACACCAGTTACGCCGGTTGTCTTCACTGTCACTTCAAAAGATAGGATCTCTTCGCTCACGAATTCAAAGGTAATATCAATACCTGTCAGCGGGATGGGATGACACATGGGAATGATATCGGATGTCTTTTTTGCTGCCATGATACCGGCAATTTGAGCTACAGCAAGGACATCGCCCTTTTCCATAGAACCTTCCTTAATTCTTCTTAAGGTTTCCGGCTGCATTTGGATCTGACTTCTCACAACAGCGATCCGTTTCGTTTCTTTTTTATCCGTAACATCAACCATATGAGCCCGGCCTTGTTCATTAAAATGGGTTAGTTTCTCATTACTCATCGTCATCCTCCTTACCCGCCGCTAACGGGCGGAAGCAAAGCCACCGTATCATTAGGACCAATCTGATCTTGGTCATCTGCGAATTGTTCGTTTACTGCGATCATCACATGATCAAGTAATAACTCGGGGTAACGTCTTTTCATCTCTAATCGAAAGTCAGCAACTGTGGTCGAACCCAGATCTAAGTCCAATTCATGAGTTCCTAATTGCTCACTTAAATGCGCAAAACATAATATTTTCATAAAGAACCACCTTCTTTAACATAAAGTCACATCACATATCGCTGATACAATTTCTTAGCTTCTACAGGATCCGAAGTACCATGAATGAGTGCCCGTCCATCTCGAAAAATAACAAGCCTGAAATTCCCTTCTTCAATCTGAATAAGATGTGGGGTCACTCTAACGCCAGTATCTTGCCCCATTGCACGCTTAGCAACACCTTCTAAATCAAGTAATTCTTCTCTCGGATAACGGACCCATACAGAGGTTCGGCCGCATAATACCTCCGTTTTTATCTCTGTATCATACCTCAGGTAAGGATAAGTCGGCTTGGCTCCACAGGTTTGACAGGTGTGATGCCCTGCATCATCATGAATCCGGATTGCCTGTGACATATTCGTCCACAGATCAAATACCATAAAACGATCAGACATCAACCTTTTGTTCCCGGTCAGCCATTTGAGTGCTTCGGCAGATTGCGTAGAAACCACCCTTTGTACGGCAGGTGCAATAATCCCCTCGATGTCACAAGAAGCAGAACCAAAAGGCATGCGCTTCAGTAAGCAATGAAGACAAGGTGTCTTTCCAGGGATAAAGTTATACACCGCACCAAAACTACCGGAGCAAGCTCCATAAATCCAGGGGATTTGATAGCGATAGGATATATCATTAATCATATAGCGGATAGGAAAATGGTCCGTCGCATCCAGAATTAAATCAATGTTGTGATTCTCCAGAATGTTCTGAAGGTCCCGTGCCGAACAATCCATTACATACGGGTTTACACGAATATCTGAGTTAATCTGCTGTAATCGATTCGCTGCTGCAATCGCTTTAGGAAGCTGCTCGCTTACATCTTGTTCCGCATATAAAGATTGACGCTGCAGATTGCTCCATTCCACCACATCACGATCAATGATCGAAATCGTACCTACTCCTGATCGAGCAAGTATTTCCGCATTCCCTGAACCAAGCGCACCGGCACCGATGATGAGTACATGCGCATCAGAGAGAAGCTGCTGCCCCTGTAAACCAATCGGCTGAAAATTCTCCTGTCTGCTATAGCGACCCTGATTCACACGATCTCCTCCTTCCTCTATCCCCTGTTTAGAAAAAAGCGGCATGGATTCCGCTAAGCGGACCATGCCCTTTTCAATACATCCGAATCATATGATATCTATATATAATACTTAGAAAACCCTATTAACCCCGTTTGCGATACACTACATAGCTGCGTCTCAAATATTTGATAGGCATACTGAGCATATGCACAAGTCTTGTAAAAGGGAAAACGGCAAATAACGATAGTCCTAGAACAACATGAATTTGGAAAATGAGAGGCACCTCGCTCATGAGTGAAGCATCCGGTCTAAAGATGAGCACCCCTCTAAGCCATGGACCAATGGTCTCCCGGTAATCAAACTCTCCGCTGCCTGCCATATTGAAGAGAGTAGCACTCATGCCAACAACGACAATGAGGGTAAGGAGAATAATGGATAACATATCTCCAAAGCTGCTGGTTCTCCGAATACGAACGTCAGATAGACGGCGAACAACAAGAATAATACAACCGATCAGCGTTATGATTCCTGCAATGGTCCCAATCGAAAGTGCCATTAAATGATAAAGATGATCTGAAACTCCGAGTGCTGAAAGCCAAGATTTAGGGATAAGAATACCACCTACATGACCAAAGAAGACAAGGATAATTCCAATGTGGAACAAGTTACTTCCAAGGCGCAGCTTCTTTTTCTCTAAGAGCTCACTCGATTTCGCTGTCCAGCCAAACTGATCTGTTTGATAGCGATAATAAAGACCCACCAAAAACAAGATGAGTATGATATAGGGATAAATCACCCAGAAAAATTGACTTCCCCAAGTCATGAGGTTCCCTCCTTAACTTGTCCATATCCGGCGGCGGCCCACATCGGACCGCAGCCTTGTGCAGAAGGTATGCTTCCGCATGCAGCCGGAGCTGATATTTCGATTAACCCTTCCGTGATACCCGAATCATCAAGTATCCACAGTATGGCATCCATAACATATCGATAAGGACTATTTTGCTTATCTAGTGCTGATTTCAGCTGTTCGAGGGCTTTACGGAAAGAGACTAAAAGCCCTATGCCTCTGTCCATTTGTGCAACAGCCACATATTCAAGCACCAGCGGCAGAAAATCAGGTAATTCATCCGTATCCATGATCATGTCCTCTTCTTCATAAAGCTGCTTCAAACGCAGCAAGGCAGGACCACGTTCCCGATCTTCACCCAGTTGTCCATAAGTTAGATACAAATTTGATTTCTTATTAAAATCAAAGGTCTTAACATAGGCGGATGTAATTGCCTCTGCATCCATACCAGCAAAGGAGGCAATACAGTCTCCAGCTAAAGTTTGCAGTGTATCTCTCACATCTTCGTTCTCTTCCTGAATCAAATGGCACCAATCAACATACATGTCATCTGACGTTTCTTGCCATGTTGCATCCGGGTATTGCAATAGCTGTGAGAAGAGCATCCAGCTTGAACGCAGCGTTATCTCTTTCATATCCGATCACTCCTTTTCGATTCGATGGAAACGTAAGACTCAACCGCCACAAGGTCCAGGTCCGCCCGTCATATTCGTGAACCCGCAGCCTCCTTGTTCGGAATAGAGATCTGCGAACTCCTCTCGGTGCGCGGAAGGAATGACAAATCGATCTTCATATTTTGCAATTGCAAGTAAACGGTACATTTCTTCTGTATCTTTTTCCGTCATACCGAATTGTTTCAGTATGTCAAGATCAGGTGTTTTGTTTAAGTTACGAGAACGCATATGTGAACGCATAACTGCCATCTTTTTCAGCACGTTGGTAACCACATCTGTATCTCCAGCAGTCAATAAGTTTGCCAGATACTGAACAGGAATACGCATGTCATCAATAGCCGGGAAAATATCTTCTGGTGTTGCAGATGCGCCTTTACCTTCCACCATGTTCGTAATTGGGCTGAGCGGCGGTACATACCATACCATTGGCAATGTCCGGTATTCTGGATGAAGCGGAAGTGCAATCTTCCAGTCGACTACCATTTTGTAGATCGGTGAACGCTGTGCATGCTCAATCCAGTCTTCTGGAATATTCGCAGCTCTCGCTGCAGCAATGACTTCAGGATCGTTCGGATCCAGGAATACATTAAGCTGTGATTCATAAAGATCTTTCTCGTTTGTAACGGATGCAGCTGCTTCCACTTTATCCGCATCATAGAGCATAACGCCCAGGTAACGAATTCTTCCTACGCAAGTTTCAGAGCAAATCGTAGGCAATCCTTGCTCAAGCCGCGGGAAGCAAAGTGTACATTTCTCCGCTTTGTTTGTTTGCCAGTTGAAGTACACTTTCTTATATGGACAGCTTGATACACAGAATCTCCAGGAACGGCAAGCATTCTGATCAACCAGAACGATTCCGTCTTCTTCCCGTTTGTACATCGCTCCGGAAGGACAGCTGGATACGCAGGCTGGGTTAATGCAGTGCTCACAAATACGCGGCAAGTACATCATAAATACCTGTTCAAACTCCATACGAACGGATTCTTCAATCCCCTTCATATTCGGATCTTCATAGCCTGACTCATGTACGCCGGCTAGATCATCTTCCCAGTTTGGTCCCCACTCAAGGTTCATATATTCACCAGTGATCTGCGATTTTGGACGTGCTACTGGCTGGTGTTTAAGCTCAGGACTCTGCTGAAGTTTCTCATAATCATAGTCCCATGGCTCGTAGTAATCATCGATTGTTGGTTGATCTGGGTTATGGAAAATATTTTTCAGGCGATTCGCACGGCTGCCTGAACGAAGTTCAAGCTTGCCGTCTTTTTTCAGTTCCCAACCGCCTTTATATTTATCTTGGTTCTCCCATTGTTTTGGATATCCAATACCTGGCTTTGTCTCTACATTGTTAAACCACATGTATTCGGCACCTTTACGGTTTGTCCATGTGTTCTTACAAGTGACCGAGCAGGTATGACATCCAATACATTTATCTAAGTTCATGACCATTCCGATTTGCGCTTTAATCTTCAAGCCAGTTCACCTCCTCAAGTTTGCGGATCACAACATACAGATCCCGTTGGTTTCCTGTAGGGCCATAGTAGTTAAATCCGTAGCTCAGTTGGGCATAGCCGCCAATCATGTGCGTTGGTTTCACGTGAATCCGTGTTGGACTGTTGTGTGTACCACCGCGTGTCGTCGTCACATCCGTTGCAGGCACGTTAATTGTGCGGTCCTGCGCATGGTGCATGTAAGCCATTCCGCGAGGCATACGGTGCGTGACAACGGCACGAGCAACGACCGCACCATTTTGGTTGAAGCACTCAATCCAGTCGTTATCTTTAATATCTG
Source organism: Paenibacillus sp. GYB006 (assembly GCF_036577645.1). Classification (NCBI taxonomy): domain Bacteria; kingdom Bacillati; phylum Bacillota; class Bacilli; order Caryophanales; family Paenibacillaceae; genus Paenibacillus; species Paenibacillus sp. GYB006. Next base: position 315,056 of record NZ_JARBDA010000001.1, on the reverse strand, counting down.
CGTCTGCTGCATCGTCCTTATTGATCCAAATTGTTGGTCCACCTCGGAACAAGGTGAGCATCGGCAGAGAATCAAAATACATACTGTGAATAGACCATTTACTATGCGGTGTCATGAAGTTCAGTACAATTTCTTTCCCTTTCGTCGCTGGACGTTTTTTATTGGTATGGAAAGGTGCATGTTTCATCGTTGGTTTATAAATCGCCATGTTTTCACCAAACTCCGTCAACATTTCATGATCGAGGAAGTAATGCTGACGTCCTGTAAGCGTACGGTAAGGAATCAGGCGCTCTACATTCGTTGTAAATGGTGAATAACGACGACCATGTTGTTCAGAACCACTGAAAGCAGGTGAAGTGATTACGGTTTTTGGCTGTGTTGTAATTTCATTAAAAGTAAACCGTTCTTCCATCCGGTCTTCCGCCAGATCTTTCAGTTTAAGTGCTGTTTTTTGCTCGAGTGATTCCCAAGCTCTAACCGCCATTTTACCGTTACTTGTCGTGGACAAGGACAAGATGGCTTCCGCCATATGCCGGTCTGTTACGAGTTTCGGACATCCTTCGCTAATACCAGGTTCGTCCACTACGCCATTCACTTTTTTCATCAGTTCATATTCTTCTGCTGCAGACCAGTTAATCCCCTTAATACCATAAGGTTTATCTTTGATGTTAGGTCCAAGTGCCGTCATTTTCTTATACACAGAAGCATAATCCCGTTCTACTACCACAAATTTCGGCATTGTTTTTCCAGGAATTGCGTCGATCTCACCTTTGCTCCAATCCAAAATTCGGCCGAAAGGTTGAGACAATTCATCTGGTGTATCATGCTGAAGCGGAACAGCTACAAGATCACGTTGCGGTTCTGTGAACTGGCTTTCTGCCATTTCAGAGAATGTTTTGGCAATCGTCTTGAATGTTTCCCAGTCAGACTTGGATTCCCATAGCGGCGCTACAGCCGGATTAAATGGATGGATGAACGGATGCATATCTGTAGAAGATAGATCGCTCTTCTCATACCAAGTCGCTGCAGGAAGTACGATATCGGAATAAACAGCTGTTCCGGACATACGGAAATCGATGTCTACCATTAAGTCGAGTTTGCCTTCCGCTGCGTTGTCATGCCATTTGATTTCCTTCGGACGAATCGTCTCTGAATCATCATTCAGCAGTCCGTTGTGTGCACCAAGTAAATATTTCAGGAAGTACTCATGACCTTTACCAGAACTTGAGATCAGGTTCGCACGCCATACAAACATTACTTTTGGATGGTTTACTTCAGCATCTGGATCTTCAATTGCAAACTGCATTTTACGATCTTTCAGCTGCTGTGCAACATAACTTGCTACACCTTCCGGTGTATTGTGACCTTGCTCGGATGCTTCTTTCGCAACTTCAATCGAGTTTCTATTAAATTGCGGATACGAAGGCAGCCATCCTAGACGAGCAGCCATGACGTTGTAATCCGCATAGTGAGAATAACGTGCTCCATCTACCAAGGCAGACGTATGTCCATCTACTGGATTTGATTCAAATCTCCACTGATTCGTAGCAAAATAGAAGAAAGATGTACCATTTTGCTGGCGCGGCGGCATCGTCCAGTCACGTGCAAACGCAACATTAGCCCAGCCTTCTGCAGGACGAAGTTTTTCTTGTCCAACATAGTGCGCCCAGCCGCCTCCATTCACACCTTGGCAGCCTGTCATTAATACAAGGTTCAGTACACTGCGGTAGATGGTATCGGAGTTGTACCAGTGGTTAATACCAGCACCCACGATAATCATGGAACGACCTTTACTATCTACTGCATTCTGAGCAAATTCACGCGCAATTTGAATCACAGATTCACGATCTACGCCTGTAATCTGTTCTTGCCATGCAGGTGAATATACTGTGTTCGCATCATCGTAATTGCTTCCGTTTACGGCATCAACACCGTAGTGGGCAAGCATAAGATCAAATACACTAGTTACCCGGTACGTTTCCCCATTTGGAGTCGTGATGGTACGGTATGGAATGTTACGAGTAACGACGGTATTCCCTTCATCGTCAAAGTAAGGGAACTTAATGGTCAGTTGACCGTCAGCTGATGTACCGAGTCCAAGCTGTGGAGAAATTTCTTCTCCAGTAAGGGTATCCACCATTTCGAGGTTCCATTTTCCTTCTTCTCCCCAGCGTGAACCGATGGTTCCGTTCGGGATTCGAAGCTCGCCTGAATTCTCATCGATCAGTACGGTTTTCCACTCCGCATTATTTGTGTCCACACCAAGATCTTTGGCAGTGAGGAAGCGATTTGCCGTAAAGGCGCCCTCTTTCTCATCCAACAAGACGAGGAATGGGAAATCTGTATATTTTTTAGAATATTCATTGAAATAAGGTGTGCTTTGTTTCACATAGAACTCATTTAAAATAACGTGGCCCATCGCCATCGCTAGTGCTCCGTCCGTTCCTTGTTTTGCTGGGAGCCACTTATCTGCAAATCTTACAAATTCCGCGTAGTCCGGACTAATGGATACCACTTTCGTTCCTCGGTACCGTGCTTCTGTCATGAAGTGAGCATCCGGTGTTCTCGTCATAGGCAGGTTTGAACCCCATACTAGCAAGTAGCTGGAATTGTACCAGTCACTACTTTCTGGAACATCCGTTTGATCACCCCAAATTTGCGGTGATGCCGGAGGCAGATCCGCATACCAGTCATAGAAACTAAGCAGCGGAGATCCCACAAGAGAAAGGAAACGAGATCCTGCTGCATAACTTACCATGGACATCGCAGGGATTGGAGAAAATCCAATGATGCGGTCTGGTCCGTTTTGCTTTATCGTGTGCAGCATGGAAGCAGAAATGATCTCGGATACTTCATCCCAGGTTGCGCGGACCATTCCACCTTTACCCCGTGCTGATTTATATGTTAATTTTTTGTCCTTATCTGCAACAATCGAGTTCCATGCTTTCACAGGATCTTGATGCTCACGTTTCGCTTCTCTCCATAGTTCAAGCAATTTACCGCGAATGTATGGATATTTCACACGCAGTGGACTATAGAGATACCAGGAAAAGCTTGCTCCACGCGGACAACCGCGAGGTTCAAATTCCGGCATATCCGGCCCAGTCGTAGGATAATCAGTTTGTTGTGTTTCCCAAGTAACAATGCCGTCTTTAACAAAAATTTTCCAGCTGCAAGAACCTGTACAGTTGACGCCATGGGTTGAACGTACAACTTTGTCATGCTGCCAACGATTGCGATACATTTCTTCAGAAGAACGGTCGGCAACAGTAACTTCACTCCATCCTTCCGAGTTCTTTTCGCGCTTACGGAAAAATTTTAATCTTTGTAATAGAGGATTGCTTTTATTCATCTTTCCAGCTCCTTGCGCATTTTGATACTTCTATTGTATACGCAAGGTTAGGGTGAATAAGAGGGGGGAACTCCCCCATTCCAAGGTAGGGATTCCCCGATGTTCATGTACTGAATGCGAGGGTGGACTCATTTCTGTGATAAAAGAGATAATGCGAGGGAAATAGAGTGCTGAAGGACAGTCGTTTCGTTATTCATGAAAATGATCGGAATCTCTGCGTAGCCGTTTTCTCGCTGCCACTGAATTCCTTCTAAGGCCAGCGAAGCCTGCCAGCTAAGGAATAGCTTGATATTAGAAGCTTGTCTCAGCAAATCTTCCATATCGTTTTGATCACGAAGCAGTGCGATTTTTGGATAAGGAGCTGTTTTGAAGCCTTCCGCAAGCAAAAGGTCGACTCTTCCCTTCATTTGCTCCGCAATTTGATCTAAAGATGTCTCCGATTCTCGCATCATGCGAGTCGCTGTCTTCGATGTAAGTACGGTTTCTATCGCTCCGCTGGCTAGATGTTTGGAACTATCCGTTCCCGCGTCGTCTAGCTCAAATGTATGTGCATCACGCTTAGCTGAACCAACACGAACTCCTTTTTCCGTTAGCGCTGCAATTAGCTTGCAGCATAAGGTAGTTTTGCCGCTATTCTTATAGCCGATCACCTGCAGTACAGGCAGGCTGCCTATGCTTCGCACCTCTTCTTGTTTTATTCCTGATAACACAGCAGCACCTCCCTATTCTTGATTACGTCTTACATCATCATATCATCATGTTCTGGCAGATATCCTTTCTGTTAGCTCATGAGTTCATACTCCAAACAAGGACATAGGGAACTCCCCCATACCAGAGAACGGCTGTAATGCGGAAATGGCTGTGAAGCGCCTAAGCTCCACAGCCAATGTCCTACAGAATATTTTTGCATGAACGGCGCCTGTACATAAAGGTATTCACTATTTACGGCGGTTCATGCTTGTATCCCTTTATTTTTGCTTTGTATTTCGATCTACTTTAAGCGAAGCATTCTGAACTTCATTTGGATCCACTTCACTAAATACACCTACATAATAATTGATTTCTCCGACATCATTTTGAATGCCGTTAATCGTTAAATACTGCAGATATAGATTTCCGTTCTTTTTCTTGTTCCAAATGTTGCCTGACCAGGAATGCTTCTCTCCCAGCTGCTTCCACATCACATCATAAAATGGACCTTCATGTTTACCTGATTTCAAAAATCCAGGTGTTTTTCCGATCGATTCTTCAGCAGTGTAACCCGTAATCTCTGTAAAGGCCGGGTTAATTGTCTGAATGATTCCTTTTGAGTTCGTCACAAGTACAGCTTGCGACGTAGTGTTTACGATTTTCTCAGCAAGTTTCATACGATCTTGCCAGTACATATACAGTACGAGAAGGATACTGCACAAGGAAACCATCGCCAAGGCCATGAATCCGATCGCGTAGTGACCTGTAATTGCAAACAGGGAGGAGAGCATTAGCGGCGGGAAGAAACCACCCAGTCCCCCTAGGGCTGAAATCAGACCATTTGCAATCCCTGATTGTTTTGCAAAATAAAGCGGAACTAATTTGAAAATCGTACCGTTACCAATCCCTGCACATAGTCCAATGAGCAAGCATCCTACTGTAAAGATCGAAATTCCTGGAGAGAACGCAAGAACAACACCGCCAATGGTTAAACCGGCGAATACGAACAATAAGATTTTGAATGGATTGAATTTGTCACCAAGCCATCCTCCTGTTGTACGCATAAATGTTGCGAGTGTAATGAATCCAGCTGCGCGCAGTCCAGCATCCACCTTACTGATTCCAAAATTATTCACGAGATGATTCGGCAAGAATACAGTGAAGGCAACGAAAGCACCAAAGGTAATAAAGTAGAAGAAGCATAATAACCATAGCTTTTCATTCTTATATACACCTTTAACTTGGTCTTTCAAGGAAGTATTCATTTTAGATTCTTTTCGATCACCAAGGAAGAAGTTCGCAAGAATAAAGACAGCAAGTAAAATCATATAAATTTGCACCGTAGTACGCCATCCAAATTGCTCTGCAAGCACCGGTGCGAAGAACGTACTAAGTGCGGACCCTAAGTTACCAAGTCCATAAATTCCGTTAACAAGACCATGTTTTTCTTTTGGATAGTATTTAGGCAGTGAAGTAACACCGACGGAGAATGTTGCACCCGAGATCCCCAGGAACAAACCTCCAATAATTAAATCAATGAAACTATCTGCTCGGCTAATGTAAAATACCGGGATCAGCAATACAAGGAAGCTGACCAAGAACATATTGCGAGCACCGTATTTGTTGGTCCAAAAACCAAATGGGATTCGCAAGATCGAACCAAGTACGACAGGTACTGCGGTAACGAGAGACAATTGTCCCGCCGTTAATGGAATTCCGTCCTTAATAAATACAATTAATGATGATAAAATACCCCAAACCGCAAAACCTAAGACCAAACTTAAGGTTTGTAAGGGAAGTATTGCTTTAGGTGGTTTCATGACCTATCCTCCTCATAGACTCTAACTACTATGATTTCATTATCCTTATTGGGAGGACGAAAAAGAATTGGGGAATTCCCTCAATTGTTCTCTAGGAAATCCCCCTTCATGTACCTATTTAAGTTAGCCTATACTTCCCAGTGAATCTCATCCATTAGTTGGCGGGTAGGAATGGCGAATCGTACGGACTGACGATCCTGTGCTACGGATACTTCAAGATCCGACTTCAGTGATTTTAGAAGTTCTCTCAAGGCATGAAAAGACTCATGGGTATGAGAGCAGGCTCCCTTCCCTTCATACACGACAAGTGTATACCCTATGGCATCCTGCTCCAGCGTGATTTTGGCACTAGATAATCCGCTGAAATAATCATGTACCAGAAGATCTAAGACTTTTGCAATTTCTTGCTGACGATGACTTGAAAGACGTGTAAGCCGCTGATCCAGCAGTTCACACTGAACCCCTTCTTTATGCAATTTTCGTAGTTGCTGTAGCAGTGGTCCTGTCAGATCTACTACTTGTTCTGCTTCTTCTGGCTCGGCTAAGGAGACAAACGCGGCGGTATGATCATAGAGAGCAGCAAGCGCTGCTGCACTTTGTTCTACTCGTTCGATTTCTTGTGGGCTGAATACCCGTTCTTCTCGTTGACCTACCAGTAATACTCCATAGGATAACTTTTGTTCAGGCCGTGATGAGTCCACAGAGACCCCCATACCCGAACGTATTGACTCAATAAGGAAAATCGGGTATTCCAGCATTTCATCCTGAACTTCTTCTGGAAAATAGGTGACGATATAAGGGGCTTTTGACTTCAGCGCTTTTCCAGCCATCCCTTTTCCCATACGAACCATAATTTTTTTATAGCGTTCTGTGTTCGCCCCGAGCGCCATTTTCCAATGAATATCTCGATAATTCTCATCAGCAAGTGCTACTGCGATAAAGTCCAGTTTCAAATCCGATTTAAGCTGCTCTAATTCCGTTTGTATTTGTTTTTGGATCGTTACATGGTGGCTAGAAGGTTCAGTCAAATTCGAGCAACCCCCTTTTAAAGGCGAATTCCATCAACTCACGACGATTACTTAGTTTCAGTTTTTCCATGATGTTTCCTTTATGATTCTCCACCGTTTTCACACTGATGGTAAGGAGTTCCGCGACTTCTTTATTGGTATATCCTTTGGCGACTAGCGTAAATATTTCTTTTTCTCGCTCTGTTAACGTTTCAAATCGGTCTACAGCATCTTCTGCATTTCCGTGCAGATAAGCTTGTATCACTTTTTTCGTATCCGCTGGTTGTAAATAGACCATCCCTTGCTGCACTTGCTTGATCGCAGTTACGAGTTCTGTTATGGGAGCCGATTTTAATACATATCCGGATGCTCCTGACTTCAGTGCCCTGAACAAATACTGTTCATCGTTATGCATAGTTAGAATGATCACCTTTACCTCTGGCATTGATTGCAAAAGCTCACTAGTCGTATACAGTCCATCTCGTCCATTCGGCATACTTAGATCCATGAGCACAATATCAGGTTTTAGCTCAAGCGCTTTTTTTATACACGATCTTCCATCCGACGCTTCACCTACCACTGTAATTCCAGGCTTTGTATCCAGCACAGCCCGAATCCCACTACGAACTACCGCATGGTCATCCACTATAAGTACTTTTATATCCATATATATTCTATAATCCTCTCTTCTTAAAAGGGTATTGATTCGTCAATGGGCACTTTCACTTCAATTACAGTTCCTTCACTCGGACTCGATTTAATATCAAATTCACCTTGGAGAATATTCACTCGCTCTTCCATACTGTAAAGACCAACCCCTTGACGAAGTTCAGATGTCACCGTAAATCCTACGCCGTAATCGCGGATTAGCAGCTCCGCTAGTCTGGGTTCAACTTTCAGTTTTACTTCGACTACTTCTGTACGCGAATATTTAGCTGCATTCGTGAGAGCTTCTTGTACAATTCGGTAAAATGCAATTTCATGAGCTGATGGTAACAACTCACTATCCCCTTCAATGGTGAGCAACACTTGAATGCCAAATTTCTGACCATACAGCCGGACATAATTACGGAGTGCAGCCACAAGTCCCATATCATCAAGTGCAGAAGGTCTAAGCTCGACGGATAAATCGCGGATATCTTCAATTGTGTCTCGAATTGACTCCTGCAGAGCATCTAATGGCTCATCGACCACAGACTTTTTCTCATCTTCTAATAAAGATTTCATCACTTCTGTCTGAATGAGAATGCTATACAGGGACTGACCAATCCCATCATGCAGCTCGCGGGAGATTCGTTTTCGCTCATTTTCTTGTGCTGACAAGATAGAGTGAGTAATCATCTTCGCAATTTTGTTTTGTTCTTTTTGCCTTTCTTTTTCCACTTCCTGAAACCGTATGATATTCAGTGGTCCATACATCGGATCTTTATAATGCGAAACACTCGCATTCATGGATCTCGTTATTCCCTTTGTCGTCGTCAATTGAACTTCCACATATTGTGTTCCCGGTTCTGTGATAAAGCATTTATGATAGGAACATAGCTTATTCAGTCCCGCATAATTGGAACAATGATTACAAAAATTAACCGTGACAGGATCCTGATCCATTTTAAGAAGTTCTTTCGCTGTCGGATTCATGCGGATGATATTCAGTTCACTGTCCGTTACCAGAATTCCATCAGGACTATGCTGAAATACATTCGTGAACAATTCCTGTTCAGAACGCAGCTTATGGCTTTGCCAATAGATCATGAAGAAGAATAACGTCGTAATGACGAGCACAAATAAAAAAATAGGCAGATCTTCTACCCACCTTCGTTCTACTTCCTGCTCAATGGCACGAATAGTAAGGACTATAATTAACGTCATACTCAACGTGAGAATGCCGTTTTTCACCATGAATTTCATAAAAGCTCTCGTCTTCTGAGCCGGTGTAGACATCAAAGACAATCACCCCTTCTTTGTTTCTTTGTTGCTTACTTCAAATTCTAACACTCAGAATCCCATCACAATTGTGACTAATATCACATTATAGGAAGGTATACATATAACAAAAGCAGACAATTAATAAAGCTGTCCTATTGTAGAATAAAAAAAGAACCTCATCTACATTAGATAAGATTCCTTTCGTACCCATATTTTATTTAAAAAGTGTTAATGTAAAATGTAACCGTTCAGGTCATCTTTCATTAGGCGATTCGATATACGGAGTGCCTCTGCTCGATCTGAAGCGGGAACGGAGATCATAAGTCCATCGTCTCCACTCCAATTCCCCCCTTGATTACCTTCTACTAAATCCAAATAATCGATCACCGTAAATGTTGCCTCACGAAAGGAACGATTCACAAAGATGGTTGCATACAAGAAATGATGGATTTTTTCATCTTCCATATATGGATAGAGCATAATCCCACTAAGGTCTTTACCGAGGTGAATCTCTAGTTGTCTTTGATTCTCCGGAACAGGTATTTCTTCGCCTTCAATTGAGATCGTTCCAACGAATCTTTTATTTCCTGTAAGGCTTGTATATACATTGCCATTCATATCTATGGCTACAGACTTCTCATCTCCGATATGTTCCGCACCTAGTCTATACTTCATTCCTTGTGCATGTAAGTGAATGGTCTTAGGGTATATGGATATCACTATAAAAGTGATCAAAGCTATACCAATAATAAGGATGGATAAGCCTATTTTTTTGTTCAATCCCATTCTCCTTATTCCTCTTTTTCCGGCGGACATTATAAAGCGGAGTCAATATGGTTCCTCATGAGTGTACTATATTCTTCCAAGTGATCTTCATTGATATCACTCATCTCATTTCTTGTACCTTCATACACTTCGACTGCATGTATTACAATGTACGTTAGATGGTCCGGTATCTTTGGAAGTGCCCATAAACCAGCCTCTCGTTTTGAGAATATTTCGTTTGTCTCTAAATATGACCACACTCTGCAAAGTGTAAGAATTCCATAAATCGGGTTGGACCTTAAAACAGATGCAGCGTAATCTATCCCACTACATATTGAAGAACGAAAGTCCGCTTCAGGTACTTCAGGAAAAACTTCATAGATGAGCTTCCCATAAATACATATCCCTTTCTTCCTTACTAATGTAAGGTGACATGCTAAATCCGAATCTGTCGGTGTCTCAGCCCAGAATTTTTTATCTTCTTCAGCCACTCGTTCTTCATATTTACTTCTCCAATATTCACTGCTATGTAATTCATACGAGAACAATTATATCTATATCACTGCTTTTGGGATTGAAACTATGAAGTGATAGTGAACCATGAATATACGTTCCTATTATTTTTGATCCTAAATAGTGAATGAGAGATGAATTAAGCTTGTATACCTGATCACGTACCTCTTGTGGACAATTATCCCAACCATACATATTCATGATTTAGTTCTCCTCTGTCATTATTTGTCCCTGGAACTACATGTGTCATATTAGTTCCGATAGCAGGATCATTATTTAGCGTTTAGATATTAAATCCCTTAATTTGTTGGCATTATCCACTGATATTTCATATCCCTGAGTTGTATTCTCTTGATCTACTAGTAATCCCTTTACGGTTCGACGTGATCCTAAAGAGAGATGATAATTTTTAGTTACATCGTTTGAGTAGAAAATAGTCATATTATATTCTGCAATGTACTCCAGTTCTCCCAAATTCTCTACTGCCGTATTTATTGCCTCTTCAAATATCTTAATTGATTCCTCATCATTAAAAGATTGGTTTTCACATTTCACTTCTGATATTGGAGTGTTGCATTCTAGCTCTATAGAGGTACTCGATTCCTTCGGCTCGGACTTCGTACAGCCTGTAATAAACATGAGAACTATTGTGATAGCTACTACACATTTAATATTAATTAGATTCACACCTTTCCGTATTCAGGTGAGTAATACAGTTATATAACTTACAATCCCAACGAGGCTCCGCTTTATTTAGAATGGTCACCGATGTGTTGTGTAAATGTTCTGATGTATCAAAGTGCGGAATGAATTTTTTTAATGATAGACCGATCAGTGCTCCGTGACTTACAATCAATACTTTTTTATCAGGGTGCCTTTCTGAAAGATCCATAAAACATTTCACACCTCTTGAAATAATGTCATCATTCGATTCCATCCCAAGATCTAATTTGGACCAGCCGTATCCCCACTTATTCACTCGATCTTGTTCCGTTGTTCCCTCGATCAGTCCGCAGTTCATTTCTCTTAATCGCTCATCAATCTTCACATCGATATTTTTAATTCTCCCGATGATTTCTGCTGTTTCAAGGGCTCTAGATAAGTCACTCGAATAAATATAATCCCAGTCCTCATTCTTCAATCTTTGTGCTAGTAATTCAGCTTGCTTTTGTCCTACCGCATTTAGTGGTATATCTGCTAGGCCCTGTGCCCTATATTCATTATTCCAATCTGTAATTCCGTGTCTTATCAGTCCGATGATGGTCATATCTATCCCTCTTTCAATCAAAATTTGTAATTTATCAATTCTTCTATATGTATCTTCCGGTAGTATAAACTGGATTGATGAATCTTTAATTATAAAATTTCAAAAAACCCTTGTTATACGAAGTTAAGAGTGGTGGAATAGATCCTCATTTTCTATAAGAAGATATTGTAGACAAGGAAATCCCATTTTTTAAATAAGAACCTTGAAATTCAAGGTTCTTATTATAACTAATATAAAATCATTCCAGATAGGAATACAACTTAACTTTGTTATACATCATGTCAGTTACGGTTTTGTTTTTATTCGGTTTTTTCACCCCAATATTTTTCTATAAAAGCAGCTTCCTCTTCTGGCGTCATGATCCCTTTCGCTTTACCAATATTGCCATTCTCTAATTTCCAAAAATAATTATGATCTTTATCAATCTCCGAAAAATCTCCTGCTTGCCATTTCTTCGCGATCTTGAGCATGTTGTCGTATAAATCCCAACCGTTTCCTTTGGTTTCGATGACTTTAATAATCTGTTCGATCCGTTCAGGAGTCATTTGAATCGAGTTCCATTTATCTGATGCAACCACTTTTTGATGTGTCATATCATGCATCACCCGAACCACGCTGGATTTCATAACATATACATCATCTTTTAATGCAAGAGCCATTGCTAAATCAATTTCTTCATCTGTGTCGGTCGTTTTTATTTCTCCTATCACGCTTAATGACTCGCCGGGTTTCAATGTCTTTTTGACGGCTCCGACATCTTCTTTTATGGATTGGACCGTATTGTAATTAACAATATAATAAACAGCTAGGGTAGCTGTTAGCACTATGAATACAGAAATTATGGAAATAATAATCTTTTTCTTGGTAGACATTTAAAATCCCCTCCATTGCTCGCTTTTGTCCAAATCAAAGTCTATGTCTCACCTACAGTAGCTATGGATCGTGAAAATAAATTGACGTTAATTCCTTATTTCGTAATTCCTCCTATAATTTAAATGATTTTCTAACGACATTAATACAGACGTTTTCAACTAAAGAATGTTTCACGAAAACAAAAAAAAGCCCCGGTTTCCCAGGGAATCCAAAGCCTATGAAGGCTATCTAATCCATACTTATTCAGCTATCTTACGAATTTCTATGTACAGTCCCATAGGAAATTTTCATATTCGGTGCATAGGTCAACCAAGACTCAAGACTAAATTTTTCAAAAAAGGTTTTCTCCGCTTCATACTGTTCTTTGGCTTCCATTTCGCTTAATTCTCTAGATATTAAATGGTTGATCACTTCTGAGACCGGACGAGGCTCTTGTCCCAAACCTTCTTCTCTCAAGGAACGATACAGCGTATTTTTACGTTCAGGGTCCATATTTTGATCAAGAAAGTTAACCTTATCGCTAACTCGACAGTCTACGTCCCTGAGGCCCAACTGACTTAGCATGATCGGTAATTGGATACCTATATTTCCGTTCTTACCCGTACGTTTATGATCTCTCTCATATAATTTCTGTAGAACACCTAAACGAATCACATTACTTTGCTCGGTTCCATCTAGGTAACAATTTGCCATATTACCAATCCAGTGTGGTTCAAAACAAATAACCATTCCATGATCCTGGACGCTATCAACCATCTTTTGTAGAATTCTTTTTGGATCTGTCATATGTAACAAAAATGCGTGACTGATGGCTATATCATACTTTGGTTCCAATTCAGCATCATCGATATCAAGCACGATAAATTCCGTATCATAAGAAAGCTTCGAAAATATTTCTTTGGCTTGATTAATCAATTCTTTCCCCTGATCAATACCAGTGTATGTAGATCCATCCGTCCGGTAGTAACGGAAGAAGTTTTAGCCCTAAATATCCGAAGCCACATCCATAATCTACGATATTCACAGGTTTGTTTATCTTCCAAACGCTTTCTACTAAAAATTTTAAGTAATCATCATTGTAATATAACCCTCGGGTGTTTCTTAGATATTCGATTTGGTTGTCCCAGTAATATTCAGACATATTAAATCCTCCTAATAACTATTTTTCTATACATCCCTTTCAGCATGACAGGTTTATCTTCTTCTATTAACAAATTTTCATTATTTTTTAGATACAACTCTTCAAAATTCAATCCAATATCTGTGCCTAACACTCGAATTAATGGTCTAATCACCTTTTTGGCTAACGAGAGTTTATGGTTACTGGGGCTAAACTTATCGAAAATAACGATTCTTCCTTCTTGTTTTACAACTCTCCTCATTTCTTGAAAACACTTGTCAGCATCAGGTACTACGGAAAGGATGAGACTTCCAACCACATAGTCAAATGACATATCGTCAAATTCCATATTTTGAGCGTCCATTTCTAAAAACATAATGGAAGAATTTTTAAATTTTGCGCTTGCTTTTCCCAACATATCAGGTGAATAATCAATAGCCGTTATATCTAAATCAATATGGTTCAATAACTCTAAATCAGCTCCTGTACCTACACCAACAAAAAGGACCCTTTGTGAGTTCTCAAAGGGCATCTCAAGAAATATATCTTTTCGCGCACGGAGAAAAATTTTTGAATTAAAAATTTTATCATAGATTGGGGACCAAATTTTATAAATTATTTTATTCCAAACATTATTCATGATTTGGCTCTCCTAAGTAAATTGACTTTGTAACTCATTCAGGCGTTTAATAGTTCTCGTATGGCTTTTATTTTCATTTTTTCTATTAAGCCAGATGCCTCTCATCTTTATTTTCTCACATGGTATGATATCGGAATCCATATTGTCCCCCACGTAATAACAATCTGCAGGGTTCTCCTCAGCAAGGCGACAGGCATACTCAAAAATTTCTGTATTCGGTTTGGATATACCGATATCACCGGCTGCCACGATAACCTGAAAATAATCCATGATCCCGATCTTCTCTAGTTTTTGTCTCTGCTGAGCGGAATCCCCATTCGTAATAATCCCTAGCCGATGGTTACTCAGCGCTGCTAGTGTAGGTATAACATCATCAAACGCCTTCCAGTTCTCTTCAAAACGATTCAAATAAATCTGGAAGTACTCCTGAGCATGAACATCACTTATTTGTAATCCTGATCTATGAAAAAGTTCTTGGATTCTTTCTATTTTCTGCTGTTCAAAGGTAAGCTCTCCGCGTAAGAATCGATCAAAATGTGTCTTGCCCACCTCACACCACAATTGATAAAAGTCATCCGCATGTTGATTAGACTGTTCAATACATTGCGTAAAAAAATTGTTCACAGCAAGATATTCCGCTGCTTTAAAATCGAATAACGTTTCGTCTAAATCAAAGAATATCATCAATGCCTACTCCGCTCCCTTGAACCTGGATATAGTTTTCAAAGATTGGGTTTAGGATTTATCTAGAACTTCCCTATGCATGAAAACTCTGTTATAAGAGACTATTAGATTGTTTAAATAATTAATATTGCTTAAATATTGGAAATAAAATATATTACTTATAATCTAATAAAAGAAAAGCGATGTGAATTATGTATCTAGTATTCTTTATACATTTTATTGTTAGTTCAGCTATTACTTGGATCGCAGTGAAGATATCTAATTTTATTACTGATGTGTTTAGGGTTGATGCCAGTTCGCAGCCTCCGGGAGACATCACTTTCAATGATCAGTTATCTCTTTTTACTACTTCTGCTGTAGGAATCGTAATCACTTTTTTAATAGTCAATCTTCTAACCGTTGGGATGCTTAAACTAATTCAAGAAATAAAAATATTCAAGAAAATCAAACGATACCTTTTGAGTGCTCACCTATTCTTATTCGTTATTTTCTTGATCTTTATTTATAATCATATTTTTAACTATAGTGCATTCTAGAATGCGATCTTGATTTCAATAAAAAAAGAAAAGGCGTGTATTTATTTTATGAACAGAAAAGTTTTGTTAACCATAGGAGGAGTCCTTGGTTTAGCGATTATTATTAGCGTAAGCTTACTTATAGGAAGTGAAACTTCTAAGCCCGTTACCTTTGACGGAACGAGTCCAATCACTCTACATTTAAAAGAAAATTACAATCCCGAAAAAATACCGCCCCTTTTCGATGGTCCAAACAATCTAAAAACAGCTGAAAATTTCGGCTTTGATGATTTCGATGATTTAAGTAGTACTAACAGCACAATATCTATTGATCAAGAAATTAAGCCCGATGGAGATTATCTTGTTGGCGAGGGTGGCACTGGTGAACTCCTTATTAAAGGAACAAAATATAATTTCACGATAGATAGCTCATTGATTTCACATGTTGAACTAAAAAATGGTCAAAACCTTTTAACCGGTAGTTTTGAAACAAAAATAAAAGATAAAGAAGGCAGGCCGATTCCTGCTACTATTAGTTTTACGAATATCGTTGAGACTGAGGAACAATTCTTTTATGTAACTTTAGGATCACTGGTATTACCTTTTGGCGACGATCGTTTTGGAACTGAAGAAATTTACAAGATTATAAGGGAGTTAGGCAATGTTGAGGAGGAATCATTCTAGTTGTTAAATCCCCAAACCCTCACTGGCTAAAGTAAACGACATCAAAAAAGTCATTAAACTCAGCCAGTGTAGGATTGTTGCCTGATTCGCTTTCTATAAATCCCTCTTACTCAAAGTTAACCTCATTCTAGTTTCCTTTTTTACGACGGAAAAGCGAAATTCCTCCGAAACCACTTATGACAGCGATGTAAAAGCCAAAATCATACCACCAACCTGAGTTATATACTTCATATAATCTGATGTTATCGCTGAATAAACCGAGTATTAATGAGATCGGAGCGATCCATCCATGCCATACTCCACTAAAAAATCCCGCAAGATCTTGAGCATTATTCGCTCCATCCCCAGGCACACATCCCGTTAGAAGAGATATGATGCTAAATAACATCGCCATAATTAGATAATGTCTTATTTTCATATTCATCACCTTTCTCCTGATTATTATATTCTACCCTCAATCTATGTAAGTGTTATATAGTCTATGATGTTTTGGTCTTTAAATACAGGTTTCGTATTGTTAATTGCGTCTCTTATTCTTTCCAATGTAAAATTAGTAATCGGTCTAGGGAGATTATCGATATCAAAAAATCCATACTCATTTATTTCTTTCCCATCTACCTTACATTCACCAAAATACTCTCTTGTTCTAAAAACATATATATAACCATTTCGATGAGACATATAATACATACCTGATAGTTCGATCTCTCCCGCTTCTACATTAATTTCTTCCTTAAGTTCTCTTCTCGCAGCGTCCCAAACCGATTCATTGTCTTCGACTATTCCACCCGGCAACGACCAGTGTTTCTTCTTATAAGTTTGATGGACTAATAAAATTCTGTTCTGTTCATCAATAATTGCTATTCCTGACGCATCATGTGTTCTAGGCATAAGTCCCCCCAAATAAGTAGTTTAATATAGATAGCTTTTATACTTGGCTAGAGCATTTCCTACCGGGATTTATCCATAATTATACATATTTATCCCTTGGGACGATAGCCATTTGAGCAAGCACCACGTTAGATTGTAGTAATCTCATACACTACTATTTAATAATGAATTGTATATCAAAAATTTCTACTTACACTTTTTCAATGACTGTGATATGATTTCCAAGGCTAATCAGAATGGTGATCCCACTGTTTGGCCTATTTCACATGTATATTTACTGGAGGCAACTATGACATCACATGCAAAACAATCAGTACAAATCGTTACAGCAGATCCAAGCGGAATTGGCCTATTTGGCTTAGCAATCGTAACGCTTGTCGCTTCTTCACAGAAGCTTGGTCTGACAACAGGACTCAGTTACGTGATTCCTTGGGCTATTTTCCTTGGTGCAATCGCCCAGATCTTCGCAGCTGTTCAAGACGCAAAGCATAATAATACATTTGGGATGACGGCATTCGGTGCCTATGGCTTCTTCTGGCTCGGAGTAGCGAGCAGCTGGTTAATGAAGATGGGCGCATTTGGTCCGATTTTGGCCGCTGACATAGATGGGAAACAGCTCGGCTTCGCCTTTCTAGGTTATTTAATATTCACACTATTCATGACGATCGGTGCTATGGAAACCAATAAGGTACTGTTCATTATATTTGTGTTAATTGATTTTCTTTTCTTAGGATTAACACTCGACGCATTTGGAGTTGCACCTCATGTATTCCATACCATTGCAGCCTATGCAGAAATGGGTATTGCTATCGTTTCCCTATATGGTTGTGGCGCATCTGTTCTTAACGCACATTTTGGACGCCGTTTCCTTCCGATTGGTGCGCCATTCGGCATTTTTAAATAAATTGCTGTCTAGGTAACTAGATAATACAAAAAGCCCTGATAGATCAATCTATTGATCTTATCAGGGCTTTTTTTCACCTCTATTCCCAAACGGAAGAAGCTTACTTTCTGCAATAATATACTATATGGCATTTCACATTAGATGTAGGATATGAGAAGATCTTGAAGGGAGCATTCTCGTGGATATTACATCTTTTTTGATTTACTGTATAATTGCTACTTTTACCCCTGGACCTACGAATATCGTCATATTGTCCATCGTACATAATTTCGGGGCAAAAAAGGCGATAAAATATACGTACGGTGCAACGATTGGCTTTGGTTTATTACTTGTTATTTCTGCACTGTTGAATACGATTATGATAACGATCATTCCGAAAATATTAATTGTGATGCAGATCATCGGGAGTATTTATATGTTCTATCTCGCTTATCAAATTTACAAAACGGATACATCAAACCCAACAGTAAACCAAACGACTACCTTCCTATCAGGCTTCCTTATGCAGTTCTTAAATCCAAAGGTGGTACTCTTTACACTCACTGTATTTCCAAGCTTTATTATGCCGTACTATAGCGCTATCCCTGCTTTGACGATCAGTATTATAACGATAACTTTGATTGGATTTTCAGCTTTTACAACCTGGGTTCTTTTTGGTGCAATCTTTAAGGAGTTATTACAGAAGTATAATAAGACTGTTAATGTGATGATGGCTTTATTTTTAGCTTATGCTGCTATCATGATCTGGATGTAGCATGGAGAGGTGTTCCGAATGGACAAATTTATCTATAAAAGGTCGGCAGGCATTACGGCATTATCAGCAAGTATGAGTGAATTTAAATATAAAAAGCACGCCCACAAGGAGTACGCAATAGGGGTAACACTGCGTGGTATTCAGCATTATAACTTGGATGGAAATCTACAATTATCTTATCAAAATGGAATTATGCTGTTCAATCCAGAACAGGCACATGACGGAATGGCACATGATAAGTCAGGCCTTGATTATGTCATGCTGTATATTGAACCCCAATTGCTTTTAGAGGTAATGAAGAAAAAGGATATCGTACGCTTTTCAACTCCTATTATGTATGATCGTAAACTTGAACAACGAATATTACATCTTTCTCAAGCCATTTTGAGCGAAAAAGATGAAGCGTTATGCAGTGAATTGCTCTTATCCCTCACGGATAATCTTGCTCAAACCGATCTTTCTACAGACGACAAGAAAGATAACACATTAATTCGAAAAGCAAAAGATTTGCTTCATGCTAACTTAGAACAAGTACTTAAGCTTGATGAGATATGTAAAGAACTCGATTTATCGAAATTTCAGTTTATCCGATTATTTAAGGCCCATACTGGGATTTCACCGTACCAATACTTTCTTAACTGCAAAATCGAATGTGCAAAACAGTTAATTGAAAAAAATAAAGATATTTATTCGGCAGTAGCTGCCTGCGGTTTTGTTGATTTGACCCATCTCAATAAACACTTTAAAAGAGTATATGGAACAACAGCATTTGAATATATGGCACATCTAAATTAAGGCAAATTCAAGACTTCTTTTATATAACCGTTTTGTTATCGAAAGGAGTGATGTGATATGAAGAAGATCCTTACTGTGGTGGTTGTTACGGAGAAAATACGTTTATAGTCACAGAGGAATTCCTCTGTGATTTAAAAACTCTGGAGGAATTTATGTGGTTATTGAATTAAAACCAGTATCAAGTGACAACTGGTACGATTGTACCAAGTTAAATGTAAAGCAAGAACAAATCAGTGTTTTTCCTGCTCCTATTGTGTATTGGATTGCAGAATCTAAATATGTTGATGATTATGAGCTGCGAGGAGTATATTCGGAGGCGTTACTAGTCGGATTTATTGTCTTTTGTAAAAACCCCGACGAGGATGGTAACCACTGGGTACCTGCACTTATGATTGATGAGAATCATCAAGGAAATGGTTATGCCAATGCAGCAATGAAAAAGTTGATTGATCTTCTGGGGCAAAATGGCTGCAAAAAATTAATGATCGGACATAGACCCGATAACTTTATTGCTGGGAACCTTTATGAATCCTTAGGGTTCCAAAGGGCTAGCGAAGAAATAATTGACGGTGAAATCATTCGTTTTCTACAGCTTAATCAATCGGTTCCTATAGTAAATAATTTTGGCTGTCAGTAAATTACTGAAACCTTTATTGCGATAGCGAGGAACGATAACAAAAGACAGTAGCCGATTTCGGCTACTGTCTTCAACTAATGTGCTCTAAAACTGACTATTCATTTTCGCTAACGATACGTTTGATTTCTTCTTTAAATGAAATTAAATCTTGTCCAGCTACCATCGCTTTGGTTTTCTCTTGTTGATTTACAGAGAATACTTGATCGCCTTGAATTTCATATTTTCCCTGATACTCGCCAGCCACATAATAGAGAGGTCCGATCTCAGCCTTCTGTCCTGCCTTTAAAAATAATATGTATCTTTCATCTGGCTCCATAAGTGGGTTATCTCGCTGAATAGTAAGATTACCCGTTCTTTCCCTTGCCTCTTCCACACCAACTTGTTTTATAATAATCTCCTTCTCTTCACCATTGCCTTTTATCAGGTCTATAATTGCAGCATTATACAACGTAGAATCTTTTTCCACATCTTCGCTATGGATATCTTTTATCTTAACTTCAGCAATTACTACTGAGGCTGCTTCGAGTTCTTCTAAGCTTTCATACGAATATGCCAAGCTGCCTGAAGCACCTCCATAAATAGCCTGAGAATTAGGATCGCTTCTTGTTATGGATATTTGTTCAGTTGCCGAAACATTTTTTTCTCGAGGAGGGGAAGAACATCCTGCAAGAAATACAACCGTTGCGATCGAACCAACAATTACCTTCACATTTTTCAATTTTATCTCCTCACTTTCTTTTTAATAGAAAGCATTAATGCCGTTTAAATCATCCGTTTGGGGTATAAAAGTAATATGTTGTGTGCTTTGAACAGTTAGGTAGTATCGATTGTTGTAATGAAGGGATTTAGCTTCTCTCATTCTAAACAGTTCATCCTTGAGAAAAGTTGTCATATTTCAAAAAACCAGCTACCGCTAGCTTCTTCCGTAAATCAAACATATGTAAATCAAACATATTGATCTCATCAGGGCAGTCAACATGAAAAAAGCACCCTTAACGGATGCTTTAACTTATCTGATACCCAATAACATTGTAACGTGAAAATACATGTATCCAAATACTAAACTTGCTATGATCATGTAAACTGTCTGATATCGCGAACTCTTAAAACTATTGATAAGACTCCACATAAATATGACGCCTACTAGAAAATACACTATGTTTAAATCCAATTTGACCCTCCATTTATTTCATTTCACTATTTCACATTGAGTTCGTCAACAATCCCCAGTGAAAACTCATTATTCCTATTCATTTTTTTACTATGACAACCAAGGGCTTCAGCCTTGAAGCGTCAATACTTTGTTAGGCGCTGTTGGCTGTTGATTAACAATCAATGCTACGTAAGTTTGTTAACGACTTCTTCTAATTTCATACCTCTTGAACCTTTAAATAAAATAACATCGTTTTCTTCTATTACATTATCTATGTGATCGGCAAGTTCCTCTGAACTTATAAAATGTTTTACATGTGTAGATGGGAAACTTTCATAGAGCTGATTAGAGATATTTTCGCTCAAAGTTCCTATTGTAAAAACGTAATCGACTAAACCATATTGGATTACCTGACCCATTTCTTTGTGGTATTGGGCTTCATTAATTCCAAGCTCAAGCATATCTCCCAGCACTACAAGCTTTCTTTTATATCCAGTCAGTTCAGTCATGGTTTGTATCGCTGCTTTCATAGAAACAGGACTTGCATTCCATGCGTCATTAATAATGGTGTATCCTAGTTTCGTTTTTATTTGTTGCATTCTCATTTCTGTGATAACTATTTTTTGAAGACCTGACTTTATATTTTTTATTGATATTTTTAGTTCCTTAGCTGCTGCTATAGAAGCAATCGCGTTAAAAACATTATGTTTACCGAGCATGGGTATAACATATTCCTCACGATCATTTAATATAAAATGAACACCCTCATCTGATTGTTCTTCTTTAACCGGATAATAATGGTTATTTGAGAATTCACCAAAACGAATGATTTTTAAGGATTCTGGTATTTTCATTTTTGTTAGCTCGTCACTTAATAATGGCTCATCCCCATTGTAAATGAACGTCCCTTCTTGATTTAATCCTGTAAGAATTTCTAGTTTAGCTTTAGCAATCGCTTCTTTAGAACCCATCGTTGAAATATGAGAGATGCCAATCATCGTGATTATAGCAATATCGGGACGAGCAATTTCTGATAACAACTTAATCTCTCCTGGGTTACTCATTCCCATTTCCAAAATAGCGACCTCTGTATCTTCTTCTAGTTCAAGCAGGGTTAAAGGCAAACCATACTCTCCATTATAATTTCCTAACGTTTTCTGTGTTTTATATGTGGTTGATACGATAGAAAATATCATGTCTTTTGTGGTTGTTTTGCCGTTGCTTCCTGTTACCCCAATAATCTTACTATTTAATTGATTTCTATATGTTCTTGCCAGACTTTGCAGCGCCTTTAACGTGTTCTCAACAAAAATAATAGGAACTCCTTTTGGAGGATTAGGCTGATCCATTTGCCAAAGTGAAGCAGCTGCACCCTTATCAAAGGCTTCCTGAACATAATTGTGTCCATTATCTATTCGCATAATTGGTATGAACAAATTTCCAGCACTAAGCGTTCTGGTATCTATAGAAACTCCCGAGATCAGGTATGAATTGTATGCTTGATTTAATCCATGGCCTTTTACCATTTCACAAATATCACTTAATGAACGCTTTATCATTTAATCCCCCTCAATGAAATGTTATACTTTCATCCACATATTTATGTTTTTAATATAAATCCCATTCACTAAACTTGTCAGAGTACCCAATGAACACTTCCAGTTCATCAGGTATATATTTACGATCCATATAATAAGCTGTTAATCTCGCATGACCTTCAAGTACAACTACTTTCGAAGTAGCATTCATCGCAACAAATATTAGCTTTGGGAACACTTTTCCATTCTTGATTACTGCAGAAATATCATGAAATCCTTGATTATTTAATCCAAATACTTCAACATTTTCGATAATATTCTTTGAAGCGTGAATAGGAAGTCTCGTACCACTTGATAATTCATTCCAATAACTATAATTGATATACATCACTTCACTTAGATCTTGCTTCTGAAAAGCGGCTTTATACCATGTAACTTCTCCTGGAAAATTTTCAAACAAATCGGTATTGCGGCAGAGTAAAACTCTCCAAACAGAAACTCCGCAATTACTAAATCTTCTTGAACTTGACCAATTAATCTCACGGATTTAGCCTCCATAAACTTAGATTGCACAGCATTTATTCTCTGCATTACTCATTAATCAGTTCTTGAAGTCTTAATAAAATATCAGTAACATGTCCTTTTAGTATCACATCAATAAAAAGACCTTCATTAAACCGATCCCCTCGAATATAACTAGTCATTAATTTCCTAAGGGTTTCTAAATCTGCATTCCTAATTTTATCTTTTACATTATTATTCACATTTTTAAATTCATCATTTTCAGTAATCCACTGAACCCAATCAAAAACGAGTAGAAATTCGGTATCATATAGTTCTTTTCTAAATTGACTTACTTCTGGGCTTTCTATCCTCCAACCCTTGCTCTCAGTAAAAAAGACACTACGGTCATTCTGAAAGAACTCAAGATAGTTTGTTAATCTCTTTATTTGTAATACATCCATTTTCGAACTACCTGCTCCATTCTATAAATAAAATTTGTTTTACTAATGAGGGCGTACATCACAGCATTAAACAACGAAAACAGTGGAGATTTTAAACGGGATTGCTTATCCAAACATTATTGTTTAAACTTAACACCGAATAGATAATTTAACACTATTTGGAAAGTATTAGGAGTGAATTATGGAAAAATTCAAGAAAGAATTTATCCTTAATACTTTTATCATATCGATGGTTCTGGCTTTGATTTCGGGCTGGATTGGAGCAAAAATAGTTGTAAACCATTCGGTATTAAGCAATAGAGACGATTGGGCTGTGCCCTTTTTTGTTCTTTTCCTTATCTTATATGCCTTTAATCTTGCGATGAGTATCGTTAACTATGTAATTGCGATAATGGTTAACAACTTCATTTTACGTTTGCTCATATTTAATATCTTAGGTTTAATCATCGCTGTCATCGCTTGGGTTTCCAAAGGTGGGAGTGTTTATTTAGCAACTTTCATTTATTCAACTTTTATTGTTTTTTCTATTGTGGCTTTAGTCATCAACCAATCAAGTGGTAACCCTCAAAAGTAACAAGCAGCATATAAAAGGAGTTCTAGAGAATTTCTAGAACTCCTTTTTGTGAATTGCTTATTTACTGATCATGATTTTACGTATCTGTATCAATCCACTTGTTCGGAAATTTTGCCATACGATGTCATGTAAATAGAAGTTATGTTTGCACCGCACCTTTATTTTTTGCTCTTCTTTGATGCAATCCAGAAGACGAGTATCACAATGGGAATAAAGATAAACCATGGAATGTTGATCGTGCTTTGTGTGATTAACGCGAGAAGCATCAATCCGATGACACCAATAATAAGCCAGAGACACCCTCTACCAAACGTTTCCACGCGTGTAATTCCTCCCCTCTAATAATGGGATTGCAATTTCTAGATCAACTACAATAACTGTATGTCATTAATGAGGTTCACATACCAAGAATACAGGGAGCTTTATGGACTTGGTTATTATCAATATTCTCCTCGCATCAACTATCAAAATAGATGGTTGGAGGTTTCATTTCAGATGGATTGCTATGATTTGTTGAATAACTTCTGCTGTATGATCGGGGTCCTTAATGACAAATATATAATTTGCTTCATCTATACTGGGCTGTATTTCTGGCGATTGTTCTTGTCTCTCCAATACTTCCAAAAAACTTGATGCACTTCTAAAAATAGCTTTGCTTCTTCCAGTTTGTGTAACACGATCTTTTAGTAGACCTGAAGGTAAATCAAAGTAAACAATCATACTTTTAAATCCTTTCTCATGAAAATATTGGAGTAGGTTTGCTCTCCCCGATTTATTCAAATTGGAGTTACTTAAAATGATGTGGAAAGTGCTTTGCTCTATAGCATAGTTCACAATGGTATCAGTTACAGAGAATTTTAAAGTGTTTGGACCCTCTATAGGACGAAGTTTCTTGTAATGCTGATTAATAAATTCAGCATGATTATCCTGATCAATGACAATGGATTGTTGTAATACAGATTCTAATTCTTTGGCAAAGGTGGTTTTGCCGCTATGCGTTTTTCCAACCGTCATGACTACCAAGCGATCCATAAGTTTCCCCTTCCCCCTATTTCTATTATGGTTTCTTTTTTATCATCTTCGAAGCGGAAGCATAAATAAATCTTCCCTCAAAATAAAAAAACGTCATAAATCTCATTAAGAAATTCATGACGTTCAATAAAATATTTATGTAAATCTTTATTCATCCCAATCCCAATCTTGATTATAGAATACAAGAGCCCCAGTCGGTACACCAGGAGATGGAAAAAGACGAAAATCACGATCGTTTGCTTCCCTCGAATATAAGAATATAGAATTCGAAGAATCAGCATAATAATTTTCATGATATCTACCTTTTTGAAAATGATGCTGCTGTATATCTTTCTTCTCGAGATCAGTAGATAGGATTGCACTATAACACTCACGTTGTTCATTACTAGCAATCACTTTAAAGAAAATCCTTTGATTTAAATATAATGGATTTGTTACATCCTTATCATGGTTGTATTCCTTAATTCCCTCTATTATTGTTGATAATTCACCACACCGAAGTTTAAAGTCACGGAATTTCAAAAGAGATTTAGCATCTTTCAAAAAGATTGAAATTTTACCGTTTTCAACATCAAGCAGCTTTATTCCATTCAAGTTGCTGTACAAAATAGTTCGATCATCAAGCCAACAGTATGATCTGCAGGATACTTTGAAATGTTCAGATTCATTTGTGGTCATATTATAAAGACAAATTCGTTGTGAGTCAGACTTCCACCGCAAATATGCTAATTTTTCTTTCGAGGGACTTATGGATAAATGAATTGGTGCGTAAGAAACTCTACTAAATTTATGGATAGGCTCAATTTGACTTGTCGAAATAGTAATCCGAGAGATATACTTCCCCGTATTTATTAATAAATGGTCATGGCTCAACCAGACAAGATCTGTTCCATTTATTCCTTCAATTATCGTATTACCATCCTCGGAGTTACCAAGCCCTATGATCTCTAGGACACTTTCCCCATTAAGCAATATTCCTGAAATAGCAACTTTTATTTCATCTTCATCTAAAGCAAGTCCATCAATTTGACTAAATTTACTTACATCGAATGTCTGCAAAACAGTACCATTGCTAATGATTATTTTTTTATCCGCAGTTATCTTATATTGAAACATAAGTGACCTCTCTCTTTGTTTTGCTATGCGAGGATTTTCGATAACGTTCAGGTATTCACGAATTCCCCAGGAAGTTGTCACTGAATCTACTACATGCCAAAATCCTCTTCTTATCATCTACTTAATAACCATGGATTCCCAGCCATCGTAATCTCCATTACATTCTTCTGCTAAATCAATAAGGCTGTCCGTAACTTCATTTATTGAATGGAAGTCGACATCATCATGACGATATATCTGAGAATAGATTTCTTCATCATTAGAAGGATTGGAACTGATATTGAAACTGAGAAGTTTAACCTTAGCTTCAAAGCGATCTTTATCTTCAGTGGATTGAAAATAGATCCAGTGATCTACCCTTCTCGGTTCTTCTAATTTATCTCCTGATTCTCGTAACTGTTCGACAACATTCCTATTCCCCATATGTTGTTTTTGATATTTGTTGGGATAAAGGAAATCAAAATAAAAATCCCAAGGATTTTCTTCTTCCATATTATGAACCTCAATCTCATAACCATGTTCAAGGAAATACTTTTCTGCTACTTTTTCTAGCTCATACTGTTTAGAAAAATAATAAACTACATCTCGTAAACCATCGGTAGTTATCCTGCCAACATTAAACCCAACATCTATAATCTCATTATTGATTCTTTCTTCTAGATCATTGATCAATTCAGCCTCATCATTAGTAGGAATGCCGCTTTCTCCTGGATTCTTGATTGGTATTCTTAATACCTTTGGATACGGATACTCAGATTTATCAATCTCCTTCCAGATATCCATATCCAACACAATTGATGAAAATTTATCTTCAATCTCACAAAAATAGATGTCCCAATGATCAGACATATAGAATTATACCTCCTTAGGGAATTCCGCCTAACGTTCTTGTATTCACGTTGTCCCAACCCTAACTTCCGACTAGCGATAGTTAGGATTAGAATGTGTCTGCTAAACCCCTCACTAAATTCATCAAGCAGACCAAGACTCCGCAAGAAGCCGATGTTTGAATAGTATGTAATGAGAACTCATTGACCTTTTCAAGTTACCCCCAAAACAATCCATTATGCCCTTCATCCACGATCTTTAACTGTGTTTCAAAATCTTCTTTTGGTTCTATGTCATCTATAAAATGCCATTTCCCTTTACTGTCTTGCCAATATATTTTCCATTCCTTTTCATCTAATCTAAACTGAGCTATAGGCATCTGCACCCATTGATCACTTTTGTAGCCTTGTCTTTCTTCAATTAATGTCACATGTTTTCCTCTGATCTTATAACTGATTTTAATCTGGCTTTTCACATGTTCTGGTACTGCATTTTCAGTGTACTTGTCCATGATCTTCTGAATTCGTTTCTTCGTAAAATCATCCATGTATTCTGTCTCTCCTGCCTTAATCCGTTTTGCTTTGATTATATCACGATGATGTCTCATAACGTTCTTGTATTTACGAGCCTAAAGGGCAGGCAACAAAATTTCCGGGTTATCAAACTTAGCAAGTTGGATGTGAAGCCTCTCCGAAAAATCTCGCCATCTTACATTCTCAAAAAGTAAAAGCGAGGAAAGCAAATCGCTCCCTCGCCTTTGATATTCTATTTTCATTATTTATTAGTTTGCTGTGTTACGGCTTAAAATAGCCGCTGTCTGTGCCCGTGTGATATTCGTATCTGGCTTGAAGGTACCGTCCGGATAACCGTTCACAATCCCTTGCTTAACCGCCCAAGCTGTAGCAGCAGCATAGTATTTCGTGCTTGTTACATCTGGGAAGCCAGAATCCGCCGTGATATCCGGTGAACCGGCCATGCGGTAAAGAACAGTAACCATCATTCCGCGGGTCATATCTTCATTAGGTCGGAATGTACCGTCCTTGTATCCTTCCACAATTCCCTGTTCAGCAGCCCAAGCAACAGCTTTAGCATAGTACTTATCGCTAGACACGTCGGAGAATGCAGCATCTCCTGTAACGTCTGGAGAACCAGCCATACGATACAAGATCGTAGCCATCATTCCGCGAGTCAGGTTCATATTAGGACCAAAAGTAGTACTCGACATACCGTTCATCAAGCCCTTATTTACTACATTAGTGATATCGTCAGCGTACCATGCATCCGCAGCCACATCAGTAAACATAGAACTAGCTTTAAAATCAGA
Source organism: Paenibacillus sp. GYB006 (assembly GCF_036577645.1). Taxonomy (NCBI): domain Bacteria; kingdom Bacillati; phylum Bacillota; class Bacilli; order Caryophanales; family Paenibacillaceae; genus Paenibacillus; species Paenibacillus sp. GYB006. The sequence continues at coordinate 286,689 of NZ_JARBDA010000001.1, read as the reverse complement.
AACGCCAGAAAAAGCATTCACTTTATCCGTCATGTAAAATACAGTGGATGCCTGACCTGTGGAACTCTCGCCGTTTGCTCCTGGCATTTCGCCATCAGGCGGCAGTGCAGGTCTTTCACTATCATCAGGTATTTCAGGTCTTTCACCATCTGGCATTTCACCATTACCAGGCGCTTCGCCATCAGGTAGTTCAGGTCTTTGACCATCCTCAGGAAGTGCAGGTCTTTGACTATCGTCCGGAATTTCAGGTCTTTCACCGCCTGGACCTCCCATGCCCACATCGGTACCAGTGTACTGCTGCTTCGTCGCCTCTGCAGAGAAGCCTGTTACCGTGGAAACATCGTACAGACCGTCTACTTCTTTACCGTTAACATCACCGCCAACATAAATGTTGTACGACTGACCTACCTGAAATTCAGGACTACTGATCACAGCACCCTGGTAGCCTCGGTAGTTTTCACCTGAGGACTCGTCCTTTTCAGGGTCATAAGCAAATACGACTTTTCCTTCTAAGTCAGTAACAATAATCGCTTCCTCGGCATTTTGAGAAGAAGCAAACTGAAGGTTCATTGTCACTTGCTCAGAATCACTTTCAGCCCAGTCCATAGTGGAACCAGTCGCAACTACATAACCGCCATTAATATAGCTACCTTTGTCGGCATCTAGACCCGAGTCTGATTGAGGCTTAGCTAGGGAAATCACTGTTCCGCCGTTAATGACTAGATATCCGTTAGAATCAATTCCGTCACCTTCAGATCCCAAACCTGCCACAACATGCAGACTTCCGCCGTTGATCGTAGTAACAGAGACACCATCTTCATTCGTATTGATACCATCGTCCTGAGACTGAATGTTGATCTTACCGCCATTGATGGTTAGATGCATCTCTGTATCCATACCTTCGTTGTCGGCAGTTAAGTTTAACACGCCTGTGCCCAGCTTCTCACCATTCACATTCATTGACTGAACGGAATAGAACGCACCGTCATACTTATATTTTTTCTTCTTCTGATCATTGTCTTTGTAAATACGTGCTACATGAGAACCGCTAATATTATTAACAGAGCCGTCAGCCAGAATTACATTCGCACCCGCATCCGTTGTATCCTGAGTGGCAGAAGCTGTGTATTCTTTGGTCTCTCCGTTATCGTAAGCGACCCAAGCCTGATCACTCTCATATACATTGTAGAAAATGACAGCCGGAGCAATGGTACAGTTGATATCTGCACCGTCGAGAATCAAGTTTACAACAGCCGTAGGGTCTGTTCTGCGATCTTCGCCAAGGTCAACTACAATCTGACCGTATGACAGCTTACCGGAAATTCGATAAGTGCCCTCTTTCGTAATCGTTACAGCAGTGTGAAGTGCAGCTTCCTCCTCGGAATGCTTTTCATCTTCAGTTCCTTCCCCATAGGGATTTCCACTTTCATACGTATCCTGGTCGTGGTAATAAATAATCTCCCCACCGACGTAAACAGGTGATTTCGAATCCTTCGATGCAGCCTCACCGTCTACAGTAATACTATCGTCGCTGAGGACAATATCAACCACATCCGTTTCATCTACAGTTGTTTCCGCAGCCATAGCCGGACTCACCCATAGAACCGCCAGCATAACCATTGCTAGTGTTAGCGACAACATTCGTCGCAGGCGAAAACGATTCCTCATAGCAAAATCTCCTTTTTCTCCGCAGCCAGTAAAAAACCGACCACCTATTATGTATACTTTTTGGCGGGAATAAAGGTCCGCCGTAAGTAACATTGATTAGTTTAGTAGATAAACATTAAATAGTTCTTAATAAAAACTTAATAAAAAGTAAGATGTTTTTGTTATTCATAACACTCTATCCGGCTTCGAAAGCAAAATAAATAGGAGTAACATTTGTCTATTTACCAAAATTAGTATATTTTTAAACTAATTCCTTTTTGCTGAACAAAGGGATGATCTCCTAACTAAAAGGCGGGGTTATTTTTGAAGAAAAGATTTAAATATATTGGGATAGCTCTATTAGCAGTGACACTTATTTCCGCGACTGCTGTTATCTACTCTAATAATCAAGAAACTGCCGCTGAGTCTTATAACCAGGTTACCAACTTATCTGCTAATTCTCTCAAATTACAAGATATTGATAAGTTAGACGAGTATGTCGAGCTGATCGTAGTAGGTTATGCTACGGAAGATTTTTTTGATAGAGAGCATAAAGTAAAGGTATATGCAGACAGTTACCTACAGGATTTCTCCACTAGAACTAATATTAAAATCGATAAAATAATAAAAAAGCCAGCTGACTTTCCAGGAGACCAGAAAGAGTTGACTATAATTGAACCTGTAGGTCTTCATAAAGAAGAAAAGCTTACAACGGGAAATTATATAGAGTTGAAGAAAGATGAGCCAAGTGTGATTTTTTTGATGAAGAATAGTTTCGGTGATTACTCTTTAGTCAATGATAACTTAGGTAAAATCTTGTTGACTGATGAGGAACCGAATGCCCCTTTGCAAGCTCTAACAAAATCGGAACTGTCAGAATACAATACATTCCGTAACTCGGTATTAGAGAAATATGGCTTGAACGAACAACAATAAATAAAGGGAACTGCACAGAATCAAACTGTGATCGTTCCCTTTTCACGTTTTCTTAGAGAAGAGTACGTTATTGAGCACTTTCAGATTCAATTGACTACAGTTTAAACAGACTGTACAATAATTTAGTCTAATTAGACTATAGTAGTAAAGTAAAGGAGTCAAGACTAAAATGATAAAGTCTTTCTTAATGTTAGGTCAGTCGAATATGGCGGGCCGTGGATTTCTGCATGAAGTCGATCCGATCTATAATGAAAAAATAAAAATGCTGCGTAATGGACAGTGGCAGATGATGACAGAGCCAATTAATTATGACCGTCCGGTTTCGGGTGTAAGCCTTGCGGCGTCTTTTGCTGATGCCTGGTCGAAAGCCAATCCCGAGGAAGAAATCGGTTTGATTCCTTGTGCGGAAGGTGGCAGCTCGCTAAATGACTGGCATCCAGATAGCATCCTTTTTCAGCATGCTTTGTCCCAAGCCCGCTTCGCCCAATGTTCCAGTCAAATCTGCGGAATCCTATGGCATCAGGGTGAGAGCGACAGTTATCATTCGCTGCATGAAACTTATTACGAGAAGTTAACCCATATCATGAACACCCTAAGAAACGAATTGAATCTTGATGAGGTACCGCTAATCATTGGTGGACTTGGTGATTTCCTTGGGAAAAGCGGTTTTGGGCAGCACGCGACAGAATATCAACAGGTCAATGAACAATTGCAGCGCTTCGCCACCGAACAGCAAAACTGCTATTTTGTAACAGCGGCAGGTTTGACCGCAAATCCTGACGGTATTCATTTGGACGCCGTTTCGCAGCGGAAATTCGGATATCGTTATTACGAGGCTTTTTCAAAAAAGTGTCATGTCCTGGAACCCATCCCGGGAGAAGAGCAATCGCTGAATGTGAAGCGTGATTATTCAAAAACTGAACAGATTTACCTTCATAGCATGGATTTAGCTTCGGGTAAAATTACGTACGCAGAATTCGAGGCCCAAATGGCGAAAGTGATGCAGCCATGATCCCCTTACTCATTCTTGGCTTGCTCATCCAAAATCCCGGCGCTCACGGATACGAACTACTGGCCTTAATGGAAAAACGTCATTACAAGTACATTGTAAACTTCACAAAAGGCTCGTTTTATTACAATCTGCAACAGCTTGAAGAAAAAGGTTGGATCGAACAGATTCAGCAGAAACCTTCAACCAGTGGGCATGAAACTCGGAACTTTAAAATCACCAAATCAGGAATGGCTGAATTCGAAAAGTTAATGGTCAAATATGGCACCAAATCAGAATATGTGAACCTGCAATTTTATGGGGCACTACTGTTTGCAGATGAATATGACAAAAACAAATTGCTCGAACTTGTCCAATCGCAGATTGACCAGACTAAAGCTCGAATCGCCCTTCTTGATGAATATCTATTAAGCACACCAGAGCTTCCCGGCACAATCAATTACTTCCGTCGCATGAACGAAAACTCACGTTCCCATCACTTAGTTAACTTAGAGTGGTTTGAACAATTGAAAGCAGACATAGAAGGACCTGTTGCATAATAAAGATGCTGCTCTTCACGCAAACCATCCCTGCCTAAAGCGACCAACGTGAACAAACGTCAATCGTATAGAAACCAAGTGAAATTTATTGTGAATTTGTAAGTTATAGAGTGCTTTTTCACTCCATCGGCGGTCATTCTTGGGGTGATTCTTTCTCTTATTGTTATTACATGATAAAAATAGGAATATAAATAATCGGGATCTCGTCTTTTATTTCCATGGCTTCACTCCTTTAGAAGGGAAGCCATGCCCACCCAAGAATCAATTGTAGTTATATTTTACCTTTATAGCATCTACAAGCATTCTTATTATGAATTTGAGATAGTATTTTTTATTATTAGAGGTTTTATTATTAATTAGAACCCTCTCATATATTGCTCAGGTATTTAGGATTGTCAACATTAAATCAGGCAACCTTTTTAAAAGATCTTGGCGATATTGAACAGGCGTTATATATCCTAATGTCCCATGAATACGATGTAGTTGAACCAATTAACATAATCGTACAATTCCAGTTCAAGATAACGGAGACTTTAGAAATTCATCTGGTTTTTAAACTCGTTTCCGCGGTCCGTATAGAACCCGAAGTCCGTAAGGCTGAATGCGTGAATTTTGTATTAGCGGATTTCAATGTCATCCTCAAATGAGCCCCAAAGTGCATAGGACAAAATGATGTACGCATAAGCATCCTTAAAGACTTATAAATGGAGGGGTTGCTTATGTCTAGAACAGAGATAATATCGATTCCTCTAGATCAAATACATCCCGATTTCCAGATTAAAATAACAAACGAGTACGTAAAGCGTATGAAAAAGAGTCAGACTGATTGGCTCAATTATGATTTACTACTAGCTGTTGAAAAAAAGCCGAATCAAGAAGGATATAGATTAGTTGGAGGATTTGATCGCTACTACTATCTAAAATACAACAGTAACCAATCTGCTGCTCCATGTTTACTTGAGGAACCCACTGAAGACGAGATGCTTAACTTGAAAATATTACGACGTTTATTTAACAAGGGTGAAACTGTAAAGGAAAACAAAGTTATTGTATTACGACAACTACAATTACTAATGACTCCAATTAGCAAGATAGTGAGTAAGACTGGATTTAGCCGATCACAACTAGAGAATGAGTACGTATATAACGCTATCATCCCCCTAGAATACCGAACCAAAGATGCCTCAAAAAAGACTCTTAATTGGATTGCTAACTTAGAAAGTCCTCCCTTTAATAAAGAAATAATCAACTTCTTGTATAAGAGAGCCAACGAAAAAGATTCAACAAAAAGACTCACGCTACAGAGTATGGAACTATTAAAAAAACTATTTAAAAATGAACCCTTATTCTTTACCCTTGCCGTATCTGAACAGGAAAGAATACTATCCCGAGCGATAAACTTCAAAGGCAACTTTCTTCAACTTTTAATAAAAGACATCCATGAGCTACTGGATAGATGAATTAGTATATTGCATTGATTTACGATAACGTTCCCTGTGTTCACGAATCCGAAAGATTTAAGGTGCGCAGCACGGGTGGCTTCGCCACTTAGCCTTGCAGGGTTGATTTCCTGATTCGCTCCCTAGCTTCATAACTACTAGCAATCCGAGGACCGAATGGTCCGGTGCGTGAAAATGATGTTAGGTGAGGTTGTCGTTTCCTTGAATATACCCAGTCCACATATCTCCTGTATAAATAAAATATGATCTCTCAATCTTCCCATCTATTATTACTTCATTTATTCTATAAGCTTTTTTTCGTATTTCATTAATTTCTTCTATTATCTCTAAGTCACTTTCCCAAACATAATAACCATTGACACATCTATCCCATTTGAATTGATCTAAATTGGGATGTTTTGGACTAAAAGGAGATTCTTTCGATTCTTTATTATGTTCAAATAGATTTTGATAGTACTCAATTTCACTTCCAATGGCTGCAACTACTTGTGAGTCCATAAATTCAGGGTCAGCCAACCATATCTTTAAATAATACGGTTCCTTCAATTCTTTTAATTTGTCTTCCCAAGCAAGATAGATTTCAATTAATTGATTAAACACCTGTTTTCTGAATTTATAGGATGGATTTTTTCTACCCCATGTCTTTGAATTAATCTGATACAGATTATAAAACGGTTTAATCCATATCTTCACATATTCTTTTTCATGTTTTAATAAGGATTCAATATCAAGTTGTTTATGATATTCTGTCCATGAAGAAAGTCTTCGCGCTTTCTTCTTCATTCCTCTTATTTTCTTCTTTATTGATGTTGGCTTCATGAATAACCCCTTAAATAATAATCTCTTCGGCAATTTCACCTAACGTTTTGTATTCACGAACCCTCACTGGCTTAAGCGTGAAGCGCGGGTCCGGCGGACTTAGCCAGTGCAGGGCTGTCACCTGATCCAACTTCTCTGTTATCCCTCCTGGTGACCGAGGGCGAATGCCCGATGCGTGAATATGGTGTTATGTGATGGGAATGCCTTCTCTGAGTCAACTGAAAAATTCTCTTATGTATGTCTTTGTAATGTCTCTTCTATATTCTTCATCTATTAAATGTATTTGGTCATTATTGATCCATTGGTATTTGAATAGAGTTTCTTGGTCTTCCCCATCTCCTGAACCAATAAATTCCCATTTATGAGGTAGGTCTCCATTAGTCATTAGAAGAAAATCATGTCGTTCGACAATTGAATCTATAAATACTTTATAATATTGTTGTACTCCGAGTTCCCTAACCAATATTAGATTCGTTAATCCAGATTCCTCCAATATCTCTCTATACAATGCCTCTTCAATAGTTTCATTTGGATCAATATTTCCTCCAGGTAATCTAAATAAAACTCCCGGAACATTAGAGTAAACTAATAATTTCTTTCTTCCTATTTGATCTGATTGTAAAATAAAACCGACCGATTTTTTCTTAACTAGTTTATCATGCTTCATAGAAATACTTCCTATTAATATAGTTTTTAACATATTGCTTGCCTTTCACATAACGTTCCTGTATTCACGACCCAGCGCATGCTGGGTGTCCGACGCATGTCGAACCCAGGACGAATGTCCGCAGAGTGAACATTATGTTATCAGATGGTCTTGCCTTCCTACAAATTGATTCCCCCAATTATATTTTAAAATTTTATTTCTCTATTATATGACATTAATCAAAAAATGTAGTTATCAAAGCGCCTAGCAATCCTCCTGAAACCGCTGCTATTACTGTAGCTGACATAACGTATACATTCAATTTTTGGTTTTCATAAAGTTTAATGAGTTCTGTCACTTGCTTAGTAGGAAAGTTTATCCGTTCATCGATTTCTCGATCTATATACAAAATAAAATGAGTAATATTCCTTTTGCTTTTCTGAATATACGATTTATATATAATTTGATCTTTTTCAAAATAGCTAATGTTAATAAATAACTCATTTATAATCTTGTTAGTTTTGAAAAAGTTTTTGAATTGTTTCCTATCTTTCTTTATCTCTACTAATGTATCAAGATTTCTTTCAATCATACTCCATTTTCTATGTGTCACAGAATCAGAATGTTTCAGTTCGTAAAAAAATCCAAATTCACTGAGGGTTTCAAGCAATATTTCTTCTAAAGCTTTTGCCGCGTTAATATATTTATTATACGAAATAACTACTTGGTCATATCCTTTTGCTTCAACAATTGAAATTGAAAACGGCCTCTCAATTTGATCATCTTTCTCTATAAAGAAATCTGCGTGGAAGGGGCTGGGCCCAAGTACTTGAAAATCAATAAATGATTTCGTTTTAGAAAGTTCTTTTCTTAAAAATTCTCGGACAAGAATTACCGCAGAGGATGGAAAAACATCATTATCCAAAGGATCTAATAATTGTATGATTGCCACAGGAAAATAGTAAGTGTAATTAATTAAAACCCTAAATCTCTCTGTTTTAAACAAGCTTTGCGTTTCGCCTAAATCTTCTTGAATTCTTTTAGGAATAAAAATATCAAATGAAATTTTTAAATCTTCTATGTATGGTTCAAGAGCACCACCATTTGATATACCTCTATTATTAGGAGAAATGAAAATATCTTCAGTGAGATCATAATCTTCTTCATAAAATTCAATATCTATTTCACTTATACTAGATATTGATTCAAGCATTTTTTGAAGCTCATTAAAATATTTTCCCATAGTTGTATTAGTTCCAGTCTTTAAGCCAAAATGAAAGCATCCTACTCCAAATGCAATTTTAGAATCCACTTATTTATCTCCCATCTCCATTTAAAATATAGAATTTCTTTTAAATAATTAATTCTATTAAGTATCATTTTGATTGTCTGCAAGACTTTCTGATAACGTTTGGCATTCCTGACGTTCAAGCAGCTTAAGTGACCGTAGGAACGGGTCGTCAGACTTAGTGTCGCCTGATTACGCTTCTCTAGAATCCCCTTGGCGACCGAGGAGCGATAGCGAGAAAGCAAGAATGTTTTGTTAGGCGAAGGATCAACTTCTTAGAACTGCTTCCAAAATTTCTTCACATCTTTTCTCGTTATTTTTTTATTTCCAAACAGATTTCTAACTCTTTTTCCCTCAGACTCATCATAAAAGTAGTAGATTATTTCATCTATTTTTTGGTTGTTCAGGATCTCTCTGAATATGTGGTTATCATTGTTAGGCGAAAGACCCAATATTGTGATTGAACCTTCAATATCAGAAAACTTTTGAAGAGCATCATATTCTGAAAAAGACATTTCCGGATTCTCAAGTTTCACCATAATTGATTCATACATATTCCTAACAATTTGATTATCTGATTCTTTCCACTCTTCAATTTCAGACATAAGTTCGGGTTTTGTTTGCACACCATCCACAAATTTTGAAATTGCTACATTCGCTGACTTTCGCATATTAATAATAAAATCTTTTGTTTCTCCTGAGTAAGTTGTCAATGCATTAGAATACAAATGATCATATCCCGACACAATTATCGCACTATTCAGTGGTCTATCACTAAGCTGATTTCTTAAACTATCTGGGTTATAAACATCATCTAAAATATGAAATGCTCCATGTAAATAAAGAACTTCCCTATCACTAAAAACCTCAATATTATTATCATAATTTGTTGTAAATATATTATTATATTCTTGAAAATAACCTCTTAATCCAAGAGGATAATTTTTATGAATCATATTTATTTTACCTGAGTTGTATATAGAATCTAATAGAGATACTCTTAATGCTTCCCTAGTATTATATTTCTCTGGATTTACAACACCATTTTTAATACAGACTAAGTTATGTATAAAAAAATAATCTTCAAATCCAAGAGAATGGAATGTTGTGTACCAGTTTCTATTTTTGTATCTTTGTTTAAAATCTGAAAGTGCCATGTTTTCATTTTCAGTCACGACATAAAGATCATATACTCCATCAAGAATATTATTCAATTGACTAAATAAATATTTAATCCATTGCTCAAGTTCCATTGGATATATTTCCTTCGGAAAAGTTTCTTCTTTAATATTGTTCACTACTCTTTGCAGAATGTTAGAATTTAAGTAATCACTTCCACCAAATTGTATCGTAATCCCATTACCAATTAGTATGTTTTTCATTTAAAATCCGCCTTTCGTGTGTGATCTCACAATTGTCGTTGTGTTACTTGTTACTGATCTTTCGCCTAATGTTTTTGAATCTACGAACCCGAAAGGCATAAAGCAGCGTAGCAACTGGGGATTGGCCTTGCAAGGATGTCTGCCTGATTCTAATTCCCTGGTAGACGAAGGAGCATGCAACGCGGCGTAGATATAGTGTTAAGCGTTGTTCTTTATTGACTTCTATCTATGGTGTTATTCCCCTTTAATTATTTCAACTATTTCATCAACATCATAACCTCTTAATATTTCGTTCTGAATTCTATATAATAGCGTATGATATTCATATTGACCATCTATTATTAATCTCTTAAGTTTGTTAAAAACACTAAAGAAATCATCTGGTGATATTGGCAAGTTTACAATTAAATCAAACATTTCAATAATTCTTTCTTTTGAGAAATTATTACTATTTATAAGTACTTCAAATGAATATAATGAATAGAATAGTTTCATTGCATTACTTAAGTTTGTTTGATTAACAACTCTTATAAGTTCTATTACTTCGATTGAATCCTCAAAATAATCAATATTTATCCGTCTATATGAAAGAAACCTAATACATTCAGATCGATCTAATACGCTTAACAATTTTGTATTTGTAGTTTGATTTGCTATATGGTTTAATTTTGATTTCGTATTATCAAAAGGTAAATGTGGATATTTGAGAGCCGCTTCAATTAATATCTCTTCATTCTGTGCTGCTAATCTAATTGAAGATACCGAAAACACAATTATATTGAAAATAACATAAAAAGAAATAAATACAATGAAGTATCCTTTATTCCAATCAGTTGAAAACACTGTGAAAAGACCTAAAACAAAAGATAATGTTGTTTCAGAATAACTTTTTGATTTTGCATATACTCCTATTGATACTAACGTGATAATCAAACAAAGAACAAAAATCATTGAAGTTTTACTACTTTTAAATGCTTCAATTCCTAAATATATAACATAAATCAGAACAAGAAAAAGCCACTTGTTCTTTCTAAACAGCTCTGTTACTACATTAATAAATGCTAACCACACATTATTAAATGATTTTGTTATTCTCATTGCTACCTCCCTATTTTTCATAGCTGTATTTCACGGTACTCTCGCTTAACGTATTCGTATTCACGACGCGAGCCGGCCTTAGATAGCTCCTATCTAAGGCCGGCTCGTGTGTCATCTGAGTTAACTTCCATGATTATACATCGGACGATTAAGGGGCATAAGCACCTCAGCGTGAATATATTGTTATGTGATTCAGTTGCGATCATTGAAATTACTCACAGATTAGTCTTGTATGTATTTCTTCTTATAAAGGGCGTTAACGACTTCCATCTGGTAATTGTGTGACATTCCACTACCATTACTAACTCTGTACCATAGTTTTTTAGTATCTTCTAATAGTTCAGGTTGTTCCTTTATTATTTCAGTCGCCTTTATCGCATAATTCTTATTTTTCGAATTTCTTCTTGTATTATATATTCCTTTTGGAATTCCTTGAATATATCCCTCTTCACATAATCCTAAAAAGGCATTCTTTGGACAGCCCTTTTTATGTCCCCATGATCCCTCGCCGAACAGTTCTGAAGTAGCAATGTCCCATGCTTTTACTGGTGAATCAGTAACACCTTGATAAACTAACTCGACCGCTTTTATAGCTGCCAGGTCATACTTACTCAATATACACGCCTCCTTGAGTTGCTTTCAAAAAAACTTCTTTATCTCTGAACTACGTAATCGTCACAATCATCATATTCTCACGAACCTCAACAGCTATTAAATTATAGCTCAATTTTAATATATTGTAATTTATTTTTCTCTAAAATCCTCCTTCATTCGTCCCAGCGGACTTGGGATCCTTTTAGATTTTTCTCTAGCTTAGATGAGGGAGTGTGACCAAGCAATTCTTGAATGTACCCGAGATTCATCCCCCTTCAGTAAGTGTGTGGTGAAGGAATAACTAATAGAAAGATGCTACTTTCTTTTGTTTACAAGACTCTATTAAAGCTTACACAAACATTTTCTATAATAATCTCTCTCTTAAATGTTTCCCTTTGATCTTGCTGACACTTTGTACCAACTCACGTTTTTGGTATACTGAACTCTATTATCTTTAAGCTAAACCAACTACGACATATCGAAAGAGGTAGAACCTATGGAAAAAGCTACTTTTGCAGGAGGATGCTTCTGGTGTATGGTCACTCCCTTTGAGGAGCTGCCCGGCATTCATGGCATTGTATCAGGATACATGGGAGGATCGGTACCGAATCCGACCTATGAAGAAGTGAAAAAAGGAAGCACGGGACACTATGAGGTTGTACAAATCACGTTTGATCCAGATGTTTTTCCTTATGAAAAACTGCTTGAACTCTACTGGCCGCAAATTGATCCAACTGATCCAGACGGTCAATTCCACGACCGGGGCAGTCAGTACAGAACCGCCATTTTCTATCATAACGAGCGGCAGCAGGAGCTTGCCCTCCAATCGAAAAAGGAAGTAGCAGACAGCGGACGATTTGATAAGCCGATTGTAACGGAGATTTTACCTGCGGAAACGTTCTATCCTGCCGAGGATTATCATCAGAACTATCACAAGAAGAATCAGAAGCACTATAAGGAAGACCGCGAGAAATCAGGTCGAGACGAATATATATCAGAACATTGGGAGAACTAAGATTTATAGTAAAATCCTCATATTAAGAAATGGTTAGAGTACATTAGTAAATATGTAATGCAAAAGAGCCTTTCTCACACTCCATTCGGAGGGCACTGCTTACTGTTTTTGAAACAGGGAGCAGCCCGAGAAATAAGGCTCTTTTGTTATGAGTACTTTCTCTTTTATTATGAGTCTCTTCTCTTTTGTTATGAATACACCTTCTCTTGTTATGCATTCCCCTCTTGTAAGACATGTCCTCACAACCCGAATAAATATAATTAATATCAAATGGTACCCAGCTGGCTTGCAAGCAGCATTTGGGAATCTATTTTGAAGCAGGCACCTTTCATATTACATATGAAAAGGCGACAAATCCTTTGTTTATAAATGAGATTAAATGGTTAATAATCCATCTGATGTATGATACCTTTGGTTCATTACAAGGATAAGAAGTTTGATGAAACGGTACTATATAAGAGTAAGGAGTGAGTCTTATGCCTTTTCCTAATCACCATTTAACTCCGAATGACGAAGAGGTTGCCAAGAGAAAAGTAGAAGAAAAAGAACAAGAAATTTCCAATCATTACTCGGTAGGAAGCAATCTGCTAATGTCATTCATGGTTGCTGCCATTGTTCTCGCCGTGATAATTGGGATCTACTACTGGCGTATGCATTAACGACAGATACCTGCTTTTGGTCGCTTTCAAATTGATTCCTTCTAATCGGTGATCGAATCTCTCCCTGCCTAATCAGTGAACTCCCACGTTCCCTCTAAAAAGCCAGGCAGATGACTCACTCTCTATCTATCTCTATGTATCTCTATGCATCTGTTCTATTCTCTTATTCCCCCATACTCTCATAGCTCATTCTAACCCGATGTGCCAGCTGGTACATCTCTGCGATATCATATCTACCTATCCCCTCAAACCTACGTACGGCCTCATCAATATCAACGAGTTCTACCAAGGATACTTGTTCCCCATCTGCTGGATTCAGAGGTTTGCTTACTAACTTCACCTCTCCATATCCGAGCAGTCTTACAAAATGCGGATGCGGAATATGTGCGCGATAAGGAGCCTCCAACGTTGATGTACACTGAAAATGACCAAATGGGTGGTAGCTGATGAGTTCTGCGCCGATCTCCTCCATTAATTCTCTTCGTAGTCCATCCATGTACGCCTCTTTCGGCTCGAGTGTTCCGCCAATCAGTTCCCACCTGCCATCTTCTAGCTGCATGACTACATACTGATCTCCCACAACGGGAATGATGCTGATGTTACTGATTAGCTCTTCATTTTGAACTCCATCCAGGCAAAATTTCGCCGTAACGGTTCCCCAACATATTACACCTGATAGTGTGGCAAGCTGCTGTAATTCATCTTGGTACTGTGCATGGTTATATGTATGCATCCTTTATGTCCCCCTAGTCTTATGATCTCTTCCCTATTATATGTCATTATCTAACTCCACCTTCTGCTGTCAAAGTTGCCCTTCCGAACACATACCGTTATCCTAAATATCAGCCCTCTTTTTCATTAGAGGAAATTTCTCAAATATATGAATTTGATTATAATAGATAAACACTACACTCCCATAGGAGATTAATAATGAACTTAAAATATATGCTTGATGAAACAGAGTGGCAAATGCTCATTCAAAGGATTCGGGAAAGCTTCAATGATATTACGATAAAACGTGGATTTGAACAGTATAAACAAGAGCTTGCCCATCTTATGAAAATATCCAATCCCGAACATATAGAAGGCTTTGTTGAAGGCAAGGACGAGGAGCGGTACCAAGTTACGCTCAATCTAGATACTTTATCCGAGAGTCATTGTACCTGTTCCGTTCCATCCTATTGTAAACATATGGTTGCTGTACTTCTTGCTTACGTGAATCAATATGGACGATCTGTTCATGCGATTGTAAATAGCCATTCAGTAGCGACGCTTACCCAGCAAGATAGACCGGCCCATCTTACGAGTCCTGCTAAAACAACTAATCAACAACCTGCAAATGCAGGACCAACTACAGAACAAAATGCAGAACTAAATGTAGCACTAGATGTAGAACCAAAGAATAGTCTTCGCAAAAGAAACACCGCTGAACAGTTACAACTGCAGGAGCTAGCAAATAAGTTACCTTCCATGCCCATCCAAGATTGGCATGCTTTTTTCAAGCTGTGCACCTCCTCCGTAGGAACGGACAGCCCGAACGTTCAATATGCACAGGAAGCTCTAGCTTCCATTTATAAACAGCAACCTGAGCTTTCACCTGTCTTGGACCAGATGTATAAGCTCCATGCACAATTGTTTGTGCTTGATAAACTGGTAAGGCCCCTGAAAAACTCAAAAATACACCGAAATGTGTTCATCGGTTTTCACACACAGGTTGCCGCAGATGATGTACAGAAAGAAATAACACGGATATTGACTGAGCCGTTTAGGATCGGAGACGAACTGGAGCTTTGGTCTCGTGTGTCAGAAACTTCTGACTACTTACGGAGCCGTATGCTGGTGGAATCCAATAATCTCCGTTATTTTTCCGCGACTTATGATCTGCTCTGGTTACACTGGATTCATCCTAACCTTAAAGACAAATCAATGTACGAAGAGGAACTAGAACAGTTAAGATCGGCGGAAAATGAGCTTAAAACCTCGCTTGCCAAGCTGCCCTGGTTGTTAGCTCAAAGCCAAATCCACTTCTTTTTAGATCAGGATGAACCTGCTTTAGACCTGCTTCGGCAAGCTAATGACAAAGGAGTTATTCCTCCTGAGCGCTTCTTTCTCTTT
The DNA here is from genome assembly GCF_036577645.1 of Paenibacillus sp. GYB006. Lineage (NCBI taxonomy): Bacteria > Bacillati > Bacillota > Bacilli > Caryophanales > Paenibacillaceae > Paenibacillus > Paenibacillus sp. GYB006. Next base: position 271,482 of record NZ_JARBDA010000001.1, on the reverse strand, counting down.
CTGCAGATACTATCTAAAAAAGAGCAGTGGTCACGGCTGCAAGACTGGCTTCTCGCCATCGGTCCGATGATGCTGAGCAGACCTCGGGAGCAGCATATTCAGGCGTATGTGAACCTGTGGGAACAGGTTATTCAGCATTCCTCAAGTTCCGATTCTGAGCAGCATTTGTGGGACAGCCTCGTCCGCATGCTTCCTTATTCAAGGAAGATATATGAAGAAACCCTGCTCGCTCATAGCAAATGGCAGCAGTGGATGGATTTTCAGTTAAGCAGCGGTACAGAGCCTCTGGATTTCCGTGTCACCGTTCTAAAACCGATAGAGAAAAATGCACCCGAACTGCTATTGCCCTTCTATCATCAAGCGGTTGAAAGATATATTCTGCTTAAAAATAGAGATGGCTATAAAGCAGCCGTGAAACTACTAAAACGATTATCTAAACTGTATCTAAAAATGAAACAAGAAACACGCTGGGAAGAGTTCATCACTGCTTTTGCTAACCGTCATAGTCGTCTGCGTGCGCTGCAAGAGGAGCTTCGAAAGGGGAAACTGATACCATGAGTCAATACACAGAAACCATTACCGTCCATATCAGTCTCAGCACCTATGGAGATGCTCTGATTTACGGTTTGACCGCAGCAAACAGATACGTATCCGGAATGGAATTAAAACATCGCCTATTTGCCTGGCACGAGCCATCGATGTATGGTACGGAGCTGGAAATTAAACAGATTGAAGAGGTTGAACTCATTATTCTCCCCGCAGAGCATGTTCTCCCCTTCTTGGCCGAACGCAGGCTGCTGCAGCATATCGAATGGCAGTGGGATGAAGAAGCAGCGCAGTGGATTGAGTTTGCCTCCATTTTGAATGTATGTATTGAAGAAAGACAATATATTCCTAGCTTTACTGCCTTCCGGCAAGGAAAACTCGCCTGGACCTGGGACACAAAAACATTAACTACAGCAGCTACCGCTGCATTAAAGCAATTAAAAGATAATCATCCAAGCGATTATGCCGGATTAAACGCAGCTTTCTCGTCTGCCGTGTTTTATCGCTATTATGGAACCGAAGTTACTGCTTCCGATCTACGCACAGAGTATCCATTACTCTTCACCAAAGATCGTGCAGTGGCTGGTATAAATGAACAAGCCTGGCTCGTTTCGATTGGCTGGAGAGCTGATGCTGCTCCCTTCCGTCTCTTATTACAGTTACTCGAACCAGACGATGATGATCCGTCATGGCGACTTAAGCTTGTATTACAAGATAAAATCGATCCCGTGATTCTTATTCCTGTGCGCCTTGCTGAAGATGGACATGTATCTGGCGGGTGGCCGGATTCTTGGTCAAGTCACATTATTGAACGCTCATCTGGATGGTTAGAGCATTTACGTGCAAGTCTGCCTAAGGAACAATGGGCCGAACATAGCGGAGATGTCCTTAGTAAACCGCTGTCCGATGAGGCCGCTTGGAAATTCCTAACGGTAGACAGCCGTCGTTTATTAGAAGCAGGCTGGCAGGTACTCCTTCCTGCTTGGTGGGAAGCGGCTAGTCGCAGACGTCCTAAGCTTCGGGCCAAGGTTCGAGCAGATGAAGGGGATAGCGAAGGACAAGCAGGCAAAGGGAAGTCATTTTTCGGACTAAATTCCATCATTCAATTCGATTGGCGTATTGCCATTGGAGATGCTCAGTTCACCGAAGCGGAGTTTGCTGAACTTGTGGCTCGCAATGAGCGATTAGTGCAGTTTCGAGGACAATGGATTCCGCTTGACCCGGCTCTCTTAGCACAGATTTCCCAAGCAATGGCAGGGGTAGACAGCTCGCAGGGGTTATCTTTTCAAGATATATTACATCTGCATCTACTCGAGAACAGTCAAGTTTCCTATAGCGGACGTGCCCCAAAAAAAGCAGATCAAGAGGATGATGAGGACAATGAGCGCATTCAGATTGGTGTCGAGCTCAATGAACATCTGACAAGGCTTATCAACCAATTAGGGCGCCAATCCGAGTGGCCGAAGCTCAGCGTTCCAAATAATCTACAAGCGGAACTGCGAACGTATCAATATGATGGTTTTTCGTGGCTTGTCTTCCTGCGTAATTATGGTCTAGGAGCTTGTCTGGCAGATGACATGGGCCTCGGTAAAACGCTGCAGTTTATCACTTATTTATTGCATCTAAAAGAGACCAACGCAGCTGCAGATCCCGTAAATCCTTCCCTTCTGATATGTCCTACTTCGGTACTCGGCAACTGGCAGAAGGAAATTAGCCGTTTCGCTCCGTCTCTTCGGGTCAAGCTCCATTATGGAAGTAATCGCGCGAGCGGTGATGATTTTCAGGCGCTTCTCGGGCAAGCGGACGTCATTATTACCTCCTTTGCCACAGCAACGCTTGATCAAGAATTACTGAGTACAGTTACGTGGGAATCGCTCTGTTTGGACGAAGCTCAAAATATCAAAAATGCACAAACGAAACAATCCACGGCTGTCCGCAGCTTCCAAGCGAAACATCGGATCGCGCTTACGGGAACGCCTATAGAAAACCGGCTCTCGGAACTTTGGTCTCTCTATGATTTTATAAACCCAGGTTATCTGGGAACTGCACGAGCATTTAGTGCTCGGTTCATTCAGCCGATTGAGAAAGACCAAGATGAGCAAAAGACGATTCAACTACAGAAACTCGTCAAGCCGTTTATGCTCCGCCGGAAAAAGAAGGATCCTGCGATTCAGCTTGATCTACCTGATAAGAATGAGATGAAAACCTATATTAAACTTACTGCCGAGCAGAGCGCTCTCTATGACCAGGCCGTTAACGACTTAATGAACAAAATGAAAGAGCTGGAGGGAATCGAAAGAAAAGGAGCCATACTTTCAACCCTTACCCATTTGAAGCGGCTCTGCGATCATCCAGTATTGTTAACAAAAGAGTCTATCCCTGGTATTCAGGACGATCCGGACAGTCCGTTTAACACGGACATGTTAATCAGCCGTTCGTCCAAACTTGAACGCTTGCTTGAGATGGTCAGAGAGCTTCGTGAAGAAGGCGAACGTTGCCTTATTTTCACACAGTATATCGGTATGGGAGAGATTCTGAAGCAGACGCTTCAGCAGGAACTGCAGGAGCCTGTACTTTATCTAAATGGGAGTACTTCCAAAATGGCTCGCGACCGGATGATTGAACAGTTTCAATCCCAGTCCCTGCCGCCTGCTGAACAACCAAACGTATTTATCCTTTCGATTAAAGCGGGAGGCGTAGGGCTTAACCTGACAGCAGCCAATCATGTGTTCCACTTTGACCGCTGGTGGAATCCAGCCGTAGAGAATCAAGCAACCGATCGTGCTTACCGTATGGGTCAGACCAAGGACGTACAGGTACACAAGTTCATCGCGCTGGGTACGCTTGAGGAGCACATTGATGAGATGCTGGAGAGCAAACAGCAGCTAAGCGACAATGTCATATCCAGTACGGAGAGCTGGATTACCGAGCTGTCGACCGAGGCGCTTAAAGATCTGTTCACGTTACGGCGTGATATCACCGGTTAACTTCAGCCCTTATTTAGCCCTTATAAAGCAGCTTCAAGTAGCTTTCAGTGTATACCAAAGTACACCCGCACCTAGTAGAGTTAACCATAACGATTTTGAACATCAAAGAAGAGGTCCCTGTTTAGAAGTACAGGCGGCCTCTTCTTTGTTTGCTCTTGTTTGTTTGCTCTTGTTTGTTTGCTCTTGTTTATTTGCTCTTCTTTTTAGCGTTACGCTTGGAGAACGGACAAACTGTACCACCTCAGGTGGTTAGATCCAGCCCAATAAGAGGTAATACGGCACCGGCTTCAGACAAGAAAACAAGGTCATTAATACGTGCGTTACAACAAAAAACCACTATCCTAATAAAAAAGGCAGTGGTCCCAAGTTTGTAAATTAAAACAGGGCATATTATCGCTCATTCAACTCTTTTACTTCATCGATACTTGGATGATCATTTTGATCAAAATTCCGCTCAGCTGCTTCCCTTTGGGCGAGCAAGTTCTTTTGTTCTCGGGTATCTTTCTTACGATTTAATTTCCGCAGGATTACCTTTTGATTATCGTACATAAGAACAAGAAGGGTCATGATGAAAGCTAAGTCTATCAGTAGTAAACCATCAAAATTTACAAACTGAAATAAAACACCATTAATAATTATGATTCCAATAAAAACAAGAAAACCTTTCAAAAATACACCTCTCTGACTGAATTGGCAGCAAATAAACAATTAAATGTTTCATTCATTTAAATACTTCATATCTTTTTATTATCTATGGCAGGACACCACTAAAAAATCCCTAACCATACAAACGACAACAACAACATTCATTCTATGGTCAGGGATTATTTACATTTCGTCATTATACCTGATCGATATCAATATCGATATCTATTTCCTACATCATTTCATCATTAGATCAACTTCGCTTCCGCTCCCAGCGGCAAGGTAAAATAAACCGGCTTCTGATCTTCATTCTGCTGATAGATTGTAACGAGAAGCGTCTGCCCTTTTGCATCGTCTGGCGTTACACCAGCGAGTAGACGTTCCAAGTGGAACGGCAGCACTTCCAGAACCGCATGTTTCTGAAGATCTCGTTCACTCAGTGAAAGACTGGCAAATTCAGGCGATACATCTTCTGGATGCTCCGCGAGACGTTTGATATACGACGCCCAGTCGCTTTTCTCCATCGTGAAATCCCACCAGATTTTACGAGGCTTATACTTGTGACCAAGGAAATAATCAAGCTTCATCAGGCCCAGGATGAGATCCATCTGTTTGGTCCCCCGCTGCTCCAGGAACGAACGAAGCCGGGTAAATAGATCTTCTAACTGATGACCGATCTTCTGCCATCCTTGCCCTTCCCAGTAGTCGCCAAAAGCTTGGAAGAAGTCAAACGGAGACGGGAATTCCTGCTCCATTAGGTATTTCAGCGTATGGTCCATGCGGTGTGCATTCCAGTACTTCTCAAGCACATCCTCAAGACGTTTAAGCCTTACAATATCGCTAAAAGGAAGCACATCGCTGCCCAAAATTTCATACGGTGCTTGATCCATGTACGTGTAGTTGTATTTGTCTGCGTCAAGACGAAGACCCGTTCCGCGCAGCATTTTAAGGAAACCAAGCTGAAGCTCTTCTGGTCCGAGTGCAAATACATCGTTAAACGTTTTACGGAATGTATCGTAATCTTCGAGCGGCAGACCGGCAATGAGGTCCAAATGCTGATCAATTTTTCCGCTGGCTTTAATTTTGCTTACCGTCCGGCTAAGCTTCGTAAAGTTCTGACGGCGTTTTACAAGTTCATTCGTCGGGTCATTCGTGGACTGAACCCCGATCTCAAAACGAAACACCCCAGGAGGTGCATTCTCCGCCAGATAGTCCAGCACTTCTGGACGCATGATGTCTGCTGTAATTTCGAACTGGAACACGCAGCCCCCGTGATTTTGAATCAGGAACTCAAACATTTCGAGTGCATAATCCCGCTTAATATTAAACGTCCGATCTACGAATTTGATCAGTTTCGCACCATTTTCGATCAGATACAGAATGTCTGCTTTCGTTCGTTCAATATCGAAGTACCTCACTCCAACTTCAATACTCGATAGACAGAACTGACAGTTAAACGGACACCCGCGGCTTGTCTCAAAATAAACCACTCGTTTCCCAAGATCCGGAATATCTTCAGGAAAACGATACGGAGATGGCAGTTCGTTCAGGTCGGCTTTCGGCCGGCCAGGCATCACGATAACCTCTTCCCCTTTACGGTAAGCGAGTCCATATACAAAGTGGTATTTCTGCTTCCCTTCAATCTCCTGCAAAAGCTGGTGGAATGTCTCTTCTCCTTCACCGACCACGATAAAATCAACGTTCGGAAGCTGATTCATCCAGTGTTCCACGTCATAGGATACCTCAGGTCCGCCAAGGATGATTTTCACCTCAGGCATGACCCTTTTCAGAATATTAATCACTTTGATCGTCTCTTCAATGTTCCAGATATAACAAGAGAATCCAATCACATCGGCTCCGCGCTGATACAGATCAGACACGATGTTCATCACCGGGTCTTTGATCGTATATTCCGCAAGCTCAATATCAAAATCTTTTTCGCTATAAGCCTTCAAGCAACGAATTGCAAGAGAAGTATGAATGTACTTCGCATTCAGCGTCGATAAAATTACTTTCATATGCGCACAACCTTTACCGTAGTGGAATTACTCATCATAGTGCCCTGTATTTATCACTTATCTTCTATTGCCATTAGAATTCAAAAGGATCATAAGCTGGTACTTCTACTTCACTACTTCCTTGGTTCAAGAAGAAATCGAGAAAAGGTTGTCCGTATTTCCGGTACTTCACTTCTCCGACCCCTTTAATCTTCAGCATGTCACGTTCGCTCTGCGGACATACCACACTCATCTCTCGAAGCGTTGCATCATTAAAAATAATATAGGACGGTACATGCTCGCGCTCTGCCATTTCACGGCGAATCAGTCTCAGCTGTTCGAATATCGTCTCATTCACCGCAGATGGAGACATATCCCGTTTACTTGTTCTAGAAGATCTGCTGCTTCTTGAAGAAGCCGCGCTTACTCTCGCCACTCGCTGCATTACTTCGCGCTGTCCTTTCAGTACTTCGACCGCAAGCGGCTGAAGTCTCAGCACGGGGTACTGTCCTTCCGACAAAGCAAGATAACCTTCGGAGGCGAGTACGTTAATGATTTCGGAGATTTCTTTTTCCGAGCGATTCGACATCACTCCATACGTAGGCAAACTGTCAAAACCATATTCCAGCACTTTTTTGTTTCTCGAACCTTTGAGTACCATCGACACAAGAGACACGCCAAAACGCTCTCTCATCCGGTGAATACAGGAGAAGATTTTCTGGGCATCAACGGTCATATCAATGAGTTCCCGGTCATCCGTACAAGAACTGCAAATCCCGCAGCCCGTATCGTCATGTTCCTCTCCAAAATAGTCCAGCTGCGCACTGCGCAGACACTTCGTCGTATAACAATAGTCAATCATCTGCTGAAGCTTACGATAATCGTTGCGCTTGCGCTCAGGATCTGCATCCCCCTGCTCCAGCAGGAACTTCTGAGTCATGATATCTTGTGCGCTGAACAGCAGGATACACTGACTCGGTTCGCCGTCCCGACCTGCACGTCCTGCCTCCTGAACGTAGGCTTCCATATTTTTCGGCATATTATAATGGATCACATATCTCACGTTACTTTTATCGATACCCATCCCAAATGCATTCGTTGCCACAATCACTCTTAGATCATCGAACAAGAAAGCTTCCTGGCTTGCGGCACGTTCTTCATCTGTCATTCCTGCATGATAACGCCCTGCCGCTATTCCGGCCTCTTGCAAACGGCTGTACAGATCATCTACATCCTTACGGGTCGCAGCATAGATAATCCCCGCTTCGTCCGCATGTTCACGGGCATAGTCCATTACATATTCTTTTTTGTTCTCCCCGCGCAGGACCTGCATGGCGAGATTATCTCGTCCAAGTCCTGTGACAAACGTCTCCGGATTACGTAAACGCAGCAGTCTTAGAATATCTTCCATTACTGCCGGGGTTGCTGTTGCGGTAAAAGCGGCTACAATCGGGCGCTCTGGCAAGTATTCTACAAAAGGAGCTACCGATAGATAACTCGTCCGAAAATCATGACCCCACTGAGATACACAGTGAGCCTCATCCACTGCTACACAAGAAATCTGAAGCTGTGCCATCTCATCACGGAACCAGTCCAGCTCAAGCCGCTCCGGTGCAACATAGAGCATCTTCAGTTCACCGCTGCGAGCAGCTCTGATCCGGTCATTCACTTCACGTCCGCTCAGCGTACTATTGATATATGCAGCAGGAATGCCCATGGCAAGCAGCGCATCGACCTGATCCTTCATTAGGGAGATCAGCGGAGACACGACCAAAGTCAGACCCGAATACAGCAAGGCCGGGATCTGGTAACAGATCGACTTCCCGCCGCCCGTCGGCATAATGCCAAGCGTGTCATTATGTTGAAGCAGGCTTTCTACAATCTTTTTCTGACCCTCCCGAAAATCAGGATATCCAAAATAAGTTTGCAGCATTTCCTGCGCTTCTGTCATTGTTTTTGTCTGAATACTCATCTTTCAAAAACTCCTCACCTTCTCCTGTATTTTCAGGAAAAGAAAACTTCATCTTATCCATTCGTACTTTCTTCCGTTCATTCTATTAAGTGTACCGAATAATACATACTAACATCAAGGGATTGAATAGAGAATAAACAATCGATTTAACAAGATAAAGCACTGCAAATGCACAGATCCTGGAAGTTTCTCAGATTTCATCGAGGTTTTACAAAATTACAAATATTAATATTCCGCTGATCAAGATGAAGTTTTATTTTTACATTCCAGTGTTATTCTTCAATTAATCAATACACAATTACAATCTTTTCCTAAGTGATGAAGAGGAGGAAATATAAACATGCTACATAAGAAAACGAAAAAAATGGTGCCCGCCATTCTCGGGATCACGCTTGCGGCTTCGACGCTTCTTTCTGCAGGACAAGCACATGCTGTAGACACGGTGAATGCAATCAGTGTAGAGACGAAGAAAATTAAGAACATTATTTTTCTGATTGGTGATGGGATGGGGACTCCTTACACAACAGCTTACCGCTATATGAAAGATAACCCTTCAACTCCTGTTATGGAGAAAACCGAGTTCGATCCATACCTCGTTGGCGCACAAATGACGTATCCTGAAGATGAGCACCAGAATGTAACGGACTCTGCATCTGCAGCAACGGCGATGTCAGCTGGAGTCAAAACGTATAACGCAGCCATTGCGGTAGATAACGATCATACCGAAGTAAAAACCGTGCTCGAACAAGCCAAAGAAAACGGAAAATCAACAGGCCTTGTCGCTACTTCCGAGATTACACATGCGACCCCTGCTGCCTTCGGTGCGCATGATATTAGCCGTAAAAACATGGATGCCATCGCAGATGACTACTTCGATCAGCTTGTGAATGGAAAACATAAAGTGGATGTCTTGCTTGGCGGCGGGAAATCAAATTTCGTGAGAGAAGATCGTGATTTGACCAAAGAATTTCAAAATGCGGGATTCAGCTATGTTACGGATCGCAGTGCCTTACTGAAAGATAACAACAACCAAATCCTAGGTTTGTTCGCAGATGGCGGCCTCGATAAAACAATCGACCGTACCAGTGCAACTCCTTCTCTGGCAGAGATGACAGATACAGCGATTGATCGCCTGAGTACGAACGAGAACGGCTTCTTCCTCATGATCGAAGGCAGCCAGATTGACTGGGCAGGTCATGATAATGATATCGTGGGTTCCATGAGTGAGATGGAAGACTTCGCGAAGGCTTTCCAAGCCGCCATTGATTTTGCAAAAGAAGATGGTGAAACGCTTGTCGTAGCTACAGCAGATCACTCTACTGGTGGACTTACGCTTGGAAAAGACGGCGAATACAATTTCCTCGCAGCACCGATCAAAGCAGCGAAACGCACACCTGACTTTATGGCAGCAGAGATCGCTGCAGGAAGTTCTGTGGAAGATACGCTTAAGAAATACATTGATCTTGAACTGACTTCAGAAGAGATCAAGTCTGTACAAGACGCAGCGACAGAAAAAAAGGTAACCGATATTGATAATGCCATTGAAGCCATCTTTGATAACCGTTCTTTTACCGGCTGGACAACAGGCGGTCATACAGGAGATGATGTTCCTGTGTACGCATATGGACCAGGCAAAGATCGGTTTGCAGGACTGATCGATAACACAGACAACGCCCGCATTATTTTCGATATCTTGAGTAAGCATAAGTAATAGGCAGAAATGAAATGTAATAAAATTAAAAAAAGACTGCAGATAGACTAGTTTAAGCTAGTTTTCCTGCAGTCTGGGTACTTCTTTTTGCGTTCATATACGAACGATAAGGGAGTACCTTTTTATTTTTATTTTATTGGATAAGAGATTTATCCAGATTGATTATAGATTCCTTCAAACTCTTGGTTAATCCATCCAGTCCGGTTCTTCAAATTCTGGGAAGTTCTGATCAAGCAGCTTCTTGTATTCTGCAGATTGAACGACTTCTTTAAGCGTACGGGCAAAGGTAGCATTCTGATCTGCTGCACGTACAACGAGTCGATTGATCAGATTCTCAGGAATATCCTCCGTATCCAGCTCATCTTTATCCGTAAATCCGGCTTCTGCTGCCATCGTAACAGGCATCAAAGCGAGTTCTGTACTCTCATCCGTTACCGCTTGTCCCAATTCATTTACTGGCATGGTTTTTAGCGTAACGTTCTTCGGATTGTCCGTTACCGCAGTCTCGATTGACATGTCCGTGTAAGAAGCGCCGGTACGAATCCCAATCACACCTTCATCTTCCAGCATTAATAATGCGCGAGTCAGCAAAATCGGCTCTTCTGGAAGGAAGATTGTACTGTTCTTCGCAATAGCATCTTCGTCAGTAACCGATTTGGAATAAAGCGCAAGCGGCTCTGTCGGCACGGCAATAATGGACGTTACAGCATTATCACTGTTATTGGTAAATGTATTTAGAAAAGCATCAATCGAACCATTCGTCAGTTCCGTTAAGGATTCATCCGGGTCACTGATCTCTACCACTTCCAATTTGGAACCTTGTTTTTCAACGAGATCTTTCATCGTCTTTTCTACCATTTCCTTACTGGAACCGGCAGGTACCCCGACTTTTATTACTTGAGGTTCATCTTGGTCTTTCAAACCTTCTCCATTATTGTCTACCGTTGTTGTACTGCATCCTGCGAGTAATACGCTGACTAAAGTCATTCCTGCCATCCATTTAAACCACATTTTTTTCGTCTTCATGTTGTGTATTCTCCCTCTATAGATGTTTTTCTATTCTATATACAAGTAGCTTACCATGGAAGATCTAACGAATGCGAATTGCTAACGGGCTGTGTTCGTGCATTTCCACCCTCTACGTGGTATATTAACCAAGACAATCGGAATTAAACCGGACAATCTTTTTACCCAATCAGGAGGCCATAAGGCATGCGAAAAAAACAAGCACCGCATCTTAGCACAGAGGATGGTTACAGTACTCGTCCCCAGGCGCAAAGTCATGCGAAATCACATAAAAAATCGAAAGGGAGCACCTTCTCCGCTCCTCGCCCAAATAGCAAAAAAACAGGATCTTCCGTAGATTCACCTAAGGCTTATGTTGTAGAAGAAAGCAGTGAGCTGCTTGCTTACTTGCTTACTCATCTCTCTAAGAGTCGTAATGCGATCAAATCCATGCTGGCGAGAGGACAAATTCTCGTTAACGGCAAAGTGGTAACAGCATACAATTACGCGCTTAAACCTGGAATGACGATTTCCATTATCAGCGAGAAAAAAGAAGAAGCTCCTCCCCTTCTGGGACTGAGTATTCTGTATGAAGATAACGACATTATTGTCGTTCATAAAGATTCCGGACTATTGTCCGTTGCCTCCGATAAGGAGCAAGAAGTAACGGCTTATCGTCAGTTAATGACGCATGTACGTGTAGAACATCCAAGCAATCGTATTTTCATCGTTCACCGTCTAGACCGGGATACATCAGGTGTGATGCTGTTTGCGAAGCGTGAAGAGATTCAAAAAGCACTCCAAGATACTTGGCGTGATACCGTAGAAGAACGTACTTACATTGCCCTTGTTGAAGGAAAAGTAAAACAAAGCCAAGGTACTATCACATCCTACTTAAAAGAGAGTAAAACGCTCAAAATGTACTCTTCGCCTTACCCTAATAACGGCCAAAAAGCCATCACCCATTTCAAAACGCTGGAAGCGGAAAGTGAGTACTCCTTACTGGAAGTTCAGCTCGAAACCGGACGCAAGAATCAGATTCGTGTTCATATGGAGGAATTGGGACATCCGGTGGCCGGAGATAAGAAATATGGTGCGCGCAGCCGCGGCATCGGCAGACTTGGGCTACATGCGAAAGTGCTCGCTTTCACTCATCCGGGAACAGGCGAACTGATGCGTTTTGAGAGTCCTGTACCAAAAGGATTCCTTAGACCTTTCCAGAAGAATCAGCCAAAATAAACGTTAAAAACTCGGGCTTCGCTTCATGCGAAATCCCGAGTTTTTATTTTTTCTAAGAAACTTCATCTAAATATGAAGCCTATCAAAATTCTTGGTATCCTTTTCTTATTTCTGATTCGGTATCTTTCTTTTCATATCATAGCTGCTTCGCAAGCTTCTGAGCGGTTGCAAGCATCTCGGCAATTACCACTTCGTTTGGGACCCTTTCCCGATCGTTATATCTTGAAGGAGTGAGATAGCCAATCTCGACCATAAATCCATTTTTGTAAAACATAATTTCATCCGCCGCCGTTGTCAATACAATGACGTCACCCATCTCATTCTCTACATAAGAACTGTACGCATACGAGCTGTCTGTCGTCTGAATGAAGTGGTAAAACGTTGTTCCTGCTTCGTCTGTACTCACATCCACCCGGTTCAGCAAATAATCCTGATCTCCGTCATGGTGTGGAATATACGATTGAAAAGGATCTTCCTTTACTTCCATCATGTTAATCTTATAAAACAAATCTCCGTAATGGCCATAGTCATCTGCTTGTCCATAATAGTTCAGTTGAACCTGATAACTAGGGGATTCTTTACTGCCGTACTGCACAAGAAATGCTTCTTCTTTCTCCACCTCAAAAGGCATGTCCTTGCTGCTAAACTGAATTTGGCGCCCTGGGCGCAGTATAGCATACTTCTCCAGCAGGAGATCTGGGCTGACAGGTTTATAGAATATCGCATGTTCTGTATCACCTAGCTCATAGTGGTGGAACCTAGTACTGTGATTGATGGTGTCCCTATGTATTTTCGACTTCGTTAGCCCAGGAATTGGTTCCTCACAACCACTTAGAAGCAAACTCATAGACAGCAGAAGCAAGAACATCCAGTGATGGCTAGGCCGCCTTTTTATCATCGTCTTTGTATATCGCATGCCTTACCTCGATTCGGACGAATTTTTCGTAAGCTCCATGAATAAAAATAAAGGAATCCGAAGTCTGCGCTCATAGGTCTCTTCATGGATAAATCGTTCCCGTACCGGCTTAGACTCTCGAAGATTAGATACCTTAAATCCTGCCCTGCAAGCTGTCTGAAAATAATCTTCTACCGTACGATGATATTTCATTACCGGTCCGCCCATCCATTCCTGCGTACGATAACCTGGCACAAAATATTGATCCACGACCCAGTTAGTGCGAATGCCGGAGGGCTCAAGTGTAGAGGTGATAACCGGGTGCTCGATGGAGAAAATAAATCTTCCTCCCGGCTTAAGAATCTCATAGAGCTTGGTGAACAGAGGGGCTAAATCCTCAAGATAATGAAGAACTAGACGGGATATGACCAGATCATAGGAACCTGCATCTTTTTCGGCTATAGCTGCGTCCGCTTCTGCCCTGTTTTCTGCTGCAACCCAGTCCTCAATTGTGGTGAATATCGCATTCCCCCGATCTGCTACCTCTTCTAATGATTGAACAGCAAGACCATACATATTCTGTGATCCTTCCATTCCGGTATACTTCCCAGCTCCTGCATCTAGCAGCTTCCGTCCAAACTGGGCATCACCGCATCCAATATCCAGTACCGAGAAGCCTTTCACTTCGCCCGTCATCTCCCAAATGATCGGTTCCTCCAGCGTATCGTTCGCATTCTCCGGCATGCCTCTCCGGGCTGTATAATTTGCAAACTGTTCCTTACGGTCATAAAACTGCGAACCACGATATTCCATCGATATTTCCGCCTCTCTCAGGGTGTTCTTATTCTCCGCCGGACTTCTTTCAATTCACTTTACTTTTATACACTTTCATTCTCTTAAACTACTTTACCATATAAACCCAGTTCGGATAACTTCAATATAAATCGTCAAAAAACGCTTTAAGCTACCCACGATATGGTTAAAGTACATAAAGGTACCTACAGATACCAAGTCACCCTAGGGACAGGAGGCATCATTATGACACTCACTCCAGAACAAAGAATCGAGCTGCACGGTTTCAACAACTTGACGAAATCACTCAGCTTTAATATGTATGATGTGTGTTATACCCGGACCAAAGAAGAACGCGAAGCCTATATTGAATATATTGATGAACAGTATAACGCGGATCGATTAACTCAAATCTTAACAAATGTAGCTCATATTATTGGAGCCCATGTACTGAATGTGGCCAAGCAGGACTATATTCCCCAAGGAGCCAGCGTAACACTGCTTGTATCAGAAGGACCTGTGGATGGTGCAGGAGAGGAATCTTTTGAGGAGTCACCGGGGCCGCTTCCTGATCATGTGGTCATGCATTTGGATAAAAGCCATATCACCGTGCATACGTATCCGGAATTCCATCCTCATGAGGGGATCAGTACGTTCCGGGCCGATATCGATGTATCTACTTGCGGGGAGATTTCACCGCTGAAGGCACTGAACTATTTAATCCATTCTTTTGATACGGATATTATGACGATCGATTACCGGGTCCGCGGCTTTACGCGGGATATTAACGGCAAGAAATTATTTATTGACCATGATATTAGTTCCATTCAGAACTATATTCCTGAGAGTGTACAGCAACAATTTGATATGATTGATATCAATGTATATCAGCATCATATTTTCCATACCAAATGTAAATTGAAAGAATTTGACCTGAATAACTATCTGTTTGGATATACAAAGGATACACTCAGCGAAGAAGAACAGAAGGACATCTCGGAGCAGCTCAAACTTGAGATGGATGAGATCTATTACGGAATGAATATGGATGCAGGATCGATTGACGAAGATGCGGAAGAAGATTTTGTATATCAACGGGCTCCGGAATCAAACTAACTTCTCGATCATCATTAATCATCAAAAAAGGGATTACGTTTATATAAACGCGATCCCTTTCTTTACGTATTCAGCTATTTCTGACGTAGAAACTTCACCGTGAATCGCGCTGCTTCCAGCACTTCACTCACAAAATCCTTGTTTTCCTTTTCCCATTCATTCGGGTCATCCAGCGCAATTTCTTCAATAAACTCTTCCAGCAGATCAGACAGTTCCCTGCGGGAAGGTCCTTTCCCCTGACTTTTACCTCGCAGGCAACTTACGGAAGATCGAATCATTTTACAACTGTCTTTGATGTAGCTGTATTCGTCCTTGTCCCATGCCTTCGGATTATCCATATCGAGAAAAACAATCCATTTCTCAAGTAAACTTGCTGCCTGATTTGTGTTCATGCTTGTCATTTTATATCTCCATTCATTTCTTAATCATCGGTACTTTATTGAATCTAGTATAACGATAACGGCTTAGACTTAAACTGACAAGCTTTATATGGAAGATATTTATATGAATACCCGCTATAATGTACATAGACGAACTTGATATTAAAGGAGTGTACCATCCCCTTGGAAACAACGACTAACCCCAACTGGTTTCATGGCAGCAAGGTTCGCCTCGCAGCCGCGATCCAGCAAGATGCTCAGACCTTAGCCGCTTATACAGAGGACTACGATTATATGCGTAACCTAGATACCGATTATGCCGTTCCGCAAACCGTAGCAGAAGCGGGCCCCAAAAGCGCAAAGATAGAGAACGGTGTAGAATTCATGTTGCGCACCATTGATGAAGATCGTCTGATCGGATTTGTGGCCCTGCACAGCATTGAATGGAATAACCAGGCTGCGAAACTTGCCATCGGCATCGGTAAAGCGAAAGATCGGGGAAAAGGTTATGGCAGCGATGCACTGCAGATTATCTTGCGCTACGCTTTCCACGAATTGAACTTAAACCGCGTTGGTCTTGAAGTGATCTCTTATAACGAAGTAGCTTATCATGCATATAAAAAGGCAGGTTTTATAGAGGAAGGCAGAAAGCGCGCTGCCGTGCTTCGCGGAGGCAAAGCCTATGACCTTATTCTGATGAGCATGCTGCGTGATGAATGGGAATCTAAGATACAAGCATAAAATTCAAACAAAAAGACCTGGAATCTTCCCTTTGCAAGTATACCTTACACGTATACGTACAATGGAAATCAACCCAGGTCTTTTTCATATCCATCTATAATTAGCGACTATTGTTTCGCTAGAACATCTTGATACTCAGGATGTTTGCTGATTGTACTTTCTGCAAAAGGACAAGTAGGTACGATGCGCAGATTATTTTCTCTTGCATGTTCTACGATTCTCTTCACCAAGGCTGCGCCAACTCCCTTTCCTTGCAGCTCATCAGATACAGAGGTATGATCTACGTCGATCACTTCATAACCTTCTGAATCCTTACCGCGAGGGATAAAGCCAATGCTGGCTGCCTTTTCTCCATTTTGATCCACATAGAATTCGTTTTCTCCAGGTAAAATATCATACATAGTCTAAGCTCCTCTCTATGGGACAATATCCCGTTACTCTTTTATACACTTTCCGCCGCTTCTTGAAGCATGATTCAAAGATTCGTCACGGAACTCTGTGTAAAGGTAGCTTGTCATTATTCATCCTGGATTATTTTATAATTTGATTGCTCTTATACGAAGACGTTTGTAATCGATGTTCCAAGTTCCCTCATGATATAGAGCCGCCCTTATTCGCTCAGCGATCTCATCATAAGCTTTGTTTAAGAACTCAGGTGATACATCTGTGAAGAAGGGGCTTGCAAATCCATTCAGCCAGTGCCTGAGTCCCGCCTCTCCGTCTTGCATCGGGGTAGGTCTATCGAAATGCAGTGCATACGTGACCCGAAAGCCGTGTTTTTCAAGAAGAACGCTGTACTCTCCGATACTCGGAAAATACCAAGGGCTCCGTGTTCCCGCATCGATCCCCTGCTCCATCAGCACTTCGCTGATAGCCTGAACCACGGTTCCTACATTATGTTGTCCTCCGAACTCAGCCACAAATCTGCCTCCAGGACGCAGTGCATCATGAACACACTGGACCACATCTTCCGCATTCTTCATCCAGTGCAGGGCAGCGTTGGAGAATACCGCATCCAAAGGCTCTTGTACCGTAAAACACTCTGCATTTCCTTCTACAAAATTCAGATTAGGATATTTAATCCGCGCTTTCTCCAGCATCGAAGGGGAGAGATCCATCCCCGTTACGAGCGCTTTGCTTAAAGCAATCCCCTGTGTTAGATCCCCCGTTCCACAACCAAGATCGAGAATACGTTCCCCCTCTGCGGGTTCAAGTAAATCGATCACTCCCCTGCCCATCTCGGATACAAAAGAAAGTTTCTCATCGTAATGTTCAGATGCCCATGACTGTCCCTTACTTGTTCGTTGTCCCATCCTGACCTCATCTCCCTAATATAGAAGAACCTACAGCCATTATGGCACAGCAAATTACATGAAATTAAATACCTGTTTCCTATGAAATTAATAGTTAATAGCTATATCTCCTTCATAAGGGACACCAGCACCTTGAAAATCATAACCCTCCATTTACGAATCTACATTCTACATTCCGTTAGGATAGACAACTACTTTCAAACTGCCGCTCTTGTTATGAATGGCCCTTTCCAAGGCTTCTTGTGTCTGTTCAAGTGGATATCGGTCGGTTATGAGCGTACTTGCAGGGATATCTCCTTTTGCAAGGAAACGAATGCCGTCCGGGTAGGTGTTGGCATAACGAAATACCCCGTAAATATCAATCTCGTTATCTGCAATAAATGGTACGTTCAGCGGGATTTCATCTTGTGCAGGCAGTCCTACAATCACGAGCTTTCCGCCGCGCCGAAGAGAAGCAAGCGCCGATTGCAATGCCCGGGGGCTGCCCGCGGTCTCCCAAGCTGCATCCACGCCTATACCCTCTGTGATCTCACGAATTCTAGCATCCGTATCTTCCTTTGCTGCATGGATCGCTTCCGTTGCTCCCATTCTTATCGCAGCATCCAAACGAATCTGTTCCAGATCAGAGACGATAATTCGGCTTGCTCCATATGATTTGGCAGCAGCCACTGCCATTAGCCCGACCGGGCCCATTCCCATAATGGCAACGGTGGAACCTGGGCTGAGTTTACAGCGTGAGGCAGCATGGATACCGACCGAGAATGGCTCCACCAGTGAAGCTTCTTCATAAGAAAGCTCATCTGGAATTTGGAACACAAAGTCTTCACGAATAGCGAGATATTGTACAAAAGCACCGTCTACCGGAGGTGTTGCTAAAAACTGAACCTCAGGACACAAGTTATATCTGCCTTCCTTGCAGTAACGGCAGCGGCCACACGTCACACCAGGTTCAATAGCTACACGGTCCCCAGCTTGTACACGGGTCACGTTCTCCCCTGTTCTCGCGATGATTCCCGCACATTCATGACCAAGAATGATTGGTTTTTCTACAACATAACGCCCAATTCTCCCATGTTCATAGTAGTGGAGATCCGAGCCGCATACGCCAACCGCCATGATTTTAACCAATACTTCATCTGGGCCAAGCTCAGGAACAGGAAGTTCCCTAATCTCTATATTTCCGGGCGTATTCATAACAGCTGCTTTCATAACTGATCCTATATCCTGCTCTACGCTTCGGTTTATTTCTATTTCCTTACTTATTCGAGATAATTGCATACTTCATCGCTCCTCTGTCTATTTTTTCTGCCTGCAATTAGATAAATGGATATAAATTGGAATTGCTTCTTTCATACTACCATACAAGTATGGTAGTATGATGAAGAAATGAGAAGTTTTTACTTGATACATATGTATTTTATCATGCACTTGAAGAAAGGTGGCTGCTTCGGAATGAAAATGGTATTCCGTTATTTTGGTCTCGGCAATGATACCGTATCGCTTGAGCAAATCAGACAAATCCCTGGTGTAGAAGGTATTGTATGGGCCCTGCATGACATCCCCGTTGGTGAAGAATGGCCTATGGAACGGATCGAGGAAATCAAATCTCAGGCTGATGAGTTCGGTCTTCATTTAGAGGTTGTTGAAAGCGTAAACATCCATGAGGATATTAAACTTGGACTTCCTTCTCGTGACCTTTACATTGAGAATTACAAGAAAACGATCGTACAGCTCGCTCAAGTTGGTGTGAAAGTTATATGTTATAACTTCATGCCCGTTTTTGACTGGTTGCGAACTGATTTGTTCAAAGCAGGACCTGACGGTTCCACTGCTCTATTCTATGAAAAAGCAAGAATTGAAGGACTAGATCCCTTTGATCTTGTAGGACAGATTACGCAAGATACGACGCTCACCATGCCTGGATGGGAACCGGAACGGCTTGCCCATTTAACAGACCTGTTCGAAGCTTACCGGAACGTAACGGAAGAAGATTTATGGAATCACCTTTCCTATTTTCTTGAGGAGATTATACCGGTAGCAGAGGCCCATGGGATTCGAATGGCAATTCATCCAGATGATCCGCCTTGGCCTATCTTTGGTTTGCCGCGCCTCATTACGAGCCAGTCTAATATAAGACGTTTTCTCTCCCTTTATGACAGCCCCGCCAACAGTATTACGCTGTGCAGCGGTTCACTTGGAGCGAATCCCGCGAATGACATTGTGTCTATGATTTACGAGTTTAAAGAGCGCATCGCTTTTGCTCATATTCGGAATATCAGAGTATTTGATAATGGTGACTTTATCGAAACTTCTCACCGTACAATAGACGGTACAGTAGATATTACGGGCATTGTCCAGGCCTATCACGACATCGGTTTTACCGGATACGCTCGTCCAGACCATGGAAGACAAATCTGGAAGGAACAATGCCGGCCCGGATATGGACTTTACGATCGTGCGCTCGGTATTATGTACTTATGGGGTCTATGGGACGCCTACAACCGAGTACAAGAGAACCAATCTTCCAAAAAAGAGGTGAGCAAGGTATGAGTACGATGCATCCGCAACCCCATCACACTGCCCTCCAAGATAAAGTTGTTGTCATTACCGGAGGTTCAGGTGTATTATGCCGTGTCATGGCTGAGGAATTAGCAAGACAAGGAGCAAAAATAGCAATTCTGAACCGGACTGCCGAAAAAGGAGTAGAAGTCGCTCAGTCTATTACGGAATCCGGCGGGACAGCAATCTCCATCGCTTGTGATGTAACGAATGAAGCGAGTGTAGTAGAAGCCGCAGAACAAGTGGCTTCACAGCTCGGTCTTTGCGACATTCTCATTAATGGTGCCGGTGGAAACCGCCCTACAGCCATTACTACGAATGAGATTTTCAAGCAGGAAGACGTAAACCAGCAAGATACGGTTTCTTTTTTTGATATGAAAGTAGAAGGATTTCGAGGTGTGTTTGATCTCAATATCGTTGGTACGCTGATCCCTAGCCAAGTTTTCACCAAACAAATGCTAGGCAAAGAAGGAACAAGTATTATTAATATCTCTTCCATGAGTGCCTACTCCCCTATGACAAAAGTTCCTGCGTACAGTGCTGCCAAAGCGGCAATCAGCAATTTCACGGAATGGCTCGCCGTTCATCTTGCCGAAGCAGGCATTCGTGTGAATGCTATCGCGCCCGGATTCTATCTTACTGAACAGAACGAAAAACTGTTACTTAACGAAGACGGAAGCCTTACTGAACGCTCCAACAAAATCATCTCCCATACGCCGATGCGAAGATTTGGTAAACCCGAAGATTTACTCGGTACTCTGCTCTGGCTTGCCGATCCGAATGCAGCTGGCTTTGTGACAGGAACCGTGATTCCGGTAGACGGTGGTTTTAATGCATATTCAGGTGTGTAATCATTCCTTTAAACTTTCATAAAACAAAAAGAGAGACCCGGGAAAATTTCCAATTCCGAGATCTCTCTTTTTCTATTTTATATGCCGCTTATTTTCCTATTGACTCATTTTCGTAATACGGAACAAGCTCATCCGGATCATTCGTTCTCAGCTTAATTTCATCATTCTCAAAGAGTAAGATTTGGGGATCTGTTTTTAATTCAAATAACGTTTTGTAGTCATATCGCTCATCTTGTTCAACATTTATAAACGAAACATGTAAAATGGGCTCATCCTTTTTAAGATTATTATTGATGTAATCTATATTTTTTTGTAATGATTCTCTATAAGAGTCTTCCCACGGTTTGCTTGTGAAAACGATAACGGAAACACCATTTTCTTGATCTTTTAAAATATGATTTGCTGCCTCTTCTGGATTAACTTTCGTGCATCCTGTCACAAAGATCATCATTATGCATAAAAGCAGAATTTTCTTCATGAGCTTAGCTCCTATAATTTAGATTCGTTTCATTCAACGCCTTTTAAAAATATGTGAGAAAAGCGCTTCATAAGCTCCATCCTCTTGTTCTTATCGATCTTTGGATTATAAGTAATAATTCCACTGACTGTGGCAGCTGCAATCTGAGCAGCATATTCAACATCTTGAATATGCCATTCATTTTCTCTATTTCCAGCACTAAAAATATCTAAGTATATCTCCACATATCGCTGTTCAAATTCTTTTATTTTTTCCTCAATATGTTTTGATTCATGTTCTCTAGATTGAAATTCCGTAATAGCTGTTTGCAAAGGATAGTAGGCATCCGTTGTAATCGATAATTCATTAAATAGATAAAACTTTTCTCTATTGCTCTGACACTTTTTCTCTTCCTCGTGCCATTCTGCAAACCACTTTTCATCTTCCATATTTATAATTTCCAAAAAGAGATTTTCTTTTGTTTTAAAATGATAATATAAATTTCCTTTACTGCTGCCAGCATATTTCACAATATCCCCAGTTGTAGTAGCATTATAACCATTTTTAATAAATAGCTCTTTTGCCACCTGTAGTATCTTTTCTCTCAAATTTTCCACTCCTACTGTGAAGAGATTAACATTGTTATTCATTATAGCACAAACAAAAACAATTCGTTTCTAGGGCTTATCCTACTGTTTATCCGTTTAAATTTAAAATAAACCACGCAAATTTCCACTTGAATAAACTACTTTTATTAGATATACTCCTTTCATAGACCGTACGGTCGGTTTGTAAAAATGATGATGAAAAGGAGAGCAATCAGATGGCTTCATTTTTTTCAAAAACGTCAGATATGATGACAACAAAGCAGAGGTGGACTGCTTTAATCGTTCTTGCAGCTAGCTTATTCGTTGTTATGATGGATATGACGATTCTTATTATGGCTTTACCTGACCTTGTGAGAGATTTAAATCCCACTTCTACTCAGCAGTTATGGATTGTTGATATCTATTCACTCATTTTAGCGGGTTTTATTATTCCTATGACGGCTCTAGCCGATAAATGGGGACGTAAAAAAGCTTTAATAACTGGTTTTGCTCTATTCGGCTTAGTATCTTTACTCATATTTTTTGCCGAAAGTGCATCATATGTAATCGCTATTCGATTTCTTCTCGGAATTGCTGGGGCTCTAATCATGCCAACGACACTTTCTATGATTCGTGTAATCTTTGAAAATCCTAAAGAAAGAGCAACAGCACTGGCTGTATGGTCGATTGTTTCTTCTGTGGGTGCTGTATTTGGCCCAATTATCGGAGGAGCTTTACTTGAAAAGTTTTCATGGCATTCAGCCTTTTTAATTAATGTTCCATTCGCTTTAATGGCTATCGTAGCTGGTCTATTCTTATTACCTGAATCACGCGTATCAAAATCACAAGCTCATCGCTGGGATATACCGTCTACTTTTTTATCCGTCGGAGGTATCATTGCACTTGTTTGGAGTATTAAAGAATTTTCAAAACAAGGGATTTCTGAATTCATACCATGGATTATTATTGTAGTTGCCATCGTTATGCTCATATTGTTTGTGAGACGTAATTTAACAAGTACGGATCCAATGCTTGATGTAAGGCTATTTAATAGTCGTCCTTTCGCAGCTGGAACGATTGCGGCACTAATGACTATGTTTGCAATGGCTTCTGTCCTCTTTTTAGTTGCCCAATGGTTACAAGTGGTTGAAGGACTTTCACCATTTAAAGCAGGATTCTATCTGTTACCAATGGCAGCAGGAGCCATGGTTTTCGCTCCAATCGCTCCGGGATTAGCCGCACGTCTAGGTGCAAAAATTGTACTACCCATTGGAATTGCGATTGCAGCTATTGGTATGTTCATTATGTATTTCTTCGGACATCCGTTAACATATCCAACCTTAGCTGTAGCACTAATATTAGTCGGAGCTGGTACTGCTTCGTTAGCGGTTGCTTCTGCTCTCATCATGTTAGAAACGCCAACAGAAAAAGCAGGAAATGCTGCTGCAATTGAAGAATCCATGTATGATCTTGGCAACGTATTTGGTGTAGCTGTTCTTGGGAGTCTTGCATCACAGTTTTATCGCTCCTATTTAGATATTGAAGCATTTTCATCTCATGGAATTGTTGATGAATTAGCTCATATCGCTAACGAATCCGTAGTAGGTGCTGTTGAAGTCGCTAAGATAACGGGCTTTACTAAGCTTGCTACGGAAGCTACTGCTGCGTTTAACGACTCTTTTGTAATAACAGCCCTATTAGGTGGAATTATAATGATGATCGTAGCAGTCATTCTCTTCATTCTAATTCCCAAATCACTTGATATTACGAAGAAAGATCATCATTAACAGATATCTCTTATGCAAAATTAGATATTTCACTGTCAAATACTTGTCTGCGATATCCAGTCCAAAATGATCATGTATCAAGAACACCCAATGGTTATTACTTGCAACTTGTAAACTATAAAGTTGTTTAATGATGTTATAAAAATATAAGAGCCTTGCTACAATTTTGTGTGTAGTAAGGCTCTTTAAAGTTGTTTAAATTTCTATATATGACGGTAAAAACATTTGAATCACCAGGGCACTCACCCATCATGAAGTTCGAACATAGGCTGTTGTAAAAAAGATGGAGGATCCTCTATATGATGATACATCCTAATCCATACTTCTACGCACCCACACAATGCTATCGCGCAGGTCTTCAGCCCTGCAGTCAAGCCGTATTTTCTCCGTATGCCACCTATACTTACGTTCTTCAAAACGCTCGTAACAAGCGTGCTCCATATGAGCATGAATCTCCGATCGTTACAGGTGACTTTACCGGGGATGGTACCGTAGATACAGCAAAGCTTGCTTGGAATAAAAGTGCACCTGACAGCGAATATGTAACGGATATTACTCTCGTGATTCGTAATGGCAGTACGGGAGCAGAAGCTTCTTTTCCTCTCCCGGAAAAGTCCGGTTACAGCCCTACTCTCTTTGCTGGAGATTTTACAGGGGATGGAATACCGGATCTATTTATCTCCATTCAATCCGGAGGTTCGGGGGCGATGACATATAACTTCCTCTATACTTATAAAGAGGCAGTGCTCCGTACTCTTTTTGATACCAATCCATATAACGAAGAGCAGAAATATACCGTAGAGTATCTTGATTATTACCGGGTGCGAGTAACGAGCTTAAATAACCGGCAATCGTATCTTATTGATATCTCCTCCCGCGGAAGTGACTACTTATCGGATATTTATAACGAGAATGGCAAGCTGAAGCAGCCTCTGCAAGGCGACGTCTTGCCCGTAAGCGGGGTATATCCAGTGGATTTTAATCAGAATGGAGTTTACGAACTTCTTATCTTCCAAGGAATTATGGGGCAGTATAATGCAGATCGGTTCGGATATGTTCAGAATGTTCTTACTTATAAAGATGGCGGGTGGAATGTTATGAACCAGTGGGTGGCTGTATATGGCACAGATCTCGTGGTACCTAAGCTATAAACGTCTCTTTAGAATATAATGAAGAGGACTCTCGTCCGATGTGCTCGGATAAGAGTCCTCTTTTTATCATGTGTATCTTCTGTGTTACCCTTTAACAAGCTCTTTTTGTTGTAGAGAAATAGGACCATCTGCAACAGGTGTACCAAAATTAGGCGTACCGTCTTCGTTCCAAGTGATAATTTGTGCTCTTGCATGACGATTTCCATCATACAGCGGGTCACCAATCGTCTCTTTGTAAGTTCTTGAATGGTAGATCACAATATCCGTCTCTCCATCTGGAGACGTAGTGAAGCTATTGTGGCCAGGGCCATATTGTCCATTCGCCTCACTCGTTTCAAAGACAGGTTCCTTATTCTTGATCCAAGAAGCTGGATCGAGCAGGTCTGCATCTTCAGAAGCAGTGAGAAGACCCATCTTGTAGTTATGATCTGTAGCGCTGGCTGAATAGCTGATAAATATTTTACCATTCTTCTTCAGTACAGCTGCGCCCTCATTCACTAGAAACCCAATGACTTCCCAGTCGTATTCCGGTGTAGTAATCATGGTTTGCTTGCCTTTAAGCGTCCATGGATTTTCCATTTCAGATATGTAGAGGTTAGAATTCCCTTTAATATTAGGATCTTGTTGTGCCCATACGTAGTATAGTTTACCTCGATGTTCGAAAGTCGTAGCATCCAGTGCGAAGCTATCCCACTCGGTCATAACCTGCCCCTTCTCTACCCATGTTCCTTCAAGTGGATTTGGAGATTCGTTCTCAAGAACGTACATCCGGTGACGGAAAGAGTGATCCACTTCTCCTTCTCTCGCTTGACCTGCTGCAAAATAGATATACCATTTTCCATCAATATAATGGATTTCGGGTGCCCAAATATTTTTGCTCATCGGTCCTGCTTCATATTTTCTCCATGCGACAACAGGTTCTGCTCCTGCTAGCTCCGCTAGTGTTCTTGCACGTCGTACTTCAATTCGGTCATAGGAAGGAACGGAACCTGTAAAATAGTAATAACCATCCTCGTGCAAGTATACCCAAGGATCTGCACGCTGGGCCACGACTGGGTTGTTCCACTGCATAGGATTCTGTTGTAAACTCATAGTTTATATCTCTCCTCGTAAATATTGTGTATACCATCTTATAAGGTTATTTCTTGAGATATAAGGAAGCGGACACGAATCACAGAGTTCTCTTCCCCATATCTTAAAAAAGCCTTCTCCCTTAACTGCTGTAAACGTATACATTGGTCTCGTGGAGAAGGCACCTTACAAGCGCTCAGGTAGGCCTAGCACTACTAGTTCCTATAAAAATATAACAATGTATAAATCACTTTGTTTGTTTTTATAATGTAACAAATATTAGAAGACTGTTCAACGTTTTTTTAAATCATTTTAAATAAATATAAACACAAGCATAAAAAACAGTGAATTTTAGTATTTCGGCCATCCATTCGAGTCCCAGTTCAGATCACTAATCAGCAGTTTAGGATTCCCATTGTCTTCTGCATCGTAAGCATGCCTTGCGATGATGTTCGTGCCGTAAATGTCTTGTCCGCCTGGACCTTTCCATTTATCGTTTCCCGTATCAAGGATCGTTCCACCGCCATTCAGCATATCGACACCATTCTTATCAACAAATGGACCGGTAATATTCTTGGAACGACCGTATACAATCTTGTACGTACTATTCACACCCTGGCAACAGCTGTCGATGGAAGCAAAAAGATAATAATATCCGTTTCGGTATACCATACTCGGTCCCTCAATCGCTCCGGAGTTCGAAGGTCTTGCTGCAATGGATGTGATGCTGCCTGTTGGCTTCATCGTATTCTTGTCAATCTTCGTCAGCTTAATTCCACTCCAGTAAGAACCGAACACCAGCCAAGGGTCACCGGAAGCATCGATAACCAAGTTCGGATCAATTGCGTTATAATTGTTAGAGGTTGTTGTTCTAAGGACAAGTCCATCATCTCTCCACTGCCCTGCACCTATGCTTGATGCAGAAGCTAGTCCGATTGCTGACTGATTAGAACCAAAGGAAGAAATGGAATAGTAGAGCCATACTCTGCCGTTGTACTCCTGAATATCTGGAGCCCATACGTCATTCGTAGTCTGTTTCGGGACATAGGTTTTCCACCACGAAGGCGGAGTTAAGAAAATCTGCGGAACCCGGTACCACTGAGTTCCATTATCCGATTTCAACACTTGAATCCCTTGACCTGTAGAAAAAGTATACCAACTGTTTCCTTCCTTGATGATACTAGGATCATGAACACCCGTATCTCCTGTTACATTCCAGAATGCAGCAAAACCCGTTGAGCTCAGACCAAATAGCGAACCTGCGAGTAGACCTGCAACTAACCATTTCTTGCCTTTTTTCATAATTACACCACCTTCATATGATTGGACTAACCTATTTTACTTTCCATTTATATAAAATAGTTTAGGCTTCCCAGATTATAAAAGCGTTTTCATTTTTTGACAAGGGCATTTTTTCCTTATTTTTATTTTTAAAATAATGGTTGTTCCCAGCTTTTTCATCGATTAGAATATGGTGAAGTAAGCCGCTTTGTAACGATCTATCCCTTTGGGGATAACGCTCTTCCGTTATTTCTTTTATGTAGCAAACTATTGTATGATTACTACTATATTGATTTTCGTCTCTTTAAAGTTATTTCAACTAAACTCGCAATGAAATGTGTGACCGCAGATGCCGTCTTTTTCATTGCCGGGAAAGGATTTTATCATGATCTATATAAAAGATTTAATGTCTGGAGTCCCCATCTTCAAAGCGCTTAGTTCGGAAGTTCGAATTCAAATTATAGAAATGTTGTCTCATCATCAAAGCCTCAACCTTAACGATATCGCGAATCGGCTTCAGCTTACGAATGGAGCAGTGACGATGCATATCAAAAAGCTTGAGGAGAGCGGCCTTATTAATATCAACACGGCCGTAGGTAAACACGGAATTCAAAAGATCTGTTATTTGAATGAAGATAAGCTAATGGTGGACCTTCGAAGTCAAGAAGTTCATAACCGCTATGAGGTAGAGGTTAAAGTTGGACATTTCAGCAATTACTATGCTGTTCCTACCTGCGGCCTAGCTACAAAAGACAGCATTGTTGGTGATTTCGATGAACCTCGTTATTTCGCTGATCCGATGCGAATTGATGCTGAACTCATCTGGCTGTCAGAAGGATTTTTGGAATACCGGATTCCCAACTACTTGAAATCAAATGAAACCTTCAGCGAAATTCAATTCTCCATGGAGCTGAGCTCCGAGGCACCGGGTTTTAATAATAACTATCCTTCTGATATTTACTTCTATGTGAATGGTATCGAGATCGGCTGCTGGACAAGTCCTGGCGATTTTGGTGATACAAAGGGTACATTTAACCCAGATTGGTGGCCGCCGCATCTGAACCAATATGGCATGCTGAAGCTGATTCGAATTAATGAAGAAGGAAGTTTTATAGATGGCTGCCGCATATCTGATGTTACACTCAGTCATATTGGTCTTCATTACAAGAGCGATATTCTTCTTCGAATTGCCGTAACAGAAGGAAACACGAACAAACGAGGACTCACTCTCTATGGTAAAAATTTTGGGAACTATAGTCAGGATATTCTCGCTCGTGTACTGTATAATATTGATCATTCATAACTCATAAATTATTGATCATTTATCATTCGTAAATTCCATGAATGCACGTATATAGCGCCTGCTTTCTTCACGATACCCCACCATCGGTATTGCAAAGAATACAGGCGTTTTGGCAGTTTTCGGTTTCTTATGGAAAATGAAAAAATTATGATACAATGTGTAATTAAACCTACATAAAGAAAGCGAGAGAACGATTTTGGACAAAGTGGAACCATCGATAACGACAGACATGAACGATATAACGACTAAAATTATCGAGGTGTGTTTGCTTTCCGGAAAAATTATGCTTCAAAGTGGGGCTGAAACCTACCGAGTCGAGGATACGATGATGCGAATTGCTTCCGCATACGGAATGCCACATTCAAATAGTTATGTAACTCCGACAGGAATTCTTTTCTCTACGGATTCACTCAGTCCTGCCAAAATCATTCGAATTTCAGAACGCACGACCGATCTTCACAAGGTGTCAGCTGTCAACAACGTTTCCAGAATGATTGGAAATCAAGAGCTAAATCCTTCCGAAGCTTATCATAAATTAAAAGATATCGAATGTTCTTCTGTTCAATTTAGTGTCCCGATGCGAACGGCTGCTGCTGCACTAGCAAGTGGCTGCTTCACGATTATGTTTCAAGGACAATGGGTTGATTTTTTACCTGCCATTTTGTGCGGAGGAGCAGGATATGCTGCCGTAAGTTTATTTCAGCGGCTTGTACAAGTTCGCTTTTTTGCAGAGTTCGTTGCCTCCTTTATTATTGGACTGTTATCCCTGTTTCTCGTCTATATCGGAGCGGGTAAAGAGCTAGACAAGATCATTATTGGCTCTGTCATGCCGCTTGTTCCGGGTCTTGCTATTACCAATGCAATTCGGGATCTGATGGCAGGCCATCTCGTATCGGGATTGTCCAAAGGGGCAGATGCCTTTTTAACCGCCTTTGCTATTGGGGCAGGGGTTGCGGTGGTATTTACCTTAATGTAAACCAAGGCGTTATTGTTCATATTATTTTATTAATCTGTGATGAAAAGAAAGCTGAGGTATTCAGGTGTTATGCTAATTCCGATCATCGAACAGGGGCTTACCAGTTTTATTGCCTCTCTCCTATTCGGCCTGATTTTTAACGCGCCCAGAAATATGCTCATTCCATGCGGAACGGTTGGCATGCTGAGCTGGCTTATTTATTTTGTAATCGAGCCGGGATACCAAGCCGTTTCCGCTACACTTGCCGCAACGGTAGTCATTGGTGTTATGAGCCAGTTTTTTGCTCGAAAATACAAACAACCTGTCATTATCTTTAGCGTAGCGGGTATTATTCCTCTCGTCCCCGGCGGTCTTTCTTATAATGCCATGCGTTATTTTGTACAGAATGATTATTCTACAGCAGTAGAACACGCAGCAAAAGCCCTGATTCTTGCAGGAACCATTGCTGTTGGACTGGTTTTGTCTGAAGTGCTTAACCAAGCCTTCCGAAGAAAAGTAAAGTCATAACAAAAAAACTCGCCTTTCTCAATTGAAAGAGCGAGTTTTCTTATTTAAGCATCCAATTTCTTGCCAAGGATGGCAAGATCGCGTTTTTTTCCATCAAGCACAGCGACTTCGGGATAGTATCCCCATTGTTCAAACCCAAACTTTTGCAATAACCGCAGGCTGGGTTCATTATGTCCGAATACAAATCCGAGCAAGGTCGTCACCTGAAGACGTGAACAATCTTGAATGATTTTTTCCATGAGCCTGCTTCCTGCACCGGTTCCCCGGTAAGCTTCACTCACATAAACACTGACTTCCACTGTACCATCATAGGCTGGTCTTCCATAGAAGGAACTCAGACTTACCCAACCTGCAATCTGGCCGTCCACCCTCATGACCCATAGGGGGCGCTTATCGGGCGTATGTTCTTCAAACCACGGAATGCGGCTCTCTACCGTAACGGGTTCCAAATCTGCTGTCACCATACGCCCCGCAATCGTAGAGTTATAAATCGCAACAATATCAGGTAGATCATCCCGCTGTGCATAACTAAATTCAATCATTGGTTCCTTCAAGTGTTGTCTCCCCCAGGTCTAGTATCTTACACCTTATCATCTCATCCTTTGGATAATAATTCCTAGATTATCAGAATCACCTGTGAGTGATCCATACGAAAATCGGCTTGATTCCATTAGGTACCAACCCTAGTTAATCGCTTCACTCTATCTCAATAGGTAGTCCCGTCTGCCTTGCACTCCAGTTCCATAAAAAAGCGGCTGTATCTTTATCCAGAGCATTCGGTTTTAGTTCCTGAATTTCTTGTTCATAAAAATATTCTCCTGTGATCCCTTTTACTTCAGGATGAACCGCCAGATAAATCGCTGTTCTTGCCCCCTCCTCTGGTGTAAGGAATGAAGGGATTTTTCGCACCATCGCCATAATGGCTGTTCCAAATCCAGTTGTACGATTAATTCCTATATTCGTTCCAACCGCTCCAGGATGCAATGCATTTACGGTTATATTCGTCCCTTGAAGGCGCTCAGCAAGCTCTCTCGTAAACAATATGTTTGCGAGCTTCGATTGTGAATAACTTTTAATCACATGATAACGCTTCTTCAAATTGGGGTCCTCCCGGTGAATCTTCCCTGCTTTATAAGCGCCTGAAGAAACGTTAATAATCCGGGCTTCTGCGGCTGCCTTAAGAGAAGGAATCAATAGTCGGGTTAATAAATAATGTCCTAGATGATTCACGCCGAGTGTCATTTCAAATCCATCCGAAGTCTCTTCTCTTCTTAAACAGATAACACCTGCATTATTAATAAGAACATCGAGTTTTGGGTGGGTGGCTGTAAACTCCGAGACAAAACTTCTTATACTATGTAAAGATCCTAGATCCAGCTTCATGAGTTCGATCTGTTTTGACCCTGTGGCCGTGATCGCTTCTTTTAGAGCTATACGTCCTCTTTCCTCATTTCTGCAGGCCATCACAACATGGTATCCCTGTAACGCGAGTTCCATAGAAGTGGCTAGTCCCATTCCTGAATTCGCACCGGTGACTATTGCTATTTTTGTATTCATTCCATTCATCCTTTCGGGTGGAAACAGACATGCCTTACTATTATCATACAAGAAACGAACCACAAAAGAAAACAAGTGATCAAGCAATACAATTCATGTAACAAGAGGTCTATGATAGAATTACAAGGAATCGATTTATTTATTTTTCTCTCTTTTGGGATTTTTGTAGAGAAGCTTTATAATAGATATTGATACTGAAAGAAAAGGCGGTAACGAATAATGACAAAACAACCTATCTCATTACTGAATCAAGCGATAACCACTCATGCACTAGACGGCGTTCTCATTACCGATCCAAAACATGTATACTACCTGACTGGATTTGCAAGCGACCCTCATGAACGTTTCCTTGGTCTTGTTCTGGTACAAGGGGAAGAGCCCACTTTAATTGTACCGAGCCTTGATGAAGAAGCAGCTTCAGCGGCTTCTACTGTAAAGAATATCGTCACTCATCAAGATACAGATAACCCTTATCATATCTTAAAAAAACACCTTCCTCGTACGATGAACAGTTTTGGAATTGAGAAAGATCATCTATCTTTGTCCAGATATGAAGAACTTGTTCAATATGCGGAAGCCAAAAATTTTGTGGATATCGGTCCTCTTCTTCGTGAACTGCGTGTTCGTAAAGCACCTCACGAAGTAGAAAGAATGAAAGTTGCAGCGAATATGATTGAAGAAGTGCTTCGCAGAGGACTCACTCACGTGAAAGAAGGCGTGACCGAGGTTGAACTTGTTGCTGAAATGGAATATCAAATGAAGAAACTCGGCGCTTCCGGTCCTTCTTTTGATACGATGGTTCTCAGCGGACCAAACACTGCACTCCCTCATGGTGTACCCGGCACTCGTAAACTTGCTTACGGTGACCTGCTGATGTTTGATATGGGCGTATATGTCAATGGTTATGCTTCTGATATTACCCGTACCTTTGCTTTTGGAGAATTATCTCCTGAACTTACTAAGGTATATAACACGGTACTAGGAGCTAATCTAAAAGGAATTGAAAGTGTAAAACCAGGTGCAACTTTAGCTTCGGTAGATTTGGCTGCTAGACAAGTAACAATTGATGCCGGTTACGGGGATCGATTCCTCCACCGTCTTGGACATGGTCTTGGTATTGATGTACATGAATATCCTTCTGTCCATGGTGCGAATCAGGAATTGTTAACCGAAGGAATGGCCTTTACGATCGAACCAGGTATTTATATCCCAGGTCTCGGCGGTGTCCGGATTGAAGATGAGGTTATTGTGACTGCAGATGGTGTAGAACTGTTAACAAGCTTCCCGAAAGAACTGCAGATTCTCGGCTAATCTGTAAATATACACTAAGCTAGACTCAGCTGTTATATATAGAAAATGAAAAAGGTGCCCCTTTTTACGAGTATCATGCTCATAAAAAGAGGCACCTTTTCAGGTTTATTTTACTAGAAACAGCTTACCCTTCGTGTGCTGAATCCAAATCAAAGTTCGCTTTATCGAAAATTTCTTGATCGTTTTCTTTCAGCATCTTACTGGATATAAGACCCGCTGTCATCGAACCGTTGACATTAAGTGCCGTACGTCCCATATCAATCAGTGGCTCTACCGAAATCAAAAGACCGGCAAGACCGACAGGAAGGTTCATCGTGGAAAGCACGATAAGAGAAGCAAAAGTAGCTCCGCCGCCGACACCGGCAACACCGAAGGAACTAATCATAACAACGAGTACTAGTGTAACGTAGAACTGCCAATCCATTGTTACTCCAACGGTAGGAGCAATCATTACAGCCAGCATGGCGGGATAAATCCCTGCGCATCCGTTCTGACCAATGGTTGCACCAAACGAAGCTGACAAGTTAGCGATCCCTTGGGAAACTCCAAGCTTCTTCGTTTGTGTTTCAATATTGAGTGGAATGGATGCTGCACTCGAACGAGAAGTAAAGGCAAAAACTAAAGTCGAAATAACTTTTTTAGCATAAGCAATCGGATTAAAGCCGAATACAGTAACGAGAATCAAATGAACAATAAACATTAGAGCAAGCGCTACATAGGATGCGATTACGAATTCCCCGAGCTTTAGAATCTCCTGGGCATCCGTTGTTGCCGTGACCTTGGTTATCAGCGCCAAGATTCCGTATGGTGTCAGTCTTAATACCAACGTAACAATTCGCATAACAACCGCGTATAACGAATTAACAAGTTTACGGAATGTATCTGCTTGTTCTGGTTTCTTACGATCCAGTCCAAGAACTGCTGCGCCTACAAAAGCAGAGAAAATAACAACTGCAATGGTTGAAGTACGGCGTTCACCCGTCATATCAGCAAAAGGATTAGTAGGAATGAATTCCAGTACCTGCTGAGGAATGGTCAAATCTTGAACATCACCAAGCTGCTGTTCGAGGCGATCTGCTCTCGCTTGTTCTGCTTCACCACTTTCGATTTGAATAGCCTCAAGACCAAACATCTGAGTAACTCCAATACCGATCGTTGCTGCGATTGCTGTCGTGATCAGGAGTGTTCCGATGATAGAACCACTCATTTTCCCGATGTTCTGATTGCCTTTCAGATTCATGATCGCCGAAATAATCGATACCATAATCAGCGGAGTAACAATCATCTGCAAGAGCCCTACATAACCAGACCCAATAATACTAAACCAGTCAACACTCGTTTTCACTACACCTGTTGTAGCCCCATATATAACTTGAAGCAGAATTCCGAATACCAGACCTAGTCCGAGACCGGTGAATACTCGCTTCGTAAAAGAAACATGTTTCTTTTGCATGCGATACAGGATGCCGACAAGAACCAACATCACTGCCACGTTGATAATAATCTGCAACGTTTCCATGATAACTATTTCCCTCCACATCATCTAATGAACTCTAACGTTCAGACTCGGTTATTGCTTCTGTCATATATCACCTATATATACCCCATTAATCCAATAGGGAAAACAAATAAAAGAATGGCATCTGCATAATCTAGGTCTTTGCGTCTAGGTTGACTTTTAATAATAATCCATACTATATCATAAAACCAATTAAACAGGTAGACTTTTATTAAAATAGAACATAAACGGCTCAACAACAGCGCAATTTCACGTTTTTTCTCGAATCATTCCTATTAATTCTAGGTTAATCAGGCGGCATAAAATCCAGGATATACCATATTATTAATTTTACAAAACCATCTATTCCTTGACTATTTCACCCGAATCTAGGGCTTAAGGATGGTCAACGATAAAAAAGCCGCGCTTCCCAGAGAGATATACTTCTGGATCATCGCCGCTCTTTTCATCGTTCTCTCCAAACTTTAGTCTTTGCTTCAGAAACTCATGTTATGTCATGTGTTTTTTTGGGCAATCCTGCTATTTCATATATTTGATCCAGATCAAGGTGGTTACGGACAATCTCCGCTACCCGGTCAAACTCTTGTGTCTTGTATACAGCCGCTTGAAAAGTTTCACTAATGGGTGGAAGTCCTTTCTGTAAGCGGAGTCCATCAAGCCATGTACGCCTGAATTCATCATTATCAAAGAGACCATGCAGATAGGTTCCCCACACTTTTCCATCTGCGGCTCCGCACCCTTCCAAGTGTACCTTCTTTATTCCTTCTGCAGAAGGATCTGCCTCTGCTTCTTTTGTTTCTGTATTCAGAACAAATAACGGTCTGTAGTCTTCACTTCGTAACCTAGCTGACTCATCAATTTCTGTGATTCCCATATGGATTTCATATGCGTCTACCGTAAGTCCTGTTTCCTTGTTCTTATCCACTCGGAGTGGACACTCCTTCGCAGCCGTACCTTTCACTCGAACCGTTCTTTTCTCCTTAGCGAAGGTAGTGATAAGCGGCAGTAGTCCGAGTCCTTCTGCATGCTTTGTTTCACTCTCAACAGCATTAGGATCAAACAATCTCTCCCCCAGCATCTGGTATCCGCCGCAAATCCCCACAAGCTGAACCTCTCGTTCGTGCCATTTCCCTTTAATCGCACGGTCTAATCCTCTTTCTCTAAGAAAGGTCAGATCGCTGATGGTATCCTTTGTACCCGGCAGTATAATAACATCAGGCTGACCAAGGTCATCGGCATTACTGACATAGCGCACAACCACATCAGGCTCCCAGCCCAGTGCATCAAAATCAGTAAAATTAGAAATTCGGGGATACCGAATGACGACGATATCCATTTCTTTCTCTTTTTGTCTGCGATACTGCAGTTCATCGAGCACAACTGAATCCTCAGCTTCAATACGCAGTTCTGGAATATACGGCAGCACCCCGAGCACAGGAATTCCGGTCCGCTTCGTAAGCCAATCCAGCCCTGGTTGCAACAGCGCAAGATCTCCGCGGAACTTGTTAATAATAAAGCCTTTTACCCTTGCCCGCTCGTGCGGTTCAAGCAACTCCAGTGTCCCTACTAGCGAAGCAAATACACCACCGCGGTCAATATCCGATATCAACAGAACAGGTGCATCTGTCCAGCCTGCCAAATTCATATTCACAATATCTCTGTCTTTCAGGTTTATCTCCGCAGGACTTCCTGCCCCCTCCATCAGCACAATATCATATTGTTCCCGCAGACGATCAAGGGCATCAAGGACAATGGTTTTCGCTTGCGGTAAAAAGTGATTTCTATAGTCCATCGCGCTCATCTGCATCTTCGGTACCCCATGGACGACAATCTGAGAATGCATATCTTTAATCGGCTTAATCAAGATTGGATTCATATCGGTTGTCGCTGGCAAACCGCAAGCTTCTGCTTGTACTCCCTGCGCTCTTCCAATTTCCTTCCCATCCAGGGTGACATAAGAATTAAGCGCCATATTTTGCGATTTATAAGGAGCTGGTTGATATCCATCTTGTAAAAAAAGGCGGCACAGCGCCGTTGTCACAATGCTCTTTCCAACATCCGATGCGGTCCCTTGAAGCATTAGAACAGCGGCTCTATTCTGTGTTTTCTTTTTATCTTGTTCCTTATCAGTGTTCCCGGGATATGTACTTTTATTTTCCATGAGCGTGTCCCCTTTCTCTTATCACCAGTCACCAATATTACGGCTTAGGGCGCCATTTCTCATCTTAGTGCATAACTGTGGATAGAATAACCAGGATAAGCAGCCCTACTGCTTCAAGTCCCTCATTAAGCGCTCCATAAATATCTCCTGTTAGCCCCCCAAGGCGATTGCTTATTCGATCCGCAGCCCATTTCCCACAAGCCCATATACATAGAGGAATGACAAAAAAGGCAGACAGCACAACACCCATATTCAGACTCCATGTAAACTGCGGCCCATCTACAGCGTACGCAGCAAGTAAAAATACACCGCAGGAGATCGTAGAGAGAAATAAAGTTACCGCTCCCACTTTATAAAGCAGTTCATTCTGAACCCCTGCAAACATTCCTGCCAGACCTTCTCCTGCTCTAGCCCGTTTATATTTCACCATGGCATACACCATAAAGGAACGACTCCATAGGAAAGGCAAAACCGCTGCCCCCATAAGAAAAGGTTGTCCCATTAAGCTGTATAGAAGCGTTGCTTTCAGCATCAGCAGCAGAACACAGGCAATTACACCCATAGCTCCCACCCTGCTGTCCTTCATAATCTCAAGCATTCGTTCTCTGCTTCGGTAACTGAGAAGGGCATCAGCAGAGTCCATCCAGCCGTCTAAGTGAAGCCCGCCTGTGAGCCAAACCCAGATCGTGAGAACAAGCACTGCCGACGGAGCCGGAGGCAATAAGAATCCACTGAGCCAAGCTGCCATAAAGACACAAGCCCCAATACATAAGCCAACAACCGGATAGAACAGAGTGCTTCTTGTCATTAATTCTGGAGTGAATTCAAGCTGAGTTTTCACTGGAAATCGCGATAAAAACTGAAAAGCGGCCGCAGCCGCTTTTGTATTTTCTCTCATACTTTATACTCCTTGCTCTTCAGTTCAATGGCAATACCAGCCGTTACAAGGAATACTTCCTTGCTGATTGCTGCCATACGCTGATTCAGAATTCCGGCATAATCCCGGTAGATCCGGCCCAATCGATATTCAGGAACAATCCCGTCTCCGACTTCATTGGTTACTAGAATCATAAGACCTGGATAAGCAGCAACACTGCGGACAAGACGGTCGATCTCCTCCATTATTGCGTCAGGTCCTTCCTGTTCCTTGGCAATGAGCACGTTAGAGAGCCATAAGGTAAGACAGTCGAGTAATATCGTGGGTACAGGCAGCGTTGCTTCCATTAACCCGTTCAGCGTTTCAGCTACCTCTAGCGGTTCTTCAATCGTATGCCATAGATATGCCCCATCTTCCCGCTGACTGCGATGTGCAGCAATTCGGTCGGTCATCTCTTGATCATAAGCTTGTGCAGTCGCCATGTAGATCGCTTCTGAAGACCGGCTCATGCACAGTTTCTCGGCAAATGTACTTTTGCCGCTGCGTGCACCGCCCGTTACGAGAATGATCATAATTCGGCCTCTGCCTTCTCATTACCTCCAGAAATACCCGCACTGCTAAATGTAGCCATCTCAGCCATAATTCTTCCTGCCGCTTCAATCAGATGAAGGCATAGAACGCCGCCCGTTCCCTCACCGAGTCTCATTCCAACCTGAAGCATCGGAGAGAGGTCTAAAGTTTGCAGGAGTGCTGCATGTCCTCTTTCTTCCGAAGTATGAGAAGCAATCATATAATTTCGGCATGCCGGTGCAATACGGCTCGCTACCAACGCGGCAGCGGTAGAAATATACCCATCAATGACAACCGGACACTTCAAAGCAGCGGAGCCAATAATCACACCTGCGAGGCCCGCAATATCTAGTCCACCCACTTTAGCAAGCACGTCGATTGGATCATTCGGATCCGGCTGGTTAAGCTGTATTGCCCGGGCAATCACATTTGCTTTATGCTGAACACCTGCTTGATCAAGACCCGTCCCTTTGCCTGTCGCCTCCTGCACGCTGACTCCCGTAAGCACACTGGTAACTGCTGCACTTGGTGTTGTATTGCCAATTCCCATCTCTCCGGTAACGAATAACTGCGTTCCTTTTCTTACGGATTCTTGAACAACGTGGATCCCTGTAAGAATCGCTTGAAGTGCCTCTTCTCTGCTCATGGCAGGACCCTTCGCCATATTTGCCGTTCCTTTGCGAACAGAACGAGATACAAGTTCGGGGTGAGCAGGCTCACCATTCACACCAATATCCACACATATCACTTCAGCACCTGCATGACGAGCGAGCACATTTACGGCTGCCCCACCAGCAAGAAAATTGTGAACCATTTGCTGCGTTACCTCAGCTGGGAAACTGCTGACTCCCTCTTCCACGACCCCATGGTCTGATGCCATAACAATAACTGCCTTTTTAGAAAAACTAGGCTGTTTCTTTCCTGTAATCCCTGCTAAACGGATCGTGAGCTCTTCTAACTTACCTAGACTCCCCGGGGGTTTCGTTAAGTCATCCAAATGATTCGCTGCCGCCTTCTGTGCTGCCTCATCTAATGCGGTAATCTGCTGAACCCATGCTTTCAGTTGCTGTTCTCTCTCCATGATATCTCCATCCTTATCCGCTGCTGTTGTACAGCTTGTATATATCGATTATAACGAAAAGTGAGTAAATACTTCAAAAGAAATCATGCAATTTTCATATTGAATTAAAAAATAAGACAAGTTGTTCTCTTTGGCTGAAAAAAAGAGGACCTGATTTATGGATATCAGGTCCTCTTCTATGTTGTTCTGATATTTAAAATCATCTCACTCTTGCTGTTTACGCAGTAAAAACTGAGGAATGTGATGATCTGGATGTTGAACCATCACAGGTTGGATATCAAACAGTCCTCTGATGTTCTCCTCCGTAAGCACTTCAGCCGGAGAGCCCTGAAGGAAAAGCTTCCCCTCTTTTAGTGCACATAAGTAATTACAATAAAGAGAAGCTAAATTCAAATCATGCAATACGGCAATAATCGTAATCCCTGTACTTTGCTGCCAT
Source organism: Paenibacillus sp. GYB006 (assembly GCF_036577645.1). Taxonomy (NCBI): domain Bacteria; kingdom Bacillati; phylum Bacillota; class Bacilli; order Caryophanales; family Paenibacillaceae; genus Paenibacillus; species Paenibacillus sp. GYB006. The sequence goes on along the minus strand of NZ_JARBDA010000001.1, from coordinate 232,098 downwards.
TCTGCCAGCAGATCCATGAACTGCAGCTGATAACGAACATCAAGAAAAGTGGTCGGTTCGTCCAGCAGCAGGATTTCAGGTTCTTGCACCATCACTTTGGCAAGGGCTACCCGCTGTCTTTGTCCTCCGCTAAGTTCATAAAGTCTGCGGTCTGCAAGAGAAGTAAGATCCAGCTTCTTCAGGACTTGCTCTATCTTTTCTTCTCCAGATCCCTGATCTCTTCCCAGCCAGTCTTGATAGGGATATCTCCCCATGGCCACAACGTCCCTGACGGAGTAACCAATCTCAGGTAATCCGTCTTGCTGAAGAACAGCAATAATTCGCGAGAGCTCTTTACGGCTGTAATCTTGAACTGGTTTACCTTTTATATGGATCGTGCCTTGGTTTGGTGACAGGATACCGGATAGTAAATGAAGCAAAGTAGACTTTCCGCTCCCGTTCGGCCCTACAATCCCCCACCAGTCACCTTCCTCAGCGGTGAAATGAATGTGATCCAGTGCAATGAACTGACTGTACTCTTTTCGGAGTGCCCTAGCTTCCACCACAGGAACTGTAGACGAGATTTCAGACTGATGATCGAAATTTTCTGTCATCCGCTGATGCCTCCTCGCCGTTTTTTATTCCGATGTAATAAGTAAGCAAAGAACGGAGCTCCTACAAAAGCAGTCAGTACACCAAGCGGAATCTCCGTAGGAGCGAGTAATGTCCGCGCACCCATATCCGCCCAGGCCAGAAAGATACCTCCGCCTACAGCAGATAGAGGAATAATGAGACGGTAATCCGGTCCGACAAGGAGCCTGATGATATGAGGGACAACAAGCCCCACAAAACCAATCACACCCGCAACAGATACGGCCGCAGCCGTTAACAGCGTAGATACCAAGAGTACAGATACTTTGAGTAAGTCCACTCTGACCCCAAGGTGTGCTGCTTGTCTTTCTCCTAGGGCCAACAAATTAAGTGATCTGCCTCTGCTCCATAGATAGATTAACCCAAGCCCTACATAAGGGAAAAGGATGGCCGTGTAAGACCATCCCCGCAAACTAAGGCTTCCCATCGTCCAGAACAAAATTTGATTCACCGTATCCTTTGACATGGCGGTCAGAAAAGAAACAACGGCTCCTAAAAAAGCATTCATCACAACACCGGACAAAATCAAATTGTTTGTCGGTATTTTTCCGCCTTCTCTAGCCAGCATCAAAACACCCCATAGTGTAATGACACCTGTTGTAAAAGCAACGAGCGGCAGCATCCATTCGCCAAGCCAAGCATACTCTAGACCCAAATAAATGATGAGTGCTGCTCCAACAGAAGCACCCGCCGATACCCCAAGCGTATAAGGATCTGCCAGTGGGTTACGAAGTACACCCTGAAATCCTGCGCCAGCAACAGCCAGCGCTGCACCAACCAGGATACCAAGCAGCACTCGCGGTAAACGTACCTTCATAATGATCTGTTCAGACGATGTATTCCATACGGGTTCAATGAACCCATCCATCCCCGGAATATGATTCATAAGAATCCCTGCGATATGACGAATCGGAAGATGTACTGACCCGATCGCAAGACATAGCAGCAGGGTCAGTACAAGCAGGATGATTCCTATCAATCCATATCCTGCTAGTTTCTTTTTCATTGGAACAGATCCGGGTAGACTGCTTTCGCTACTTCTTTCAATCCTTCCGTTACACGTGGACCTGGGCGGCTAAGCAGATTAGCATTAATCGAGATCACTTGTTCATTCTTAATTGCCGTAATCTCATTCCAGCCATCCCTAGCTTTAATGATCTCATCGAGTGTTTTGTCATTGTCTACCACATCGCTTGCGTACAGAATGACATCTGGGTTTACAGCAATGATATTTTCCTCACTGATTTCATACCAGCCTTCTGCATCTCCAGCCACATTCACTCCGCCTGCAAGGGTAATGACTTCATCCATAAATTCACCTTTACCTACAGTCCAGCCTGGAGAAAATTCGACATATACTTGTTTTTTCTGATCATCCGAAAGGGATGCTACTTTATCTTGTACTTCTTTCACATCTGCTTTCATTTTTGCGATGACCTCTTGCGCTTGTTCTTGATGATTTGTAATTTGTCCGTATACTTCAATATTTTTCATAACATCTTCGATTGTTTTGGGATCTGTTTTGAAAATAACGATACCGAGATCACGCAGTTTCTGCACTGCTGCCTCATCCATCGAAATACCTGTGAAGACAATATCCGGCTCAGCAGCGATGATTGCTTCTGCATTAGGTGTATACAGGCTGCCCATCTTCGGCTTGTCCTTTACCTGCTCTGGATAATCGTCATAGTCGGATACCCCAACGATTTGCTCGTCCAGTCCGATCGCATAAAGCGATTCTGTCTCTGCTGGAGATACAGACACGATCTTTTCAGGTGCCTTTTCAAAAGTAAACGACTCTCCCGTGGCATCCGTGATTGTCAGAGGATATACCGTCTCGAGACTAGCCTCTTCTTGGTTATCTGTTGCTGCGGTACCTTGATCTGTTGTCTGACCTGCTCCTTGTCCTTCTGTTGCTGTCCCGTTACCACATGCCGCCAGCATAATTGCAAGCATGAGTGACATTAAAATTGATAAAAAACGTCCATTCATTTTTTTCATTCTTCTCTCCCTCTCTTTATAAGTGAAGCCAACGATCTTATCAGGTATGAACACCAAACAACCCTGCTCCTATCATAAGAACAAGGTTACGTCTCGCAGCTGCTCCCTCTAATAGAAAGGCACAACAAATATGCAAAACGTATCCTTTCCTCGAAGGATTACACGTTTACCAAAGGCAAGGCAGGTCTCCTGACTATCCAAGTTTAAAGTAACAGCTTGCTCCCTTCCCATTTTCGCTATAGACGAAAACAGTGGATTAATAGCAGCTGTCCCTGGTATACAGTGGCGGGACCGTGCCGGATTTGCACCGGCTTCCCTTTTAACCAAAAGAATGTAGTGCCTTTATTCTTCTGGACCTTGCTCAGTATGATCGACTTTTCATATGTATTCACATGAAGTCTTTATGTACTTAGATGTTCATTTCAATTCGTATCAGGTCTTCACATCTTTTGCCATTATAGGGGAAAGCGGAATTTTCGACAACCAATCTTTCCCTTTATATTCCAAAAAAATCTATTTTAAGTGTAAGAGAATCAATTTCATAATACCTTTAGTAGCTTCAATCAGGACGATAGATAGATCAAAACGCTTCTATTTGTCTATATATCGTTTTAATGAGTTATGAAATTGATTCAAAAATCCAGTTTCTGTGCCGAAAGTTCTCCGCCTGACAAAGTAAATCGAAGCACGAGACATTCCCCTGGGCGAGGCATAAACGTATTAAATTCTGTTTCAGCAAGCCATGTGGCAGCCCATTGCCTGATCACTCCGCCATGAGTTACCACAAGCATCTTAGGTACTTCGTTATGATCTCCCCTATCCTGATGGGTACTCCGTCTAGTCTCATATAAATAAGGTCTGATTCGTTCTTCCACAAACTCCACTATTCTTTCGGAAAAGTGGGAAAACGTCTCTGCTCCCGGCGGAGTCACACCGAGAGGATCATCAATCCACTGACGATAATTCGGATCATACTGCAGCATCTCATACGTCTGTCCTTCATATTCTCCAAAGTGATACTCCCTGAGCCTTGCGTCCAGCACGGCTGTATGAGCCCGTTCGGGGACAATCATATCCAGTGTCTCTATGCATCGGACAAGATCACTTCCATAGATTTGATCAAACTGAATTTGTCCAAGGGATGCGCGGAGTCCCGCAAGATCCTCCTTCGCTTCAGGAAGCAGCGGAATATCGGTGTGTCCCAAATATCTTTTTTGCTGATTCCAAAGTGTTCGTCCATGCCGGACTAAATAAACATCGACAGAAGACATATTTTCATGAGACGTATTCACCACAGCCAACCGACTCCTGTAATCGACATCAGCCATAATAAAACCACCAGGATGACTACGAATAGACTTGATGATATATACATCATCGCAATCGTTGTCCGAATATGGCTCGCTTCCATCTCATGGTATGGAACCCCCATATAAGCACGGAACGAACGAACACCATGGTAGACGTTATATCCTCCAAGCCGGATCCCAAGTGCACCGGCAACTGCGGATTCCGGATACCCGCCGTTTGGACTTGGGTGCTTGCGGGCATCCCGCTTCACTGTGCGCACACTATTTTTCACATGAAGACCTAATACCCCAGCGGAAGCAAATAGCAGAAGAGCTGTGATCCGCGCTGGGATGAAGTTTGCAATATCATCCAGTCTGGCAGAGGCCATACCCAGCGATTTATATTTTTCGTTTTTATAGCCGACCATGGAGTCAAGTGTGTTTACCGCGCGATAAGCCATCGCAAGAGGTGCTCCGCCTAGGAAAGCGAAAAACAGCGGTGATATAATCGCATCTACAATATTTTCGGCTACCGTTTCAACGGTTCCCCTTACTACTTCAGAGGATTCTAACTGTTTTGTGTCTCGGCCTACAATCATACCGAGTGCAACTCTTGCTTCCGGCAATTTGCCGGCCCTAAGATGTTTATATACTTCTATACCTGCATCTCGTAGTCCCTTCGTCGCGATCGTTGTCGCAATCAGCAGAATTTCACCCGCTATAGCAAGCGCAGGATGGATAAAGAATAGGAACTTTAACAGCGCCCAAGTCAGAACAAACGCACCAGTAACAATCAATATGGGAAAAAGAAACCCTGCATAACGCAGTCCTCGCTGCGTTGTCACTTTTTTGCGAATCATTTTCTCAAGGCCGCTAATTGCCTTCCCCATAGCAATAACCGGATGAGGAATCCACCGCGGGTCACCGATGATGAGGTCAAGCGTATAAGCAGCTAGAATAATCCAAGCTCCCATCATGATCATTGCCTCCTCTCTGCTGTATAACCTGAAGCACATAAACTCTCGGTAACGGACTGATAGACGATCCGTCCAATACGATCGCCGAGTCTAGTTGCCGTACCCGCATAAGCATGCGTTAGACTCGCCTCTGTTCCATCCGCAGCAAGTCCGCTGGCTCCAATAACGATGGCGTCGGTTGTGGTTCCCGTAGCAGATCGTCCATTCTCTGCATCTCTTACACCTAAATCCTGGAGAGCGGCAACTTTGGCTTCAACTGCCGTTTGCACTGCGTTCACAAGCGCATATGGTGTTAATTTACCGGCAATGAACAGCATGATATTAATCGTGCCCGGCGTATAGCCAGCATTAAATACCGTCCGCGGAGAACCTGCTCTTGCTCCATTCGATACTCCTGCGGTGGTACAGCATAATAAAACCGCTCCATCGGTCTCGTCTTCCAGAATAGAAGCATGTTCTAATTTCACTGCGGTTAACAAACCTGCCGTCTGATGAGCTGGATGCCCCCATTTTTCAAGCAGTTCTTGAATGTCTCTCACAGGGTCACTTGAATCATAATGACGATCCACGTATATATTTACAGCACGGTCGAGACGAGTCATCCCCCCTCCATGAATGCTGCTGGAGATCGTATCCAGCATATGAGGAGACTCTAGAAGCAGATGCCGTTCATATCGGGAAATGGTTAACCCTGGCCATTGCCTGGATGAATACACGATCGGTAAATCTTTTGATTCAGAATCTGTATGTAAGAATGGCGTCGCCATTACTTTGCTCCCTCCATGACTTGCCCAAATGTTTCTAAAAACTGTGTATTTTGCTCCGTACCCTTAACCGCAATACGAAAAGCGTGCTCAGTTAGCCCTGAGTACATCGCACAGCTGCGAATCAGAATCCCTTGTCGTCCCATTGCTTCCTGCAGGGAACCCGCAGTCCATGGGGCTCTTGCCTCAGCCAGCAGATAATTCGCTTCTCCTGGATACACAGTAAACCCATATTTTCTAAGACCCTCTGCAAGCCTTTTTCTCTCTGCTGTAATCAGCGATATCGTATTCTGTTCGTAGGAAGAGCCTGCCTGAAGACAAGCTTCCCCTGCAAGCAGGGCAAGACCATTCACGCTCCAGGTTACTTGCTTCTGCGTCATAGAACGAATAAGGTCAGGACTTGCGAGCGCATAACCAAGCCGCAGTCCAGGAATAGCATAAAATTTCGTCATTGAACGAATGATGATGACTTCTGGATATTTTTCTAAGGAAGGTGCGATTGAATTACGCTCTTCCTCCGGAATAAAGTCAATAAAGGCTTCATCGATAACCAGCTTTGTTTTGGTTAGTTGCGCCTTATTCGCCAGCGTCACAAGGTCCGACAGCGAATACTGAACCCCATTTGGATTATTTGGCTGACCAATAAATAGAACCTGCACCCTCTCCATCAGTGCTGCAATGTCGTTTACATCTGCTCGGTATCCATTCTCCTGCAGGCCATACACAGAATCGACTTTGGCACCAAACTGCAGAGCAAGTGAGCGATATTCAGAGAAACCCGGCTCAATCGTTCCAACTGTCTTCGGTGACAATGCCATAAGTAAAAGAGCCATACATTCCGCCGCGCCATTTCCAATAAGAATGTACTCTTCTTCAAGCTTTACTTGTGCAGATAATCTCCGTTTCAGCGCCCGGTGTCCCGGATCGGGGTAACGAACTATTGCTTTCCAGCCCTGTTTCAATGCTTCTATTACTTCCTCCGGTGGTCCAAGGGGATTAATATTTGCACTATAATCAAGAAAATCAGCAGCCTTCTTTCCGTACTTAAGCGCTGCCGTTTCTACGTCCCCGCCATGTCCATAGATTTCAATCAAAGGCATGTCCTTCCTTTCTTTGCTGCATCATAGCATCACGTACCCATTATGATGGCAGAATTTAGACAGCGTCAATGGGATTTCCCTTTTGTATCGTTTGCGTTATTGGTTTACAATAAGAGGTGAGTCTCTTTGTTTTCATCAGAATTGTTCGGGGCATGCCCCGCTTATGATTCTTGCTTACATATTTTATAAGGTATCGGAGGAAATCACCATGTTGTTTATTGACAATCAAGGCATTACAGATCCCCGGATTAACCTCGCTATCGAGGAATATGCCCTTAAACACTTGTCTTTGGACGAGAGTTACTTGCTGTTTTATATCAACGCTCCCTCTATTATCATTGGGAAACATCAGAACACTATTGAAGAAATTAACCAGGAGTATGTACAGCAGAATGGAATCACTGTTGTGCGCAGACTTTCTGGCGGCGGTGCCGTATACCATGATTTAGGCAATCTTAACTTCAGCTTTATTACAAAAGATGACGGTAATTCATTCCACAACTTCCGTAAGTTCACCCAGCCTGTTGTTGAAGCACTCCACCAACTGGGAGTAAACGCAGAACTTACGGGACGTAATGATCTTCAAGTCGGTGAACAAAAAATTTCAGGTAATGCCCAGTTTGCAACTCGCGGCCGGATGTTCAGCCATGGTACGCTCATGTTCGATCTGAACCTCGAGGATGTACAAGCTTCATTAAAAGTGAATCCCGAGAAGTTCAAATCGAAGAGCACCAAATCCGTACGCAGCCGTGTAACGAATATTCGCTCTTTAATGGATAAAGACATGACTATTGTGGAATTCCGCGAAGAACTTCTTCGTCATATCTTTGGCATGGAAGCCAGTGAAGTTCCTCAGTATCATCTGACAGAAGAAGATTGGAAGAAGATCCATGAAATTTCCAAAGAACGTTATCAGAACTGGGATTGGAACTATGGACAGTCACCGGAAAGTAACGTAAAACACTCGAAGAAATTCCCGGTCGGTATTATCGATCTTCGTATGAATATCAAAGAAGGCCGAATCGAAGATATTAAAATCTATGGTGATTTCTTTGGTGTAGGAGATGTCGCTGATATTGAGAACTTGCTTCGCGGCAAACGTTATGAGGATGCGGAAGTTAGAGAAGCACTCAAAGACGTTGATGTGAAACATTATTTTGGCAATCTTGAGATCGAAGACTTTATCGGTCTTGTCTTTCTTGAAGAGTAGCATTACCCTTTAAAGTTATAACGCACTAATCATAGAACAAGATATAGAGGAGAGAAACCATGACTTACAAACTAATCGCGATTGATATTGATGACACTTTGATTAACGACGACAAAGAAGTAACCCCTGCAACACAAAGTGCACTCGAAGCAGCTGTAGCCAAAGATGTAGTCGTAACCCTTGCAACCGGACGTGCTTATGCTTCTGCTCAAGCGATTGCTAGACAAACTGGACTCAACGTTCCCATCATTACGTATCAAGGTGCACTCATCAAGAACCTGATGGATGAAGAAGTTCTTTATGAACGTTATGTTCCCCAAGATGCAGCTCGCAAGCTTTACGAGTTCTGCCTTGAACGGAATCTGCACCTCCAGACTTATATTGACGACAAGCTGTACTCCCGTGAAGAGAATGAGAAACTGATCGACTACTGCAAGCTGAACAAGACTCCTTATTATATTGAACCTGATTTCATGAAAATGATTGAGCAGCCTGCACCGAAACTGCTCATTATCGATACACCGGAACTGTTGGACGAAATCGCACCACAGCTTCGTGAGCTGCTCGGCAGTGAGGTCCATATTACCAAATCCAAACCGCATTTCCTTGAAATCATGCATCATGAAGGTACCAAAGGCCATGCGCTGACTTTCCTTTCGAACCATTTCGGAGTGGATCTTAAAGATACCATTGCCGTGGGTGATTCCTGGAATGACCATGAAATGCTCGAAGCTGCCGGTCTAGGTGTAGCTATGGGTAATGCCATTCCTGCACTGAAGGAAATTGCAGACTATGTTACATTCAGTAACAATGAAGACGGAATCAAGCATGTCATTGAGAAATTTGTTCTGAACGCGTAAGATCTCCTAACCTAAATTAACCCTGGAACCGATTTTGGTTCCGGGGTTATTTGTGGTATGAACAGATATAGAGCGCCCCTCCACTTGTAAAAATATACCTTTCAAGTATAGTAAAGGAATACGTTGTTTACCAGTTAATACGCAAAGTCAGGGGGCTATCTACTTGGAATCAGGACTGCTTATTGGACTTGTTATCGTCGTGTCTGCGCTTTTGATGTACTCCTTCTTCTATACGATCAAGAAAGGTTATTCAAAAAAGTGGGATGAAGAAGACTCCTAATTCATACCACCATACATACTTACATACATTCGTTCATACCAAAAAAGGGCATAAGATAAGGATTAAAGTTTCATCCTCCATTCTTAAGCCCTTCCTTTTATTTTTCCGTTAATTTTTCTTTAATCCGATGAAACTCCGACTTAATCCGTTCTTTCATTTCCTCTGCCTTTTCTTGTATGTCTTCAACTCGCTCTTTTCTTTTACGTTCTTCCTCCTCCTGAGCTAATTGCTGCTCCATCTCCCTTGCTTTATTCATTTCATGTTCCATCATCGATACTTCTTTTCGGTACACAAATGTAGGATCATACTGCTGAAGAAAGTAATTAAAAGCGACCTCATTGTTTTCTTTTATATTGGCAACAAAAGCAGTTTCCCCGTTATATAATTCAGCCACTGTTCGCTCAATCAGGCTAAATCCTTCCTTGTGACGGTTTACGACTTTGCTCGCCCCAATCATCGAACCAATACTTCCGCCAAGCAGAATACCGATCGGGCCGCCCAAAATTCCAATCATGGAACCAATCAGGCTGCTTTTTAACGCCGAAGTGTCTGCTTCACTTGGTGAGCTAAACCCATCTTTGAAAACAATTTTCCCATTTTCCTTCTGAATGACGGCTGCATCCAATATTTTATATTGCTCATGACTTTTTGATTTGGATTCAGATAGAACTTGGTAAGCCTTGCTGTCATCATTGAACACGGCAACGACAATATTATTTTCTTCCACTAGATGTAACCCTCTCTTCTATGTATTTCTTCGCTTACTGTAAATTAACTCAAATCCTCTAATTTTATTCGTGATGCAAAAAAACAGCGGATTCGATCAGCTGCCTATTTATGGAGTTGGTTTTATCAGCTTTCTCTATTTAGTAGCTTATTGTTAATCTTTTCTATACTATTTTCATAAAGGTAATTTAGATATTAGGAGAGATTTAAATGGATATCGGTTATGCCGCCAATGAGCATATCAAAATAAATCATATAGTGAATGATTTCGAATTTGGAATAGATGAGGAGATTCAATATGTAATCACTCTTTCCAGTCCTGGAGCAGGAAGATTTAGAATCAAACCATTAGCAGAATGGATCAACAACTTAGAAGAGTTTCCTGTCTATTATTGTTTAATCTCAGATAAGGGATTTCATCATATGTTTTTAGAAATGTGCACACTGCCTTATGAAGTTACAGAAATCGAAAATTCTAGACGCAAACAATTGTACTACGTTGTAAAGGCAAATAATAAGGAAGAATTATGTTCAATTGCAGAATTGATTGAGTTATTTTCTATGTCTGTGGATGATTTAAGTATTTTGAGCACAAAAATAAATCCTTGCCGGGTTGGACAAGTTGGGGATAAGGGCGAGTTTGATATTATTATTCTTGGTGATATACAAGATGCCAGCGTTTTTCACATTGGCCATGATGGAGATTCAATCTATCTCCTATCGAACGATAAAAAATTCTCAACACTTGAAGAAGCTATATCAAAAATGCCTGAAGCTATGCTAAATAAGATTGAAGTAATTGAGTATGGTGGGGATTAAATCTGAAGCATAGGATTTGATAACTTTTTGATTTCCCGATCGTTTCAAGAAGGCTTGAGTGTCCTCTTTTCTGATACCAATTTAATCCATATAATGTATAGCAAGAGGTGTTGTACATTTGAGAAAAACATTAGAAAAAAGGTTGGCTTATTTATATAAAGGGGAATTGTTTTCTATAATCACTTTTGTACCTGTTAGTTATCTGGTAAATTACGCATTCCCCAACCTACAATTGTATTCCCTATATTCATTTTGGATATCTTTTATACTCTTAGAAATTCTTTTATTACAAGGAACATTTTATTGGTATGTAAAATGTAAAAGACTAAGAAATGAGAATAATGCTATAACTCCGACTAAAGTTGTTCGACTGTTACATTATTTAAAAATGCTCAATATAGTTATGATGATGACCGCAATTGTTGTATTTTTCTTTGATTTCATTAAATGGTATCCATCTTTACCTCTAGACGGATTAACAATCGCCTTCTTCATATATATTTTTGCCATTTTAGAGTTTATAAACTACTTTTACATTCAACTCTCCTATGATAATATCTCTGACATTAAAAGTTTGATAAGAGTCAGAAAACTGAAGTATTCCTGTATGAATAAGGAATTCTCACTAAACATACTAACTAAAAATAAGGAACCACGATCCGCGTGGTTCCTTTCCTCTATAGTGAGATCATTTGGTTATTTTATGCTCGCTGTCTCCTTAAGAAGCTTATGAAGTCCGCCTTTACCATGCGGGATGCACATCGGAGTACCAAATAAAGGATCAGGAATAATATGACACTTCAGATCAAAAACCTTTTCCATAAGTTCTGAATCGATCACGGCTGCTGGATGCCCTCCCGCTTCTATGCCTCCGTTCTTGATCGCTACGATATGATCTGCATAACGGCAAGCAAGGTTGATATCATGAAGCACCATTACAATTGTACGCTGCTCTGATCGATTCAAATCATACAGCAGATCCAGCACTTCAATCTGGTGGGTCAGATCCAGGTAGGTCGTTGGCTCATCTAGCAGAAAGACCGGTGTTTCTTGCGCCAGCGTCATCGCAATCCATGCCCGCTGTCTTTGGCCGCCAGACAAGGAATCTACAGTGCGATCCTTGAGTTCCTTCATTCTCGTAGAGATCAGAGCTTTATCTACTGCCTGTTCATCTTCCGGTGACCACTGCTTTAGCCAGTTCTGGTAAGGATATCTCCCTTGCTTCACTAGTTGAAGCACCGAAAGACCTTCTGGGGCAACAGGTCCTTGGGGCAATATAGCGAGCTTGCGGGCAATATCTTTTGTCTTCATCCCTGCGATTTGTTCGCCATCAAGAATGACGGACCCTTGCTGTGGCTTCAGTAGTCTTGCAAGGGAACGCAGCAACGTCGATTTCCCGCAACCGTTACTCCCGATGAACACAGTTATTTTTCCTTTTGGAATGGATAAATCCATATTTTCAAAAATGTAAGCATCTCCGTACGAAAGCCCCAGCTTCTCGGCGCGCAAGATATCCATCGGCATTCATTCCTTTTCAGATTACTAGTATATAGAGTCAATGATTGCGACTTTTATATAGCTGATACATAAAGAACGGAGCACCAATGGCTGCTGTAAATACGCCTGCCGGAACATCTGCAGGGAGAAATGCAGTTCGCGCCACTAGATCCGCTATTAATAAAATCAAGGCTCCGAGAAGTGCACTTACTGGCACGACACTTCCAAAGGAAGGTCCCACTAGCTTCCTCGCCATATGCGGTGCCATCAGCCCAATAAATGCAATGGCACCGCCAATTGCTATTGCCGATCCTGCTAGTGCCACACTGAGCACGATGAGCAGCAGCCGATGTTTTTGCACATGTGCCCCTGCACTTACCGCTACTTCGTCTCCGAGTGCTTGAATGTTAACTTTTCTCGCTTGAAGCCAGGTTAATGGTAGAAGGATGACGACCCAAGGAAGCAGAATATACACATCCGAATCCCACGAGGCTCCGTAAATACTTCCCGTCATGAACGTAATGGACCGCTCTGCCAGCTGCATCGGACCTGCAATGATAAACATGTAAGAGATCGATTTAAGCGCAGCTGCAAGGCCTGTACCGACAAGTACAAGACGCAAAGGCGTTACTCCGCCTCTCCAAGCCAGAACATATAACAGTCCGGTTACTAGAATAGCGCCCAGGATCGCGGCAAGCGGCATATATTTTATCGAAATCGTACCTGATGTGAAAAATATGAAAAGTACAGCTCCTAGTGAGGCGCCGTCTGTGATTCCCGTTACGTCTGGTGATGCTAATGGATTTCGAATTACTCCTTGCAGCACCGCTCCTGCAACCGCAAGAGAAGATCCAACCAATACGGCAGTCAGAATACGCGGCAGTCTCAGTTTTTCTACAATGATTTCTACGGTTGGATCTGCCTGACCAAATAGAGAACTGATCACTTGCGATGGAGAAATGTACTGACTTCCTATTCCCGTTGAGATTACCATGGCAGCAGCACAGAGAATGAACAGAACGAGCGTAACCCACAAGGTCCTTTTTTCAATTAAAAATGAAAGTTTGCCGTTAGACGTTTGAAATGACTTGTATTTGCTCATGCTCCTTGGCGTCCTCCCTTTCTTGCAATATAGACAAAGAACGGAACGCCGATGATCGCCGTCATAACGCCAACCGGCACCTCTTTGGGCATCGCAATGTAGCGGGACAGCACATCTGCGGAAACAAGGAGTACAGCCCCCCATACGAAACTATATGGTAAGATCCAGCGATAATCATTTGGAAGAAAAAACTTCATAATATGCGGAATGATAATACCTATAAATGCAATAGGACCCGCAGCAGCAACCGATGCACCCGCTAGTAAAATAATAGAGGCGGCAGAGAGAATTTTAATCATAGCCGTCTTTTGTCCGAGTCCTGCCGCAATATCGTCCCCCATGGACAATACGTTAAGATGCCTTGACAGCAGGAGTGCAATCAATAGTCCAATTCCCATGTAAGGGACGACAGCCGTGAGCTGATCAAGTTCCCTGCCAGCAACGGATCCGACAAGCCATATCAGTACCTGATCAAACATCTTACCGTCTGACAACATCAAACCTTGAGTCAGAGAATGGAAAAATGCAGTCATGGAAGCACCGGCTAATGTGATTTTCACAGGTGTCATTCCGTCCCGGCCCATACTTCCAAGAAAAAACACAACCCCGCCGCTAACTGCTGCTCCCAAAAGAGCAATCCAAGTTGTTTGCTGAAGACCAGATACACCTAACCAGCCTGTAGCCACAACAACGAAAAAAGCGGCACCTGCATTCACACCTAAGGTACTCGGAGAAGCGATTGGATTACGAGTGAGAACCTGCATGACAGCTCCGGCAACAGCTAGACTCCCGCCAACTGCTGCAGCGATCAGCGCACGAGGAATCCTTGCTGTCTGGATAATTAAGTGTTCGGTACTTCCATTTGGTTCCGTCACCGCCTGCCAAATAACGGACAGAGGAATGCGGGTAACACCAAAAATAACACTACTCATCATGGCAAGAATAAGTAGTCCAATAGATAAGGCCAGCCCCAAGATGCGCATCATTAATCCCCTACTCATTTTGTATATATCATTTTATTCATAAAATTCCATCTAATAGTTCACTCCGCAATTTTAGTAGAAGAAAGAAAGAACTGTCAATCTTTTTGATTATCATTCTCATTTAATGCTTGACAATGGTAGAAACTGGTTATATATTCATGGTTGTTAACTGATAATCATTATCAATATATTATTTCAGGGGGAACTGGTTACATGGGGGCTTTAAACGTACATACAAAGAAACATCGCTTACGCTTATTCGGGGCGGCAATGCTTATGCTAATTCTCGTTCTAGCTGGTTGTGGAAGCCAGACGACAGAAGGTGGATCAGGTAATGAACCTACACAGCCTGCATCTAGCAATACAACAAGCGAAGGAACAACAAATACGGTTACATACACGGTAAAACATGCAATGGATGAAACAGAAATTAAAGGAACACCGCAAAAAGTCGTTATTCTAACCAACGAAGGAACAGAGGCATTGCTTGCTCTAGGAGTTACACCCGTTGGGGCGGTTAAATCATGGACAGGAGATCCTTGGTACGCACATATTAAAGATCAGATGGAAGGTGTAACGGTAGTCGGAGATGAGAGTCAACCGAACCTTGAACTCATTGCAGGTTTGCAGCCTGACCTGATTATCGGTAATAAAATGCGCCAGGAGAAAGTCTATGATCAGTTAAAAGCGATTGCCCCAACTGTTATGGCTGAGGATCTTCGCGGGGACTGGGAGATCAACTTCAAACTTTATGCAGAGGCACTGAATAAAACCGAAGAAGGCGCAGCAAAAATCACCGAATTCAATGATCGCATTGCGGATTTCAAATCTAAAGCAGGCGATAAAGTGAATGAAACGGTATCTGTGGTTCGTTTTATGGCTGGCAAAACCCGAATTTATCATACCGATACTTTCACAGGTAACATCTTTGCAAAAATAGGACTAGCGCGGACAGAGCTTACCCAAAATGCAACTGAATTCGTAGATGAGATTACGAAGGAACGTTTACCGGAAGCGGATGCCGATCGTCTTTTCTACTTCACCTATGACACAGGCGACGGCAAAGGTAATGATACCGAAACGGAAATGATACAAGACCCACTTTGGCAGAACCTAAGTGCCGTCAAGAATGGCCGTGCGTATAAAGTAGACGATGCCGTATGGAATACAGCCGGAGGTATTCTAGCCGCAAACTTACTCCTTGATGAACTCTACGGATTTTATGAGATTGCAGAATAACAGAATACGGAGCTCATGGGTACAGTTCGAAGAACTGTGCTCTTTTTTATGAATGAACCATGTCCATTATTTGTAAAAAACTGGACTTTAGTCTAGTGTACTTCACTTTCTCTAGACCGGTTACATCCACTCCTCTTTTTGCTATGATACCTGTAGTTGTAGTTGAAATTTATAGAAAGGAGTGATCCATTTGAGATTAAGGAAACAAAATCTGGTCGCCCCGTTGCTCATTTTGATCGGTATTTTTCTGCTTATGAACTCCGGTAAGGATATCGGAACCGGCTCTATTTTTGCCTACTTCTGGCCGACCTTCTTCCTTATCCCGCTGGGTGTATTTTTCCACTGGATGTACTTCTCATTGATCGGCCGCGGCATCGGGCTTCTCGTTCCAGGAGGTATCCTTCTCACCGCTGGACTGACTTGTCAGATCGCCATTGTTACAGACAGCTGGATTACCATGTGGCCTGGATTTATCCTGGCGCCAGCCGTAGGATTATTCGAACTTTACTGGTTCGGTACCAGAAACAAATACCTACTGATTCCCATCAATATTTTGGCTGTCCTATCCTTTATTTTCTTCATTGCGTTCTCTATTGGTTCCATGCTTAGTCAGTTCTCCATCATCCAACCCATCCTTGCTCTTCTGCTTATCGTTGCTGGAGCTTACGTTCTCTTCCGGCCAAAAAAACATACTTACTAATGAAATAATGTACACATAATGCGATACTACATAATTTAACTACGTAAATTAACTACATAATTTGGATCAATATAAACCTCTCTCCTTTCTTATGAGAAGAGGTTTTGTTGTGTGTATGAAAAAAAGACAGAGGGTTTCCTCTGTCTTACTTGATTTATTTTGCAACCATCTTATCTACAAGCCCATAAAGAGAGAAACCTTATTGTAACGAATGCGTTAGCCCGGTATGAGCAAGCGTAATACCTGGGCTTAACGTATAATCTTTACGAAGATCAACGTCATGAGACATATGAGTAAAAATCGTTTGTTTTGGCCGCACCTTGGCAATGAGTTCTTGTGCCTCCACCATGTCGTATACCGACCGAGTTTCAAAGGCAGCTTCCTCATGATAAAAACTTGTACCCAGCACAAGCAGATCAAGACCATACAGCCGTTTTTGTTCTTCTTCGCTCAGATCAATAGAATCAGAACAATACACCCATATGTATCCATCTTTCTCAAGACGATATGCATAGGAGTAACCGTTTTTCCCATGATTTACTTTCCAGGCCCGAATGTGGAATCCCGCAAGCACAAGACCATTCTCCAGATCAACCGGTTTCATCTCCATGTGGTTTTGAAGCCAAGGAAACTGTGCCTGAATCGCATTCAGCACTTCTTGCGGTGCGTACAGCTCACCCTTCTCTCCAAGCCACCGGCAGGCATCAGCCCACTCAGGAAGTCCGCCAATATGATCAAAATGAGGATGTGTCACTAGCATCGTGTGCAGTTTACGTTTCTTCAGTATTTCCATCTGGTGCCGAAAATCTGGCCCTCCATCGATGAGAAACTCCCCCTGATCACTCTCTACAAACACCGAAGAGCGATACCGGCGATTCACCCCGGTTGTTCTTGCTTCCTCACACACTTTACAATCACAATATACCCTCGGCACACCCATAGCATCACCCGTACCAAGAAAGGTCAGCTTATTATATTGTGTCATGGATCATTCTCCTTTCTTGCGTCCCGCGTTCATTATTGCCCGCGAATGCCCAGCGTAAGCTGTTTGCGCCCGTCTGCTGTTTGCCGAATCTCTTTTATCTCCCAATTAAATGCAAGAGTGTTCTCTAGTTTTTCTACTTGTGGCTCGGACAAGACCAGACCTTCGATCCGTCCTTCTCCTAAGGTGAAATCTTTGTCTGGATCAAGCTGAAATGTCGCCACAATCCAGTTTTTGAGACCATTATTCGTATTAAATGTAATGCGGTACCCTTCCTTTATTGCTTTCTCTATATCTTCGCCATGTTCTTTCGCATAAGAGAAAAAAGACTCATATGTATAATGCGGGCGCTCGGCGGCTTTTAACAGTTCCGTATTCTCCGCTTGTACTGCTTCTACGATCTCCTCATTCGTGAGCCCGCTTCTTCTAGCATTCTCTAGTAATATAGCGGTGTACTGCGACAGTTTCACTTCCTGGTTCATGTGGTAACACTCCTCTTCGCATGGTAATGTAATACTCCTGATTAAAGCATCTAAAGGTATTATGAAATTGTTTCTATTGTAGACCTTTTTTCATACCTTGTTCAAGATCAACCGATGTCTGCAAAAGAAAAAACGACCTCCACTGGTCGTTTTCTCTACTTTATTTAATAAAATAAATTTTGGATAAATCACGGAAGAGAACAATCGGCTGAGCGATCGCATCTTCTAGCCCACCATAACCTTTACTTACAGCGATGACACTTTTCGTATAAGCAATCGGCAAAACCTGAAGTTCTTTTGCAATCTTCTGTTGAATCTGTACATATAACTTCTGGCGAGCAGCTGAATCCACTTCTACTGAAGCGCGTTCCCAAAGTGTATCCAGATCTTCGTTCTCAGCGTGTGATTCATTATATACCCCACTACTCTTATAGAGAGACTCATAACTAACAGGATCTGGACCCAAGATATACCCGGCAAGCGAAAGTTCAAAATCGGTATTGTTTTGATCCAATTTCCGTTTTTCATACACGGATGCTTCCATCGGTTTTAGCTCGACCTTGATTCCAACCTTTTTTAGTTTCTGCTGGATGTAAAGAGCCTGATTCATTTGCGTTTTGCTGGATTTCACATAAGCAAGGCGGATTTCTAAATTTGAAACATCTGCTTGTTCCAGTAATTCCTTAGATTTCTCAGGATCATAATCATAGGTCCTTACTTCAGAAGTATGATACAACGTATCAGGTGTAAATATAGAAGAAGCGGGATCTGCGAACCTGCTCGACAGATGCGAGATTCGAATCATTTCTTCTTTGTCCAAAGCATAGGCGATCGCTTCCCGGACTTCTTTCTTTTTCATCTCCGGTGTATTCATATTAAATACCATGTACTCCAGGCGTCCATCTGCATAAGTTACAAGGTTATATTCCCCTGATTCACTCAGCGCCTCATATTCCTCGTTATTAATCAGCGACATCTGCACAGCACCCTCGCGGAGTGCCTGATCCGCTGTATCCGGGTCCATGATTTGATACGAAATCGTATCCAAGTAGGCTGCTCCGTCATAATAGTCTTCAAAACGCTCCAATGTTAGATGCTCACCTGGTGCATACTCCTTATACTTAAAAGGGCCCGACCCAATAGGGTGATCGTTTTTAGAACTATGGGCGATATCTTTCTCCCCTTGATAGATGTGCTTCGGGATCGGATAAAGATACAGTAATGCGCCTTCGAATGAAGGAGTTGCTTTTGGAAGTACAAATTTGACAGTTAGCTCATCGATCTTTACTACCTTCACAGGTTGTCCATCAAAAACATACTGGCTTCGGAAGGGACTATTCTGAGTTTCATCTATGATTTGATTGACTGTAAACACAATATCATCGGCAGTAATGGCTTTTCCATCATGCCATGTAAGTCCTTCTCTCAGCTTGATAAAATAAGTTTTATAGTCTTTTGAAGCATATGCACGCTCTGCTAAGGCGTAAACTTTCTTTCCATTTTCCATATAAAATAGCGGTGCATAGAGCGACTGGTTCACGGTAAGTGTAATCCGATCTGTCGCATATAAGGGATTCATTACCTTCGGATCATCTTGTACGGCGATGTTGATACTGCCACCCCGTACAGGTGAGCTTACCTCGCCTGTTATTTCATTGCCAGCATCCCCAACTTTAGTCTGATCTTCTTGCGTGTCACATGCAGTCAGCAGTAACCCTAAGATGAGAAGAAGCGGCAACATATTTCGAAACCAATTTGAATATTTCATTCTCGTTGTTATCCTCCTGATGCATAAATAGCATTTAGGTATCCTCGCTAATAATATGAATGTAGTATAAACAAGGTTCATCTAAAAAGCAAAACTAATAAAACGCATAATAAAAACCCTGCACGTCAGTTAACGTTCAGGGTAAAAGTAAATTTCCCTATATAGATACTGGCATTGGATCACTCTTCAGGTGATTCTCAACCATCCAATTCTCATGATCATTAAAAAGATAGGCCCTGTGAACAAGGACACGCACCTCTTGACCTACAGATAGCGTCTCTTTCTCTAATGAACGATACGTAATTAACTTGTTATTCCCGACCATGACTTCAACAAGCCATTCGCTGCCGCGGAAGTGCAAGGCACGAACCTTCCCCTTCTCGGTAGCCGAGAGCAAAGTAAACTCATGTTCTGAGCCTACCTCAATATATTCGGGGCGAATCAGAGCCTTCGCTTCAACAGCAGAACCTGTTAACTTGTCAAATCCCTTCAGTTCCCGTGCATGCTCAACAATCGTCGATTCACCAATAAAAGAGGCTACAAACGGGGTTTCCGGCTGTTTATATATATCCCATGGAGTGCCTTTTTGTTCGAGCGCTCCCCCATTTATAATCATGATTTCATCAGCGACTTCAATCGCTTCATCCTGATCGTGCGTAACGAAGATTGAGGTTATACCTACCCGCTCTATGAGTTCCCGCAACCATGATCTCAGCTCGTGCCGAATCTTAGCATCAATCGCAGCAAAAGGTTCATCCAGCAGCAGAAGCTGAGGTTCTGGAGCCAGTGCCCTTGCAAATGCAACCCGCTGTCTTTGTCCTCCAGATAACTGGTGAGGGTATCTTTTCTCAAAGCCGCTGAGGCCTGTCAGTTCAACAAGTTCCATGACCCGATTTTGTATCTGCGTTTTGGACTGCTTCTTCACCTTAAGTCCAAACGCGATATTATCAAATACGGTCATATGTTTAAATAACGCATAGTTTTGAAAGACGAATCCGATTCCTCGTTCTTGGGGCGGAA
Source organism: Paenibacillus sp. GYB006 (assembly GCF_036577645.1). Lineage (NCBI taxonomy): Bacteria > Bacillati > Bacillota > Bacilli > Caryophanales > Paenibacillaceae > Paenibacillus > Paenibacillus sp. GYB006. The sequence continues at coordinate 211,669 of NZ_JARBDA010000001.1, read as the reverse complement.
GATGGTTAACTAGCTGTCCATGCAAGCGAATCTCACCCGCATCGGGATTTTCAAGCCCTGCCAAGATACGTAGTATGGAAGTTTTGCCTCCTCCACTTGGACCGAGTAAACCAATGAGGTGACCTTTTTTTATATCAAAAGAAACATCTTTAACTGCATGAAAACTGCCAAAATGTTTGTTTAGACCACGGACTTCCACATGCATGACGCCATCCCCCATCACATATTTCCTATTATTTAGGTAGGAATTACTTTATTTGATACTTTACCAAATATAGGGGGATTTCGTCAATCATTTCTCGTCCGATGATCAGATCACACTTTCGCAGATCACCGTTATGATATTGTAACGTTATGATAGTTTACCGCTTTGAAGTATGTAAGCGTAACGTGGTGTTGAGGTATACCATATGAAGGGGGTTACAGACGACTGCACATGATGTTTACATGCGAAGCTGCTTCAGCCCTGACTTCTTCAAATGGCAAGCGGTCTTGGATGTAATAAGAGATGAATCCGTGAATGGATAAAAATAAACTGTGGGGTAGTTGGATCCGTTCTTCGTTTGTGTAGTTTTTGTGGTTCATATGATGACGGATAATGGCGGCGAATAATTCATAACAACGATTCTGTTCTGCCCGGCAATAAGCAAGCAGCTCTTCGTCTCGAATCATAAACATAATTTCATATTGATAGGGATTTTGCAGACCAAAGCGTATAAATTCCATCATGACATGCTCTGGTTTCGTAAGTCCATCTTTAGAACTTCTAGCCATGGCCTGCAGGAGCAGCTGCCCCAAATGGTTAAAATCTTCGACTACAATGGCATAAAACAATTCTGCTTTTTCCTTGAAATGATAATATAAAGAGCCGTGACTGTATCCTAGATGCTGTCCAATACTACGCATTGAAATAGATCGATATCCTTTTGTAACGAATAAATGCCTGGCCGCTTCCAGAATCCGTTCTCTCGACAATTCCTGCTCCACTGCTCTTCTAGCCATATCTTATTCTCCTTCAATAAAATAAAGCTGCTGTCCATCCGTGATCACAGATTGACCTTGTGTTAGATCTGTCATAAACTCGATGAATCGCTCTGCTTCTCGATCTACCGGCAGACATGTCAGCTTGACTTTGTCAGTAAATGTAGTCTCTCCCATGCGAACCTGCCTGTTTCTCAGCTCATTTTCCACTTTTCCTAGCCAAGTGTAATCCAGTTCTACGAAAACTTCGCGGTGAAGCACTTTCGTTATCGCTTCTCCGGCCTCAATCGCAGCGACTGCTCCATCCGTATAAGCACGAATCAGTCCCCCGGCACCCAGCATAATACCGCCAAAATATCTCGTTACCACGATAGCGACATTTTTTAGTCCCTGATTTTTGATCACCTCCAAAATAGGTTTCCCTGCGGTCCCGCTTGGCTCTCCATCATCAGATTGCTTCTGAATCTCATCCCGTTCACCAATCATATATGCTGAACAATTATGCGTGGCGTTCCAATGTTTTTTCTTAATATCTTCAATAAATTGGATCGCTTCTTCTTCATTTTGTACAGGCATAACGTAACCAATAAATCGAGATTTCTTAATTACAATTTCCTTGTTCCCCGCTGCTCGAACGGTTCTGTACTGCTCAATCATTGCTCTCTTACCTTTCTATATGTGAAGAAAACACCTGTAGGTGTTCTATTCTTAGATGTAATAGGGTTTATATTTGTAAGAAAGCAGTCCATCCAAATGCGGGTGAACTGCTTCTTATGATCAAACAACCTGTGGCAGCTTGATTGTATTACTATATTTATGAAACAGATAACTTCTGATCTTTAATAGATCATTCCATTATTATTCAGTAAGTCTTGCTTCAAGTTTTGCTTTTTCTTCTTCATAACCTGGTTTGCCAAGAAGAGCAAACATGTTCTTTTTGTAAGCTTCTACACCCGGTTGGTCAAACGGATTTACTCCCATCAGGTATCCGCTGATTCCGCATGCTTTTTCAAAGAAGTATACCAGATATCCGAAAGAATATGGAGACATATCTGGAACATTTACAATAAGATTTGGTACTTGACCGTCTGTATGTGCCAGCAGTGTACCTTGGAATGCTTTTTTGTTAACGAAATCCATTGTTTTTCCTTCAAGGAAGTTCAGACCATCTAGGTCGTCTGGATCTGCTTCAATGGAGATGTGGCTTGGTACTTCTTCCACTTGGATAACCGTTTCGAAAATGTTACGGCTACCTTCTTGAATGAATTGTCCCATGGAGTGAAGGTCTGTGGAGAAATCAACGGAAGCAGGATAGATTCCTTTGAAGTCTTTTCCTTCGCTTTCGCCAAACAATTGTTTCCACCATTCAGATACAAAGTGCAAGGATGGCTCGTAGTTTACAAGAATTTCGGTTCCTTTGCCTTTGCGATACAGCGCGTTACGTACTGCAGCGTACTGATAACTTTGGTTTTCTGCAACGTTCGGGTTAGCAAATTCTTTGGAAGCATCAGCCGCACCTTGCATCATTTCTTCAATGTTAATACCTGCTGTAGCGATTGGCAGAAGTCCTACTGCTGTCAGTACGGAATAACGACCACCTACGTCATCAGGAATAATGAAGGACTCATAACCTTCTTCAGTTGCGAGTTTTTTCAGTGCACCACGTGCTTTGTCTGTTGTTGCGTAAATACGTTTACGCGCTTCTTCTTTACCATATTTTTTCTCCAGTGCAGCACGGAAGATACGGAAAGCAATCGCTGGTTCTGTTGTTGTACCGGATTTGGAGATTACATTGACAGAGAAGTCTTTACCTTCAACCAGCTCAAGCAAATGATTTACATATGTAGAGCTAATGTTATTACCTGCAAAATAGATTTCTGGAGTTTTACGTTTTTCTTTTGGCAGCTCATTGTAGAAAGAATGAGTCAACATTTCAATCGCTGCACGCGCACCAAGGTAAGAACCGCCGATCCCGATTACGATCAATACTTCGGAGTCGCTTTGGATTTTTGCTGCTGCTTTTTGAATGCGGGAGAACTCTTCTTTATCATAGTTCGTTGGAAGATCGATCCAACCCAGGTAGTCGGAACCTGCGCCTGTACCATTATGAAGCTGCTCATGAGCAAGACGAATTGGCTCTGCCAAATAATCCACTTCATGTTGACCTACAAATTCAAGAGCTTTACTGTAATCAAAAGTTACTTTTTTAGCCATGATTATAAAACCTCCACTATTTTTAAATTAGCGAGAATTAGTTCTCACTTGAAAGCTTGTCTTATGGCTGTCCGGTTTATACGTTATTGTTAACTACCGCGCCTTCACTTATGAAATAGAATACTTTAATTTCGATAACGTGACAAGCTTGGTGAATTGCTGACCGAATCATTTTACACTTTATTCTCTTCAAGTTTAAGCCTTTTGGCTTGCCTCTGTCTCCATGATATGATGAAGACCTAATGAACGTTTGATTAAACAATGAAAGGTGAGAATGATTCATGAAAAAGATTGCTGTACTTGGACTTGGCACAATGGGTGGACCCATGGCTTCTAACCTTCTAAAAAAAGGATATGAAGTCACCGTATATAACCGAACTGCTGAAAAATGCAGCCCGTTCGTAGCCGAAGGTGCTGTAGCAGCCAAAACGCCGAAAGAAGCAGCACACGGTCAGTCTCTCGTAATAACTATGGTAAGTAATGATGCATCCATCAATGATATTTATTATGGCGAGAATGGTATTTTTGCAGGTGTCATCGATGGGACTACGATTATGGACTGCAGTACCATTTCCCCTGACCTTGCAAAAAAACTCGCAGCTGATGCTACGGCTCTTGATTGTTCTTTTCTGGATGCACCTGTTACAGGCAGCAAACCAGCAGCCATTGATGGTTCATTAGTATTTATGGTCGGCGGTGATGCCGTAACCATCGAAAGTCAGATGGATGTATTCGAAACGCTCGGAAAAAAAGTAATTCCTATGGGCGAAAACGGAAATGGTGCCGTAGCGAAACTTGCCCATAATACGATCGTTGGAATTAACAATGTAGCACTAGCGGAAGGATTTGCGATTGCCTCAAAATCGGGCATCCCGGCTGATGCATTCCTGGATCTCGTCCAGTTAGGTTCTGCCGGCAGTAAAGCAGCTGAACTGAAAGGCCGCAAAATCATTGACCATGACTTTACGAATCAGTTCTCCCTCGCTCTTATGCTCAAAGATTTAAAACTTGCGTCATCTCTAACAGACAATACTGGCGTGCCTGCCCCTATGCTGAATCTGGCAAAAAGCATGTTCCAGTCTGGTGCCGCTAAAGGATACGGTGAGGAAGACTTATCAGCTGTCGTAAAAATCTACGAAGCCTATATAGAACAGCAAATTAACGGCAAACCGCTTGCATAGATATCAAGATAGGATGAAAAAGGGTAAAGCGCCATTTGGCTGCTTCACCCTTTTTTGTTTTCATATGGATACAATAGAACTACAGAAGCGCTTTAACGCGGCTTACTACGTTTTCTACTGTGAAGCCATATTCTTTAATTACAGTGTCGCCAGGCGCAGATGCACCGAACGTAGAAATGCCGAGAATATCACCAGCATCACCCACATATTTTTCCCAGCCCATTGGATGAGCCATTTCTACTGCAAGACGAGCTTTAACGTCTGGAAGGAGTACGGAATCTTTGTATGCTTTATCTTGTTTTTCGAACAGATCCCAGCTTGGCATACTGATAACACGTACGTGAATACCTTCTTCAGCAAGAGCCTCTTGTGCTTTTACTGCCAGTTGAACTTCAGAACCTGTTGCGATAATTTGAGCGGTTGCTTTACCATTCTTCGCATCAGATACTACATAAGCACCACGTTTGATTCCTTCACGAGCGCCTTCTACTGTACCCGGAAGAATCGGCAAGTTTTGACGAGTAAGCACAAGTGCTACCGGATTCGAAGTGTTCTCTACTGCATAAGCCCATGCTGCAGAAGTTTCATTTGCATCCGCTGGACGAATAACAGTAAGACCTGGAATGATACGCAAGGAAGCGAGTTGTTCAATCGGTTCATGCGTAGGACCATCTTCACCTACTGCAATACTGTCATGAGTCAGTACATAAGTTACTGGCAGTTTCATGATAGCGGACAGACGAACTGCTGGACGCAGGTAATCGGTAAATACGAAGAATGTACCGCCGAATACTTTCACACCGCTGTGCAGCGCCATACCGTTCATTGCAGCAGCCATACCGAATTCACGAACACCAAAGTAGATGTTACGGCCGGAATAATCCGCTGGAGTGAACTGAGCAAGATCGTTCAAGTGAGTCATTGTTGAACTTTCAAGGTCAGCAGATCCACCAGTGAGGTTAGGTACATTGTGAGCAAGACCGTTCAGTGCATTACCAGAAGCTACGCGAGTAGATACTGCTTTGTCTTCCACACTGTACTTCGGCAAGTCGCGATCCCAACCTTCAGGAAGTCCGCCGCTGATTGCTGTTTCGAACTGAGCAGCAAGTTCAGGGTATGCTTTTTTGTATTCTGCAAATTTAGCTTCCCAAGCTTTGTTTGCTTCTACACCACGTTCTTTCACTTTTGCAAAATGAGCACGTACTTCGTCTGGAACGAAGAAATCTTCTTCATATACCCATTTGTAATATTCTTTAGTGAGTTTTGTTTCGTCAGGACCTAGTGGGGAACCGTGAGTACCGCCATGGCCGCCTTTACCTTGTTTGTTCGGGCTGCCGTAACCGATCACTGTTTTCACTTCGATCAGGGTTGGACGATCTGATACTGCTTGTGCTTCTTTGATCGCTTTTTCGATTGCAGGAAGATCATTACCATCTTCTACGCGAAGCACTTGCCATCCGTATCCTTCAAAACGTTTTTGAACACTTTCGGAGAAAGAAAGGTTCAGTTTACCATCAAGGGAAATATCGTTGGAATCATAAAGAACCACGAGTTTACCCAGTTTCAAGTGAGATGCCAGGGATGCTGCTTCGTGAGAAACACCTTCCATAAGGTCACCGTCACCGCAAATTGCGTAAGTATAGTGGTCTACCACATCGAAATTATCTTTATTGTAAGTAGCTCCGAGCTGAGCTTCAGCCATTGCCATACCTACTGCCATTGCAATCCCTTGTCCAAGTGGACCTGTCGTTGCATCCACACCAGCAGTGTGACCGAACTCAGGGTGTCCTGGAGTCAGGCTTCCCCATTGACGGAATTGTTTAATCTCTTCCATTGGAAGATCATATCCACTCAGGTGTAGTAAGCTGTAAAGCAGCATAGATCCATGCCCTGCGGACAATACGAAACGGTCACGGTTAATCCAAGTTGGATTTTCCGGATTATGGTTCATCGTTTTGGCAAACAATTGATAGCCCATTGGTGCAGAGCCCATCGGCATACCCGGGTGTCCGGATTTTGCTTTCTCAATTGCATCGATTGCCAAGGTACGAACAGTAGTAATAGACAAATTATCGATTGTTGAATTTTCATCTTTGTTAATGCTTTGGTCTTTAGTTTGTTGATCAGTCATGTTTCATCCTCCTCATAATCTCTAAAAAAAGATGTCAGGATAAGCAAACGGACTTACGCTCAGGGATTGGTACCCGCTAAAAGAAAAAAACTTTTTTATGCAAGTTAATCCGCTTGAATGTTTCAATTTGACTTATTCAATAGTATTGTAACACCTCATACATCATTTTTCCATAGCCTTCTTGTTCGTTACATAAAAATTCATATAAGGCATCCACCCAAGTATCTCCTTGGCAAGGAAAAGCATACCTAATCAAAAAGCGGAATACTTGTACAAAAAAAGCGATGATTACACGCAAAAAGCCATCCCTATTATATACTCTTAGACTGGTCTGGGCCCTTTAAAACATCAAAAATTTTCCAGTGGGATTGTTTTAGTTTGGTTTATTGTACCGATTTAAATAAAAAAACTGTCCCCTAATAAGTTAGGGAACAGTTTTTTTGCATGTCAAAATATAAGAAATTATCGTTTATTATTCCTATTAGTTAAAGACTACGGTCTTGTTCTCGTGAACAAGAATTCGGTCTTCCACATGCCATTTTACAGCACGTGCAAGTACAACACGTTCGATTGTACGTCCAATTCTCTTCAGCTCAGGAACATCATCCCGATGACTTACACGCTCCACGTCCTGCTCAATAATCGGACCGCCGTCCAGTTCTTCCGTCACATAGTGAGCAGTTGCTCCTATTAGTTTTACGCCGCGGCCATAAGCTTGAGCATAAGGCTTACCGCCCACAAAGGCCGGCAAGAAGGAGTGATGGATATTAATAATACGATTCCGGTAATGTTCGATAAACGTTGGCGATATAATCTGCATATAGCGAGCCAGGATAATCACATCAATGTCTTCACCAATCACTTCAAGCTGGCGCTGCTCAGCCTCTTTCTTCGTATCTGGTGTAACAGGAATATGATGATACGGAATACCAAAGGATTCAACATATTCTCTCATATCCGGATGGTTACTTACGACAAGGCCGATCTCTGCATCGAGGTCTCCCGCTTGCCACTGCCACAAAAGCTCAACAAGACAGTGATCTTCTTTGGATACAAAAATAGCAAGTTTCTTACGTCTTGAGACATCGGAGATATACCACTCCATCTGAAATTGTTCCGCTATAGCACCAAAGTCCGCTTCCAGCTGAGGTAAGCGACTAGACAGCTGTGGAAGATCAAACTCCACCCGCATGAAGAACATGCCTCCATCTGGATTCATGGAGTACTGATCGGATTGAATGATATTTGCCCCGTGCTCGAAAAGAAACTTAGAAACTGCCGCAACAATACCCGGACCGTCTGGACAAGAAATCAGCATGCGGGCACGATCGATATGTGCAGGTCTACCTTGTGTGTGTTTTGTGTGAATATCCATTGGTCAATTTTCTCCCCCTTGATTTAGATCAATAACCTAAGCTTTCACCAATGCTTCTTTGCCAGCAAGCCATCCAATCAAGCGATGATTCAATTGCTCCTCTGTAAGTTCAGGGAACAACGCTGCATTTACAACCATATCATACAAGCGCTCGAGCGGTTCGCGAGGATCCGCCTTTTTTGCTTTTGCATCATTTTTGAGGAGTGTCCATGTGTCCAGCACAAAACGGCGGGATTCAATATCTTCCCCTGTAAAGAAATGATGGAGTCTCTCCACATCTTCAAGGAAACCTTCTCCAAAACGTCCTGCCACATCTCCGCGCAACAAAGCAATCTCTGCCTCGTACATAGGACGTTGTTTTTTGGCATCTTTCCCGATCCATGGGGTCTCAAGTATAAACGGGCGACCTTTGAGCAGTTCATGATGGACAACGCGGTTAATGGTATCAAAACCAATCCAACCTGCACCAATCGGCGTATGTCTATCTTTTTTTGCTCCTGATGGATTTTTACTATCATTAATATGCACGACTCCGATTCGGTCAAGGCCCACCGTGCGATCAAACTGTTCTAGAACACCGTCCAGATCGCCTACGATATCATAACCAGCATCATGAATATGGCAAGTATCCATACAAATGGTCAGACGTTCATTACGTTCAACCTTATCAATAATACGAGCCAGTTCTTCAAAAGAACGACCTACCTCTGTTCCTTTGCCTGCCATTGTTTCCAGTGCGATATTCACATCTGTTTCTTGGACTCCATTTAATACTTCATTAAGTCCCTCTGCAATACGCTGAATACCATAGTCGGCATCTTTATCCGTAAAAGCACCGGGATGAAGCACAATATTCTTCACGCCGATCGCATGCGTACGGCGAATTTCTTCCTGTAGAAAACTTACTGCCAGTTCATAAGTGTGGTCTTTGTAAGAACCTAGATTGATGATATAAGGTGCATGCACCACAATCTCTTCAAATCCACCTTCTTGCATTGCTTTTTTACCTTCTTCAAGGTACATAGATTCCATTGGTTTACGGCGCGTATTTTGCGGAGCACCTGTATATATCATAAACGAAGAAGAACCGTACGATGCCGCTTCTTCTGTTGCTGTCAGTAGACCCTTGCCCGAAAAGGATACGTGGGAACCGATTTTAAGCATCTTTTATCCCCCTAATTTTAAGAATGTAAAGTTTATTGTAACTTGATTATGAAAGCCAAGCAATACGATCCTCGTATGTAACATATATCTCTCATCATACCTTCATCTTTGTCTGTGCATTCCATAGGAAACATCAGAATAGGAGTGAGAATCTTATTCGTTAACTATCGAAATATATTCATATCTGCGTTATAATTCAATAAAAGGACAAATTTAGAAAATTGATTCACTCCTCAGATAAGTACATAACCATTGAATGACATGATACATTGGGTAACGATCCATAGCTAAATTGAACCTTCTTAAATTTATCGTCCTGATGAAAGCAGCGAAAGATATGATGAAAATGATTCTTCTAACAATTCATTTACAGCATCGTTTCATTTTAAACGCGTGATGTCCACATTTGAATTATAAGTTCTTTATAAGTTCTTTTCATGTAGACACATAATTCTATTTAACTCTATCCTTGAGGTGATTGAAATGGATGTAATCCTGATGAATAGTAAGCTTAGTGCGGCTATGCCTAGCAACTGGTTTATGAACTCTATTGCGTTTTGGACCTTTCTTCTATTAGGAAGTATGGTAATCGGCGGTTTTTTTATGTTTCGTAAATTCTTAAAAACACTTCCTAAAGCCGATGGTAAATCCAAACTGGATTGGCAGAATCACTGGGTGGAAGCAAGCCGTCATCTCTGGACAGACGAAGCAAAAAGTTTTTTAGATGAGCTGGTTCAGCCTGTACCTGGCCCTTTTCGAGATATTGCCAAGCATTCCATCGCTGCCGAGATTGGTAAAATCGCTCTTCAGAACCAGGCGAAAGAAGTAACGAGAGATCACTGTATTAAAGGATATATTGTGGCTACACCAAAAAGAGACAACCGCTTCCTCGTTACCTTCCTAGACAAGAAGCAGATTGACTATAAGCCTTATAAACATCTAATGAACAAATAGACAAACTCGCTCTTGAGTCGATAATATCTAAATTCCATTTCATACCCGTTCCTCAGATCAGATTCAAGACGACTATTACATTGCGAGAGATCACCCACGCCCACATAAAAATGATTATGCCGCAAAGTATCGTTTCTTTATCGATACATTAAAACAAAAAAAAGCCGCAAAACGCGGCTTCGAAACTTCAGGCAAACTAGCTTAAACTAGTTTGCCTGCCGTCTTTTTTTTAGAGAATCTATCTTGCTACAGATTTGATAGAGAGAATAGAGATCCCTCCGATGATCGAGAGTGAAAATGACATAATAAAGATGGATGAAAAACCGATTTGGGAAATCATGAATGCAGCAATCACTGGGGCTATCGCTTGTGTCACGGTATTTCCCAAATTGTAAATTCCTAAGAACAGACCTACTCGATCCTTATCCGGAATTACTCTTAAGTTTAGAAGATTGTCCAAAGAGTTCCATATGCCCATTCCCAAACCAGCCATAAAACCATAAATCATAATACCTAGATCATTTTGTAAAAAGAAAATGCTGAGTGCTCCAATTCCCAAGAAAATCGTAGATAAGCCAACTGGTAATTTTAATATTTTTAACTTATCTGAAATTGGTCCAGCAATAAATCCCATAGCGATACCAAATACCAGCATGATAATATTAATTAGTTGGATAGACTGTTGTGTATCAGAGGTACCTTTGTGTAAAAAATCGGTCATTATAAATAACAAGTAACCTGTAATTGCAAAGTTCCCAATCCCTTGACATATTTTACCAATTAAAGCTAGATAGTAATCACGACCAACCGACCACGTTGGAAACACGGACAGGAATTCCTTGATTGAAAACGCTTGCTTGTTTGGTGACTTGGAGACATCTACTGTCTCATCCAAGTTAGACGATTCACGCACAATAAATGCAGCGATTAAAGTACCAATGAACGTAATAATACCAAAAATAACAAAACCTAAACGATATTGCCCTAAAAAGACTGCACCTAAAATGGTAAATCCATTGTTACCTAGTGCCATACCAAGTCCGCCATAAGCAGATGATGCTGTTCCCTTGCCTTCTTCCGGTGCTAAATCTAACCAAGCAACCATGGGTGCTACAATAAAGTTGAGTGCAACTTGTCCCAGCATCCAGCTTAGTAATAATAACGGAATGGTAGTGGTCATTGAGGCGAGAATCATTGCGAGCATAAATACGAATGATCCTCCGATCAGCCAAGGTGTACGTCTTCCAAACCGAGACCTTGTACGGTCAGACAAGTATCCAGCTACCATGTTAGAAATGGCCGCGACAACCATCCCTAATGCTGAGAATAAAGCTACAATGTTAATTTTATTTTCGGGATCTAGTTGCTGAATCATTGCAGGTAAAAATAAACTTGCTGTTACAATATAAGGTCCTAGCCACGTAGCTGGTCCGATAATTAATCCTGGTACTAAACGTTTAAGCGGTATCGTTCTCATGTGAAATTTCCTCTCTGAAGTCTAGTAATTCTTGACCATGTAATAATCAAAATCTGCAAATGAATCGTGCTGGTGAGAATCAACTGAACCAATAAAATTAAATAGCCCTGTAAATCCGCCGATCTCTCCTGGTTCCCCGTTCACACCTTCATCAGATAAATAAGAAACATCAATTTGATCTTCAAATACTTGCCATTCCCTATCCTCATTCAAGCGATAGAAGATACCCGCTATTCCTGAATTGTATATAAGCTTCAACTCAGCCGTATTTTGAGGTACTAGGGTTTTATGATGAACAAACTCGATGCGCTTTCCTAACTTTGCTTGAAGTAAACTTAATACTGTCCCGCCTAATGTTTCTGAATACGTTAAGTGAGCATAAATCCAGTTGTTAGAATCATAGTAAAGCCCCATACCCGCAGTTTCTGAATAATGATCCGGCCTAAATTCAAGTTTTGTCTTAAATTCATAATGAAATGATGTGGCACGGGTTGCCATAATGGCTGGATTCATTTGTGAAAATAACGAGTTCTCGCCGTGAATCCGCAAATACCCTGGACGTTCCACCGTATTCACCCAATGCACTTCCTGATTGCGATAAGGAGTCATAAAATGGTTGTTATATTTTTCACTAGTAAAATCATCAAATACATCATGAGTTACCCTGTTTCCTGGACTAACTCCCTTCATCCCCATAACTTCCATCTTGGCTACATTAGTTCCATCACACATTTCCAACCAGCCATCTTCAGTCCAGTTCATTTTTTGTAAAGAAGTTTCACGTCCTAATGGATTTAAAAGCGTTCCTTCAATTGGGCGGGACATGAGATGAGCAATATACCACTCACCCGTATGGGTTTGAACTAAAGAACCATGGCCTGCTTTTTGCATAATGGAATGTGGATTATACATTTCAAAATGTCCGGCATCCGGATCACCGAGTGAAAATAGATGCTGCGGTGAAGATGTGATAATCGGCTCTTTTGATGGATGGGGCTCATACGGACCAAATATATTTTTTGAGCGCCCTATCTCAACACCGTGTGCGTATCCTGTTCCTCCAGCAGCAATTAGAAGATAGTAATATTCCTTATGCTTATATATTTGTGGTGCTTCAGCACAACCTCGGCTAGTAAACCCTTGTGTAACTCGATGCCATTTGCCTTTGATCTGACCTTTATCTAGGTCAAACTCTGCAATCACAATATGCCCGGGTGCTTGGTAACCTTGTCGTGTTTCCCACTCCAAAATGGATACATAATGTTTTCCATCCTCATCATGAAAAAGAGCTGGATCAAAACCTATGGATGTTATGTAGATAGGTTCTGACCAAGGACCATTGATATCTTCTGCCCACATAGCATATGAATCCGCATTAAATTCACGGCCAGCCATGTTTACCATGTGAGAAAATGCTAACCAGAATTTTTTAGTAGACGAATCATAGGATAAGTGCGGCGCCCAAATGCCGGCAGGTGTATTCGTACCGCGTAAATTGACTTCACCATTTCGTAGTACGAAACTTGTGAGTTCCCAATTGGATAAATCTTTTGACTGGAAAATTTGTACCCCTGGGTTCCAGTGAAATGTTGAAGTAGCTATATAATAGACTTCCCCAACCCGAATAATGGAGGGATCTGGTGCCATTCCAGGAATAACGGGATTTTGAATCATTGTCATATATCTTTTGCTCCTTTCGTCACTTAATTATGGTTATGATCGATTGCCTTTCTTATAAAGCACTTACCTTTTGTGACTAATACATTTACCCTTTTTCTAGAAAGTAAAATTATTATGAAACAGCTCATTGATACCGCTTTCTTTTTTGACTATAATAAACTTGCATTTGCTAATTATCGATAATTTAACTGTATACCACGTCAACAACGAAAGCGTTTCCTGTTGCTTGTCTACATTATAATAACAATGAATATATAAATACGATTGCATAATTAAAGAAGAATTTACCCATATCAAAGGCAGGTTTAATACAATGACAAACTGCAATAATTGTTTATTAGGCAGCAAAACACAAATACTTCCCCGTATTGATTGGAATATTCGTTTTTTTGGCGCTCATAAACAGACGGTTTATTCAAACTGGTCAATGACTAAGGAATACCACCATGCTTTTGAAATATTAATTGTTTTAGATGGCACGCAAGAAACGCTTTTTGAGAATGAACAATATTTAATAGAAAAAGAGGATATCCTCCTTATTCCGCCTGGATTTGAACATATTAATAAATGTCATACTTCCGAGTCTATGACCTATTTTTGTGCTCATTTTGATATTGACGAACCTTCTTTACGCATGAAATTGATGAAAAACTGTGATTGGGTTTATAATTCTTCCCATCCCTATCACAGCAGATTAAAAAAATGTCTTCACAAATGGATTGATATTTTAGAAGATCCTAATATTTCTTTTGCTAAAGCAAAATTAAGAGCACAAGTTATTCTTTTTGAATTATTGGAAGTGTTAGTAGATATTCAGCCCTTAAACGACAACCGAACAACCCAGACCATGACTACAGCGAAATATGCCAAAGAAATTGCAGAAGCTATAAAGTGGAATTTTAAGAAAAAAGCCGGGGAGAAAAGCGAACATACCGATTTCAGTATCCACATTCAACCCATTATTGCTTCTTTGGGAATCAGCCCAAACTATGGGTTAGAAGTCTTCCAAAAAGTTTATCGTATGTCTCCAAGAAAGTATTTATCTGATCTGAAATTACAAGAAGCAAAAATCTTATTACAACAACCCGAGTTATCATTGAAGGAGATTGCTCATCGTTTAGGTTATAACAACCTCTCTCACTTTAGCAGGCAATTTAAACGATGGACCGGAATCAACCCTTCAGAATATCGAAAGAAAACGAACATCTAAAGAAATCAAAGTACCTAAGCCGATGCATAAAAACATGAGTCTATTTATTCTAATTGTATGGCAAAGTGGAATTTATACGGACGGAATGTAGTGCAAAGAAGAGTGTGAATGATTTACAATTGTGTAATAAGCAAATAGGAATATGAAATAGGACGATACATTTCATAGGATGGTCAAAAGAGAGGGGCGAGTTTATTACATGAAGCTTGCGATTTGCGGAGGCACGGGATTTATCGGGAGTCATCTTTCTGAGTATTGGATAAAGCAGGGACATGAGATTACCATTATTACAAGAAAAGCAAGAGCCAACCAGCCAGATGGCATGAAACTTGTGACTTGGGATGAACTAAGTAGCAATCCCCATCTGCTTGAATCACTGGATGCTGTCGTTAATCTATCTGGTGAATCGCTCAATCAGCGGTGGACAAAGGATACAAAGTCAAAAATAAAGCAATCTCGCCTGGATTCGGTTCACCGATTAGGAGATATTCTGGATCAGCTCACGAACAAACCGCAAGCAGTCATTCAATCCTCAGCTGTAGGAATCTATGGTACCTCTCGAAAGAATACCTTCAATGAATATTCTGAGGTAGAAAGCATCGATTTTCTATCTGACGTCTGCGTACAGTGGGAAGATGCAGCCCGGCAAAGGTTTAATAATACCAGGCTAGTCCTTGTGAGAACAGGCGTAGTTCTGGGCAGTAAAGGAGCCTACCCTCTCATGCAGTTACCTTATAAATTTGGGGTAGGCGGGCCTATTGGGGATGGAGAACAGTGGGTTTCATGGATACATATAAATGACATGGTGAAGCTGATAGTTTACGCTGTGCGAAATCCTGATATGAGCGGCCCTGTGAATGCGACTTCTCCGTACCCTGTTACAAATAGAGATTTTGGAAAGACCATTGGAAAAGTTCTGCATCGTCCTCACTGGTTTCCAGCGCCTTCTTTTATGCTTAAAGCACTGCTTGGCGAAATGTCCATTCTCATTCTGGAAGGTCAGAAAGCAGTGCCTGACAAAGCCCAGGAATGTGGCTTCCAATTTGATTACCCCCGCCTGGACGACGCAATTCATCAGTTAAAAAATAGTTAGACGTAATGGAAAGTATATTTTGATTCTGCAATGATAAAGAAATCGCCTTCTTCTAGGGGATATTCTTTATAAGGAATCATCGGCTGATCAAGCAGAAGTGTACCGTTCATGGAATTCAAATCTTTAATATAATATTGATCTTTAGACTTACTGATTTCTACATGTGCCCGGGATGTCCCCTTCCCTTCTTCTACGTATTGAGACACTTCCTGTGAACGGCCAATAATAAAACTTGCTGTACCTAACTCCATTTGTTCAGGTGCAGCTTGGGGAGCTTGCCTTTCTAATATTCCTTTTTTTAGGGTCACCACAGCTGACTGACTAGCGAAACTTGAAACTGGCTCTAAATCAGTAAGAAGTACTGTAGCCTGGACATGAGATGAATTTAGCATTTGCGTGCTATGACGCAAAGAATCATAGTAACGATCCGTCGTCTCATGCTCCTCATTGTCTAGTGTCTTAGGTACGGTAAAAGAGAAGTTAGAGTCTTGCGTTGCTTGTTTAAAGGGATTGCTGAGGGTTTCACTATCAGATTCCTCTAGCTTAGATGGTGAGTTCCAACGCCACGGTTCCGCATCTTCTTTGTTTTTATTTCCACCACCGAAAATCCCCCTCTTCCCAGGAAAATCAGTCTCATCTTTCTGCTGAAATAAGGAGAAGGGTGAAGGTTTCTCATCATTTAAGAATTCGTTGTTGGAGTAATCATTTTCTTGTTTTTTCGCACTGTGTAAAGAGATTTTACCTAGCCCAACGGACTTTCCTGTAGATAGAACATAAGCAGCTGCAGCTAGTATTATGGTAATAACCAAACACATCACAAGCCGAGTAGTCGTTGGTTCATCCATATAAAGAAATCTCCATAACACAGAGGCGAGAAGCATCCCACCCAGCCAGTAATAAATAGGCTTTTCAGGTTTTTTAGTCTCTTTCTCTTCTCCTTCTTCAGAGTAATGTCCACTCGATTCAAAGGTATCTTTCATAGAAAAAATAGGGTGCGGAATAGAACCCAGAGCTAGTTCGGGTCTTTTCTCACTCGCCAATTCAGATGAAGAACGGCGGAGTGGGTTAAGTGGAACAGACGAACTTAAGCTCTCGCTTGAGTGATTGGACAACACTGGTATCTGTTTGGGTATGGGTGGAGGTGTAGGTCTAGAAAGTCTCTGTAAATCAGGAATTACATCACCCAGTTTGTCTATGAGGGGCCGTGATTCCCCTTGAAAAGGATGTTCCCTAGGGAACGAAGAAGATACACCATGTGCGCTATTTGTCCTTGCTGAAGACTTACTTCCTACACCTGTCTCAGACATAAGTAGTTCATTCAACAATCCCTGCAAACCGTCAAGCTGAAAATCTCCGTCATTGCATAACTGCAAAATTCTTTGAATCCCCGTTCCTTCGAGCGCTTTGACATAAGGCATCATTCTGCTCACCATCTGACTTATTTGAAAAGGAATGGATTCTACTTCCTTTTCTAGTGAAGCCGGTATATAACATAAATACACTTTTGCTCCCTCAAGAGTATCGGTTGTAAATATATAATCCTCGTGTAATACATACCTTTGTTCATCAAGCATATACTGCGGACAAGTAAGTAATGTCTGAGTAATCTGCAGCAGTAATTGAAATAGACCTGTTAAAGACAATTTCTCATGTCGTGCTGTCTGGGAAAGCATTTTTTTGCCTGTTATATCATAGTGAAACGTAATTTCTTGATTGATCTCTTTCATAGACATTGGTAGATGACCCGAAATAACATTGGACATCACCATTTGCAGCTGCACCTCACTCAGTTCACTGCGAACAAATCCGCCGGTTTTATCAATCGTCATCATTGCTTTACCGTTATGTATAAAATCTCGTTTCAAGCTAATCATAACGTCTCTCCTTTAGACACATCACTGTTTTATTCTCCATGTATAATAAGACCATATTTTATAATAAATAAATCCCGCATGCGCTTATAAACCCCGGCAACACAGCAATCATAAACGGAAACCGAAGTCCTTCCTTCAGAGGGCTGTAACTATGCACTGAACTGATTAATCCGATACCTGGAATTACCCGGCCAAAAATATATAGAATGAGCTTACCCAATCGTTGAACCAGTTGTTTTTTCCATAATAAAATAATCAAACCAATAACGCCTGCAATGAGAATGGAGTACACCATTGCTTGAACCGTAAACAAGACCCCGGTCCAAGCCCCAATTCCGCCAAAGATTTTCACATCACCCGCCCCTACAGCTCCAGCAAGATAAAGCACAAACATAATTCCAAATCCAGTACCAAATCCGCTGATACTCGCAAGCAAACCTTGAAAACCACCTATACATAAATGCACGATCAGCCCGCTAATGATAGCGGACAAAGATAACAGGTTAGGAATTCGCATGGATCTAACATCTGTAATAAATGCGGCTACCACAAAAATTCCACATCCGTAATAAACAAGTTCCATCACATTCACTTCCTTCACGTCTTTGAAGCAACCTCAAACATCACTTCTAACCTAGCTCCATCACTTGTTTCAATGACAAAAGGCCACCTTCCCGGTGTCGTTCTTGTGCCGACAAACCACGTCCACTCCACATCACCATTCTCATCGGCCGTAGCCCATCCTACATGTTTGGCCGTGCTTTCTCCTGTTTTATAAAATACCGACAAATTTGCCGAAGCACCCGGAGTAATCTTCGCCCTGATGGTAGCCTGTCTCGCAATATAGGCAGGTTCCGGTTTGGATAACAGAGCTACATTTCCCTTCGCAGCGGTGGTTCCGTCTCCTTCTGAGGCTCCCTCGTTTGTAGCTCCAATCCAGATCCGCTCTTTGCTGCTGGCCTGAATTCGAATGCTTTTCTTTGTAAAAGGAACTTTGAGCGGCATCTCATAAGTTAGCTCGATCCCGAAGTAAGGGTTTGTTTTTTCTTTCAGGTTCGGTAAGTCGATGCCGTTAACGTGAATCCGGTCATATTCAAGTACAGTATTCTCGATTACCGGAGAGAGTAGCGGCTTAATTACCGGGTCTAGTACGGCTTCCGAAACTGAACTTTGCAGATGCTGCAGTGGTGCTTCTCCGCTAGCTGCTGCCATAGAAGCCCACTCACCAATCGGTTCGGGCAGAGCAGAAGCATATTTGGCAACTAAATCAGTCAAAGACAGTTCAGGGATCGGAAAAACCCCTCCCTCCCCCGTTCCAGGAATCTCGATACCATTTAATCCTGAATCTATTGAGCCTGCCGCATCAACTGCAAGCACTACAGGATACATATGTGCAGAGATTTTTTTCGCTGTTTCTGAGGCAGCGGTTTGCAGGGCCGTTACAAATAACGTCATCTGGACAAAATAAATAAGAAAGACGATAAAAAAGAGAAAGATCGGCATGACAAGAGAAGCATCGAGTACTATACTCCCTTTGTCTGACCTCAGACTGCCGCTTATCTTTCTACTTCTTCTATTCCGTTTCTTCTGGATTTTCATAGTTTTATTAGCCCCTATTAATATGAACTGGATAATCTAGTAGGAGTAATCCGACTGAATCGTGATATAAACACTACCATTCTCTACACGATCAGCACTTCCTGATATAGTCCCTAACATTTTGGTTATTCCAGGTAAAAACCATAATTTCATCTTCATTCCTGTCTGTCCTGATGCATAGGTATATGACTTCAACAGATCTATATCCGTGTTCAAACGAATCAACGCCATCATTCGGGACATCTTTTTCTCGTTATTACTGTGCGCAAGCAAGAAAAAGCGTAAATGATCACGGTAGGTTACCGATATCTGCTTGGCATATTTGGACAATTCTACTTTTCCGTCATCAGCAAGAGAATTCATATCAGCAAGTGCATGCTCGAGTCCATACAGAATCGCTTTTGAAAGAATAAGCAGTGGATTACCAAGCTTACTGCTCTCAACAAGCCCCTCCATCGTCCTAATCGCAAGCCTTATTGTAAACACTTCGCCATAGGCGGCTGTAATATTCCCATAAGGATTATGAAACCCATAAATGATATACTCCAGTTCCTGACTTTCTGGGAGAAAAAACGATTCCGGTTCAAGCGTACTCGTGTTCGTCTTGCTGCCTGATAACATCGAAAGATCAACGGATGAAAAATAATGCATTGCATATTCATTCTGAAACAGCTCATCACCCAAAACATCAATAAACCCGGACATACCTCCAAACATTTGATCCATGTTCGTCATTGCATCTCCACCCGCATCATAGGGGTCGTCAGACATTTCTGAGCTAACCGATTCTTCACTACTCGTCTTGTTAAAGGATATACTTTCATTAAAATAGGTTTTCAGTTCATTAAACTGTTTTGAACTTTCTTCTAGACCCGCCGTAGCCACTAATAACTTGATTTTATTTTGAGCTTCATTCAGTTTTTGCTGTGACTGCTTGTCCACCTTTGCTCTTTCTTTATCAGCTGCTCTATAATCGTCAATCTGCTGGGCAGACTGATCTATTACATTACTGCTGCTAGATTTTACGTAGCGGTCCATGTATTGCTGAATTTCCTTATTCGCGGAAAGAACTGCATTTCTTTTTTGATAGGAATCACCGTCTGTTAGGTTGCGAAGTGAACTTTCAGCAGCCATTACTTTTTGCTGTGCATATGTATAGTCTGTTAATTGTTGATTCTGGCTATTAGTAAAAGCGGCAAACTCCGTATCTTTCCGCACTAGTTCTTCTGTCTTCTTACGTAATTCGGCCCCATTTACATTTCCAGATGATGATACTCCCTTGCCTGGTGTGTTTGCTTGACCCACTTTGTCATATGCCTGATTAGCGGCTCTCGCCTCACCATCTTTAATGACCTGTTTCATTTGCTCATTCAGTTGTTTCGCTTCTTCAATCAGATCATTTGCCTCTTCAATCTTCTGCTTGTGTGTGCTTGCTGCTTCTGTTCTCGCTTTTCCGAGGCGAAACAATACTCCTGTGAGGTCCATTCGATACTCGCTTAGCTCCGTACCATATATTCTAAGGAGAGGCTCTCTTGCTTCATCTTCCGTATATTTAGAGTAATAATCAGAGTACCTTGATGCTCCATCCGCTAACGAGCGAATGTTTCCACCCATTGGGCTATCACTGAAGTAGCTGCTTGGAGGATCCATAACCAGCTTTGCAACCATCTCTGCCGTTTTCGCAGCTTCTCTTCTCTTTTTAATCGCCTGCTCAAGCGATTTTTCACGCTTGTCATATAGTTTCTGTAACTTCCGCAGAACGTCTACACTATGAGCCGCTTGCTTTAGATCCTCTGAGAGCGGTTTAAATCTAGTTACCGCATCATATAAAAAATCAATCGGTGCTTTATATTTCATCTCTTCCTGAATCTGTTGATTAAAGTGATCATACCTGCCCAGTTCACGTTCAAATACAAGACCTGAACTATCCAGTTGCATAGGAATAATGGCGAGTCCATCTCGATGAGGAATGGGCTTTGTACTATCATTGAGCACTTTAGACATGATGAAATCTCCTTGTTCACCGCTGTGAGCAAACAACCCATATCTTTGCTGGAGTTCCGGCATGTAGGAGGACATTACAGAACGAACAGCAGCATGAGATAACCTCTCTGTCTGAACTTTCATAGCTCCAATTCTTGCATAATCTATAAATACAGCAACAAACATGAAGATGACCGCAAGCACCATGGCCAGAAAAATAGTTACTGCTCCAGACTCCGATTCCCCTTTCTTAAACAATTCGTTCCTCCCCCACATCCTACAGTTATTTCCCCGTCAGCTTTCCGAGAATTTGTGCAATTTCTGATGGATCACCGGGTGTTCCTATCCCCGAAAATCGTGCTCCATAATATCGAATCAGCTCTATATTGCGGATGAACTCATCGGGCTCAACCACTGTTGCTTTCCCTGAATGATGAATTTCACGATCTCGATGAAGTAAGAAACCCACCATGGGTAAAGATACAAATTGATCTATTTTCGTTGTTATCTGCCGATTCATGAATTTATTCTCATACTCCATCGTCCCGCTGTACATTGATGGAAGCGATGCAGCTGTCTGACTCATTTTTTGTGATGTAAGCGTGCCTTCTAATACCTCACTTGGAACAGATATAGAGGAAGCTGATTCTGCTCCAAACGTACCAAAAAGCGAACCAAGCATATGATCATCAGCCAATCTCCAGTACAACCTATCATATTCATCCTCAGGAAATGCTCCTGTCTTCGGTTCCTTATGGCTGTTCTCCCAGCTATAAGCTGAGCGCTCCGAAGATGCAGAAGCATACTGTGATAACATTGATTTTTGGTACAGCAACACGCAAAAGAACATTAATAAACATAGCGTAAACAAAATGACAGGAAACACGAGAGAAGCTTCTAGGGTGAAGCTCCCATCGTCGTTTTTTAATTTATAATATCTATTTGAAAAATTGCTCACTTTTTGTGTTCACCTGATCTAGTAATTTGTTGACGATCGCAGTAATTTGATTTTTAAAAATAAGACCAATCACAATAATGACCCCAATAATTAAAATCATCTCCAGCGTACCGAGACCATCCTCTTCCTTCCAAAAACGAATCATTTTGTTTTTAACTGTTGTTATCATTTATATTTCCTCCTATAAATTCATCGTCATAAACGAAGGTGCACCTACCATGATTACAATAACTAAAAAAATAACTACCATTGGGAACACGAGCTTAGATGAAGCCTGCTCTCCTTTGGTACGGCTGAGTGATTTCCTCTTCTCCCACAATACTCGCGACAACTCCCTTAAAGAGAGTACAAAATCATTGCCTCCCCGCCGAAAGTTAAGCAACACGGTCGTTGTAAAAATAGATACTTCCTGAACGCCGCAACGTTTACTAAACTGCTCAAAGGCTTGTTGAAATGAAAACCCACTGTTCCATTCTGCAATCATTTGTCTGAGTTCTATGTACAAAGGATGGTCAGAACTCTGTTTACGCTCCGTACAATGAATAATTGCCTTCTGGACGGTCTCCCCTGCGCTAACAAGCAAGACCACTTTGTTAAGGAATTCTGGCAGTTCCATTAAAATATCCTGTTCACGCAGCTTCACCTTTTCATGAAGGTCCTTCAGCTGTGCAAAGGGGATGATAATGGCAAGCATGAATCCTATGGCAATTCCCATTAGTTGTCCTTCTAACCCTAGTGTCAATACGGACCCACCAATTAGAGCCAACCAGCTGTATACCAACATCTCCGCAAGAAACAACATCATTTTCTCATGACCATATTTAGGACCATAGGCTCTCTGAATCGAATGCTGCACACGGTAAACAAACATCGGAAACTTCCTTGTGAAATCCAATCGTTCAATCAGGCCAATAAATGGAGCATGCAGTTTACGAAATCGCAGTCCGGTCATCTCCACCTGATCCAGCTTCTGATACCTTGTTTTAGCTGTACGATTGGCAAGAATCCACCACAAGGCAAGCAAAGCAACCATCAAACTACAAAGGATCATCATTATTCCTCACCCCTTACACCCGAATATTCATAATACGATTCACCCACAAGAAACAAGCAAACAAAACGACAATGGATACACTTGAAATGAGATATCCGGCTGGGCTATATAAAGGTGTAAGGAAGTCTGGAGACGTGACACTCAGTACTAACAGAAACACAAAGGGAGAAGCAAACATCGCCTTGGACTCAAACTTTTTCTGAGAGATGGTTACTGCAATTTCTTGCTGAATATCTAATTTTTCTCCTATGACCGAAGAAGTTCTTCTTACGACTTCAACCAGATCACCGCCTGTGCGTTTACAAGTAACAAATACATCGGCGAAGTTCGTAATATCCTCCATATGAGCACGATTTGCAAAATCTAATAAAGCTTCCTCAATCGGCTGACCATATTCCATTCGTGTACAGATGATCGTAAACTCTCGAATCAGATCATGATCCGCCTGCGGATCAAGCATTCGAAGATCCAGTACAGCTTCCCTAAATGCATTTTCCACGGACTTTCCGGCGGCAAGAGAGGAAGATAGGGAATATAGTGCTTGCTTAAAGTGAAGACTGAGAGCCGATCGTCTCTTCTCAAGCAGGTATTGATTATAGTATTTAGGGATAAAGAATGCTGCTAAGGCTAATATGCTGCTCATAATTAAGTGATGATAGAACAAGTAGCCGATACTAAAAAAAAGAATGGCGCTGACAATCATACATACTATTTTTTGCCGAGAACTTAAATAATGTACGGAATAGTCAGATAGTTTACCGCTAGACTCTGCCGGTGCGTGGTTCGTGTTCTGAATAATCCTCCTGCTCAAATCCACTTTCATCCCCCTCTTACCTATCTTCATTAAATGGATAACGGATACCGGCAGCCCGCAATTTGTCCACATGTACAAGCGAAGAGGAGTTCGGAACAAGTTCACCTACAATGCGCCCTTCTGCTTCCCCACGTTCCTGAAACTGATATAGACGATTCAGCCTCACCTCCCCATCTTCCATTCCAACCACTTCACTGATCTCGGTAACCCGTCGCGAACGATCTCTGAGTCTTGATAAATGAACAAATATATCGATAGCTGAACTGATCTGCTGTCTAACGACAACAATGGGCAGGTCAGCCCCGCTCAGCACCATCGTTTCTAAACGACTCACCATATCGACAATGCTGTTCGCATGTCCCGTTGATAATGATCCATCATGCCCGGTGTTCATCGCCTGCAGCATGTCCAGCGCTTCACTCCCCCGTACCTCGCCTACAATAATTCGATTGGGCCTCATCCGAAGAGAAGATCGAATGAGATCACGGATTGATATTTCCCCTCTGCCTTCCGTATTGGCATTACGCGTCTCGAGCGATACAAGATTCGGTACAGTAACAATCTGCAGCTCTGCTGAATCCTCGATCGTAATGATCCGCTCACTGCTAGGAACATATTGAGACAAAGCATTCAGGAAAGTGGTTTTCCCCGATCCAGTTCCACCGCTAATAAAAATGTTGTATTTGCTCTTTACGAGCTTTTGCAACAGCTGTGCTGCCTCTTCGGTTAGAGCACCCATACGAACTAGATCTTCCATACTCATCGGTTTCTCTGGGAACTTACGGATCGTCATTGTGGGACCCTTCAGAGCAATAGGCGGTAAAACAATATTCACCCGTGACCCATCTTTCAATCTCGCATCCACGATCGGAGAAGACTCATTAACGATGCGGTTTACCCCCGAGACAATCGACTGAATAATATCTTCGAGCCGGTCCGCAGATTCAAATGCGATGGGCAGCTTTTTAACTTCACCATGTTCTTCAATAAAAATCTCGTGATGACTATTAATCATAATCTCCGTAATATTCGGGTTATCTACAAGCGGCTGAAGAACATCAAGCCCTCGAAAGGAATCGTATAATCGTCTAATTAAGGTCTGCTTTTCTCCGGAAGTCAGATGTACCAGATCGGGATGATAAAGCACCCTGCGCTCGATGTGCTCCATGAGTTCCGAATCCCCCGCAGATGAAGTCACATCAAGACCCGAACGCACCGTCTTTCTTAATTCCTTGAACCATGCTTCATTCATGCTGTATTCTCCCTGTACAGAGCCCCAATCGTTTCACATAGCTTATTCATTTCCTTCTGATATATCGGTGAGCTCAGCAGTAAATCAGGTTCCCGCATCTGTTTCCAGGAGGGGATATAAGGCAGATAATGTTCTGCAATCATCCCTTCGTCCGGAAGCTCGTTTACCATATTCCCCATATAACGATTAATCACGTACCATGTTTTTCGCATCCTATTCTCGTACTGTTCTGGATCGAGCTGCCTATGAAACTTCATCCATTCCTTGCATTTATTCATCGTATGAATATCATCAGACAGCAGCCATACCAGCAACTGAGAATCCTCCATCACCGCTTCCGAACGCAAGTCCCACACTGAATCATGATCTGCAATAACAAAATGGTATTGACCTGACTCCGTAATTAGACGAATCAATTCACTCGTATCCGATTTACTCATCTGAAGCAGTTCTTTGCGATTCTTTGCCGGAATAAAACAATCTGCTTGAATACGTTCATTCCGAACTGTATATGGCTTTAGATCGATCCTATCGTTCTTCTCTCCATGAAAACTGTTATTTGATATCTTATTAGCTCTTAGCTGATACAATAATTGACTAAATAAATCCCCGCCTGATTCGAATTGCCTTTCTATTGATGATGTTGATGATGTATGTAAAAATGGCTCTGTACTATCAATCGTTTCTAGATTCAGATAAAATACCGAATAACCCGACCGGCCGAGCTGTTTAGCTAGATTGAGAGCAACGGTTGTCTTTCCGCAGCCCCCGGAAGCCGAGGTGACCCCAATCACCCATGTTTGTTCACCGGTGAATCTACCTCTTTCTCGCCTGCTCGAACTTAGCAACACTTCTTCCCATTTCGCTAAGATGGCGGGCAAAGGCTGATACTTCCTAATTTTCGTTTGATTTTCTTCAGAAACAAGTTGCTCTGTAAATAGAAGAACAGGTACTTTATCCGCAAAAGGACTGGAGTTCCATTTTTCAATAAATGGTTCTTCCGCTACTACTAAGTCCGGCGCAGAGGTTGAACTTAGTTCCTCTATGTATCTAGACATTGCCTCCGGCTGTGAAAAAGCAGTCACCTGAAATACGGCTGAATACGAACTCCCCTGAATAAAATCTAGCAGCGCCTCAACATATTCCAAACTGCTGCTTGCTAGCAGCACTCTATTCATCAATCATCATACCTTTCCCCTTCCACAGCAAAAAAGCACCGCCCATTACCGTAAGGTTTCCCTCGCGATATATGGACGGTGCTTCCGTCACGTGCTGATTAAGTTAACGCTAGATTAGCATAATTTTCCACAAGCATCAAGAGCAAATTTCCATTTCTTTGTATCTCTTTTATAAAAAGCAAAGAATGCAATTCAAGTTTAGCAAACGTCCGTTCCCTTTCTTTTACGAATATAGTACACTTAGAATGGTCCACGCATACATACTATACATCTTAGAATGGAGTGTTTTTCATGTCTTTTTTGAGACGGTGGATGATTCCACTAGTCCTGAGTATTACTGTTCTTACAGCGGGCTGCGGTGAGATTCAGTTAGGAGATTCGATCACTGATACGAATACAGGCAGTACATCAAATACAGGTACTTCTACCGGTACATCAAGTAAAAATAATTCGCCAGATCAATCAAGCACGGATTATAAATATCCAAGAGTTCCCGTTACCCTCGATCGTGCTGTGGACGGAGATACCCTGAAAGTGATGTACGAAGGCAAGAGCCAATCTGTCCGCCTGCTGCTCGTAGACACACCAGAAACATCCCATCCAAAGCTCGGTGTACAACCACTTGGTCAAGAAGCAAAGCAATATACAAAGCAAGTGCTAGAAAAGGCCAAGAAAATCGAACTTGAATTTGATATCGGTCCCAATCGTGATAAATACTCTCGTCTGCTCGCTTACGTGTATGTGGATGGAGTAATGCTCCAGGAATCGCTGCTTAAGAAAGGTTATGCAAGGGTTGCTTATATCTATCCGCCGAACGTTCGTTATGTGGATGAGTTTGAAGCCATTCAGAACAAAAGCAAAAAGCAATCGCTAGGTATATGGAAATATGAGAACTATGCACAAGAGGATGGATTTCATCCTACTGAATATCAGGAAGACAGCAGTACTACTTCAAACAGCACGACTAGCGGAACTGCATCTTCTAATGGAAATAGTACTTCTTCTACTCCGCCTAACAATAGCTGTACCATTAAAGGGAATATCAATGCTAAGGGAGAGAAAATTTACCACACCACTGCATCTCGTAACTACAAATCAACCCAACCAGAGGCTTGGTTTTGTACAGAAGCAGAAGCGGTAGCTGCTGGTTATAGAGCTCCTAAAAATTAAAATAAGGCAGCCAAATCGTGAACTGCCTTCACTTGTTAGATCTCACTAACAGATGGAGGTACAGTTACGACTACTGGCTGCCTTATTTTATTTATCATCCTATTTATAAAAATCGTTTGCGGATCTCGGGAGTAGGTAACATACAAGCATTATCTTCATCTTTGCCAAACCAGCGGTAACGATTACGGGCCACCACATTATATACCCGGTCTCGAACCGCAGCCGGAATCATCAAGAATACGGAAGCAAGCTTATAAGGGAACCCCAGCTTTTTCGCAATATGCAGTGCGCCCGTGGAACGAGTGTAATACTCCCCTTGTTCTATAAAAACAAACGTATCCATAGAATGAAGAGATAATCCACCATGTTCAAGCAGTTTCTGACCGATCTCAGATTGAAGTGAAGCAAAGTGAAAGTCCCCCTTGTCATCCCGCTTAATAATCCATTTCGTGAGTCCTTGACATAAATGACAAACCCCGTCAATAAGCACTATATTAAGATTCATGTATGGTTTCATATCACAATGAGATTCATTCTTCATGGTTCCACCCCTTAGTTCAACTTAACCACTCTGGACTATAAGAATATAGAAAAAAAGCGCCGTGATCTCACGGACGCTCATCATAACAAGCTATTCCTACTTGATAGCTTGTTCGATCAATTGGTCATTCATGATTTGCTCATGAATATCACCTGCAAATTTTTCCATACATTTACAGATGAAATCTTTACGGCAAATCGGGCATGGAGTCTTCTGAAGACGGCTAATGCTAGTCATGTGCCATTCTGGTTTGTTAGAATAAAATGCACGACAAAGCGTTCCATCCTTAAGCTTCATTGTAAATTCGTAAAGTCCCGCTTCTTCATTGCGGCTAGCAGTTGTTAAGTCAACAATCTGGGGTCTATAAGACATGTAATCACCTGTGATTTCAAATTTATTCATGCCACGTACATATTAGTACTTAGTCATATTAAAGAATTTTAACCCTGATGTCAAATCAATATACCCCTGTATGGAAACAATATTTGATTGGATCGTAAAGTCACTTACAAAAGAGGAGACCTTGGCGTACCCACCAAGGTCTCTTTTATATCTCTCGCAAGAGATCGTCTATTCAAACATGATTTTTATTAGTTCACTTAAATGACGTTAAGTTCAACTGGGATGTTACCACGTGTAGCTTTGGAATAAGGACAGAAATCGTGTGCTTTCTTAGCCAAATCTTCTGCCTGCGCACGGTCTATACCTGGGATCTTCACATCGAGACGAACGGCAAGTTGGAATCCGTCATCTTTCGGATCCTTCCCAATCATTACATTGCTTGTGATTTCTACATCACTAATTTTCACGCCTTCTTTACGAGCAATATTGCTCAGTGCGCTTTCGTAACATGCACCATAACCTGCTGCAAATAGTTGTTCTGGGTTCGTAGCGTTCCCGCCTGCACCGCCCAATTCTTTTGGAGTAGATAAGTCGTGGCGAAGTACACCATCTGATGTTTCAAAAGATCCATCTCTTCCTCCGCGTACGGTTGCGCTTGCTGTATACAATGCTTCCATCTTAATCGCTCCTTATCCTAGTAAATTTAGTGTTATTAACATCTTGTTTCCTATCTTGTTATGTTAGGATGTGATGTTCGTGCATATTTATTTTTAAACTTCTCACAGAAAATAAAACAAATTGAATAAAGTTAACTACTTTCTGAGAGTCGAGGACAACTAGTTGTATTCCTTCTATATATAGAGATCTTCTATAGATGTTCGCCGTATAGATAGATCTACTATAGATGTTCGTCGTAAGAAGAACTATGGGTGCTATTCATCTTTATCTGTACATCTAAGGAAGTTAAACTCTCTAATTGTTTGTTGTTTTTGGTTTAATATCCTAATATTGACTTAATTACACGCCTGTAATACCATATTTTCGGAAAAATAACCCTGTAATCTGAAATGTTCCGTCCATGTAATAAGTTACTGATGCTCCCTTGACCTAAATAGGCAGGAAAGGAAGGTTGTCATGACGATTGATCTAACGGGATTTGTCCAACAAGTGAAGAAAAACAAGCTACATGTCTGCTCTGTTCGAATTCTACAAGGCGGGAAGCCCGCTGGCGCCTGGGATTTAACAAAAGATGAGCGTCGCTTGCAGCATTCGGTTAGTAAATCTTTTACCAGTATGGCGGTGGGTCTTGCACTAGAAGAAGGAAAGCTGTCACTCCATACAAAACTCAGTGAATTCTTCTCTTACTCTACGACTCATAAATCTATGCACCCTAGAATCCCTTCCCCTGGAGAAATCACATTATATGAACTGCTGACGATGTCAACAGGACATGATAACCCTCCATTGTGGGCCCAAGAGCGTAATTCTCTCATAGAAAAAGACTGGGCGAAGCATTATCTCTCCTTACCTTTAGACCGTGCACCGGGAGAACAATTTACATACAGCAGCGGAGATACTTTTATGATATCTGCTCTTGTGCAAGCGGCAGTGGGTGAAACGGTTCGGGATTATTTGGTTCCTCGGCTATTTACTCCGCTCGGGATTTACGACGTGAAGTGGGATAGTTCACGGCTTGGCGTTACACTTGGTTGTACTGGACTTAGAATCAGCACTGAAGAATTGGTACGGTTCGGTCAGCTGCTATTGAACAAAGGAAAATGGAATGATGAACAATTAATCCCAGAGTCTTGGATCACTTATGCTACCCGCAAACATATAAACACCCCTGCTGAAGGAGACTGGGGAGTCGGATACGGCTGTCAGTTCTGGATGTGTACTCACGAGGCATATCGTGCAGATGGAGCTTTCGGTCAGCTGCTTGTCATCATACCTGATAAAGAAGCGGTGATCGCGATCAATAGCGAGGAAAATAATATTCAAGGAATTATGGATGTCATGTGGTCTGAAGTTTATCCACAATTAGGATGAAGATTCACCCTAATTCCATATCTATAGAAGATACTTTAGCAAGCAAAGTTAGCATTCCTATCCTTTGCTTGTTTTTTTTGTGGATCAAAACGCTTCTATTTGTCTATGTATCGTTACAAATTTATCGTTTTAATGAGTTATTCAATTGATTTTAGTTTATATGTATAAATGAACACATCCCGCATTTTTCATTTATTTCACCCGCGCATAAATGTTGCACTAGACAAATAAAATTGAAGTAGTACAATATATTTTGTAAACACAAGATATATTTTCTGAAAAAAATCAGATTTTCATTTGTAATTTTCATTTCCAATAGAAACAGGTGACATCTTATGAGTTTTTCTAAAAAACAAAAACAAAATTCAATGTATTCTTTATCGGGAGGAGAAACTGGAGGTGGAAGTTATACGGGTTCTCTTACGGTGCCTACAGACGCATCCTGGTTTCGTAAGCTACTCGCTTTTACCGGACCCGGCTTCCTTGTTGCGGTTGGTTACATGGACCCAGGGAACTGGGCAACAGATATCGCCGGTGGATCCCAGTTCGGGTATCGCCTGCTGTTTGTCATCGTCCTGTCTAATCTCATGGCCGTTGTACTCCAGACGCTTTCAGGCAAGCTGGGACTTGTTACAGGTAAAGACCTTGCTGAGGCATGTCGTGACCGTTTTAATCCCGCCGTTGTTGTTGTGCTTTGGGTTCTCGCAGAACTAGCCATTGCAGCTACGGATCTTGCAGAAGTCATTGGTTCAGCCATTGCACTTAATTTGTTGTTTGGCATCCCCATTCTGTATGGGGTTATTATTACAGCAGTCGATGTTCTGCTGATTCTACTCCTTCAGAATAAAGGAGTTCGGACTTTAGAAAGTATCGTCATCGTCTTAATGGGTACCATCGCGATTTGTTTTGGGATTGATTTGTTTATGGCGCATCCCAGCAGTTCCGGTATCATGCAAGGTCTCGTTCCCGATGCCGAAGTGCTGCGTAATCCTGAAATGCTCTATATAGCAATCGGTATCCTCGGCGCAACAGTAATGCCGCATAATCTATATCTTCATTCTTCTATCGTGAAGTCACGCAAGATTGAAAATACAGTTAAAGCCAAAAAAGAAGCGATCCATTATACGACGATTGACTCGACGATCGCCCTGACCATTGCCATGTTTATCAATGGCGCGATCCTCGTGGTCTCCGCAGCAGCGTTTCACCAAGCAGGCATGTTTAATGTAGCAGATATAACAGATGCATATCATCTGCTTACCCCGCTTCTCGGAACAACGGTAGCCAGTATTTTATTCGGGATTGCACTGCTCGCTTCAGGGCAAAACTCAACCCTTACCGGTACACTGTCCGGTCAGATTGTAATGGAGGGTTTCCTTAATATCAGATTGCCTGCATGGCTAAGACGACTTGCGACCCGGCTGATTGCCATTATCCCTGCTGTCATTGTTACGGCGATTGCAGGTGAGAAAGGTACCACCGATCTGCTGATTCTGAGCCAAGTCATTTTATCACTGCAGCTTCCTTTTGCCGTCATTCCGCTTGTCATGTTTACAAGCAGTAAAAAAATGATGGGTGAATTCGTCAACAAAAAATGGCTAAGCATCTTATCTTGGACCATTGCAGGAATCATTGTCATCTTAAATATATGTCTGCTCGCATTAACCCTTTTCTGAGTATAAAAAAAAGTCTGCATCGTAGTAATTCTACTGTGCAGACTATTTTTTTCGCTCTTTTTCAAGCCAAGATTATAAGAGCAGTGCTATTAATTCATCCAAACTGGATATGGTACAATCCGGCGTATCACCTGCACCTGTAGAGGGTTGATATCTTCCATACCCTTGTAAAATACGGATGGTTTTCATTCCAAGTAATTTAGCAGGAACAATATCATTATCAATCCGATCCCCAATCATAACTGCTTCCGAAGGAGCGCATCCTGCTTTTTGCAAAGCATATTCATACAGTCTCACGTCCGGTTTAGCTAATCCTTGTTCTGCAGAACAAGCGATAACATCAACATAAGAACTAAAACCATATTGATGAAGCCGTTCAGCCGTACCTGGACTCTGATTCGCAATAACCCCAATTCGGTAATATTCACCGAGCTGAGCAAGAATTTTTTTAGCTTCTGGGTAAGGAGTCTCCAGTTCTTTACGGAATTTCAGCCTAGGCCGAATATAAGCCTTGTCCTCTTCCTTCTCAATCAACTGAGAGATTGCATACTGCATGGGAGAATCAATAAAATTAGAGTAACTTTCAATAAACTTCTCCCTCACATCCTGAATCGTAATGGAATAACCTCGATCTGCAGCACGCTCAACAAACTGATTCATAATATGGTCCACCGGTATCCATTCATCGACAAGCGTGTCCCCTACATCAAAAAAAAGCCACTTTACGTCAGACCACATTCCCATCTATTGTCTCAACCTTTCAAGTTACAATGATCTTCCATATAAAAAAGACCCATGATGATCATGAGTCTCACACTACGTGTATCTTATTTGACCATTATAGCAATGCAAGATTTGTTCCGCAATCATAGTAAGAATACCTACCCTACTACATCAATAGATGTAAAACCACTTCTACATTTATCATTTCATGGCGAAAAACATTCTAATTAACAGCAGCTCGTTCTTCGTTCAACAAGAATCCGACTTCACCCTTGATGGTGAAAATGATATGATTCGCTCCCATCCCCCGGTATACACCCCGAGGATGATTCTGTTGAGTAATGATCGTTATCGGTTTTTGTGTCCATGGTCTGCATATTTGCAGAAAGCGACAGGTTAAATTCATGCTGTTCTCAAACAAAAATATCCGTCCTACTGTTGCATCGGGCAACGCCCATTTATGAGCAAACGCAGTATCCATACGGATAATATGCTGCACTCCAAGCCTTCTAACCTTTTTTTCTTCCTGTGCGCTATTCGTGAGAACGGCAAAGGACAGCTTTTTGTACATTAGTAACCGAATAAAATTTCGAGCTGCTTCATTAGGTGCAGTAACCAAAATGATTTCATTATTCATTGTGTAAGCCTCCCTATGATTGAAAAGACAACAAAAAAAGAACACCATGTACATCTGAAGGCATGCCGGCGCTCTCCCACCCGAATAGGAATATAAGGAATTACGAAAATTCCCGATTACCCTCTCGGGTGCTCACGGTTCTGCTGCCTCTCCCTATATACGCTTACGAGGTTAGCTGCCGGATTCGGACAAGAGAGAGTTGCCCTATTCCCGGCCTGACGACCCGGAAATTCACCCCTTGGAATAAACAATCTTTCGACTGTTCATTCCCGTTTGGTTCCCCCGTTTTTATAAAAGATCCACCCGAAAATAAATAGATGAATCTAAAAATTCAGCGTAGAAAACAATAAAAAACCACAGAGGGTTAGCGCCCCTGCGGTCGATAAACGATCACAAGATTCATCATTCCTCTCTCAAGTTATTAGCTTACGAGGTTAGCTGTCGGATTCGGACGATGAGAGTCGCCCTTCCTTACACATCGAATGGCACTGTCATTCGACGAATAAAGATTCACCCCAACAAAGTTCCTAGAACCAACTTTTACACCGATCCAAGCAGCCCTGCTATCATTGGTTCCCCCGTTTTTCGTTTGAATACATCAAGACGAAAATTCAGCAAGCATAGTAATGAGAATTTCTATTGTTTTATAAAATGTAACTCGTCTTTCTTTGTGCTCAAGATTTACGATATGAATCATACACCCGAAGCAGAACGGTGTAAAGGTATTCTAGAGCTCACTTCAGTCAATATTACGCCATATCCCCCTAAATTCACCCAAAAAACGAAACAATAAGGCTTCCATATCCTCTAATCTCTTTGTATCTCAGTATTACATATATTTTGTTTAAACCTTAAGAAGACAAGATATATACTTGCCTCACATTGTTCAACCCCCTTTATTAATTGTTTAAAATTTAATTGTAGAAAATATTGTAAACCCCTTATCTATTCTCTTATAATAAGAAGAAAAAGACGAGGCGGTGGGTCAATCTATGTCCATTTATGATTTCAATGTTAATACCCTGAAAGGGCAGGAACTTCATATGTCAGCTTATAAAGGTAAGGTTATGCTTATCGTTAATACCGCCAGCAAATGCGGATTATCACCGCAGTTCAAAGGATTACAAGAACTCTATGATAAATTTAATCAGCAGTCTTTTGAAGTACTCGGTTTTCCAAGTAATCAATTCGCGAGTCAAGAACCAGGGACAAGTGATGATATCGCTGAATTTTGCCAGATGAATTACGGTGTCAGTTTCCCTATGTTTGAGAAAGTAAATGTGAACGGAGAAGATGCTCATCCCCTCTTCAAATATCTAACGACCACGGCACCTGGTATTCTAGGATCGAAAGCGATCAAATGGAACTTCACTAAATTTCTTGTGGATCAAGAAGGACACATTGTAAAAAGATACAGTCCGCAGACGACCCCGGACAAAATTGAAGCTGATATCACAAAGCTCTTATCACGTTAAGGGATAAGAGCACAAAAAAAAGAGACCTTGAAGTTATAACTTCAGGTCTCTTTCTGTCTGATGCGGTCGAGAGGACTCGAACCTCCACGGGTATACACCCACTACCCCCTCAAGGTAGCGTGTCTGCCATTCCACCACGACCGCGTATCTTGTTCATCAGCAACGTTTTCGTGCCAACAAAATATATTATACACATAAACCTATATCATGTAAAGACAAAAACCAAAAAAAATTTAATTTCCTTTTTTTTACATGACAAAAACATAAAACAAGGAATCAAACACTCATTTTACGTTAAGTTGACGTTAATTTACATAACGTATAATTATAAATATAGAGATTTATGTTGACTTTACCAGTTTTTATATGTAAGAATAGGTATCAAATAGAACGGAAATTTCACAAACATAACATTGATATAACATAATAATCAATCTCCGCTTTTTATAAATTCCATCATCACCATAATTCAGGGAGGCGAACGGAATGAACCGAGGAAATAAGCTGCTCGATTATGTAAAATTGCTTGATTCCTCACTTCAGGTAGGAGGGTTTTCTCACTCTTTCGGACTTAAGTCAAAGATTGAGAGAGGAATGGTCTGTACTACGCAGGATCTGGATACGTTTATGCGTCACGAACTTTACCCTAATCTCATCAGAATCGAAGGTCTGGCCATCAAAGGAACATACAGCGCTGCTGCTAAGCAAGATTACCGGAGAATAGCACTTATCGATAAGACGCTTCATGTTCAACACTCTCCTGCAGAACAGCGGAATTCACCAAGAGCATCGGGAAAACGACTTATCAAGTTAGCCAAAGCATTGCATCCATGGATGGACTTTTCTCCACTTGAAACAGCCGCCGAACAGTACGGCACTGTCATCTCTTTGCCTGTCGTACATGCTTGGATTAATTACGAGATTGGCGTCCCCCTCTTAAACGCCGTATCTAGCTATCTCCACGCTGCCAAGAACGTGTGCTTCCTTCACGCAAGACAACTCCTTTCTTTGAAACCAAACGAACTTGAACAACTATATAGAACATTAGGAGAACATTTAGATCAGGAATGGAACAAAATAGATCTGTCTGACACCTCTGTATTTCACCCCTCCCGTTTCACCATCCAACCCTTTCTTCCTAACTTTCCTTTTCCTGAAGAAGGCACTAAGGCATCCAGAACTCCATCAAAACTCTCCTCGTATTAAACACCCTCTTCCTCCCCTTAAAACACGCCGATTATCCATTTCGGCGTGTTTTTCATCATCTATCGACGATATTGTCGGAAAAGAAAGACGTATGTAAGTTATTCATCATTGTTAGATGACGTAACAACGTATATAATATAACTATACTTTTATAGAAATACAAAGAAGACAAATCCTTCTTTATTCATTTTTTAAGAACGAAATATTTAATAGGGAGAGACGGCCATTGTCTGAAGCAAACCCGCTTACACTCGAAGATTCCTACGATCAATTTCGTTCTGCGACTGTAATAATTAATGAAGAAGGACTCATTTCTTCATACAATCAAACATGGCTCACCAAAATTTCTGAGCTTCTTCCCTATCCTGCAGAGAGCTATTTAAAGATGAATTATTACAGGGTCCTTAGTGAAATTCCAGGAACCTGCATACACAATATACAGCTCATTATTCTTCATCTGCAAAAAGTATTGGAACGACATACAACCGGTTATGCCTGCGAAATAAGTACCCTTACAGATCAAGGGTATACATGGTTTCAGTTAGAAGCTTCCCCATACAAAACTTCTCTTCAGCCCGATTTTGTCGGTCTCGTCATTTCGTATTATGACATCACTCCTTTTAAAACACTGGAAACCCATCTCAGCCACGCTTCCTCCCAGATCAAAACCCTTCGGGGTATGCTGCCCATTTGCGCTGTATGTAAACGAATTCGAGACGAAGAGGATGAATGGAATCCTGTCGAGAGTTTTGTAGAAAAAAATACACACGCCGAGTTTACACATGATATTTGTCCTGATTGTATAAGAAGAGTGTACCCCCAGTATTCTCATTTTCTAGACGAAGCCTAAATAAGCAGCTCTTCTTTGTTCGAATGATCAAAGAAGAGCTGCTTAGAGAAGCGCAGGATAGAGTACCTAATTAACGTTTATTCGTTAAACTGTCAGATAATGTTCGAAGCTGGCAAGCTCAAGTTCTTCCGGCTTCCCATGCATGGCAATAGCGCCTTTATCCATCACATAGATATAATCCGCCACACTTCGAACGAATTCTTCGCTTTGTTCCACAAGTAAAATTGCTGTATTCCCCTGATTCTTAATCTGAATGATAACATCACGGATGTCATCTACAATAGACGGCTGAATCCCTTCTGTCGGTTCATCAAGCAATAATAATCGCGGCCTTGTAGCAAGCGCCCTGGCGAAGGCAAGTTGCTGCTGTTGACCACCGCTCAGATCGCCGCCCTGTCTATTCATCATCGTCTTCAGCACAGGAAACATTTCGAGCACATCTGCTGGAATTACTTTCGTTCCCTTAGGAGCCGTTTCAAGTCCAAGCAACAGATTTTCTCTGACACTCATCTGCGGAAAGACATCTCTTCCCTGAGGGACATAGCCAATTCCAACCCGAGCACGTTTGGCCGAATCCCACTTTGTCACTTCTTTTCCATCCCAATGAATACTGCCTTTACGAACCTTTAATATACCCATTAGTGTTCGCAGCAGTGTTGATTTCCCTACCCCGTTGCGACCCATTAAACACACAACCTGGCCTGGTTTTATATCGAGGCGCACCTGACGAAGCACCACACTTTCCCCGTACCCGGATTCAACCCCCTTCAACAACAGCATCATTCTTCCTCCTTTTGCCCAAATACACTTCGGCAACTACTGGATTCTGCTGAACCTCTTCCATCGTCCCTTCGGTGAGCAGTGTTCCTTCATGCATTACAGTGACCTTCTGCGCATACTGTCTAACAAATTCCATATCATGTTCCACCACAACTACAGATCGCTCTTTTGCAATTTCTGTCAACAGCACCCCCGTCTTATTTGTCTCTTCATCTGTCATTCCTGCAACAGGTTCATCGAGTAACAACACCTCAGGGTTTTGAAGTAAAAGCATTCCAATCTCAAGCCACTGCTTTTCTCCATGGGACAAAGAGCCCGCCTTAAGATTCAAGCGATGTCCTAGACCAATCTGTTCTACTACTTCTTTCATTCCCTTCGACAGGCAACCCCCTCGCCGTTTACGCAGCGCGGAAAACACATTTTTGTTAGGATTCTGTGCGATCTCTAAATTCTCACGCACAGTCAACCCTCCAAATACAGAAGGCGCTTGAAACTTACGGCCAATACCGAGTCTTGCGACCTGATGTTCTCTCTTAGAAATAAGATCCGTACCATCCGGAAGAAGAACCTGGCCTGATACAGGTTTGGTTTTTCCGCAGATCACATCAAGCATGGTTGTTTTTCCCGCTCCATTTGGACCGATTAAGAAATGAAGTTCTCGCTGTTTTAAGGATAAATTCATATTACGTACTGCTACAAATCCAAAGAAAGAAACCGTGATATCTTGAACCGTGAGCACGATCTTTTCGTTAGGAAGTTGCTTGCTTATGCTTACGTTTACGGACGGACTGACCATCTAGCGCACCTCCTTTTCGGACCCACATGCCAGTTACACTGTGATATACACCAACAAGGCCTTTAGGCATGAATAATACGATAGCTACAAATAGACCACCCATAACGAAAAGCCATCCTTCTGGATACGCTTCGCTAATTCCTGTTTTTGCAGCGTTCAGCACTACAGCCCCGATCATAGCTCCAACCAGCGTTCCCCGGCCGCCAAGCGCAACCCATAACACCATTTCAATGGAGGGAACAATCCCCATCATCGAAGGAGAGATGATGCCAACCTGAAGAACAAACAGCATCCCCGCAAGTCCAGCAAGCGCACCGGACAAGGTAAACGCCATTGTTTTGTACCATGCAGGATCATATCCGAGAAATCGAACTCGATTCTCACCATCTCTGGCGGCTTCGAGCACTTGACCAAACCTGCTGCGCACCACTCTTTTGCAGAGCACATAAGACAAGACTAGAATCAGAAGCGTTACATAATAAAGGATAATGGTCGTTGATGGACGATGAAGCTCCATCCCAAAAATGTGATGGTATCCGGTTAACCCATTGGTTCCTCCTGTCCATTCCTGCTTCCCTACAAACAGCGTTACCATGATCATGACTAGCGCCTGCGTTAATATGGTGAAATATACACCGGTAATCCGGTTTCGAAAGGTGAACAATCCAAGCAAGAAAGCGAGTAATCCGGGCAATAAGATTCCAAGTAGAAACGCAGCAGGGAAAGATCGAAAAATCGCCCAAAACCAGGGAAGTTCCGTCACACTATTCCATACCATGAAATCAGGCAGTGCCGACCCGCTGGCTTGTAATTTTAGATACATCGCCATGGCATATGCGCCAAGCCCAAAAAATACTCCGTGTCCTAGACTTAGCACTCCTCCATACCCCCAGATCAGATCAAGGCCAATGGCAAGAATCGCTAAAGCAAGAAATTTCGCAAGTAAGCTTAACCGAAATTCCGTGGAGACGAGCGGCGCCAGACTCATCAGAATCAGCACTACTCCCCAGGCAATTCGCTGCCCCCGTGTTCCCAGTCTATTTATAAACGGCATCCTAAGTCCCCCTCTAGTCTAAACTCCGTGAACGTAGTGCCACGAGCCCTCTCGGTTTCCATTGAAGGAAAGCAACGATGCATGCAAATACAAGCACTTTACCGATGGATGCACCTGTGTACGTCTCGAATAAGGTATTGAAGACCCCTATTCCAAGGGCCCCCGTCACGGTACCGATCAATTTCCCTACACCGCCTAGAACAACAACCATGAATGCATCTACGATGTAATAGGTTCCAATCGATGGTCCGATGGGGCCAAGCAAAGTAAGTGCGCATCCTGCCACTCCCGCAATACCGGAACCAATAGCAAAGGTAAGTCCATCAACGCGCCGAGTAGAGATTCCAAGACAGCCTGCCATATTTCGATTCTGCATAACAGCACGCATCCGGCGTCCTGCTGCTGTTTTATAAATATAGATATACATGCTGAAGAGCACGACAGCGACCAGCAGAATAATGAACAAACGTGTGTAAGGAAGCGTGATCCCTTCCGTAACCGCCACTCCTCCTTTAAGCCAGGAAGGACTGGTCACCCCGACATTCGGGGCACCAAAAATCGTCCTTGCCAGTTGTTGCAGAATCATTCCTACTCCCCAGGTTGCAAGCAAACTATCCAAGGGTCTTCCGTATAAGTGGCGGATAAGAAGCACTTCAAGCATCCAGCCGACCCCCGCCGCAAGAAGGAATGCAGCAGGAAGCGCGACAAGATAGTACGTATTAAACCAAGAAGAGGGCATGTAGGAGACAAATAAATTTTGTGTTACATAAGTGGCATAAGCACCGACCATAATCATCTCGCCATGCGCCATATTGATAATGTTCATCAGTCCAAAGGTTACGGCGAGGCCGAGTGCAATCAGAAGCAGAATGGAACTTACACTCAAGCCATTAAAAGCTTGCAGCAAAAACATATCCATCGATTATGCCGCCTCCCTTCCAATCTATCTATAGTAGAAACAAGTTATTTAGCGCCAAGTGATTTTCCCCATTCATAGGTTTCCAGATACGGATCAGGCTTCACAGGCTCACCCGAGTTCCAGAGTTCTTTGAACTGTCCATTGGACTGAACTTCGCCTATACGTACCGTTTTGTATATATGCTGGTTCTCTCCATCAATGGTCACTTTGCCGCTTGGCGCATTAAACTCAATACCTTTAGCTGCTTCTTTCACTTTAGCCACATCAACAGATCCTGCTTTTTCAACTGCTGCTTTCCATAAATAAACGGCAGTATATCCGGCTTCAATAGGATCAGCAGTCACCCGGTCAGCTCCATATTTCGCTTTATAAGCAGCCGTAAATTTAGTGTTCTCCGGTGTGTCCGTTGTTTGGTAATAGTTCCAAGCTGCTAAATGACCTGCGAGTACATCCGCACCAATACCGCGAATCTCTTCTTCCGCTACACTGACAGACAAGGTCGTTAGATCCTCTGATGTGATCCCTGCGTCTTTTAGTTGTTTGAAGAAGGCAACGTTGCTATCTCCATTCAGCGTGTTATAAACAACATCTGGTTTTGCGGCTTTGATCTTGTTGATAATTGTGCTGTAATCCGTATGACCAAGGGGAGTATATTCTTCTCCGACCACTTCTCCCCCTTCTGCCTCAAGCTGTGCCTGAATGACTTTGTTCGCTGTTTTAGGGAAGACGTAATCCGAACCCAGCAGGAAGAATTTTTTGCCACGATTCTCAAGCAGCCAGCTTACAGATGGAACAATCTGTTGATTGGTTGTAGCTCCGGTATAGAAAATGTTCGGGGAGGATTCAAGTCCTTCGTATTGTACGGGATAGAATAACAGTCCATTATTTTGTTCAAAAACAGGCAGCATGGCTTTTCGACTTGCCGATGTCCAGCCGCCAAACACCGCAGCCACTTGATCTTGCTGCAGAAGTTTCCCAGCTTTTTCTGCAAAAGTTGGCCAATCCGAAGCACCATCTTCCATAACGGGTTCGATTTGTTTTCCGAGCACCCCGCCCGCCCTATTTATTTCTTCAATCGCCAGCATTTCCGAATCTTTAACCGATACTTCACTAATAGACATCGTTCCGCTGAGAGAATGCAGAATGCCCACTTTAATCGTGTCACCATCTGAAGCACTTACCGTACCACTGCCTTCCGCAGCAGACGATTGCCTAGCCGGACCTTCTCCTCCAGATACACAACCAGATAACATAATCACACCTGTTAACACCACAGGAAACCATTTACCGAACTTTCGCATCAACATGAACCCCATCCCCTTTAATCAGTTAGCCCAAACCGAACATTTATTTCCTGTTTTTCCATCAATGTTTGGTATCTCACATTATAGAGGGATGAAATCTTTAGTGTCAATATACCTTACATATTTTTATTCTATGCCTAGTTATATGGTGCATAACAACAAAAATAAAGAACTGAATTGACAATTTGTCTAATATTATGTGAGTATAATTTACATGAAAAACAGAATACACGGTGAAAGGTTGAGTTCACGTGCACTGGTCAGAAGAAGAAAAGGATACATCACTCGTCGTTTGCGAAAAAGAAGCTACATTCCCTAATGGAACGAAACCCGTTCCATTCCCAGACCTATTCGCTAAGCAAGTTAACTACGAAATCACTGCTGCTTAAAAAATATAAAAACAAATCAGACAGACCATGATCTATAAGATCA
Source organism: Paenibacillus sp. GYB006 (assembly GCF_036577645.1). NCBI lineage: Bacteria > Bacillati > Bacillota > Bacilli > Caryophanales > Paenibacillaceae > Paenibacillus > Paenibacillus sp. GYB006. Next base: position 169,543 of record NZ_JARBDA010000001.1, on the reverse strand, counting down.
TGGTCTGTTATGTGATAGCTATTTTAAATACCCTTATGTAATCCGTTATTTTCTGTTACCCTTCTCAGAAGATTTGCTGGCGTAAAGATCCACTTGTTTTCTTTTGCGATACTGTGTGAATGCGATATACTCTCTGATGAATGCCTGCTCTTCCGTAGTTAACCCCTCTACGTTTACATTCAAATCATGAGTATCCATATGATAGACAGCTTTCTGCTCCCTAATCTCTTCATTAAGCTTGCCAAGCATGATCCAATCCAAACTCACCCCAAAAAAAGCAGCAATCTCAATTAGTTTCGTTGTACTCGGAGTTGATTTCCCCCGTTTCCAATCCCCTAAATTACCTGTGCTTATTTTTAATTCCTCACAAAACGCTTTTTTGGTCATGCCTCTATCCATAATTAGATGCTCAATTCGTTCGTAAATCGAATGCATATAAGACCGCCTTCCATGAAGTCATACTAATCTGAAAGTCCAGCAATCTGTAGACTAGCAACTCATATAACCCAGGTTTTAATTCCATATTATAACACACAACATGAGCGTTCTCCGTCCGATATTTGTACTTACTGTGGGCGTTCTATATAGTTATATCTGTCACTGGTGATTACGATAAAAATACGTTATTCTTGATATGATGGCCTCTATTTATGAAGGAGTGAACAAATGAGTAAAATTAAAATTGTGACGGACTCTACACTGGATCTCGACCTTTCCGTCATTCAAAGATACGGTATTGAAGTGGTACCTCTTTCTTTTACCATTAAAGACGAAACCTATCTTGACCAAATAGATATTACACCTGAAGAATTCATTCAAAAAATGATCCAAAGCGATGAGCTGCCTAAGAGTTCTCAGCCGGCTGCCGGCGAATTTTTAGAAAGATATAACCGGTTTCATGAAGAAGGATACGAGATCATATCCATTCATATGACCGGAGGCATGAGCGGCACTGTACGTTCAGCGCAAATGGCTGCCGACATGTCAGATGCCAAAGTAACTGTCATCGATTCCGAATTTACATCCAAAGCACTCGCTTATCAAGTAATCGAAGCCGCTATAATGGCGGAGCAAGGCAAAACAACTGAAGAAATCATAAGTAAAGTAGAAGAGGTCAGGAAAAATACGAAACTGTTTGTCGCGGTAGATACACTTGATAACTTGGTAAAAGGCGGACGCATCGGTAAAGGAAAAGCACTGATCGGCTCTCTCCTGCATATCAAGCCTGTTGCTTCTCTTATTGATGGTAACTATACTCCCGTCGTAAATCTTAGAAGCCAAGCCCAGATCGCAAGATATCTGGCCAAGCAGTTTGCTGAAGATGTGAAAGGAAAAACAATTCACAAAGTGGGAATCGCACATGCCGAAAACCTTAAACTCGCTTCTCAGCTGAAAGATTTAATTCATGAGCTTACTGGTTATGAAGATGTAGAGATCAGTTATACCTCACCTATCATCAGTACACATACAGGTGTCGGTGCAATTGGGTTTATGTATTATTTTGAATAAACTTTATTCCATTGAATCAATTTCATAATACCTTTCGTCGCTTTAATCAGTTATGAAATTGATTCCATTATAATTTAATACTCTCCTTTCTAATCTCAAAAGGACTTTTCTTGGCCCGTATTCTCAATCGGTTCCGGAAACAGTCCTTTTACTATTTTTACGCCCAGATCACTCTTTCTGGGAAAAGAAAAAAAGAAGAGCCTTGTGCTAATGCACAAGGCTCTTCTTTGATATGATGCGGTCGAGAGGACTCGAACCTCCACGGGTATACACCCACTACCCCCTCAAGGTAGCGTGTCTGCCATTCCACCACGACCGCATATAAGATTATAACTGGTGAGCCATGAAGGGCTCGAACCTTCGACACCCTGATTAAAAGTCAGGTGCTCTACCAACTGAGCTAATGGCTCTTGATGAGAAGTTCCATGATGTTATATGCCATAACACGTATTGGTTTCTTCATAAATCATTAAGAGAAAAAGTGACCCGTAGGGGATTCGAACCCCTGTTACCTCCGTGAAAGGGAGGTGTCTTAACCCCTTGACCAACGGGCCTTAGTAACATTCTGTGCTCTTCAGCGACAAGATAGAGTATAACATAATATAAATAGCCATGACAACCCCTTTTTAAAATTTTTTTATCAGAAAAATAAAAACTTATGTTTCCTTATTAAAATGGCATAACAGCCTTTTATATTAAGGTGTTTTGTTTTAAATATTGCAATTTGACTTACGAAACATTAAAATTACTTATATTGATGCATATTGTTAGGAGGTTTCCAAATTGTATCAGGAAGAACGGATGAAACTTATTATGGATCACCTTGCTAACGCAGGACGAATTTCTATTGAAGAGATTTGTCATCAGTTCGATGTATCTAGAGATACAGCGAGACGTGATCTCATTAAGCTCGAAGAACAAGACCTTATTGTCCGTACTCGCGGAGGCGCGCTTCTCCCCTCCCCGATTCAGGAGTTCAAAAATTATAAAGACCGACTTGTCACTGTCTCAGACGAAAAGAAAAAGATCGGGAAACTTGCTGCCGCTCTGGTTCGCAAAGGTGACCGTATCATTCTTGACTCTTCTACCACGGTTCAAGCCTGTGCTGAATTTTTACATGCCGAACATTGCACCGTGATTACGAACTCCATCAACTCAGCTGATTTGCTGTCCGAAAAGGACTCGGTCCATATCCGACTTCTGGGTGGCATTCTGCATAAAGAACACCGCTATGTATACGGAGCTTCTGTAATCGAAGCCTTATCTAATTATTATGTTGAGAAATCATTTATTGGAGTCGGCGGAATTACTACGGACGGACTTAGTGCAGATGATGAGGAAGGAAAAGTAAAACGTAAGATGATGGAACAAGCCGAAATGGTCATCGTCCTTGCGGATCATTCCAAATTTGGCCGGAATTATTTCTACCGATTTGCAGACTGGTCCCTAGTTGATGTCATTATCACAGACCAACTTCCGAGCTCAACCATGATGGATTTCTTTGAACAACATCAGGTGGAAGTTTTGGTGCCGGATTCTAGTGAAGAACAGGAGGAATTATCATGATTAAACTTATTGCGATTGATTTAGATGGAACACTGCTGAATACCGAAAGTCAGATTAGTTCGGAGAATGCGGATGCGATCCGTTTTGCCCAAAATAATGGGGTCCATGTAGTTATCGCTACAGGAAGGGCCCATGCTGATGTAAGAGCCATCTGTAAAAAGGCTGGACTTGTTACACCCGTTATTGCGGCTAATGGAGCTACCACCCATGATGAAAATGAAAATAAAATCGAATCCATTCCTATGGATCGAAAAATCGCATTTAGCATACTTGAATGGCTGGAAGCGAATGAATTTTATTATGAAGTACTCACCGATCAAGCCATCTATTCTCCCAATCAGGGACATCAACTCATGTCTATCGAGATTGACCGGGCCCTTAGTGCGAACCCGGAAGAAAGTATGGATCGTTTACTAAGGCTCGCAGAGAAACAATATGAACAAACGGGAATCGTGCGTATTCCAAGTTACCGTAACATTCCGGAGAGTGCCGAAATTTACAATATCCTTTCTCTTTCATTTGACCCCGAGAAACTGGAGCAAGGCCGAGCTCAGTTCCGAAACGACGAGAATGTAGCCATGGTCATTTCTGCAGACCATAATTTTGAAGTAGAACATCCGGAAGCATCCAAAGGAAATGCGCTAAGTAAACTGGCATCCCGTCTTGGAGTATCTATGGAAGATACAATGGCGATCGGGGACAGCTTTAACGATGTGTCGATGTTATCCATGGCCCATCATTCTGTTGCTATGGGTAATGCAAATCCGAAGATCAAGGAACTTGCTAAAGAAGTTACCTTAAAAAATACAGAACATGGCGTCGCCTACGCCATTGAACGGAAATTAAAAAACCTACCGGTGAACAATCGGTAGATGTAACAAAAAGAGCGCATGGAATCCGAATTCCATGCGCTCTTATTTTATAATTCACGTTTTTTTATAATTCACGTCTATTTTATAAAGTTCTTTTCGTATCGCCTCATTCTAAAAAAACACGAAATTACCCATATTTGAATTCTAGAATATAGATCTTTAATTCTAGAATTCAAATATGTAACTCTCGAATACTAATATTCAATTTCAGAATGTAGACAACAAAAAAAAGCCCTCACGGGCTTTTCTATTGTTCTTCGAACGGAGAGAGAGGGATTCGAACCCTCGCACCGCTTACGCAGTCTAACCCCTTAGCAGAGGGTCCCCTTATAGCCACTTGGGTATCTCTCCAAAGAATGGCTCCCCGAACAGGGCTCGAACCTGTGACAACTCGATTAACAGTCGAGTGCTCTACCAACTGAGCTATCAGGGAACATTAACTATATATAATTTATCAAAACTTTAAAGAAGAGTCAAGCTTCAAATTTCCTTGACTCTTAAATCCGCTGTAAACCACGATTTATAGCTCAGCAGCGACAACGTAATCGCCGTAATTGCCGCAGAACTTGTAAAAGCAAACACAATAAGTATTTGATACTTTACCGCTTCTACTGGGTCTGCACCAGCTATAATCATCCCGGTCATCATACCGGGAAGCTGAACAATCCCTACCGTCTTCATACTATCTATGGTAGGAATCATACTTGATTTTACCGCTTTTTTCAATTGAGATTGTAATGCCTGCTTGGCTGTTGCCCCCAGCGCGAGCAAAGTTTCAATCTCTGGTCTTGACGAATGCACTTCTTCCTTCATTCGGTTTAAGAATAACCCAGCTACCACCATCGCATTCCCGATGGTCATCCCGCTGATGGGAATAATGTAACGCGGAGACACTTCAACAATCCCTAGACCAAGTACGAGTGCCATCATCAGCAGCTCCGTGAGTGCAATCGATACAAAGATCCGCCAGACAATCCCTGTGATCCCCTTCGCTCGTTTCGATGCATTATAAGAAGCCACGAGGATCATAATCAAAATAATGAGTAGCAGGAGCAAAGGATTTTTAGTGTTAAAAATATACTGCAAAACATATCCGACAAGCAAAAGCTGTATAGCAGAGCGAATGGTTCCGATGGCAATTTCTTTTTCTAGACCAACCTTTTGCCATACAGAAGCAAGCATTGTAATCATGACAAAGATCAGAGTGAAACTAAGTGCTACAATTGACATTTATGTGTTCCTTCCTTCCCCGCTGCATTCAAAAACCGGACAACCTCATCATCTGCCGGATATTCAAAAAATTCAGTAGAACCTTGGTCATGAAGTAATGTTCCTTGGGCCATAAACCATATCCGGTTTGAAACCTGCCTAGCTTGCTCCAGATCGTGAGTAACCCAGATCATCGCAGTTTGGTGAGTGTCCGCCCAATCATGAAGAAGTTCTTCTACTCTTTTCTTACTTCCTTGATCCAGCGAAGCCGTAATCTCATCAAGAAGGAGAACCTCAGGTTGCATCAGTAAAGATCGCACAAGCGAAATACGCTGTTTCTCCCCACCAGACAAACTTTTTGCATCTTGAGTAAGATCCAGGGTAAACAGACCCACCTTCTCTAGCAAAAGATGAGCCAGTTCCTCATCATATGTTTTCTGATGCAGTGAGCTATAAAGCCGGAGGTTATCATCTACTGTTCCTTCAATCATCACAGCCTGCTGCGCTACATAACCTATGTGTGTCCTCCACTCTCTCGGGTCAACTTGTTCATATGAAACGCCGCTGTACTCCAAGACACCATCGTCATGCTTGTCTAGTCTCGATAGAATGCGGAGCAAAGTGCTCTTTCCTTGACCAGATACACCAATCAGTGCAATTCGATCATTTGGGTAAACGTTTGTTGTCACCTGCTCAAATAACCAAGGTCGATCTAGACCTGCGTACTTTTTCCTCATATTTTCTACACGTAAAATAGGTTGCAATGAAATACTCTCCTTCATCTATGAAACTTAGGGAGCGGCTATCTCCGACATGACAAGCGGACCGCTGCATCTGCCGCACCGATACTTTCTAACATCTACCTTCCGCTTACGCTGATACGTTTGCCCGCACTTCTGGCAGACGAGTTTATATTTATAGGGCAGGGTTCTCCGGCCTTTTCCGTCCGGCAAGGACTGACAAAAACGACTTCCCCCTACTTTTGCTAAAAGCTGTTTAAATTCAGGGTCGCGATGACGATAGCCCCTCCCTCGTATATGTAGATGATAATGGCATAGTTCATGCTTGATAATCTTCTCGACTTCTTCTTTGCCGTAAGCCTTAAGCTGATGAGGATTAATCTCGATCTGGTGGCTGCGGAGCATGTATCTGCCTCCCGTCGTGGTTAGCCTGCTGTTAAACGATGCTTCATGCTGAAATGGAACGCCAAAACTTTCAAGTGAGATGCGCTCAATCCATGTCTGCAGTTCTTCGTTCGTCATGGAATTCATATATGCTCAGCTCTCTTTCTTTCGTTGTTTCTACTTGATTGTAAGTATACCTTGGGATACACTGTCAAGGAACCATTGACCGAACTAAAGGGGAGAAATGCACGTATGTCGAAAATGCGATACGTTATTCTGCAACACGCCGATCAGTTAGAATTTGTGGAAATGCCTTCCGATTATGCTTATCAGCTCAGCGCACTGAATCTTCGGCTGAATAAAGAAATCGATAAGCTTACCGCCGATATTGTTCCTACCCTTCCTAGAGCCATCGCTGAATGTGATCAGCTGGACTTGCTGGAAGAACGCTATGTGATTACACAAGGTCTTGCCTATATTAACGATCTAGAGAAATCCTTTGCAGCTGTAAAAGAAGAACACTATCCACTGATCGCCCTGCTAACCGAGATTCGTGCCCTTCAGGCACAGCTCGAACAATGGTATGAAGAAGAAGAACTTACTCTACATCATCCACTATAAAAAAACACACAAATAACCGTTCTACATCCCTTGTAGAACGGTTATTTTCATGTGAACTGGCACAATTCGGGCTCTCTCCCCATATGCTAACGTACAGAAATGAACCTATGGAGGAGGGACTTCCCTATGCCCCAATGGCTTAGTAACCAACTCATGCGTGCTTTCCATAAGAAAGATCGAAGGCAGATTCGGCTGCTGAACGAATGCTGGTTCTTCTATCGTAATCGCCCAGGCGCTCATCATGGGATGGCTAATGAGCCTGATCTATAAACAGCTGCCAGCCGGTGAATCAGAAAGTGTATTCTCATCATCGGCTTTTGCTGTCCTTACGAATGATTACTGATTGTTTTGATTTGGGTCCTTCATCGTGAGAGCGACGCGGCCCTTTTTCAAATCTACACTAAGCACCCATACCGTTACATTATCTCCTACGGATACCACATCCATTGGATGCTTTACAAAACCGTTGCTAAGCTGCGAGATATGAACGAGTCCATCACTTTTCACGCCAATATCTACAAAAGCACCGAAGTCAATTACATTACGAACGGTACCTTGCAGTTCCATTCCCGGTTCCAGATCTTCAATCTTCAGTACATCGGTCCGGAAAATAGGAAGCGGCAACTCTTCACGCGGGTCACGACCCGGACGCTGTAAGTTCTCAAGAATATCGCGCAGTGTCGGCAGACCGACTTCTACTCTGTCAGCAAGTTCTTGTGCGCTTTGTTCTTCCAAGATCCGTGTCAGTTCTTCGGTTCCCAGTTTATCCAGGTCCACTTTGAGTTCTGCAAAGACCCGGTCAACTACAGAATAAGATTCCGGGTGAATCGCTGTTTTATCCAGCGGGTTATCACCTTCTGAAATACGCATAAACCCAGCACATTGTTCAAACGTCTTCGCGCCTAGACGCGGTACTTTTTGCAGTTCTTTACGAGAAGAAAATCTACCGTTCTCTTCACGGTATTTCACAATGTTTTTAGCAATCGTGGAGTTTATTCCCGCTACATAAGACAACAGCGAAGGAGAAGCTGTATTCACATCAACGCCAACATGGTTAACGGCAGATTCTACAACGGCTTTCAGACTTTCCTCCAGATGTTTTTGAGATACATCATGTTGGTATTGACCTACACCAATGGCTTTTGGATCAATCTTCACAAGTTCAGCCAGTGGATCTTGAACCCGGCGGGCAATGGAAGCAGCACTGCGCTCTGCTACGTCCAGATCAGGGAATTCTTCCTGTGCAATTTTGGAAGCAGAGTATACACTCGCTCCTGCCTCATTCACGATCAAATAAGCAAGATTTGGATCTCCGATCTCCTGCATGACTTCCGCTACAAATTGCTCGGTTTCACGAGAAGCTGTCCCGTTTCCAATAACAATCAATTCGATATCATATTTGCTGATCAGCTCTTTAAACTTAGCTAATGCTTCCTGCTTCTTATTATTCGGCGGTGTCGGATACGTTACAGCTACCTCAAGCAGTTTTCCTGTTTCGTCTACAACCGCAAGTTTACAGCCAGTTCGGTAAGCAGGATCGACGCCAAGTACACGTTTATTCGGAATCGGCGGTTGCAAAAGCAAGCTGCGCAGATTACCAGAGAAGATAGAGATGGCCTGTGCTTCGCCTTTTTCCGTAAGCTCTGTACGAACTTCTCTTTCAATAGAAGGAGCGATTAGACGCTTATAAGCATCCATAATTACATTTTCAAGGATGTCACTGACAACCGATGATGGTTTTAGTATCTGACGGCCAATATAGTTATGAACCGGTTCTGCATTAACATCGAGTCCCACTTTCAGTATGCCTTCACGTTCTCCACGGTTAATCGCAAGAATTCGATGCGGCGGCATTTTTTTAGCGAGTTCACGGTAGTCATAGTAATTCTCATATACGGATTCCACATCGATATCCTTCGCTTCTGAAGTCAGCATACCGTGATCCAGTGTATATCTTCTTACCCACGAACGAATGGATGCATCATCAGCGATATTCTCAGCTAAAATATCCTTCGCTCCTTGCAGTGCCGTATCTGCACTATCTACTCCAAGCTCTTCGTTCACATAACGAGCGGCTTCTTCCATTACATTTCCTTGTTTCGGCTGATTCCAGATCCACTCGGACAATGGCTCAAGCCCTTTTTCTTTCGCTACACTCGCACGGGTTTTACGTTTTTGACGATAAGGACGGTACAAATCTTCTACTTCTTGAAGTTTGACTGCTTGTTTGATTGATTTAGCTAGTTCCTCCGTCAGTTTGCCCTGCTCTTCAATAATGCGAATGACTTCCACTTTGCGATCTTCCAGATTACGAAGGTAGACCGTTCTTTCTTCAATCAGACGCAGCTCATTCTCGTCCAGCTCACCTGTCATTTCTTTACGGTACCTTGCGATAAAAGGAATGGTATTCCCTTCGTTTAACAAGGATACAGTTGTTCTTACCTGCTTTAATGAGAGCGAAAGTTCTTTAGCGACTTGATTAACAATACGCTCTTCCTGTTCTTTCTTCAGTTTCTCATCGTTTACTTCAACTGCGGATAGCTCTGACAAAAAAATCCCTCTTTCTTCTATGGATTACCCGCTCATTATTCCGCTGCATGATGAACGCATCTCGCATATTTAGCCGCTACGTACACAAATGAATTCCATGACCGCTGTTGTAATTGGAGTTTTTTTAATCATATTAATCTGTGGTATAACTCCAATCACAAAGGCGGACGCTTCGCTTCTTAGAACTCATTTGTTACTCCGCTGCTTTCTGCCTTTATGCAAAGTGCACTCTGCAGTGACAAACTGCGCTAACGAAAATAGCCGCTACGTACACAAATGATTCCATGACCGCTGTTGTGATTGGAGTTTTTAATCCTATTAACTCAGTGGTACAACTCCAATCACAAAGGCGGACGCTTCGCTTCTCGAAATTCATTTGTTACTCCGCTACTGCTAGCTCTGTAGCACTGCATTTATAACATCACGCAAAAGAATAAGAGACGTCCAATTTTCTTTTTTTAATAAAAAACATTTTTAAATAAAAAGCACATATTTTTTAGGTTAGTTCGAAGTTGCTGGTATAATACCTGCACTTCGATTTCTATTTATTTTTGAATACGCCCCGGAAAAGTATATCGTACACGAAATCTGTCTGTCCCATCCAGCATTTCTCGGGTCCCTATATAATATCACCGCTTAGGCGGGATGTATCTTATTATCACAGAACTTCGGCTTAATTTCCACTTTTGAAGCGCCAATTTACTGTATTTACGGCAAAAAAAGACTGCAGCAGCAGTACCCTAAGGCAGCTTTTGCAGTCTTTCTTGTAAAACAATGACAAAAACGAACTATACGCGTCTGAAACGGTACATCTCGCTATGATAATCTCCCACTTTATTTCCTACGGAAATACCGGCATACATCAGGGCATCCCCGCTGTATACACCTTCTCCATCTACTGCTGCATAGTCACGTTCAGGATCAAGTCCTTTCAGCTTCAGACGCTGCAGCGGAGCATTCGGTTCGGACAGTACACGGAAGTAGAATACGACCACATCTTCACCATCGGGTGAGACAAACATCCATGCCGCTTCGTTTCCTTCAAATGGGTTCAATAGGCGATAGAATACTCCGAATTGTACGGTCTTACGAATCTCTTTGTATAAGGCAACCTGTTCCTGCACTGTTTTCTTATCGTTCTCATCAAATAACGTCAGATCCAGTTCGTATCCAAAATTACCGGACATCGCCACATGACCACGGGTCTCAAGAGAGGTATTCCGGCCAACCTGATGGTTTGGAACTGCTGAAATATGAGAACCCATGGAGCTAATCGGATAAACAAGACTTGTACCATATTGAATCTTCATACGTGATACAGCATCGGTATTATCGCTTGTCCATGTTTGCGGCATGTAGTACAGCATTCCTGGGTCAAATCTGCCTCCGCCACCAGAACAGCTTTCAAACAAAATGTGCGGGAACTTCGAAGTAATTCGCTCCATCACATCATACAAACCGAGCATATAGCGGTGAGCTGTTTCTTTCTGTCTTTCTGGCGGCAATAAAGCGGAACCGACTTCCGTCATGTTTCGATTCATATCCCATTTTACGTACGTGATCGGAGCACTTGCCAAAATATCCGATACCATACGAACGATTTCGTCTTGTACATCTTTACGGGACATATCAAGAACGAGCTGCTGTCTACCTTCTGTACGGCGACGATTTGGAATATGCAAGCACCAATCCGGATGATTACGGTAAAGCTCACTATCTGGTGATACCATCTCCGGTTCAAACCACAGGCCAAACTGCATACCGGACTCCGTTACACGCTGAACCAGATTATCCAACCCTTCAGGCAGTTTATTTTTATCAACAAACCAATCCCCTAATGAAGAGTTGTCACTATCCCGATGTCCAAACCAGCCATCATCAAGCACGAACAATTCAATACCAAGTTCTTTCCCTGCGCGAGCAATGTTCTCAATTTTGTCTGCGGTAAAGTTAAAATAAGTTGCTTCCCAGTTATTAACGAGAATCGGACGTTCCTGATCGCGGTACTGTCCTCTTGCCAGACGCTCCCGGTATAATTTGTGATACGTTTGAGACATTTTGCCAAGGCCTTTGTCAGAGTAAACCATAACTACTTCCGGTGTCTGGAAAGCCTCGCCTGGCTCAAGAATCCAGCCAAATTCAAATGGATTAATACCAAGGGACAAACGTGTCGTTTGGAACTGGTCCACTTCTGCTTGTGCTATAAAATTACCACTGTATACAAGACTGAATCCATAGACTTCACCTGTATCTTCTGTTGCATTCGGACTTAAGAGCGCTGCAAACGGATTTTGCTGATGACTGCTGGAACCTCTGCGACTTTCTACACTTTGATTGCCAAAGGTAAGCGGTTTGCGGACAATATTCCGTTCTCTAATCCAAGCTCCTGAAAGCTGCAGCCACTCGTAGTTCGCATGAGGGAAATCAATACTTGCACTTAAAGCACGTACAATTTCGTTTGTAGCATCCCCTATATTGATAATTCGTGCGGAGCGTGTGATCGCATCATACTCATGAAATGCGGTATAAGTCAGCTCTAATTGGATTCCTGCTACGGAATCTTCAAGTTCCACAATGAGGGTATCCGCTTCGGTATCCTGCTCCGTATACGTCGCTGGCAGTCCCGATAATGCAGGTTTACCGCTTACAATTCGGTGATCTTTGTACAAAAATTCAGTTACCGTCGAACCGTTCGGCTGACGAAGCTGAAAAGCCGGAGAGCGGAAATCGCTCGTGCCATATACCGGATACTCCTGAGGCAAGGTATCAAAAGAGATCGTCCGGTCTTCCGGGACCGGATTCGGGCTGAACGAACAACGCTCCTCACGAACATGAATCCATGCGAAATCGTTATCGCGTAATCTTTTACCATAATATATTTGAGTCAAATGACCTGTAGGCAATGCCTGAAATACATAACTAGCACTCTTGGTTTGCAGGTGGAAAATACGTTTATCTTCGTTATAAAAAATCGCCATGTTGTGATCCACTCCCATGTCTTTTTAATAGCGCTTTCAAAAATCAAATGTAAAAATAGTTAACCCTCTTCACAGTATAGAATTGGTTGATTTTAAATGCAATGTACTATCTTCGTCTTCTGATTGCATCTTCATCTAAAATAAATACAAAAACGTTAAAAGATACACAGATGAGATATCTGAACATAGCAAAAAGAGCGAACAGTACTGCAATACTGTTCGCTCCTTATGCTCACCTAAAAATCAATTAAACCTAGGCTGATCTGTAACGATTCATTAACAAGCTTCATCGTCTCGTCATCCAGATGCGTAATCTTATCTGTAAGACGCTGCTTATCAATGGTCCGTATCTGCTCCAGAAGAACAACAGAATCCCGGTCAAAACCATGCGCTTCGGCATCAATTTCTACGTGGGTCGGCAATTTTGCCTTCTGAATCTGTGCCGTAATGGCAGCTACGATGCAGGTTGGGCTAAAACGATTGCCGATATCATTCTGGATCACAAGCACCGGTCTGACTCCCCCTTGCTCGGAACCAACAACGGGTGAAAGATCCGCAAAAAATACGTCGCCGCGTTTTACGATCAATGTTTACACCCCGCTCACTAAGCGGCCCAGAGTGCTGTCTGCATCATCCTCCGCGTGAAAGGCTTCGGAAGCCATGGTCAAATTAATTTTGGCCATTTCCATGTAGCCGCGCTGCATGGTTTCTCTGATGTAACGCTTCTTGCGCTCCATCAAATACAGCTTCATAGCCTGCCTAATAAATTCACTGCGGTTCGAATTTTCCATTGCTACGATCCCATCAACTTCCTGCAAAAGATGATCTGGCAAACTGATCATAATCCGTTTGGTGTTCTGTACATTGGTCAAGTCTCTTCCACCCCCACACAAAACCTACGCCACTGTATACCAGTATAACGTTATTTCAGGAAATTTATACAAGAGGATATATATGCCCCGCGTATATCAAGTATGCATTACTCATTATAAACGGAATGAACGAATACGTACATCATCCATTTTTATAAATATCTACACAATTCGCGGGTTTTAGACGATATCCTCTTTCTTCACAGAAATTTCACGAAACTTAGGATAACAGGGCGTTAACGTGAGCGATGACTTTTCCATCCCGGATATAAATACGCGGGACACGATTTGCAATCATGCACAGAACTTCGTAGTTAATCGTATCAATCTTCGATGCCAGCTCGTCGGCAGTAATGATACTGCCCATTTGCTGACCGATGAGAACAACCTCTTCACCAGCTTTAATATCTTCTTTATCCGTTAACGTTTGCAAAGACACCATACACTGATCCATACAAATGGTACCAACGACCGGGACGCGGTGGCCGCGTATTAGAACGTCTGTTTTACCGGTTAGCATCCGGGAATAGCCATCTGCATAACCGATTGGAAGGGTTCCAATCCTTTCTTCATTTGAAGAATAATACTTGGTTCCGTAACTAATGCCCCAATGTTCTGGAACATTTTTTACATAAACAATCTTTGTCTTTAGTGAAAGCACTGGGAGTAATTGCACGCTCTGCTTATCCACTTCATCCGATGGATATAGACCGTACAGGCTAATTCCTACCCGCACCATATTCAGCGAAAGAGACGGAGTATCAATAGCAGCAGCGCTGTTACCCGTATGTATGATCGGGATCTTGTAACCTGAATCCCGCAGCGCGCTAATCACATCCATGAACCGTTGATATTGCATCAGTGTATAGTCTTTATTTTCTTCATCCGCTTTGGCAAAATGGGTATATGCCCCTTCGAGTTCTACATAGGAAAGACATGACAGGCGGCTTGCTGCCTGCTTTGCGTCTTCTGCTGTAATTACTCCAAGACGCCCCATCCCGCTGTCAATCTTAAGATGCACTTTCAGCTTGCGTATGTCTTCGGAAGGATCAAGGTTTTCGATACTTGTGATCACTTCCTCACTAAATACCGTTACCGTAATATAGTGTTGATATGCAATCTCGATCCCTTCCGGTGGTGTATATCCCAGTATAAGTATCGGTGTTTTTATCCCTGCATTACGCAGTTCTAGGGCTTCGTCAAGAAAAGCAACGTTGAGATAGTCTACTCCTATCCTTTCGAGTTCTTTCGACGTCTCTACAGCACCATGACCGTAAGCATTCGCCTTAACACAAGCACTGAATAACACATCTTTTGGCAAATTCTCACGAAATACATTTACATTATGTCTTAAATGATCCAAGTTAATTTCAGCTTGGGTCGGGCGATACTGTCCTTCCACCCTAAGTCACCTTCCCTGATTTTAATTCCTACCTAACAATAAACTAATGGTATGCGAGAGAAACACGACTGTCAAATCCCTATAACTAAGGGATTTGATTACTCTAAGGAATAGAAAAATACATTTACTGTTATATTCGCCGCCAAACCCCATTTTGCCTACAATCTGCGGATAAAAAAGAGGCGAACAGCCGTGTAATTTACGAAGAAATACTTCGTAAATATTCGGTATCCGCCTGTCTCACCTATTATTTACCCGATTGGTCCTGCATAGAAGCGGCGATTTGTACCATTTCTGCTACAGGTAAGTTATCGCTTGTAATACGGTATTCCATTCCTTCATCAAACCATGTTAATGTCTGAGGTAATTCTGTGGTCATCATACCAATGGTGAAGCCTAAATCTACAGGTGTTGTGGCAGCATAAGAAGAGGCTCTGTCTTGAGGTCTTGCTTCAATAATGGTGTAATTATATGTTCCTTCGAACCGTAACATGACTGCATAATCATCTTCTGTTTCCATAATGGTCGGCTCGCCTTTCATGTTTACCCCGTTCGGAAGATAAGTAGGTTCAATCACGCCAAAGTCTCCAAGATCACTTGATGCTCCTTCTTCCGTAGTCGCATGATCATCCGGACTTACTTCTCCTCCGACCTCGTCACCTGGCTGCCCTAATTCAGGCTGATCGGAAACGTCCACTCCAGGATCCTGCTCTTGTGGAGCAGATACTTCTGGTGTATTCACATCTTCATTAATCGTAGGGGTGCTGCCTGCTTCAGGAGCCTGTGTCTCTCCATTTCCAGCCGACATGTTCCTCTGCATATCAAATGAATCTTTTTCAAACTTCGTACCAAATTCAAATGTATCAAATTTCACATCAACGACAACGTTAGCATTGGCATCCGATACGGCAACGTGCTTTGGTGAATAATTCTCTTTGTCCAGCCAAATCTTCTGACGAACAAGCGAATGAGTATTGTAATTCGCAGCTACGTCAAACACATAACTGTCTTCTTCGTCTGCGAATTGACGGGCATTATCGCCAATAATACTGCGGACAAGGGTCTCATATAAATAGACTTGACCCTGATCATCCGGCCAGTTGCTTTGGAACCGGAAACTTTTATTCAGGCTCGGTGTTAGAACAAATACGCCATCATCATTACGAAGCACAATTTGTGTGATGTTTTTCTTCGCGTTCGTTAATGCAATACGATAATAAGAAGGTTTTTGATGCGATACTTCTACTTTGTACTCCTGCGGTGTTTCTCCAGAATAAAGTGTCATTACACCCGAACCTTTGTAACTTTCTAGCTCTCCTACGACCTCATTCAGATCTTTTACTACTGACTCTGCATCCTTTGGTCCACAAGCCGTAAGCAGACCTGAAAAGCACAGTACCATGGCAATTATCCATGATATCCGGCGCATGACATCATCCCCTTTAACACTGTTTTCAACTGATTGATACATGTTTATGAGGGACTTGTTCGATTTATGCAGACTGGCCTGACAAGCTGGATAAACAATATTCAAATTGGAATGAACCACACAAAAAAAGCCTCAACCTTCTGCGGTAGAAAGTGAGACTTATCATGATTACATTCACTTATCCAATTCTTCTTTAGGAACAAGCTGAAAAATTTCTTCTGATTCCATGGCATCGATTAAACGGTTCAGCCACTTGTAGTAAGATACGGCTTCTTCCATCTTTTTCTTATCTCTAGAAAGAATTTCGTAAAGTTTTTCATCTTCATGATGCTCTTTTAAAAGCCTATTCAGTTCTTCGATTGCTTTTCTAAACGTAAGAAGATTACTTTCTGCTGCTTGTCTCCATTTAATGGTGAAGTAATCCATAAAGGTCTGATGCCAGTCATACTCCACTTCGTACTGATCCTTACGAGAGCCCTTACTCCATACCTTATTCACCATTTGAAGATCAAGAAGATTACGTACACTCGTACTCATACTGGTCTTACTCATTTCCATTTCTCTTCCCATATCATCAAGCGTCATGGGTTGATTTGCGAAAAAGAGAAGTCCATATAAATGGCCCGCAGAAGAAGTGAGTCCGTACAATTCCATATTTTTACCCACGGTTTGAATGACACGCTTACGAATATTCATTATCTTTAATTGTTGTTCTTCATTTAATTGGTCCAAGCTCATGCTTGTAACCTCCCATTCTACCCTTAATCCTACTGTATAAAAATGTTCTGTCCAAATGAATAACTGAAATATTCACGGCCCAGGTCCAAATCACCAAATCATAAAAGAATTACATTAAGGACAATCTAAAAATCAAATTGCTAAATCGATGACTTTGATCACAATTTTTGTTAAATGTCATGATCTATTTTAAGAAAAGCAATATCAAAAGTAAAGATGCCTCCTACGTAGCAATTCCTCAATAAAGGAAGAATAGGCAAGAAAATATGCTTATTTTGCTAAAATTCAATTCGTACAGTTTTTACTGTACAAACTAAACATACGGAATGTACAATTGAAAGTATAGAGCCAATTTGTTACAATGGCAAAGGCAAATGTTTAAATTAAGTGAAATAAAGCTTATATCGTTATAGAAAAAGGGGTGTAAAGATAAGCATGACCATACTAGAAGTAAAAAATGTAAGTAAGCTGTTTGGTCCTAATGCTCAAGAGGGTGTTAAGCTTCTTGAACAAGGTTGGGATAAAAAGCGCTTGGCTAAAGAGAAAAATATTACGGTCGGCGTAAATCAAGTCAGTATGGAAATCAAACAGGGAGAAATCTTTGTAATTATGGGTCTCTCTGGTAGTGGTAAATCCACGCTTGTACGAATGCTGAACCGCTTGATCGAACCTACTTCGGGAGAAATCCTCGTTCACGGGAAAGATCTTCGTAAAATGAATAAAGAGCAGCTGCGCAAAGTTCGCAGAGAAACCATCAGTATGGTATTTCAAAGCTTTGCTCTTCTGCCTCACCGCACGGTACTCGATAACGTCGAATATGGTTTGGAGATTCAAAAGGTAGATAAAGCGAAACGCAGAGAAAAAGCAAAAGAAGCTCTTGAGCTGGTTGGGCTTAAAGGCTGGGAAGATAAACTTCCAAGCGAACTCAGCGGCGGGATGCAGCAGCGTGTAGGTCTTGCACGTGCCCTTGCTAACGATCCAGAAGTACTGCTTATGGACGAAGCTTTTAGCGCACTTGATCCACTGATTCGCCGTGACATGCAAGATGAGCTGGTAGAGCTGCAAGATCGTATGCAAAAAACGATTATCTTTATTACGCATGACCTGGACGAAGCTCTTCGTATTGGGGACCGAATTGCGCTGATGAAAGACGGTTCTGTTGAACAAATTGGCACACCGGAAGAAATTATGATCCAGCCTGCTAACTCATTTGTTGCTCGTTTCGTCGAGGATGTGGACTTATCTAAAGTACTCACTGCTTCTCACGTTATGTTGCGACCAGAGACCATTACACTCGATCGCGGCCCTCGGGTAGCACTTGAGCTGATGCGTGAACGCGGTATATCTAATCTGTTTGTCATCGACCGTACTAAAAAACTGCTCGGTGTTATAACAGCGGAAGATGCTGTTCGGGCCTTTAAAGACGGAAAAACATTACAAGATATTCTCATTACCGACGGACCTCAAGTACCGCCTGAAACGATGATGAATGATCTGTTTGAAATTACAAGCTCTGCCAAAGTTCCTGTAGCCGTAGTAGGCGACAATGGAAGAATCGTAGGCGTTATCGTAAGAGGCGCACTGCTCGGAGCCCTTGGCGGCGAAGTTACAACGAAGGAGGAACCATCTCATGCCGAAGTTACCCATAGCTGAGTGGACAGATGCCGCAGTTAATTGGCTAAATGACTCACTCTCCGGATTCTTCGGCGTCATTTCGACTATTATCGAAAGTGTCGTCGGATTTTTCTCGGGGCTGTTTATGCTGCCCCACCCTTTTCTTTTTATTATCATTTTTGGTGTACTTGCTTATCTCCTTGGAAAATGGAAACTTACCGCATTCACGGTAATTGGCTTCCTGCTCATCTATAACCTAGGTTACTGGACGCAATCCATGGATACACTGGGACTCGTCGTAACGTCAGGGATTGTATCCGTCGTGATCGGTGTACCCCTTGGTATTCTGTCGGCGTATAGCCGCAGCGTGGAAAGAGTAGTTACTCCGATCCTCGATCTAATGCAGACAATGCCTGCGTTCGTATACCTGCTTCCAGCCGTTACTTTCTTTAGTTTGGGTGTTGTACCGGGTGTTATTGCATCCGTTATATTCTCAATCCCGCCAACCATTCGTATGACGCATCTTGGTATCCGCCAAGTGTCTACGGAACTTGTCGAAGCGGCTGACGCTTTTGGTTCAACTTCGGCTCAAAAGCTATTTAAAGTACAGCTTCCGCTAGCCATGCCAACACTAATGAGTGGTGTTAACCAAACCATTATGTTGTCATTATCCATGGTCGTTATCGCGTCAATGATTGGGGCACAAGGTATTGGTGCTGAAGTATACCGTGCAGTTGGACAACTTCAGATTGGTAAAGGATTTGAAGCAGGGCTCGTCGTTGTTGTACTCGCGATTGTGCTCGACCGTTTCTCGCAGAATCTGGTAGGTAAGCCAGGGAAGAAGAAAAGCACCCGCTTTACATCAAAGCAGCGGATCTGGATGATCTCGGCCGCTACAGCTATTGTACTTATCGCTGGTTTTTCTCAGTATTTTGTAGGTAATAATGCTGCTGATGGTGCTGGCAACGCAGTTGGCCAAGAAGTAAATTATCAGATTGTGGGTATTGACCCTGGTGCTGGTATCATGACTTCTACGAAACAAGCACTGGAAGATTATGATCTGACAGATTGGACACTTGTGGAAGGTTCCAGCTCTGCGATGACAGCGATGCTGGAGAAAGCACTGAAGAATGAAGACCCTATTATCATAACGGGCTGGACTCCACACTGGATGTTCAACAAATATGATCTGAAATTCCTTGAAGATCCACTTAAATCCTATGGAGAAGCGGAAGAAATTCGTACGATTGTCCGTAAAGGACTTAAAGAAGATCATCCGACAGCCTACGAGTTCTTGGATCGCTTCAACTGGACGGCTGAAGAGATGGCTGAAATGATGATTGCTATTCAGGACGGCGCAGATCCACAGCAAGCAGCAAAAGAATGGGCGGAAGCTCATAAAGACAAAGTCGCTGAGTGGACAGAAGGTCTTCGGTCTTCGAATGGTGAGACTTTGAAACTTAGCTATGTATCTTGGGACTCTGAAATCGCAAGTACAAATCTCGCGGAATATGTCCTCGAGAATGAGCTAGGTTACAATGTAACTTCACTTCAAGTAGAAATGGGCCCTATGTGGACTGGTGTCGCAGCAGGCGATGTGGATGCTACCCTTGCAGCATGGATGCCTGTCACTTCCGCAGCATACTACGATCGTTACATTGACAAAGTCGAAGATGTTGGTGTGAATATGGAAGGTGCAAGAACAGGACTTACTGTTCCAGCTTACATGGATATTGACTCCATTGAAGATCTGAAATAATCTGTTCTATTCATAAAAGAGTTTTTCAACAAAAAACCGTAACCCTGCTCTGCTGGGTTACGGTTTTTTATGATTTTACCTCGCTTCGGCATCCGTCCGTGACCCTAGTTTTTTCTTCCAATACTGCGCGTCTGTTTAACCACCTGATGTCCATATACGGAGAAAGAACCGGCCAGAATCCCCTGCACGACTGAATCCGCCGACCATCCCAGCATCCAGATCGTAAGGAGTACAGCAACAATAACAACGACATATACAATGGTCCAATCCGGTATAGCCGGGGTTGATTTAAGAATAAATCCCACGACCCAGCAAGCGGCTACTACCCCAACTAGACGCGGGTCAATAAGCTCCCAGATCACACTCCATTCCACCTCTCCCACTCTCCTCTTTTCTGCATTTTCAGATATAAGGTTATGTATGCAGAATAGTGGACGAACAGTACATGCAGTAGTAATGTTTACACATAAAAAAGCCATCCCTTCATCCGAAGATAAAGGAATGGCTGAGAACTAGGCAGAAACTTAACCGAAGAATTTAATGCGTTCATCCAGCGGTTTGAATTCTTTGTCGCCAGCTGGTTGTGCAATACCACCAAACGGCATTTGAGCGCGAAGTTTCCAAGATTCAGGAACGTTCCACTCGTTAGCAATTCTTTCGTCAACCAGTGGGTTATAGTGTTGCAGAGAAGCGCCGATTCCTTCTGTAGCAAGACCAGTCCATACTGCAAATTGGTGCATACCAGCTGTTTGTTCAGACCAGATAGGGAAGTTATCTGCATAAGCAGGGAATGCTTCTTGTAAGCCGCCTACAACAGCTTGATCTTCAAAGAACAATACGGTACCATAAGCACCTTTAAACATATCCATTTTCTGCTGTGTTCCGGAGAAGTCTGCATCGCCCATAACTGCTTTCAGTACTTCTGTTGTCATGTCCCACAGTTTTTCATGCTCGCCTTTGAAAAGAACAACAACGCGAGTGGTTTGAGAGTTGAATGCGGATGGTACGTGTTTTACTGCATGCTCCACGATTTCTTTAATACGATCGTCGGACACCTTTACTTCTTTGTTAAGTGCATATACGGAACGGCGTGTTTCTACTGCTTCAAAAAAATTCATAATAAATTTCCTCCTATTAATTGAATATAATGTATTTATATTTTTCAAAGGATACCTTTATTATTTCATCGGCTCGTTAGAGATCGACCAAAATAATAAAGGTGCCTTTATTATTTCATCGGCTCATTTCGAGTTTGACCGAAATAATAAAGGTTACTGCAAAGTTTTATCAACTCTATTCGAGATTGACCAAATTCTTTGCAGGTACCTGCAAAATTTATATCGATTCTCCAACGATAGAATTTTGCAGGTTACCTTTAATATTTCATCAACTCATTTCGAGTTTGACCGAAATAATAAAGATTACTCCTTATTGAAAACTTTATCGCTACGCATCGTGTCGATCGGGCGAACATCTTGCTCAATCTGCTCACGATGTGGTTCCAAGAATGGCGGCAGAGACAATTTCTCTCCCAGCGTTTCATAAGGTTCATCCCCCATAAAACCAGGGCCATCTGTTGCAAACTCAAACAAAATTTGCGGAGTGACTCTTGCATACAAGGATTCAAAGAAGTGACGATCTACATAACCTGAAGTAGTAAAGCCGAAGCTTTCCATACGAGATGTCCACTCATCAAGTACAGCTCGGTTCTCAACCCGGAATGCAGCATGGTGAACCGTACCGTAACCTTGACGAGCTGGCGGGAGTTCCGTGTTGTCTTCAACGACAACCTGTGCTCCGTTTCCGCCCTCTCCTCCTTCAAACAAATGAAGATTTCCTTCCTGTGCAATTTCTTTGAACAAAAGCACTCTCTCCATCAATTCTTTGAAATAATCAAACTGAGAGAAGCGAACAAAGATAGGACCGAGGCCTGTAATCGCATATTCTAGTGGGATCGGACCTTTTTGCCATGGCGTTCCGGATGGAACCCCTTTGTTCAACTCATCTGAGATCAATTGATATTGCTGATCATCAAAGTCGACAAAAGACAATGTTTTCTTCCCAAATAGCTCTTGTATGCCAGAATGACTTACTCCTAGACGATCAAAACGCTCTTTCCAATAATCAATCGCTTTGTCCGTAGGAACACGGAAAGAAGATTTGTAGATCTCATCATTACCATGGGTCCCTTTCGGAATACCAGGAAAATCAAAAAATGTCATATCCGTACCTGCACTGCCTTTATCATCCGCAAAGAACAAATGATAAGTCTGAATATCATCTTGGTTTACCGTTTTTTTCACAAGTCTCATACCGAGGACATAAGTGAAAAACTCATAATTTTTTTCAGCGTTGCTCGTAATTGCGGTTACGTGGTGAATTCCTTTTAAATGGTTCATTATTTATCCCTGCCTTCTAAATTACCTTTAATTAAAGTATTACAAATTTAAGATATGTAGTTAAAAATCAAATCCCATATGTTCGACGAAGTAATAACGAATGGCTTCTTTATTTTCTAATGAAAATGAGCTGCATTCCATATCTCTAACATTCAGGGATTCTATTCATTCATGCCTTTTGGCAATTCATAGCTTGATGTTTGTAACTTACTTTTTCTCAATCGCTTAACTAAAGTTTATTACTAATCAAGATGAAAGTCAACCTTTTTCGCAAAATAGATCGGGATCATTCCCCTTCTATATGGATCTTTATTTTCTCCCTTCTTATCATTACACCAATCTGAGTCACTTCATTCACTTCCCCATGAATTTGTTTCTATTGATATTTCTTTCATATCACAGCTAATTGATATATTCATAGATTCTCGATGGATTCTCTTCATTTTTAATAGATTCGTCTAGCACACTTCTTCCTCTAGTAGCATTTAATATAGAATACTAGAAGAAAAGAGGTGATTAAATGACTAGTATAAAAGCTACTAGACAACCTGACCTTGTATTAATTACTTGGGCAAGTAACCCTCTATTCCCAGGCTCTCCAAAGAAAATCGTTTCCGTACGTGTCATTGGGAGTACTAAACCTTGTAAACATGGTTTAAAACACAATGCATGGATTGGTACCTCATTAGCTTGTATGTTAGATAAGCATGTCGGCTTCAAGATCATCTTCAAAAAAAGAACATCGGCAATCAGCGGGGTCGTGTTATTGCAACGCTACTAATTTAAGTATATTTGGTAAGAAAGAGAGTAGAGATTTCTTCTGCTCTCTTTTATATGAAACTAGCATTTGTTTTATATTCTCTGAAAAATAAAATGGAAAAAGAAATGTACCCTAAGCAACTTGAACAAAAAGGTCCTGAACAGTGATCGATCACTGTTCAGGACCTTTTACTTTATACCACATCTCTAACTCATTTATATCTCACTTCTAACTCATCTTACCTACTACTTTAACTCTAAGTCTGGTTGCATTCTCTGGATGATAGGCCAGCGGTGTCTCTTCCACTTCAACCAGTTCAATTGTAGCAGGATCAGCCCCTGCGAGTACCGCCTGGTTCACAGCCTTTTCCTTCGCATCTTCAAGCGACTCCTCACGCGGCTCACGAGAGTAAATATAGATTTGTTCGTACTGTCCACTGATTTGGGCGATGGATGCACCAATGGCGTTGGCAACGCCCCCGTTCTCCGTTTTAATGATGCTGGATACACCGGGAATCTGATCCGGGATAATCACACTGCCGCCGCCTACAAGTACAATCTGTACATCTTCGGACGAAGTTTTCATCTTATCGATCGCTTTTTCAATGATTGAAGAAATTTCAACTTGGACTTGTTTTGCAAAATCCTCATCAATGTGACGAACTAAACTCTTATCGCCGAGATCCGCGAGTCCAAGACGAACCGCAATATCAGTAGTAGTTAAGGTATTTCCGCCAAAGACAAGTGCTTCTTCACTAATTCGATAACCCACACTATCAGGTCCAACCGTAATCTTGCCATTATCCGTACGAACGATACTTCCGCCGCCAAGCCCTACAGAGATAATATCCGGCATTCTAAAGTTCGTCCGAATATCCCCTACTTCAACCGCTACTGAGGATTCCCTTGGGAATCCATCTTGCAAGACACCGATATCCGAGGTCGTTCCACCGACATCAATGACCATCGTATCTTTAATATTGGCTAAATAGGAAGCTCCCCGGATACTATTTGTTGGTCCGCATGCAATAGTGAGAATAGGAAAATGTTTAGCGTAATCAATCGACATGAGCGTTCCGTCATTTTGACATAAGTACACTTCTGCCCCTTCAATTCCCTCTTCTTCAAGCGCATGAACAAATCCTGTCGTCGTCACCTCAATCACTTTGCACAAGGCTGCATTTAGTATGGTAGCATTCTCACGTTCAATCAGGCCGACAGATCCGATCAAAGAAGAGCAAGATACGGGATAAGCTTCGCCGTACTCCTCCCAGATCCACTCCCGAACTTTCAGTTCCTGATCATTCTTAATAGAGGAAAAAACGCCAATAATCGCAATCGATTCTACTTTATCTCGCCACTCGTTTAAAAGAGCTTTAACTTCCTGTTCATCCAGCTCACTCAATAATTGTCCATCATATTCATAACCGCCATGAAGTAAAGCGTAGCTACCTGACAGCTTCTCCACCATATCTTTCGGCCAAGCCGTATACGGAGGAACGGAAGCAGTAGCCGGAAATCCTAAACGAATGACGCCGACTTTAGCTAATTTTTTGCGTTCCACGATCGCATTCGTACACTGTGTTGTTCCAAGCATCGCATGCGTAATCTTGGTTTTATCAATGCCTGCACCTTGTAACACGTTCCGCAGCGAGGTTTCTATCCCTGTTTTAATATCAAGAGTAGTTGGAGATTTCACACTATGAACCAGATGATTATGCTCATCCAAAATAATAGCATCTGTATTCGTACCGCCTACATCGATTCCAATTCTATACATGTGCAGCCACCGCCTTACTCACCAGTTCCTCAATGGGAACATAATCATAGTCATATCCGAAATATCTCGGTCCTGCTGTTTCAATTCCTTTTTCTGTTCTCCATTTCGGATGCGCTGGCAGCCCGATAACACGTACACGTTTTCCATATTTCAAACTTTCTGTCGTAACCGGCAATAACGTTTCATAGTCAACCAGACAGATTAAATCAGGGGTAATGGCTACGACCTGACCATTCTTCTCGGCAAGTAGATTTTCATTTTGAAAATGAACCTTCATCTGCTCCTCTTTATGAGCTTCGATCCCTTCCAGATTCATTCTTCCTAAGTTAAAACCACCTTTAGTTTCTCTGATGACGTCGGTAATCTTCCCTTGGAATAGTTCATAACCTGAGGTCAGTTGTAACAGCTGCTCAAGCTTATCTTTGGGATCTCTATTCTTTGATGAAATAATCTCGCCAATTCTTTCAGACAAAGTCACAATATGATGGACACCGCTGTTTTTAAGCTGCGCACCTGTCGTTGGATAGAGGCTTACGAGAGCACTAGCCCCCATCTCGACTGTCGCTGTCCGTGCTAACCTTTCGGTCCATTTATTGTCGATCGTCTCGAAAATACCGACATTTCCTTTTTCATCGGTGATCGCCATCGGTGTAGCTGAAATACCGTCGAGGTTAAACGTCACCATCTGAAGTTCAGGGAATGCCCTGCCCATGCCGTCGCAATCAATCAGCGGTAAGCCGAGCTGCGCCGCAACAACGATAGGAATCATGGAATTGACTCCCCCTGCTTCCATTGGGTACGTTCCTGTTATTTTTTCTCTGCCTACATATTTAGCGAGCTTCTGAAACACCTTAACGAACTCATCGCCTTTTGGAAATTTTTCAACGAGCACGGAAGGTGCACCCATCATCGCAGCAGGAATGAAAAAGTCTTCATCCTCAATTTCATCTACAGAATATAACCTTACGGGTCCGTGTTTCTCGATCGCCGAAAGAGCCATAAGTTTACCGATATAAGGGTCTCCCCCTCCACCTGTTCCTAAAAATGCAGCACCTACCGCAATATGTTCAATCGCGCTTTTATCTAAATATCTCATCTATTTCCCTCCAGTATGGCAGTTTTTGAAGCTGTAAATCGGTAGCCGACTACATATATAACAAATGAAATGATGATACCAAGCAGAGGCTGGTTCGATACCTCAGGCAAACTTGGGAAAAAGGAAAATACGACAGGAATACAAGCAATGATCGAACCAACAAGCCAGGACACTACGCCCAGCATATTAACCCCTTCTGTT
This sequence comes from Paenibacillus sp. GYB006, assembly GCF_036577645.1. Lineage (NCBI taxonomy): Bacteria > Bacillati > Bacillota > Bacilli > Caryophanales > Paenibacillaceae > Paenibacillus > Paenibacillus sp. GYB006. The sequence goes on along the minus strand of NZ_JARBDA010000001.1, from coordinate 143,065 downwards.
TCTTGCCAGCTATTTTTATCCCCTTTGTTCATCACCCAATAGGATGCAATCATGACCCCCGCTACAGGCGGAACCATCGCTGAAAATACCGACATCACCGGTGTGAAAAAATTCAAAATGCCGATGACTGCAAGGATTGTCCCAATTAGTCCAGCAACCCCAACTGTCCATTTTTCTTTATCTTTGGAGACTGAAAATACATTCGTCAGGGCAAATCCCCCAGAGATGGCATTAATCATATTTGTTTTCCATGCGGCTAGAATTAACACCACACCCCCGATAAACGGAGTCGTAATATTCAAAAAGACAGCCGTAACATCACTTGTTTGATAAGCAATCGTTAAAACAGCACCTACACTGATCATGAGTACACCAGATGGGATGATTCCAAAAATGGCCGCTTTTAACACGTCAGAACGCTTCCGTGAAAACTGCGAATAGTCGCCTGCAATTACGGCTCCAAGTGCAAATGAACCGATCGTTACAGCAAGTCCATCCATGAATTTCATTTGTCCTTCAGGCTCATAGTTACTAATGAGCTGCCAAGAGTCCCCTGTGAATGCTTGAACCAATCCCATAATGCAGATTACAACGAGTAAAGGAACGGCAATATAACTAAGTACACGAAGCACTTTGATTCCATACATTGCGGAAATAACCATCACGATACCACTGATTAAAGAGGCTGCTGGAACAGGAATGCTCATTCCAAACTCTCCTAGCAAATTGGCCAGCGCTGCCCCGCATACATTGGCCTGAATCCCAAACCAACCGAGACAGGCAATCGTGAGAATAATAGATAAAATGGTCCTAGAACCTTTTTTACCAAACACTTGTCCTGCGACTTGAACTGTTGTCTTTCCTAAATCCGTACTTTGGATCCCTTGAAGGATCATAATGGCAACAATAATGGCGTAACCAATGAATGCAATCAGCAGGGTTTTCGGTAAGCTCATTCCCGATATGAGCGTATTTCCTACCAAAATACCAGGTATGCTGATCATCGCCCCTGCCCACACCATTGCCAGAGTGAACCAAGATTGCTGTTCTCCATCCTTTCTCATGTAACCTCTCCCCTAACTCGTAAATGATTTTTCTTATTATAGAAGGAACGATGACAGAACGTCTTTTTCAAAAATAAAAAAAAGATCCGTAATTTTTGTCTTTTTCGACAAAAGTTACGGACCATGCTAGCTATGGATTAATCGGTAGATCATACAAGCGATATACACATCATAAAATTCCGAATGTACCGTTACATCATAACCGATGAGTTCGCTGATCTTTTTCATGCGATATTTTACTGTGTTTTTATGAACGAACAGCCGTTTTCCGCAGTCATCAAAACTCCCTTTTGAATCAAGCAGAAAGGTCAAGAGAGTCCTCAGCGAGTCAGGATCACCTAGAATGGGTTCGATGACAGACATCCACTCTTCAATCACTTCTTCTCCTTGTACACTGAGATCCACAGCCCGCTTTATTGTACGCATCTCTGCTGCCGTATATAATTTACGCTCTTCATAGATGAGGTGGACTTTCTGGCCCACACTGTTTACAAGCTGATACATACGCCGCACGTCCTGCGTGTTTCTCATTCGGGGGGCGTACACCATTTTAGATATATTGGAGGCGAAATGCGCCGTGTCCATGTACTCCGCAGCAATTTCATACTCACTGTAATTGTAAGAGCAGTTTCCCAAGAGGACGATAATACAATGATCGATGATTTGAATGACCGCTGTCTTATAATATTTGAATAAATGCTCTTCAAGTTCTTCGCGAATTTGTTTCTCTGCGGACAGATCCTGGATATACACTAACCACAGCATTTGAATCGCAGAGACATCAATATGGAGGAGATGAGCCAGTCTCCGCATTTTTTCACTCTCATCATTAATAATTGCTTTGACCAAGGCATACTCGCTGACCTCATTATGCTTGTCTCCCCACAAATTCATCGCTACCTGCACAACTTCACTTGTTTTCTCGATGGTCTTTGCGGGTAATTTCGAATTCTCTTTAATCAGAAAAAGATACAGCAACTCTCCATTTTTTTGATGGATACTTTTCCCTTCTACAAAACAGGCAGGATGAAGCTCTGCTTGTCCCTTTACTCCATTCATCAAATAAGGGGCATATTCCTCAATAATTTGGGATACATCCAGCGTTGAATTACGGGGCCACATCACTTGATTTACAATTTCCATATGTGTATTCGTCAACACGATATTCGCTTTCAGCCGATCCGATAAAAATTTCAGTGTAATTTCTACGCTCTGAGAGTGTTCTGGCAAAAGTGATACTTTTTCTAATGATTCATTTACAAAATTATCATTGATGGTTTGATTCTGCAGTACAATTGCTTCCATCACTTCATAGATCACTTCGTTATAACGCAGCGTATAGTCATTTTCCGGCATGCAAATGATAATGAAATTTTTAGACTCTGCTAATTGCAGCACCTCTTCGGCCACTTCCGGAATAATGATTCCTACATAATATAGAATCAGTCCCACTTCACCCAAATCGTGGAGATACTGAATGGTCTCACACTGTTTTTCCACACTATCTCGAATGGAGAAAAAAGAGCTGATGACAATCTCTTCCGCATAATATTCTTCTTGAATGGCGTTTACGATTTGAGAGGAATAATCAGCGTTGGCAACTTCAAGCACGGATAAGGAAGAAACCGTACGCTGAAGATTATTTTTGCCAGTCAGCACCTTGGCTCCTCGAAAGGAAGGCAATTGCAGCATATCTTTAACGGTTATCCCCATGTAGATCACCACTTCTTCTCTGTTTTTCTTCGTTGTCTGACGAATATATTTTTACTATTTTATTTCATCTAGGTCTGTTGTGCTATGGAGTCTGCATCCATCCTACCCAGAAAAAGAAAGAAGCACCTAAAAAGTTCATAGAACTAATCTGGCGCTTCTCCTCGGTTGCTTATAATGAATGAAATATTTATATATATAAAATGGTTTCTTGTACAAATATACAAGCTAGCACTAGCTGTTACCTTCCTAGCTACTACCTTCCTATTTGTCTAACCACCGATGTGTGACATTTCGATTTTTGAATTTTTCCTTTTATTCATCGTCTCTTCATTTCGTTCATCGGAATAGCGGTCATCTCTATTTTCCCATACCTTTGAAATAAACTGGGTAATAGCTTCATCATCTTCCCCAGACCGTAACAAGTCTCTTACGTTCGTTCCCTCTGTTGCAAATAAACAAGTATATAATTTTCCTTCGGCAGAGATACGAGCACGTGAACAAGTTCCGCAGAAGGAGTCAGTGACAGAAGAAATCACGCCGATTTCACCCTGACCATCTTCATATTGATAACGCGTAGCTACTTCCCCTATATAATTAGGCTCGGTAGGTTTCAAAGGAGAGAACTCGTTAATCCGGTCAATGATTTCTTTTTTTGACACAACATCATCCAGCCGCCAACCATTCGAATTCCCAACATCCATATATTCAATAAACCTAAGGATATGCTGTTTCTCTTTAAAAAATCTCGCCATAGGTACGATATCTTGATCATTTTTTCCTTTTTGAACAACCATATTGATCTTTACTTGTAGTCCTGCCTCTGCTGCTTTTTCTATTCCTTCTAATACCGTTGATACTTTTCCCCGATGACCATTCATCTCAAAAAAGCGATCTTCATCTAATGAATCCAGACTAACCGAGACTCGTGCTAATCCTGCTTTTGCTAAATCATGTGCATATTTTTTTAGTAAAGTGCCATTGGTTGTTAAGGCAATCTCCTCTACCCCAGCGATGTGATGAATCCGTTCTATTAACTTAGGCAGATCTTGACGCAATAAAGGTTCCCCGCCCGTAATACGTACTTTTCTCACTCCTAATGAGACGAAAATTCGGACTAATCTTTCGATTTCTTCAAAACGGAGTATTTTATCAGACGGTAAAAAAGCAAAATCTGGACCAAATACCTCGGCAGGCATACAATACTGACAACGAAAATTACATCGGTCTGTCACTGAAATTCGTAAATCTCTTAGAGGTCTATGTAGTTGGTCTTGTAGATTTGAAATTGTAATCTCCTTCTTTCATTTTGTAAGAGTTTATTCATTTACAGGTCCGTTTTTGCATCATGCTCAGGTAAAAGAATACGCTCTTTGTGTGTATAAATATTAAGTGAATTCTGACGAATAAAACCTACGGTCGTAATACCGAGTTCTTCTGCCAATTGCAGAGCAAGTTCGGTTGGAGCTGATTTGGACAAGACAATTTCACATCCAATTTTGGATACTTTAAGTAAAATTTCCGATGAAATTCGTCCGCTAAATACGATGATTTTATCTTTCATACTAATGTTGTTTCGCAGGCAATATCCATATATTTTATCAAGTGCATTATGGCGTCCAATATCCATTCGACTGAGTATAATCCCATTCACATCACATAGCGATGCGTTATGCACACCACCCGTTTTTTTGAAAATTTCAGCTGAATCTTGCATATCTCGCATTAACCGAAAACAATCCTCTATTGTAACTCGCACATGTATATCTTCTACTTTTTTAGATACAAGGGCATCATTAGCAAAAACGAAACCTTGGCGGCTCATCCCACAACAAGAGGTAATGTATCTTTTATTTTGAATTTTTTGAGAGTAAGGATTGATGCTCTTGGTTTTGACATGCACAAAACCTTCTTTTTCTTGATACCACACTTCTTCAATATCTTTGGAACTCCGAATGATCCGCTCAGAAGCTAAATATCCAACAACCATATCTTCTACATACTCGGGTGTGCAAACCATTGTAACAAATTCCTCTTGATTAATCTTAACAGTGACCGCATGTTCTGTAACCACGAGATCTTCTATTTCTTGGATTTGTTTATCTGCAACATGTATAACCTTTCTTGTTACGGCATTTTCCATAAGGCATCCTCTTATTCACTAATATTATTTTCAAAAACAAATACAGAAATAGCAAAATCCTCTTCAATTTTGATATCTGAAAATAAATGGAGCAATTTCGAACCTACGAGTTCTTCCATGCCTTCTGGAGGCGATTCACTGTACAAATCCTGGATCATACTTGTACGTGCTGCATGAACCATTTTTAATCCTTCAGGAGTACTCGCAATAAATTTTTCGGTAGGTGTGATATTTCCATAGAGTGTGGAAACTGCCATATTCTCGACGAAAACCGTATGAATACGATCTGGTCCTTTTCCAAATTTATCTTTGCGTAGTTTTCGAATCATGTCATTAAATTCATGTATTTTTTTTGACATTTTAACGAATCTCCCATCATAGCAAACTTTTGTTTATTATCATATTTTCATAAGGATAACCCTTATCATTTTGTATGAAATCAGCAGCTTATGCAGTTAAAATAGTACTAGTAAAGGTTTCTCTTGTCCATTTATCTTATCAAATACAATGCATATTTTTTTACTTAATTCCGTTTTCAGAATACAATTGATAATGACTCTCATTAATTAATTTTATTGATATTATTGATCATTTTAATTGAAAAGAGCTATAATAAATGATATACGAATGGTGTTTACGTATTTTGATTCATATATGGTTTTAAATGTAGAATGTAGTTGGACTGCTTGCCATAATGGATTTTAATATTTGAATTCTATTTGTATACTAAAAATTTTAAATGAAGTAGATTGGATTTATAGCACGGCCTGCTATGAATTTTATCCACCATGAACATTTAGCATGTATAGAGCATGCTGTTTCATGGTGGATTTTTTATTTTCCAAACCTAATTTTCACACTGACCCTCGTAATAACCGTTTCATTAAATCTAATCATCAACTCGTTATTTTATTCATTATTCATCCTAAATAGGATTCTGTGAACATATAAGTCTCTTAGAGCAAAAGGAGGAAATCACCTTGACCAAAATTAACATTAATGGCGTACCGTATGATGCAGCAGAAGGAGCAACCATCCTGGATACCATTAATCAAAATGGCATACCCCATCCGCAAATCTGCCATGTACCTTCTGTTGATCCCATCCAAACTTGTGATACATGTATCGTTGAAGTCAATGGCGAACTTGTTCGTTCTTGTTCCACAAAAGCTGTAGACGGTATGAACGTTCAGTTGAATTCCGAAAAGGCGAAAGCTGCGCAAACTGAAGCTATGGACCGTATACTCGAAAACCATTTGCTGTACTGCACCGTATGTGACAATAACAACGGGAACTGTAAATTACATAACACGGCAGAACTCATGGAAATTGAACATCAAAAATATCCCTATAAACCAAAAGTTGAACCACATGAAGTTGATATGTCACATCCATTTTATCGATACGATCCCAACCAATGTATCGCATGCGGGCAATGTGTAGAAGTATGCCAAAGCCTGCAAGTGAACGAAACGTTATCCATTGACTGGGAAGCCGAAAGACCGCGAGTTATCTGGGATGAAGGCGTTGCGATCAACGATTCTTCCTGTGTAAGCTGCGGACAATGTGTTACCGTTTGTCCATGTAATGCGCTTATGGAAAAAACCATGCTTGGCGAAGCCGGTTTTATGACTGGACTTAAACAAGATATGCTTGATCCGATGATTGATTTGATTAAGGAAGTTGAACCTGGATACAGCGGTATCTTTGCTGTTTCTGAGATCGAAGCTGCCATGCGCAGCAAACGTACGAAAAAAACAAAGACCGTGTGTACTTTCTGTGGTGTAGGCTGTTCGTTTGAAGTATGGACCAAAGATCGCAAAATCCTAAAAGTCCAACCATCAGATGGTCCTGTAAATGCAATATCTACTTGTGTCAAAGGGAAATTCGGCTGGGACTTCGTAAACTCCGAAGAACGGATTACGAAACCACTAATTCGCAAAAATAATGAATTTGTTGAGGCATCATGGGATGAAGCGCTGGACCTGATCGCATCTAGACTTGGCGGTATTCAAAAAGAATACGGTACAGGTTCTGTCGGATTTATCTCCTCTTCCAAAATTACAAATGAAGAAAACTACTTGATTCAAAAAATGGCTCGTCAATTGTTTGAAACCAACGATGTCGATAACTGTTCACGCTATTGCCAGTCTCCTGCTACCGACGGCTTACTACGCACAGTTGGTATGGGCGGTGACGCAGGAACGATTAAGGATATTGCGAAAGCGGGTCTTGTCATCATTGTGGGGGCAAACCCTGCAGAAGGTCACCCTGTATTAGCGACTCGCGTCAAACGTGCTCATAAATTACACGGTCAAAAATTAATTGTTTCCGATATTCGTAAACATGAGATGGCGGAGCGTTCCGATATTTTCATGCGTCCAAAACAAGGTACAGATCAAGTATGGATTATGGCGGTTACCAAATACATCATTGATCAAGGGTGGCATGATGAAGCCTTTATTCAAGAAAACGTAAATTTCTATGATGATTTTAAAGCCGTACTTGATAAATACACCCTGGAATATGCGGAACAACAGACAGGGATTTCAAAAGAAACGCTGATTCAAGTTGCCGAAATGATTCGTGATGCAGACGGTACCTGTGTGCTTTGGGGTATGGGGGTTACGCAAAATACGGGCGGTTCCTATACATCCGCAGCAATTTCCAATCTACTTCTTGCTACGGGTAACTATCGTCGTCCTGGTGCAGGCGCCTACCCTCTTCGCGGTCATAACAATGTGCAAGGTGCTTGTGACATGGGTACACTTCCGAATCTACTGCCAGGTTATCAAAAAGTAACGAACGATGCAGAACGCGAAAAATTTGAAAAAGCATATGGCGTAAAAATCAAACCAGAACCAGGTCGTACAAACATGCAAATGTTAGATGCGATTATGGAAGGTAAGATGAAAGCTATGTATTTAGTGGGCGAAGATATGGCTCTAGTCGACTGTGATGCAAACCACGTAGATAAAGTTCTTTCACAACTCGACTTTTTTGTTGTACAAGACATCTTCCTATCACGTACAGCACAATACGCAGATGTGATTCTGCCCGCAGCGCCATCGCTTGAAAAAGAAGGTACTTTCACCAATACAGAACGCCGTGTACAGCGTCTCTATCAAGTACTGCCGACGCTTGGTGAATCAAAAGCCGATTGGGAGATTCTTCAGGCCGTTGCTCGCCGCTTAGGTGCAGATTGGAATTACAGCCATCCAAGTGAAATTTTTGATGAAATGGCAAGCCTGTCTCCGATCTTTGCTGAAGCGAACTATGATGTACTAGCAAATTGGGGCAGCTTCTGCTGGGGAAGTCTGGATGGAAAAGATACACCATTACTCTATGAAGATGGGTTTAATTTCCCTGATAAAAAAGCACGTTTCGCTTTACATGATTGGGTGCAGCCTGTCGATTATGAAGCACAATATGACTGCCTAATTAACAATGGCCGTATGCTTGAACACTTCCATGAAGGAAACATGACGAATAAATCCAAAGGGATTCAGTCGAAAGTACCTGAGATTTTTGTGGAAGTCTCACCTGAGCTCGCCAAAGAACGCGGCATTGAAGATGGAGCCCTGCTTCGTCTCGTATCACCGTACGGCGCATTAAAACTTAATGCCCTAATAACCGATCGGGTACAAGGAAAGGAATTATTCCTACCAATGAACTCGGTCAGCAAAGATTCAGCAATCAATTTCTTAACCGGACCGGCTGCAGATATCAATACATCTACACCGGCTTACAAACAAACAAAAGTACGCGTGGAAATACTGAAGCCAAAAGGGAAAAATCCGCTGCCTAGAACAAATCCGCGTTATAAAAAACGTCATCCGCAAAATGGCGTTGAAGTTGAGCGTAAATGGAACCGTCCTGGATACGTACACTTAACAACGACTAACGAAGGGAAGTGACCCACATGGCTGCGCCAATTACAACGATAAAAAAACAACAAGTGACAGAAGAACAACGGAAGGAAGAAAAGTTAGAGAATTTAAAACAGCTTCTTTCTGAAAATGAAGACATGGTGAATCAGGTCTTTTCGATCATGGCCGATTTGAATGAGATGGGAGCTCTAGAAGCGGCGGGAAAACTACTAGAAGCAAAAGAAGATGTCGCAAAAATTGCCCTTGGTCAAATGACTCGTAAACCTGTTACAAATATCATCAATAACTTAATGGGTGCTGCCGGAGCGCTGTCTGAAGTCGAACCGGAAACAACAGCGAAGCTGATTAACAGCTTAACTACAGGCCTAGATGAAGCAAACAAGGCTATTGAATCAGATGAAAAGATTAGTGCCTTCAAACTTTTAAAACTATTAAATGATCCAGATGTCAATCGCTCTTTAAATTTTGGAATTCACTTTTTAAAAGGGCTTGGCAAAGGCTTAAAATAAGAAGGTGGTTTCTTACATGCTGACAAACGAACAAATTTTACAAACACTAAAGAACATTAATGACCCGGAACTTCATCAAAGTATCGTTGACCTTAATATGGTTCGAAATATAAAGGTTGACGGTACGCATGTCTCGCTGGACGTTATACTAACCATTCAAGGTTGCCCGCTAAAAGCAAAGATACAGCAGGATATTGAACAGGCACTAAAAGAAATCGGCGCATCCAGCGTTTCTATTACGTTTGGTTCCATGACAGATGAAGAACGCCGGAATATAACCTCTTCATTAAAATCACAAAATGCTACGGAACAAGGTATGCCGAAGATGCTTCTGCCTGAGTCTGGGGTTACCTTCATTGCGGTGACAAGCGGTAAAGGCGGTGTCGGTAAGTCTACGGTTACGATTAACTTAGCCGCAGCACTTGCCCGGCTTGGAAAACGTGTGGGGATTTTAGATGCAGATATCTATGGATTTAGTATCCCTGCCATGATGAAGATCGACCAAATGCCAACCATGATTGACCAAACCGCGATTCCTGTTATAAGTCATGGGGTAAAAGTGATGTCGATGGGCTTCTTTGCAAAAGATAACCAGCCCGTCATGTGGCGCGGCCCGATGCTGAACAAATGGATTCGTAATTTTCTTACGAACACCCATTGGGGTGAGCTTGATTATCTTTTGCTCGATTTACCTCCCGGTACAGGAGATGTCGCCATTGATGTGGCAGCTATGATTCCGCAAGCGCAAGAGATCATCGTGACCACTCCTCACTATGCTGCTTCTCATGTCGCTTCTCGTGCGGGAGTCATGGCGCAGCATACCAAACATTCGATTCTTGGTGTGATTGAAAACATGGCCTACTTTGAATCGAACGGTGAAAAGAACTATCTCTTCGGTCAAGGCGGTGCAGAAAAATTAGCAGAGGAGCTTCATTCCCATATCATTGCTCAAGTGCCTTTTGCCCAGCCTGAGGAAAATACAGGTTCTTCCGTTTATGACGAGGATTCTGTGATCGGTGAAGTATTTACCCATCTTGCAGAGGAACTTATTTATCAATAGTAAAAGAAAGCTATAAACCCCTGGCTCATTAATGAGCCAGGGGTTTCGTTTTATATGAATGTTAATCTCTTTTGTCATAAGCCTCATCAATAAATAGCAAGGCGTTGCCAGGTAACGATAAAATCAATTTCATTGTAAACTATTTAAATAACCATATCAAAAAGTTGGATGCTGGACAAATTTACAATGTATCCCAAATAAGATGCGGGTAAGCCGTGTGATGCACCCGATCGAAAAACAAGGAGGATTTTCATTGATGTCAAAACGGTTTCGCAAAATGCTCGCGTTCCTCTGTTGCCTGGTAATGACGACGTCGCTAATGCCTGTCAGCTTTGCCGCCGAAAATGACAACATCGAGAACGCAGAAGCGAATGAGACACCGACTGCTCTTTTCGGAACTCCCGAACTCGGGTCAGACGACCCATTGTGGGCACAAACAAAGGAGTATCCCATCAACAAAAGCACTGTGCCTGGCGATTCTAGCCCTCATGCCACGGGCACAGCCCGAATCCTCTGGGATAACGACTACCTGTATTCCCGCGTAGTTGTAGAGGATAGCAATGTGTATCAGGGATCTGGTGCGAATCATACATACGACAGCCTTGAGTTTTACGTCGGCCCAGGGTCCAGCGGTTCAAATCAATGGCGTGTCAGTTCGACGGGTGTCTTTTCAGGACAGTCTGATACTAACAGAGCTGCGTGGACCCAAATTACGGATACAGGATATATCGTGGAAATGAGAATTCCAAAAAGAACCTTAACACTTCAGCCAGGCAAGCTTACTTTTGAGGTTTATATCAATAACTCGACTGAAATTGGCGGGGATCGCTATGAAGTTGTTTCCGCTTTCGGTGATCCAGACACGGGTTTTGGTAGTGATGCTGCATTTAAAGACAGTCTGGAGCTCATTGAGGCCAGTGAAGTGGATGAGAGATACTCCATCACCCTCTTGACGGATACGGGCGGACAAATAACGCCGAACGCACCCGGCAATGTTCTAAGAGTTTTCTCTGGCGAAGAGAAAACATTCACGCTCATTCCAAATAACGGAAAAGTTGTAGACATCGTAACAGTAAATGGTGAGCCTGTAACTATATCCAGCGATAATACTTTTTCTGTAACAAATATTGAGACAGATCTTAACATTCATGTGACATTTAAAGATGATTCAGCCGCAGATCAGCTTCCTTTTATCGTATGGAATGACAACTTTGCTAGAGGCGAATACACCACTGCTGTCATCATTGACTTAGGGGAAGGGAAAGAAGCAGTAGGCTCCGCACTTCGTCCCGACCTGTTTACCATATCAGCCAGGGACACAACCTTTAGCGGTGACTCAGTGGTTTTTGAAGGAACACGCAAAATCGCAAGAGTATACGCCAACAACGAACCAAAAGTGCGCGGCTATCTTGGAAAAGCACAAAATTCACCGGATTATCAGGAAGGATTGGAAAGCGGCCGTTACATCGTGGCTGAGCTTGAGTTTTATACAGAAGTCGGCGGGAATACAACGCTGGATGGAAGTAACTCAACAAAGCAAAATTACAACATTGTTCAAAAGGACACTATTGAGTTAACTGAAGGCGATTCGCTTAATTACACTGTCTTCAAACAAGAAAAGGTTGTAAATCCGATCCTTGACAAGTTTACAACACATACAAATAATTCGGTCAATTATGCACTCTATCTTCATAAGAATAACGATGGTGAAGAGCTGAAAGGAATGCCGCTGTATGTCTATACCCACGGCTTTTCTCGCGGCGGCACACAAGCACATATCGACCAAAAAGCATCCATGAAATCCGCTAACGGTTCAGTTGCTCTAATGAAGAAAATGGAGAAGGATCCTGACAAATATGCCAGTCATATTCTGAATATTTCCTATAGTGACGGTTCCGCTCCGCAAGTAGGCAATATTAAGGCGATTATCGACGACATGATTGCCAGCGGGTTAGTCGATCCGAACCGTATTTACGCGTCTGGCTTCTCCATGGGCGGCGGGGTTACGAGCAACTTAATTAATACCTTCCCTGGCTTTTTCGCAGCAGCTGCACCTTTGGGAATTTCATCTGGATGGCCGGTAGCGAGCAAAAACGAAGCTCACAAAGATCTGGCCTACTGGTTATTTGTTAACACTTATGATTCTGGAGCAAATAACGTTGATAACATTTCCAAAGATATTTCAGATTTAACTAATACAAGAGCTTCTCGTTTTGATAGCAATGAGGCTCTTACCTGGCCATACAATCAATATGATCAACCAAGCCAAAGACCAAATCCAGAAAGCGACCCTCCACTGCTTCGCTATATAGCACACGAAGTAGAAGCAGCTGTTCTTTACAACGAGATTACTATGGAAAATCCGTTTACTAAGAAAACTTGGAGCATGGCTCCAATAGCACAGTCCCCTAATTTGCCATCTTGGGATAATGACTACACAGACGTCTTTGATTGGATGTACTCACAGAGTAAACAAATGGTACTGCCTGATGCTCCGACCGCATCATATGGAACTCCTGAGCTTGGATCGAACGACCCACTGTGGTCCAAAACAACGGAGTATCCTATTAATAAAAGTACGGTTCCTGGCGATTCTAGACCTCACGCCACAGGCACAGCCAGAATCCTTTGGGACAATGACTACCTGTATTCCCGCGTAGTTGTACAGGATAGTAATGTATATCAGGGACCAGGCGGGGATCATACGTACGACAGCTTAGAGTTCTATGTCGGCCCAGGATCCAGCGGTTCAAATCAATGGCGTGTCAGTTCGACGGGCATTTATTCAGGACAGTCCGATACGGACAGAGCTGCGTGGACCCAAATTACGGAAACTGGATACATCGTAGAGATGAGAATTCCAAAAAGAGACCTGATCTTAGAGCCAGGCAAGTTTACCTTCGATATTTACATTAATAACTCGAGTGAAAAAGGCGCGGATCGCTATGAAGTCGTTTCCGCTTTTGGAGATCCGGACACGGGTTATGGCAGCGATGCTGCATTTAGAGACAGCTTGAGGCTTATTGAGGCCGATGAAGTGGATACTAGATTCTCCATCTCCATCCAGGCGGATACGGGCGGCAAAATAACGCCAAACGCACCCGGCAATGTTCTGAGAATGGAAAAAGGCGAAGATATTACTTTTACGATTACCCCTAATCAAGGCAATGTTGTTGATACTGTTACGGTTGATGGCAAAGCTGTGAATATATCCAGCAATAATACTTTCTCTTTAACCAATATTAGTGCTGATCATGAGATTCGTGTCACGTTCAAAGATGATCCAGCCGCTGATCAACTTCCTTTTATCGTATGGAATGACAACTTTGCTAGCGGTGAGTACACAACTGCCGTCATTATTGACTTAGGCGAAGGAAAAGAAGCATTAGGTTCCAAACTTCAAGCAGACTTGTTTAACGTATTGGCAAAGAACACAACCTTGGTCGGTGACCAGTTGGTCTTTGAAGGAACACGCAAAATTTCAAGAGTATATGCCAACAACGAACCGAAAGTACGCGGTTATGTTGGGAAAGTAAGCAATTCGCCGGATTATCAAGCCGGACTGGAAAGCGGCCGTTACATCGTAGTTGAGCTTGAATTTTATACAGAGGCCGGCGGTAGAACAACCCTGGATGGAAGCAGTAACTCGACAAAGCAAAGTTACAGCATTGTTCAAAAAGGCGATATCGTACTGACAAAAGGCGGTTCGCTTAATAACGCTGTCTTTAAACAGACAAATGTTGTGAATCCAATCCTCGACAAGTTTACAACACATACGAAGGATTCATTCAATTACGCCCTCTACCTTCACGAGGATGGAAAAGGCGAAGTGGTGCAAGGAATGCCGCTATATGTGTATACCCACGGGATGTCGCGAGGCGGCACACAGTCAAAAATCGATCAAAAAGCGTCTATGAAATCTGCTAACGGTTCGGTTGCCCTGATGAAGAATATGGAGAAAGATCCTAGTAAATACGCTAGCCATATTCTGAATATTTCGTATAATGGGACTTCCACTCCTAAAACAGACGATGTTAAGAAAGTGATTGACGACTTAGTGGCAGAAGGATTAGTAGATCCTAACCGTATTTACGTTGCGGGCTTTTCATGGGGCGGCGCATATACGAACACCTTAATTAACACTTATCCTGGATTCTTCGCAGCAGGTGCACCTATGGCCCCGGTATTCGGCTCACCGGAAGCAAGCGTAAATGAAGCTCATAAAGATCTGGCCTATTGGATATTTGTAAACACTCATAACGTAGGAGGATACCAGACTAACCTCAATAACTTCATAAATAACAATATGCCGAAAATGACGAACGCAAGGGCTTCTCGTTTTGAGAGCAATGAGGCTCTTACTTGGCCATATAACCAATTTGATCAGCCAAATCAAAGACCAAATACGAATAACAACCCTCCTCTGCCCGACTATATAGCACACGAAGTAGAAGCGGCGGTTCTTTACAACCAGATTACAATGGGAAATTGGAGCATAGCTCCAACAGCACAGTCTTCTAACTTGTCATCTTGGAACAATGACTACACAGACGTTTTTGATTGGATGTTCTCACAAAGAAAACCAGGTGTGCCTGATACTCCAAGCAGTTTCACAGCGACGGCGGGCGACAAACAGGTTACACTGAAATGGACTGCTCCAGCGAACGACGGCGGCAGCACGATCTTAAGTTATAAAGTCTGGTATAGTGACAAGACACCAATCACCGTGGATAAGTCGACGTACGAGTACACTTTTACGGGTCTGACCAACAATCAAGAATACACCTTCAAGATCGTAGCAGTAAGTTCCAAAGGCGACAGTGCGGAGAAAAGTGTGACAGCGAAGCCGAAACAGACTCCAACTCAAAATCCAAATCCGTCACCATCACCTACACCGACTCCAACTCCAACACCTTCGAATCCGAATGTGCCTAAACCTTCAGGAGACAACACCAGCAATACCGGCACAGTGACAGACACGGGATCTTCTAAGCCGACCTACACAGTAAACACACCGAAAGATAAGCCTGCGGTCACGGACAAAAATGGCATCACTACCCTCCCTGGCGGTGGTGAAATTGTGACCAAGGAAGGTACGAAGATTGAGGTGCCAAAAGGCACAACAATAGACTCGAACGGTAAGATCGTGGTAGGATCTGCTGGCGCGAGTGTTAGCTTAGAAAACGGCGTATCGTTGAATATTCAAAAGGGTACGGAGCTTGTACTCGATGATGATACTGCACTGGGCTTTATCGTCGTATCGGGTAACCCTTTCAATGATGTAAACGATGACAACTGGTTCTACAGCCATGTAAACTTCGCCTACACATTTAATCTTTTCAACGGAACGACGTCCACGACGTTCTCACCGGAAACTGCTATGACACGTGCGATGTTTGTGCAGGCACTAGCCAACCTTGAGAACGTAAACCGCTCCTCTGACGGCACAAGTTCCCGCTTTAATGACGTGCCGAAGGATCAGTGGTACACCGCGGCAGTCGAGTGGGCAGCCGAAAACGGCATAGTTAACGGTATAAGTACAGACCAGTTTAAACCCAATTCAACAGTATCACGTGAGCAGATACTGGTGATCCTGTACAACTATATGAAGTACAAAGGCTTTGAGATACCGAAAAGCCAAACTATGTCCTTCGCGGACGAGAGTGAGATCAGCTCATGGGCGCTCGAGGCTGTTCAGGCACTGCAGGGCATCGGCATTGTATCAGGTAAGCCGGGCAACCTCTTTGACCACAACGCCAACGCAACCCGCGCCGAGGTAGCTACCATCTTTACAAGATTCGTGGAATATCTCGCTAAGTAAAAACGTAAGCAGAAAAATACAGACCCCTCCGTCTATGACGAGGATTCTGTAATCGGTGAAGTATTTACTCATCTTGCAGAGGAACTTATTTATTAATCAAGTGTAAGACCCCTGGCTCTTTAATGAGTCAGGGGTCTTATGCTTTATTTAAATGCTAGATAATTTCATAGCCTTTAGCACACTTTTAGCAAGGTTATTGTCTTGTAGAGCTTCATCATCAAGAATCTCTACACTCTTTATGCCGGGATACGCTCCATTCTTCATCTTTTTTGTAGCAGTAACTTTAAAATAAGGATCGTCATCAAAATGATGATTCACCATAACTAGTTTTTTATCACTTTTTGCCTTTTTCCAACTTTTTATTCCTAGATGCTTTGCTAAAGGATCCACTTTATCTTCTTTTTCCAAAGTTATAGTATTTGATTTATTTAACGCTTCAAGTAACGTTTTTTGTAAGATCTCTTCACTACAATTCCATTCCAATTCGGTAAACTCTCCGTACTCTGTTAAAAAACCGTTTAGTAGAATTTGATTAGATATTATAAACTGTTTCTCGTTATTACTGTAAAGTTGTGCTGATTTCAAAAACATGAATATAAACTCCTTATCATTGTTAATTCGCCTTAATAGTTCGAAAGATGAAAGTATAACTCAACAATAAATTTATAAGTTTCTAATCAATAAAAAGAAAGAGGCATCTCAATAGTTTAGAGAACTATTGAGATGCCTCAATTAAAATGTGGCTACTTCGATGTATTGAAGCAACAAGGTTTAAACCTTGTTATTACATCATGCCGCCCATTCCACCCATGCCGCCCATGTCTGGACCTGCAGGAGCTGCTGGTTCTGGTTTGTCAGCAATAACTGCTTCCGTAGTCAGGAACATAGCTGCGATAGATGCAGCATGTTGCAATGCGGAACGAGTTACTTTCGCAGGGTCAACGATACCTGCGTCGATCATGTTCACCCATTGACCATTAGCAGCGTTAAATCCTACGCCAACTTCTTCGCGTTTCAGACGGTCCACGATTACGGAACCTTCTTCACCAGCGTTAGCAGCGATTGTACGGATTGGAGCTTCCAGTGCGCGAAGTACGATGTTCACACCCGTTTGCTCGTCTCCTTCAAGTTTCTCACCTACTGCAGCTACAGCGCCATATACGTTCACTAGAGCTGTACCACCACCGGATACGATACCTTCTTCTACTGCTGCACGAGTTGCGTTCAGTGCATCTTCGATACGAAGTTTACGTTCTTTCAGCTCAGTTTCAGATGCTGCACCTACTTTGATAACAGCTACGCCGCCAGCAAGTTTAGCAAGACGCTCTTGCAATTTCTCTTTGTCGAACTCGGAAGTTGTTTCTTCGAGTTGGGAACGAATTTGTTTTACGCGAGCATCGATATCTTCTTTGCTTCCAGCACCGTCAACGATGATTGTGTTTTCTTTTGTTACACGTACTTGACGAGCAGTACCGAGTTGATCGATTGTAGCGGATTTCAGATCAAGTCCGAGTTCCTCAGTGATCACTTGGCCGCCAGTCAGAGCAGCGATATCTTGCAGCATTGCTTTACGACGGTCACCAAATCCAGGAGCTTTAACCGCTACTGCATTGAATGTTCCGCGCAGTTTGTTCACGATCAGCATTGCTTGCGCTTCGCCTTCGATATCTTCAGCGATCAACAGAAGCGGTTTGCTTTGTTGAACGATTTTTTCAAGAACAGGCAAGATTTCTTGCGTGTTAGTAATTTTTTTATCAGTGATCAGAATGTATGGGTTGTCAAGGACAGCTTCCATTTTATCTGTATCTGTAATCATGTATGGAGAAATGTATCCGCGGTCAAATTGCATACCTTCAACCACTTCAAGTTCAGTTTCGAATCCACGGGATTCTTCAACAGTGATAACACCGTCGTTACCCACTTTTTCCATTGCTTCAGCGATCAATTCGCCTACTTCTTCGTCAGCTGCGGAAATAGCAGCAACTTGTGCGATGGATTGTTTGTTCTCAACGGGTTTGGAGATTTTGTGAAGTTCTTCAACAGCAGCACGAACCGCTTTGTCGATCCCTTTACGGATACCGATTGGGCTTGCACCTGCAGTTACGTTTTTCAAACCTTCCGTAATGAGGGCTTGAGCAAGAACTGTAGCTGTTGTTGTACCGTCACCAGCAACATCGTTCGTTTTTGTAGCTACTTCTTTAACGAGTTGAGCACCCATGTTCTCGAATGCATCTTCAAGTTCGATTTCTTTTGCAATAGTCACACCATCATTCGTGATGAGGGGGCTGCCAAATTTTTTCTCAAGAACCACGTTACGTCCTTTAGGTCCGAGTGTAACTTTTACTGCGTTTGCCAAAGCGTCCACACCACGAAGCATGGAACGACGTGCGTCTTCACTGAATTTAATATCTTTAGCCATAGTGATAAAACCTCCTAATATATTATGAAATCAACGATTCAATTCATATATTCAAGCTCTTCACGAATGAAGATTAACCCAAGATTGCGTGAATGTCGCTTTCCTTCATAATCAAATATTCTTTACCTTCGTATTTAAGCTCTGTTCCAGCGTATTTGGAGAAAATAACGCGGTCTCCTTCTTTTACTTCCAAAGGAACACGAACGCCATCTTTTAAGCTTCCAGCGCCAACAGCGATAACTTTACCCTCTTGCGGTTTTTCTTTAGCAGAGTCCGGAAGTACAATCCCGAAAGCTGTTGTCTCTTCTTGTTCGATCGGTTCTACCAATACGCGTTCACCTAAAGGTCTGATCATGAAAAATAGCCTCCTTAAATAAGTAAGTTACATATCTTACGGTTGTTGCACTCTTCTATATTAGCACTCGACAGTCGTCAGTGCTAACAACCAATTTCATGATACTGAAATTAGAAGATGATTTCAAGTCCTTTTCAGGATTTTTAGCAGATCTTTTCAGTTATTCATGAAGCCATCTTCCATTCTCTCCAATCCTGTAAAAATTATGCTCCATCCTATATCTTCTCCCCTGCATCAACCTTCACATATCTCGATTCGTATTCCTCAGTCTCTTCGAGCTGCTTCCGGTAAACAACAGACGACAGAAAGACACTGAACTCGTAAAGCAGAATCAAAGGAATTGTAACCAAAATATCGGAAATAAAATCAGGCGGGGTTACAAATACAGCAATAAATACAAGTGCAAAATAGGAGATCCGGCGCATTTTACGTAAACGCAGTGGATTGAGAATCCGCAGTTTCGTCAGAAACATAACCACAACAGGCAATTCAAATAACAGTGATACAGGCAGGATTAGATTAAACATAAACGTAAAATATTGTGCCATCCCATACGTTTCGACAAGACCAAGATTCTGATTAATACTGCTTGTAAAAGAGGTAGCCATCGGCAGCAATATTTTGTAGGAAAAAGCAATTCCTAATAAGAACAACAAAAAGACAAAAGGAATATAACGTACAGTCGCTTTTTGCTCACTCTGCGTCAGACCTGGACTCACAAATTTCCAAATCTGATAGGCAGTAAAAGGCAACGTAATAACGAGGGAAAAAATCAGGGCAATCTTCATATACATCCCAAGTCCATCCCATAGCGTGAGGGCATGCAGTTCAATACCCGGAAGAGGCCCATATGCTGTCAAATATTGATAGATCGGGTCACTGATAAATAGACCGCCAATCAGTCCGAGCAGAAGAACGACCAGTACAGCGACAAGACGTCTTCGCAGTTCCCCCAAATGACTCACCAGCGTCATGCCTTCTTCATGTTCAGACATCGTAACACTCCCTCTCTCTGCTCATCAGCTAGAAGAAAAAACAAAACCCTTCTTACAAAGAAGGGATCCTAATTTTGCTTGAAACAAGCACTTAGCAAGGCACCCTGACTTAAAGCGCGCATGCATAAGATATATAGATTACTCTGGCAGGCGCTTATCCTCTGTTTTCTGAACCGTCGCTGCTTCAGCTGACTTTACTTCACTTGCTGAAGATCCCTTACGGGATGAAGATTCATCTGACATGATCTCTTGAGCACCATTCTTAAATTCACGGAACGTTCTACCGACAGCTCGTCCCAGTTCAGGAAGCTTGTTAGGTCCGAATAACAACAAGGCAACAATGACAAGCAAGATAAAACCCGTTCCTCCGATATTTGGCATGTATACCCCTCCTTCTTGTTGTACTATACATATGGATTACCATCCATAATCATCCATCTACATGAAATCATACCACAAATGTAATCACATACATAGCCGTATTTACAAGAAAAAGGAAGGAATACACAACCATCATGTTTACTGTCTAAATTGTCCTGTAACCATCAAAAGTGCCTCAGGGAGCTGGTCCATTATAGCTGCGAGATTCTCGTGCACACCCTTAGGAGTTCCCGGTAAATTTACAATTAGTGTTCTTCCGCGAATACCGCAGATTCCTCTAAAGAGCATAGCTCCCCGGTTCTTCTGCAGCACCGTCATCCGCATGGCCTCTGCCATACCTGGTACTTCACGGTCAATGACTCTGCGCGTAGCTTCTGGTGTAACATCTCGAATCGCAAGCTCAGTCCCGCCTGTGGTAAGAACAAGATCCGCATGAAAATAATCCGTCATTTCGATCAACGCAGCAATGATCTCGTCTGGTTCATCAGGCACAATGCGGTATTCAATAATTTCACCGCCCAGTTCTTCTTCGACAAGTTCACGGATGACCTGCGCACTCGTGTCTTCCCGCTCTCCTCTCGCTCCCTTATCACTTGCTGTAAGGATCGCTGTTTTCCACAACATAAGATCACCCATCCCTCTATTTGAATTTATAGTCCCCACTTTTACCGCCTGTTTTGGAACTCAGCAGTGTTGGACCTATTATCATATCTTTCTGCATCGCCTTACACATATCGTAAATGGTGAGTGCAGTTGCCGATGCAGCTGTTAGAGCCTCCATCTCCACTCCTGTTTTTCCTTCTGTCTTAACGGACACTTCAATATACAGTTCGCGTTCTCCGTTATCTGCAAAAGTAATGTTAACACCCGTAAGCGGCAGCGGGTGACACATCGGAATCCAATCGGAAGTACGCTTGGCAGCCTGAATTCCGGCCACTTGTGCAACGGCCAGTACATCCCCTTTTCCTACCGTACCTGCCTTAATCGCCTGAAGCGTTGCTTCATTCATTGTGATCTTTGACTGTGCGACCGCGGTACGAACCGTAACCTCTTTACCCGAGATATCCACCATTCTCGCACGTCCCTGCTCATTAAAATGAGTCAGTTGCTGTCTTTCATTCTGTCCGCTTTGTGATTTCGCATCCATGTTCCATCACGTTCCTTTTATTTGAGTATGTAAAACACCCTTCTCTGTAAAAAGAAGGTTCAGTCTAAAATCCTGCGGTTCCATAGGAATATCATTTGGTGGAAGCAGCTGTCCCGGAAGGACAAGCCCTGCATATAGGGGTAAGGTTACATTTTGGCCTTCGATCTGCTTTTTCTGAACTTCCATATACATCTTTTCGGCAAAGCGGTCGTAATACCCTCCACCGTATCCAATTCTTCCTCCACTAAGGTCATAGGCAAGTCCTGGAACAATGACAAGATCCATCTCCGGCCATCTCTCTACAGGATAAACCGGGGTATGATCTGTCGGCTCAGGAATATTCCAGGTTCCCGGCTCCACGTCTGTCATCTGCCTGATTTCTCGAAGCTCCATAAGCCTCGAATCTTTTCTTACCTTGGGCACGAGGACCGTGTCTCCTTGGGCCAGCGCCTTCGTCAATAGCATAAAAGTATCGGCTTCACTACCAAAAGTCATATATAGAAAAAGAGTTAGATTCTTCTGCCCAAGCTTGCTGCGCAAAAGGTCCATCTCCTGAGTGGCATACTTACATATCTGCCTTGATGCTTCTGAACGCTGATCAGGCGGCAGTGCTTCGCGCACCGCAAGCATTCTTCTTCGAAGTTGCTTTTTTAACTGGAGCTTGTCCAGATGTACTTCCATCCACTATCCCTCCGTTTTATCCGTCGTGCGAATAGTGGTTATTCACAACCTGTTTACTAGCATTCATCACCACTTGCTGACGATCACTAATGGGAATCACAATTCGGCTTTTTCTAACTTTAAGTTTATCACCTATTTCATGAAAAGACTATAAGCGAGACAAAGTTCAAACCTTTTTATCAAGGGCGGACGGGTAACTTCGGTTATAACTTGTTCTAAGCGGTGCAAAGCCTCTCTTTTTCATGTAAACTAGGACTAGTTTATTGCTTTCTAGACAGGAGGAAATATCATGCTTTTTCAAGCATCTGGAATTATAAAACGATATGGCATAGACAGCATTCTTGAAGGTGTCAGCCTGCAGATATTAGAACGTGAACGGATTGGGCTTGTAGGGGTCAATGGTGCAGGAAAATCTACTCTACTGAAAATTTTGGCGGGTGAAATGTCCTATGACGGCGGTCAGATCTTCAAAGCCAAAGAAACAACCATTGGGTACCTCGCCCAAAACAGCGGACTGGAATCGGATGGAACCATCTGGGAAGAGATGCTGAAAGTTTTTGCTCACCTTACGGAAGCTGAAGCGGAACTGAGACTGATGGAACAGCGAATTGCTGATCCAAAAGAAATGAATGATGAGAAAAAATATGCCGATCTGCTGGAGCGTTACGCCGTACGTCAAGACTGGTTCAAAGATCATGGCGGCTATGAGATTGAAACACGGATTCGAAGTGTCCTCCACGGGATGGGATTCGGTGAATTTCCTGTGGATACGAAAATTTCTACTCTCAGCGGTGGACAAAAGACAAGACTTGCTCTAGCCCGAATTCTCCTTCAAGCTCCTGATGTGCTTATGCTGGATGAGCCGACGAACCATCTAGATATTGAAACACTGACTTGGCTCGAGGATTATCTTCGCGGATATTCAGGCGCCATCTTAGTCGTCTCTCACGACCGGTATTTCCTTGATCGGCTTGTTACTGGAATTGTGGAAATTGAGCGGCATCGTTCCCGCAAGTATACGGGGAATTACAGCCGTTATATGGAGATCAAAGCAGCAGAATACGAAGCTCAGATGAAACAATATGAGAAACAGCAAGATGAAATCTCCAAGATGGAAGAATTTATTCAGCGAAACATTGTGCGTGCTTCCACTACCAAACGCGCCCAAAGCCGGCGCAAAGCACTGGATAAAATGGAAGTCATGGATCGGCCACAAGGCGATCTGAAACGGGCCCATTTTTCTTTTGATATTGCTTATATGTCTGGAAAAGAAGTACTGCATGTACGGGACTTATCTGTCGCTTTTGATAAAGAAAGCCAGCCCCTCTTCGAACATGCCGATATGGATCTGCGCAGAGGAGAAACGGTTGCTCTCATTGGACCGAATGGAATCGGAAAATCCACACTGCTGAAATGCCTGACAGGACAGATGACCCCTCGCTCAGGTCAGATCGATTGGGGTACCAAGATTAAACTTGGATACTATGATCAGGAACAGACGAATCTCAATGATAAAAACACGGTACTCGAAGAATTGTGGAGTGAATATCCACATATGGAAGAAGCACGTATTCGTACTGTACTTGGTAACTTCCTCTTCAGCGGAGATGATGTACAGAAGCGAATCAGTGCACTGAGCGGCGGGGAAAAAGCCCGTGTATCGTTAGCGAAGCTCATGCTGCAAGAATCCAATGTACTCATACTCGATGAGCCGACGAACCATTTGGACTTATTCAGCAAAGAAGTACTTGAATCCGCACTGATCGATTACGAAGGAACCCTGCTCTTCATTTCACATGACCGCTATTTCCTTAACAAAATGGCAGAACGCATTGTCGAACTGCATCCAAAAGGAACACAGCATTTCCTAGGAAATTATGATGACTATGTGGCGAAGAAACAGGAACTTGAAGAAATCGAGCAGGAACGTAAAGAACTAAAGGCAGCAACAACGAAACAGAGTACACCATCTTCTTCCACTGCTGAAAAATCTGGAGCTGATCTCTTCCAAGCGGAGAAGCAGGCAAAGCGGGAGGAGCGGAACAGACAGCGCAAGTTGGAGAGTCTTGAAGAACAAATTGCGGATATCGAAAGTAAGATTGAAGAAGAGCAAGCAGAAATGGCGAAGCCGGAGATCTATCAAGATTACATGAAACTACAAGAAATTCAGCAGTCCATCGAAACTTGGAAGAACAAGCTCAGCGAAGTCTATGCAGAGTGGGAAGAACTCGCGGAATAGCAAAAAATAAATCTTTAAATTGACATATTTACAGTATGAAGAATTAATTAACAATTTTATCCACAGAAAAAGTGGATAACAAATCCAATTTAACAGCCCTTTGGGCTGTTTTTTTGGCTTTATAAAGCCATTTTCATAGAAAACCCAATTTTATCCACTATTCTATCCACATTATCCACAATTTACCTTACATATGAATGTTAAGATTTTTCGTTATTTTCATTTATTTGCGAAAACGTAATATTGCTCGATTTTTTGGGTTTATCCCCATTTCCTTCCGGATATGTGGATAACTTTGTTAACAACTTGACAGATTTACCTTTTTATAGTTAATCGCTTTGATCCTGCTTATTGGTTTCCACATAAAAAGAAAAGTCGATCATCTATAGAAGATGTCGACTTTTTGATCTTTTTGATCTTTATCTTATTTTTACTGTTTTATCTTACTATTTGATGGTCTCATACTCTTATTAATCTCAACTCTTCGCCTTTACTATCTTACTCTACAGACCAGTTCTCCAAAGATAAGCCTGGTTCTGCTTGCATCTTCAGATCGGAAAACATGCCGCGTTCCCATTTCAGGTAGGCTGCTGCTCCAATCATCGCCGCATTGTCAGTACAGTATTCCATCGGCGGAATGAGAAGCTTGATGTTTTCTTTGGCACAGCGTTCTTCGAGCGCCTTGCGCAGACCTTTATTGGCAGCAACCCCTCCGCTTAGCAGAAGTTGCTTGGAACCATAGGCGCGAACCGCACGAACGGCTTTCTCGACAAGCACTTCAACGACCGATTCCTGAAAACCGCGCGCCACACTGCTGCGATCAAGGGTCTCACCTTTCATCGATGCCTGATTAACAATATTCAGCACGGCAGACTTCAGACCACTGAAGCTGAAATCATAAGAATCCGGTTCAAGCCATACCCGAGGAAGCGGCGTTACCGTCTTCGCCTCATGAGCCATCCGGTCCACATGCGGTCCGCCCGGATAAGGACAACCGAGTGCCCGTGCGACTTTGTCATAAGCTTCACCTACTGCATCATCCCGCGTACGTCCAATCACTTCAAACTTTCCCTCCGAAGGGATATGAGTAAGCTCTGTATGTCCCCCCGATACAACCAGTGCCATCGCCGGATATTCAATCTCTTCCACCAGACGGTTTGCATAGATATGACCGGCAATATGATGGGTTCCAATCAGCGGCTTATCAAGAGCCATCGCCAGTGTTTTGGCAGCAACGATACCAACAAGCAAAGCACCTACAAGACCAGGTCCCTGCGTAACGGCAATCGCGGATAGTTCCTTTGGCTGGATACCCGATGCTTCAATAGCCTGCTCCATAATGAGCGTAATGACCTCAACATGCTTGCGTGAAGCAACTTCCGGTACAACCCCGCCAAAAGCTTTATGTGTCTCAATCTGACTTGCAATCAGGTTCACCAATACTTCGCGTCCATTTTTAATTACAGAAACGGACGTTTCATCACAGCTTGTCTCCACAGCGAGAATATAACTTGTATTTTGTAAGGACGATTGTGTCATGAATCTCTTAGACTTCCTTCCTCTGTTCCTTCCGTACCCAGATGCACGCTTGCGGGTAAATCAGCCCACATAATCATTGCATCTTCATTATTATCTGAATAATATCCTTTGCGGAGTCCGGAAGGTCTGAATCCTTTTTTCTCATATAAACCTTGTGCCACCGTATTCGAGACTCTGACCTCCAGTGTCATTCGTGTCATTCCGAGATAGGCTGCAGTCTTCATCAGTTCCGTAAGCAGCTTCTCTCCGAGCTTTCTGCCACGGTACGCTTCCAGTACGGCGATATTCGTAATATGGGCTTCATCAATGATCGTCCACATTCCTGCATATCCAATCGGTTTACCGTCTAGTTCCATAATCATGTATTTCGCAAAATGGTTATGTGTAAGTTCATTCACGAACGCACTTTCCGTCCATGGTAATGTAAAACAATCCTGTTCAATCTTGAGGACATCCGGTATATCTTGCATCGTCATCATCCGGAAAACGAGCTGTCCTTTCTCTTCTCTACGATCCATAGAGTTCTACGACTCCCTTCATTTACGTAGAAGATTCGCTTCCGCTTCGGCAAGCTGCGTGTAATTCGGCAGTAAGGTATGAATATCTTCCTGCTCCCCTTGAAGCAATTTCGCTGCTCCGAGCTTGCCAACATAACGCCCTTCCATCTCATAAGATCGAAGATGAATCTGTACTTCAGGCTGCATCGTCTGAAGTTTCTCAAGCGTCTGCCGGTGAGGCTCTACGTCTCCTACAAAAAGTATTCCCTCCGGTGCATCCGAAGAAGGAAGTTCACTCAGCAGCGATGCAATCGCATCTACCCAGCTATCAACCAGCCTTATGGCATCAGGCTCCATTCGGTGCAATTCAGAACCTACCCCTTCTCCTTCGAATAACGCAGTATAGGCTTGACCTCTCCGTGCATCCATCAGCGGTACAACCCAGTAGCGGCTGCCAGACTTCTCCAGAGACCCTTGAGGATTTTCCACCAAACTAGTATCGTTCACATAAGTATGAAGTCCGCCTAAAGCAAGCGCTGCAAGACTAGATACAGCGGCTACAGATACGCCCCAAGCCCACGCTAATGTTTTGGCCGCCGTAACTGCGATGCGGACCCCTGTATAAGAACCCGGTCCAATGCCGACAGCGATGCCAGCTATATCTTCTTTTGTTATTTGATTATTCTCCATCAGATCCTTCAAAGCCTGCACCACATGCACGGCATGATTACGATCTGCTCTTGTATTACTTTCAGCTACTAGTGACTCTTCTGACATCACCGCTGCGGCAAGCACAGCTGTCGATGTATCAAGCACCAAAAACCGCTGACGCGGCTGATGTTCTTCGTTCATCCCTTATCGACTCCACTTCTGCTTAATTCCTGACACCATGCAGCATAAGGTGCTCCGTAACCATCTAAACGAATCACTCGTTCTTCCGCTCCCGTTACTTCCATCTGAATATGCAGATGAGCTTCCGGCAATAGTTCCGGGATAATGCTGGACCATTCTACCAGACTTACACCATCTCCGTAGAAATATTCATCAAGACCTAGTCCTTCGGCTTCATCTAGAGAAATGCGGTACACATCCATATGATATAGTGCAAGTCTTCCCTTATATTCTTTAATCAGTGTAAACGTAGGGCTGTTCACAACCCCTTCTACACCGAGATGTCTTGCAAAGCTTTGAGAAAATGCTGTCTTTCCCGCACCCAAATCTCCATCAAGTGCAATGACGGTTCCAGGAGCCGCTAACTTCGCAAGGACAGCCGCCAGTTTGTCTGTATCTTGTACACCTTTAGAGTGAAACACCCATTCCTGATGTTCTTGTACCAATGTGCCAACCTTCTTTCGGTCCATTATCCTTCTTAAGGATAACAAAATACTTCATCTCATTATATAGTTCCACACTATCACTCGCAAGGCGAAAGACAAGTCAAAGAACCCGAAGGAACTTACCTCTCCCCCGAGTTCTCCTAACCTTCTGCTCTTTATGGCATTCTCATGTAATTATAAATGTTAACCTTCTACAAGTCGCTCTACATTCACGGTATGCGTATCGAGCGGATTATTTCCGATTTGTACTGTTGCCATTTTATTATCTAGATCTACATGCTCGATCCATACCGGTTTTTCTCCATCTAATTTCACGGCATAATTTTCTTTCGCTTCAAAGATCGCTTTTGCGCGTGCTGCTTCCATTCTTATTTCTCCCCTTTCTTCTCATCCACTTGAAATTCACTTTCACCAAATAGAGCATCACTCGTACTGTCCCCAATATATCCGTTATCCCGTGTAACTTCGCCGCCGCCAAGCCCTTCATTCACCATTCGATCAACATCAAATGCGGTATTCTCGAATGTTTCCTCTACTTCATCTTCAGGAGCAGTAACAGCTTCCCAGTTCACCAAGTCGACAGCAATCATATCCGGTCCTCCAAACTCAGCAGGAAGATCCCATCCATCTTTCCCATCTCTTCCTTCATGCGAATCCGAATCATCCCATGTCATCTTATAGCTTCCCCCTTTAGTAATGATTTATGTACTATGCCCGCTATAAAAGAAGATCATGCGTCAGAAATCAGGATAGATCCGGCTTTTTTTGACCATAATAGCAGTAAAACAGGATTGATAAATGATGTAATGATGTAGAAGGAGGAGGAGAAATCATGCATACCGTCTGGAAGGGAGCCATCAGCTTCGGACTCGTTCATGTTCCTGTCAAAATGTTCTCGGCTACAGAAGATAAAGATATCTCGATGCGTTACATTCATAACGTGTGCGGAAGTCCGCTTGCCTATATCCGTAAATGTCCTTCGTGTGATATTGAAGTGAAATGGGAGGAAATCACAAAAGGATACGAATACGAGAAAGGCAAATTCGTCCTTTTTGAAAAAGAGGAACTCGAGCAATTATCAGATCAAGCTAATAAAAATATTACCATTCTTGATTTTGTAAATTTAACCGATATTGACCCTATTTATTTTCAGAAAACATATTATCTGTCCCCCGATCAAGCGGGTGCTAATGCCTATCAGCTCTTGATGTCAGCAATGAGGGATACAGGGAAGATTGGTATTGCTAAAATCTCGATTCGCTCGAAAAGCAGTCTCGCTGCCATTCGTGTATTAGATGAATGTCTTGCGATCGAAACAATTTTTTATCCTGACGAAATCCGCCCCATCTCTCAGGTTCCGAATCTTCCGGAGAACACTCTAGTGAATGATAAGGAGCTCACGATGGCTAAGATGCTGATTGACCAGCTGTCTACCCCTTTTGAGCCTGAAAAATATACGGATGACTATCGCTTGCGCCTGCTTGATGCAATTCAGCATAAAGTGGCGGGAGAAGAATTCAAAGTAGCTCCTGCTAAACCAGAGACCAACGTTGTTGATCTAATGGCCGCTCTTCAGGCAAGCATTGAAGCTACGCAGCCGATACCAACTGACCCAGGGAAACCGCCAGCCAAGAAACGGACGCGGAAAACGGCAGCTGCAGCTAAATCAGAAGAAACGACTCCTGTCATTACGCCAAAACCAAAAAAACGCAAAACTGCCAAAACGAAAGAATCCGGAGCGTAATAAAAATAGAATCTATCGATCATAAATTCTTCTTATTGACGTAAATCGGTTAACACTTTATACTTACTTACACAAAGTAATTAAGTATATTATTTTTAGTTAATCTAAATGATTTACTTACATAAGGGGGATTTATCATATGACTTATTCTATTCATCCAAATACCGTGCTCGGTGAAGTAAAACTTCGTGTAAGCGACTTGGAACGGTCCATTCTTTTTTATGAACAAGTGGTTGGTCTCACCTTGTTATCCCGTACCGGAGAACATGGTGCAAGCTTTACAGCGAAGGGCGGATCTGCACCGCTTCTTATTCTGGAAGAGATTCCGAATGCGAAAAAGGTTGCACCAAGAAGCCATGCAGGACTATACCATTTTGCCATTCTACTGCCTGATCGTACTTCCCTCGGCATTGCACTACGACATCTTGCAGAATCGGGTATTGAGATAGGTCAAGGCGATCATACGGTCAGTGAAGCATTATACATTAATGATCCGGATGGACACGGTATTGAGATTTATGCCGATCGTCCAAGAAGCACTTGGACGAAAGATGAACATAATAACTACATCATGGGAACAGATTCTGTTGATGTACAAGGCCTGCTGCAACTTGCGGGAGTTACACCTTTTACAGGTCTGCCTGCAGGAACGATCATTGGGCATGTACATTTTCATATCTCTGATCTAGAAGAAGCACGTCATTTCTATAATCATCTGCTCGGTTTTGATATTGTGGTAGACGCTTCCCGCTATATGCATGCCCTCTTCGCATCCGCAGGCGGATACCATCACCACATTGGTCTTAATGTATGGGCAGGCAAAGGTGCACCGAAAGTTCCTTCGGATGCTGTTGGAATTGATTATTTTACAATTATCTTTGAGAATCAGGCCGTGTATGAAGAAGCTCTCGTAAGACTTGAGCAGAACGGAGTCTCTGTCAGCCGCAAAGCGGAGGAAGCTAGAGTAATGGATCCCTTCGGTATCCAGATCCGCATCACTCACGCCTGATCTCTCTTACACATAAGGAGAAGCGATATATGAAGCTTACACCCGTCATTCCTTTTGAACCCGTTCGAACCGAACAGTTTCCTTCAGGACATCCCTGGATTGCTCAGGTAAAATGGGACGGTGTTCGAATGCTCACTTACTATGATGGTGAGGAAGTACGCCTCGTGAACCGCAAGCGAAACGATCGAACAATACAATACCCGGAACTCGGTCAGGCGGATGTATATTCATCCGCTTCTTCTTTTATTTTGGATGGAGAACTCATCGCGTTTACGGACGGTAAACCCTCTTTTCATGAGATCATGCGGCGGGACAGTCTTCGGAGCGAGCGAAGTATACGGCAAGGATTACGAAGTGTACCTGTTACCTATATGGTATTTGATCTTCTCTATCTGAATGGAGAATGGATTACTCATCTCCCGCTGTCTGAACGCCAGGAACGGCTAAACCAGATCATTAAACCTCAGTCTCTTGTTCAACTCGTGCAGAATTTCCCGGACGGAAATGCTCTCTTTGAAGCGACCAAAGCGCAGCAGCTAGAAGGGGTTGTGGTCAAAGATCTGACGAGTGCCTATGCGCTGGGCGGAAAAGATAACCGCTGGCAGAAGCGCAAGAAAAACGGTGACCTGTATGCGGTGATTGGCGGCGTTACGCTCCGTGACAATATCGTCAACTCTCTGCTTGTCGGATTATACCGTGAGGATGGAGTACTTTCATACATTGGTCATGCCGGAACCGGAAGATTCACAGCTCAGGAGTGGCGGGATCTTACAGAACGCATCCAGCCCCTTCTCACCCGCGAAATGCCTTTTGATCATTTGCCAGGCCGATATCAAGGGGCTCTGTGGATCCGTCCTGAGATCGTCGTTCGCATCACCTATCTTGAATGGACACCTGGGGGGACGATGCGTCATCCAACTATCGAAAGCTTTGCCCCTCATATCCAGCCAAAGGACTGTACTTTATCACAGAAGGAGGAAAATTCGTAATGGCTAGAACGGTAAAAGGAAGTATTCAGATTCATGGCCAGACCCTGACTATTACGAATCCCGACAAACCGCTGTGGCCAGAGGCTGGTGTAACAAAGGCGATTTATTTACAGAAACTAGCCGAGCTTTCGCCTTACCTTCTGACTTACTGTAGGAATCGGCTATTAACCACAATCCGTTATCCGCATGGGGTACATGGTGAATTCTTTTATCAGAAAAACGCTCCCGAACCGCTGCCGCCCTTTGTTCAGACAGCTGTACATGAGAAGATCAATTACGTTGTGCTGAACGGCCTGCCAGAACTACTATGGCTTGGCAATCTGGCTGCGCTGGAATTTCACCCCTCTCTTCATGCGGTAGGAAGCAGTCTGCCATGTGAATGGATGATTGACCTTGACCCTACGCTTCAAGAAGAACCAAGAATTATGGAAGCCGCGCATATTGTAAGCCAGGTACTCTCTTCACTCGGGGTTCAGTCCGTTCCCAAAACATCCGGTGCAACCGGTGTTCAAATCATTGTTCCGATCAGCAAAGGGATTACATTTGAACAACTTCGAATGCTCGGCCATTTTGTCGGCAGGTATGTATGTGAGAAACATCCGAAGCTGTTCACCCTAGAGCGACTCAAAAAAGATCGCGGTGACAAAATTTATTTTGACTATTTACAGCATTATGGAGGGAAAACACTTGCTGCCCCCTACACGCCGCGAGCAAGAGAACAGGCAACCGTCTCTACCCCTCTCTTATGGGAAGAAGTAGCACGTGATGTATCGCCCAAAGATTTCACGTTACTAAACATCGGAGCGCGCCTCGCCGAAAAAGGGGATCTGATCGCAGCCCTCCCTGCTCAGCCACTAGAACCTCTCCTCGCTCATTTGGCCAAGACTTGAGATCCTATGTAATGTTCTTATTCTACTAAAAACAAACAGCCCAGCGTTCCTATAAACTTAGGAACAGCCGGGCTGTTATTTATTGAATCCATCTCATACACATGGAAACTGTGAAATGGATTCATATATTAATGAATTCCTTTTTTCTTAAAGCGTCCACCTTTTACATCGTGAATGTTACCGATCGCAAGAAATGCATGCGGGTCCCAATCTTCAACAATACTCTTCAGTTTGGCTTCTTCTAGTCGGGTAATTACTACAAAGATTACTTTCTTCTCTTCTCCGCTAAAACCGCCCTCACCATCGAGGTATGTAACGCCGCGTCCCAATCTGTCGGTAAGTGCTTCACCGATATCTCGGAACTTGTCGCTAATGATCCATACCGATTTGGATTGATCCATACCTTCGATCGTGATGTCGATCATCTTCATCGCAATATAGTAGGCAATGATGGAATACAGTGCATTCGGCCATCCGAATACAAATCCGGCCATAACGAAGATGAATAAGTTAATGAACAGAACAATCTGTCCAACGGAGAAGGGGGATTTTTCACTAAGGAGAATAGCAACGATCTCGGTACCGTCCAGCGATCCGCCAGAACGAATAACAAGACCTACACCAATTCCCAGGATAACACCGCCAAATACAGCACCAAGCAGCGGTTCATTCGGCGTAAGCGCACTTACGTGGTGCAGCAATTGTGTGCCGATCGACATCACTACAATGCCGAAGAAGGTACAAATCGCAAATGTCTTGCCGATCTGCTTATAGCCGATGAAGAGAAAAGGCAGGTTAAGTACGGTGAGCAGGATACCCAGCGGCATACCGGTTATTTTGGATAACATGATCGATATCCCCGTAATCCCCCCGTCAATAACGCCATTTGGAACAAGAAAAATTTCAAGACCTACTGCCATTAATGTAGCTCCCACAATGATTAAAAATGCTCGTTGCAGAAGCTTCAGACTTAGCGGAGAACTGCTTGCCTTCGTCTGTTTACTTTGACTTGGCACCATTTCTTTGGTTGTCATCTCTGACATAGAACTCCCCCTTTTCTTTTCACTTTTTCTATGCCATAAGACATACTGGATACCTCTATTATAACATATCAAAGTTACAAAAGTCACAAAAACGACAGCTAAACAGAGATAAACGATTAGAAACTTGTTTTTCTTTTAGAAATCCGGTAAATACAATCAAAGCAGCGGAGATAGTAACCTACATACGACTTCAGCGCACTTGGAGGCCCGAGAACGTTGCTTGAACTCACCCAATTCAATTCGTTTACTATTCTGTAAATCTTGTTCAAAATCAGCTGTCAGCTGGTCTAACGCACTACGAGAATACATCACTGCTGTCAGTTCAAAATTGCTGTAGAAGCTGCGCATATCGAGGTTTGCTGATCCTACCGCTGCGAGTAATTGATCCACGATCACCACTTTGGCATGAACAAACCCTTTCTGATAACGGTAGAACGTAACCCCCGCTTCCATTAACTCTTCAAGATGAGACAGTGATGCAAGCAGCACAATCTTGTAATCCGCTCTCCCGGGAATAAGCACCCTTACATCCACCCCGCTTCGAGCTGCTGTTTTGATTGCCGTCATCAGCGCTACATCCGGAATAAAATAAGGGGTTGTAATATACACTTTTGAGTTTGCCGTTGCAATGGCATTAAAACACATCTCTTGGATGGGATGCCTAGTCTCATCAGGACCGCTCGCAATCACTTGTATCTGCTCCGTCCCCTTACAATGATGCTCAGGAAATAAAACGGGAACTAATGAAGAGCATAGGGTCTGTCCGCTCACGAGCCTCCAATCTTTAATAAAAGCCATCTGCAAATAGTACACAGCATCTCCGTGCATACGCATATGAGTGTCACGCCAGAATCCCAATTTGAGCGATTCGCCTTTGTACTCATCACCGATATTCATCCCGCCCGTATAGCCAATCTTGCCATCAATCACTACGATTTTTCGATGATTTCGATAATTTATTTTCCTAAGTTTTAAAGCGTGTAGCGGCGGTAAAAAGAAATGAACTTCTACCCCTGCATCCTTCATCCGCTGTATGAAGGGTTTCGACAGACTTTTGCTTCCGAACCCATCACATATGATTCTCACTTGGACCCCTTCCTTCGATTTCTTGATCAGCAGATCTTGAAATATCGTGCCCATAATATCATGCCGAATAATATAGAATTCGAGATGGATATGTTTCTTAGCCTCTTTGATATCTTGAAATAAAACCGTAAATAACGGATCTCCTTCCGCATAATAATCCGTATGATTGCAGTTCGTGATTGAACTATTAGGAATTTCTGATAATAGATTGTATAGGCGCATGTTATGTGCAAACTCTTTGTTCTCCATGCCCTCTATGGAGGTAACCTGATTTACTTTCCCAGAAATCTGTGAATGCATCTCATTCCATACCATCCGCTCTTCTCTTGTCATAGACGCACTCTTGCCATAAGGTCTTCCTGCAACCCTATACAACCATATACCAATCAGAGGCAGACAGAACGATATGAAGATCCACACAGCGGCTTTCTCTGGACGCTTATACTCCAGCAATAACAGCAGCATCGTCTGAACCAAATACAGCAGGATAAGAAAAAGGATAACCGTCCCTATCATCGCTAAGCTCCTCCTCTGATCTGATAAAACCGACTGAATACAGTCATCTATACAGTTTGACAATCTTTAGTGTATTTCATGCACCCATCTGTATAGAATTCTCTTTTCGGCCACCTGTGATCGGTTTCGGAACCCAATAAAATGTTTCAATAATATATATATAAGTCTATACATATCGTGTTGGAAAGTTATTTTTCTTAAGAACACTGATTTGGCTTTATGTCAAGTTGGTCATAAGAGGGAAGATGCGATATAATATTCGTTAAACTTTTATATACTTTAAAATCATGAAGGAGAAGAGATGTGAAATGGACGAAGGTAGTAGGTACGCGTTAAATTTAGTAATGGTGGCAGTGCTCATTGGATTCTCTGCTTTTTTTGTAGCCATTGAGTTTGCCATAGTACGTGTAAGAACAAGTCGGCTGGATCAATTAATTGCGGAGGGCAATAAGAAAGCAGCCGCAGTAAGGCAAGTGGTTGCCAATCTGGATGGTTATCTGTCTGCTTGTCAGTTGGGGATTACCATCACTTCACTCGGACTAGGATGGCTCGGTGAACCAACGATTGAGAAAATTCTGCATCCGCTGCTCGTAGAAAGCTGGGGAATACCCGAATCCGTAGGATCGGTGATATCCTTCGTACTTGCTTTCATGCTGATTACTTACTTACATGTTGTTGTAGGGGAACTGGCCCCTAAGACCGTCTCGATTCGCAAAGCTGAAACCGTGGCGATGTGGACTGCGGGACCCATTATCTGGTTTAACAAAGTGATGTACCCATTTATTTTCATCTTAAATAGCTCTGCTAACCAGCTTGTTAAATTATTTGGTGTAAAACCGGCTTCGGAACAAGAAGAAGCTCACTCGGAAGAGGAACTGCAGATCATCATTAATGAGAGTTTCGAAAGCGGCATGATCAACCAAAGTGAGTTTGGATATGTAAGCCGAATCTTTGCTTTTGATGAGATGTTAGCCAAAGAAATTATGGTTCCACGTACGGATATGGTATGTCTATACGCCAGTAAGTCGGTCGAAGAGAATCTCGCAATCATTAAAGAAGAACAGTATACTCGTTTTCCTGTCGTTAATGAGAACAAGGATGATATTATCGGGATCATTCATACGAAACAATTTTTCCTGGACTATTACGGCAACGATTCTAATAAGATTGATATTCAAAGTTTGATTCACCCGATTCCGGCAGTACATGAAACCACACCGGTCAAAGACCTGCTGAAAAAAATGCAGCAAGAAGGCAATCATATTGTGATCTTGGTCGATGAATACGGGGGTACATCAGGTATGGTTACGATTGAAGATGTGCTGGAGCAGATTGTTGGTGAAATAAGAGATGAATTTGACGCCGATGAGGTAGAAGAAATCCAAATCATGGATGAGAATCATATCCTTTTTGACGGCAAAGTGTCACTCTCGAAAGTAAACGATCTCTTCTCCGCTGCGCTTGATACGGACGAATGGGATACCATTGGAGGATGGCTGTACAGTCATCAGCCAGAAATGGAAGTACAAGAAGAGTTTGAATTTGAAGGACTTACGTTCACTCTTATTGAAAAAGAGAAGAATCGCTTCCTCAAAGTTGCGATTACAACGAAGGTTCCTATTGCCAGTACACTGAATGAACAAACCGTTATGGCTGAGTAATCCTTTTGTTATATAGAATAAGGCCCGCTTCCTCTGTAGTGAGGATGCGGGCCTTATTTTGCTTTATTTTCAAGCATATTATAAAGGTCGATATTCTTCCGTTTCCGCTATACTTTTTCCCAGCGATCTTTAAAGAACACGTTATATACACGGCCTACAATGATCTTTACCGTCATGTAGACGGGGATCGCCAGCAGCATACCGATTAGGCCTCCGATATCTCCACCCACGAGTACAACAACAATCGTCGTGATTGGATGGATATCCAGTGTCTTATTCATAATGTATGGTGCCAGTAGGTTATCCTGAATTTGCTGTGCAACAAGGATGATAACCAGCGCCCAGAATGCCATCATAGGTTCCTCTGTGAAGGCAATAATCACAATCGGAATTGAAGATACAATCGCTCCAATGAATGGAATGAAATTCATAATTATGGAGACGACGGTAAGAAGTAACGCATACGGTAAACCAATAATAAGAAAACCAATGTACATGAGTACACCTAATGCAATGTTCGCAATGACACGGCCTACAATAAATCCACTGAGTGAGTTATCAATATCATTCAGCAAGTCTGTACCTTCATCCCGAAAACGTCTTGGCAGGAAGCTGACAATGTTCTCCCCAAATTTACCGCCCTCTTTAAGCATAAAGAACAGCATAATCGGTGAGACAAAAAGTACGACCACAAAGGAGGAGAAGAAGGAAACGAGACCCGACAAATAGTTGGCGGCCACCGTAAATCCCTGATTGATAATATCGGTCACCTTAGTTAGTATATTCGTACCTTCCGGGAAAAACTGGGCAAGAACGCCGCTCTGTTCTAATTCCTTCACTTGCTTTCCAAGCATATTGAGCAGATCAGGTGCACTCTCGATGAATGCGAGGAACTGCGCCCGAAGAGACGGCCATACGCCTAGAATAAACCCAACCAGAATAAGAGCGATTGCCAGAAAAATAATTAGAACGGCAATCGTACGATTGAGTTTCCGCTTCGTCATGATTTCTACTAACGGCCGAAGCAGATAATAGAAAAATGCAGCCAGCATCAGCGGAACAAGTATAATACTGACGAACGAGATGATCGGGTCAAAAATAAAGTTTACTTTTGAACCCAGGTAAATCACAAGAAAGACCAGAATAATTCCGATCAGAAATCGGAAAAATCGGTTTGTTTGAGTCAATGCCAGACCCTCCATCCACATAAATTTTGTCTACGATATGCAGCGAAGCTTCTGTATGGATATCTTTAAGCGTAACTACGATTCGGTCATGCTGCTTTACGCAGCCACATCTCTTTTATTAAATACGTACCAGGAGATTCCCATAAAGAGGACATAATACACGGCAAGAATCATCATCGAGAAACCAAGACTCATGCCTCCCTGGCCATCCCCATACACATACAGATACTGACTAAGATCCATATTCGTAAATAGTATGTACTTCGCCCATCCATAACGTTCAGGATTAAAGATCATTCCGAAGATTCCCTGAGTAAATAGGATAAATAGAGACAAACCAATCGCAAGCGCACCCGAACGAAATACGGTTGATACCATAAAAGCAATCGCAATCGTAATAAATAGATCTACATATTCAAATACCCAACTAATCACTGCATAACTCGCGGGAGTCATATTTTCAGGTATCATTCCCACATCTGCTGTAGAAGATAGGAGCAGATACGATGTACCAAGAGCAAGCAGAATCATAGTAAGTGTACTGAGTATGCTGAATAGCAGAACAGAAAGATACTTGGAGAAAAGAATTTTACTCCTCGTCCAAGGACGGATCAGCAAGAGCTTAATCGTTCCCCAAGAGAACTCCCCTGCTACGGAATCTGCTGCGATCACGACGGAAAAGATCGTATTCAGGAAGCTGACAAACGTAACAGAGAGCATCGCTCCCTCCCAGAAGGAAGTCGTCTCTCCTCCCCCGTTGCCGGAAAAGAGATAGGGAATGATGATCGACATAAAGGCCAAAATGCCCAGCATGACCCATGTCCGCATACGCCGGTATATCTTCATATTCTCATTATGGACAAGCATCATAAAATTACTCAATCGATTCACCTCCCGTAAGGGCTAGGAACCGATCTTCTAGAGAATTCCTTCTAGCACGAATTCCATATACCTGTATACCACGCTGCACTAGAAGAGCATTCAGCGCTGCAGCCTCATCTCTTGTTCCAGACAGATATAACATCCCTTGTTCTACTCTTCCTTCACCCTTAAGGAGCTTGTACGCCATATCCACGTCACTCACCTCAAAGACATATTCCGTAGCCGTTTGTACTCCTTCTTCTTTTACGCTTCTCACATCGATGAGGTTTCCATTTTGTATGACAGCCACCGTATCACACATCAGCTCCATCTCAGATAACAGGTGACTGGATACGAAGACGGTCGTTCCTTCTTCATCACATAGTTTGCGGAGATAATCCCGCAGTTCACGAATTCCCTGAGGGTCCAGTCCATTCGTCGGCTCATCTAGAATAAGTAGCTTGGGACGATGCAATATTGCCTGTGCCACGCCAAGTCGCTGCCGCATTCCTAGAGAGTAATTCTTCACCTTATCATGGATACGCTGCGTAAGTCCGACGAGTTCAATCGCTTCCTGAATTCGTTCTTTGGTTACACCTGGTGACATAAGGGCAAAATGTAACAGGTTCTGGTACCCGGTCATAAACTTGTACATTTCCGGGTTCTCAACGATCGCCCCTACCTCGCGAATCGCATCTTCAAATTCATGTTTTATACTATGCCCCGCAATATGTATATCGCCTTCACTAATCGAAATCAGTCCAACCATCATACGGATCGTCGTCGTTTTTCCCGCGCCATTGGGTCCTAAAAAACCAAAGACCTGGCCTGGATGGATATCCAGAGTCAGGTCTCGTACTAGATAGCGGGAAGAAATGACTTTGCTGACCCCTTGCATTCGAACAACCGGTTCTTGATGCACGGACAAGTTCACTCCTTATTTATCAAATATCGTACAGATTCGTACCGAAACTTAAGCTCAGAAGCTAGTGTACCATACAACCTGTACCACATTCGAGAGGTGAAGCACTCTTCTGAGAAGAATACATGGAAGGAAGATGATGACTTTCCTGCTGCACAGCCTGCTCCTGATCTTGCAGATGATGGTGAATTTCACGGCAGTGACCACAATATCCTAGCGGCATTTCATTTCGATAGAATCCCGTCCGGAAGATAAGATCGGCAGTAATGCGATCTGAGTCAAAAGTACTTACAGACTCATTCTCGACCCACATAATTTTCTTGCAGGCCACACAATAAAAACGGCGAGTACCTATCACTAAAAATCCCCTCCCATTCAAGTAACGTGTAACACATTCTTGAACTACAAAAATCGATCTAATTCGATACATTTTGTATCTCGAACATAATGGAGTCCTATATCTTTGTCAAGAATAATCACTCCATATTACAAATATAACCTGTATTTTAGGGGTTAAATCGCATTTTTTCTGAAAAAAAGGGTAAATCACATCATATTTACGAAAACGAGTCATTTTTCACATTCACACGATCACGGACAAATGATACAATTTGTATTGTAGAAATATGGTTGTTTTTAGGAGGAATGATGATGAAAAGAACAGTGAAAAAATGGAGGAGGAATGCATCGAGGCACATCAGCCTCGTACCTGTACTGGTTATTGTAGGCGCACCCATCCTGAC
The DNA here is from genome assembly GCF_036577645.1 of Paenibacillus sp. GYB006. Classification (NCBI taxonomy): domain Bacteria; kingdom Bacillati; phylum Bacillota; class Bacilli; order Caryophanales; family Paenibacillaceae; genus Paenibacillus; species Paenibacillus sp. GYB006. Next base: position 102,627 of record NZ_JARBDA010000001.1, on the reverse strand, counting down.
CTACTTTATTGTACGCTTGCTGCTTGTACGTTAGGACAACTTTGCTTAGAAATCTCGAAAAAAGCAGAATAAAAAGTAAAAAAAGCCCCTCTATTGCACAGGATTTCTTTGTGCATAGAGGGGCTCTTCATATGTATACAACATTAGAAATCTTCCGATTTCTGAAATGACCATAGTACCCGCCAATCGCCTGACTCTTCAGTAGCATATACGGGCTGGACGATCTTGAAATTACCGAAGGAAGAATGATAGATCTGTGTTACTGTTATGAGGTAAACTTCCTTCAAGGCTTCTGTTCCTTCAACCAATTGTACATCAAATTTCCGCTCTGGTTCGCTCCGTTCATACTGGAAGGTGTTCGTACCGAAATGCTGCATGAACACATGTGCCCGGGTCTGAACATAGTCGGGTTTCTTATATCGTTCCTTCATAAGCGAATGAAATAGTTCCCATGAACTTCCAAAGTCCCCTTCTTGCTCATAATCATAGAATTGTTCAACGATCTTAACCGCTTCTTCTTCATTCGTTGATTTAACCATCCCACGTACACTCAAGAACAAAAGAATAATCAAGCCCACCACCAAGGCGGCAGTGAGCAATTTGATAAGTCCACTCCCTCGGCGTCTGCGCAGCATGATGCTCCCTCCCTCTTGTCCTTTGTATCTTTCTCAGGTTATGAGCGAGGAGGAATCTTTAGACCTGCGTTTGCGTGAGATCCTTTCAATCAGGATCATGAGAAGTAGAGCGATGCATCCACCGGTGAAGTCTAGGAGAACGTCATAGGGGGATGACGTACGATCCACTGAAAATTTCTGCAAGGTCTCATCAATACTTGCCACAATAACAACAAAAACGAGCGGGATAATATAGCTGTATAGACTTCTCCCCCACTTTTTCCGAATCAGATAATGGGCTAGTAGTGTGAGTACAGCATATACAAATACATGGGCACTTTTACGAAAGGTAAATTCAATGAACCCATAGGGATTCGACTGAAGATCGTAGTTATTTCCCCCATAATGAACCTTAACATTAGGTAAAGGGATATCTATATTAATCTGATTTGCGATTTTAATAAGAAGAGGGCGAATGGTCTGTTGTTGATAAGATCGAGTGGACATAAACAAGATGAATACTGCCCATACAAGAAGGATACCAATAAGCAAATAAATCCATTGCTTCTTTTTTCGACTCGCCCTTTTTCTCTCTAGTCTACTCAAGGAGTATCAACCCTTTGCAAATGTTCCTTCATTAAGTTCTGTGCTCGTTCCCGTTCTTGCTCGTCTACAATGTAATAGTAGATTCCGTTAATACGCTGACCGTGACCTTGTATTTCTATCGTTTCGATATTTTTCAGATCTGAACGGTAGTCCTTAATAAATTGCTTCATCTCGTCAAATGTAATATCGGTCTTCACATTATTTCCTACTTCACCTAAGATATTTTGGATCTTGGCTACGCTAGAAACCTGGAGTGCATTATTCATCAGTTCTTGAATAATTTCACGTTGTCTTGCGTTACGTCCGAGGTCGCCACGAGGATCGTCATATCTCATACGGGAAAATAAAAGTGCCTCTTCTCCCGTTAATTGTATCGGACCTTTATTAAATAATTCGCCATCAATAGTAAATTCAAATGGATTATCTACTTTCACACCACCCAATAAGTCTATTATTGATGTGAATCCTTCCATATTCACTTTTACATAGTAATCAATTGGAGAACCCAGAAAATTTTCAACTGTTTGTACAGACATGTTTACACCACCAAAAGCATAGGCGTGATTAATTTTGTCTTCTGTTCCTCTTCCTATGATTTCTGTACGAGTATCTCTAGGAATATTAAACATCAGAATAGAATGTTTAGCAGGGTTCACGGTAAGAACAACCATCGTATCCGAGCGTCCAACATCATTCGCTCTCTCATCGACTCCTAATAGTAGTACGGAAAAGGGCTCTTGATCTGCTATTTTCTCAGATACGGCATCTGTATCTGTTTGTTGTCCACCATCTATATTAGTTACCGCAGGAATAGGATCTCTAGGTTCATAGATACTTTCCGCAGTCGATTCAATGGATTTGTATAAATAAACACCGTATCCAACACCAAGAACTATAAATAACGAAGCTATGCTAAGTGTGACCTTCGCCCATCTTTTCATCTATAATATTCCCCGATCTGTTATAGGGTAGTTTTGGAACCTAAAAAAAGAAGCTATGTCCATTAGGACATAGCTTCTGTATAAGTATTAGCTGTATGAGGACGACCCACTGAATAATAAGTGAACGATGCATCCTTTACTTTTTCTGGATCATAAACGTTTCTTCCATCAATTAATACTGGATGAGCCATGGTTGATGCTAAATCAAACAAATCAATCTCTGCGAATTCAGACCATTCAGTCAAGAGACATAGAGCATCACTATCTTTTGCTGCCTCGAGTGCAGTTTCGCACCAAGAAATAGATTCATGATTAAGTTCTTTTTGAAAGTTAGCAGTAGCAATTGGATCGTATGCTTTCACATTAGCTCCCAACTTAATTAACTCCTGAATAATACTGTGTGCAGGAGCGTCTCGAATATCGTCTGTATTTGGTTTAAAAGCCAACCCCCAAATTGCAATGTTCTTATTTTTAAGAGATCCTAGTGCCATTTCAAGTTTTCTAATAATATTAAAGCGTTGATCCTTATTAACTTCAACGACTGATTTTAACAATCTAAATTCATAATCCACATTCTCCGCGATTTGAATTAATGCTTCTGTATCTTTAGGGAAGCAAGAACCCCCATAACCGATACCAGCTTGAAGGAACGAACTTCCTATCCGTTGATCATATCCCATTCCTTCTGCTACTCTAGTTACATCAGCGCCTACTTTCTCGCAAATATTAGCAATTTCGTTTATAAATGAAATTTTTGTTGCCAAGAATGCATTAGATGCGTATTTAATCATTTCTGCTGATCGAAGATCAGTTGTAATGATATTAGTAGTTAACGGCAAGTGTAGTTCTACAAGAGTTCGTTGTGTTTCATAATCATTAGAACCGATTACAATGCGGTTTGGATTGAGGGTATCATAAATTGCTGAACCTTCTCTAAGAAATTCAGGTAATGAAGCAACCGAGAATGGATAATGACTGTTTGACTTAATAATACTAGCTACATATTCATTTGTACCCACAGGAACAGTACTCTTTGTCGCTATAATTTTGTACCCATCCATTGCTTTCGCTACATCTATTGCTGCTTGTTTTATATAGCTTAGATCAGCTTCTCCACTTGGCAGAGGCGGTGTCCCTACAGCTAATATAACTAGATCAGAACTCTGCACTGCACTAGTTACATCAAAAGTAAAAGACAGCCTTCCGGCTGCCTTGTTTTTTATGATTAACTCATCAAGTCCTGGTTCGTAGATTGGAACTTCACCCTTTTCCAACATCTCTACCTTTAATGGATTATTATCTACACAAATAACTTCGTTACCTATCTCAGAAAAACATACTCCTGAAACCAATCCAACATAACCTGTACCTATGACAGCAATTTTCATTATAAATTTCCTCCTTATTTTATACAGAACTTAATGATTTCGGACCAATCAGTACTAAGCCTAATAATGTCTTCTTCTATCAGATTTGATCCCATTTGTACTTCAATGATCTCAAGATCTGAAATTGCCTTTACACTATGCATTGTTTTAGGAGGAATTCTTATTAAATCACCTTTTTTCAAAGTTTGAATTGAATTATTTAACACTAACTCTCCCTCTCCAGATACAATAGTCCATAGTTCCTCACGGAATATATGATACTGATAGCTAAGGTTATTTCCGGCTGTTATACATATTTTCTTAGTTAGAATTTGATCTTTCTCTTTATTTTGAGAATAATCAACAACCTGATAATATCCCCATCTTCTTTCTTCAAACATTGGTCTGGATGTATCCGACTTTAAAATCTCTTTGATCCGTGGACTTTCATCCTTATCACTCACCAAAATTCCGTCAGGACTTACGGCTACTACAATGTTAGAAAGGCCTAACACTGTTACAGGAAGATTCAGTTCGTTAATAAGATGAGAATTAATAGAATCTTCAGAGATGTAGCCTTTACCAACAATAGGGTTAGTCATTTCATCCGTTAATGTATTCCAAGTTCCTAGGTCTTTCCAGTACCCATGATATGGGCTAACTACAATATTCTTAGCATTCTCGACTACTTTATAATCAAAGCTAGTGGAAGGCATTTGTCCATATTGACTCAACATAGTTTCATACTGGATAGGTAAACCCAATTCAATAAGCAAATCAATTAAATAGTTTAGTTTAAATGCAAAAACCCCACAATTCCAAAGAGCGCCTTGAGAAATCATTGACACTGCTTCAGAATGATGAGGTTTTTCAACGAATGTATTAACATTTGTATAGAATTGATTGTTATCAATTTGTTCTGGAATAATATACCCGTATTTCTCAGAAGCATAAGTTGGCTTAACACCAATAAGCGCGATATCTGCTCCTGAATCATTTAATACTTGATCAAGATTTTTGACATTTTCAAAAAATTGGTCTTCTACATATGGATCAACCGGTAAAATTACAATTGTTTCATCTAGACTCACACTTGACATACTATATAAGTAAGATGCTGCTAAAGATATTGCAGGGAATGTATCCCTTCTTTCAGGCTCAACTACTAATCTTATTTCATTTTCCAATTGATTATTTAGAATCTCAACCTGACTCTGACTTGTCGAAATATAAGAATCATCTGATAAACCGTTTTTTTTCAGCTGTTCCCATACTCTCTGTACCATAGATACTTTTTCATCTTGACCATCCATATCTAATATTCTAAGAAACTGTTTAGATCTTGCGTCATTAGATAGTGGCCAAAGTCTTTTCCCTGATCCACCAGATAGCAATATTAATTTCATATTACACCTCTTTTCTCAGGACGCTCAACCATCAAGTCTTCTCTATATTCAGTTTGTATTTCATTTAAATTAGATTCAGTACTACTGTTAAACAGATAGCTTTGTACTAATTGGTTAAATTCCTCACGAAAACGTTCATTAGAAAATTTCAATGCGTGTTCTCTGCAGTTCTGAGGGAGAATTCCATTCATGATACTTTCAAATCTTTCAACCGCATCTATTAAGGATTCTGTAGTCTGTTCATAAAAAAATAACCCAGTAAGTTCCTTTTCTATCTCCGGATTTCCTATAACCGTCTCAAGAGCTCCACCTTTACCAAAAGCAATAACTGGTGTACCGCATGCCTGAGCCTCTACTGGAGTAATTCCAAAGTCTTCTTCCGCTGCAAATACAAATGCCTTGGCATTCTGCATGTATTTTCTTAAATCTTCAGTAGATTGATAACCTAATAATTTCACATTGCTTGATTGAAAGGATTTAACTTTTTCCATATCAGGTCCATCACCAATTACGTAAAGCGTTTTGTCTGGCATTTTTGAGAATGCTTCAACTATTAGGTCCACTTTTTTATATGGTACTAATCGAGAAGCGGTAAGATAATAATCTTGTTTAATCTCTTGATATTGAAACATAGAAACGTCTACTGGAGGATATATCGTTATTGCATTTTTGTTATAGACTTTTTGAATTCTTTTTCTAATAAAGTTCGAGTTGGATACCATGAGATCTACACCTGCTGAAGTCCTATAATCCCATAAACGAATGTAATGAAGTATTGCCCTTGTTATATGAGATTTGAACCCTCTATTCAATCCAGATTCTCTCAAATATTGATGTTGCAAATCCCATGCGTATCTAATCGGAGTATGAATATAAGATATATGAAATTGATCAGGTCCTGTTATAACTCCTTTGGCGACCGCATGTGAAGATGAAATAATTAAATCATAAGAAGAAAGATCGAATTGTTCTATCGCAATCGGCATTAGCGGAAGATAGTTTCTATATTTCTTTTTGGCAAAAGGCATTTTTTGAATAAAAGAGGTAGTAACTTTAACCCCATTTAGAAAAGTTCGATCATTTTCTTTTAAAAAATCAACTAAAGTAAATAAATCGGCATCAGGATAAATTTCAAGAATTTGTTCTACAACTTTCTCAGCCCCGGTATACGTTGTCAGCCAATCATGCACTATGGCAACTTTCAACTCTTCTCACTCTCCAATTGACGTGACTTTTTTTGTTTTTTTTAATCTGTTCAATAATACTGGCATAACTGCATTTCTTAAACTTTTAATAGATAAAATGTATAACAACCAATAAATAAAAAACACCAATGCTGAAAGCAATAAATATATAATTGAATTTCCGTTTATCAGTATAGCAATAGGAATATACAGTAATGAACCAGCACCTACTACGAGTATGTTTTGTACCGTGAATTTTAGAATTCCTAAATTATATGAAGCTAAAAGGAGATATATCAAGCCATATAGCGATGATCCTAAGCCCAGCGTCAAGGGTCCAAGAAACTTATATAAAAATACATTAATTAGAATATTAGTAAATACTGAAGCGGCCATAATTTTGACGACTACCTTATTTTTCATTTGCGCATTTAAAACTTTTTGTAAGATATACGCTGTAATTGTTGCCCATAACCCGATTGAAATACCAATAAAGATATTTCGAGTTAATTGCACTGATTCACTGTTAAATGCACCTCTAGCATAGAACAATGAAATTATTCCTTCACTATTAACAATAAAAAAAAGAGATAACGGTATAGTTATCATCATAATTATAGGTATTATTTTATGTAGCAGATTCTCCACGCGTTCAGGAGATGCATTACTTAACTCAGAAAGAAATATGGTACCTATAGGTACTGCAATAAGTAACAAGCCCGTTTCGGAGATAAATTTAGCATAATCCAAAGAAGCAACCACCCCAACTCCTAATAACGAAGCTATAACCTTCTCAATAATAATATTACCTTGAAGTAAGAATGGAAATAAAAGTAATGGTTTAAGAAGCTTCCAAAAATCGCGGATAATTATTTTAATTTCTTTTAAATCTAATGAAGGAAGCTTGATTAGTCGTTTTCGATTCAGATTATAAAGACCATGAAAAAACAAATAAACATATGCCCCAGTAAACCCCCAGGCTAGATACTCTACATTACTTAAATAGAAAGAAAATAATGAGCTGATAATAAGACCGATACTCTGCACAGAAGCTCTGATAGAACTCATAATATATATCTTATTGCATATCTCAAAATATGAAATAACAGAATTCATTAAATAAAACGGAATACCTAGTGACATTATTCGCACAAAATTTATTGTTAATTTCAATGTTTCTTCATTAAATCCTGGAGCTAATATCGCAACCCATATTTTTGCAGTAAAGAATAAAATAATAGCTAAGAATATTGATACGCTTCCTATCAAAGAAAACATAAACCAAGTAAAGTTAATTGCACGTTGTTCATTATCTAACTTGTATTTATTATACAAGGGGACGAATACAGCATTTAAACTCTCAGCAGTAAAGAAGTTGACAGGTATTAACGTTGCACTTTGAGATATTCTTAATGCTGCTGCAGGAGACGATGTACCATAAAGAGCAGCGATAATCATCTCTCGAAGAGCACCTATTATTTTCCCTATTAAATTGCCACTAAATAATATGCTAAATGCTTTTAGCATCATAAATTCCTATCTTTCCATTTGTATTTTGGAAATTGACTTGTTCAATCCTATCTAACATATTGTCTATTCTTGCCTCCCAATCGTGTGATTTGGCCTCTGAAACTCGGGTGTTTATCAGCTCATTAAAATTCTCATTATTTTTCTCCTTTAAAGCACGACTAATATAATCAGAGAATTCAGTCGAATTCCTTGCGACGTAACAAAGGTCATAATACTCTTGCAATGCATGGAGTGAAGTCATAACCACAGGTTTACCTGCAGCTAAATATTCAAAGAACTTCATAGGGAACATATTTTTAGTATATTCATTAAGGTTATTAGGTAATAAGCATACATCAAAATACTGTAAATACCTTGGAAGTTCTTCATAAGGCTTCGGTCCAATTAAATATACATTTTTCAATTGTTTAATTTGACTTACGTTTGTTTTAGGATCTCCTTCACCGACTTGACCAATAAACACGAAATTTTTATCAGGGTTAGATTGAGCTATTTCAAATATAAGTTGATAATCTAGTTTATAACCACTGATTGCACCAATAAAACCAATAATCGCCCCCTGTAATTCACCTAATTCCCTAGGAACTTCATACTTCTTTGTTCTCGCTTGAGAAAAATGATCAAAATCCGCAACGTTAGCGCTGTAATAAGTTGTTGGATTTATACTTCTTCTCTTGTCATATAAACTTTGAGAAGTAGCAAACACAATATCAACATTTTTTACCAACTTATATTCTTCTTCTCTTATAACTTCTTCGGGCATGCCTGGTTGTACAGATACTTCATCTACACAATGATATACAGAAGTAACCTCTCCTTTGTTTAAGAGAGGGTGGCTGATCGGATTATATGTCCAAAGAATATAGTTAGTAAAATTCAATTTTTTAGCATAATACTTTATAAAACATTTAGAAATCATGAAGTTTATTTTTCGAACCAATGAACTTTTTTGGTAAGGAATAACTATAGGTGACCATACCCATAGATTGTCATCTTTTTGTTGAAGCCCCTTAAACATCCCTTTAAATCTTCTAATAATTCTTTTCAAATCTTTGCTATTTCCGCTAGGGGCTCTTAATCCCATTGAATTTAAGTAGAGAACTTTATATCCCCGATCAGCCAACCTTTTGGCAATATGTTGTTTATTGGTCCAAAACGGATTGTCCCAATCCGCAGTTGAAATTATAATGAATTCATTCTGCATGGCCTTCTCCTTATTTATAGAGATTTAAGAAAACAAAAAATATTAGACTTTTGGAATTGTATGATCAATCCATACACAAACTATTCCTACTCTAAGTTTCCCTTGTCTTTCTCCTCATCATTTCATATACCTTTGATATATTTCCTCTAATTTTTTTGTTTGTTTTTTAATGTCAAAGCTATGTTCCATAAACTTTCTTCCGTTTCTCCCCATATCCATCCTCAAGCGATCGCTTACAACTAGATTTCTCAGCTTTGAGCTCAATTCATCAACATTCTTTTCTTCAACTAGATATCCAGTTTCGCCATCTTTCACTGCATCTATAATACCTCCACTTTTTGTTGCAACAACAGGTAATCCTGTAGCAGAAGCCTCTAATATTACCATTCCAAGCCCTTCTTGGTCACCGTCTGCTGCAGTTATACTTGGTAATGAAAATATATGACTTCTTCCTAAGTGTTCTATAACCGTTCCGTGAGATAAGTTACCCAAGAATTCTATTTTATTACCCGAAGGATAAGATTTAGCTAATTCAATTAATTCGTTCATTAGAGGACCATCACCAATAATTCTTAATCTAATATTATTAAATTCTTCATAGATGTTATTAAATGCCTGTATTAAATATCCAATTCCTTTCTTTTCAGTTAACCTGCCTACAGTAGTAATTATTATTTCATTATTATTAATTTCAGTTTCATCTCTGTAAACTATCTTTTCAAGGTCAATACCAATATAATGAACCATTATTTTTTCACTGGGAAATCCTCGTTCTATTAACTTAGTCTTAATATGGTTCGATACAGCTAAAAACAATGTCGCGTTTTCAGCAAGCTTCTTATAATTGAAGAAATAAACAAGGTAAGAAAATGGATACATTTTAAATTTTGGAAGACGCGTAATATCATAACCATGAAATGTTACCAATAAAGGTATATTGCATTTGTTACATGCATTTAAAGCATAAACCGCATCTACACCAAAATGGGCATGAATAACACTAAGATTCTTTTTCTTAATTATTTTTGATATTTTATAATCAGATGTTATATTTAAAGTGAACAAGAGTTTCTGAAGAAACTTAATTCCTTTCGGCCTTTTTTCATTTACAACTGTATTAATACTCCACTCACTAAAATCGAAAAGATTTGAATTAGTAACCTCTCTAGTAATTATTTCTACATTAGAATTAGAATAATGAATTATTTGTTCACTGATAAATGTTTCTGAATACGGTAAAAATGTATTTCTAAGCACTCCTAATTTCACTTGTTAATTCCACCTCTGCCTCTTCGTTATATAACAATAATCCCATCACGAAAAAAAATAATGTTGAAATACTATAATTATGGAGGAAAAAATTATCAAACATACCTTGTACTACAACAAATAAAATACATCCAAGACCACAGAGATAAAACACATTTTTTCCATTATTGTTCATATATTTTTTATAGATTGTGAGTATTGCATTTATAAAGAAGAATGTAAATAATATTAAACAAACAATTCCTCCCCATGTCCAAACAATAACGAAAATATTATGAGGAGGGAAAGTTGGGTCAGTACCCACTCTTAATGCATAGCTTGGAAACTCAGCTTCCCAACCACCAATTCCTAAACCTAGAAATGCATGTTCTTTAATTTTTTCAAATGTGAAATTCCAAATTAGAACTCGTGGATCATTTTCGACTACATCCACATTTATTCTACTTGTCAAATTCTCAATAATTGTCTTGGGGGTAACAAAGAATACAATTACAATGATTGATGAAAGTATCGAAACAAGTTTTATTAAAGTTCTAACAGAAAATTTCAAGATAAGAAATACTAATACTACAATTAATAATGCAAGTAACCCTGCTCTTGATTGAGTCGCTAGTATCGCGCCAATAAATATGAGGGAACTTAAAATGTATCTAAACCTCCAATTATCAATCATTTGAGCGAATGAAATACAAAAAAGAAAACCAAAATATACTGAAGCTACATTTGCATTGATGAAAAAGGTTCCAGCCTTATATGGATCTAAAATATTGTTAAATATCTCACCATTATTCAACATCCTCAGTGTTGATGGATCTATAAATAAAAGTGCTATTCTAGAGCTCAAAAACTCTAATTCCATTTCCGGATATACTAGAAAAAAAATATTTAAGACTGCTACAGGTAAACTTATAATTAAAATGCTATTTAAAACTCTAGATACAGACAAATTCTTACTTCTATAATAGAAACCGAGGCATAATGAAACTAAACCAATAAAGCTAAAGAATACAAGTTTTATTCCTAAAAATCGATTTGGGGAATATATAATAGCAACAGTCATTGCAAAAAGCAAAAAAAAGTAAATTTTCATTGAAGTGTGCTTAGTATAGTAGACAAATAATTTTCCATTAAAATACTCATTGGCAAATAAAATTAATGAAACCAAAACCATTAAAGTTATGGAAAAATTTAAGGGAAGATATAACTGATAAATAAGTATAATAGGAATAACAATATACCAAAGAGAATTATTAATAGATATGACCAAGGTTAACCCTAATAATAATACCAAGAAGACAACTATATAGCTTAATGGAAGCGAAGTAGCTGCTATCGCAACAGTTATTATAAATAAACTCAATATTCCAGTTCTAAGTTTATTATTTATTGTGAATTGCATGGTTTTCCTTTCTTAACAGTAATAAAATAAAGTCCTGCTCCTATGGAAGAGGACTTTATTCTTATATAACGCTACTCTGAAACTAGTATTAATTGTTTATAGTTATTGATTGTTAAACTTAAACCTTCCTCTAGATGTATAACAGGATTCCAATTTAAAAGATTTCTTGCCTTACTGATATCTGGTCTTCTAACTTTCGGGTCATCTTTAGGAAGCGGAAAAAAAACAATTTTACTATCAGACTGTGTCAATTGCTTAATCATATAAGCTACATCCAACACACTATATTCCACTGGGTTACCAATATTAATAATTTTTCCATTAGCTTCATCATATTTCATCATTAATTGCAAACCCCGAATATTATCATCTACATAACAAAAGGATCTAGTTTGAGAACCATCACCATAAACAGTAATATCCTCTCCTGCTAAAGCTTGAGTCACAAAATTAGAAATAACCCTTCCGTCATCATTACGTAAGCCTGCAGAGTAGGTATTGAAAATTCTAGCAACTTTCACTGCAACACCATAACGTTCATAAAATTCATAGCAAATAACTTCACCAAGCCGTTTTGCTTCATCGTAGCATGCTCTCGGTCCCCAAGTATTTACATTCCCACGATAGGATTCAGGCTGAGGATGTACTTCTGGATCACCGTAAGCTTCACTAGTACTGGTATAAAGAAATTTAGCTTCTTTATCTCTTGCTAACTCCAAGAGATTAAAAGTACCTTGTGTATTTACCTTCATTGTTTCAAATGGATTTGCTTGATAAAATTTCGGTGATGCCTGTGATGCCAAATGATATATCTCTTTCACTTTTTCTTGGTATAAATCAGTAATAGCTTCTTTATTGGATACATCTGCTAGAAGGAAATTAAATCTTGGATGATTCAAGACTTCTGATAGGTTGGACATTAACCCACTTGAAAGGTTATCTATTCCTATAACCTCTTCACCTTGTTGTATTAATTGTTTCACTAAGTAAGAGCCAAGAAACCCAGCTGCTCCCGACACAATTACTTTTCTCATTAATTCACATCCCCTAGTAATATAAATTAAAATGTATTACTTTTAACTAGAATTTTTAGTGTTCTAAATATAATCATGAGATCCGATTTCATTGAAACATTTTCAATGTATCCAAAATCGTATTGCAGATTGTGATGAATCGGTTGTTTTCGAGCATTACTAACTTGCCAACTGCCTGTAATGCCTGGTTTTACAACTAATCGCTTGAATTCCAAATCACTGTATACTTCTTCGACTACATTTCTCAATTCAGGCCGAGGACCAATAAAACTCATATCCCCTTTTAGAATATTTAATAATTGAGGCAATTCATCCATACTTGTTTTTCTAAGAAACTTACCAACCCGAGTAATACGAGGATCTTCACTACTCGTTGGCGATAAAGCGTATTTAGGGGCATCTGTATACATTGTTCGAAATTTATATATTCTAAAAATTTTCTTTCCCTTACCATAGCGCTCTTGTTTAAATATAACAGGGCCCTTGGAGTCAAGTTTAATCATGACAGATACTAGAAGCATTAAGGGACTCAAACAAATTAAACATATAATAGAAACAAAATAATCAATGAATGGTTTAGTAAATAAACTATATAGGTTTTTGCCACTAGCTTCCGGAGTATATATCAAGCTTTCATTTTCTTTTTGAAAACCTGCCGATATTTCATTGAGTTGATTATCACTCATAGACTTTCTCCACCAGCTACCAATAATTTTCTAGACACCTCTTCACGATTTAAGATATCTGTTAGTCCAGAAAGCACTGATTTTCTCAATTTCTCATCTCGTAATGCAAAATCAATGGTTGTTAGAATAAAACCAAGTTTTTCTCCTACATCATATCGTGTTCCTTCAAAGTTATAGGCATATGAACCGTACTCAGAATTGAGTTTTTGGATAGCATCTGTTAATTGGATTTCACCGCCAGCTCCAATTTCTTGTTCTTCTAGATAATTAAATATTTCGGGCGTTAAAATATATCTTCCCATAATTGCAAGATTCGATGGTGCTGTGCCAATCGGTGGTTTCTCTATTAATGAATTGATCGATGTTAGTCGTCCATCAGTAAATAATGGATCAATGATACCATACCGATCCGTCTCATTATTACACACGTTTTTCACACCTAATATAGATTTTCCAAACTTTCCATATTGATCTATCAACTGACGTGTACATGGGGTTTCAGACACAACAATATCATCGCCTAACAAAACAGCAAACGGTTCATTGCCGATAAAATTCCGTGCACACCATACGGCATGCCCGAGTCCCTTTGGTTCTTTCTGTCTTATGTAATGGATTTCTACGTTGGAAGGTTTACGAACTGCTTCAAGAAGATCAAATTTCCCTTTTGACATTAATGTCTGTTCCAATTCAAATGCATTGTCAAAATGATCTTCAATTGCTCTTTTTCCTTTACCCGTAACAATAATAATGTCTTCAATTCCTGATGCAATTGCTTCTTCGATGATGTACTGAATGGTCGGCTTATCAACAATTGGCAACATTTCTTTTGGCATTGCCTTTGTCGCTGGGAGAAATCTTGTTCCAAGGCCTGCTGCAGGTATAATAGCTTTCCTTACTTTTTTCATACATCATCACCTTATCCTTCTTCATTATTATGATTTCAGTATTACAATTTGAAAGCACGAGTTGTACCGTTTAGCTGAAACTATGAATGTAAGCGGTACAATTCTTACTTTCAATTTCATAAATGGGCATTTAACCCCCCCTCACATCACACCCTTGACGATTAACGTCTAAGGTTACGAACCCACAGTGTGACCGAGTACCTACAGTGATAAAGGTTCAGTAGGCATTACCTGAAAACAAGAAGGTTAACGAGTTACCGTTCACCATAGTAATAGTAGTTAGATGATTGATTCTTATCGAGCTGCAAATTATTGAGTACAACCCCAAGGATCCGGGCATTTACATGTTCCAGTTGTGCCTTCGCTTTCTTAACGAGATCCTTCTTCACTTTGCCGGAATTCACTACAAGAATGACTCCGTCACATAAGGAACTAATGATCATTGCGTCTGTAACCGCAAGTACCGGCGGTGTATCAAAAAGTAAGATATCGTAACGTTCACCGAGTTCTTCGAGTAAACTGATCATCTTACGTGATCCGAGCATCTCGGATGGGTTCGGTGGTACCGGTCCAGAGGATAGAACATCGAGATTATCAATCGAAGTCTTTTGCAATACCTCACCCACTGGGTATCTCCCTGCCAGTACACTCGACAAACCTGCATGATTAGATATGGCAAACACTTGATGTAACGATGGTTTTCGTAGATCGGTGTCGATAATTAGAACTTTTTTGCCTTCTTGCGCATATGTAACGGCTAAATTACTGACAGTCGTAGTCTTTCCTTCCCCTGCCTGTGCCGAGGCAACCATCAGTATTTTGATCTGATCATCAATCGCAGAGAACTGAACATTGGTTCTGAGCGTACGATACGCTTCCGAGATCGGAGCTTTTGGATTCAATGCTGTGACCAGCTGCTGGCGATCATTGGTTGATCGTGGCATAAGAGCTTTCACCTACCTGTTGTTGAGTTGTTATTGAAGGTTGCGAGGATTTCACATCATCCTTCTTGATTCTTGCAATGACGGCAAGCACGGGTAAGCCGAGTTCTCTCTCAAGTTCTGCTTCACTCTTATAAGTGTCATCCAGATATTCAAGCAAGAATACAAGACCCACAGCTAGCATCAGACCAACGACAAAACTAATTAATATGCTCATGACTAGATTAATATTGATGGGAGCAGCATTTGCTTCAAGTGGAGCCTCGCTTAGGATGGTTACATTATCCACGTTCATAATCGAAGGAATTTGTCTCTCAAACATTTTTGCAACTGCATTGACGGTCTTCGCTGCTTGCTCATATGAAGTATCCTGTACACTTAGATTCATAACCTGTGAATCGTTCGCAGAAGATACGGAAATCATCGATGCAAGCTGCTGAGAAGTTAATCCTAAATCTGGATAGGCAGCAACCACTTTGTCGAGAATCGCTGAGGATTTAATTACCTCGGTATAGGAACTGATAACCATGACGTTAGTCTGAATTAAACTATAATCTAACATCGCTGTTCCTTGACGATCATAGGTCTGATTGACGATAAGCTTTGCTTCCGCGTTATAAAGCGGGGTAGTCATAAAGGTCTTCAGTCCTGCCCCTAGGCAGGCTACAATCACAATCGCAGCAATGAGCCATAACCTCTTACGGATGATATTTAGATATTCTTTCAGTTCCAATTTCAATTCCTCCCTAATTTGTTAGCTCTCCTGCTGCTACCATAATAGTAATCGGCGCCTTACATGAGCCGGTTCTGCGAGCTCTACCATTCGATCATCCCAGACTCTGCGGGCATTGATCTGGAGCTGTTCCACCATTGCTGTACCAAAGCGTTCTTCCAATCGTTCATAAGCAGCTGCTAACGCAAAATTTCGATGTTTCAGGTCATGGGCATCTGATGAAATGAAATGTAACCCATTTTGTTTGCAAAAATGAAAACACCACTTCTGAACTTTTCGACCGAAAAGTCCAATGATGGATTGGGCAGTGATCTGACATAGTGCACCTTCTGTCATGAATTCCCGAAGTTTCTCTGGTTCTCTGAGCAACACAGCATTCCGCTCTGGATGAGCAAGAATCGGAATAATATTTCGTATTCTAAGTTCATATAGCAAATCTCCAAAATAAGCGGGTATCTCGTGATACGGAAGTTCCAAAAGTATGTACTTACTTGATGCCAGTGTCAGTAACTCCTCATTCATCCATAGTTCCATGAGCCTTGGATGCAGGCGAATTTCTTGACCAGCACGTACCTGAAGCGGAATATCTTGCTCTTGCAACAGGTGTTCAAATCGCTTCGTTGCTTCCTCAACTTCTTGCCGGGGGTTATCATAACTTTCATTCAAGTGATGCGGTGTAGCTATGATCTTCGTTATGCCTGACTCAACAGCAGCCTCGGCAAGCAAGAGTGCTTCTTCTGTAGAAGCAGGTCCATCATCAAGACCCGGTAGAATGTGACTGTGAATTTCAATCATATGACGAACACCTTCAATCTTATGTCCCCCTCAAGCCAATTATGTTGCACACTAAGATATTGGGGTCAAACAACTAATGCAGTAACTATTGAAATATAGTAAAATGGCGATATGTATCTAGATAAACAGGTCTATTTTGTTGTAAATCTTGTCTTGAATTAAGGTCCACTCTTCCATCCGATCTAACGGACGTAATTCATACAGATGCGGCATACGGTGAATCATCCAGTTCAGTTGTCCGTTTATGTATAGTCTGTGTTTCTCTGGATTATGTAGGAATCCATGATATAACGTAAAACTCTCAAATTCTTGCTTCCATTTCAACGTACATAATGAGTGCATATTACCACCATGTCCATCCTCGACATCCAGTCCAATCTCAAGATCAGGGGTAACGGGGATATACAGGTCACTTATGAAGGTTATCGATTGCTGGCCCATTCCCATTACAATGATGGGTCTTGATTTACTATGAATGACTCGATCTTGATACTTATGGATATACATAAAAGCTTTGGAATCGCTGTCTTTGACCTGGTTCATTAGATTCATTCCCTTTGCGAGCATATTTCGAGGTATGAATGACACAATTGGGGTCAAGGCTAGAAAAGTGTGACAAAATGATACATTTTGTAACCTTGCTGTATCAAATTTACGATACATTGCGTATCGTGTCAAGCCATAATTAGCTAACTTTGTATTATTAGTCTATTAATTCAAGTGAAATTTGGAGCATTTATTAGAAACCAGGAGGAAAGATATAGATGGATTACGGACACCGCATTGCGGAACTCAGGGAAAAAAGAGGCCTGACTCAAGAGGAATTATCCAATATGCTTGATATTACAAGAGCCTCCCTCTCACATTATGAAAAAAACCGCAGAAAACCGGATTTTGAAACACTCACAAGACTTGCTGATACTTTTCATGTGTCGGTAGATTACTTACTTGGACGGACGAATAATCCAGACATGGTACTTGATGAAGAGGTGCGAGGTTTTGTTGATTCCTTAGAATTGTCAGATCGTGAAGTACTCGGTAAATTCGAACTTATGATTGATGGAAAGCCCTTGTCAGAGGAAGAGGCGAAGCGATTCATTGCATTTGTAAGAATGGAACGAGATATGAAATAACTTGCTTCTGATGAATAAAGGTATATAAAGAATAGCTGCAAAACATTGCTGACCCCAGCGATATTTCGCAGCTATTCTTTTTGTGTATGGTTTCTCTTTTGTAGTTGACTAGAATCCGCTCTTAACGGACTCTTATGAATCTTTCTCAGGAAGCACGAGGGATTCCCAATGATTTGGATCAATACCGCATTGTTTAAGTACATCCATGATATCCACTTGTTTGCGCGGGTTGTCCTGCTCTAAGTTCTGATCATTGTTCCCACTTGGATACTCCATGTTCATGCCGACAACCACTCCATTTATTTAGATTTATAAAGTATATGTATTTTTTATTGATCTGCAACACTAGACCTATTATACGTAAATAAGCCTATATTTGTTGTCGTCTCATGGCAGAATCTAAGGGGATTTTGCTTCTATTTTTGTCGAAAACATAAAAAGACCTTAAAACCAACCTAACAAGAGGTCCTAGTTTTAAGGTCTTTTTCTAAATCTGTCTGTAATGAAGATTACCTTATTAAAATAATGTTGAATTACTGTCCTGCTCTTGTTAATTCACGCATGTTTGCTTCAAAAGCAGCAAGTAGTGCATCGTCTCCAGTAAGTCCATTCGCTTGTACTTTATCAATCTGTTCCAGCATACGTTTGAAGTCTTTTGGAATGACTCGAACAAAATATCCAATCTCCTGTTTCCAGTAATCTAGAATGTGCTGTCCTACTGTACTTCCCGTATATTCTACGTGACGGCTTATCATACCATGCAGAACCGCAGCTTCGGACGTATCTTCGATTCGCTCCAGAAGGACCATCTCGAGGTTACAACGGTTTAGGAACGTACCGTCTGAGTCGTAGACGTAAGCAATACCGCCTGACATCCCTGCTCCGAAGTTACGACCTGTATCCCCAAGGATAACTACACGGCCCCCGGTCATATACTCACAGCCGTGATCTCCTACTCCTTCAACCACTACATGGGCACCTGAGTTACGAACCGCAAAACGTTCCCCTGCAATGCCGCGAATATATGCTTCACCACTTGTTGAACCATAAAGTGCGGTATTCCCGATAATGATATTCTCTTCCGCAAGGAAAGTAGACTGAGGCGAAGGCTTTACAATCAGCTTACCGCCAGACAGACCTTTCCCTACGTAGTCATTACAATCGCCTTCGACCGTAAGCGTCATTCCTTTCGGTACAAAGGCACCGAAACTTTGACCTGCCGATCCAATAAACGTGAACTTAATCGTATCTTCCGGAAGACCTGCAGCGCCATATTTACGTGTCACTTCACTGCCAAGGATGGTTCCGACTGCACGGTTCACATTCGTAATACCGAGCACACCTTCTACTAATTGGCCAGACTCCAGTGCTGGAGCAGCCATCGGAAGAAGTTTCTGTATATCCAGGGTCTCTTCTAGACCATGATTCTGTCTTTGGGTACGTACACGGTTCGTTCCTTCGGCTTGTTCTGGCACATGGAGGAGCAGCGAAAGATCAATCCCGCTCTTCTTCCAGTGACCATCAGCATGTTCCGCATCCAGACAATCCGTACGGCCTACCATCTCTTCAATGGTACGGAAACCAAGCTCCGCCATAATCTCTCTTGTATCTTCCGCAACAAAACGCATAAAGTTCACGACGTGTGCTGGATCACCCATATAGTTCTTACGAAGTTCCGGATTCTGAGTAGCCACCCCTACCGGGCAGGTATCCATCTGGCAGACACGCATCATAATACAGCCCAGTGCAACTAGTGGAGCTGTAGAGAATCCATACTCTTCCGCACCAAGTAAGGCTGCCACAGCTAAGTCACGACCGTTCAGCATCTTACCATCTGTCTCCAGAACAACACGGTCACGCAGATTATTGATCATCAGGGTCTGATGCGTCTCTGCGAGTCCCAGCTCCCAAGGCATACCGGCATGACGAATGGAACCTTGCGGGGAAGCTCCTGTTCCTCCATCATATCCGCTGACCAGAATAATATCCGCACGTCCTTTAGCCACGCCCGCTGCGATGGTACCTACTCCTGCTTCAGATACTAGTTTTACGTTAATATCCGCACGAGGGTTCGCATTCTTCAGGTCATAGATCAGTTCTGCTAAATCTTCAATCGAGTAAATATCATGATGCGGCGGAGGCGAAATAAGACCTACGCCCGGCGTTGAGCCGCGAACTTCAGCTACCCATGGATATACTTTACGTCCTGGAAGCTGACCGCCTTCTCCTGGTTTCGCTCCTTGTGCCATTTTGATCTGGATCTCATCGGCATTTACCAAATAATTCGATGTTACCCCAAAACGTCCAGAAGCCACCTGCTTAATCGCACTACGGCGAGAATCGCCATTACTGTCTTTTACAAAACGAGCGGGATCTTCTCCACCTTCTCCCGTATTACTCTTACCGCCAACCCGGTTCATTGCGATCGCTAGATCCTCATGAGCTTCTTTACTAATGGAACCAAAAGACATAGCTCCTGTCTTAAATCGTCTCATAATGGATTCAGCTGACTCCACTTCCTCAAGAGGAACTTTTGGACCCGCCGGTTTTAATTTCAATAGCGAACGAATGGTAAGTCTCTTCTCGTTCTCGCCTTGAACAAGCTTTGCATATTTCTTATAAAGCGCATAATCTCCCGTTCTAACCGCGTGCTGGAGCGTATGAATCGTCTGCGGTGTAAATAGATGGTCTTCTCCATCGCTCCGCCACTGATATTCTCCTCCTGAATCCAGCACTTTATCGTTACCGTCTTTATCTGTAAATGCGCGTTCATGATGCACTAGGGTCTCTGCTGTCACTTCTTCTAAGCCAATACCGCCGATGCGGGAAGGTGTCCAAGTGAAGTAATCATCGACAAAATCACTCCTCAGTCCTACAGCCTCAAAAATCTGTGCACCTCGGTAGGATTGAATCGTAGAAATTCCCATCTTGGATAAGATCTTCACTACGCCTTTTGTCGCTGCTTTAATGTAATTCTTCACTGCTTTCTCATGCGTAATCCCGCGCAGCATACCTTGCTGAATCATAACATCCATGGTTTCGAATGCTAAATATGGATTCACAGCACTCACACCATAACCTAACAAGACCGCATAATGATGGACATCACGGGGTTCACCGGATTCCAGCAATATGCTGACTTTTGTGCGGGTTTTTTGACGAATCAAATGATGGTGAAGTCCCGAGACAGCGAGTAACGCAGGAATGGCCGCATTCTCAGCATCTACACCGCGATCTGAGAGAATCAGAATATTATGCCCCTTCTCAATGACACGATCTGCTGCTTCAAAAAGAACATCCATCGCCTTCTTCATTCCCTCTGCACCTTCTTTAGCAGGGAAGAAGATCGGGATCGTCATTGAACGGAAACCAGGTCTACGTATATGACGGAGTTTTGCAAACTCCTCATTAGAGAGAATAGGTGAAGATACACGAATCTGTCTTGCACTTTCTGGTTCCGGCAGCAGTAAGTTACGTTCGGGACCAATCGTAGTCAGTGTCGAAGTGACGATCTCTTCGCGCAAAGCATCAATCGGCGGATTTGTAACCTGCGCAAACATCTGTTTAAAATAGTTATAAAGCCGCTGAGGGCGATCCGATAATATCGCCAGGGGTGCGTCGTACCCCATCGAACCGGTTGCTTCCATTCCTGTAGAAGCCATCGGCTCCAGAACTTTACGCAGCTCTTCAAAAGTGTATCCGAATGCCAGCTGAAGCTGGTTGATATTCTCATGTTTTGGTTCCGGGGGTTCCGGCGCATCAGGCAGCTCATGAAGATCGATGAGATGCTCATCAAGCCATTCTTTATAGGGTTGTTCGGATGCAATCTGCGATTTTACTTCATCGTCCGAAATAATACGCCCTTCCTTTGTATCCACGAGAAGCATACGGCCTGGGCGTAATCTGTCCTTGTACAGGATATTCTCTGGTGCAATATCAAGGACTCCAACTTCCGAAGACAACACGATACGGTCATCTTTCGTTACATAATACCGTGCAGGACGCAGCCCGTTACGGTCTAATATGGCTCCAATCTGGATTCCATCTGTAAATGCCATTGCAGCCGGTCCATCCCATGGTTCCATTAAGGTACTGTGATATTCATAGAAAGCCTTCTTATCTTCATCCATACCAGCATCGTTATTCCAAGGTTCAGGCACCATCATCATGGCGACATGCGGCAGGGAACGTCCGCTTAAGTACAGAAATTCAAGCGTGTTATCAAACATCGCTGTATCTGATCCGTCTGGATTGATGACAGGTTTTACTTTGGACAGGTCCTCTCCGAACAGTTCGCTCTCAAACAAGGACTGACGTGCATGCATCCAGTTAACGTTACCACGCATCGTATTGATCTCACCGTTGTGGATCATGAAACGATACGGATGTGCTCGCTCCCAGCTTGGAAATGTATTGGTACTGAACCGAGAGTGCAGCAGTGCCATTGCTGATTCTACCCGTTCATCTTGCAGATCAAGATAGAACTGACCCACCTGCTCTGTGGTCAGCATGCCTTTATATACGATCTTACGACAAGACATACTTGGAATATAAAATGCTTCTGCACCTCTTACCTGGTCAGCGTACCGAATCTGCTGCTCTGCGCGGCGGCGAATAATATACAGCTTCCGTTCTAGTTCGAGTCCACTCAGCTTCTCCTCGTTCGTACCAATAAACACCTGACATACATAAGGCTTCGCAGCAAGCGCTGATCTGCCTAACATACCATCGTATGTGGGGACTTCACGGACACCTAGATACTGCTGTCCCTCGTCTTCTACAATCTTGCGGAGGATATTCAAATGCTCCTCGCGAATTTCTTCGTTACGTGAGGTGAAAATCATCCCTACACCATAATGATCTGGCTCTGGAAGCTCATATCCAAGTCGCTGTGCTTCTTCTGCAAAAAACCGATGAGGGATCTGAATTAAAATTCCGGCGCCGTCACCTGAATTCGGCTCACTCCCTTGTCCTCCGCGATGCTCCATGTTACTCAGCATCGTCAAAGCTTGACTAACAATATCGTGAGAGGCAGCCCCTTTAATATTAGCTACAAACCCCATACCACAAGCGTCTTTCTCGAACTGCGGGTCATAAAGCCCCTGTTTTGGAGGTAATCCAGTCTGTCTCATGGAACGCAACCTTTCTATGATCATGAATTTTAGGAACATCCGTGATAAGCGAAAAATGACGAAGGGACAAAGGGAATGAGGAAGGGGAATAAATAGTCCGTACTTGACGATCAAAGGTCGTATAGTTCTCTCATTTTAACATCGAGTGTAAACTCGGTGCAATTTAAAATTTCTATGGTCGTCATAAGGAAAAATTTGCGTTTATACCGCTATATACCGATGTTTTTCCCGGTATTTGTTTGGATATTTTATTCCTGCTCATTCCCTATTTACTCTTTATATTGTTCTTAATTATTTGCCATAACGGTGTTATATTTGAATGGACCATTACTCTGAAAATTTGTACAATCTTTCAGAAAATAGAAAGCCCCGCCTTCTTATGGAAGGCGGGGCTTTTGTGTGACAAGATACACTTTCAAACAAGTCTATCTATGATAGGCTGTATTATGGGTGCATTCATTATTTTTTTGATATTGCTTAATCATGCGGTCAGTGCTTCACCACTGTGCGTATGATTTTGATCTTCTGATTGATCATTGCTTTTTTTAGAACCGCTCCATAAGAAGTATCCGAGTGTTAATAACATGCCCACTACAGCATAAACACCTAGGGTTTCGGCTTGTTTCCACATTAGATCATAGTTTCCGCTCATTACTACAGCACGATAACCAACAACGCTGTGGTACATCGGCAACAAATGACTAATTGGACTCATCCAGCTTGGAAGCGTTTCAAGCGGGAATGTACCACCACTTGTAGCAAGTTGAAGTACGAGTAGAACGATCGCAAGATAACGTCCCACTAGATCCAGCCAAGTTACGAGTGCCTGAACAATCATCATGGAAGCAATACCTGTAATAATCGAGAACAGATAGAAATAAGGAACACTCTGTACTTCAAGGTGTAATCCATAGATCATGAACGTAGCGATTGCAATAGCTTGAATAATGCTCATTCCTGTAAAAGCAAAGAATCGGCTCACAAAGCGTGCCCAAGGCGTTGCACCTGGTACACTTGTTTCACGCATGTTCATCACGATGGTTGAAATCAATGCACCTACAAATAAACCGATCGACATAAAGTAAGGTGTGAGTCCTGTTCCGTAATTTGAAACCGTTCTTGACTCATCTTCTACCGTTTGAACCGGCTCCGCGAACATATCAACAAAGCTGTCGTCTTTGCCTTTCATCTCTGCAGTCTCATCAGCCGCATCGTTAAGCTTGTCTGCCAGTTCTTCTGATCCATCTTTTAACTCTGTCAGTCCTTCATGAAGTTCGCCAGCACCATCCGTAAGTTTCACAGAACCGTCTGCAAGAGTATCAACCCCGCCGGTAAGTTCACCTACACCGCCAGCCAGCGTACTTGTTCCCGATTTAAGATCAGCTGCACCTGAGCTAAGTGTCTCACTGCCCGTCGCTGCCTCACTTAATTTTTCTCCGAACAAGTTCATATTACTAGCAAGTTCTCCCTGGCCGCTGTATAACTGATCTGCGCCTGCGAGAAGCTGATCTTGACCTGCTGCAAGCGTATTTGCACCTTCTGCTAATTGTTTCTGAGCATCAGCAAGCTGCTGTGCTCCGCTTAATAACTGTCCGTGTCCGTCATTCAGAGACTGTGCTCCGCTAAGTAATTGCTGCTGAGCAGCGAGAAGTTCGTCCGCACCCGAAGATAACTGTGAATTCCCCTCATTTAGAGACTGTGCTCCACTTAGCAGTTTACTTTGTCCTTCACTAAGTTCACTACTTCCTGCTGCAACAGCCTGACTCGCTGCAAGCAGCTTTTGTACCTCAGGAAGTGCAGCAAGTTCTGGACTCTGTTCAGTCAGCTGTTTAATCCCGTCCGCTACGCCTTGTGCACCCTCAGCTATTTGCTTGCTAGCTGCTTGAGATGCAGTGAGACCACCTACAAGTTGCTCACTTCCTCCAGCTGCACTTTTTAGTCCCTCTGAAAGTTTGCTGGCACCTGCTTCGGTAGAAGTCAGTCCGGCTACTAGTTTTTCACTTCCTGCTGATGCATCCTCAAGACCCGATACTAATGAGTCCGCACCTTCCGATGCAGCAGAAAGACCCGTACTAAGCTTGCCTGCACCTTCACGAGAACTTACAATACCGTCTTTCAACTTACCCGCACCATCCTGAAGCTGTCCGATTCCGCCAGCCAGCTGGCCTTCTGCATCAACGAGCTGAGATAGTCCAGAGGAAAGGTCACTGGCACCTGAGCTTAATTGACCTGCTCCATCATCCAAGGTTTTGACCCCGTCTGCAAGTGGAGCAATACCTTCTTTTAGTTCCAGCGTTCCGTCTGTCAGTTTCTGAAGATTTTCTTGAAGAGTCAGCGCTCCATCATTCAATTCGCCGGCACCGTCATTAATTTTGGTTGCGCCATCTCCTGCTTCTTCGAATCCATCCGCTACTTCAGTGAATTTATCAAGCAGCGTTTCTGTATAGGATTCGGTTACCGCAGCAGATATCTTCTTGCTGATTTCCTTCATTGCCGTGTCACCAATCTG
Organism: Paenibacillus sp. GYB006; assembly: GCF_036577645.1. Lineage (NCBI taxonomy): Bacteria > Bacillati > Bacillota > Bacilli > Caryophanales > Paenibacillaceae > Paenibacillus > Paenibacillus sp. GYB006. Next base: position 77,236 of record NZ_JARBDA010000001.1, on the reverse strand, counting down.
AGCTCCAATAAAGTTATAGCTCGCATTCGGTTCATAGACGAGTTCAGAAGGATTCGGTTCATCATCCATTAATGTCGTTGCTTTTTGCGAAAAATCTTCTGGAATGGTAATCATCATATAATACTCGTTATTATCCATTCCTTGTCTTGCCTCATCGAGATCAACAAACTGCCAATTGAAATCTTGCCCTTCTTTCAGCTCATCGATGAGATCTTCCCCGATCTGAAGCTGCTTGCCTTCAAATTCAGCACCCTGATCCTGATTCACCACCGCTATAGGCAGTGTGTCCAGCTTGCCGTAAGGATCCCAAAAGGCGGTAAGATATACGCCTGTATACAGAATAGGAATCAGCATCACTGCGATGAGCGGAATAAGAACTTTGGGGTTCTTCAGTGCTCGCCATACATCTTGAAAAAATACGGATAATGTCTTCATTTACTTCTTTCTCTCCCTTTACGCTATCTCACTTCGAACTTTCTAGTTGTCATTTCATTTCATAAGCGCAGTATGAAAAATGAAAGCGCGAACTTCATGACCGTTTTCCCCAAATAGTCATATGAGATGAAAAAAAATAACCTTTCTCCTATGCTTTTTCAAAGATACAACCTAATTACTGCATTATTTATATAATCCTCTACCTGAGCAATGAAACATTTTTTTGTTTTATCGCATACTTTCTACTTTGTCTCAGGGAAGTTTTTTTAAAAGCCGGCTATTTCTATCTATCTAACTACTATATATCGCAGCCGGCTTTCCGTAAGTATTTTTATACTGGAAGATCTGGCACTAGTCCATGCACCAAAAACAACTCAATATACTGCTTAATTTCTTCTTTGCTGAGAGGATCATTCCCATGACTCCAATCCGAAGTAAGTGCAATGTAGATCTTAAACATAATGAAAGACGCTACTTTTGGATCACAAGGTTTTATCTCTCCCTTTTCTTGCGCTAAGCGAAGTTCTTTCTCGAGATAACCTGTGATTACACCTTCTACCTTGGCATTGCCCGTTTTTGCCTGCAGTGTTCCAAACTCCCTCACTTCTTGAGAAAGCTTAATGAGCAGATCATGCTGCTCTCTGAACTCAAGTAAGGAATCTAATATTCGAAACAAGTTATTAAAAAACGTCTGCTCATGATCTAATTCTCTCTCTGCCACATTTTTCATTTCTATAATGACTTCATGCAAAATCTCATCGAACAATTCTTCCTTATTGGTAAAAAAGGTGTAGATTGTTCCCTTACCTACATTCGCAATCTTCGCCACCTGATCCATCGTCGTTGCTTTATAACCAAACAAAGCAAAGGACTTCGCTGCTGCTTTGAGTATTTGTTTGCGACGATCTATCGGAGCCATTGCCTCTCCTCCTCTAACTTCTATTTGACTAAAAATCCAATTCAGTCATTCGGTCAAAAATCACTTTACCACTTTTCTGTTCTATTGGCAAGAAAAAATTACATAATCAAAAAAAAGAAAGAGCAGCTCACCATCCGGCTTACCCAGCAAGATCATAAGCAGCTCTTTCTTATCTATTTAATCAATTTCACAACTCATAAAAATGGTGAAATTGATTCAGTAAGAACTAAATTTCTGTACTAGCCCCCGGCTCTAAAGCCACTCCTACTATCCCTTTGGACTCTAGAAGCTCAGTAAACGAATTTGCATCCTGTTTAATAAACGGGAAGGTGTTGTAATGAACTGGAATGACCTTTTTTGCTCTCAGCCATTCAGCGGCGATTGCAGCATCCTCAGGACCCATTGTCAGCACATCACCGATTGGCAGGATCGCTGTATCAATATCGTTCATTTCACCGATGATTTTCATATCACCGAAAAGTGCTGTATCTCCTGCATGGTAGATCGTTTTGTCACCCATCGTTAACAGGATTCCCGCAGGCTGTCCCATATATACGGATGTCCCGTTCACTTCAAGAGAGGAACTATGGAAGGCGAGCGTATACTTCACTTTGAATCCATCAAACTGGCAGCTCCCGCCAATATTCATATGCTGTACTTGTACTCCTTGACTCTGGCAATACTCTGCTAATTCATAGACCGCTACAACGGGGCAATCATTCTGTTTTGCGATCGTGAGTGTATCACCGAAGTGATCCGAGTGACCATGTGTTAGCAGCACTGCATCTACTTTGACGTCTTCAGCAGCTATTTTAGCGGTCGGATTCCCTGTTAAAAAAGGATCAATAATAACGCGTTTGCCTGCTTCTTCAACAAGGATACATGAGTGTCCATAATATGTGATTTTCATAGAGTGATACGCCTCCTAGTCAGTAGAAATGAACATTTCTTAAAGGAACTATCTTTCTAGTATATCACTTTTGGAGCTTATTTATAAAATGTATGATTTCCGATTCTTTTAACTTTTATTTGTGAATGATGTACTGTTAAGTCGTCAGCTAGGGTAATAGATAAGAAGTAGAGTGTTTCGTCAGGCACTTCTTTCCGTCCGTTGAGTGCTTCATTGACAGCACGAATGGTGTCCTCGTTCGGCGTCACACGGTCCATTCGGCCGTTCGCCACGGGACTAAATTGATACTTTTGATAGATAACGCCTTTAATGGTATCGGGATAATTGGCTGACCGTAGCCGGTTTAAGACAACGTTAGCTACTGCAACTTTGCCTTCGTACGGTTCACCTTCTGCTTCTGCCATGACAATTTTTTGTAGCATAAGCAGCTCTTTATCCGAGACGTTGTAGTTCCAGGTGGCCTTGTCTTTTTCCTCCTGGGTTAGTAATTCCGTCTTGGTAAAGTATAGAGTTTTTGGGGGAGTAGTTTGTTTTTCTTTTTCTTTTGCTAACGCAATTGCTTTTTGTTGTTCACGTAGTTTTCTTTGTGCTTCTTTTTTGGCTTCGAGAGCCTTACGTTCTGCTTCTTTCTCATTCTGGGCATTCGTTTCTGCCGAAAGAGCAGCTGTTTTGAGCAAGACATGGTCTTCCGAAGAAGAAGGTCCTGATTCTTGTGTCAGCTGTGCCGTTGTTACAGTGGTTACTCCTGTTAAATCCGTCACAGAAGTAAGCATAGCGACTCCATCCCGATCAGAGTACATCCTGCTGTTATGATTTACTGCTATTTGATTCATAGGAGTTCCGGATTCCGTACTATCCTGAGTTGTACTTTCCCCATATACTTCAACAGCCTTCGTAATCAGGCTTGCCCCCAATATAAACACAAGCAGCACATACATGAGCGGTGCTAACCAGCGAGTCTCTCTATTTGTATTCATAATAACCTCCTGTTATATCGGCACAATTCTACTTAACTGTAACCAAAAATGCAAGGTTTGAATACATAGAGTAAACTATTTTATGCGTCAGATATCCCTGTAAGCCCCTCAAGTGAGGGTAATGTTAAACTCAAAATTTCGTTGATACATCAGGATTTTTAACACACGAACACCTGCTCTGCATCATAAAATAAAAAATTTTGAATAATTTTTGTGAATTTTTTTAACTCTATTAATTCCTTTAATATATTTGGATTGATTGTATATTTTTAGGATAATAAACAATTAACCCATTTTGAAGCGAAGTTAAGAGAATAGAGACAATCAAAAATCAAATTTCTCGATTATTTTATACATCGGTTTTTGACCAAGTATCGTCTGAAATAATACAAAGTCTTTGACAAGCCACGGTTCAATTTTTTTCTGTGTTGACAATTCCTCTAAGTTCCAATTTTGCTTCTTAGAATCATCAAATTTGCGAGCAATTGTAATATGGGGTCGATAAGGACGATCCTCAGGAATATATCCTAACGGAGCAGTTGCATCTAGAATATGCTGGAAAAGCACAGCGAGCTCATCAATCTCTCCTTCAACTCCTCTCCATAAAACCCTAGGACGTAATGGCGAACCAAAAACACCTGCATCTCCAACACTTAGAGGAAACTGTTGCATCTTAACAGCAGCTTCTCGAAGAGCTTCACAAAGCGCGTTAATGGAGCCTCTTTCCGTATCCCCTAAAAATTGAAGTGTAATATGGTAATCTTCTTTATGTGTAAAATTACGGAAGGGAAGTTTATCTTTGTTATCGATTGTCCAGTGCTGTATTTCTTCTTTCACATGATCTGGTAGAGAAACAGCTGTGAAGATACGTACTTTATCTTGTGTTGTTTGCGTCATTCGAAGCTTCCTTTCTATTTTCAATTTTATCTCTATATCTTTACCTAGTATTAACCAAATTATAATATTAATATCCTAGTACTAGTACCAGGTACTAAATTATTATAAAAGGTTTAAATTCCCATATTGTATGTTTACTCCCAAAAATACAAAGAGGAATTGAATAAGGTAACAAGCATAAGTTACTTGTCACTTAATCCATAAAATATGGTAACAAAAACAAATTTTTATTACTCCTGTTTTCTGGGTAAATAACCTATAATTAGATGTCAATTTTCCGCTTAATCAACGTTAAAATTTTTTTATTTCTATAATAATAGGTTTCTATATAAGAGTACAGCTGTTCTAATACAACAATAAAGATGGGTTTCTTCTATTATAAGTGTTAGGAAATAGATGGTATACATGACGGGGTACTCTCCCCTGCTTCAATTGCTCGTCTGCCCAATCATCTGCTACACTGTAACTATACATAAAACGAGGAGGATCTACGCGAATGAGCAAAATTGTAAGTTTAATTTCTTTTACAGAGACAGAGCAAAAGCGTATCCAGGATATAGCACCTCATTATACGATAACTACAGGCAAAGCAAAGGAGCTTGATCCCTCCGTCCTGCGAGAAGCAGAGATCTTGGTGGGTTGGCCAAAAAGTAAACCAGATGAATTATTACATCCAGACAGCAAATTAAAATGGGTACAGACTTGGTCTGCCGGCGTAGACTATCTTCCTCAAGAAACTTTTGAAGAACGAAATATACTGCTCACTAATACAAGCGGAATTCATGCGATTCCGATCTCGGAAATGATTCTTGGTATGATGCTGTCTTTATCCCGTAATCTTAAAAGAGCCGCAGTTCATCAGGCTAACGGCACATGGGATGCAAGTGAAGATAACATGAGCGAACTTCATGGAAAAACGATGGTCATCGTTGGCGTAGGTGAGATTGGGAAGGCCACAGCTAAACTTGCCGAAGCTTTTGGCATGAACGTAATTGGTGTTCGCAGATCGGGTAAAGAAGTAGAGCATGTCAGCAAAATGGTCTCCATGGAACGTTTTGAAGAAGTACTGACTGACGGAGATTATGTGGTTAACATTCTTCCGCTTACCGATGATACCCGCCATCTATTTAATGAACAGGCTTTTGCAGCGATGAAAAAAGAAGCATGCTTCATCAATGTTGGCCGCGGCGCAACCGTAGATACTTCTGCACTGCTGAAAGCTTTACAAGAAAAACAGATCGCATCTGCTGCACTCGATGTATTTGAAGAAGAACCCTTGCCGAGCGATCATCCCTTATGGTCGATGGATAATGTACTGATTACACCTCATATTGCCGGAAGCACTCCTTATTATAAGGAGCGTGCTTTTGAAATATTTATAGAGAACTTGAAAGCTTATGTGAAGAACGAGACTCTTCCACGTAATCTAGTCGATTACAGTCGTTCTTATTAGAATTATAAAAACCCGCTCAAGACATATATCTTGAAGCGGGTTTCTTCTTATTTTTAACTAAAGAGCTTTATTCTCTAAGGTGATTCCCGGTTTGCCTCTTACAGTACCAGATTTCCCGAACAAAAGAACCTTTTGATGTGGTTACGTGGTCCTCGATTCGCCATCCCGTCTGCCGGAGCTGCTCTGCAATCGGCTGTGTACTTACAATGACTGCTTCTCCGGCCAGTTTTCCAAGGTGATTCAGCAGTTGCAGCTGTTCTTCTACCGGCAACACGGAACACACATTATATGGTAGATCCAATATAGCGCGATCGGCCTTTTCTGCGAGATGCGTCATATCTCCAAGCGTAACAAGAGTATCATCATAACCATAATGACGAAGATTCTTACGAGCCCCTTGTACGGCAAGCGGGTTGATATCATTACCGCGGATGGATATTCCCATGGATAAAGCTTCAATTAGGACATTTCCCATCCCGCAGCAAGGATCAATCATCGTTACCCCTGTGGCTTCAGGCGCTGCTATATTAACGAGCGCTCTGGCAACCCTGGAACTGAGGCCAGTGGAATAATTATGCGGCTTATTTTTGTGATTCAGCCACACACTCTCTGCTTCATGACATCGTCCAAGCATCCATCCTGATTCCAAGTGAATGAGACCCAGTGTAACATCTGGTTTTTTCATTCTCGCTGTACCTTTAATCCGGCTCCCTACCGAACGTTCAAGTGTTCTTTGCTCGTCATAGGTGTAAGGAATCCCTTCTTTCAGATACAACACTTTAAAAGTGGAACCCTCTTCAAGTTCTATGGATTCGGCAAGCACTAACAATTCATCTAGGCCAGGAGCCGAGAATAATACATCTACTCTCATGTTAAGAAAGGGACTCCGCGAAGGATCGATGCAGTGATTCGTTATATAAAATGAATGGTCCAAAGCCTCCTGCATTCCAAGCAGTCGTTTCAGCTCTAAATGGCAAAGAGCCTGTTCACTTTCGTGACAGGCAAAGGTATATAAAAAAGTATCGCTCGTTCTATTTTTATTGTGAATGATCATGAGTAACCGTAAATCCCTTCTCATCTCGTATTGTTCATACTCGCTTCTATTATACCCGAAGCTGAGAGATGGAAGCGAGCAGTTCCTCTGACAACGTTCTGAGCTTCCCAATTCGATCGGCTACCACTTCAAGCGATCCAACTTGTTGCTCTGCCGATGCAGACACTTCTTCTACACCCGCTGCTGACTGCTGTGAAATCGCAGAAATCTGCTGGCTGAAATCGTTCATTTCGCCGCTTAGTTGTTGCATCCCTCCAAGACCCGATGTCACCTCATTAATGACAGCCACCATTTCAACGACCGAAGACGTAATCTGTTCAAATGCATCATTTACTTCTTCCATTTGGTGGGTTCCTCGCGTCGTTTCCTGCACTCCGCTTTCGAGGGACTCCACAACCGATCTCGTACCTTGCTGAATTTGAGCAGTCAGTTCACTAATCTGACTAACCGTATGCTGAACGGCATCTGATAATGATCTTACTTCTTCCGCGACAACAGCAAATCCGCGTCCATGCTCCCCTGCTCTCGCTGCTTCAATCGATGCATTCAAAGACAACAGATTGGTTTGTCTTGCAATTTCGCGGATCACATGAACAAGTTCGTATATACTCTCGTTGCTCTTATCCAGTTGGTTCACTTGATTCATAGAGGAGGATACTCGGTCCGCAATTTGGTTCATCTGTTCAATTGACTTCTGCATAATTTCTTTTCCGCGAGTTCCTCGTTCAAGAACACGTTCAGACATGCCTTTAAGCTGCTCACCTTTCGAAGCATGATCCTGGATATGCTCATTCAGTACCTCAACCGTTCTAGCGGCGGAAGTAGCGGTTTCTGCCTGACTTTCGGTTGCTTTTGCGGATTCCTCCATCGAGATTGCAATTTGCTGGCTTCCGAGTTTCACTTCTTCGGATGTAACTGCCAGATCGCTGCTATGCGATTCTACTAGCTTGGATGAGGCGCTGATCTGTCTCACGATCTCAACCAGATTTGCCTTCATTTGATTAACTCCTCTACCGAGCGATGTGAGTTCATCTTCTTTCTTCCGGTAAATATCTTCTATAGTTAAGTCTCCATCCGCGATGGATTGTACATTCTTCTCAATATCCTTAATTGGTTTCACCAGCGCACGAATTAATGCAAAATTACTGACAAGTGTTGCAATTAGGATTAAGCTGATACCAAGAATCAAGACCCCTACAGCTCTAAACGAACTTTTTTCTAGCATACTGGTCGATTGATCTGCCTCTTGTTGATTCAGTTCAGCCAAGGATGTTAATTGGACCAGCATCTTCCGGTAGGAACTCTCTGATTTGAGCAATACTTCATAAGCCAAATCGTGATCATTCAAATCTACTTTCTCAATGGCTTTCGTATTCACTTTACTATAGGCATTCCATTCCGCTGTAAAAGCATCATATTGATTTTGAATTTCCTCATTAGTAATATTTGCTTCATATGCTGTTTTCGACTCGCTAAGATAGCGAATGGTCTGTAATCGTTCCTCTCCGATCGCCTTTCTCTTTCCCTCATCATCCGCTGCTAAGTAATAATCATAACTCAGCTTCTGAATATGCTCGGAAGCAAATGTGATATTATTAATTTGGTTCATGGCAGGCATTACTTTTTGAGTAATGTCCTTCGCATTTGTTTCCATAGATTTGGTCTGTAATATGGAAACAGATCCAACCACGATCACATAGATGAGCAGCATCACCATTACAAACGTAATTCGCCGCCCTATTGTTTTCCTCTTAAACAATGGTTCTCCCCCTACCGAAAGCCTCTAACACACTTCTCTCTATGAGTTTCTCTGTGATAAAGCTTCATGATTGATTAACTTCTTTCTAATATGTCGGTAAGTGAAAGTGAAAATGTGAGTTACTCACTATATATCTAGCCTAAATAATCACCTTTTTCACTTATTTTGGGTATGTGTCATGAAACAAAGCAGTCATTTATCATAAACTACCTTAAAATGCGAAATACAAAGGAACGAAACCAGTCATGAAAAAAAATGAAAAGTCGGCATCTTCTTTGCATAAAAAAACAGCTGTACCTAGAAGGAAACGTACTGTCACCAAAAAGCGAAAACCAGCGAATTTAACTACCGCTTCTAAAGTTCTCTCTTTTCCGCAAAAGATTTCTAATCCAGGTGTACAGGTGAACCAACCTCTTCCTGAGAATCGGAGCTCGGCTGCTCCCTTTACTCCCTCTAATAAACCATCTCTTTCTATTCGAGATGCTAAGAAACTTCGACTTCTATTACTCTGGGAAAACGAAGCAGGATTACCTTCAACAGAGATCCTGTTTAGGCAATCTTTACGTATGCTTTTTAAAGAGGTACTCCCGCTGAAGGTGGAAGATAACTTAGTCAATGTAATAGCACTATATCAACCTGATGTACTCCTTGTCGTTGGAAATCGAGCCGATCTTCCTATTGCCAGTCAGGTATCTAACCTTAAAGACCTTAAGACAGTCCTTTGGTTATTAGATGATGTAAATGATCCTCTTCCCCACTTAAATACGTCTCCTGATTCTCTAGTCTGGAATTATGTTATTACACAAAATCCGAAGTACATCCACAGATATCAAAAGATGACGAACTCAAAGGTGGTCTATATCCCCTTCGGTTCTGATCCGGAGCTATTCGCTCCTGAAAAAGCACCTGCACATGTACAGTCCGATCTACTCCTTCTTGGAGATTACGAACCTCGTTTAGATCCCTATCTTGAAGCGATTCATGGAAGCAGCCCGGATGGACGCATACTCGCCATAGGTCATAACTGGGGAGACATTCCTGGTGTAGAACCTTGGATCCCCGAGACAAGTCATGATCTAAAGCAGCTCTATAATGGAGCAGATATCATCATAAGTTTTGGCGAGAATGACCGAAGACGATTGGATATAGCGTCGTGCGGAGGCTTTTTGCTTGCGGAACATGATGTAAACCAGGATAACTATATGAAAACGGGAGAAGACTTTGTTTCTTTTCATCGTCCTGAAGAACTTGGCTCGCATGTGATGTACTATAGAGAACATCCAGAGGAGAAGAGAAAAATTAGCTCCAGAGCTCTGGTACGAAGCGAATATGACTATTCCTTTTTTCATCTGATGATGGATTTTACGAATACCCTTCTTGAGGGCAAGTGATTTATGTATTCCGAAAGGGGCCTTTACCTCTTTATATGAACGTCTTAGATAGAGGAAAGGAGATGAGTTCCATATGAAACTGATTGCTTATTTTCTTCCTCAGTTTCATCAGATTGATGAAAACGATGCCTGGTGGGGAGAGGGATTCACCGAATGGACCAATACGCGAAAAAACAAACCATTATATAAGAAACATGCTCAGCCGAAAGAACCGCTAAAAGATTTGTATTATAACTTAATGGATGCTTCGATTCGAAAATGGCAGGCGGATGCGGCTAGATCTCACGGCATTTACGGGTTTTGCTACTACCATTACTGGTTTAAAGGAAAGCGTCTGCTTGAAAAGCCGTTCCAGTCTGTTCTGAAATCAGGGGAACCGGATTTTCCTTTCTGTCTATCCTGGGCTAATGAACCTTGGACACGAAAATGGGATGGCGGAAATAATGAAATCCTCATGCCCCAAGACTATGGCGATGAAAACGACTGGGCAGAGCATTTTGATGAACTCCTGACTGCATTTCAAGATCCGAGATATATCCGGGTTCAGAATAAACCTCTATTTGTTATCTATCGCCCGGGCGCGATTCCCCGCTGTGAAGAAATGCTTCGGTTTTGGAATCAACTTGCCCTAAGAAGTGGGCTCGAAGGTATCTATTTTGCAAGAACATTAGGAGGATTCGAGATCCCCCCGCAGTCTGGTTTTGAAGCAAGTATTGAATTTGAACCGCATTATACGTTTGCTCATGGATATAATGCAAATCTTTGGAGTTATATTAGCACCAAGGATGGAGATCATCTCGTATTTGACTATGACGGAGTATGGGAAATGATACTGAACCGATCTCCGCACCGAAGCGGTGAAACGATTTTCCCAGGTGCCTATGTCAATTGGGATAACACCCCTCGAATTGGAGCCCGTGGACAAAGCTGTATCGGGTCTACTCCCGAGAAATTCAGCTATTATTTAACGAAACAGATGAACCGAGCTGCTTCTATATATCAATCTGAGTTTCTATTTATCAATGCTTGGAATGAATGGGCGGAGGGGACTTATCTGGAACCAGATAAAAAACATCATTTTTCCTATTTGGAGGCCGTTCAAGAAGCCGTTACACGTCATGAAAAGTACATGGAGGCAAACGCAAATCATGCAAAAAAGAGGTAATATACCAAACCTTTCCGCTTAATTCTTTAAACCCGATGAATACCGATGGTTGGTGTACCCGAAGACAAATCAATAAATAGAACATAGTTGTTCCCGTCTGTCCCTTTCAGTACCAAACCAGGCTGACCGCTGTTCGTTACATCATAGAAATTAACACCACTTGGAGCGGCGCTGACGGGCGGCACGGCGGGAACCCCTAAAGACATGAGTTTGGATCCAGCTACCACATTCTCGTTCGCACTGAGGCTTTGTCCTGCACCCAAATGTTGCAAAACGGTTGCACTACCATTTACCTGCAGATGTCCGGCAATGGTTTGGCTGCCATTCACATTAAGGCTCTGCTGAATCGTTTGGTTCTGGGAGTTTACATCTTGTAAAGTTGTCCCTCCAAGGACCTGCAGATGTCTATTAATTGCTGCGTCCCCCGTTACACTGATATTATCAAATGTCGCCATACTCTTCACTCCCTTCCTTATTACTCTATTCTATGTAATAAAAAGAGATTTGCTCTATAGCAAAAGTACAATTATCTATCTTTTAAATTAAAGATCAATAATATAGGAAGAGAGTGAAAATCTATTACCCTTTGCTCATTTCTTCCCCTAACAATCCATAGGATAATAAACGTTGTTCATAGGATGCCACACGGGTAGAGATTAGGATCTCGTTACAACCTGTTTCATGAGCAAGTGCGAGCAGTTCTTCTTTGACCTTTTTTGGATTTCCGATAATGACGGGATAAGGTGGCACCTCTACAATCCCGCCCGTCGCTTTCCGGTGTAAGATGAGCGCTTCCTCTTTCCAAGAGAGGGCTTCATCTGCAGAAGGAGCACAGATCACATTGACCGCAATACTCGCTTTTGGTTTCGTAAGATTCTCGGAAGGGATAAACTGCTCCCTATATTTTTGCAGCATCTCGGCAGCATCCTGCTCACTCATAAACTGACCGAATACATAACCCGTTCCAAACTGGGCGGCATACTCCGCGCTTTTCACATTGGTCCCTAACAGCCACAGAGTAGGAGGAATCTCCGGTACTGGCTTAGCCACAATCGGCTCCCCATCAAAACTATATCTGCCGTGAAGCAAATCTTGAAGCTGTTTAATGAGTTCAGGATATTTGGCTACTTTCTCTAAATAATTGCCGGCAAGAGCCATCGATAAATGTGCCGATCCCCCTGGAGCGCGTCCGATTCCCAGCTCAACACGTCCGGGATAGAGTGAAGCCAGCATATGATAATTTTCTGCTACCCGAATCGGATGATGATAAGGAAGCAGTACGGCTCCTGATCCAAGTTTGATTCGATTGGTTTTTGCTCCGATGTGAGATAGTAATACTTCTGGACTCGCGGATTCTGTACCTGGAAGATTATGATGTTCTGAGGTCCAGTATCTTGTATATCCCCACTCTTCTCCTTTGATCGCAAGATGGACAGACTGGCGGATTGCCTCTTCGGCAGATACATCCATTAATTTGGGAACGAGATCTAAAATTCCTAATTCTAATGATGGTGAACCCAATTGGTTCATATATTCTCAACTCCCTGATTATCATAATTCTGCTTATCATCCTGCCTAAAACAAAATAACAATTAATTAATTTAGTATAGCAACCTCATTTCTACAAAATCAAATTTCACCTATAAGAAGCGAAACGACTGAGCATCAAAAAAAGCCGTCTGCCTCACCACGATATGGTGAGACAAAACGGCCAGGATCATTTTTTATAAGGAAGGGACTTGAATTTCGTTCCGTGCTTCTCCAGCAGCTGCTACCATGTTGCGAAGAGCTGCTACGGTTTCTTCTTTTCCTCTTGTTTTTAGACCACAATCCGGGTTAATCCAGAACAGTTCCGGATCAAGCACATCCAGCGCCGATACGACAACCTCTTTCATCTCTTCTACGGAAGGGACACGAGGACTGTGAATATCGTAAACGCCAAGACCAATTCCTTTGTCATACGTCTGTGTTTTAAAGTTCTCAATTAATTCCCCGTGGCTGCGGGAAGTTTCCAGAGAAATAACATCCGCGTCCATCGCCTCGATTGAATCAATAACATCATGGAACTCGCAATAACACATATGCGTATGAATTTGCGTTGTATCGTTAACGGATGAAGTCGATAATTTAAATGCTTTTACGGAATCCGTCAGGTAAGATTCATGATCCGCTTTCTTCAGCGGAAGTCCTTCACGAAGTGCCGGCTCATCCACTTGAATCATCTCAATGCCAGCGGACTCGAGTGCTTCAACTTCTTCACGAAGTGCAAGTCCAATCTGATAAGCAACTTCACTGCGCGGAATGTCTGTACGAACAAACGACCAATTCAGAATCGTCACTGGACCCGTTAACATCCCTTTTACCGGTTTTTTCGTAAGGGACTGAGCGTATACTGTTTCTCTCAGTGTCATTGGCTCTTGGTATACCACATCTCCAAAAATAATCGGCGGCTTCACACAGCGTGAACCATAAGACTGAACCCAGCCTCCTGCAGTAAAGGCAAATCCACCCAATTTTTCTCCGAAAAACTCAACCATGTCTGTCCGTTCAAATTCACCATGAACCAGCACATCAAGGCCCAGTTCTTCTTGAATGTCGATCCATTCCTTCGTCTGCTCATCTACAAAAGCTTCATACTGCTGGTTGTCCAGTTGTCCATTTCTCCATTGTCTTCTCGCCTTACGAACTTCAGCAGTTTGCGGGAAACTTCCGATTGTCGTTGTAGGGAGAATAGGAAGATTAAATCTCTTTTGCTGAGCAGCATGTCTTGTTGAAAAATCAGATTTTCTCACGAATGAAGATTCATCCAGATTATTTACGGCTTCTCTTACCGTACCGTTACTGCGGAATACGGATGTGTTCAGTTCAGTGAGTGCCTTGCGGTTCTCAGCCAAAGCTTCTTGAATGACATTCTCATCTTCTGCCGCCCATTTCACCAGCAGCTGAATTTCATCCAATTTCTCTTCTGCAAAAGCTAACGAATTACGCAAAACAGGTAGCAGCGCATCTTCTTTTGCAAGAGATACCGGTGTATGAAGCAAACTGCTGGATGGTTGAATGATCAATCGATCTGGGGATACAGTCTTACTGAGCTCTTTTATCACCTGAATGCGCTCCGTCAGATCACTTCTCCATATATTACGACCATCAATCAGACCTGCAGCAAGAACTTTATCCTCTGGGAATCCATACTCACGAATATGTACAAGATTCGCTTCCCCACCGTGAACAAGATCCAGACCAATGCCTTGAACAGGCAGACTTACCACTTTCTCATAATCCCCTACTGCTTCGAAATACGTCTGTAAAATGATCTTAAGCTCAGGCGTTACCTTGTTCAGTTCTTCATAAATACGCCCAATTTGTTTCCAATCTTCTGCTGGAATATCAGTAACGAGGCTAGGCTCATCGATTTGTACCCATTCTACTCCCGCTTGCTGCAGTTCAGAAAGCACTTCACAATACAGCGGAAGGAAACGTTCTACAAGGGAAGGAAGTTCAGTCTCCGCATACCCTTTTGATAATTTAAGAAAAGTATAAAGTCCAAGAAGAACTGGTTTTCCTTCAATGCCGAGTTCCTGTTTTGCTTCCAAATAAGCATGAAGTGGACGATTCACTGTTAGTGAAGGATTCGCATCAGCGAGTTCAGGAACGATATAGTGATAATTGGTATTGAACCATTTTGTCATCTCGGAAGCGGCTGCCTGATCGTTACCGCGAGCCATTGCGTAATAAGTATCCAAAGATACCTCTCCACCTTCGTACCCATAACGCTTTGGAACAATGCCAAACATTGTACTTGTATCAAGGACATGATCATAAAGTGAGAAATCGCCTACTGGAATCAGATCGATTCCTTTCTCTTGTTGAAGTCGCAAATGTCCAAGACGAATTCCTTTTAATTCTGCAAGAAAATCAGATTCACTTACTTTCCCTGCCCAAAAAGATTCGAGTGCTTTCTTCCATTCACGATTGGCACCAATTCTCGGATACCCTAGATTACTACTGATCCATTGACTCATTTCCTTACCTCCGTATAGGTATAATATGAATAACTTGGTTCATCTTCGGTTGGGTTACGAATGGCAAAAAGAGACGTCTTCACCTAGAGAACGGTTCCGTCTTTATTTACGAAATGCAGAACTCGGATGTCTACATTTGTAACGTAAAACGTTGCTGTTTCCTTACTTACCTAGGGTAAAGACGCCCCTTGTTCTTGATCAGACAGGTAGCCATCTTAACACCTTCCTATCTCCCGTAGGTACAGCAGTGTTGTCAAAACAGGCAGGTCTCCTGGCTCCAGAGGAAGATCCATAAGCTATGCGCCTTCCCAGTTCACCTCATGAACCAGTGGCATATGGCAAGCTACATCTCTGTTACAGTGGCGGGACCGCGCCGGTATCTCACCGGTCTTCCCTATTAAGTACGGCTGCATCTAGCACCGTACACCTGTTTCCGTTATATTTAGTTCGTCCCTCTATTTTTCATAAATGGAGGTTGTATCCAATATACACCAAGTATATCTCTATGAATAGTGCTTTTTAATATTATTTAATCAAGATCATAGATTGAGCCAACTTTTAGACCATATAATTCATTGTATATTTTCTCAGCGAAGGCATCCGTCATCCCCGCGATATAGTCTATAATCATGTGTTCCCACGTCCATATTGGATTAGGGCGAGCCTGGTCTTTTTCATACCTTTGCAGCCAATCCGAAGGAATGATCGATTTTGAAGTCGCGGGATCGTTAAATGCATACCATAAACGCCGGAGAATCCATTCACTTCTTTTTTGCAGACGCTGAACTCTAAGATCTTTGATCATCGTTACCCATGCGAAACTTTTGAGCACACTCACTGTACGGAGCAGATCAAGATCCTCTTTCCCTTCCTTGACAAAAGTAACCTTTTTCCAGTCTCCGGTATCAATAATCCCCAAGGAACTGACAAACAAACTCACCCAATACGCTTTTACTTCCCGGCGGGTACGAGAAAAATCATGGTCACAGCCAGGGATCTTCTCTTCCCAAATGCGGAGAAAACTATTCAGTACCTCTTCTACCTTTGGTTCAATGGCTTCTTTCGTCCACCCCAACCAGAATGCATCATCGAGCGTCATGATCTTATCAACAATAAGCCGTTTAATGTGCGGGTCATGCAAAAAGTGTTCGTGAACTTCGATTTTCCCTGCCTTAATGCCATCTTCTAAATCATGAGCTGAGTAAGCAATATCATCACAGAGGTCCATAAGCTGGGCTTCTAGTGTCTTTTGCCCTTTCGGAATTTTCCACTCGCTGCGAATATCGCTGATGTATTGCCACTCATGTTGGTACATCCCCTTCTTGTTCTCTGTGCCGGGATAAGGGTATTTATTCACTCCGAGAAGCACCGCATCCGACAGATTTAGTCCATCTATGTTTTCTCGCTTTTCAAGGAACATCATGAGCCTAAAATTGTGTGCATTTCCTTCAAAATGTTCATACTTTCTGCGCATGGCTTCGGTTACTTTTTGCACTTGGTTTGGTGATGCCTTGCCTGTTTTATTTACATCCACAATGGACTGCGTTTTCTCCTGAACCAGGTTCGTCAAAATGTTATCGAGAACTTCTTCTCCTTTATGCCCAAAGGGCGGATGGCCAAAATCATGAGCAATGGAAGCACATTCTACGACTTCAGGGTCAATAACGAGCCCTGGGTTATCTGCCCTGCCAAGCTCCGCATCGGGATATTTTCGCAGCAGACTTCGGGCCGCTTCCCTTGCAATCTGCGCCACCTCAAGTGAATGAGTAAGCCTTGTGCGATAATAGTCACCTGTGCCTGCACCGAACACCTGGGATTTCCCCTGTAACCGGCGAAACGTCGGTGAATGAATTAAGCGGGAATAGTCTCTTTCGTAAGTAGCCCGCGAACCTTCGAGTTTATCTATTTCTGCATATTGTCTGT
Source organism: Paenibacillus sp. GYB006 (assembly GCF_036577645.1). Lineage (NCBI taxonomy): Bacteria > Bacillati > Bacillota > Bacilli > Caryophanales > Paenibacillaceae > Paenibacillus > Paenibacillus sp. GYB006. The sequence continues at coordinate 60,331 of NZ_JARBDA010000001.1, read as the reverse complement.
GTTCACGTAATTTGTCCATATGATTTCCTCCGTTATTTCAGGGCATCCAATCCACTGGTTTATCTTTTCTTTTTACCCACTCTACTGAAATCATTTGCACTCGTCTATCCCTTGTGGAAGATTTTCATAGATATTTTTAATTTTTCAGTTTTATCACTAAAAACCACATTTTATTTCTCGAAAAAAATCATGTTTCTTCTATTATATAAGTTTAACTTATAAGTGAGTTATCTTCGCGGCTAGCAACTTGAAAAGAGCTGTCCTATGGCAGCATTACTACAGAGCTCACTTCTATATTGAAAAAAGCACCCGTCTCAAAAAATGGACGCGCGCTCTTATTTATTATATCTGTATGTTCATGAGAGTTTTTATACCGTATTTAAAAATTATAATTTATCCCAGTCTTCCCATGGAATCACCCCAAGTTCTGGCTTCGCTTCTCCAGGAAGCATGGACAACCACTCGATTAAATGACCATCCGGGTCTTCTGCAAACATAGAGACAGCAGGCATCCATCCAAAAACGTAGGGTCTGCCGGTTTTGTCACCGACAAAATTATCGAGAAGCACTCCTTTTTGAGCGAGCGTGTCTATTGTCTCTGTAAATTCAGACAGTGGTACTTCAAAAGCGAAATGCTGCCTGGATATTTCATGCGGTTCCTTCTTCCATAAACCAAGCATGGCATTTCCTTTTCCGCCAATCCAGTAAAACCGGGCACCCCGGCTATCAGTATGGGCGAGTTCTAGTCCAACCTGATCTTCATAAAATGCAGCAGAGCGTGCCAGATCCACTACATCTAGATGTGTTTCAAACAATCCTCTAATCATTTGTAATTCCTCCTCCCATGAAAATAAAAGCTTTACGTTAATTCGTACGCAAAACAGACCATACTATATCTATTCTACTTCATATCTTTTATGGTGTAACCTTCCATCTGTTCAAGGAAATGATTAAAAAAATGAACTATTCTTCATAGTTATTTGGTAAAATGTGCATGAGATAAAAATTGGGAGGGTTGAAACTTATATGTTTAAATGGAAAAAGACATTATCGACGATTGCCGTTTCCGCATTATTTTTCAGTTCAGTGAGTTTCGCTAATGCAGCGGTAGAATTAGCAGGCACGGCTTCCACTTCTGAGCAAAAAGGAACTCACATCACCATCCTACATACAAATGATACACATGCAAGAGCCGTAGAAGATTCTCCGAACATGGGATATGCCAAAGTTGCAGGAATTGCGGATAAGTACCGTAAGGATAACCCAAACACTCTTTTTCTGGATGGCGGTGACGCAATTCACGGAACAACCTTCGCTACACTTGTCAACGGGGAAAGTATCGTGAAAGTCATGAATGAAATGGGTTATGATGCCATCGTTCCCGGTAACCATGAATTCAATTATGGCTGGGAGCATCTAGTGAAACTAAGTAAAGATTTGAACTTTCCTATGATTAGTGCCAATGTGAAGAAAAAGAACAGCACAGGCCTTTTTGATCCATATATCATTAAAGAAGTGGACGGAGTGAAACTCGGCATTATCGCCCTTACTACACCGGAAACTGCTTATAAAACAAATCCGAAAAACGTAGAAGGTATTCAGTTCACGGATCCATCGGATGAAATGCAAAAATATGTTGATGAACTTCGTAACAAAGTAGATGTTATCGTCGCACTGGCTCATACCGGGCAGGATGATTCGGATACAGATAATACGTTTGATGTGGTAAAAGAAGTCGATGGTATTGATGTTTATATAGACGGTCATAGCCACACAACGCTCGAAGATGGAATTGTGGCGGATAATGGGACATTAATTGCCAGTGCCGGTGAATACACTAAATATGTTGGTGTCGTGGATCTATGGGTTGACGGCGGTGACGTAGTTAAAAAAGAAGCCTCCCTCATTGACGAAAAAGAAGCGGCAGGAATTGCTCCTAATGAAAAAGTAGCAGCTCTAGTTGATTCCATCACTAAAGAACAAGCACCGATCTTGGACGAAGTGGTAGCAAACATCGCAACCGATCTGGAAGGTGCTCGTGAGAAAGTACGTACAGGAGAAACCAATCTAGGAGACCTCATTGCAGATGCCATTCGTGATGTATCGGGTGCGGATGTGGCCTTAACAAACGGCGGCGGTATTCGTGCTTCCATTGAAAAAGGTGAGGTGACCAAAGGTGAAGTCATTACCGTTCTTCCTTTTGGTAACCAAATTGTCACTCTGAACGTCAGAGGCGAAGACCTCATCGCAGCCCTGGAAAATGGGGTGAAAAGTTATCCGGAAGCAAGCGGCGGATTCCCGCAAATCTCCGGCTTTACTTTTAAAATCGACCCTTCAAAAGAAGCTGGAAGTCGAGTTCATTCCGTGATGGTTGGCGGAAAAGCAATTGATCCGAAAGCAGTTTATTCCCTGGCAACCAATGACTTCACTTCCATCGGCGGCGATGAGTACGATATGTTCAAGAAATATAGCCAAGCAGGAATGTACGGCTCTCTGGATGAAGCATTAATTACTCATTTGCAAAAGTTAGGTAAAGGAACGGTTACGACAGATGGTCGGATCTCGGAAGGGACAGCTCCGGTTATTGCTCCGCCAGCAGAAGAAAAACCAGCACCTGAGATTCCTGTTACACCCGAAAAACCTAGTAAGCCTTCTAAACCGGTTACCGAAAAGCCTTCTGTGTATGTTGTAAAATCAGGGGACACCTTGTATTCCATTTCCCTTAAATACAACACGACTTGGCAGACCCTTCAACAACTCAATAAGCTTAAAAATGCACATCGGATCTATCCAGGTCAGACTTTAAAGCTCCCTGTTGCGTCTTAGTGACAAAATATAGATCAAAAGTCATGCTTGTACCCTATTTTTTCTAAAATATTTTCTCTAATCTATTAATATTCTCAACATATAACCGATAATATAGTTAAGAAGTCGCGATTATGTAGCTCGTAGGCAAGCCCATATGTAAGTATTAGACAAAAAAGTAGTCAATTAGTAATGGTTTGAAAGCAAGATCAAGAATGATACCACATAAGTAAGGCGAAAAATATCATAAGAGTATCGTTAGAAGTTTGAACAGCATGCTCAAAAAGGCCCTGCATTTGCAGGGCCTTTTTGGTGCTTGATTGTGGCAACAAATGCTGCCCAGCTACCTTCTCACCTTCAACTAATGAGGAACTTCAGAGGAAAAATCATCTCGGCTCGAAAGATCGCTATTATAATACAGCACATCTCCATCCAATGAAGAAAATGTATACCCTTTAGGCGTCACGAACCCACGCTCATATCCTTCTAACCTCCACTGATTCATTAGCGGAGAATGGATGTATTGTAAGTGAGGATTTGCGGTGTCTCCATTCTGGATACTCTCCATATTGAAGTTAACAATGATATACCCATTTTTCAGCAGTAGATCTGATTGGTCATCCAACATTTCAGCTCTCGCATACTTCTCTAGTGAAGTTCCTTTCTTTACCGCTACTACATCTGCTGGTAAGCTATATTCGCCATACCAATGCTGGATCGAAGCACTCGCCCGGTACGTATCAACACCTTCAGGCAATTTATCTTTTGGACCCATGAACGTACGCAAATCACGGGATAATAACATCCAGGAATAGCGACCTGCCCAAGCAGGGGTTTTGGCAGCTCCTGTTACATATTGCGCTGTGTAGACGTCTTTAGAAGTCTGGTGACGATCGGCATCAGATAATTCTTTTGCATAACGATACGCTGCCGTATCCGCCATTTCCGTAAGAGGTACGTTACGCAAACGTGTATTTAGCACAACGAATCTTTTCTCTTCATCTTGCTCCGAACCGATCCGTATAAAGTGTTTGTTACCTTTACTATAATACAGATCAACTTCCTGTCTCTCCGTGCCATCCTTAGCTACATAATAAAAGGCAGGTGTAATCCGTATTCCATCGGTGGATGAAAACATATTCCCTTTTGTCTTTACATCAAACTTGAAATGATAACCTGTGTTCACAGCTACATTCGCGTAACTCGGAACCGGATGACTTCCGGGTCTCACAGGCAGGATATAAGGCAGTTTATTGCCTCTCGCTGCTCCGTCGATCCCTTTCAGTCCTGTCCAGTAGCTAAAACCGGAAGGTACATAACTTCCTGGGCTACTACGGAATACATTCTCCCACTCATAATCTGCAATGTCTGTAATGTGAAAATCATATAACCGGCCAATCACTTCAACTTCTGCTGAATCTGTGGCAACATGATGGGCAAGATTCGTATTCGCATCCCGCTGATGGCTAAAATCAACTGGTGCGTTCTCGGCGATGGTACGGAACCATACCGTATAGTCCTCTTCATCCACCCATACCGGCAGGAAGAACTCCATTTCAAGCTGAGTTACCGGGACAGAAATCCAAGTATTCTTTGGATAGAAAGTCCGCTGGTCCCCGCTGTACACGTCAAAGGGAAAATAGACTTCCTTACTTCTTACATACTTCGCATAATCACGATCACCATATCCAGGATAACTGACATGCTGTCCACTTGTTGGGATTCGTACTTTAAATGGTCGATCTAAGATAAAAGCAGCTCGAGCCGCATTTGGTTTTGTTTTTTGATTATGCTCCTGATCATCCGTTACGGAAGAGTAGTTCACAACTGGGGTGTGGACAGTAACCGTGTTGATTGGAGATACGGGATAAGTCTTATCACCGCTGCCGCCCACAGTAGTAGGCAGCAAGCCATACTTAATGCTTCCAGAAGAAGTGGTATGAGCTTGGTTTATTAAAGAACGGCTGATTAGTAACCGGTCTTGGAAAAGCACCTGTTCTCCCGTTTCCTTATACGATCCCATCTTAGATGGATTCGGTATTTTCGAGGGAGTAGGTCCGTTCTGTGAGACTGTGCTGCCGTCCATCACTGTGGTAGTACTGCCTCCATAAGAAAACTGCAGGGCATCATTTTTCACATCAGGAGGTTTGGTTTGCCCTTCAGCTAATGCCTTTATCTTCGATGTATCATCAGGAGGAGAAGGCCTAGAATATCCGCCTTGATCAACGGCTTCCGGTGTAAAACGAATATCGCCCGTTTCTTTTGGTATCACATGCACCTCTACCTCTTCAGCATGCTCCATATGTAGAGAAGGAGGACTATACCCTTTGGGACGTAAGGTTACGTTTCCGCTAGGCAAAGCATAGTTACTCATCGCCGCTTCATTGATCTGATAGACTTCAAGATTATTAATCTTCCAGTAAGAGTAGTCTCGTGTAAAAGAAAAAGGATAGTTTTTCACTTCCGTATCTGTCTTATCAATATCAGGCTGCGGCGTTTTATTACCTTTATCGTCTACTTTGTCTGGTTGTTTTTCCTTCCACTTTAAGACGTAAGTAGCTTCTACGTTACAGGTATACGTGATTTTCCCTTTCTGCTGACCAAAAGTATGCTGATACAAATAGTTCATAGCCCACGTATTTGCGTAGAGGTTCTCCGAAGTTGGAATACCGAGAGTTACATCAAACTGTCTTCCATTCGTGTTGTTATCCGCAAGGATATGTCCTTGTGCGCCCGGCTCCATGAAAGAGGATACAGGCGAAGCCACTTGAGATGGTGGATTTATATTATAGGTGCAGGCTCCACCTCCACTTGAATCAGTGGGCGGTAACGGTGGCGGATCTATTTTTGGTTCGTAATAGAAATTCACATAGTAGATTGGGAAACTTGCATCATAAGTGAATTTAGGAGGATCCCCTGGTAGAATGTCACCCCCACTTGGTGAAGCAACGGTACTTTTCTTATAACCTATGTATGGATAATCTGCTGTCCCTGTCGTATGAGGAAAGTTATAAGCTTTATCTTTCTCTATCTTCTCTTCACGATTCTTGAAACCAGACACTCCATCAAGAGACTTACCCGTGGTAGTGTAATGTTTTATGATTGCTTTGCCTTCTTCAGGTTCTAATTCGATTCGGAAGAGGGTTGGGAAGTAATATCTCCATCCTTCTACGTTTGGATCAAAATATGTTCCCTTATCTTGCTCTTCCTTTTTTCGGTTTATTGGTACCATCGCATCTAAATACCCTGAATTTACATATACGTCAAGCACTACAGAATTAGTTCCAATCCCGTTAACATTACTTTTACTAATTGTATATGCTTTACTTGAAGTAGATCTAATATATTCTATTTTCTCTCTATCTAATAGCTCGTCTTTTCTAGATATATCAAAAGTTTCATCTGCGTATTTCCAATCGTATTTAAATGGTTCAGCATCAACACTCTTTATTTTTCGGGTGGTGGAAAAAGTGAATTCGTAATCGCCACCATCTACTTCTGACCAAGTATTTGGTTTTTTTCCATTGGTCCAGCTTCCATCTGCCTTTTTCCATACCTCGAAATAGACCATCCCAACAAAATAATAAACATTCTTATCAATAGGATCTTGAAAAAGTCTACTCATACCTATAGCTTTTGCCTCGGAAGGTTGAATGAATAAAACTGCAGATAAAACAAAGATCAAACTCATCAATCCACTGATCCATTTTTTCATATGATTCATACTCTCTTTTTCCTCCTACTTAAATGGATTTATGAGAGCAACAGCATAATCTTTAGTATTACTGGTATCAAAGAGAATATAGTCAGCTTGATTCACTTTGAAATTCTTCCACGCAGTGTAATTTTCATCATAACCATCTGAACGGAATTTATCTGATTCATCTATAATTGGATAATAGTTAGTGGCTGTATTATCCCTATTGTTTGTTAAGGCATTCTCAATAGCCCTTCTATATTTGGCATCATCATTTTTTACTAAGAATGCAATTGGGACAGTCTTTACCGAATGCCTAATAGCTATAGTTTTCATACCGCTTAACTTTCTAGTTGCTTGGTCTATTGAGTAAATAACTGCACCATCGCCAATCTGAATTGGAAGATCACTCTCCTTAATTATTTTCACTCCTTTAAACTTGGTTCCAGAGATGTCCTCAAATAAAAAAGATGTCCTAGTATATGCCTTGAAACTTGAAATGGAGGTTAACTTAAATTCCTTATCATCCGTACTTCTAAAATTCTTTTCTCCAATCCAAACCCAGCGCCCTACCTTATCCCATTCCACTTTCTGCCCTAACCCTTCACTCACCAATCGTAAGGGAACAAAGGTCCGATTTTGCTTTAATATAATTTTGGTACCATAACTTTTCTTTTTCCCATCAATCAAAGCGGTAGTTTGTCCCACCGTCATTTTTACCGTATGATCTTTATTCGTAACGCCAACCACAGTCGTCTTTCCGCTTTTGCTATAACTCACCTTAGCCCCTAACGCTTCAGATACAAATCGAATCGGAACCATTACACTTCCCTGAGAGTCCTGAAAAGGTTTCGCATCAGGGAAACTCATTTTCTTTGTATCTAATAATACTTCTACGGAAGCAGCACCCGCAGCTTCTATACGATCAACAGGTATCGAAGCAAATACCAAAGACCCTAACATAATCGACAAAATTAACTTTTTCATGCTTTTTAATCTCCTATCATCTAATTTTTGTACTTTGTATTGTTTTTCCTTATTCTTTTTATCGGTCTGCAATACTTACCTTTTAACGTATTTAAATACATATTTTACCTTGTAATTTGAAACCTCCCTCTTATTTATCTCTCAGCACTTTAAAATAGAAAACCAGCTTCAGAAATACCTACTATATTTACACAACAACCCTAAAAAGACACAAAAAAGGGCCTTGATTGAAATCAAGGCCCTATGCTTTAGGACAAATCGTTATATGCTGAGGTCAAACCCTTTTTTAATAGAATATAATATATTAATCATTTTGACTAGTCTGCTTTTGGGAAAATATGCATTTTCGTTATCTCAAGCACTTCTTCCACAGACATGCGCTCAGAACTAGATGGTTCCGTGTTCTCTGCATCGTGAGAATTCGCCGGCCAACTGCACTCGACCTGCCTTTCTGCTGCATCTCTTCCTACAATGACTCGTATCGGCAGACCCATTAGATCAGCGTCTTTGAACTTCACGCCCGGACGCTCATTTCGATCATCTACGAGTACCTCCACTCCAAGGGCAGTCAGCGAACTTTCAAGTTCGTGAACGAGTGCCATCTGTACCTCATCTTTCACAGAAATCGGAATGAGATGCACATGGTAGGGAGCAACAGCGACTGGCCAGCTCATCTTACGATCTGCCGAATATTGCTCTGCAATCGTTCCAAGCAGCCGAGAAATTCCAATACCATAGCAGCCCATAATCGGTTTTTGAGGAGTCCCTGTCTGATTAAGGAAAGTAGCGCCCATCGCATCACTATATTTTGTACCCAGTTTGAATACATGCCCTACTTCGATTCCGCGATCGAACGTAAGCGCAGAACCGCACGAAGAACATAAATCTCCCTCTACGGCATTCCGAATATCGACTGCTATATCCCATGTGAAATCTTGCCCTGGCTGCACTTGAATATAGTGATGGTCCACTTCATTCGCCCCAGTCACCGCACGATCCATAGAAATAACAGCATAGTCGGCAATGATTCTCATGGAAAGATCGTATGGTCCGAGATATCCCACAGGAAGCTGTAAATCCTTGTATTTTTCTTGATCTAACATCTCCAGTTGCTCCACTTTAAGTGCATGCTGCAATTTAATCTCATTCACCTCATGATCTCCACGAATCAGTACTGCAACAGGAGCCCCATCTGCCTCATACAACAGGGTCTTGATTATATTCTGCGGTTCGAGATCCAGGTATGAAGCAACTTGCGGAATGGTCTTCGTGTCTGGAGTATGAACCTTTGTCTTCTGAGATTCTGACACTCGAGTAAACGGCTCAGCCCCTCCAGCATCTGCATCAGTTTTAAAAGTCGCCTTCTCTAGATTGGCTGCATAATCACAAGAGGTACAAGTCACAATTGTATCTTCACCAATGTCTGCGAGCGCCATAAATTCGTGTGTTTCGCCGCTTCCTCCAATCGTTCCTGCATCTGCTTCCACTTTCGTGAAGTGAAGTCCTACCCGAGTAAAGATCCGTGTATATGCCTGGACCATATCTTCGTATACTCGGTCAAGCTCCTCCCAATTAGCGGAAAAAGAATACGCATCTTTCATAAGAAACTCGCGGCCGCGCAGTACACCAAAACGAGGTCTTCGTTCATCCCGATATTTCGTACTGATCTGATATAGTGTAAGCGGCAGCTGACGGTAACTATGAACTTCATCGCGGATGAGTGCGGTAATCACTTCTTCGTGAGTAGGTCCAAGGGCAAAGGACCTGTCATGTCGATCAGATAATCGCATAAGCTCCGGCCCATAATCACGATTTCGACCTGATTCTTCCCATAGCTCGATCGGTTGTAGCGAAGGAAGTAGCGTTTCTTGGGCCATAATGGCATCCATTTCTTCTCGAACAATTTGTTCTATCTTATGAAGGACCCTTCTGCCTAACGGTAAAAGACTGTAGATACCGGATGCCGTTTGCCGAATCATACCTGACCTCAGCAAAATCTGGTGACTTCGCGCTTCTGCCTCTGCAGGCGCTTCTCTCAAGGTTGGAATAAACAACTGACTCTGACGCATGATTGTCCCCCTCCTCCTATAGGCTGTAAAATAAAAAAAGACACTTTCGTCAAGGGACGAAAATGTCGTGGTACCACCCTAATTTAAGTTTATTCCTCTGTAATGTAATACGAAAACTGTTACCCAGTCTAACGTGGCACGATACAAAAGAATGATCTTCTCTACGGCATAACGTGCCTAACCCGGCAAGTGAAATCTGCTCAAGATTTACTTGCAGCTCCAAGGTAGGAGTATAAGTTCAAATTTCAGAGACCTTTCAGCCTATCGGATCTCATTCTCTTATGAAATTTGTTGCCATCCTATACTATGTCCTTGATCGTCGCTGTTCGCATTTTTCAAAAAGATTACTGGAATATGACATAAAAGTCAATCTCCTTCGTATACACAAATCCTATAAAAATTAGTTAGCTAGTATTCTTGCCAGGAAAGTGATAGAAAATACGCTGACAGTCTATTATCTAACAAGTAATATAGTACAATAGATCTGAGAATCTTAGAATGAGCTTATAGATGAATTGATTCAGATGAATCAAAAATAAATAGAGAAAGGAGTTATTTCTGATGAATTACATTATCTATGATCTTGAATTTACGGTAAGCCGCAGTACTCGGTATTCTTCCGAAATCATTGACATCGGAGCGGTAAAGGTTGCCCCAATTGATGATAAAGGAAGTCTAGGGGTTGTTGATTCATTTCATACCTATGTACGACCTTCCAACAAATCCGTTTTGTCCACAGATACGATCCAATTCACCGGTATTACGCAGAAAGATATTGATGCAGCTCCTCTATTCCCCGAAGCCGTTCAGCAATTTATCGAATGGTTGCCAGATACCTACTATCTCTGTTCCTGGGGACCAGACGACAAGAGCAAATTCTTATCCCATTGCCGTACGCATCAGGTGAAAGTGGACTGGATCAGGAACCATAATGACATCCAAAAACAAATCTCAAGGACGCTTCGTAAAGAAGGAGGTTCCCGCCAGCTTGGACTAAGTCAGGCCCTTACGATGTGTGGTATTCCATTTGACGGTACCCAGCATCGCGCACTTGATGACGCCATCAATACAGCAAGAATATTTATTCATCATTTTGAACACTTGAAGCTTGCGGAGAACAGTGCCGCTGACGAAGAAGGAACGAAATCCAAACTTGTATATTCGAGCGGAGATGATGATAAACATAATCCCTTTGGAGATCTTGCCAAATTGCTTAGACCATCTGATTCTTAACACGAAACGGGTTACTCATCTTGATAGAAACAAAGCCAAGTCTTGAGCCTCTCTCGTAATTGATCTCGGTAATACGGGGGCTCGAGTATTTCGGCAGCAGGTCCATAAGGCATAAGCCAATCCATAAACTCTTCACTGTTATTCACCATGACTTCAAGAATCATATTCCCATCTGGTTCGTGTATATACTTAGGCTTTACCAGAAATTCACTTCGTTTCATCTTCTCCACAGCTTCCTCATAAAATCTCACTTTAAACAAGGTTCGTTCCAGCCCTGGATTAACAGACAATGTGTCTTTCATGGAGATGTTTTGTGCATACATTTCTCTCCGAAAGGTCTGAGGCATGATCTCCGCTTCAAGAAAGCAGCTCATTCGAAAAGACTCTACTCTCTCTGTATTGTGACAATATCCGATTACATAAAAATGATATCCTTTAGGTACTAAATGATAAGGATCGATCGTTAGTTTTAGATTAGATTGCTCTATATTAACAAACCCTTCAACGCCCTCAATCGGCGAATCGTAGACAGCCTGGATTGTATTCTGTGACAAAGAAGCTTGTATAATACTGACAATGATTTTGTTGTCCCTTTCATCCTGCCAGTGTTCCTCTGCTTTTCCAAGCCGAATCACTTCGGCAAATTGTTCAGCCCATTCGACTCGTTCTGTTTTCTTCTTTAGACTTACAGCCATAACTTTCTCGTAGGCACTTTCAAAAGCACAAGGCAATAATGGTTTCACTTCATCCATGACATCTGCCAGTTTTGCAAAGGCTGTCGTTTCTTCCTCTGACCAATTCAGCGGATAAAGTGCAAACCTGCTGATAAACTGATATCCACGTCCGTGCCCCATATTTACAACCGGAATATGCATTGCACTAAGTGCATCCATATCCCGGTAAATTGTACGCTCTGATGTTTCACAACGTTCTGCTAATTCTCTTGCTAAAATTCCAGGCTTTGCCTGTACCAAGGTAATAATACGCATTAATCGTATAAGTCGCTCTGTCATGAGATGCCCCCTATAACAACACTATAGTTAAAAAGAACTAATATCGCCTCGTAAGTTTATAGTTCTTTGGACTTATATCGGTTATTTGGCTTGTTTTCATTATGTATATTCCGTTATAAACCTAGATGCTATCTGATAAGTACTGAATATTTGATACCTAAACAGCAATCTTGCTGCTTATTTTGCTTCTTTATCATAGTAATCCTTGCCATAAGACACTGTGAGACTCTGATCTTCTTCCACATCAACCGAATCATAACAAGATTTCTCATGAGTCTGCTCATAATAAAGGCATAAACAACTCAGAATATGAGCCTCCCGATAATACTCTAAATCGCCCGTCCTCGTGGCTAGGATCAATAATCCATCTGTATGTCTTTTTATAATTTCTTTTCCTTCTCCACTTCTGCCTCTTTCAAACGCCCTGAGGCTCTGCTTCATAATTACGGTCGATTGACTTAGTACTGCATATTTCTGCACCCGTGGGTCTGGTTCTCTTCCAATTACCCCAAAATGTGTGGAAACAAGCAAATTAATTTGTTCTCTTCGCAGTAAAACACGTTGTTCTTGCTTTGTCTTCAGTGCACTCCAATAAGCGGAGCATGCCGGTTTCTTGCCTGGAGATTGAGAACTTACATCGAATTCTAGTAAGAAAGATTTTGTTTTCCCTTTATACGCGTTACCGAGACCAATTACCCATCCGGCGTCGGATTCTTTTGCCCTCACACCATGAACTGCTTTGATCTCCATGTCCTTCTCAGGTTTAATTAACAATTCTACTTCACGGAATAACAGTTTAGGCTGTGTCTTCAGTTGTCTCTTGGCCGGTGGTCCACTGCGCCATTCAATCAGCAAAAACAGTGAATTTTCGCCAGAAACGGGAATAGCTTCGCGGTTCCAAGTATAAAATACATCCAAAGATGAACTCACTAAAATCTCCCCCCTCAGTTGCTTTACTTAAATACTAACAGGATAAAAAGACAACTGATTGTCAGGGAACATATGTTCTTATACAAATAGTTGCAAATTTTTGTGTCTTTACACCATCCATTCGTTATTTATCGACCTTTTATGACAAAAAAACACAAATCTCACAGATCTGTGTTCCTTACTGTATCTTTTCTCATCATAAAAAACCGAACACGGGGATTTTGAATCATATACCCGTTTCCGATCTGATCGTTCTTTCCTATCACGTGTTGCTCACTATGAAGCATTGATATTAACGACGTTTCATTTCTACGGTTCTTTTATTTTTATTAATCGGAGCATAAGTGACCCCGTCCATAACTAATGCTTTTCCAACCGGTTTTTCATTAACCGTTACTCGAATTGTTTTATACACTTTTTTGTCTACTCTGCTTTCCATTTCTGTATTTCCTCCTTATAAATATGACAACCACAGTTCAAATTTTCCCGAATAAGACCTTTTCCTTCTAATTAACCTATCCGAAGTACGTCTAAACATATATTTTTTTATTTTTGTTACATTCTTTAAATCAATTTCAGAATATATGAAACAATAAAAAACAAATGATCGTATAGAATAGCAGTATCCCCTAATATTCTTTCTTTATTTCGGGTTAATAGGATATATAAGGTGGTGGATCTATGAAAAAAAAGTGGCAACTTCTACTGATGACACTTGCCATGTACAGTCTACTTCTCATGATTTCAGATGAGCGGGCTCAGGCCGGGTTTTGGGAAAATGTATATAACGGATATGAGCAGTTTACAAATCTACCGGAGGAAGTAAATAAATTACAACAGAGCTATGAACAGACGATGACGGAACTCAACAACGCCAAAGAAAATATAGAATCATTCCAGGCTCATAATGAAGAATTGATCGCACAAAATCAATATCTCATGGAGCAAAATGAAAGCCTTACTTCCATGGTTAGTAAGCTGCAAAAAGCAGAAGAACAACGAATGAAGACACAAAAAAGAATTACGACGACGGTGATTACTGCCATTGGCCTTATCGTATTCTACTTCGTGCTTGTCCGTATCATTCGTTATCGTATGCAAAGACATTCAAGATTATAATTCAAGATCAGGCTTCTCTATTTATAGAAAGGAACAGAACAAAAGATGCAAATATCTCAAGGACACGAAGCTTCTATGATTACCGGACAAGCTGTCACTTTCTCATTAACCGAAGGAGACAAAATCCATGTGCTTCATCCGCAGCAGATTGTTGCTTACCGCGGGTCCGGTACGGGCAGAAATGATCGTCTCATGAATATTAGCGGAATGTATCGTAAACATAAGCTGATTCAATCCGAGATTAGCGGTCCTTGCCAGTTTGTTACTGCCCTGCCCCCCGGTTTCAGCATGAAATCGATCAAACTCGAAGAGAAAAGTGATCTGCTGTACGACTTCCGGCATTTATTCTTCTATAGTGAAGGAATACAAATGCAGACTAGGATTCTTAAGGTCAAGAATATGCTGATTACCCGAGATGCAATAAAAATGAAATTTTCGGGTAACGGAGTGATCGGTATTCTCACGCAAGGTCAAGTCTGTGAACAAGAGCTTCATCCCACTGCCCCACTGTATGTAGATGCCGGCAGTGTCATTGCTTATCCGGAAAATGCAAAACTGGAACTCACCGTATACGGAAACCATCTCGCGAGTCAGCACATGAATTATCACTGGAAGATGACCGGACAAGGTACCGTCCTATTTCAAGCCGGCCGAGAAAATCGGAAACTCGAGAGTGATATGAACAATGACGAGGGTCTTTTTAAACGAATTTTGCGTGAAGTGTTACCTTTTGGAAATGTATTGATTAAGTAAAAGGGCTTCTATTGTGCCTATTTTCTGCTATAATACTACGAGTACGATAAAACTAACGACAACTACAAATATAAATCCATGGATCATCATGCGGGATATCCGATTTCCATGGGAGAGGTTCGCGAACTCCCTCTATAAAAAACTATACAGATTGTCTAATAAGCAGGCTATTTACCTCCCCTGTGCAGTCAGCAGCTTTATTTTCATAAAGTGGCCGATTGCTCATTTTCGTGTTCGTAAATGATGCCTCGTCAATCTATATAAGTGCCCTCCAATTTTGGCAGCGGCCTGTTTTTTTGTTGATCGAGTAAGGAACTTCTCTTTTCTTCCGCTGATGAAACGCGATCCGTTCGTGTTTACTAATCCTAGAAGATAGAGAGGTTTTTTTATGTTTACAAATGAAAAAGCAATCGTCGTATTTAGCGGCGGACAAGATAGCACGACTTGCCTGTTCTGGGCAAAAAAACACTTTGCAGAAGTGGAAGTTGTCACGTTTGATTATGGACAGCGCCATAAACAGGAGATTGAAGTGGCTGCTGATATCGCTCGTGAACTCGGTGTGGAGCAAACCGTTCTCGATATGAGCCTGCTCAATCAACTCGCACCGAATGCTCTCACTCGCAGTGATATTGATATTTCACAAGAAGAAGGCGAACTGCCAAGCACATTCGTTGATGGAAGAAACCACTTGTTCCTAAGTTTTGCGGCTGTCCTTGCCAAACAAAAAGGAGCACGTCACATTATTACCGGCGTATGTGAGACTGATTTTAGCGGATATCCAGACTGCCGTGACGTATTTGTAAAATCACTGAATGTCACATTAAACCTGGCAATGGATTATGATTTTGTTCTTCATACTCCTCTCATGTGGCTGAATAAAGCTGAGACTTGGGCAATGGCAGATGAACTCGGTGCATTTGAATTTGTACGTGAGCGTACGCTTACTTGCTATAACGGGATTATGGGCGACGGCTGCGGCGAATGCCCTGCATGTAAACTTCGGAAAGCGGGCCTTGATGAATATACTGCTGAACGTAATCAAAAACCTTCTTCTATTGTTACAGGCGGTGAACAGCAATGAGACCTGAGCCTGGTACTTTTCGGATCGTAGAAAAGCTGCAACGCATCGGAGAAGATATTCAAAAAGAGCAGCTGCGCTATCACCGTAAACGGGTCCTTGTCAGCAAGGAATTTACTTTTGATGCTTCGCATCACCTGCACTGCTATGAAGGCAAATGCAAAAACTTGCATGGCCATACCTATAAAGTCGTATTTGGAATTAGCGGCATTCCCGGTGAGACAGGACTCACCGTCGATTTTGGCGATGTAAAAGAAATCTGGAAAACTCAGATTGAAGGTTATCTTGATCATCAATATTTGAACGAAACCTTACCGCCGATGAATACCACTGCAGAGAATATGGTCGTGTGGATCTATGAACAGATGGAAGCGGCTCTGCAAAGTGAACCTTACTGCTCCCAAATTAACAGCGGGCGTACTGAATTTGTGCGGCTCTATGAGACACCTACCAGCTACGCAGAAGTAAGACGGGAGTGGATGATTGATGAGTAATCCTCGTCCCATTCCTGTCCTTGAAATCTTTGGACCAACCGTCCAAGGAGAGGGTATGGTAATTGGCCAGAAAACGATGTTTGTTCGTACCGCTGGCTGTGACTATCGCTGTTCTTGGTGTGATTCTGCTTTTACGTGGGATGGCAGTGCAAAAGATCAAATTCGTCAATTGAATAAAGATGAGATTTGGCAAGAGCTTACTTCTATCGGAGGTGATAGGTTCTCGCATGTCACGATCTCTGGTGGTAATCCTGCCATCTTGCCTCAGATCGGTTCCCTTGTAGAACTGCTTCAGGAGCGCGGAATTCGCACTGCAGTAGAGACTCAAGGGTCTCGCTGGCAGGATTGGCTTATGGATATTAATGAAGTAACTATCTCACCAAAGCCTCCAAGCTCTGGTATGAACACAAACTGGGATACTTTAGATGATATTGTGAGCCGCCTCGCGGATCGAACTGGGGATAAAGCCTACAGTCTGAAAGTTGTCATCTTCGATGAGCAGGACCTCGCCTATGCGAGAGAAGTCCATCGTCGTTATCCTGGGGTTGCTATGTATTTGCAGACAGGGAATCCAGATGTAGGTACGGGAGATACAGATAACCTTGCTTCCTCCCTTCTCCACCGTTATGAGTGGCTTATTGATCAAACAATGAATCTCTCTGATATGAATGATGTACGTGTCTTGCCGCAGCTCCATACGCTGGTATGGGGAAATAAACGCGGCGTATAAATAAACAATAATAAGATGTATGAAGGAGATATGAACATGGCTGGACGTCAATCTGATGAACTACAAGATATTACACTACTGGGTAACCAGGGGACAAAATATAAGTTTGAATATGATCCAAGCATTTTGGAAACTTTCGATAACAAGCATCCTTACCGGGATTACTTTGTTAAATTCAACACTCCGGAATTTACAAGCTTATGCCCGATTACGGGGCAGCCTGACTTTGCAACGATCCACATCAGCTACATTCCTGATATTAAAATGGTAGAAAGTAAATCACTGAAACTGTATTTGTTCAGTTTCCGTAACCACGGAGATTTCCATGAAGATGTAGTGAACATCATCATGAATGATCTAATCAAACTTATGGACCCGCGTTACATTGAAGTATGGGGCAAATTTACGCCAAGAGGCGGAATCTCGATCGACCCTTACTGCAACTATGGTCGTCCAGGTACAAAATATGAGGAACTCGCTACTCAGCGTTTGTTCCAACATGATATGTATCCTGAAAATATTGATAATCGCTAATCTGTTGAGATTGCAAGCAAACCTATGTAAGAGGTCGTTTCACTACGAAGTGAGGCGCCTCTTTTTCCTTTTTCGCGTAAATATAGGGATTGCCTACTAAGTAAATGATGTCATATGATGTAAAGATCTACCTGTTTCGGTTCATTAACAGTTACGTTTTTACTGAATTACATAGGAAAAGGAGACCTTACATGTCACTCAACTCACTGATGAAGACCGGTTCTGCTTCTCGGCCGCTTCCTCGTCCTGATGCCGGTTCTCAGACAATCTACCGGATTCTGATAGCGATCGGTCTCGTTCATCTGCTTAATGACTCGGTTCAGTCGGTTATTCCTGCTATTTTCCCTGTACTGCAAGACTCCATGGGAATCAGTTACAGCCAGATGGGCTGGATTGCTTTTGCACTAAATATAACAGCATCCATTATGCAGCCTGTGGTCGGTTATTTCTCTGATAAAAGACCCACTCCCGCCCTCCTGCCTATTGGAATGGGCTTCACCTGCTCAGGCATGATTTTTCTTGCCTTTGCAGACAGTTACATGGCTATTATGATGTCCGTTATTCTTGTTGGTCTGGGATCAGCCGCTTTTCACCCTGAAGGTTCTAAAGTCTCTCACATGGCTGCAGGAAATCGCCGGGGATTAGCACAGTCTATTTTTCAGGTGGGCGGGAATGCAGGGCAGTCTCTTGCTCCACTCCTCACCAGATGGGTATTTATCCCCTTTGGACTGATGGGTTCCCTCGGGTTTGCGGCTCTTGCCGCAGTAGGGATTGCCGTACAGATTTTTATTGCCAGATGGTACGGACAAACGCTGAAAAACGGTGGATATGCTAGAAAAAAAGCAGCAGACGGAGTCATGAATCCTGCGGTGAAAAAGAACATCATGTATGCCTTTTTCATCCTGATTATCTTAGTATTCGTTCGTTCTTGGTATGTGTCTTCCATCGGGAGTTACTATGCCTTTTTCCTGAAGGATACCTTCTCGCTGTCTACTCAAGATGCACAGATCTATATCTTCTTGTTCCTTGGAGCAGGGGCACTCGGGACTTTCTTTGGAGGACCGCTTGCCGACCGTTTTGGTAAACGAAATATGATCTTTGCTTCCATGGCTTTTGCTGCACCGCTGTCCTTACTACTCCCATATGCTAATCTCTTCTGGACGGGTGTACTGCTGTCGATCATCGGCTTTATTATGTTATCCAGCTTTTCGATCACGGTAGTCTACGCGCAAATGCTGGTGCCAGGTAAAATAGGAACCGTCTCCGGGATGATTACAGGTCTCGCTTTTGGGCTCGGCGGGCTTGGTGCGCTTGTGCTGGGGAACTGGATCGATGCCGCAGGCATTAGTCCGGTTATGCAGGTATGCAGCTTTATGCCGCTGCTGGGTTTCTTAACTTTTCTGCTTCCATCTGACAAGAAACTCGCCACTTGGACGGATCGTACTGCCTAATAAAAACGCCGCGAAGGTTTGTCCTTCCGGCGTTTTTATTTTCTACTCCAGCGTTTCCTCAGCTTGCTTCACTTTTGGTTCTAATCTATTTCTGATCTCTATTAAGAGCGACACGATTTTATATAGGAAAAATAGAACGATACCTACGATCAAAGCAAGTCCGTAAGGAAACATGATAATGACTGCAAAGAAACTAATCACGACGAAAATCAGAAGATATAAAAGATCTTTTCCAGCATTGTTCTCCATTTGAGCTAACCTCCTATCTGAGCATATCCTCTAATAAAACAGACGAATGGATACCCTGAAAAGTTATATTCTCTCTCTCTTTACCCGATATTGCCCAGGTGTATATCCTGTCCGATCTTCCTTACCGTTGAGGCAATTAATCCAACTCCTAAATATCCTGCACCTCATCTAATTTTTTTAATAACCGGCGTTTTTTGTAGAGCATCTTTCCTGCTTCAGAAACATCGGTAAGCGCACCTTTATTACTAATGGATCCAAAAATAATGCCAGCAATCGGGATCATCTGAAACAGCTGTTTCCATCCATAATTTTCACGATAGGCAGTTACAACTTCCCGCCAGCCTTGCAGCTGTGAAATGACTTCTGCATTGGTATGTTCTTCATCAAAATGACTCAGTTCTTCAATAATGGCTTTTTTACCTACAATGTCGGCTGAAGAAAATTGAAGACATTTTACGATAAAAACTCGCTCCATTGTCTCCTCTGGGTCATATCCATAGCAGATGGCAATCTCCTGTAATGTTTTCAAGGAAGTTCCTAACATGAGCGGGAGGTCAGCCGCCATGGTTACAATCCCACCTACTCCCGTAGCTGCTCCGCTTGCCGCCGCAAACTTGATCCGTCCCTGGATAATGTCATCTGCAGCTTGATCCATGACTGCAATGGGGAGTTTCGCAATATCTTCTATCGCAAGTTCAGGTGCATCCTCAGGAGAAGTCACAGCAGCATTCTTTTCTTCCTCTGCGCGAAACTTTCCTGCAGCTGCCAAAGCAGCAGACGAAACTTGAGTAAACATTTTTTTAACCTGCAGCCCTTTTTTCTTTATTCCTATTTGGTCCGATGGCTCTTCCCCACTCAGAAATTTATGGATGTGCTTCAGGACAGCCCTTTTATTCACAAGGAATCGACCGCCATTTTGCAAAAAGGCACCGAGTTCATTTAAAAGCATTCCGAGTTTATCTCTAATAATCTTTGGCGTAAGCTTATCCAACATGGCGAAGGGTAACCGCCCTAGCTTTTCCCAGAAAAAAATATCCTTCTGTTCCTTCTCCCACTTCTCGATCAGAACGAGTTCTGCCTGCAGCAGTTCCTTCGATTCAATACTCATTGTCAACCCTTCTCCTCTTCACATAGCACTTGATATTTACCTATATACGAATGTCAATGGGAAAAGGATGCAATCTGTTCATAAAATTTGTGATTTGGATCACAATTGAAACGAATTTCCTCTTTTATACTGGAGATATCAATAATTAAGCAGGAAGAAAAGAGGTTTTACCTATGTTAAGCACTCACGATATTTCCATTATTAAATCAACTGTACCCGTTCTTGAAGTACACGGAAAAGACATCACTACATGCTTTTATAAAATGTTGTTTGAGCACCATCCTGAATTATTAAACATCTTCAACCACGCCAATCAGAAAAAAGGGAAACAACAAGCTGCTCTCGCTAATATGGTCTATGCAGCAGCCAAATATATTGATCAGTTGGAAGTTGTTCTTCCTGCCGTGAAAGAGGTAGCTCAAAAACACCGCAGTCTCGGCGTACTCCCTGAACATTACCCGATTGTAGGGAAATATTTGCTTATTGCCATTAAAGAAGTGCTTGGCGATGCGGCAACAGATGAAATCATTCATGCTTGGAATAACGCATATGGAGTCATTGCAAGTGTATTTATCGATATCGAGAAAGAAATGTATGAGGAAGCGGAAGGTCAACAAGGAGGCTGGACTGGATTCCGTCCATTTACCGTTAGCAAAATCGTGGAAGAAAACGAACTTATCCGTTCTTTCTATCTCATTCCATCCGATGGAGGAGCAATTGCTTCCTTTACGCCAGGCCAATATGTGAGTGTAAAAGTTCAGGTCCCTGGAGAAACCTACACACAGATTCGCCAGTACAGCTTGTCCGCTGCACCACACGAACCTTACTATCGTATTAGTGTCAAGCGTGAAAATGGAGCTTTGAATACACCAGATGGTAAAGTGTCTAACTACCTTCATAACGTAATCAAAGAAGGGGATAAACTTCTACTATCTGCTCCAGCTGGTGAATTCAAAATGGAACTTACGGATGATCGCCCTGTCGTCTTTATCGGTGGAGGGATCGGAGTTACTCCGCTCATGAGTATGATGAATACTGCTGTGAAGCAGCAGCCAAACCGCCAAGTCACCTTTATTCATGCAGCACATAATGGGAAAGTACATGCAATGGGTTCCGAAGTGAAACAACTGGAAGACGCTAACGAACAAGTGACTACCCACTTCTGTTACAGCAACCCGCTCCCTGAGGATACGGGTTACAGTAAAACAGGACGGATTGATCAGGCTTGGCTGCAAGAGATTGTACCTACAACGGACGCGCATTTCTATTTTTGTGGTCCACTCTCCTTTATGAAGAGTATTCGGGACAGCTTGATCAGCTGGGGTGTTCGTGAAGAAGATTTGCACTATGAATTCTTCGGTCCAAAAGAAACGCTATAACCACCGGCTTAGGCTTAATTAAATTCACCTGAACGCAAGAGGCGGTTCACCGTCTCTCTACGAAGACCGATCAACTGACCAATTTCTGCTTGGGTTAGGAGATCGGTCATTTTTTCAGGTGCAATATACGTTTCCATCCATGAACGGAGTTTGCGCAGACGCTCGGCAGGTTCGGTTTCCGTCACTTGATCGATTCGCTGCTGCATCATACGAAGTTTCTCTTGAAGCTTTAGAGCTACCTCCCGGTATTTCTCAGGCTGTTCTGCCAATGAATGATACCACTCTGCTGCCGGAATCACTTCGATTTCACAAGTAGATAATGCTAAGGCTGAGCCAAAACTGGGACCAGGACTAATTAAACTATGATGAGGGAACATCTCCCCGGGAACAATAATATTAACAAGGAATGCTCCGCCATCCTCCTGAATTCTAATGATTTTGAGCATACCTGATTTGAGATGGTAAAGAGGAGTCATATCCCCCTGCCGAAAAAGCACTTCACCTTTATGTAGTATCATATTTGATCACCTTTAATTTTTTATTTCTCTTCTCAAACTTATGTTCATTTATTTTCGCCCTACAATATATAGTAACAAAAAAGAAGCACAAGATTCATAAACCCCTTGTAAAGGACAGTTTACCACATCCGTGCTTCTTTTTTTCATTCTGTCTTTTTCATTTGATCTGCTTCGTTTTCTTCGAGGATTGGATATAACTCATCTAAGCTGTTCATGTCTTTACTCCCAAGTATCGTCTCTTTGCCGGTATTGGACAGGTATCCATACTGGGATTGTCCTGAGTGCGAAGAAACTTTATAGAAAAACAACCGGTCATTAATCTTAGGTCGTTGTCCCACTTCACTTGATATGCCGCTGTTCGTTATCCAGAATTTATTTTCATTTCCTCCGATTTTTCCACTCCATGTAAGCCAAGCCGCATTTCCTTTAACTTTGTAATAGTCAATAGTACTATTTTCTATTATAAAGAAAGCTTTGGACTCTCCTTCAGGAAAGAGTAATTGAAAAGATCCTGCACTGCTTTGACCTCCGGTGATTTCTTTTAACGTAGTAATTCTCGGAATCGTAATCGCAGCAAGACGGGATGTTGTTACATCATCTGAATTCAAATTAGCTTTCATCTCTTCATTTAACTTTGCTACTTGGACCGTTTTTGTATTAGCGTCCCAAGCTACATCACTGTTGAAATTCTCAGCAATAAATCGAATAGGAACCATAACCCGATTATCTTTAATTAGCATGGACTCCGATTGATTTTGTTTTACACTAAACGTCATTGACTTGGTCGGATGGGCAATCACAAGTGTTTTGGTTTTGTTGTTCCAGCTTTTTATCGAGATTCCCTCGATCTGTTCAATACTTCTCAACGGAACAAAAGTAGTTCCATTTTTAATAAAAGGGGCAACGTCTGTTTTTATGGGTCTGTCATTAACAACTACCGATATTGATGTAGCAGCTTGTGCGGTTGACACTATAAAAAACATGGCAAAACAAGTGAGAAAAAATGATTTCCATTTCAAATATATCAACCTCCATAGGTGCTTTAGATGACTTTACATGTAGTATAAACGCTATTACTATGTAAAAGGTTGTTATTTTCTATAAGTACATTGACCACTAATCAGTAATTGAAGGCTTGCTTTGATTCAGCTGATCTTTAGTAAAGACTAACTCACCGCGTGTCCAAAATCCTTTTTGTACATAACCATCCCGATGAGTTTTGGTCCCATATCCATGTTCTAAGTTATCTTCCCATCCACCTTCATAAACAGTACCATCATTCCATTTATAAGTTCCTTCCCCGTTATACATCCCATCTTTCCATTCTCCACCGTAACGATCACCATTAGCGTATTCTTTAACGCCAGATCCATATTCCATATCATTAAACCATTGTCCTTCATACTTAGACCCATCTGACCAACGATAAACCCCGGTTCCACACCTAAGCCCATTCCTGGTTTGCCCGTGGTAAGTCTCACCTGATTCGTATTCAATACACATTAGATCTTCCTGTATACTTTCCCATACTCCTTCAACCTTTTTGTTGTCGATGTGAATTACAGATCTTATCAAGTTAGGTTTTGTCTTACGTTCAGATGGAGCAGCCACTGTTCCTATCTGGGGTTCAAGCAACAATGGGGGCGATACAAATTGGTCGTCCACGAAGGTTTTATAATACCAAGCTGTCAGATCATACATTTCTAACATCAGTGTTTTTACTTTATTGGTTTCAATAAAAATAGAGCTTTCTCTAGTATCCAAGTACGCTAACTTTTTTAGCGTAGTGAGCAACGGAATTGGCAGAATGTCGATTTCCATTAAAGCAGCTAAATTAATAAAAGGTTCAGAATCATCATGTTCAACATCCTCATTTACGAGAATCTTTGTAACAATTAACTGTCCTATCTCTTTCAGATGATTTAAAGCGATGATGTGATCCGTTTCCATTACACGTTCAGCATGATAAGCTAAGGAATAGACATCTGGCATTTCGTTTTCAAATAATTTAAAACTCATTTGCCACCTCCAATTCTCTAACCATAACTTCTACATCATTATCCAACTAACCTTCCATTAAAACCCAGTAACTAATTTAAACGAATGAAATTAAACTTAATACCTAAGTAGAAAAATAGCCCCTATACAATAAATAGTCCGGCAAGAAGTAAACCTCCGAAAATAACTTTTTTTTCAACTGCAGTCCAATTTCTTTTCATTTGCTCACTCCTTAATAAATGCAATTCATCATGAGATTGAAAATGATAGACATCGGGATTCAACAACCCTTGCTGTTCCAAAAAAAGCCTAGAAGACGCTGCCATCAAGAGGTGCCTTTATTTATAACTTATATAACCCCTAAATCTAATTAGTTGATACGTTAATTTTCCAATCTCCATTTATCGTTATAGGAGCATCCGCTTTAGCTTGTCCTTGAAAACTTGATATGAACACTTCTATATTATCCATAGATGGAATAACTAAATCCGCTTTAAAAATTCGTTTTTTATCATCTTCTAATTTCACTTCTTCAAGCAGATTTTCCTTATTAGAGATCGTATAATCAGCGGGGATATCTACATTGGAAACAATTTTAATGGATTTGGAATCGAGTAATTTTCCTTCTGAATCTCTAATCTCAAATTGCCTAAGTGAGAGCACTTCAATAATTGCATAGGGTGCCTGCATTTTGTTCAAGATTTCTACCTCAATGGGTATAATGACGTTATCTTGTTCTTTACTGATCTTCCCTGAGGTTACCTTTATATCGTTAGAAGCCTGATTAAACTCAGTCCCTATAACCGTGCCGTCCCATTTTTTAATATCTGAGAAGTAACCCTTTACTGCGGAAGCAAACGTTTCGTTTAAGGCTCCTACTGATCCAATAACAATGACAATGGAAGCTGCTACTGCTGCTGCTAATGATATAGCCTGCCTAGATTTCTTTCTCTTCTTCCTTTCATTTTCAGCCATTTCTACTCCAACCCTTACTCTGTCGTTTATAATATCGGGTATTTTTATGTTATCAATTTCATCTTTAAAATGTTTCATACCGAGTGCACCTCCTTAAGACTCTTTTTCATTTTATTTAACGCCCTGTATAGGATTGTTTTTGCTGAACCTATAGGAATTTCCAAAATGTTAGATATCTCTTTGAAGGTATAATCTTGATAGAAGCGTAGTAGGACAACATTTTTCTCAGATACATCTAGTTCATCAATCAGATCCTCTAAAGTCAGGCTAAGTAGGATATTGGTATCTAGTGTTACATCGGAAGTAATACTTTCATTTATTATTTGAGGCTCCATAGGAACTAGTTTGTTTTTTTTACGAAGTAAATCTATTGAACAGGATATGGCTATCTTCATCAACCATGTTTTAAAGTATTTAGGTTCCTTTAGTGTTTTTATTGACTTAAAAGAACGGTATGCTGTTTCTTGTACAATGTCCAAGGCTTCTTCTTCATTTTTCACATTAATGTACGCGAGTCTGTAAATATCGTTTTGATATCTCTCAAATAGTGCTAGAAAGGAATTTTTATCTCCTTGTTGAGCTTCTTTTATTTCTTTATGGTATTCATTCATGTTCTAACTTCCTCCCTTCTTTATAAAGATCAGAATTGCTTTATTTGCTTAAGTATAATTTGCTTTATTCTCTTATTAGACTTTGAGTAACAACTTTTGGCTTTAGAAATATAAATATTTTGGTAGTTAGATTCTTACTTCAGAAACTTCAAGTTAATAAGAGTGAGTTCTGTTGTTAAAGGTAGATTCACTAATTTATATGCTTTTTCATAATTCGGTAAGTCAAAATGTCGAAGAAAAGCCTATTAGCTTAAAGAAAAGGAGCAGCTGCCAACCGGCAAACTGCTCCATGCTGTTTTTGAACTATCGTTTTTCCGTCAGTTTAATTGGTTGGGGGTTATAAATTGAAAGATTCCAATCATGATGAGCAAAGTCACGAGTACTGTTATAAAAGTTAAGCTCAACCTCAATATATTAGATGACTGAAGTTGTTTGTTCTGAACTTGCTTTTCCAGAAAGCCAAACCGTTTTTTAAGCTCCTGAATTTCTTTCTCCATTGGTAATCCTCACTTTATACCACATAGCTGAATTGCATTTACGCTTTGCTTTTTCGGGGTTAAAAAAAAGTCGAGTGGCGTCGTGTAAAATTATTTTAAAATGATGTGGCTTTTTACCTCCCTTCGGTGTCTAATGAATTGTAAGTTCAGGAGGAGGTTCTACTAGTGTCACGAGCTCAAGACAAAAAGAAAATCCCTGTTCTTCCGGAGGAGCAGGAGCACATCCAGCATTTCGAAGCCATTTATAATCAATATCGAGATAGAATTCGAAATTATATTGCAGTAAAGACAAATTTGGCAACTGCCGATGACTTAACGCAACAAGCTTTTTTAAAAGCAATGGAAAACTTTCACTTGTTTAAGTGTAACTCCAGTATATTTACTTGGCTATTCAAAATCGCGCAAAATATTGTGAAAAACGAGTATCGTACGAGATCACGAAATAAAGAAATGGTGCACGAAGTAACCGATTTTCAGTCCCAATCGATATCCCTCGATATTGCTAGAGATGTCGATATCCGTCTTGATATTAGTGCTGCATTAGCCCGATTGAATGAATTAGATCAGCAAATCATATCATTGCGTTTTTTCGTCGATTGCACTTTATTGGAAATATCCAAAATCATCGGGATGTCTGAAAGCGCAGTTAAGAACAGACTCTATCGTGCCTTAAACAAACTAAAAAAAGAATTAAAAGAATGGGGTGACATTACAATCATGTCTATTAAAGAATTGATATCAATTGTGGATAAAAGCGAGGCTCCCTCCAAGAATGATGGTATGAACAAGGTATACCATGACTTATTTGAAGAGTTGAAAAGCAATGTAGATCGAATTATTACAACCTATCGTCATCGACCTTCTCAGAAAATCGCTATTGAGATTTATCCGGATCTGCCCACTTTTCATCAAGCAATAAACGAGCCGGATGCGCCCAATTGGTTTATGGGAACCTATGAAGACAATAAAATTAAAATCGTATCCCCACTCAACCCAGGCCCTGAACATACGTATCAATCGGTACTACGGCACACCCTAAGCTTGTTTACGATGTGGTTAGTGAAGGATATTAATCCGTTAGCACCGAAATGGCTTACACACGGTCTCGGCGGGCATGAAGCCAAACAAATGTCACAAGAATATATCCAGTATAGCACCTCCGAATTGATTCAAAATAACGCTGTCCCTAGCTTTCAAGCATTAACTAATGATACCTGGGATTTCGAGAAGATAGGGGGATATGCATTCTCGCACTTGCTCGTAGAATATCTCATCCATTCATACAGTTTAGATGCGCTCAACAAATTCATACGCGATGCCACTGATTTTCAAGGCGCATTTCAAGTATCGGAAGCTGAGTTGCACGGGATGTGGGTGCAATATTTAAAATCTAGGCTATGTTAAATTTTGATACTAGTATTTGACCATAGCTCAACAGTACACTATACATTGTTCTATCTAGTACAGCCTTATAGCCCCAATCATTAAACTATCCTACCAGTTCGTTGAACAAAAGCAGCCGATTACATTGATCCGCTGCCTTCTTGTTTATATTGAGCTATCGTCACCGTTAGTTGCACTTGCAAACCTTATACCATACAAACATGTTGCCCAGTAGTTGAAATCCTGTTTTGTGATACACCCGCATCGCATCGTCTGGCTCTGGATCTAGGGTCCATAAACCACCGTGGTTAATGTAGAGTTTAGCAATCCCCATCTTTCGCAAGCGATGCATACACTCATAGAGCAAGTTCGTGGCCAATCCCTTTCTCCGATGGCTCGGTGCGGTTCCGAACGGTTCAATGATCGCAATATTATTAGCCGTGTCATACCACACGTTTGCAAACCCAACGATCTGATCTTCTTCATCGACAATTACTAAGTCCAATTCCTGCTTGTACGTCGGACTACTCATCAGGCGCTGGTATGCTTCCATCGTAGGCGCTGTCAGCCCAGCTGAACCACCCATAATATTTACCTTTTGTTCCAAGTCTTTAGAAATGATCGGCCGAACCATGAAGCCCTGTGGAAATTGCGGTTTTGGTATAGAGTCATCAAGCTCGATCGAGCCTGAGTACATATACCAGGTATGCTTGGTATATCCTCGTGCTTCCAAAGTTTCTACCCGTGTTGCATCTTCATCATACGCCCAGGCATACACTTCATTTCCTGTGCGGTCTTCTAACAACGTTGGTGCGCAATATCGCTGCTCGG
The DNA here is from genome assembly GCF_036577645.1 of Paenibacillus sp. GYB006. Classification (NCBI taxonomy): domain Bacteria; kingdom Bacillati; phylum Bacillota; class Bacilli; order Caryophanales; family Paenibacillaceae; genus Paenibacillus; species Paenibacillus sp. GYB006. The sequence continues at coordinate 31,889 of NZ_JARBDA010000001.1, read as the reverse complement.
CCCAAGTGAAAATCTCGTCTTCGAACCCTTCATAATCAGGCCCCGTGACGCAATAGAGGATATGATAATGTCCTGGCCAAATGGCTCCAATAATCGTTCCGTCTTCCAACTCACAGATGGTTATTATATCTTTGAAATGCCCATTGAACGAACGGATATAGTCCAAGTCACCGAGACTAGGGTAAAACCGTCTTCGGGGGTCAGCAAACTTTTTAATGATCAAATCACGAAGTGCTAAGTAATCTTCTTCATTCGAAAAGGGACGAAAACGCACCGTTTTTATTTGTTCCATGATTTCCACGTCCTTTGTTTTAATCACTATTGAGAGTGTTCCCAGAACACTGGTAGTCTTGGCTTTCAAATTTCCATTATATGCTTCATAATCAAATTATAAGTGTATCGAGCGTTCGCGGGTAACATTTCTTGCTCTTTTTTAGGAGGATCTGTTTGAAATGAAAAACGCATACCTAATAAACAGGTTGTCAGAGATCATTAATTGGATAGAGACAAATATTCAATTAGAAATTACTCTTGATGATATTGCATCTAATTCCCACCTTAGCAAGTACTACCTGCATCGAATATTCAAACAAGCAACGGGTTTAAGCTTATTAGAATATGTCAGATCTAGAAAATTGGCGGCGAGTCTGTCTGATTTAATGAATACGGACCTAAGAGTAGTTGATATAGCACAAGAGTATGGATTTGAGTACCATCAATCTTATATACGAGCATTCACACGGGAATATGGCATTACTCCAACCCAATTTCGTAATGGCACAACACCTGTGAAAGTGGTGGAACGATTCAATTTAGCAAACTGTTACCAAGTGGATGACGGGCTGGTCTTTAAACCAATTCATGTAATGTTACCAGCGTTCTTTGTTGCTGGAAATAGAAGAATTGTTTATATAGGCGATAATTTTCAAAATCAAACCGCAAATGATTATGCGCAAACTTTTTATTACAAAGATCGGCATCGAATAAAAAACGCAGTTGACCCTGATACGTATATTGGTTTAACCAGGGTTCCTAAGGACAGTACAGAGTTTACGTATTACATACCTTCTATCCAGGTTAAGGAGGGAAGTCCAGTTCCCGAGGGAATGATTGTCGAGAGGATCCCTTCAAATAAGTATGCGGTATTTAAATATATTGGAAATCACTACCCAAACGAAATATCGAGTAAGACCTTAAAGACTATTTGGGAGTATATCTATGGCCATTGGATGAAGGAAAATAATCAGTTAAATACCTATAGTTTTGAACGGATAAATCCATTACAAGCAGAGGATTACTGTGAGATGGAGCTGTTTTTTCCTTTTACAACCTTAAACTAACCTGCCCAGTAGCTTAAAGAAAAAGCAACCGGTCTATTGATCGGTTGCTTACTTTTTCTTCTTGAACTAACGTTTTTCCGTTAGCTTAATGAGTTATCCTAATAAAATCAATCATTCGGCTCCTATAGAAATTAACTAAAAGAAAAGATTTTGAATTGTGTTATTAAGTAGACAGTAATGAGTACATTTATTGCGAGTATAAATGTTATTTTCAGATTAACTGAATATTTTATTAAATAACGACGAAAAACAAATGAAAGTAAGGTCATGATAACAAAATACCCAATCGGTATAACGAAACTATAAAACACTTTTTCTGTTGCACCAATGTCACCTGGTGGGGCATCTGCTGCTGTGAATCGCCCCATTGCTATCCATATCTTGAATACCCAGTAAAAAAAGAATGATGTGGTCGATGTAACTAATAGATAAGCTACATAGCTAATTACGCTAAGGTTAATCTTCAATCAGTTGCCTCCGATTTTATGCGATTTTTCATTATAAAGCCTTTAAGAAGCAATTACTTCATTAAAATAAGAAAGATTGTTGTATCCACATCAAGAAGCTCAGTAATCCTGTTATGCTGAATGTGATTAAGATAGTTACTATTCCTCTTGAAACAGACTTTAAATTTTTCTTACCTGTTAGTCCTATTATTCCAAGGATTAAAGTTATCAACGAAAGAACGTAAACAATATTCACGGCGTCCGGGTCAGATATTTCACCAATAAGTCTATAGAGTTCTGCCCAACTATAGACTGTCAAATATGAAACTAAACAAATTATTGAAAGGAAGAAAGACCATAAATTTAATTTTTCTCTCATAAATTTCACCTCCTCATATAGCTAATTAGGCATAAAAAATATACGATGGATTTTGTAGAATCTTAAACGATCATATGGTTCCGATAATCCTGAATGTTGTAATTTTTGGTTTCGTTAGGCAGTTTGAAGCATTAACTATGGCTACTCTTTTTTAATGTGGATTTAGGATGATACTATATACATATAGTTAAGATACATCAGACCAAACATTAGGCTAGCAATAAATTTATAATATTTACCTTCACCTTTTAAGCTGCTAACAAGACTCCACATGAAAATAAATCCTAGGAGCAAGAATATTAATGGCATTTCACTATGTCTCCTAACTATTTATTATCTCCGTTAGTCCAATAATGTCCAACCCCCTTAATTAATTTCAGGTGGTCCCTCCAGAAGCAAATTGATATAACCCAATTGAAATTAAAAACAGTACGAGAAAGATAATTCCGATTAGTACTACTATCTTGAATGTTCCAGAAGATTGAGATTTATGTTTGAGTTGACTTTCGACACTTATCAATCGATCTTTAATTTCTTGAATTTCTTTTTCGTGTTCCATTATTTCTCCCCTTCACTCAGGTTCATACTTTTTTTAATTTTCTTAGAATTACTGCTGTACAGACAGATATAACACTAACTAAGTATAAAAGAGCGTATGCTACAGCAGCATAATATGTCAGTTCAGCTTCAATACCGGACCTTGTAAGAACTAAAATAATGGCATAGCCAACAACAAAAACGACAATACCCAATAGAGCATTTTTAATAACTTCTTTCACAAATTCACCTCCTAGGTTTATACCAGTTCCCCGATTTCTGTGCCACTTTATTTGACCAAGAGGATCTACCCAGATGTGGTTATGCTCATTAGTTCTTCTTACATGACATAAAAGAATTAATAGATATGAAGTGAGATTCTGTAAAGATCATTCGAAATGTAAGCCAGTGCTATACAGGCAATCAATAAATATATCTTGTAGTGCTTCTGACTCTTAAAAATCTGAACAAAACAAATAAAGAAGACTATACATAAAACAGAAAAAATTATATCAGTTCCAATAAACCCCAACATGTGCCTTGATACTCCCTCCATGAATATTTTAATAGCTTGCTCTTTAAATAATATTAGAGAAGTATATCACGTCATCGTCACATTTATTAGTTATAATTTACCAATATCAATATAATTTCTATAATAGCTCTTTACACATTTATTCAACTAAACTGCCCGTTAGCTTAATGGAAAAAACGTCCAACAAATGGTTGCCTCCTAAGAGTCTCTTTTCTGTTTTTATATTTTAGGGATTAATGATTTCTGATATCTCACAATCGTAACGTGAAAAACCACATGAAAATAAAAATGTGGTTTTAAATTAAGATAATGTAAGGCTTTTTTACTCCATATTCCCGCTATAAAAACTTGAATTGTTATCCAAGGTTCTCTGTTAAGAGTTCAACGGATTGAGATACCTCCTTAAATCCAGGCTTGGTTAAAACCAATCCTAGGCTGCAACCAGAGAAACTAAAAAAGGTGCCTCCCATTAACAAAAACACCCTTGATTTATTCATTTATGTTATTCCTAAATTCATGTACGGGCCGATACAATTTTATCGAACGAAATCCATTCCCAGTCATCGTCATAATGGAATTTTATTTCCTTACGGTACGTGTTAATTACAGAAACGAGTCCTGTCAACTCTTTAAATTCGTGTGGTTCATACAACGTCAGAGTTACTTTAACATGGCTACGTAATGACTCTGAAAGAGCAACCCCAATCATTTGCCATTCCTGCTCGTCGATGATCGGTTTTAATTTCATATCAGTTTTGGACATATATTCATTGTACGCTTCTCGGTGCTCGGGAAGTATCATACGTGAAGACTCGTATAAACCGTTATTGCTCAGTTTTTTTGACACACTTCTACCCCCTAATACTTGGTCCAGTAATCTAGATTGTCTAAAGGTTTCAACGGTTCACTTCTAAGCTGCTGTTCCCAACCTTGAAGTAATTTAATCGATTCGACTTGTCGCTTATTATCCCAAATAATAAAGAGCTTATCTTCCAAGCTAATTAGCGTTTCAGTAATGTCTTTTTCAGACTTTCCGGTTTTAATCATCAATTCTTGCATAGACGGTAACCGCCCTCGTCCAACGGAATAGTTGTGTAATATCCGGTGTATCTTGCGTTCGGAATCATCGAGCATAGTATCCGTCCTTTCAGCTTCTTCATATAAGTAATTATAAGCGAACATAAGTTCTTATTTCAATACACAAAAAAAAGCCAGCTGTTAGTGCTAGCCTTTTGAAGGATCCAAAATGACGATAATTTTTATGTAAATAACTTGGACCGATTTAGAAGCATTTTTGTGACCAGTTATCCATGAACGAAAATAAAAATCGTTTTAAACGGACGTGAGAGACCAGTTTTAGTTTGTATATTGAAGAAAACCAACCTTAAGCTGGAATACTTAGAATGTACTTCCCCTATTGTTGATCCCTGCTTATCGAAAAGGTAGCTTCATACTCCTTCACCTTTTTATAAAAGGTCGGCTTCTTCATATCGACCATATCCATAAACGCTACGGCTGTAATCTTTCCTGACTTCCACTGCTTATACAGTTTACCCCACTCTTCAGGTAATTCTAACTTAGGTCTCCCCAGATGTTTACCTTTAGCTTTAGCAACTGCAATACCTTCAGCCTGACGTTGTAGAAGAGTCTCTCGTTCCTGCTGTGCAATGGATGTATAAACCTCGATGATAATATTGTTTATCATATCGATAACCCATTCTTGGCCTTCCGGAACGTCCTGCATAGTCGTCGGTAAATCAATAATCTTTACACGGATACCTTCATCCTTAAAGTATTGTAGATATTGTTTGATCTGTTCCTTGTTTCTTCCTAAACGATCAATGGATTTAATAAAGAGTGTATCGCCTTTACGCATAGCCTTCAGCATATTTTGAAAACCTTCTCGTTCCATATCCTTACCTGATGCCTTATCACTATAGATATATTTATCATTCGTTACATATGGCTTCAATGCTTCATACTGTCTGTCCAGGTGTTGTTCTTTAGTTGACACACGAGTGTACCCAAAATTAATTCCCATTGTATCCCGACCACCAATCTATATCTCTTGTTGCTTTCATTATAACCCTAGATGTATATAAACAACAATTAGTTTATAGACGTTCATAAAGGTTTATATGTCGTAATATATAGACTGAATTATACTACTTTGCCGAGCGTCTATAATGGTGTACCTTTGTAGACCTTTAATTGAGCTTTATTCATTTCAAAAATATCCAATATATTATAAATATAAAAAAAATAGAAACTTTTCTCTTTTTATGGCGTTTATATATATGGAAACTATAACCAAATATTAAAATAAGGAGAGTGGACAAATTGAAATTCAAGAAGACCTTATTAATTACTGGAACACTTGCTCTAAGTTTCAGTTTAATGGGAAGTGCCTCAGCGAAGACTAATTCAGAGAAGGTAGAAGACATTCAAATCAAAGCTAGCGATATCCAGCTTTACAGTACGCTTCCTAGCACACCAGATAAGGAGAAAGAAAAAGCGCTTATTGAACACAAAGATGCTATTGAATTGGTCGAGCACCAATTAAGTAAAGATGGTATTGCCCTCAAAACGGACATAGATAATGTGGAGTATCAGCAATATGTACTCTCGTTAGGAACAGCTTTTGAACTATTCTCTTCTGAGGATATGAGTAAAATAGTAGAATATGTGAAATTCATAGATTGGTATGAAAACTATGGACTTAATGAACAATTGAAAACATATCAAAACCAGCTTAATAACAACGTAAAACTTTCCAGTGCAGAACTTATTGATCTGAATGGTCTTTTACCGATTCCTTCAGATGCTCCCTCTACATCTAATAACGAAACTACTATTAACGAAGCAAGCCTAGATTCCACAACAGAGATTGATACATTAGCCGTTTCAGCAAATGGATATAACAACATAACAGCTCGTGACTATGCTTATAGTTGGTGGAATAAAAGAAATCCCACGTATTCAACCTATTATGCTGAAAAAAACGGCTGTGATGTAGCAAATTCGTCTTGCTGGGCAAAATGGAACGATTGCACTAATTTTGTATCCCAAGCGCTTTATGCAGGAGGCATGAAATTTAGAACAGGTTCTAGCTACACTAGTAATGATGCTTGGCAGTTTGGCCCTCTCGTACCTACTTATACATGGGGAGGAGCGCAAAATTTTTATAATCATTGGAGTAAAAGAGCTGGTGTTGCATCAGCTGTAACCGCCTTACAAACGGGTGATGCAGTAAATGCTGACTTTGGTGCTGATGGGAGTATCAATCATACTGCTATAATTACAAAAAATACAGGCAATAGCGCGAGTAATAAGTATTTAACCCAACATACTACTGACAAAAAGGAAACCAGCACACTTCAAGATTGGTATAACGCTGGCTATAAGGTATATGGATACGAAATAGATAAAGCTAGTAATTAAAGCTACAAAGCCCCCTACTCTGAAGTTGGGGGCTTTGTTTTCTCATTTTCTTCTAATCCTCAAGATTAGCGACTCCTTCATTCAAGTCGTATATCACATAAAAGTGATTCCATTTCTGCATGGTGACAATTTCGTTCCTACCATCTTTTTCGAAAAAATATCCCGATCCCTCCTGTTCTTTAAATACCCATCCTTCTCGTAGCATGCGTGACTTTAATAGTTCCTGTGGATCATTCTTTTCTTTCGTGAGATAGCGTTCTTTTCCGGAAATAATGCTATCAATCTGAATAACAGAATTACTAGTTGTTTCTAAACGATATATTTGTTTTACATTGTCATAACCAACGTTGTTGAGATAAGTTGCCACTACTATGACGATAAGAACAAGAAATCCCATAAAACCAAAGGTAACGGTTCTCCGTTTTTTTTTCATCCAGGGTTCACCTCCCAAATTAGAAATTATTTGTGTATTGAATAATGATTAGACAAGATAGAATTAGTTTTAAATAAAAAATTCAAGTCGAATATTCATTTTCAAAGTATTGTTCTGCGTAGCTAACTGAATTGGAAACGAGATATCATTACCGAAAGATAGATTCTCAGTGTGGCTACGGAACCCGTCTAATTTAAAATCCTGAGTAATTCAACCTTTTCAAAAGGAAATATCATCTAACCAACTCATTTTACCAACTGTATTTAGCATCTCATAAATTAGATTGATTTGTCTATCAGGCTCTTGCTCTCCAAGTTGTCTGGATTCTTTCCATAAACATTCAATTAAAAATCCTCTATTGCTGATTAACGATTTCCTTGTTTTCTCTTCTAGCCTTTATATCTTTAAATCTCGGTTTAAGATGATATAAAATTTCCAAAATTGATTGCAAAAAATCAAGAGAATCCTGAGCATCATTTATAGAAATTTTTTTGTCAGTTGCGTGGGCACCTTGATTTCCTAAAAATCTAAGCTCTTCAGACCATTCAAGTAAATCACCACTGATAAATCCATTCTCTTTCATTTGCTTTAATCCATCAAAAACTGTCTTTGTTTCTGGTACAAAATCTTTACAGACTGCTTCTAGAGATCTTCTAACCATAACTACGGTTGCAATTGCTGCTTTTGCTTTTTCACACTTTATAGCTTCTTCATAAGATTCTTTAACAATCTCAGGTATTTGAAATGTTAAGATTCTTTCGTCTTTTGGAAATAAACACATATCATAATCCCAAAAATCTGTACCAAAACCCCAAAGGTCTTCACGATAGAAAAGCGAAGGTAAATCACAGGATGTACAAGACATCAAAGCATACTCTTTGTCATTTTCATCTTTTTTAGCACCTTTATGTATGTAAGATCCATGTATTGAAAACATTTTTTTATCTTGGCAATACGAACAATATGCAATGATTGGATTAGTTTGATTGCTCATTTCTTTATACCTCTTTCTACCGCATAAGGGTTAATGGTTTAATACACAGGGAATTTCGCTTAACTTATTTATCTCTGTACGTCGTAAATATAATCTTCTAACCTATATTTCTGAACTACGTATATCATACATCTATCATGTATTCACTAACCTCAATATCTATTTAATCATAACTTATATTCAATATATTGTAATTGATTATTCACCGAAGTCCTCCTTCATTTAATCCCTACGTATATCTCCTGTCGTAGAGAAACTATTATGACCAAGCAATTCGTAAATGTACTGATATCCTTATCTCCTTCCAGTAAATAAGTGGCAAAAGAGTGTCTGAATACATGGATCCGTACTTCCTTTTGTATATCACGCTCGCTAAAGAAACAATGGATCATCCAAGCATGTCTTGAAAATGAATTGTTACGATAACGTGGTAATTGAAAATTATTACTATAATTACAAAAGCATTGAAAATTAAAAGGCATGCGCTCGGTACAATACCAAGTTCATGCCCAACAAATTACATAGTAATATTGTGACGATGTTCTTTTCTTTTAGAGCGTTTCTTATCCCCCTACAAACGGCAAAGGATTTACCTTTACACCATTGATAATGATCTCAAAGTGTAGATGGTTTCCGGTACTACTACCGGTTGACCCGCATCCACCAAGCACAGTTCCTGCAGATACTTGATCACCAGCACGAGCTTTAATGGAAGACAGATGGGCATAGATAGTAACATAGCCTCCCCCATGATCCACACGTACATACTGACCATATCCTTCACTTGGATTACTTGCATTTTGCCAGCCAGCCATAATCACTTTTCCGGCTTAAGATGCAGGTATCGGTTGTCCATAGGAACAAGCAAAGTCTACGCCTTCATGTGGTTTTCCTACTTGGCCTGTAACAGGATGAGTACGTGGGCCAAACCCGGAAGTAACTTCACCGTTGACTGGACGACTAAACCCAGCCTTACCCGGTTGCGGAATTATAATAGCATCGTATCCTTCTGTCACGTAAAGCGTAGCGTATTTCATTACTTCTGATACATATTCCTGGCTGTGATTGTATTGATATAGTGATTTTTCAATGTTACCAGAAGCCGCCCCGCTCTTTCCCAAGTAATTTGCTGCGGAAAAGACCGCATCTTCTAAATCCCACATATCTGCTTTGCCATCACCGTTTGCATCTACGCCATATCCCCCGTACTTAGAGATTAAATCCAAACTGGTTTTTTCCTCATCGCTGAAGTTTCCAGCCCCTGAACCACTACAAGAGCTATGACCCCATCCGATAAAGGTACAAGGCATGAACTGAAAATGCCCCTCCGCGCCAACGGACGAAATCATAGGGTCTAACGTAGAGAACCTAGTTTCAATTCGGTGTACTGCCGCCAAGAGGTTCCAAGGAACTCCATATTTTTCTGCGGCTGCCTGATAGATTGGAATATACTCTGCCGGGATCTCAGATTCACCCAAAGCAGATATAATTCCGCTACCCCATCCACCGGCCCCATAATTACCTTCAGAATCGGAGCTGCTGAACATCATAACCATTAACATAAGTACAAATAAGGCACCAACAAAAAGTATAGGAATGAAGGCCAAACCGCCAAGTATAGTGAATTTCTTCATGAATTCCACGCCCTTGAACGTACAGCTAAATCATCAATCTTCCATTTACCATCGATCATGTTGACCTTAATGATATAAGCTAACGTACTTGTACTCGTTTGGCCGTCTTGATCGGTATGCTCCACTTCAATATCTGCATTCCACCACTGTTCTTACAGTCCCTCTTTCTGTGGTTCCAGCTCTACATTAAGCACTTTCGTTTTAACAATCGTTAGCGTTCCCCGGCGCTTCTCCTGTTCCAATGCCTTATACAAGTTATCAGTTACATAAGGTAGAGATTTCTTCAAAAAGTCATCTGGGAATAGATCAGCCGGTGGCCGTCAATTTTAGGCTATCTCCATTAAATTGCACAAAAATAATATGTACAAAAATAATTTAATAATAGCTTGATAGTATAGGATTTTAAAAGTTTTCATTGAAAATATTATTGTACAAAAATACCAAAATGTTATTATAGAAAAAGAAACATATCCAACATATAACCGTTTAATAATATTGTACATAAACGTATTTCTATTGGAGGACAAATGGCCAATTCAAAATCGTCTACAATCACTACTCTTCAAAACTTTAAATTTATTATGATTTCTGTTTGGATTGATTGGGGGACATTAAGCGACGGCAAAATTATAAAAAAGCAGTTCGCGGCAATAGCGTTAAAAGATCTGACAACGGGTACCCACATCATCCATCCGTTGACAGACTTTATAATAAACTACTGGCAGGCAAGAAAGTTCAACACGCAGAAGAAACATGCACTGAATACCGTGAAATTTCTTAATTACGTACTTTTTAATAGACGTAATATGAATATTCACTCGCTGTCTGATTTGAATTTTACGGTTGGCAACAATTATCTTAATTCACTTACTTCCGAAGGACAGTCCAGGGGCTCAGTAAAAGACAGTGAAAGGACCCTCACATATTTTTATCTTTGGTTAATTGATAAGGGCGTAAGTAACCTAGACAAACACCGGTTTTTAAAAAAAGAAACGCAATATGGCAAAAGCTATTACGAATCCCCTTTTCAGGTAGTTTACCCGGATCATCGCCCACCAAATGTGGAGCATGCATTCCCAATTCAATACATACCTTTATTAATTGAAATAGCCATCCTTGTAGCAAGACCAATTGCGCTCGGGGTTTATCTACAATTATTCGGCGGACTCCGAGTGGGAGAAGTGGTCAATTTAAAACGCACTCAGCTAAAGAGAAGAATAGCGAACGGGGATTTTCTTTTTGAAGTTAAGGATCAAAACTTCCGTACTGACCTCAAGGATAGTTCCGGCAGCAACAGTGTAAAACGCAGCAGAAACCAAAGGGTTTTTCAGATTAGGGATTGGGGAGAATCTATATTTAATGATCATATTGAATTGTTCGCTGCGGCGGATAAAAACAACGCACTTTTTGTAAACAGGGATGGAAAAGCGATGTCCGGACGTAGTTATCGTCAATACTTCGATAAATTAAAAAGATGCTTCATTGAATACTTAAAATCATACGGAGACAGCGACGATAAACTGATTGCCCACCATTTGAGCATGATGAGTTGGTCCACCCATATTGGAAGAGGAACTTTTACAAATATGTTAGCAGAGGTAGCTGAAAATCCCTACGATATCGCATTTCCGCGCGGCGACAAAAGCCTCCTTTCGTCTCTTTCCTATATGTCAAGGACGGAACGCATGCGAAAGAAATTAGAAGAAAAATTTAATAATATGCATGGATCGTATATTCCAAAATTGATTGATAAACGCAAAAGTCAAAAGGAGCATTAAAGAGTTGCATAATACATTGGAATATCTCACAAAATCTGAACTCGCAAGAGTTTTAAATGTCACCCATAGCACCGTTATAAGATGGATTACCGAGGGAAAAGTACCATCAATTGTTGAAATCAATAATAAATCCTTAATACCACAGGAAACCATCCCTTTGATAAAAAAGAACGTTGGGTATATAAATATGGACGAGTACATGAGTCTCGGAGAATTTCTTCGGCTCTTTAATATCAGCCATGAAACATATTTGAATTGGATTAAAAGGGGATGGGTTAAAGACAATGTTCGTTATGGTAGCACAGCCTACATCCCCCTTAGCTCCATAGATGAGATAAAGAAGTTAAGCGGTTATGTAAATGAAGATGATTATATAAACGTCAAACAGTTGAGTAGCATTCTGGATGTTAGCCCGGAGAAAATTTTCAGACACATTAAAAGTGGCTTGCTTGTAGATTTCCATAAATACAAAGACAAATATCTCTTTAAATTGGATTCTATTGAGGAGATCAAACGGAGCATTGGATATTACAATGATTTTAATCCAAATGATTACTTTAGGATAAATCAGGCAAAAGAAAATTTGAATATGGATTTCGATTTTCACTATTGGAAATCGAAAATACCGTACATCTTGCATATGGGAACACCCTATATACATATCAAGGATTTAAATCTTATTTTAGACCTGATAAAAGAAAAAAAGCCGAAAGTACCCTCTTCAATTCCGGTGCTAGAAAACTATGTAAATACCAAAATAGCTGCCGAATTATTACAAATTGGTCAGGCTACGTTGTCAATCCTTATTAATACCGGAAAAATTAAAGGAGCTATGAAAGTTCCGTTTAACAAAAGCCAAACCAGATGGATGATTCCGATAGAATCGATTGATGATTATAAGCAATCCCGAATATCTTTGATTGAGCATAAAACAGCAGTTCTTATGCCTGCCAATACATTAAGTCTGAAGATGATAGCCGAAAAGACCGGAGTGTCCTATAATTCACTGCGGTTGAAAATAAGAAGTAAACAGTTGTTTCCAAATGCCCAAAAGGTTAAAGGGATGTATTGTATACCGATTGAAGAGGCAAATCATTTTATCGAGAACACTCGCCAACATCGGTACGATAAAAAGGTAAATGTCTATACGAATAGAGACGCCTTAGAAGAGCTATTACACTATATGACTGTCTTTCCTTTGCCATTTCATTTAGAGAAAACGGCAGTGCTGTTTATGGAGTTCTGTACGATTAAATTGAGCAAGTTAAGAGGAAACCCAAGACACATTCGATCCTTTTTCAATTATTACAAATTTGTGTTCGAAACATTAAGGACCCTGGATAAAAATTTACATGAGTTGGGTGTTAGTGTAATAGACGGCATCATATATGAACAGATGGCCAATGAGCATACCAAACGAATTTTCGTTTCATTTTATTACTATTGTTATTCCAGCCGTGACCTTCCGGTCCCGAAACAGTACGTAGTTTCTAAAATAAACAACGATAAAGAAAAGGAAAAAGAAATTTATTCTCCTGAAGCATTTTATTCCTTCTACAGGTATGTGAAAGATGTATCGTTGCACTTATCGAATGCCATCATCAATGACTATTATGCAAATATGTGGGCATTTACGATCATGCACCTTACGAACGCATGGAGAGCTTCCGATATTGTTTTTAAGACTCCTAATCTCGACCTCTCCTCGATTCAGGTAGATTCGTTTGATTGGTTCAACAACAATGCATTAACGATTACACAGTGCCAAAAAGTCATCAATCAATTGTATTTGCAATTTCGATCAATCAAGACAAGTAAAACAACTGCGTTTGTTACATTCTTAGTCGAGCCGGAACTGGTAGAACCATTATCGACAGCACTGATTATTTCGGAATTGCATAGACAGAAAAATGAGAACTCATTTCTTCTAGAATCTTTCATTACGGGCACGAAAATTAAAACAGTGGCTACCTCAGGGAAATCCCGACATCAACATTTTTTTAAGTTGAATCCATCCCTTGAACCCTTTAAAAGCTTGAAGTTTAACAACAGTACCATGACTTACCTTTTCTATAGCATTAGTGATGAAGACGGGAATGATTCTGATGTGGCATTAGAACTAACTCAGAGGGTAAGGTCCCATAACAGGGCTGAGACCACGGCTATTTATGTTCAAGCTACAAACAAAGACGGAAGCTTGAATCAAGTATCTTCCAACCTTTTCCGGCGAGGACACTTTGGGTGGCTCTATAACTACTTGATATTATTGGCCAACGAAAAAGATGATATGCCCCGTACAATGGAAGATAAAACACTGGAAATTTCAGCTATTCGAAATCAATTAGAGAGCCCGGCTAACACCGAATTATGGGCTCAATTTCTCTTGCAGATAAGACAAAAACGAAGCTCTGTTATGTCGCGATTGGCAAAGCTAAGTAAAGAATCCCTCATTGAATTAATAGTAAAGATTTTTAAAGGAGAAAAGCCTTCAAAAACGGAAAACGCCCAGTGCATCACGTCTCCAAATTGTGAATACCCACGATTGAATTCGTGTTATTCATGCCCAAACATCATTCCCAAAAATTACTTATTTATCGAACTTAGTGGTGAATTTGACCGGTTAATTAAGTCGATTGAAACCACTGAGCATAGTGCCATTCGAAAAAAGGAATCCTATTTTCTTTTAAATTTACTCCTCCTACTTGACGAAGGAATCAACTTTTTCGGGGAGGAATATATTCAAGCTTTTTTAAACATACAACATGTTCGCGGGAAACTTAGCCAACTGGCAGACAAAATATATATTGAATAAGGTGGACCTTTTGGAATTTAAACTGTCTGAAGAATTGTTCGGAAATTCAATGGTAAGCGTGATCGAACAAATACATTACGATAAAATGGAAAACAAATTATATCTGAGCACTTTTTCAGCCCTAAAAGAAAATGGGTATATTGTGGCAGACTCTTTCAATGATCATATATGGATTATGCCGTGCAAGATAAAGGCAAATGATTTTCAACTTGTATTCGATCTCGACATATATAGTGACCTAAATGAAGCTGTCAAAGCCTTCATCACCTTACGGAGATCATCCGGGGTAAGTGCGCATAAGTGTTATGATGAAGTCCAGTTGCTTAAAAAAACCATAAGATTATCCAATGGTTTGAAACAAACGATTAAGGTGAAAGACAAGTTTGTATCTATGTCAGAACCACGCGCCTATTCCCTTTCAAATGTCTTGAAGAACTTCATCAGCTTTTTTTCCTGCGAACAAGGAGAGGAATTACGAAGGATCTGCGATACCGTTCCTTTCGCAACATATGGGAATAGAGATTTGCCGCACTTCCACGATGTACTGGTTTTCAATGATATTGTAAATGATTTTTTTCAGACCAAGCCAATAGAACAGACCCTAAAATTTATGCCCATTATGTTTTGGTGGCTTATCACAAATATCTTGCCTCAGAGACCAACAGAGCTACTGTTAATGAATATAGACTGCCTTGAACATACAACTGAAGGAACCATGTGGCTTAAAGTTCCCAGAATCAAAAATGAAAGTGATTCTCCGGATAGAGTTATTCAGTATGATTCAATCCAGATAGATACTAAAACCTACCGATTAATTTCTTTCTACAAAATGAAGCTAATCGAATTTGGTATTGAGGACGACTACCTTTTCCCTAGAGGGTTTTATCAGCTGTTCCGGAAAAGACCAAAACGTCAAGCATTCAATCGAATGACACTATACAATTTTGATGTGTTACTGCAGGAGTTTTATAACGAGGTCGTTGAGGGTATGTATTCAGAGACAAACCTTGATAAAATTAAGCCTGGAGATACCAGACACTTCGCAATTATCAATATGTTTTTGCAAGGCTTTAACATGCTTTCCATCGCAAGAATGGCAGGACATGATGTTATTGCCACACAGGATAATTATTATTCACATGCCGAACATTTTTCTCAATCGTATGTCTATATATTGGCTCAAAAGATGCTGGAACGTAAGGTTTCAGACACTATGCCTGAAGGATTTATTGGATGGAAACGGGATGCATATGATAAAGGGAAAATTTACAATAACCAGGACACATTGAAAATGTTAAAAGTAGACTACGGTTATTGTAAGGAAAAGAAAGAAATCTTCCCCTCCTCGTGTGTCGAAGACTGTAGGGTGTGCAGCAACTACGTTTTTAAACCGGATATTGATAACTACGAACACGGGATTGAATGGCTGCAGGACTATTCCGGTGTCCTTAATCAGCGAATGAATGAAGTACACTTAATATTGAAGGAACAGTGCAGTTCATCACTCCTATCGAACCATCCTGCTTCTGCCGAAATTTCAAAGACAAATTCAATGAAACTGGTAAAATACATGAATCAGAAAGCGATTATTGATTCGATCTTGATGGAGGAAGACAGGTATGACTAAAGAACAAGAAGGACAGGCTGGAAAAGGCAGACCTTCCAATTATACTGACGAACAACTCAAGGAAATGGCGTTGGACATTAAAAAGAAATATAAAGGACGAAAACTAACTTACCTTTTATTGGAGAAGGAAACCGGCATCGGAAGGAATACGTGGAGCAGACGTATTCCTGAAACGATAGAAGTATTAAATAATCCTGTTCCAAGGTCGATTGGAATATCCGAAAGTGATGATGTTTACTTTCCGAATATTGAACAAATTTTTGACCATTATAAAAATGATAAGAACAAAATAATCAGCGAGCTTTATTTCATCGAAACGGCATTCTACGAACTTTATAATACGGTTAAGAATCTGAAAGAGGAGCTGAATCGAAGAAAAGAACACAGTGTCGAACTAAAAATAAAAAACGATGAAATACGGCTGTTGCAAGCACAGGTGAAACATTATGAACAATTATACAATCAGCAGATGGTTTCAAGTGCCTTTTCTCACCTGCAGTCACAAAACCAGGTAAAAGACAATCTACTACAGTTTGATAAAAACAACAGGAAACATGCGAGTTTGGAAAATTTAGAAACCCTTTTTGAAACGGAAGGATCTAATCCCTCCGAAAAAAATACAAGTCTATCTAAAATGGAAACCAGGTTCAGTAATATATTCAAAAAGGACCGTTAGGACCTCAAATTGTCGAGAAACCCAGACGTCTTGTGCCAAGACTATGGGTTTCTCTTATTTGGGACTGAGAAAAAGCAGGGGTGAGGGAGATTGCCCCTGCGTTACCCTCCTCGTGCATGTGGTGGACCTCCGTCATGCAACGCCACACCGCGCGCTGGACCTGGCGCGCGTGAGAATGGGACTTAAAAATAAAGTCTTAGACTGCCGCTGGTTTATTCAACTAACGTTTCTTCATTAGTTCAATACCTTGTTACTCTTTTAGATGTCACAATTAATTTAATCTGAATTACAATGTATCTCTTGTACTGGACTTTTATTATCTACTCACCTGTTTTTGCGAACGTTTCGATGCGCTGTCCAATTTCATCGCGTACACGCTGAAATACAGACCATTTTTCTTCGTCCGTTCCTTGAGCTTTTGCTGGATCATCAAATCCCCAATGTTCACGGCGAACACTTGGAGGAGTAATTGGGCACTTATCCGCTGCATCACCGCAAAGAGTGACAACAAGATCAGCAGCGTTCAAAATGGCTGGGTCAATAATATCAGAAGTTTGATTGGAGATATCAATACCCACTTCATTCATCGCTTTCACCGCATTTGGATTTAAGCCGTGTGCTTCAATTCCTGCGCTATATACATTCCACTGGTCACCAAGATATTTTTTAGCCCAACCTTCAGCCATTTGGCTGCGGCAAGAATTTCCTGTGCATAAGAAATAGATCGTTTTTTTACTCATAAATTTTTTTCTCCTTTTAGTAAGACTAAAGCTATTTTTTTATAAAATGAGAAGCCATAGATACAACCCTAGAAGCGTAATAAACAAAGTAGGAATTGTAATGATAACCCCTGTCTTAAAGTAAGTTCCCCATGGTATTTTGATGCCTTTCGTTGAAAGTACATGAAGCCACAAAAGGGTGGCTAATGAACCGATTGGGGTAATTTTAGGCCCTAAGTCAGACCCAATTACGTTTGCGTAAATTAAACCCTCTTGAATAACTCCTGTAGCGTGAGTTGCATCAATGGCAAGCGCATTAATCATCACCGTTGGCATGTTATTCATAATGGAGGAAAGAATTGCTGCAATAAATCCCATACCCATCGTTGCGATAAATAGTCCTTGCTCTGCCAAAGATCCTATCACCTCAGCTAAGAGATCTGTCATACCTGCATTTCGAAGTCCATATACAACAACGTACATTCCGATCGAAAAGAATACGATGTTCCAAGGTGCACCTTTCACCACTTCTTTCGTTTGTACGACTGAGCTCTTTCTTGCCAGCAGTAAGAAGGTAAGTGCAATGATCCCTGCAACAATAGATACCGGAATACCTACAAACTCACTTACAAAGTAGCCAATAACAAGTATAGCTAGGACATACCATGACACTCTAAACATCGCTGGGTCCTTAATTGCCTCAGATGGAGCCTTAAGCTCAGAATCATCAAACTTTTTCGGAATGCTTTTTCTGAAAAATAAGTAAAGGACTAAAATACTTGCTACTAGAGAGAAAAGATTAGGAATGATCATTCGACTAGCATACTCATTGAAGCTAATTCCAAAGAAATCAGCAGATACGATATTGACCAGGTTGCTTACAACGAGCGGAAGTGATGTTGTATCTGCTATAAAACCGCTGGCAATAATAAACGGAAACACTCTTTTTTCATCAAAATTGAGTGCACGCACCATGGCAAGCACGATAGGTGTCAAAATGAGTGCAGCACCGTCATTTGCAAAGAAGGCAGCAACGACAGCGCCAAGTACACTAATGTACACAAACATTCGGATTCCATTTCCTTTTGCTGCTCGGGCCATATGTAGTGCAGCCCATTCAAAGAACCCGATACGATCCAAAATCAGTGAAATTAAGATAATGGCCACAAATGCTAATGTCGCATTCCATACGATTTGAGTAACGTCCCAAACATCTTGGAAACTTACAACTCCAACTAACAAAGCAAGAACAGCACCACCACATGCAGACCAACCAATATTTAAGTTTTTCGGCTGCCAAATAACAAATACCAGTGTTACTAAAAAAATGAGACAAGCTAAGATTGTCAAAACCACTATAACACCTCCAAGTTGACTATCTTCTAATAAACTAAGTAGGATTTGTGCTTATCTGTAAAAAAACCAAAACGCGAAGATATAGTCTTTATCATGAGTCATGAACCGCCTCCTTTATTCAGTGATCATTATATAAGCATATGCTTATATAAACAACCCACTTTTTTTATTTTTCCACGCAACAAGAAGACTTTAAATCCCGCTTATTAAGGTCTTTTAGAATTTGCTGAGCACCAGGTAAACTCTCCAGAACTGCCTGAATATACGGTTTGTCTTCGACATGAAGCGAATAATAGATCCACTGACTTCGTCTCGACTCTTTTACAAGATCCAGCGACCTTAATTTCCTAATATGCTGGCTCACCGCCGGCTGAGACATTTCAAAAATATCAACGAACTCACAAACACACCATTCCCGATCTTTTAAAAGCAGTAACATTGTAAGCCTCGTTTTATCTCCTAAAAGTTTTAAACGATCTGCTACGAGAGATAAATCAGATGCAGCTAATACCTCACTCATGATCTTCACCCCTTTCGTACGGTCAATTATTATCTTTTTGCCTCCATCATACATAACATCAATCCATTTATCAAATAATCTTGATGTATTGAAACTAAAGCCTCTCTGTGTTAGGATTTCATTAATCAAAATTATTTGATTTATAAAGGAGTTTATTCCTCATGACAACAGATGTCGCAATGTTGGCTGACTATGAGTCCAAATTTAAAGCCTTAGCTGATCAGAAGAGACTGCTCATTATGAGTGAGCTTTGCCAATATGAAGAAGTTTGCGTTTGCGATTTGGTAGAAAAAATGGATATACCTCAGTCCAAACTCTCCTATCACCTTAAGATCCTTCATGATGCCGGCTTTATACTGAAAGAAACAAGAGGTACCTGGAGTTATTATCGGATAAATGAAAGTGAAGTCAATAAGATCTTATCTCCGGAATTGTGCTGCATCTTCACAAAACCTAATACCAATCAAACGAAGTGTTAATCTAATATGCCCTATAAGGAGGATTCTTATGTATAAATCAGTTATTATTGGGACAGGACCAGCAGGATACACAGCGGCCATTTATTTGGCTCGTGCGAATATGAATCCGCTTGTTATTGAAGGACTTCAGCCTGGAGGCCAGCTAACCACGACTACCGAAATTGAAAACTTCCCAGGATTTCCTGATGGAATTATGGGACCGGAACTTATGGATAACATGCGAAAACAAGCAGAACGTTTTGGCGCTCAGTTCAAATCCGGATTCGTTAGTGAAGTGGACTTTAGCAAACGACCATTTAAAATCAAAATTGAAGGTCAAGATGAGATTGAGGCAGAATCCGTTATTATCTCCACTGGAGCGTCAGCTAGATATCTTGATATTCCTAATGAACAAGAATATGTGGGTCGAGGCGTTAGTACCTGCGCTACTTGCGACGGATTCTTTTTCCGCAATAAGAAAATCATCGTAGTAGGCGGTGGAGACTCTGCTATGGAAGAAGCTAGCTTCTTAACTCGTTTTGCTTCTGAAGTCGTACTAGTCCATCGCCGGGATGAATTAAGAGCATCTAAAATTATGCAAGACCGTGCAAAATCAAATTCAAAAATCACATTTGCTTTAAATCGAACACCGATTGAAGTACTTCCCCAAGACATGGGGATTCGAGGATTAAAGGTCCGTAATAATGAAACCGGACAAGAAGAAATAATCGAAGCTGACGGTTTATTTATAGCTATAGGGCATAATCCAAACATCTCATTTTTAGGTGAGCAGATCACTACCGACCCTCTTGGATACATTGTTGTTAATCCAGGAACGACAGAAACCAATATTCCCGGCGTGTTTGCCTGCGGTGATGTACAAGACTCCAAGTACCGTCAAGCTATTACAGCAGCAGGTTCCGGATGTATGGCTGCCATGGACTGTGAAAGGTTTTTAGAGGGTTCCTCCGTTCATGACTGGAGCGAAACACTGGATCAATAATTTTACTAAGAACTAAGCTCATCAAACTAACTTTGATGAGCTTTTGTTTTATATTAGTAGTATGAATCTAGATGGAGGTTCAAAAAATGAAAATACAAGTCCGCCCAGCGATTGAAAAAGACGCACAAGAAATTATGGAGATTTATAATTACTCCCTCGTCGTAGAGAAAAATGCAACCTTTGAAACAATCCCTAAAACGCTAGAAGATCGAATGGAGTGGATTCAATCACAAGGTGAAAGATTTCCTATCCTCGTAGCAGAACTAAATCATCAGATTATAGGCTGGGCATCCGTATCTAGTTATCGTTCTAGGGAATGTTATCAAGGCATTGGGGAGTTTTCAGTATATGTACATAAAGATTTTAGAAAACAAAATGTAGGTTACACCCTCCTACTCCAGCTATTAAACGTCTCCAAGGAAGCTGGTTACTGGAAACTACTTTCTCGTATTTTCACTTTTAATAAGGGAAGCCGAAAACTGTGCGAACGATGTGGATTCAGAGAAGTCGGTATTTATGAAAAACACGCTAAATTAGAAGATCAGTGGATTGACTGTGTTATTGTAGAGAAAATGATCCCTGAAAATTTAAATTAAGAAAGAATATAAAAAAACAAGGCTCTGCTAATATTGAGCCTTGTTTTTTGTATTAATTAGAGGATGAAGGTGTAGTCTTGCAGCAGCTATCCGAAGAAAGATCTGTATCCTTTTCATCTTTTACTTCTTCGATTTTTATGTTACAACAAGATTGCTTTTCCTCTTTTACCTCTTCAATTTTCACACTGCAGCAATCGTCGTTTTTCTTTGATTTCTTAAACAAGTTAAACATGATTAGATTCACCTCCTTTAAATAATGTAGAATAAGAATCCTGATAACGTAGCCATCGTAATAACAGAAGCTACAAAAGCAACGACCAATCGTTTATGGAAAATGGAATTTAATAATGCTACTTCTGGAATACTTGCTCCAACTGACCCTATCATCAATGCCATCACAGGAGGAAAAGCCATTCCTTTTGCGATCAGTATTTTAGATAATGGGATCATCGTTTCAATACGCACATATAATGGAATTCCAATGACAGCTGCAATTGGAACAAGCCACCACTTATCTCCTCCTAAATATGTGCTAATAAATTCTGTCGGTACCGCTTCATGAATAAATGCTCCAATTGCAGCACCAATAAGAAGATACGGATAAACGGTCTTCATAAGATTTAGCGTTTCTGTGACAGCAGCCTTAAAGCTAAATTTCATCTCACCTTCCTTATATCCAGTCATGTTCACTTTTTTTACTGCTGCTTCAAAACCGAATTTTTCTAGCAACAGTCCAACAAGGGCTGAGAAGATGGCAGTAATAATGGTGTATGTTATAGCGACTTTTATACCAAGCATCGCAGCCATCAGTGTAATAATAGTTGGATCTAATAAAGGAGATGAAAATAAGAACACCATGACAATCCCAAAACGCACTTTTTTATTTAATAGGTTCACGACTACCGGTATGGTAGAACAAGAACAAAATGGTGTAACAAAGGCAAAGACAAGGGCTGCCAATACCCCTAAAAAGGTGTTTTTTCCTGAAAGATATTTGTTGATTTTGTCGTAAGGTATAATACCTTGAAGCAAGTTAACTACAAATGATATACCTACGAAAAGCGCCAATAGTTCAAAGGCGATGATAAAAAATTCGCTAATTATTTCTTTAATCATGTCTACACTCCTATATAGTTGCAAATTGCAAGTATTTATTTGAATTGTATTACCCTAAAGGGGTAGTACAACACTTCGTGGTTTTCTCCATATTTTTGTTCAGTAATTGAATAGAATGTACAACCATCTCTTGTTCTTCTTGACTCATATTCGCGAAAACATCATCCAAATATTGATTCATTTGCCCATCTATATTTTCAGCAACTTCTTTTCCTTCTTCTGTAAGTGATAAAATAAAAATTCTTCGATCCTTTGGATCAGGTGTTTTAGAAACTAAATTTATTTTAATTAACGTTTGTACTTGTCTGCTAAAAGTAGTGATATCTGTTCCTAATGTTTCCGCCACTTGTTGCATAGAGGGCTCATGCTGACGATCAATCTCATATAAAATATGACTTTGAACAAGAGAAATATCGTGGCCACCAGCCTGACAACAGTTTTTATTTAAAAAGCCAAAACGTCGACTAAAGACTTGGAAAAGCTCTCTTAAATTTTGATCCATTATAAATCACCTCTTCCGTAATAAGCTGTTGTGAAATACTTGTAAGTTACAAATGTTAATTATAATATAAATTAATTATTTGCAGTTTGCAAGTATTTTATGTGCGGAATTTTTCAGTTGTATATTTTAAGATCATAGCGTCTAAACCATATATGTTCCTGAAGAACAAGGCTTCCTGTAAGGATAAGAAAGGGTTTGATAATTTTCCACCTACTCTTATCATCTAACATTTAATTAAGAACTTACACGTTAGTAAAAAACAGCTGATCACTTTAATCAGCTGTCTTCTCACTGAACTAATGTTTCCCATCAGTTGAACATATTATTTTATAACATTTATATGGCTTACAATTTTTTGAGCATCATATTTTACCCAACCCAATAAAGCTGAACCCCTAGAACTTTGCCAAGGGAGCCCGACATAATACAACCCTCTAATCGGAGACATGCCTGAATAATGCTTAATTTGACCATGTGAATCAAATGCTCCTTGAATGTCAATCCACTCGTCGTTCCGCTTAAAACCTGTGGCCCATATTATATTTTTCACTTCAATATCAGTTCCATCTTCAAAAATAATTATATCTCTTTTCGCATTCAATGCACGAGGATAGATCTTCACTTTTCCTTTTTTAGCTAGTTTTTTTAATTCATATCCGTATACTTGCTCGGGCTGCTTTTTCAGCCATCTTCCAAATGGACCTTGCGTGCTTGCGCGAAGAAACCCTAGTGTTTCAAAATACCAAAAAATACTTTGATTCAAGATATACAAGGGCTTGAATGAGATATTACGAGCTACCGATATGTAAACGGGTCTAGTTTCCTTTTGATCCTGAGCTATCTCTGTTGCTATTTGTGTACCAGAGTTTCCACCACCGACAACTAGTGTGTTTCCTTCTCTTAATTGGCTTGGATTAAGATATTCAGAAGAGTGCAACTGTGTAACATTTCTTGATATTAGTTTAGAAAATTTCGGGATATTTGGAACCTGGAAAGGACCAGTTGAAACAATAATGTTATGTGCCTCAATAGTACCTTCCGATGTTTCTATTTTAAAAATTTCCCCTTCTTTCCAAAGTCGCTTGGCAGGACATTTTAATTTGATCGGGAGATCGATGTTATTCGCGTAAGACTCAAGATAATCCGCTATCTCATCTTTACTAGGTAGCCCGTTCCTCTCTCCTTCCATTTCCATTCCTGGCAATTCATCATATATCCTGGGTGTAAAAAGGTGTAGAGAGTCGTAACGATGTCGCCATGAATCCCCAATTGAGTTTGCTGCTTCCACAATCAAAAATCTTAAACCGGCCTGTTTGAGATAATAACCAGTAGCCAAACCAGCTTGACCAGCACCTATTACTAATACATCGTACATTTTGTTATCCTCCCTTAACTATTTTCTAACAATCAAATGATCGTTTGATTGAATAATCATAATATGATAAGCTCATAATAATCAAACAATCATTTGATTAATGGAGGGGTACCATGAAAGATAGCTGTGAGATTTATTGTTATGACGAAACAAGAGTACGTAAAGTACAACATGCTCTACAACAACAAAACATTCAGATAATGTCAAAAATGTTTAAGGCTCTCGCAGATGAAACACGATTGAAGATTGTATTTTCTTTATGTGAAGAAGAACTTTGCGTATGTGACGTGGCAAATATTACTGGGTCCTCATTGGCTACTGCATCGCATCATCTGCGAATACTAAAGCAACTTGGTTTAGCAAAATACCGAAAAGAAGGAAAGTTAGTTTTCTATTCATTAGAAGATGATCATGTACGTCAACTAGTTCAATTAGCCTCAATGCATACAAGGAGTTGATGAGTCATGCAACAACATGAGGAAAAAATCAATGAAAAACAAGTTTACCGTGTACAGGGTTTTACTTGTACAAATTGTGCAGGTATGTTTGAGAATAATGTAAAAAATCTTCCTGGCGTATCAGATGCAAAGGTAAACTTTGGTGCAGCCAAAATAACCGTTTATGGAAATGCCACCGTGGAAGAGTTAGAAAAGGCTGGTTCATTTGAAAACTTAAAAATTTCTCCTGAAAGACAAAGAATTATTGAAAAAAAGGAACCTTTTTGGAAAGAAAACTGGAACTTAATTCTTTCTATTTTGTTTATGGCTGCTGGCTATTTTCTCGCTTCTCGCTATGGAGAAGAGGAGTTAATTCCTGCTTTAACATTTAGCGCGGCAATTATTATTGGCGGTTATAATTTATTCAAAAAGGGGATTAAGAATCTATTTCGTTTGCAGTTTGACATGAACACACTCATGACAGTAGCTATAATTGGGGCTGCTGCTATCGGTGAATGGGGCGAAGGTGCAGTCGTTGTAGTCCTCTTTGCAATAAGCGAGACTCTAGAACGCTACTCGATGCAAAAAGCACGTCAATCTATTCGATCCCTTATGAACATTGCGCCTAAAGAAGCTTTAATTCGACGTGGTTCTTCTGAAAAAATGGTGAATGTTGATGATATTCAGGTTGGAGATGTAATGATCGTTAAGCCAGGACAAAAACTGGCTATGGATGGCATTGTCATTAAAGGTACTTCGACGCTGAATCAAGCGGCAATCACGGGCGAATCGGTTCCTGTTACAAAAACTATCGATGATGAAGTATTTGCAGGTACCCTAAATGAAGAAGGCTTACTTGAAATCAGAGTTACCAAACGAGTTGAAGATACTACTATTTCTAAGATTATTCACCTTGTAGAAGAAGCACAAGCCGAACGAGCTCCTTCACAAGCGTTTGTGGACCGTTTCGCTAAGTATTACACACCTGCAATAATGGTGCTCGCCATCGGTATCGCCATCGTCCCACCACTCTTTGGTGCTGACTGGGGAGATTGGATATATCGTGGTTTATCGCTTCTTGTAGTAGGATGTCCTTGTGCTTTGGTTATTTCTACTCCTATTTCAATTGTCACCGCAATCGGCAACGCTGCAAAGAATGGTGTTCTGATCAAAGGTGGTATTCATCTGGAAGAAGCCGGACGCATTTCAGCTGTAGCTTTTGACAAAACTGGCACCTTAACAAAAGGGTTTCCAGAAGTAACAGATATCGCCGTATTTAACGGGCAGAATGAAAGTGAAGTACTTTCGATTGCTGCTTTGATTGAAAAAGGTTCACAACATCCGCTTGCATCTGCAATTGTTCGGAAAGCGGAAAAATTAGGTGCTGACCTATCGCACTCAGTTGATGACTTTCAATCCATTACAGGTAAGGGTGTAAAAGCTTCCATTGGTGGCCAGCTATACTTTATTGGAAGTCCTAAACTATTTGAGGAACTACACTCTAAATCTATAGATACGAAACGCGAGCGAATCAGCACGCTGCAGACTCAAGGGAAAACTGTTATGGTACTAGGCACACAACAAGAAGTAATTGCCTTGATTGCAGTGGCCGACGCGGTACGCGATTCCAGTAAATCGGTTATTGAAGAACTGCATTCTATCGGGGTTAAAAAGACAGTTATGCTTACTGGAGATAACCAAGCAACGGCTAATGCAATTGGAAGCCAGTTGGGCGTAGCCGAAGTCAAAGCAGAGTTGTTACCCCAAGACAAGCTAAATTACATTAAGAAACTTCGGGAAAGCTATTCACACGTAGCAATGGTTGGTGACGGAGTAAATGATGCACCTGCACTTGCCGCTTCTACTGTAGGTATTGCCATGGGCGGCGCAGGTACGGATACTGCACTTGAGACAGCCGATATTGCATTAATGGCTGACGACTTGAGAAAACTCCCCTACACAATTCGTTTAAGCAAGAAAACTCTTGCGATTATCAAACAAAACGTAGCGTTTTCCTTAGGAATTAAGTTGTTAGCATTAGTGCTTATTGTACCTGGATGGCTAACTCTATGGCTTGCAATTCTTGCGGATATGGGAGCAACTTTGATCGTGACTCTAAACAGTTTAAGACTTTTAAAAGTGAAAAAAGAAGATAAGTAGACAAAGAACTGAACTGAACCCTATAAAGTAGACAGTTTTAAAAAAAGGATACGTTCGTATTTAAGCGGCAATGAGATGACTTCGGTATGCTGCCGGAGTCATCCTTTTTAATGTCCATTGCTTTCTTGTGTTGTTATAGTGATCCATGTAATCATCAATCATTTGTTTTAATTCTCCTATATTGGTTGCCTGTTTATAAGGAACTTCGTCTTTCATATGTCCAAAGAAAGATTCCATTGGTGCGTTATCTAAGCAGTTCCCTTTTCGTGACATGGATTGTAGGAATCCCATTCTCTTCACTTGAGACTGGTACTCTGGATGGGTGTAGTGAAATCCTTGATCGGAATGAATCATCGCTTCTGGATGCAATCGATTCCGAGTAAAATCTTCTAACTTCCTTAATGTTCGATAGACAATCTCCATTCGTAAACTCGCTGAGAGTTCATAAGCGACAATTTCTCGTGTCGCCACATCTTTCACACAAGATAAATAAGCCGTTTTGCCACCACCAATTTGTAGGTAGGTGATGTCCGTCAAGAAGACTTTCCCAGGTTCCTTCTGATTAAACTGACGGTTCAAATGGTTTGGTACCTGACGGTGAGCTTCCGTGGCTTTGGTCAATGTTCGGTAAGGGTTCGCTCTTCGTACTTTCGCGAAGAAGTGAAACTTGCGCATTAAACGCAAGATTTTCTTGTGATTCATAGGCTGACCAGCTTTTTCGGCGACTTCCATATACAAACCACGATAGCCGATTTTTCCGTTGAACTGATCATAAATCTCTTTTAGAAAGACGTAATCCTGATAATCAGATTCCTCACGGAGGGCTTGTTTTCCGCTACTTCGAAGCCATTTATAATAGCCGCTCGGACTCACTTTAGCTACTTCACATAAGTAACGGACCATATTCTTCAATTGATACAGCCGAATCGTCTCATTGATGACTTGGTATTTCTCTCGGGCTGTTAACGACGATTCTTCTTCGCCTGCCTTTCCAACTCGTCTAGCTTTTTTAGTAGGGTCAATTCTG
Source organism: Paenibacillus sp. GYB006 (assembly GCF_036577645.1). Lineage (NCBI taxonomy): Bacteria > Bacillati > Bacillota > Bacilli > Caryophanales > Paenibacillaceae > Paenibacillus > Paenibacillus sp. GYB006. The sequence continues at coordinate 3,988 of NZ_JARBDA010000001.1, read as the reverse complement.
CCTCTAACAGACGAATTCGTGCTTCCGCTTGAGCTAATTTCTTCTCAGCAGAGGCATTTTCTTTCTTAGGGCGTCCCTTACTCGCTTTTCCTCGGCGTTCCTCTAAAAAACCATTTTCTCCATAGGTATGGAAGGTTCTACGCCAACGAGCTAAGGCGCTTTGTGCTTTCTTTATACCAATCACCTTCAAATCGAAGCCAGCTTCTGTGAAGATTTCTACGGGTCCTTTACCAGATTGGTTTTGTTTAACCGCCTGTAGTTTGAAGTCAGGGGTATATTGAATCGTGCGGTCGGTCACGATTTCAACGTTTGGATTGGCTTCTAGTTGTCTCTGTTGATGTTCATTAAAGATAATCTTACTCATAAAAAATACTCCGTTCTAAAATTGTAATGTTAGTATAACGGGACTTTTCTAGAAAGAGAATAGAAAAACCCCGAATCGAGTCCACTTTTTTTAAAAGTGTCTACCATTCGGGGTTCAGTTCAAACATTTGAAAGAGTTGTTTTTTTGTAATTAAAGTATTAACCTGCCAAAAATCAGCCGATTGTTAGCGGCTGATTTTTTTAAAACTATTATTTTCCGGTAATTCAATAAAAAATAGATCAGTTTTTGCTATCCTTGATCAAGGTGAACAAGATTTTGAACTGAATGTTACGAAACCAAGGTTTTGAGTAATTCATTCGTTTATCTTTCTTTGTATGCTACAATTTACCTTAAAAAAAGGGGAGCACCATTTTGATTACAAGAGAAAATTTAGAGAACAAACAGATATGGATATACGCTGTAACGTTAATTGTAGGTGGACTAACAGGGGTCTATCTTCCTCAATTTGGTTCTTCACTTGAAGTTGCGATTTCTCCATTCATTGCTATACTGTTATACACTATGTTTGCACAAATTCCTTTTCTTGAATTAAAAAAATCATTGTCAAATGTTAAATTCATAATAGGATTATTGGTGTCAAACTTTATTGTCGTTCCGATCATTGTATGGATTTTAACTATGATATTCCCTCAATCACCTTATGTACTTCTAGGAATTCACTTAGTTTTATTGACTCCTTGTATTGATTACGTGATTGTATTTACTAAGCTTGGACGTGGAAATGAAAAACTTATGCTTGCAGCTACACCGATACTTTTTGTGTTACAAATGATATTACTTCCATTTTATCTATGGTTGTTTATGGGTGAAGATACAGCACAGATCGTAAAGGTTGAACCTTTCCTAGAAGCATTCTTGTTTCTAATTGCACTTCCACTCCTACTTGCAATATTAACTCAAGTATGGGCTAAACGAGGATTGAAAGGAAAAGGTGTTCTTCAGTTCACTACATGGCTTCCGGTGCCTTTCATGGCTTTAGTACTGCTGGTAGTAGTTGCTTCTCAGATAGAAAACGTGGTTAGTGACTTTCAATTGATCTTAGCAGTAGTACCAATTTATCTCTTGTTTCATATCTTTATGCCTATTTTTTCAAAGATGGTAACGAAACTATTTAAACTAGATGTTGGTGCAAGCCGAGCTGTTGTGTTCAGTTCAAGTACAAGAAATTCTTTGGTAGTCTTACCATTGGCTTTATCATTACCCAACGAGTACGCCGTAATAACTGCTGCGGTTATAGTAACCCAAACTATAGTGGAATTAGTTATGGAGTTATTCTATATAAAAATTATTCCATCATTTGTGATAAAGGAAAAGCAACCGGTCTTATGATCGGTTGCTTTTTTTCTTGAACTAACGTTTCTACGTTAGCTTCATACGTTCAATTAAAGGAAGATTTATGACCAGTTCATTCCCAAAAAACCTACCAAAACATATACAAAAGCTATCAGCAGTAGCCAATATAAGATATTAAACGGATTGTCCCTAAGGTTTAGTAGGGCTCTTATCCACTTCAGAGGAGCTCTCATAAATTAAACCTCCTACTTTCTTGCTTTCTTGGCTACAGAAATCGTAAATCGGTTTTAAAAATATATACTCCATTATTGAACTAACGTTTTTCCGTTAGATTAATCCTTATCTTTCCATAGTACCAACTTATAGATTCTTCTGGCACACAAATTAGTGCCTCAAATATCTCTTAATTTTTCTTTTTTCTTTGGATAGAAAGTACCTTTTAGTTGAAATGATTAAGATTCAAGGCTATTGAAAATCAGAAGAAGGGCTACCCCTTAGTCATATTTAATGACTTCAAGATAGCCCCATTATCCCTAACAGTCAGATAAAAAGGTCCATTTACTTATTCGGATACTTTGATTACTATTTTACCAAAAGCTCCACGACCCAAATGCTCGTAGGCTTGAATAGCCTCATCAAATGAGTACACTGTATCAATAACTGGACGAATATTTAGTTCATTAAAGGCTTTGTTCATGTCATCGAAAGCTTTGCGGTGACCGACATAGATGCCATGGATCTGCGCTTGTTTTGCTAATAATTCAAATAAATTCACTTCCGCCATCATGCTTTTCAGAAATCCAATAATATAAATATGTCCTTGGAGTGCAAGTGCCTCAATTGAACGGTTAATACTATCTCCACCGACAACCTCCAAAATATGTTGAGCCCCTCTGCCATCTGTCAGTTTTAGCACCTCTTGTTCCCAATCTGGTGTCTTCACATAGTTGATGACATTTTTTGCGCCTAACTCTTTTACTCGTTCACCTTTAGCATCACTGCTTGTTGTCACAATTACTCGTGCGCCTAATGCAGAGGCGATTTGAATCGCATAAACGGAAACACCCCCTGTACCTAAAACAAGTACTGTATCACCGGCTTTGATTTTGCCGTATTCTACTAAAGAAAACCACACTGTTAATGCTGCTATTGGCAATGTTGAAGCTTCTTCATCTGTTAAATTAGCTGGCGCTAATACTGCGGCATATTCATCTAACAGCATATATTCGGCTAGGCCACCATCATTCGGTCCACCTACTGCTGTTGGAGCATAGTCTTCGCTTGGTGCCCCATCAACCCATTTTGTATAAAGATGTGAAACAACACGGTCACCCTCTTTAAACTGTGTTACTTCTGAACCTATACCTACCACAACACCTACTGCATCCGATACGGGGATGAAAGGCTTGCTCATTAAATCTGGTAAATAATCGCCGTCCATGATCGATTTATCACGAAAGTTCAGTGATACCGCCTTTACTTTAATTAAAATTTGTTTTGGACCTGGTGTTGGTTTTTTCACTTCAACTAATTTTAAATTTTCTAATCCAATACCTTGCTTTTGCCACGCTTTCATGAATTAAAACCTCGCTTAAATATAATTTTAGTTTGTAACAAAGGACATATTATCTTTAAGTGCTTTTCAAATCTACAAATTAAGAATTAACGATATGTTTTAGTTAAAAAAATATCGACATATTACTAATTATCGATACGATAGGTGTAACAACAGCCAAACTCTTACTGAATTTTGGCTGTTGTTAAAGTTCTGTTTGAATGAATTCACCTAAATTTTTTATGGCTTCCTCATCCCTTTTGTAATAAGTCCATTTGCCTATTCGCGTCGCCTTAATTAAACCAGCTTTTTGCAATGTAGATAGGTATTGGGAAGCAGTAGATTGAGTCATATTTAACTTCTCTGTTATTTGACTAACGCATACCCCAACTTCTGCTAAATCAATACCATCTTGTAGTTTGAAATGAGTAAAAGGGTCTTTAAGCCATTCTAAAATTTGTAACCTGGCCTCATTTGAAAGTGATTTAAAGATAGTTAACTTGTCCATGTCTACATTATAAATCGATAAAAAACGAATTGTCAAACTAAACTAACATTTATAACTAGAATTTTTATTGTGAATTTTTTTCTTCTTTAACTATTCTGCTATCTCTTCTTGTTTATTGATCTATCGTTTTTTCGTTAGTTCAAATGAGTAGTTCATTTTTTTAATTGAGTAATTTTTCTTAGAATTACTACTGTACAGACAGATATAACACTAGCTAAGTATAAAAGAGCGTATGCTATAGCAGCAT